>NZ_JBSIOV010000001.1:928883-1500022 GCF_053642935.1 Flagellimonas sp. 2504JD4-2 | reverse complement strand
AGGACCTGATGGAAACCAAGGACCTGACGGAAACCAGGGACCACAAGGACCGGTAGGGTTACAAGGACCCGACGGAAACCAGGGACCGGATGGGAACCAGGGACCACAGGGACCAATAGGAAATCAAGGACCTGATGGAAACCAGGGGCCCGATGGGAACCAGGGACCGGATGGGAACCAAGGACCGGATGGAAACCAGGGACCCGATGGGAACCAAGGACCTGATGGGAACCAGGGACCCGACGGAAACCAGGGACCGGATGGGAACCAAGGACCACAAGGACCAATAGGAAACCAGGGGCCTGACGGTAACCAAGGACCGGACGGAAACCAGGGACCGGATGGAAACCAGGGACCGGATGGAAACCAGGGACCACAAGGACCAATAGGAAATCAAGGACCAGACGGGAACCAAGGGCCTGACGGTAACCAGGGACCTGTCGGACCACAGGGGCCAATAGGAAACCAGGGACCCGATGGGAACCAGGGGCCGGATGGGAACCAAGGACCACAAGGACCAATAGGGAACCAGGGACCAATAGGAAATCAAGGACCGGATGGAAACCAGGGACCGGATGGGAACCAAGGACCGGATGGAAACCAGGGACCGGATGGGAACCAAGGACCCGATGGGAACCAGGGACCGGATGGAAACCAGGGACCGCAAGGGCCAATAGGAAACCAGGGGCCTGACGGTAACCAGGGACCGGACGGAAACCAGGGACCGGATGGGAACCAAGGACCCGATGGGAACCAGGGACCCGATGGGAACCAAGGACCAGTAGGAAACCAGGGACCACAGGGGCCTGACGGAAACCAAGGACCCGATGGAAACCAAGGACCGGATGGGAACCAGGGACCACAGGGACCAATAGGAAATCAGGGGCCACAAGGACCGGTAGGGTTACAAGGACCAATAGGAAACCAGGGACCCGACGGAAACCAAGGACCGGATGGGAACCAGGGACCACAAGGACCAATAGGAAACCAAGGACCTGACGGAAATCAGGGACCGGATGGGAACCAGGGACCGGATGGAAACCAAGGACCACAAGGACCTGACGGGAACCAAGGACCCGATGGGAACCAGGGACCGCAAGGACCAATAGGAAATCAAGGACCCGATGGGAACCAGGGACCGCAAGGACCAATAGGAAATCAAGGACCCGACGGAAACCAGGGACCAGATGGGAACCAGGGACCACAAGGGCCCGTAGGAAACCAAGGACCACAAGGACCTGACGGGAACCAAGGACCCGATGGGAACCAGGGACCACAAGGACCGATAGGAAATCAAGGACCCGATGGAAACCAGGGGCCGGATGGGAACCAAGGACCGGATGGGAACCAGGGACCTGATGGAAACCAGGGACCCGATGGGAACCAAGGACCACAGGGACCCGATGGGAACCAAGGACCACAGGGACCGGACGGAAACCAGGGACCGGATGGGAACCAGGGGCCGGACGGAAACCAGGGACCCGATGGGAACCAGGGACCACAAGGGCCAATAGGAAATCAAGGACCTGACGGAAACCAGGGACCACAAGGACCGGTAGGGTTACAAGGACCCGACGGAAACCAGGGACCGGATGGGAACCAAGGACCACAGGGACCAATAGGAAATCAAGGACCTGATGGAAACCAGGGGCCCGATGGGAACCAGGGACCGGATGGGAACCAGGGACCGCAAGGACCGGTAGGGTTACAAGGACCCGACGGAAACCAAGGACCCGACGGTAATCAAGGACCTGATGGGAACCAGGGACCGGATGGGAACCAAGGACCCGATGGGAACCAGGGACCCGATGGGAACCAAGGGCCTGACGGAAACCAGGGACCGGTCGGACTACAGGGGCCAATAGGAAACCAGGGACCCGACGGTAACCAGGGACCGGACGGGAACCAAGGACCTGATGGGAACCAGGGACCCGATGGGAACCAAGGACCTGATGGAAACCAGGGGCCGGACGGAAACCAAGGACCCGATGGGAACCAGGGACCCGATGGAAACCAGGGACCGGATGGGAACCAGGGACCAGTGGGGCTGCAAGGACCGGATGGGAACCAGGGACCGCAAGGACCTGATGGGAACCAGGGGCCGGACGGAAACCAAGGACCCGATGGGAACCAGGGACCACAAGGGCCAATAGGAAACCAGGGGCCTGACGGTAACCAGGGACCCGATGGGAACCAGGGACCCGACGGGAACCAGGGACCCGATGGGAACCAGGGACCGCAAGGACCAATAGGAAATCAAGGACCCGATGGGAACCAAGGACCTGATGGAAACCAAGGACCTGACGGAAACCAGGGGCCGCAAGGACCAGTGGGGCTGCAAGGACCAATAGGAAATCAAGGGCCTGATGGGAACCAGGGGCCTGATGGAAACCAGGGACCCGACGGAAACCAGGGACCACAAGGGCCGATAGGAAACCAGGGGCCCGCTGGGAACCAAGGACCACAAGGGCCAGTAGGAAATCAAGGACCTGACGGAAACCAGGGACCCGATGGGAACCAGGGGCCACAAGGACCGGTAGGGTTACAAGGACCTGTAGGAAACCAAGGACCCGATGGGAACCAGGGACCTGATGGGAACCAGGGACCGGATGGGAACCAAGGACCCGATGGGAACCAGGGACCCGATGGGAACCAAGGACCCGATGGGAACCAGGGACCGGACGGAAACCAAGGACCCGATGGGAACCAAGGACCTGATGGAAACCAAGGACCTGATGGAAACCAAGGACCTGACGGTAACCAGGGACCTGTCGGACCACAGGGGCCAATAGGAAATCAAGGACCCGATGGAAACCAGGGGCCCGATGGGAACCAAGGACCGGATGGGAACCAGGGACCTGATGGAAACCAGGGACCCGATGGGAACCAGGGACCACAGGGACCAATAGGAAATCAAGGACCGGACGGTAACCAGGGACCGGATGGGAACCAGGGACCACAAGGACCTGATGGGAACCAGGGACCACAAGGACCAATAGGAAACCAGGGACCCGATGGGAACCAGGGACCGGTTGGAAACCAGGGACCCGACGGGAACCAGGGGCCTGACGGTAACCAAGGACCGGACGGAAACCAGGGACCAATAGGAAACCAGGGACCGGATGGGAACCAAGGACCGGATGGGAACCAAGGACCGGATGGAAACCAAGGACCCGATGGGAACCAAGGACCTGACGGGAACCAGGGACCGCAAGGACCGGTAGGGTTACAAGGACCCGACGGAAACCAGGGGCCGCAAGGGCCAATAGGAAATCAAGGACCCGATGGGAACCAGGGACCGCAAGGACCGGTAGGGTTACAAGGACCCGACGGAAACCAGGGGCCTGATGGGAACCAGGGACCAGACGGAAACCAAGGACCTGACGGTAACCAGGGACCTGTCGGACCACAGGGGCCAATAGGAAACCAGGGACCCGATGGGAACCAGGGACCGGATGGAAACCAAGGACCGGATGGGAACCAAGGGCCTGACGGAAACCAGGGACCGGATGGGAACCAAGGACCACAAGGACCAATAGGGAACCAGGGACCGGATGGGAACCAGGGACCGCAAGGACCAATAGGAAACCAGGGACCGGATGGGAACCAGGGGCCGGACGGAAACCAGGGGCCGGATGGGAACCAGGGACCGGACGGAAACCAGGGACCACAAGGGCCAGTAGGAAATCAAGGACCTGACGGAAACCAGGGACCGGATGGGAACCAAGGACCACAAGGACCAATAGGGAACCAGGGACCGGATGGAAACCAGGGGCCCGATGGGAACCAAGGACCGGATGGGAACCAGGGACCTGACGGAAACCAGGGGCCACAAGGACCGGTAGGGTTACAAGGACCTGTAGGAAACCAGGGGCCTGATGGGAACCAGGGACCGGATGGAAACCAAGGACCGGATGGGAACCAGGGACCACAAGGGCCAGTAGGAAATCAAGGACCTGACGGAAACCAGGGACCCGATGGGAACCAAGGACCACAAGGACCAATAGGGAACCAGGGGCCTGACGGGAACCAAGGGCCTGACGGAAACCAGGGACCGCAAGGACCGGTAGGGTTACAAGGACCCGACGGAAACCAGGGACCTGATGGGAACCAGGGGCCACAAGGACCGGTAGGGTTACAAGGACCTGTAGGGAATCAAGGACCCGATGGGAACCAAGGACCGGTTGGATTGCAAGGATCACAAGGACCTATAGGCGACCAAGGACCAGTAGGTCCGCAGGGACCCATAGGGGAACAAGGACCAATTGGTGAACAAGGACCTCCCGGACCAGCGGGACCTGTACAGACTTTGAGCAAATCAGGCATCACCATAACCTTAAGTGATGGTGGAGGGTCGGTTGACGAAACAGTAACCAACCTATCACAGAACAATGGAACTGGCGTAATAACCTATACCAATGAAAATGGAACAGATCAAACTGCCAATGTCGTAGGAGCCGAAACCGACAACAGCATCTCAGTCGGAGCCAATGGAGGTGCATATTATGAAAGTCCAATTAAGGCATTTGGAAAAATTGCCTCTAATGGATCCGTAGTAAGGGCAACTCCGGGTATTACGGTTACCAAATTGGGTGGAAATGGTCGTTACAGGGTTAATCTACCAGCTGGATTGGTATCGGATGCAAACTATATCATACAATTGACTCAGCCTGGAAGAGGCGGAGCAGGAAATGATGACCCCGGAATATCCTATAACAATCAAACTCCAGCAGGTTTTGAGGTTATTATTGGTGACAATGATAATGGAGCCGGTAACCGATTTAGGTTTAATTCCGAATTTATGTTTACCGTTTTAGATTTATAGACAGTCATGAAGAAAGTAATCACGCTATTAGGCTTAGTATTAACGTTCAACGTTTCTTATACTCAATTAGAGGCAGGACTATTGTTCAGTCTTACTCTTGGAAGCACTTCAGAAATAAATGCTATTACCGGCATGCAACAAGGACAAATGCTGTTCAACACAGACTCGCGCCAATTATTTATTTTCGATGGGAGCAACTGGGTGACCACTTCAAATTCAAATTGGCTTCTGACAGGAAATGTAGGTAATAATGGGTCATTTTTAGGAACAACGAATGATGTCAGTATGGATATCAGATCTAACAATGTTAGTATGCTGGAGTTTGGAAGACGCCAAACACTTGGTTTGGTTCAAAATTATCTCGATTATACAGATGGCAATCAATATCTCACTTATGTCAAAGGCAACAACGGAGTCTCAGCCCTTCAATTTCAAGCGGATGCAGCAGCCTTTTACAAACCGATGTTCTTCACAAATAGTGAGGGAAATTTTAGACTTAAAGGTAGTGCCGCAGGTACCGATTTTTTTGAAATTGGCTCCAACGGAACTTCCAACAATGGAGAATTGGAGTTTATCATTGCCGATGATGGCGCCGAACCTTTTCTTTTTAAACGCTTCGATTATAGAGATCAGCAGCTGAAAGAGCTATTTAGAATTCAAGGGAGTTCAAATTCTTTAAATGCAAAACCCAGAGTGGGTGTAAACACAGGTCAAATGGCGAATTCGACCTTACAAGTCAACGGATCCATGTCGATGGCAATTTTAAGAATCACCAGCAGTATCACGCTAACAGAAGACCATTATACAGTCATAATGACCGGTGGCTTTCCGAACATAACCCTACCGAATGCAAATACTTGTCAAGGCCGAGTCTATATCATTAAAAATTATTCAGGAAGCAACAGATCTTGCACACGTTACAGGACTGATAATGGGGGAAATAGCACTCAAATTCGTAATGGAGGCTGCTATGTTCTGCAAAGTGATGGCGTGGAGTGGCAGCAAATAATGAGGGATTAAAAAATATTGGGTAATTACAAACGGAACATGCGTGGTTCAATATCAAACCTTGAGGTGTATATGTTGAGAACAAAAATCTATACCAAACCAATTTTGCTAGGGTTCATACTAACTTTTACATCATTGTTGTGTGGGCAGGACGCAGTGCATAATTTTGGCAGCCTCCAGTTTCACACGAATGCTTCTGTAGGTTTTCATATTGATTTGATCAATGATGGAATCTTTGAAAATAACCTCGGATTAACTGGATTTTACAGTCCTCTTCGTTTAACTATTTCCGGATCATCCAGTCCTATTTTTGAGGACATTGAAATTGTAACCGATGAAGGTTTACTTTTGAATACTTGGGTTGGTGTTACCAATAACGCCAATTTTATTATAGGTGATGTTTTGACTGCTAAGGACACTTCTGGCAGCTACCTTAATTTTATGGGAAGTGCATTTGATACCGGAGCAGGTGATTTAGCACATGTCAACGGTTATTCCGGAGCCACCAACAAGGAAATAGTTACTTTCCCAATTGGAGATGGACAACGGTTAAGATATCTTACATTAACCTCAATAGCTCCTAACAATCTAGTCAGATGTGCTTATTTCTTTGAAAATCCCAACAACCCGATATCAATAACCCAGCAATTTGACACAGCTAACAAAGAGTTCGATGACCTCCAAATAAGTGAGCTTGAGTTTTGGAAATTGGAGAGCAGCCAGCGTTCTGTGGTTACCCTGACATGGGACTTAAATAGTAACGTTGGCCAATTGACCGACACAATGGATAATTTAACGGTTGTTGGTTGGAGCAAAACTGAAAACCGCTGGGAACAGCTTGGCAATTCAGCCATCAGTGGTAATTTGCAAATTGGAAGTATCACTTCGGAAGCGTTTGTACCTAACAACTATGAAATATTGACATTAGGAGGTTCGGATGGCATACTTGAGCCATTTACCGTGCTGGAGCTTGACAACTACTTTTTAACGCCAAATGGTGATGGCATCAATGACAATTTGATTGTTGATGGCATAGAAAACTTCCCCAATAATCTTTTAAATGTATACAATAGATATGGCGTTTTGGTATATTCCAAGCTGAACTACGCCAACGAATTCAATGGTGTTTCTAACCGTAACCTAGTAATATCCAGAGATACTGGCCTATCATCTGGAATTTATTTTTATACGCTTACGGTAGTTGAGTTAAGACAAAAATTCCAAGGGTATCTTTACATTTCAGAGTAAATGCTAAATACCAAAAACTGCACGATACGTTCCAAAATACTTCTTAACTTGCCCAATAAATCTATTTCATGAAAAGAAGGAGTTTCATAAAAACAGCTTCCATAACAAGTATGGCATGCGCCTTCCCTCCTATTTTTCCTTTGCAATCAACCACAGATTATTCTGTGGATGAATTAATGGGAAAAGCTGATATAGATCTCTTTGGTGAAGGAATCAATCTACGCGAAGAAGCTTATGAAGCTTTTGTAAAAATGAAGAAAGCTGCCTATACGGATGGATTTGATATCAAAATGGTCTCCAGTTTTAGGGATTTTTATCGTCAGGAAGGCATTTGGGAACGAAAATATCTCCGTTTCACTGAAGATGATGGAATGGAACCACTGGACGCAATTGATAAAATCATAGAATACTCCACTATCCCAGGAACCAGTAGACATCATTGGGGTACCGATATCGATATCATTAATGGCTATCCAAAAGTAACTGGAGACGTCCTGGTACCCGAAAAGTTTGAGGCAGGTGGCCCTTTTGAAGATTTTAAGCTTTGGCTCGATGAGAATTCAGAAAAATTTGGGTATTACCTAGTGTATACCGATGAGCCTAAGCGACGAGGTTTTAAATACGAGCCTTGGCACTATAGCTATGCCCCTATTTCCATACCCATGTTAACCGCTTTTAGAAAAGTGAATATTCTAAAACAACTTCAGTACCAAGATTTTTTGGGGTGTGAACACTTTACCTCTGGCTTTCTAAGGACCTACATTCAGGATAACATTTTGGATATCAACCCAGTTCTTTTATAGCGCATTTTTTGTAACTTGATTCCTCAAGAACACTAACACCATGAGAAGAGGAAGTTGGAAAATCCGAATCCTGATCGGATTGGCCATTGTGGCCTTTGCATTTATTCAGCGATGCAATAACAAGCAAGAAAATCCATATACGGGCAGAGTTCAGAACATCAACATGTCTGCCGAACAAGAAATAGCCATTGGTTTACAAAGTGCTCCCGAAATGGCCCAGCAACATGGTGGGCTTTATCCCGATGAAAGAATGCAAGCTTTGGTTGATGCCGTAGGGCAAAAATTAGTAAGAAGCAGTATCGCTCGTGAAACACCTTATGAATACGATTTTCATCTGCTTGCCGACGATAGAACCATCAATGCATTTGCCCTTCCAGGCGGACAATGTTTTATCACATATGCCCTTTTTTCCAAATTGACAGAAGCACAACTTGCAGGTGTTTTGGGTCATGAAATAGCCCATGTGATCGGAAGACATTCCGCAGAACGAATTGCGGAAAGTAGTTTTTGGCAAACGCTCACTATGGGAGCATCGGTAGGTGGTGATATGGGAGGATTGGTAAGTGGCATAGGCCAGAATACCTTGCTCAAAAATGGACGAGGGGACGAACTCGAAAGTGACGAACTTGGGGTTTTATTTATGATCCAGGCGGGTTATGACCCTTACGAGATGATCGAGGTTATGAAAATATTAAAGGCGGCCGCAGGACCAAATAGAGTACCTGAATTTCAAAGTACACATCCCGACCCCGAAAATAGAATTGAAAAAATCCAAGAAGCCATAGAAAAATATAGAGGTCGATAGAATCGGCGCTTTATCGATTAAAAATGGGCTTTATCCTGTTTTGATTACCTTTGTCCAACCCCAGATCACCAAGACCTTCTTAACCCCATTTGTGCTATTAAATTAGAGAACAATGGGAACACTATTACATTTTAAGCAACTCTATACGGAGGCATTCGATAACTGCAGACCAAGTTTTGTGGTTGTATTATTGAAAGGATACACAATCTTTTGTGGTATTTTATTGACCATGGCCCTTTATGCATTTTTGTACCGGGTCATTACAGGATTTGATTTTTAAAAGAAGAAATACTCTTTTACACGGACACTATATAAGTAAATGAGAAAAAAGCCCGTCCTTAATGGACGGGCTTTTTTAATTTGGATGAATAAACCCCTTCCTTATTTTTTCATAGCCGATTTTAAAATATCCAAGGCTGCTGTGGCATTGGACAACTCTGCATATCTTTTGGCAGTGTATCCTTTATCGCAACGTTTTTTTACATCCGCTCCATTTTCGATGAGCAATTCCAAAATCTCAGCTTTGTTGTAACGGGCCGCAAAATGAATGGGAGCCATACCCATCGATTTTTTGTTTACATCTTCGCCGAGTTCGATTAATTTTTTGACCGTGTCAACGTCGCCCTTTAAGATTGCTTTGCAAAAAGAGCTAAGTTCATCAGGGATTGCCGTAACAATCAAATCGTCTTTAACAAAAGTTTCTGGTTCGGTGGCAAAAGCGCCTGTAACCACGAACATAAAGGCCGCAGCTACGGTTAGGATTGTTTTTTTCATGATGAATAATTTTTGATTAATGATTAACTACTATAAAAATAGACTGCCTACGACGCCAAATGTTACAGCATTAACAGATAAATAACTAAATTTTAACAAGGCCTCATTTTTTAACATAAATAATTAACAAATCCTGAGGCAGAAATTAGCCCGAATACTGGCGCATCCAGCCAAATCAAGTTATTTTTGGAGCTTAATTCAGCGAACATGGATAAAAAAGTGATTCTTATGATTCTGGATGGTTGGGGAAAATCACCAGATCCCAAAGTTTCCGCAATAGAACAGGCCGACACTCCATTCATAGATTCATTATATGGCAAATACGCCGATGCCAATCTTCTCACCGATGGTATGAACGTGGGTCTTCCTGAAGGCCAAATGGGTAACAGTGAAGTCGGACATATGAACCTTGGTGCCGGTAGAATTGTCTATCAAGATTTAGCTAAAATCAACAAAGCGGTCAAAGAAGACACTTTAAAAGACGAAGAGGTCTTGAACAGCGCCTTCAAGCATGCAAAAAGCAATGACAAATCAGTTCACTTTTTAGGTCTGGTAAGTGATGGAGGAGTTCATAGCCATGTGGATCACTTAAAAGCTTTGATCAAAGCAGCAGATGAAAGTGGTGTACAAAAATCCTATGTTCATGCCTTTACAGATGGAAGGGATGTTGACCCCAAAAGTGGTAAGGGTTTTCTTGAGGATGTGAACAACTATTGCTCTGACAAGAACACAAAATTGGCAACCGTGGTGGGACGATACTATGCCATGGATCGCGATAAAAGATGGGAAAGGGTAAAATTGGCCTATGATGTCTTGGTGAACAATATTGGCGAGAAAGTATCCGATATATCCGAAGCCATGCAAAAAAGCTATGACGAAGGTACCACGGATGAATTCATCAAACCTTTAGTGCTGACGAATGAGGACAACACTCCCATTGCTAAAATTTCTGAAGGTGACATTATTATCTTTTTCAACTTTAGAACAGATAGAGGTCGTGAATTAACACAGGTGCTTAGTCAAGAAGACTTTCATGAGCAAAACATGCATAAATTAAATCTGTATTATGTTACCATGACGAACTACGACGATTCTTTCGAAGGAATCAAGGTCGTTTATGACAAAGAAAACATCAAGGATACGCTTGGCGAGGTTCTGGCAAAACATGGTAAAAAGCAAATTCGAATCGCTGAGACCGAAAAATACCCACATGTTACCTTTTTCTTCAATGGTGGAAGGGAAGAACCTTTCGATGGGGAGAAACGCATTCTATGTCCTTCTCCAAAGGTAGCAACCTACGATTTGCAACCGGAGATGAGTGCTTTTGATATACGCGATGCCATAGTTCCCGAATTGAAAACAGGTGAAACCGACTTTATCTGTCTAAATTTCGCAAACCCTGATATGGTAGGGCATACCGGAGTCATGGAGGCAGCTATAAAAGCTTGTGAAACAGTTGATACATGTGCCCGTGATGTCATTACAACTGGTTTGGAGAATGGTTATTCAACCATCGTAATAGCGGATCATGGAAATTGTGATACAATGATCAATCCGGATGGAAGTCCCAATACAGCGCATACTACCAATCCAGTTCCGCTCATTTTGGTCGATGGAGAAATCACAGAAATTCAAGATGGTGTTTTGGGTGACATTGCACCTACAATTTTAAAGCTTTTGGGCATTGAACAACCAGAGCTAATGACGCAAAAATCATTGGTTTAAGCTGGCATCAATCGTTAGGAAACAGGGCCATTAACTGATTTCAGTGTATCTTTGCTCCCATGGTAAAAATTAAGACTGCAGAGGAGATTGAGTTGATGCGTGAAAGCGCATTGGTGGTATCCAAAACCTTAGGAATGTTGGCTTCGGAAATCAAGCCTGGTGCTAATCCTTTGCGCCTAGATAAATTAGCTGAAGACTTTATAAGAGAGCAAGGAGCAGAACCTGGATTTCTAGGTATGTACGACTTCCCAAACACCTTAAATTGGAGTCCTAATGCCCAGGTCGTCCATGGTATTCCAAATACCGAACCTTTAAAGGAAGGAGATATTATTTCCGTCGATTGTGGTGCCTTAAAAAATGGATACTATGGTGATCATGCCTATACTTTTGAAGTCGGCGAAGTTGCCGAAGAAACTAAAAAATTACTTCGCGTTACCAAAGAATCCCTTTATGTAGGTATAAGGGCTTTCAAAGAAGGGAATCGTGTTGGTGACGTAGGATATGCCATCCAACACTATTGCGAAAGTCATGGTTATGGGGTTGTGCGTGAACTTGTGGGACACGGTTTGGGAACCGAGCTCCATGAAGATCCTCAAATGCCAAACTACGGAAAGCGTGGCCGTGGGAAAAAATTCGTCAATGGAATGGTGGTTGCTATCGAACCCATGATCAATATGGGTACCCGAAGGATAAAACAACTTAAAGATGGTTGGACCATCTTAACTGCCGACGGTAAACCAAGTGCCCATTTTGAGCATGATGTGGCATTGGTTGATGGAAAACCAGAGCTTTTATCAACATTTCAATACATATATGATGCCTTGGGTATTAAAAGTGATGAGGAAGCCGAGTTCAAAAGTCAGAAGCTCGCACTTTAAATTAGATTGACACGAATTTCGCGAATTACACAAAGTCGACCTCTTTAAAATCAATAAATCATATCGACTATGGCTAAAGAGGTATTATATAAACATGAATCTTACTTTATTATCGGTCTTTGTATGGATATCCATACTGAATTAGGAAAAGGATTCAATGAAGCTGTTTATGGTGAAGCATTGGAATTTGAACTAAAAGAAAATGGTGTTCCGTATCGGAAAGAAATGCAATATCCAATTAAGTACAAAGGCAAGTTACTTAAGCAGAACTATTTTGCTGATTTCGTTATTGACAACAAAATAATTCTGGAACTGAAAGCTGTACAAATGTTAACAAGTAGTCATGTAAAACAAACTCTTAATTATTTGGCAGTTTCAAAACTCAAACTCGGATTACTTATTAATTTTGGCCAAGACAGCTTGTGTTATAAAAGAGTATTACTTTAACATTTGTGAGAATTAGCGTAATTCGTGTCAGCATAATATATGTCAAACATTTTTAAATATTTTCTAAACCTCATTCCTAGACCTTGGCTAATTAAGTTGAGTTATTGGGTGAGACCGTTGATTGCGCTTTTTTTAAGAGGGCAAAAGCATGTAGATCCCATTGATGGTAAAAGTTTTCGAACTTTTCTTCCATATGGATATGAAAATCCAAGGGAAAATGTGCTCTCCCCTTCTACCCTTTCTTTAGAAAGACATCGATTGCTCTGGTTGTTTTTGAAAAACGAAACGAATTTCTTTACCCAAAACCTCAGCTTGCTACATTTTGCCCCGGAACAGGCATTTTACAAAAGGTTCAAGCAACTAAACAACATTGACTATACTACTACCGACTTAAATTCTCCATTGGCGGATGTAAAAGCGGATATCTGCGATCTTCCATTTGACAATGATTCCTTCGATGTGATTCTCTGCAATCATGTCCTAGAGCACATCCCAGATGATATAAAGGCCATGCAAGAGTTGTTTAGGGTTTTAAAACCCGGAGGCTGGGGTATTTTTCAAATTCCTCAAGATCTAAAAAGAGATAAAACCTTTGAGGACGATTCCATAACCGATAAAAAAGAACGCGCTAAAATTTTTGGACAGTATGATCATGTCCGAATTTATGGCAGGGATTACTTTGACAAACTTAGAGCAATTGGTTTTAAGGTTGAAGAAGTGGACTATACCGCTAAGCTCTCCACTGACGACATTGAAAAGTATCGATTGGCCAAAGGGGAAATCATTCCGTTGGTCTCAAAATAATTATTCCTTGATCAACTTTTCAAAACCAGGGGTCATAAACTCCTTGGCGTTTCCTTCATGATCCAAATAGATGATATATCCTTCCAAGGAGGTCTCTTTCTCTAGCAATTCCTTGGAAGCGGATAAATTCATGGCCATAAAAGCAGTGGCATAGGCATCTGCTTCCGAACAAGTACTGGCCACCACACTTGTTGCCAAGACGTTGGAGGTTTTGGTATAGCCTGTTTTGGGGTCTATGGTATGCACATATTTCTTTCCAGTGTCAGGGTCTATCCTAAACTTTCTGTAGTTTCCGGAAGAAGCCATGGCCTTGTCTTCCAGCGACACAATCCGTTTAAGCTGCCTTCCTGTTTCTACTTGGGGATCATCAATGCCCACAGACCACTTTTTCTGTGAAATTGGATTCCTCCCTTTGGTCAAGACCTCTCCACCTACTTCCACTAAATAGTTTTCAATTCCTTTGGCATCCAACAGCGCTCCAAGTCGGTCTATGCTATATCCCTTTGCCACGGCATTAAAATCAAAACGGATTTCGGGGTGGGATTTGGAAATAGTTCCGTCGGTATTCAATGCTACTTTATCCCATCCAACATAACTCAACAAACTATCCACCTTCAAACTATCGAGTTCAATCTGTTCACCAGGGCCAAAACCCCAAGCATTGGCCAAAACCCCAATAGTCGGGTCAAAATAGCCGTTAGAAGTCTTGTAAACTTGTGTTGAAGTCTCAAAAACCTCCTTGAACATCTGATCCACAACAATGGTAGAGTCTCCCCTATTGATTTTTGAGATATCGGAGGTTGGAATATAGGTTGACATCGATCGGTTTATCACCTGAAAAACAGAGTCGATCTCCATTTGAAAATCCAATTCCTCATTAGTAACATAGATGATGGAATACGTGGTGCCTAAGGCATTGCCAACATTCTGATTTTTTATCATTGGTCCTTGCGCGCATCCAAACAAAAGCACACTGGCTAATACAAAAACTAGTTTTCTCATTTTTAAATTTCTATCAACCCTTGGTAATCGACGATATACTCTTCATTTAAATACACGGGCAACTCCCTATTTGAGGCGTTTGAGAGCCCAACACCAGCAAAATATGTTCGAGCTTCAAATTTTATAGCATGGTCCTTCACCTTCAGCATCAGCTCGAGATCATAATCCTTTGGATTATTCGGAAACTCCACATTTCGAACCACGATAAAATGCAATACCTTCTCCTTCAAACAAACGTATTGGGGGTTCTTTTTGGGTTTGCTGTTTATAGCCATAAATTCGTAGCCATCAGCTTCCAACTGCCTCCCCACAATATTCATTGCTAGGTTATGTAATTCTTGCTCCGTTAATTCCCTTCGTTGCTCCATAAAAAAACCGACACTTTCGCATCGGTTAGGTGTATTGGTTTACCTCTCGACTGCGCTCGAGGTGACATAATCAATTTTTATCCACCAAAGTCGTCGAACCTGATGTTTTCATCCGGGATTCCGAAATCCTCACCCATTTTTTGAACCGCTTTGTTCATTAACGGTGGTCCACAGAAATAAAGTTCAATATCCTCAGGTGCATCGTGATGGTCTAAATAATTGTCGATAACACAATTATGGATAAATCCAACGAAACCATCTCCTTCCGAATCAATATCTTCTTTCACCTTCCAGTTATCTTCTTCCAAAGGCTCGGAAAGTGCCATATAGAATTTGAAGTTCGGGAATTCTTTTTCCAATTGCTTGAAATGATCAATGTAAAAGAGTTCTCTCTTGGAACGTCCACCATACCAATAGGTAACTTTTCTATTGGTCTTTAGTGTTTTGAACAAGTGATATAGGTGCGAACGCATTGGGGCCATACCGGCTCCACCTCCTACGTACAGCATCTCAGATTCTGATTCATTGATGAAGAATTCACCAAACGGACCTGAGATAGTAACAGGATCACCAGGTTTTAAGCCGAATATATAAGATGATGCAACTCCAGGGTTTACATCCATCCATCCGTTTTTGGAACGATCCCATGGCGGAGTTGCAATACGCACGTTCAACATAATCTCGCGCCCCTCGGCTGGGTAAGAAGCCATAGAATAGGCACGCTCAACTGTTTCTGTGTTTTTCATTACTAATGGCCACAAATTGAATTTATCCCATTCGTTCTGAAACTTATCTGGAGTTTCGTGCTCTTCAGGGTGCGCAGTGATATCAATATCCGAGTACTTCACTTCGCAAGGCGGAATCTCAATTTGGATATATCCTCCCGCTTTATAATTCATTTCCTCAGGAATCTCAACAACAAATTCCTTGATAAACGAAGCCACATTGTAATTACGAACCACCTTCGCAGCCCATTTTTTGATACCAAAAACTTCTTCAGGAATGGTAATTTCCATATCCTGCTTCACTTTTACCTGACAAGCCAAACGTGCTCCATGGTTCAATTCCTTTTTGGAGAAATGGGGAGTTTCCGTAGGCAGCGCCTCTCCTCCACCAGAAAGTACATGACATTCACACTGTATACAGGTTCCACCTCCACCACAGGCAGATGGTAAAAACACCTTTTGATTACCCAATGTTGTCAATAAAGAATTTCCAGAAGCTACCTCAATTTGCTTTTCACCATTGATGGTTATGGTTACCGGTCCTGACGGGGACAACTTCTCCTTGGTGAACAGCAACAAGGCTACCAACAATAATAATAGCACCAAAAATGCTACAACGGTAATTAGAATAGTACCTCCAGTACTTGTGGCTAAAATCATGCTTATTCGTTTATGACTTCGTTATAAGAGACTGCTTTTTCGTCGTCTTCAATCTCTTTTTTAATTTCTTTTTCTTCAATGCTTTCCGCGGTAGTTGTCTCAACTTCCTCGGGCGGCTCGTTATCACCTGTCAACATTCCACCAAAACTTTGGAATCCAATACCCATTAAACCAGTAATGATGAAGGTAATTCCCAATCCACGTAGTGGAGCTGGAACATTGGAGTATCTTATCTTCTCACGGATGGCGGCAATGGCCAAAATAGCCAAGAACCAACCGATTCCTGAACTAACGCCATAGTTTAATGCCAATCCCAAGGAAGGAATCTCCCTTGCTTGCATAAAAAGTGAACCTCCTAAAATGGCACAGTTCACAGCAATCAGCGGCAAGAAAATCCCCAAAGAGTTATAAAGGGCCGGAGAAAACTTTTCTACCACAATTTCAACCAATTGTACCATGGTGGCAATGGTTGCAATAAACAGGATGAAAGACAGGAAGCTCAAGTTATAATCTGCGTATTCCGGGCCTAACCAAACCAAGGCTCCGTCACGCAATAGGTATTGATCCAACAACCAGTTCAACGGAACGGTAACAGCCAAAACAAAGATTACCGCTGCTCCCAATCCGACAGCTGTGGATACTTTTTTGGATACGGCCAAATAGGAACACATTCCCAAAAAGACCGCAAAGACCATATTATCTATGAAGATCGACTTAAAAAACAATTCTACATGCTCTAACATACCCTAATCTTTTATGCTTCTTCTATTAATGCTTTATTTCTTGAACGCTGTACCCAAATGATAATCCCAACTACAATCAAAGCTGCCGGTGGAATAATCATAAAACCATTGTTCTCATATCCGGTTGCGTACAATCCAGTTTTTTCAATCGGATCTCCCAATACTGGAATTCCAAATAATGTTCCTGAACCTAAAAGTTCACGGAAAAAGCCAACAATAATTAAAATCACTCCGTATCCAAGAGCGTTACCTATTCCATCCAAAAAGGATTTCCAAGGTCCGTTCCCCAAGGCAAAGGCCTCAAATCGACCCATAATGATACAGTTGGTGATAATCAGTCCAACGAATACTGCCAAAGTTTTGCTCAGTTCGTATGCAAAAGCCTTCAATACCTGGTCGACCACAATAACAAGGGTAGCAACCACAATCAATTGAACGATGATTCGAATTTTTGATGGAATCACGTTACGCAACAAAGAAATTACCACGTTCCCAACTCCAAGCACGAACAACACCGAAAGTGACATCACCACAGAAGCTTTGAGTTCAGCCGTAATCGCCAATGCAGAACAGATACCCAATACCTGTATGGTGATAGGATTGTTATCCGCTAATGGATCTAATATTAGATTTGCATCTTTTTTTGAAAGTAGCCCCATATTATTTGGTTCTAATTGTTTCTAAATAAGGTTTGTAAAGTTTTAATGTCTCCTTGATCATGGCGGAAACTCCATTTCCTGTAATGGTAGCTCCAGCTAAGGCATCGACTTCGTTGTCTTCCTTGTCATTGTTCAGGGGGTCGTTATTACCTTTGATGACAGCGATTCCCGAAATACGGTTTCCGTCCAAAACAGATTCTCCCGTGAAATCATCCATAAAGTAGCGAAGCTTGATATTCGCACCTAATCCAGGTGTTTCACCTTTATGGTCAAAAACCACGCCTTGAACCACCATGTTCTCATCTAAGGAAATGTATCCCCAAATAGCGTCCCAAAGGCCTTTTCCATACATGGGGATGATGTAAAATTGCTTTCCATCTTTTTCTCCGATGAACAGTGGTAACTCGGCCTCATCACCATTTTTGATAATGTTCAGTTGTTTTTTCATGTCAATCAGGTACGCTTCATCACGTTCCTTGGTTTCTGAACCAACAACAACCAGCTGTTTTTTTATGTATTTGGAAAATTCTTCCTCAACAACATTTGTTGGAATGAAATTAACGCTTCCCGCATCTTCATTATGGCTCACACCCATTGCATAAAGAATGTTCTGCTGCTTTTCGAAACGTTCGTTCTCATCAATCCTTGGTCTAAGACCAGAGGCCAAAAAAGCTAGAAGGGAGCCGACAATGACCACCATTATGACCGCAAAAATTACGGTGTAGCTATTTTTTTCTGTATTGACTGCCATAATTAAACTGTTTCCGTTTTTAATGCTTCCACTTCGCCAGATGTTTTTGGATAGATGGTAGCGTTCCTCAATCTTTTCAATCTTCTTTTCACATTGCCTCGTATCACATAGTGATCAATGGTCGGTGCAAAGACATTCATCAACAGAATGGCCAAGAAAACTCCTTCCGGATATCCTGGGTTGAATACCCTGATCATAACAGATAGGAATCCAATCAAAAAGCCATAAATCCATTTTCCTCGATTGGTCTGGGAACCAGTTACTGGATCCGTTGCCATGTAAACAATACCAAAGGCCAGACCTCCTACCAACAAATGTTGCCAGAATTCAAAGTTCATCAAAGTGTAAAACTTGCTATACTCTGGAATCCATCCAGCGGTAACAACTCCATTGAAAATCAATCCCATGATCAAGGCTCCTAATACAGCGCTTACCATGATTCGCCATGAGGCTATTTTTGAAAAAATCAGGAACAAACCACCTAAAAGAATCAACAAGGTGGATGTCTCACCAACAGAACCGGGGATAAATCCATAGAACATATCGGAAAGTGAATATGAAATATCAGTATTGCCCTGTGCCAAATATCCAAGCACAGTTTCTCCCGAAATAGCATCGGTTGAACCGGCTTTGGTAACACCATCCACAGCGCCATGTACCCAAACCTTGTCCCCACTCATCCAAGTAGGATAGGCAAAGAACAAAAAGGCTCGAATGGTCAGTGCAGGGTTTAGGATATTCATTCCTGTACCTCCAAACACTTCTTTACCGATAACAACACCAAAAACAACTGCTACAGCCAACATCCAAAGTGGAATATCTACAGGTACAATAAGCGGTACAAGCATTCCAGTCACTAGGTAGCCTTCTTCCACTTCGTGACCTTTGATTACTGCAAAAACGAACTCTACCGCCAATCCAACACCATAAGAGACAATTACCAGCGGTAAAATGGTAATCAAGCCCAACCAGAAGTTATCCCATGTCAGAAAGTGCTCGAACAATGAAAAACTTTCCGGAAATCCATTGATTGCAGCATTGTGCTGATATCCTGTGTTGAACATTCCGAACAGCAAACATGGCACCAATGCCATAATTACCGTATTCATGGTCCGCTTCAAATCGTCAGCGCCCCTTACATGCGACCCAGAATGGGTAGTTTCATTGGGAGCATATAAAAAAGTGTGTATTGCGTTGAAGGCCGGGGCCATTTTTTTGCCCTGGTACTTCAGTTTGGTCTTATGTAACTTTTCTTTCAATCCCATGTGTTATCCAATTTCTTGATGTAATAAATCCAATCCTTCTCGAATAATTTGTTGGTGTGGTTGCTTGGAGATACATATGAACTCCGTAAGGGAAAAATCCTCCGGCGCCACCTCATACAATCCCAATTGTTCCATTTCATCCAAATCCTTCACCATACATGCCTTTAACAGCTGTAGCGGGTAAATATCCAATGGAAAAACCTGCTCGTATTGACCTGTAACCACAAAGGCTCTGTGTTCACCATTGGTATTGGTAGTAAGGTCGTATTTCTTTTTGGGCTGCATCCATGAAAAAGTAAGCGCCCTAGTGGTTGATATTTTGTTGAAAATAGGTTTGTTCCATCCAAAGAATTCATAGTCGTCCCCTTCAGGAATTGCCGTAACCGTGTTATTATAAAACCCTAGGTATCCTTCAGGATGGGTCTTTGAACCGGTTAGGACATCACCGTTGATCAGTCTGAACTTATCTTCATTCACCCCACTTGCATATAAGAAGGTAGATATCTCAGTTCCGATTTTAGTGGTATAGTATTTTGGAGCTTTTACGACAGAACCTGCCAAAGCAATTGTGCGCTCTGCGTTGAACTTACCAGTCAGCAAAAGCTCTCCTATAATGATCAAATCTTGGGGAGCAATGGTCCATGCAACCTCTCCCTTGTTGATAGGGTCAATCTTGTTGATTTGGGTTCCCACCAATCCCGCAGGATGTGGTCCAGAAACCTTATGCAAGGTTATTCCATCCAAATTTGCCAAAGGTGAGTTATTCGACTTCCCAACGGAAACATGGATTTCGCCCGGAGTCAACTTGCCAAGGGCATTTATCGCAGCTTGAAGCTCTGCATCTTTACCATTCAACACATAATCCGCGTCAGCCGCCAAAGGTGCAGTTGTATATCCTGAAACAAAAATTGCCTTAGGGGTATCATCCGGATTTGCAATGATATCGTAAGGCCGTTGCTTTATAAATGGCCAAACACCGGATTTAAGTAACAACTCCTTGATTGCATTAGCATCGGATGAAGCATCCAATGTTTTGTGCTCGACATACTCTTGCGTCTTATCGGCCAAAATCTTTAGTGTCAATATTCTCCTTCTAGCTCCACGAACAATTTCCACCAATTCACCACTGACCGGGGAAACAAAAAGCATCTCCTCCTTGTTCTTATTGTAAAACAAAGGTTCACCAGCTTTTATCTCGGCGCCTTGTTTTACCAACATTTTTGGTGTTATTGCGTGAAAATCATCTAGGTTAAGGGCATATACGTTACTTAAAACGGCTTTGGAAGTAGTCTGTTCTGCTGCCCCGACAAGGTTGATATTCAACCCTTTTTTAATCCGGATGTCTTTAGACATATTGTTGTAGACCTTTTGTTATCAAAATTCGCGCAAATTTAGCACTAAAACGATTGTTTTCATAATTATTTGACCATAAAAATGGGATTACATCGAGCTAAATTTGTCAGGCATACTTTTTGTTTACCTTTACCTTAAAAATACGCTTTAAATGCGTTCAATGATCAAACAAATCCTATTATGTTTTGTTATTTCGGGAGCCTTCGCCCAAGTCCAGGAAGAAGTTAATCCACCAGAAAATATCAAGACCATCGTTTTTAAGGGGCCAACCGAGGATCAATTCCCGGTAATTATGCTAGGAGAGTCAATTACATTGGAATTTGATGACCTCACAGCCAGCGAACAAGATTATTATTATAAAATCATCCATTGCGATTACGATTGGACCCCTTCCCAGCTTTTAAAATCACAATACCTGGTTGGAGCCGACAATCAACGCATCATTGATTACGAAAACAGCTATACTACGCTACAACCCTATTCCAACTACCGATTGTCCATACCCAATGAGAATGTTAGATTAAGGGTCAGTGGCAATTACCTGATAGAGATCTACAATATGCATGGAGACCTTCAATTTTCGCGCAGATTTGTGGTGTATCGTGACTTGGTTTCCGTTAGAGGGGAGGTAAAACGTTCTAGGGATTTCAATTTTTTAAATGAAAAACAGGTGGTGCAATTTTATATTAACACCGCCGGATTCCCCGTGGTCAATCCAAAAAGGGAAGTAAAGGTGGCCATTATACAAAACCATTTTTGGCCAACAGCACTTTACAATGTAAAACCGCAGTTCACCTTGGGAACCGAATTGGTATATAAATACGATCAGGAAACCAGTTTTTATGGGGGCAATGAATTCTTGAACTTCGACACCAAGGACCTCAGGTCTCCCACCTTTGCAATTTCTAAAGTGGAGTTCAAAGATCTATATCATCATTACCTTTTCACCAATGAGTTTCGATACGATCGTCCTTATACTTATTTTCCGGATATAAACGGGGATTTTGTGGTTCGGACCTTGCAAGGGGATGATGTATCACGAGAGGCGGAATACACAAACATCCATTTTAGTTTGCCCTATACAAATGAAATAGGCCTAGATCAGGTTTATGTTGTGGGTAAATTCAATAATTATGACCTGACCGAAGAAAATCGAATGACCTTTAATGAGGAATCCGGCAAGTTTGAGCTCATCTATCCTATCAAGCAAGGTTTTTACAACTACAAATACGTTGTTGTTGGAGAGGGAGCCGAGGCAGATATGAACTTGGTCTCGGGCAATTTTCACTTTACGGAAAACAACTATCTTATTCTGGTTTACTATCGCAACTTCGGAGATTTATATGATAGTATAATAGGTATAGGTTCGGTCAACTCCAGAAATATTAGCAATTAATTATCTTTAGCGGCAAATCCTGAGAGGGAAATGGCCAACAAACCAAGCTTATTTACCAAAGGACGCTACGAACTTAAGTTTAGGGGCACCGAATGTCACAACTGTGGACATCCTTTAGATATCAGTGACAAGTATTGTCCTAACTGCTCGCAAGCGAATAGCACCAAAAAACTGGCGCTAAAAGATTTCTGGGACGAGTTTTTCTCGAGTTTAATTAATTACGATTCCAAGCTTTTAAAGACATTGTATGCTCTTTTGGTCAAACCTGGAACAATAACCAAGGACTATATAAAGGGCAAAAGGATTTCATATACCAACCCATTCCGGTTTTTATTGAGCCTGGCCTTTCTATACTTCCTAATGGTCACTTATAACAACAGTTTCGCCAACCTGGATGACATTGGCCTTAAAGATAGAATTGAAAAGACGGGCCCTCTAAGCTATTCTTTCAATACGACAGATAGTGTTGACACCCAAAAACAGGCGGAGGAAGCGTTGGGGAATCTCGATTCGCTAAGAAATTTGGAAAATATCCCTATTCCAGGGGTACAAAATTTGGATTCATTGGGATCGATCATAAACCAAGGTTTGAAAGAGGAAGCTAAAAAAGATTCTTTTATGCTGGCCAATCCTAGAAAGTACTTTGAGGAACTCCAACAAGGGGAATCAGCAAGTTTAATGGCAAGAATGGAGTTTTTCTTTACCTTTTTACAAAAGGATTCCCTTAAGACCTTTGAAGAAGCGAAGGAAAAATATGGTGCAAGGGAAACATGGAAAAATAAAATGGCCTTTAATGGATCTAAGAGTTCTTTAAAAGCAATTGCACAACCTGGCACCTACTTAAACAATACGATAGCCAAGTTACCATTGGTCATTTTTCTCTTTCTTCCGATCTTTACAGTTTTCATTTGGATGGTGTACACCAGAAAAAAATACACCTACACCGATCATCTTATCTTTAGTTTCCACAACCAGTCTTTATTATTTATCTTGCTCATCCTTAGCCTGATAATAGATACTATTTTCAACACGGCAAGTGCAGGGATATTTTTGCTGATTTTCGGTTTTTATCTGTACAAGTCCATGAGAAGGTTTTACGGGCAGGGAAGGGTTAAAACGATCATAAAATATCTCTTTCTGAACACGATGTTCACCCTATTGGCATTATTTGTGGTGATTGTATTGTTTACGGGAAGTGTCTTTACCTATTAGTATATGTTTACTCAAATCACAAAGGGAATTAAAGTGTCGGTGCAAACCACTTTTGAAGGTACATTTTTTAAAAACTACAAAATGCACTATGCCTTCGGATACACCATTACCATAGAAAACCAAAGTAAGGACACTGTTCAGCTTACCGCCAGGCACTGGGATATTTTCGATGCGCTTAAAGAAATGGAGACCATAGATGGTGAAGGTGTAATCGGCAGGAAACCTGTCATCAAACCTGGCAAATCCCACACCTATAGCTCCGGATGTTTGTTGGCATCACCAATAGGTGCAATGAGAGGCTATTATCATATGGTAAACTTTACTTCCACTGAGGAGTTTGAGGTGGATATTCCTACTTTCAAATTTGCCGCTCCTTTTGCGATAAACTAGAAATTCTGGCTCTTTATTTTCAATTCCTCAATTAAAATATCTTGTAATTATTAATCTGTAAATCCTTTTTTCTTTTAGTACCTTTGACGGAATTTTTAACATCTAAAATCCATCATAATGGGAAAAGGTTTTTTTCAAGTTCCAACCGCTTATAACGAACCGATAAAAAGCTACGCACCGGGCACTCCAGAACGTGAGGAAGTGCTTAAGCAATATGACGAATACTATAATGGAAATGTTGAGGTTCCCCTGTACATAGGTTCAGAGGAAATTAAAACTGGAAACACCAGACCTATGTCCCCTCCACATGAACATGCACATGTAGTAGGCCAATACCATCTTGCCGAAAAGAAGCATATTGACCAGGCAATTTCCAACGCATTGGAAGCCAGGGATGCATGGGCCAATTTGACTTGGGAACAACGTGCGGCCATTTTCCTAAAAGCAGCGGAATTGGTTGCTGGTCCTTATCGTGCGAAAATTAATGCAGCCACCATGATGGCGCAGTCCAAAACCATCCATCAAGCAGAAATTGATGCAGCCTGCGAGTTTATAGATTTTTTGAGGTTCAATGTGGAATACATGTCCCAAATCTATACAGAGCAGCCAGAATCTGCCGATGGCATATGGAACCGTGTTGAATATAGACCGTTGGAAGGATTTGTCTATGCAATTACTCCTTTTAACTTTACGGCCATTGCCGGAAACCTACCAGCCAGCGCGGCCATGATGGGTAATGTAGTGGTGTGGAAGCCCAGCGATAGCCAAGTTTTCTCAGCTAAAGTACTTATCGATGTTTTCAAGGAAGCTGGACTTCCTGATGGGGTGATCAACGTGGTCTTCGGAGATCCGGTAATGATTACCAACACCGTTCTTTCAAGTCCAGATTTTTCAGGACTTCATTTTACGGGTTCAACCTTTGTTTTCAAGGAGCTTTGGAAACAAATTGGAAACAACATCCACACTTATAAAACCTATCCTCGAATAGTGGGTGAAACCGGAGGCAAAGATTTTATTATTGCACACCCGACTGCAAAACCGCAACAGGTGGCTACTGCGATTACCAGAGGTGCTTTTGAGTTCCAAGGTCAAAAATGTAGTGCTGCTTCACGGGTTTACCTACCCAAATCAACAGCAAATGAAGTTCTTGATTTGGTAAAAGCGGACATTGAATCCTTCAATAAGCCCGGTTCTCCTGCGGACATGGGCAACTTCATAACTGCAGTTATCCATGAAGGTTCATTTGACAAATTGGCCAAATATATAGACCAGGCAAAAGCGGATGCCAATGCGGAAATAGTTGCCGGTGGGGAATACGACAAATCTGTAGGTTATTTTATCCAACCTACGGTTATCTTAACAGAAGACCCTAAATACACTACAATGTGTACTGAGCTCTTCGGTCCAGTGGTCACCGTTTATATTTATGATGATAAGGATTGGGGCAAAACTTTGGAACTGGTGGATGGCACATCGGAATATGCGTTGACTGGAGCTGTTTTGGCTACGGACCGATATGCAATTGATGAAGCTACCAAAGCTTTGCAAAATTGTGCTGGAAACTTCTATATCAATGATAAACCAACTGGTGCTGTTGTAGGTCAACAGCCCTTTGGTGGAGCTAGAGCTTCAGGAACCAATGACAAGGCAGGTTCGGCGCAAAACTTGTTACGTTGGGTTTCTCCACGATTGATCAAGGAGACTTTTGTAAGTCCGGAAGACTATAGATATCCATTTTTGGGATAGATAGGAAAAAGGTGATGATCAGGAAAATTTTTGGACTATCAATCTGTACATTGATTGCAATTACACTTTTCTCGTGCTCGGAAGAAGATGATTCTTGCTTTGAAACAATTTGCCCTGACGGATTCAACAACTGTATTGAAAAGCCATGTAATCTTTAATATCCAATGCGCAAAATTATCATAGCAAGTTTTGTTTTCTTAAACTTGATTGTTTTTAAGTCAATTGGCCAATTCCAAAAAAGACCATTTGAGGAGGTTAGCATAGTTCTTAAAAAAGGAGATACTTTAACGGGCTTAGGTAAGTTAAGCCATCTCAAAGAAAAACTGTTTTTTAAAGAACATACTGAAAGTGAGCCCGTTATATATTCCTTCCATGATTTCAAGGAGATTACTTTTTTCCAGGAAAATACAGTAAGGTATGTTTTCATAATCTCCCGACGGTCAGAAACCAGTTTTCCAGTGCGGAAACTTGCTCGGCCAGTTCTAAATGGAGACGTATGTCTCTTTATGACTGGGGGACTTTCACTTAACCACAATTTTGGACCCAATGGTTTTACACCAACAGCCTCTAATACAACACGGTATTATCTTAAAAGGTCCGAAGAGAAAAGAGCGATTGACATAGGAAGACCAAGTACCTATTCCAGAAAATTCAAGGATTTGGCTAGAACATATTTTTCCGATTGTCCTGATTTGCTCGATAAAATCAACACAAAATATTTTTCACGATTTGATATTGAGGCAATCGTCAAATATTATAATCAATGCAAAGAATAAAAGGAAATCGTGGATTTGGGATAGATTGAAATAATAATCAATCTTTTTAGATAGCCGTTTTTCATAAATATGATGAGGAACGGCTATTTTTATGGCACCATTGATCGGAAAATGCACGAAACAGCAGAATATCGAGCCTTCTTTCTTGTACCTCCAGAGGTACAGTTATTAGATATTGCAGGACCTGCCCATCTGTTTTATGAAGCCAATGAATATGGGGCCAAGGTCGAACCCCATTACCTAAGCCTGCAGGCTTCCCAAAAAGAAATTTCCAGCGCAGGGGTGTCCTTAGGGAATTTGGAGCCTTTTGAAAATTTTGATTTAGGACCGAAAGATCTACTGTTTATCCCGGGTTTGGAATCGCATCTTTTCTTTGCCCAGGATTTTGTCCATCAACATGCTGGTTTCCTCAAATGGCTCAATACACAATATAAAAACAATGCAAAGATCTGTTCAGTTTGCACAGGAGCTTATCTTATTGCCTTTTCGGGACTTTTTAATGAAAAAAGATGCACCACACATTGGAAATACATGGAGGATTTCGTGTCCAGATTTCCAAAAGCCAAACTGCTTTCCGATAGGCTGATCGTAAAGGATGGCAATCTATACTCCAGTGCTGGTGTTTCCTCTGGAATCGATTTGGCGCTGTTCCTTATCGAAGAGCTCTACGGTCCCGTTTTTGCTACAAAAGTTGCTAAAGAGGTAGTGATTTATCTACGTAGGACTGAAAATGACCCCCAACTCAGTGTCTTTTTGCAATATCGAAACCATATGGATAATAGAATCCACCAAGTGCAGGACTTATTGGCGCAGAATCTATCCCAAAAACTGAAAATAGGGGATCTTGCCGAAGCTGTATTTATGAGCCCTCGAAACTTGACACGTCTGTTCAAAAAAGTTACCGGAATAACCATTGGCCACTATCTTGACAAGCTCAGGGTTGAACGGGCCATCCAAATGCTTTCAAATGGCTCAAAAGTGAGTACAGTATCAATAGCTTGTGGATTGCAAAGTGACAATCAACTGAGGAGTCTAATTAAAAAATACACGTCACAACTGCCTTCAGAATTCAAATATTGATTGTCCCAATACTTCGGTTCTTTGTCCTTTTATGAGGACGCTATTTGAAGTAGTTTTGACCAAATCATCAAAAAAATGAACAGGTCAATCATCATCTTAGCTTTATTTGTTTCCTCTTTTTCCATCTTTGCCCAATACTCAGTGACGGAATCATCCAAATATATCTGTCCCCCTTGTAATAGTGCATGCGATGAAATTGAACATGAAAATCCCGGAGTCTGCGCTCACTGCAACATGGTCTTAATTCAAAAAAACATGACTAAAACAATTGCATTTTACCTTCAAGATGGTGTTGAAGTGCTTGATTTTGCAGGACCCATGGAGGTTTTTGCCTATGCCGGTTACAAGGTGTTCACCGTTTCGGAAACCAAAGAGCCCATAAAATCACAGGGAATCTTGACCGTTACCCCAGATTATAGTATTGAAGATGCCCCGGCTGCGGATATACTTGCATTTTTCGGTGGAAATTCCAATGCTGCTTCACAAAACAGTAAAGTAATCGAATGGGTAAAGGGACAAAGTGAAGTTCAATATCATTTTTCGGTCTGTACCGGAGCATTTGTGCTGGCAGAAGCTGGCATTTTGGATGGAAAAACCGCTACCACCTTCCACAGTGCCTTGGATAACCTCGAGTCAAACTACCCAAAAATAAACGTACGCAAGGACACCCGTTTTGTGGACAATGGGCGGGTGATAACCACCGCCGGGGTTTCCGCAGGAATTGATGGTGCGCTGCATTTGGTTGCCAAACTCCAGGGGATCAATGCCGCCAAACGCACTGCCTATTATATGGAATATGATAATTGGAAAATAGGAGATGGTTTGCTTCTTACCGATGATAATCCTTATCTCCCAAAAGAATCACCGGATTTCTACAAGGCCTTTGAGGGAAGGTACGAATACAAAGACAACCAACAATTGGAGCTAGCATTCGTAAATGGGGATCTCCATGCCCTGATAAACGGGGTGCACTACCCTATTTATCATGAAGAAGGTCCTATTTTCTCCGACGTGGATGGAAAACGCATTTTCTTCAAAAGAGAAGGCTCCAAACAAGTATTGGGGTACTCCTTGACCAAAGAAGGGGTTTTCTATAAAAAACTTTGACCCATACCGAAAGCCGTATAAATTTTTATCCAAATCGTGATTATTCATTCAACCATATGGTTGAATGATAAAAAAAGGATACCTTTACGCCGTATTAAATCAAAATAGGATATTATGAAGGCAGTAAAAGTTCAATACACAGTTAAGGAGGATTACATTGAAGAAAACAAAAAGAACATCCAAAAGGTAATGGATGCACTTAGAACCAATCCGATTGAGGGTATGTTATATTCATCCTATACAGACCACGAAAGTCCGAACACTTTTATTCATATCAATATGGCCAAGAACAGTGAGACCATGGCCAAGCTTAACGATATTCCAGAGTTTACCGCCTTTAGAATGGCTTTGAAAGCAAGTGGCCCTATATCTCCACCAAGGCAGACTTCATTGGACAATGTAGGTGCGGCCTTTGATATTTAGAGCATGGAAAGAGTATTTTCGGCCTTAGCGGATAGTAACCGGAGACAAGTTGTAGAGCTACTGCACCAAAAAGATTCTACACTACTAGAACTACATGAAAGCTTTTCCATTTCTTTTCAAGCGCTTAGTAAACATATCAAGGTTTTGGAAGAAGCCCAACTTGTTCAAAAAGAAAGGAGAGGAAAATATAGAATCCTTTCCCTTAATAGGAGTTCTATGGAATCGACCCTAAAGTGGATCACCTATTATAGCAGCTTTTGGAACGATTCTTTTGATAAGCTGGAGCTATTGATCCAGAAACAAAATCAGAGCAGTGACCAATAGTGTTTACTTAGAGCGAGTCTTTGACAGTCCTATCCAGGAGTTATTCCAATGGTTCCGTAAACCGGATTTGATTGCGCAATGGTTCGGGCCCAAGCATCTAAAAGTTGGGGAGGTACTCCTTAATTTCCGTATTGGTGGCGCCTACAGTATTGAACTTCAGAAAGAACATGGGAATTTCTTTTACATCACAGGATCCTATATAGATATCCTAGAACCAAACAAAATCATTTTCGACCTTAAATATAAAGGGCTTAGCACTCCTCCACCTGATAGTGTTGTTAAAATGATATTTGAACAAATCGAACCTAAGGTTACAAAACTTTCATTTGTTCAAAAATTTGATATTACTCCTCCAGATTTTGAAACCAGGACCAAAGCATGGGAGTCTATGTTTGAAAAACTATATCTTCTCTTGAAATAATTCGTTGAACCCTAATATCCTGGTGGTTCCAGCTGGTTTTTTGAGAAAATCCATCAACAAATCCAACAGCCCTTAGCCAAAAAAATCGATCAAAATTTGATTAGCGCAATTTTTTATGTAAATTTAACGTTAAGTAATTGTAAAATTAAAGCAATTTAAAATCCATTTCCTATGAAAAAGCGAATCAATTACTGGATACAGTATGTTAGGGAGTATTCCAAAAAATGTAGATTGGTGTACAACAGAATGCTGAGCATTTAAGTCAAACTTTTAGACTTCTGAGGAAGGTAAACCACTTTTTTAGTTTCGAAAAAATCCTCTTCAAAAAAGGTTTTTAGGTCAAAAATCTGTACGGTTTTATAATCTTTAAGCTCTTCTGACAGATCCCCGCCTTTTAAATACAGAATCCCGTTCTTCATAGTATGGGAAGAATCCTTTTTGATTTTTCCTTTGGTCCAATGCACAAATGTGGGCATGGCGGCCACTGCCCTACTCACAATAAAATCGTACTGTCCATTCAAATCTTCTACTCTGGAATGATACGCTTTAACATTTTTTAGTTTCAAACCATCTATGACTTCCTGTACCACCCTAATTTTCTTCCCTATGGCATCAACAAGGGTAAATTGAACTTCAGGAAATAAAATTGCCAAAGGAATCCCCGGAAAACCACCACCTGTACCAACGTCCAAAATTTCCGCTCCTTGGTTGAACTGTTGAATCTTGGCTATGCCCAATGAATGCAATACATGACGCAGATAAAGCTCATCTATGTCCTTTCTTGAAACTACGTTTATCTTTTTGTTCCAATCTTGGTATAACGCACCTAAATCTTCAAAATGCAGCTTCTGGGTGTCAGTGAGCTTCGTAAAATACTTGAATATTAAGTTAGCATCCATGTATAATCTGTTAATTTGGGCAAAATTAATACTTTTGGCATCTTAACATCGTTTTTATAAAAAGGTAACCTAGTTGAGAGGTCAATTTGGTTACCTTTGAAAAAATTTTTTTTATGGAAAAGGAGATAATCCGGTTTTCGAGAAAAGACTCAGCACAATTCTTCAAAACGCTAAACAAAAGGGTAAACCAATATTTTAGTGAAAACCAGATAAAGAAAACCGGAAATTGGAAACTTCACCTAAAGACAGTGGTGATGTTTGCCGTGTTCCTGGCCCCCTATTTTTTAATGTTGACATTGAACCTACCCTTTTGGGGTTATATTTTATTGTCCATAACTATGGGAGTTGGTATGGCAGGAGTGGGAATGAATGTTATGCACGATGGTAACCACGGTTCGTATTCCAACAAAAAATGGGTTAACAAACTCATGGGTGGCAGTATATACATATTAGCGGGTAATGTTTACAACTGGCAAGTACAACATAACGTATTGCATCACACCTATACCAATATCCAAGATCATGATGAAGACATGGAAGCAGGAAGAGTTCTTCGTTTTTCCAGACATGCTGAGTGGCGAAAGCATCATAAATTTCAGCACTATTATTCCATTTTCCTTTATGGTCTTTTGACCTTCAACTGGGCGATTACTACAGATTTTCAACAAATGTATCGCTACATGAAAAGAAAATTGAGTTATGGAAAATTACCAAATCCAGTAGTCAATTGGAGTACATTGGTCATTACAAAACTCATTTATGTTACCATTTGGATTGTTCTTCCATTGATTTTTGTCAAAATTGCATGGTGGCAAGTGTTGTTGGGCTTCTTTATTATGCACTATGTAGCTGGGGTGATCTTAAGTGTGGTCTTTCAGTTGGCACACATTGTTCATGATGCCGAAACTCCTCTCCCGGATGAGAGCGGAACCATGAAAAATACATGGGCTATACATCAGCTGGCAACTACTGTGAACTTTGGCACCAAGAACAGAATTGTAAACTGGTTCACCGGTGGATTGAACCATCAGGTTGAACATCATATTTTTCCCAACATTAGTCATGTTCACTACACAAAAATCTCCAAAATTGTGAAACAGACTGCCAGGGAATTTAATTTACCCTACAACGAATATAAAACTACCAGAAAAGCCATAATTTCGCACTTCAAACACTTGAAGGAGCTGGGTAAAAATCCGGCATTACAGTACCAGTAAAATAATTGGATTTATGAGTAACCAACTTTCCGATAGGATCAACAGTTTAGTTCCGTCGGCAACCCTTGAAATGGCTGCAAAAGCTAGAGAGCTTAGAGCCGAGGGAAAAGATATCATTGGGCTTAGTTTAGGTGAACCAGATTTTAAAACCCCTGATTACATTAGGGAAGCGGCGATCCAAGCTGTAAATGATGGATATAATTCGTACACCCCTGTAGATGGGTATGTAGAATTAAAAGATGCCATCATAACGAAATTCAGTCGTGACAACAGTATTACCTATGACCGTTCTCAAATTGTTGTTTCAACAGGTGCGAAACAAGCTCTTTATAATGTGGCCCAGGCTTGTTTGAACAAAGGTGACGAGGTTATTCTACCCTGCCCGTATTGGGTGAGCTATAGCGATATTGTAAAACTTGCGGATGGCGTACCCGTAGAAGTTGCAACTTCGATTGAAAACGATTTTAAAATGACCCCGGAGCAGTTGGAAGATGCTATAACCCCAAAGACCAAAATGCTTTGGTACAGCTCTCCTTGTAATCCCAGCGGGTCCATTTATAGCAAAGAAGAGTTAAGGGCTTTGGCAGATGTTCTTCAAAAACATCCACAGATCGTGATCGTTAGTGATGAAATCTACGAACATATCAACTATGGGGTTACAGAACATGCCTCAATGGGCGCTTTTGAAGATATGTACGACCGAACCGTCACCGTAAATGGTGTCGCCAAGGCGTTCGCCATGACAGGCTGGAGAATCGGCTACATTGGAGCTCCAAATTATATCGCAAGGGCGTGCAACAAACTTCAGGGACAGGTTACCAGCGGTGCCAATTGTATAGCTCAACGCGCTGTGATCACTGCACTTCTGGAACCACCAAGTCGTGTGCAATATATGGTGGACGAATTCAAGAACAGAAGAAAACTGATTCTTGAGTTGTTGAACAACATTCCTGGTTTCAAATGCAATGAGCCTCAAGGAGCATTTTACGTCTACCCAGATATTAGTGCGTTTTTTGGAAAGACCTTAAATGGAAAACAAATCAATAATGCTTCTGACTTTGCAATGTATTTGTTGGAAGCAGCCAATGTGGCGACCGTTACCGGTGATGCCTTTGGAAATGGCAACAGTATTCGAATTTCTTATGCTGCCAGTGTTGACGAGATTAAAGAAGCTATTTCAAGAATCGCTTCGGTAGTTTCGTAATAGAATATCTAAACTCAAACAAGAAAAAGGGAGCCTTAAGGCTCCCTTTTTACCTTAGGATAAATCCTTTTTTCATAGGGTCTTTAGGATCAATAACAAAAGTATGCTTCCCGGTAATATGGGCTGTACCCTCAACTTGTGGAATTACCGCCTTAAATGTGCCATAGTCCATTTCAGAAACAACACTGCCCTTAAAAACAGAATCGGTTATACTTTCAATGGTCATGGTCTGGTTCAATTGCAATTCCTTTCTTGCCCAATGAATGGCCATTCTCCCTGAAACGCCAGAACCCGTGGGGCATCTATCTACTTCCCCCTCGGCAAAAATGCAGACATTCTTACTATCCACTGCTTCTTTGGAAGAATCATCAATAAAAATTGTTCCATATAGAAAACTAAGGTCGTCTTCAAAGGGGTGCTTTATTTCCGAGTCTTGCTCCATTACCGCATGTTTTATTGCCATTCCTTGTGCAATCAAATCTTGGTATGAGTCAGCCGATAAGTTTAGATTTAGATCGTTCTTTTTTAAATCGACATAGGCATAAAACGCTCCTCCATAGGCCAAATCATAGGTGACTTCTCCCAATCCCTTCACATTGGCTTTTCGATCAAGTCCTACCACAAAACTTGGAACACAATGAAACCTAACTCCGGTAACCTCGCTATCGTGTACATTCGCATAAGAAGTAATTCTTCCGCAAGGAGCATCAATTTTGAGCATATTTTCACCTTCTTTTACATGAATCCATCCCATTTTGACCGCCAATGTGGAAATCGCAATAATGGCGTGGCCACACATGGTGCTGTACCCCTCGTTATGCAGAAACAGGATTCCAAAATCAGCCCCATCATCATTGGGAGGAACCAAAATACATCCATACATATCGGCATGTCCTCTTGGTTCAAACATCAATGCGGTTCGTAAATCATCGTGATTTTCCTTGCAATACCTTCTGTATTCAAGTACCGAACTTCCCTTCAATTCAGGAAAACCATCAACAATAACCCGCAAAGGCTCCCCTCCGGTATGCATATCGATGGTTTTGATTTCCAACCAATCCTTGGGTGTGGAAAAAGTAGTGTTACCTAATATGTTTTTATATGTATTGCTCATTTTTCGAATTTGGAATAGTAATAGGTTGCGGCAATCAAATCTTCCAAGGCATGTCCAACCGATTTAAACAAAGTGATTTCATCCTTACTGTTTCGGCCTGAATGTTTTCCACTGCACAGACCAAATAGATCGGCTTTAATGTCAGACGCTCCCAAAATTCCTTCTTCAACAGGAATCGCAATATCTCCACTTTCCTTGAGTCCTCCTTCAAAGGAATCCAAGAATATTGCAGCTCTTTTTATGGCTTCATTATCCGCTTCACGCATGTTGGGTTTGTATGCTCCAACCAAGTCAATATGTTGCCCCGGAACAAGGTAATCACCAAAAACCAACGGTTTTTCTGAAAGTGTGGCACAAGAAATAATATCAACTTCGGCTATTTTTTCCTCGATATTGGATAGTGGTGCTATCTGAAAACCTTCATGGGAAAGTATGCTGCATATTTCAGTAGCCTTTTCCATATTTCTCCCCCAGACATGCACCTTCTTTATAGGACGTACAGCGGAATGTGCCTTAATCAAATTGATGGAAAGCGCCCCAGTACCTATCATCAATAGGGAATTAGCATCTTTTTTTGATAAATAGAAAGAGGCCAATGCCGAAGCTGCCGCGGTCCGTTTTGCAGTAAGACTTTTGGCTTCCATCACTGCTTTTAATGTTCCTGTTGCCGCATCCATATACAGATAACTCCCCTGAATCGATGGCAATCCGTAATTATCATTGCCAGGATTTACGGTAACTACCTTTACACCAGCTTCTTTTCCAGGGTTCCATGCTGGCATCAGCAACAAAGTTGTATCCTTACCGGTCTTTGGGTTTGGAAAATCATGATGGTGGCGTTGGGGTATTAAAACCTCTTTTGAAGCAAAAGCATTCTTTAGTTCCTCGATCAGTTCGGAAAAATCGGTGTTTTCTTCAATAAAGGTTGAATCAATATATAAAGGCTGTTCCAATTTTTGAAAGGTATTTTAGCAAGACATATCGGCCACAATTTTCCATTCCCCGGCTATCTTTCGCAATACGATAAGAAATACGCCATTTGCATCACCCGCCGTTCTGGTTAGGTGGTATTGCCCCATTACGTAATAGGAATTGGAATCGATTTTGGTAACCGCATCAATGGTAAATTTCAAACTCCCGGTATCTGCTTTTGTGGGATATCTTTCCTTATATCCTGACAGGGTTTTATCCCAGCCCAAGGTCAATCCCCTAGCTCCATAAAATTGCAGGGAATCACTTTTCCAATATCCCTGCATGAATCCCTCCAAATCATGATTGGACCAAGCTTCCTCCTGATGGTTCAATATTTGCATGATTTCAGCCTTGTCCTCTTCCTCAGAGGTATCACAACTGAGGTAAAACAAGCAAATTCCTCCCAAAAGAAAAATGACCTTTTTCATCTGTATAAAATTTTCAATCATTGGATTTTAAAACTTAGGAAAGCTACGTTTTTTTCCAGAAATATGGCGTAAGAATGATTAAAACGGTGAAGAGTTCCAACCTACCCAGAAGCATTAAGAAACCACACCACCATTTACCTGCATTGGGCAAACTATTGTAGTTGCTTACGGGATTAAGACTTCCCAAAGCCGGGCCCACATTTCCCAAAGAGGATGCGGAACCCCCAATGGCCGATACAAAGTCAAGGCCCATAAAACCAAGAACCAAGGAGCCAATGATAAACAATAGCATATAGAGCACAAAAAAGGCTATAATGTTGTAGACAATATGTTCGGTAACGGTTTTGTTGTTGTAGCGTACAGGAATAATGGCATTGGTATGCAAAGTCCGTTTAAACTCCAACAATCCATTTTTTATGATCAGAAGGTGTCGCATTACCTTTATTCCTCCTGCCGTGGAACCTGCGGATCCTCCCAAAAAAAACAATCCAAAGAAGAAAACCGTTAAAAATGGTGTCCAACTGGTAAAATCAGCGGTTACAAATCCGGTTGTGGTCACAATGGCAACTACCTGAAAAAGTGCATGCCTGAAGGCACTTTCTCCTTCACCCCAAACCATTGGGTGAAAATCGGAAACCTCAACATTTGCTTTATAATGGACCACCAAAAAAGCGGCAATAGTAAATAGGACGATAAAGCTGGCATAATATTTAAACTCCTCATCCTTTATAATTCGTTGTACCCGGCCTGTGAATGCGAAATAGCTCAATACAAAGTTGCTTCCGGCCAAAAACATAAAAACAATAGTAATGTACTGTATCAAGGGTTGATTGTTCCAATAGGCCAAACTTGCATTTTTAGTTGAGAAACCTCCTGTTGACAAGGTTGCCAAGGAATGGTTCATGGCATCAAACAGGGACATTCCCGCCAATTTTAGCAGAATGGTCTCCGCAACGGTATATCCAAAATAAATCAACCATAATCGCTTGGCGGTATCTGTAATCCTTGGGTGCAATTTGTCTCCGGCCGGACCAGGGGCTTCGGCCGCAAATAACTGCATCCCTCCGATTCCTAAAAGAGGAAGAATAGCTATAGCAAGTACAATGATACCCATACCTCCAATCCAATGGGTCAGGCTTCGCCAAAAAAGAATTCCCTTGGGTAGAATTTCAATATCATTCAATATGGAGGCCCCAGTGGTGGTATAACCCGAAATAGTTTCAAAAAAAGCATCGGTAACGGAAGGTATCGCTCCTGAAAAAAGGTAGGGAAGCGTACCTGAAATGGACATGATAATCCATCCAAAGGTCACCACAATGTAACCTTCCTTCCTTTTTACCTCTTTCTTATGGCCTCTGGTGCCGAACATGGCCATGATTCCAAAAAGCATGGTAACAATAGCCGCAAGGGTAATATCCAAAGTTGCTCCATCGTCATAAACACCGCTTACAAAAGCAGCCAGAAGCATGAAAGAGCCATTGCAGAGTAGCAAAAGCCCCATAATATGAATAATAATGCGAGTATTAAGCCCCATTACAAGAACAGCTTTTCTATTCTTGGAATTGCTTTTGGCAGACAACAGACCACAACACGGTCGCCTTCTTGAATTTTGAAATCACCTAGGGCGATGATTCCCACTCCATCACGAATTACTCCACCGATGCTGGCTTCCCTTGGAAAATTCAACTCACGGATAATCTCACCATTAACCAATGAGGTAGCCTTCACCTCAAATTCCAGGATTTCAGCGTTCAGGTTATTCAGACGTGTTAGTGCCAACACCTCTCCCCTTCTAATGTAACGGAATATATTATTGGCGGCCAATAGTTTTTTATTGATCAAGGTATCTACCCCAATGGAATGGGACAGTTGGAAGTAATCCATATTCTCGACCATTGCTATGGTCTTCTTTATCTTTTTTGATTTGGCCACCAAACAGGACATAATATTTGTCTCCGAGTTTCCGGTAACCGCAATAAAAGCATCCATGGAATCCAAGCTTTCCTCATCCAAAAGTTCCACATTTCTTCCATCTCCATTGATAACAAGGGCATGGGGAAGCTCATCTGCAATATCAAAAGCCTTTTCCTTATCCTTTTCGATCAGTTTTACATTGAACTTTTTGTTGCACAGGTCCCGAGCGGTATTAAAGCCGACCTTGCTTCCGCCAAGAATCATCACGTTCTTGATTTCCTTTTTTTGCATGCCCGTAAGCTTGTACAGCTCATCCACACCTCCTGGAGTAGTAATAAAATAGACCTGGTCACCTTCTTTGAAAACGGTATCCCCTCTAGGAATTAAAGTGTATTGGGTCCCCATACGCTGCAGTGCTATGGGCATAAAATGTAGCTCAGGGAATATTTTAGCAGCTTCCTTCACCATTTTACCTACAAAAGGGGCAGATTTTGGAAGAAAAACACCTAGCATGGTAAGCAATCCATCCTCAAATTCATAGGTGTCGTTGAATGCTGATTGATTTAAAAGTAATTGTATTTCAGTAGCTGCCAATTCCTCTGGTGAAATCAACTCATCAATACCAAGTTCATCAAACTTAATCAGTTCCCGATTATCCATAAACTCCGTATTGGAAATTCGGGCAATGGTTCTTTTGCATCCTAATTGCTTGGCCAATAAACAGAGGGTCAAGTTTGTGGTTTCGGATGCCGTGACCCCTATGACCAATTCCGAACTCTCAACCCGTGCATCACGCAATACTTCTATGGAGGTGGCATCACCACGGAGCACCCTTATATCCAAATGATTGTCAGCATACGACAAACTCTCCTTGTCGGTATCAATCAATGTAATATCCTGTGCCTCATACGACAATAATTTTGCCAAATGAAAGCCAACTTCACCTGCTCCCGCAATTATAATCTTCATTGATTAGTATAAGATGTTCCTAATAAGTTCAATTTGTGTGTTACAAACGGCAAAAAAGAATAACGGCCGCGGTCCAAAAGACAAATACCTAACATAATACGGAAAAGCTTTCCATGATTGCATGCAAAATTACATAATTATTTTTGTACGTCTTCCATATACCTAAGTTGTATATTTGCCAGCAAATTTAACAGATGTCGAAAAAAGTGAAGCCATACAAGGATTCAGACCTGGGCAAAAAAGAACAGGTAAGGCAAATGTTTGATACCATTTCTGGCGATTATGATGGGTTGAACAGGGTCATTTCCTTTGGTATTGACTTAAAATGGCGTAGGAAAGTAGTTGCTATCCTTTCAAAGAAAGCACCGCAGAATATTTTGGATATTGCTACAGGTACTGGTGATTTGGCAATAGCCATGACGGCAACAGGTGCCGAAAAAATTGTGGGATTGGATATTTCCCCAGGTATGTTGGAGGTTGGAAAAACCAAAATTTCGGCAAAAAGCCTGGAAAACACCATTGAGATGATGGTAGGCGATAGCGAAAACCTACCTTTTGCCGACAACACTTTTGATGCAATTACTGTAGCTTTTGGGGTACGTAATTTCGAAAATCTGGAGAAAGGATTAAGTGAAATACTAAGAGTACTAAAATCTGGAGGAAGCTTTGTGGTCTTAGAGACTTCCGTTCCGACAAAAACACCTTTTAAGCAAGGATATCGAATGTACACCAGGTACATTCTCCCAACCATTGGTAAAATCTTCTCCAAAGATAGGTCTGCGTATGCTTATTTAAGCGAATCCGCTTCCGTTTTCCCACATGGTGAGGCCTTCAACAATATTTTGGACAAAATTGGGTTTATAGGTATAGAGAACAAACCCCAGACATTTGGGGTGGCATCTATATATGTCGCTACAAAATAATTTGATGAAAAATGTCCTTCTTCTTCTTGGCTTGCTAATATTGGCATGTCCAAACTCCCAAGCACAGTTTAAAAGAGACCCCATACTCAATCTTCAAACAGAAGATCAAAAATTGTTGAACTGGGGATATTACTTAGGATTCAATCAGTATGACTTTCAGTTTGAATATGAAAATGATATAGGTCAGGACGTTTTGGTCAACAAAAGTTTCGGTTTTAATGTAGGGCTTATTGGAGAAATACGCATCAACGAATTTTTGGACGGCAGGTTTGAGCCAGGTTTGCTCTACACTTCCAGAACCTTGGGTTTCCCCGGGTTTACAACAGAAGCAGAGGCCATAAGGGAAGTGAAGTCCACCTACATTCGATTTCCACTGTTGTTGAAAATGAGTGCAAAGCGGTTTGGCAATTGGAAACCTTATGTTACTGGAGGTGTATATACCGCTATGAATTTGGGCAGCAAAGAAGACAGCTTGGATGATAACAGTAGCGGTCAGTTTCGGATGAAGCAAAACGTGTATGGCTACGAAGTGGGTTTTGGCATTGACATTTACACCGAATATTTCAAGTTTTCACCTTCTATTCGAGGTGTCTTTGCACTTACAGATGAGATTGTTCCCGATAACGATCCAAATAGTCCATGGACAGGTAACATCAATGCCATGCGAACCAGAGGTTTCTTTATCAATTTTACCTTCGAGTAAAGAACTTTTCCCCTACTCCACAATCATTTAGGGTTTAATAAATGTCGTTGGTCGATTGAGTTTTCTAAATGAATTAGGTTTACTAATTTCATAAAAACTTGTGTATGCGATATTTACTGATTTCACTTCTGTTGCTGTTGTTCGGATGCCATTCTAAGGAGGAAGAACGTCCGAATATATTGTTTATCCTGTCGGATGACCATACTTCCCAATCATGGGGAATTTATGGAGGGCATTTGAAGGATTTTGTAAAAAACCAAAATATTAAACGGTTGGCAAATGAAGGCGTGGTGCTTGACAATGCCTTTTGCACCAATTCCATCTGTAGTCCAAGTAGGGCATCCATATTAACTGGTCAGTACAGCCACTTGAACCAAGTTTATACACTTAGAGAATCATTACCGGAAGGGCATCCTAACATTGCTAAATCTTTGGGGGAAGTAGGTTATCAAACCGCAATAATCGGAAAATGGCATTTAGACAAACAACCCGAAGGGTTTGACTATTTTAAGGTACTTCCTGGCCAAGGTGAGTACTGGAATCCGGTATTCAAAATCAAGGAAAACTGGCAAGATGGTTATATCAAAAGGGAAGAAGGGGTTACCCATGAAGGTTTTTCCACGGACGTCATCACGGATTTGACCATCGAGCACTTGAATAAAAGACAAAAAGACCAGCCCTTTATGATGGTCTGTAGTTTCAAGGCTACCCATGAACCATTTGAATATCCAAAGCGATACAACGACTATCTTGAAGATGTAGAAATTCCGGAGCCCGAGTCCTTATATGATTTTGGAAAAGAAACCACTGGTAGAACGTTCAAGGGGCAAAAATTGGAAAATCTTGGTATTCGATGGCAAAAGGCCACAGAAAATCCGGACAAATTTTGGACTTCCTACCCAGGGCTCCCCTATCCATTGGACGGATTGGACAGCGTGCAAAAGCGCAGCAAGATATTTCAAAAACTCACCAAAGACTTTATTCGTTGTGGGGCAGCCATCGATGACAATATTGGTAAACTTCTGGATTATCTAGAAGAAGAGGGGATTGCAGACAATACCATTGTAATCTACACTGCTGATCAGGGTTACTTTTTAGGGGAACATGGCTTTTTTGACAAACGTCTGATATATGAAGAAAGTTTGCGCATGCCATTTGTGATCCGGTATCCGAAGGAAACCATGAAAGGCAAGCGATTGGATGATATCATATTGAATATTGACTTTGCAGCTTTATTAGCAGATTATGCAGGTCTGCCGCCCCAAGATTATATTCAGGGTAAAAGCTTCCGTGAAAACCTTAAGGGAAATACTGCCGAAGATTGGCGCGAACAGATGTACTACCGATACTGGCTCCATTCACCCAATAGACCGGCCCATTTTGGCATCCGAAATAAAAGATATAAGCTCGCCCTTTTTTACGGACAAGGATTGGAGATGTATGGAAGTGACTCAACAACTACCCAGCCGGCTTGGGAATTCTACGATCTAAAAGAAGATCCAAAGGAATTGAACAACTCCATTGACAATCCAAAATACGCTAGGATTATTTCAGAAATGAAGGTTGAATTAAAGAAAGAAAGGGAACATTTTAAGGATACCGACCAAGACTATCCTCAGATGCAGGATATTCTGTCGGAAGAATTGAATTAACCTCCTCTTCGAATTTCGTTCAGAAGAATCGCTGTGGCCGTGGCCACATTCAAACTTTCCGCTGTTTTTTTACCAAACTGTGGAATAGCAACTCGTTTTGAAATTACAGATTCAACCGCTGTGGAAATTCCATTGGCTTCATTTCCCATGACCAGGACCCCATTTTTTGGCAGTTTTGCGCTGTGAACGGTGTCTCCATCCATAAACGCACCGTAAATTGGCAGTTCCGTTTCTTTTAAATACGCTATCAAATCGGTGTAAACTATATTGACCCTGGCAATTGAGCCCATGGTCGCTTGTAATACTTTAGGATTGTAACAATCTACGGTTCCCAATGCACAAACTAGGTGTTTTATCCCGAACCAATCACATAGTCGAATAATGGTGCCCAAATTTCCTGGGTCACGAACATTATCGAGCGCAACTACCCAATCAAAATCTTCAATAGGCTGATCCACAGGCATGTGAAACACACCTAAAACTCCATTTGGGGTACTAAGACTGCTCATTTGTTTCAGTTCTGCTGAAGAAATAGTGTCAAAACCAACAAAATCCCCATCTTCAATTTTTGCTTCAACAAACAATTGAAAAGATTCCAAACCAGCATCCAAAAGCTCAAAAACTGCTTTTTTCCCTTCAACAACAAACAACTTGTGTTGACTTCGGTACTTTTTTTGCTGTAAGCTCTTAACTAGTTTAATTTGGTTTTTGGTAACCATCTAAATCGTGTATTTTTGGCTTCTATGAGGGCATTTTCAGGTCTATGGCACAACTGGGCAAAAATAGGGTTATTGTTGCTTATGTTGACCATAACTGCCTGCAATACCCTAAAAAAGGTGGAGGATGGGGAATTTCTGCTTACCAAAAACTCCATTTATGCCGACAGTACAAAGATCACCAATAGTGATATTAAGAGTCTTATCTCACAAAAACCCAACAGCACGCTGCTAGGTTATCCTCTTCGTTTGAACCTATACAATCTCGCCAAGGAAAATCCCGATTCTTCGTTTCAGGATTGGTTGCACCGAAAAGAAAAGCGTGAAAAGCGTCTTAACAATTTACTATCACAAAAGCAGGTCAATCGTTTAAGGGAGTCATTTGTGGTCAAAGGTGCAAGTGAATTCTTTAAAAGAATTGGGGAACCCCCAGCCATTATTGATACCTCCCTGACACAAAAATCCGTAGATCGATTAAAGGCCTATTATAACAGCAAGGGCTATTTTAACAATTCGGGCACCTATAACATTTTAAAAGGAAAACGGAAAAAACGCGCCGAAATCGAGTATCAAATCACACTGAACAAACCCTTTTATATCGATACCCTCCAAAAAAACATAAGCTCTCTTGAACTTGACTCCATATACGACAATGCTATCGACGAATCATTTGTCAAAAGTGGAGATCAATTTGATCTTGCCAATTTCACGGTGGAACGAGAGCGCCTAACTGCACTGTTCAGAAACTCTGGAGTGTACAACTTTCAGGAAAGCTCAATCAACTATGATATTTTAAGGGACACGACAAAATTGGCGGATGACCAAAAAATGGACGTCCAGTTGAACATTCAAAAACCCAGAAGTGTAAATGATACAACCACGACTGACACCTATAAAATTCATCGCTTTAAAAAAGTCAATATTTATGCTGATTACCTTATCGGCGGGAGTACTGATTCTTTGAAGTCCGTTGACCATGAAAACTACACTATTTACTATAACAACAAGTTAAAATATAAACCCAAGGCACTTACCGACGCTATTTTCTTTGAAAAAGATAGCATTTATAGGGATTTGGATAGAATTAGGACCTACAGACAGATCACGAACCTCAATACCTTTAAATATCCCAACATTGAGTTCATCCCTGAAACGGGAGAAGCAATGTTGACCTCAAATATCTACCTGGCTCCAAGGCCCAAATTTTCATTGAATCTGGATTTTGACGTTACACATTCCAACATTCAAAGGGTCGGTACAGCTTTCAGTGCCTCCGTTATTACCCGAAATGTTTTTGGGGGAGCGGAAACTTTGAATATTTCCGCTAGGGGATCTGTTGGTCTTCTTAATGGGCGTAACATCACTATAGGAGGTGACACCTTCACTTCCGAGCTCGGTGGCGATGTGAACATCACATTTCCAAGAATCTGGTTTCCGTTCAATACGGAAAAAATCATACCATATTATATGTTACCGCAAAGCCGGTTTTTGGTGGGTACCAATTTTCAGAAAAATATTGGGTTGGATAAACAGTCTTTCAACTCTATTCTTTCCTATAACTGGAATCCAAGCAACAGTCTTCGAAATACTATTGAACTATTGAATGTGGAGTTTGTCCGTAATGTAAATCCGGATAATTTCTACAATGTTTATCAAAACACCTTTAGCAATTTGGATGACATTGCCGATCAATTTCAAGACGACCCACAATATGCAGATCTGTTCGAAACCATAGATAATCCTGATGATCCCCTGCAATTGATTATTCCGACGGGTGCTGATACATTGGTCCAACGCATATTGAACAATGAAATTCCTATCAGCGCAGAAGATTTGAGTGAGGTAAACAGCATTGAAGAACGAAGACAGCGCTTGACCGAAAACAACCTCATTTTTGCCAGTAACTATACGCTGTCGAAAAATAGTAAGGTGGATATCAATGACAGCGATTTCTATCAATTCCGGGTGAAACTGGAAAGTGCGGGGAATCTGCTCTCCGCTTTGGATGGCATTGTACCTTATAATAAAAATGACAATGATCAACTGTTGGTCTTTGGTGTTCCCTTCTCGCAATATTTTAAAACTGAATTTGACTTTATTCGACATTGGGATGTTTCCAATTCCCAAGTCTTGGCCTTCAGAAGTTTCTTTGGGTTGGCCATTCCTTATGGTAATTCTGAAAGCATCCCTTTTGTGCGGAGTTACTTTGCAGGTGGGTCCAATGACAATAGGGCATGGAATGCATACGAATTGGGACCTGGAAGAACCAGTAACATCAACGATTTTAATGAGGCCAATCTAAAAATCGCTTTAAATCTGGAATATCGCTTTCCCATAGCCGGTGATGTAAAAGGTGCCCTTTTTGCTGATGCAGGCAACATTTGGAACGTTTTTGACAATGAGGATAACCCGGATGCTATTTTTAGCGGATTCAATTCGTTATCCGATATCGCCCTAGGTACAGGATTTGGTCTTAGGTACGATTTCACCTACTTTGTTTTCAGGCTCGATATCGGTTTTAAAACCTATAATCCGGCCGAAGAAATATCAAAACGCTGGTTCAGACAGTATAACTTTAAAAATGCAGGTTTCAATATCGGTATAAATTATCCTTTCTAGACCGAATATTTTATTACTTTTGTTCACTTATTTAACCAAAAATTAACTAAGTATGTCCCACAATATTAAGCCGGGCGTTGCCACTGGAGACGAAGTTCAAGCTATTTTTAACCATGCCAAGGAAAATGGCTATGCACTTCCTGCTGTAAATGTAATTGGGTCCAATACCATAAACTCGGTACTGGAAACTGCCGCAGCACTGAATTCACCCGTTATTGTTCAATTCTCTAACGGTGGGGCCCAGTTCAATGCCGGAAAGGGATTATCCAATGAAAATCAAAGAGCTGCCGTACAAGGTGCCGTAGCTGGAGCCAAACATGTACATCAATTGGCCGAAGCGTATGGAGCAACTGTAATTCTTCATACCGACCACTGTGCCAAAAAATTGTTGCCTTGGGTTGATGGGTTGTTGGATGCGAGTGAAGAACATTATGCCACTACCGGAAAATCACTGTTCAGTTCACACATGATTGATCTTTCCGAAGAGCCCATTGAGGAAAACATAGAAATCTGCAAGAACTATTTGGAGCGAATGAGCAAAATGGACATGACCTTGGAGATTGAGCTCGGTGTAACAGGAGGTGAAGAAGATGGTGTTGATAATACCGACGTGGATAGCTCTAAACTATATACCCAGCCAGAAGAAGTAGCATATGCCTACGAAGAACTTTCAAAAGTAAGTCACAGATTTACTATTGCAGCTGCGTTTGGTAATGTCCACGGTGTTTACAAACCAGGAAACGTGACTTTGACTCCAAAAATCTTGAAGAATTCGCAAGAATTTGTTTCTGAAAAGTATGGCGTAGAGCACAATCATATCGATTTTGTTTTCCATGGCGGATCAGGTTCTTCTTTGGAAGAGATCAGAGAGTCCATCGGATATGGTGTTATCAAAATGAATATTGATACCGACCTTCAGTATGCATTCCTTGCTGGAGTAAGGGACTATGTTCAAGACAAATCAGGTTATTTGCAAGCGCAGATTGGAAATCCTGATGGAGATGACCAACCGAATAAAAAATTCTATGACCCACGTGTTTGGCTTAGAGAAGGCGAAAAATCTTTTGTAGATAGATTGAAACAAGCCTTTGAAGATCTGAACAACGTAAATACGCTTTAAAACTAGCACAACGGTTTAACCTAATATATTTGATTCCATGTCGTCTTGGTTTAAAAGAAAGGAAAAAGGAATACAAACAGCCACCGAGGAAAAAAAGGACACCCCCAAAGGCCTCTGGTATAAATCCCCCACCGGGAAAATCGTTGAATCTGAGGATTTAGCCAAAAATTTCTACGTAAGTCCAGAAGATGACTATCACGTAAGAATTGGCAGCAAGGAATATTTCGAGATTCTTTTTGATGATAACAAGTTCAAGGAACTGGATGAAAAATTATCCGCGAAAGATCCTTTGAAGTTCGTCGATACCAAAAAATACTCCGAGAGATTAAAAGCTGCACAGCAAAAAACTGGATTGAAGGATGCAGTTCGTACCGCAGTGGGTAAATCTATGGGACAGGAATTGGTTATTGCCTGTATGGATTTCAGCTTTATTGGTGGGTCTATGGGAAGTGTTGTTGGTGAAAAGATTTCACGGGCCATTGATCATGCCAAAAAGAAGAAGGTTCCATTTGTAATGATCTCAAAATCTGGTGGAGCACGTATGATGGAAGCTGCCTTGTCGCTAATGCAATTAGCAAAGACTTCTGCTAAATTGGCCCAATTGGCAGAAGCTAAAATACCCTATATTTCATTGTGCACTGATCCGACAACAGGTGGAACGACTGCTTCTTATGCCATGTTGGGTGATATCAATATCTCTGAACCAGGTGCTTTGATTGGCTTTGCAGGACCACGTGTAGTAAAAGATACGGTTGGAAAAGACCTTCCCGAAGGTTTCCAAACTTCAGAATTCTTAAAAGAGAATGGGTTTTTGGATTTCATCTCCCATCGTAGGGATTTAAAAAGGAAAATCAACCAGTATATTGATTTGATTACAAATCAACCTTTAAGAGCATAAAAAAAGCCCCGATATCGGGGCTTTTCTTTTACGCTTTTCTCCAAATCGTTACTTTAAAAATCTACGTAAAAAAACTTCATTTTCTGTACCATCTGGCAAGGTCAAGATGCCTTTTGCATCACAAGTACCGTCACCAAAGTCCAAACTGGCTGTATTGTCATTTCTAGAGATTTCCAAAACTCCACTAACAATAAATCTACATGCCATTTCCCTTCGTAGCGGTGTAATTACTTCTTTGACAAAAACATTACCTTCTCTACCTACATACGTCCGCTTACCAGTGATCAAGAAAACATTGTCTCCCCAAAAACCGGAGCCATAACCTTCTATCCATTCCCTTGTTCGGGTTCCTTCAAAAGAAGCGGTATCTCCATCAGGCCATGTTGCAGCAAAAGATGCATTGGCCGTTGATTGTGGATTTTCATTTTCGTTGGAACGTTCACGTAGAATATCAGCACTACCTTCAATAGCAACTCCATTGAAAGTAAAATTCTCAAGGCTCAACGCCAAGGTTTTGCTGGCCGCTTCCATGTCCTTTGCATAGCTCAAATTGATAATTCCGCTCAACACGTTTCCATTGGGCAGCTCACAACCTTCACCAAAATCAATGGTTTTTTCCTTGGTGGTATCAGTTATCACCGTTGTAATGGTAACGCAGTCAGGAAGAAAATCCGTCTTATGCGGTATTTTGGAGATGAATGAAATTTCGTCAGAGGCGTAAACATCTTCAGCTATGGCGGTAACTTCTTCCGAAATCATCTCGGTTTCGTCACTGTACTGCAATTCAGTAGCCGAAATTACCTCCGAACTGGACAACTCTTCACCGGAGTCTTCTTCCTTGGAGCATGAGGTTGCCATTAAAAACAGGATTGCCATAAAAAGTGGGGCAATTTTGGCAAAATTGATGTGTTCAAGATTCTTTTTCATAATGATCAAATTTTAGGGTTTGTCCTCCTATGACCCTTCATAAATCAAAAGGTTTAATTTGATGTTAAAATTTTTCATTCTGAAAAAAGAGGTTATCTTTGCACGCTGATTGAAAGACAATCAATACATAAAAATCATTTAAATAAATATTGGAATGTATTTAACTAAAGAAGTAAAAGCCGAGATCTTTAAGAAACACGGCGGCTCTGAGAGCAACACCGGTTCTACGGAAGGGCAAATTGCATTGTTCACACACCGTATCAACCACTTGACACAACACCTTAAAAAGAACCACAAAGATTACAACACTGAGCGTTCTTTGGTAAAATTGGTAGGTAAGAGACGTAGTCTTTTGGATTACCTAAAGAAAAAAGACATTGAAAAATACCGTGTCCTTATTAAGGAACTAGGTATTAGAAAATAAAAATAAAGGGGAGGCTTGGCTTCCCCTTTTATTTTGTCAAATCAAGTTTGACAGTCAAGTCCCGATTTTTGGATTGGGCAAACACAAAAAGCTGCCTACAGTTTTTCATTGGTCAACACAACAACACAACCCGACCGTCCGGAAGGCGGTAGACCAAATGTTTAACGGCCCACACAAATGAATTGTGGGTAAGACTAATTCTATGATTCCAAAAACTTTTAAAGAGGTCATTGACCTCGGTGACGGTAGGGAAATTTCTATCGAAACCGGAAAATTGGCAAAACAGGCCCACGGTTCTGTTGTTGTCCAATCAGGCAAGTGTATGTTATTATGTACAGTTGTTTCAAATTACAAACAAAGCGATGTCGATTTTTTACCATTAACGGTAGATTATCGTGAAAAATTTGCTGCTGCTGGGCGTTATCCCGGTGGATTCTTCAAACGTGAAGCTAGACCAAGTGATGGTGAAGTATTGACCATGCGTTTGGTGGATAGGGTATTAAGACCCCTATTTCCTAAAGATTATCATTCCGAAACACAGGTAATGATTCAATTAATGTCACATGACGAAGAAGTTATGCCCGACGCAATGGCCGGACTTGCTGCTTCTGCTGCAATCCAACTTTCAGATTTTCCATTTGAATGTGCCATTTCAGAAGCTAGGGTTGGACGTGTTAATGGTGAATTCATTATCAACCCAACTAGAGCGCAGTTAAAAGAGTCCGACATTGACATGATGATCGGTGCCTCTGCAGATTCTGTAATGATGGTTGAAGGAGAAATGAATGAGATTTCCGAAGAGGAAATGACCGAAGCTATCAAATTTGCACATGAAGCCATTAAGGTTCAATGTGCTGCACAAATAAAATTGGCCGAAGCTTTTGGGAAAAAAGAAGTGCGAGAGTACGAACCTGAAAGAGAAGATGAAGAGTTAGCCAAAAAAGTATATGACCTTACTTATGAAAAGGTATACGCGGTGGCTAAGGCAGGTTCTGCCAAACATGAGCGCAGTGCAGCTTTTGAGGAAATTAAAGAAGAGGTAAAAGCAACATTTTCTGAAGAGGAATTGGAAGAAATTGGAGACTTGGTCTCAAAATACTTCTACAAAGCTGAAAAAGAAGCTGTTCGTAACCTTACTTTAGATGAAGGATTGCGTTTGGATGGACGTAAGACCGATGAAATCAGACCTATTTGGTGTGAAATCGATTATTTGCCGTCTGTTCATGGATCATCCATCTTTACTAGAGGTGAAACCCAAGCTTTGGCAACAGTTACCTTAGGTACCTCTAGAGAGGCGAATGTAATCGATATGCCATCATACGAAGGTGAAGAGACATTTTATCTGCACTACAACTTCCCTCCTTTCTCAACTGGGGAAGCCAGACCAATTCGCGGTACCTCTCGAAGAGAAGTAGGTCACGGAAACTTGGCGCAACGCGCATTAAAAGGAATGATTCCCGATGACTGTCCATATACCGTACGTGTGGTTTCTGAAGTATTGGAATCCAACGGATCCTCTTCCATGGCCACTGTATGTTCAGGTACCATGGCCTTAATGGATGCGGGTGTTCAACTTAAAAAGCCTGTTTCCGGGATTGCAATGGGATTGATTACCGATACGGAAACTGGAAAATACGCCGTACTTTCCGATATTTTGGGTGATGAAGATCATTTGGGAGACATGGACTTTAAAGTTACAGGTACTTCCGATGGTATTACCGCCTGTCAAATGGATATCAAAGTAAAGGGATTGTCCTATGAAATTTTGGTAAAAGCTTTGATGCAAGCTAAAGATGGAAGACTACATATTCTTGAGAAACTTACCGATACAATTGCAGAACCTAACGCCGAAGTGAAGTCCTACGCTCCAAAAATCGTTACCAAGATTATTCCTGGTGAGTACATTGGTGCAGTAATCGGATCCGGCGGAAAAGTCATCCAAGAATTGCAAAAAGAGACCAATACCACTATTGTCATCAACGAAGATCCGGATACGGAAGAAGGTATCGTTGAGATTTTGGGAACTGACCAAGACGGTATCGATGCGGTAATCGCTAAAATCGATGCTGTAATGTTCAAACCTGAAGTTGGTAGCGTTTATGAGGTCAAAGTGATAAAAATGTTGGATTTTGGAGCCGTGGTTGAATATGTTGAAGCTCCAGGTAACGAAGTTTTACTTCATGTTTCCGAATTGGCTTGGGAACGTACTGAAAATGTATCCGATGTTGTGAACATGGGAGATGTTTTCGATGTAAAATACTTCGGACTGGATCCAAGGACCAGAAAAGAAAAGGTTTCTAGAAAAGCCCTTTTACCAAAACCTGAAGGCTACAAAGAGCGTCCACCAAGAAACGATCGTGGTGGAGATCGCAGAAATAATGACCGCAGGGGAGGAAATCGCGATAGAAAGCCAAGAAGGGACTAGTTTTTAGTCAAATTTTCCAAAAATACAGGCTCCAAGCACCGCTTGGGGCCTTTTTTACAACAAAAAATCAAATAAATTTTAGCAAAATGTAACTTTTTGCATTTTCCTACGTATAACTTAATGAGCTCCGGTTCACAAATTTAATTTGAAGGGAAGAATACATGAGACAGTTAAAGATTACAAAACAGGTTACCAATAGGGAAACCGCTTCGTTGGACAAATATTTACAGGAAATCGGTAAAGTGGACTTGATCACAGCCGATGAAGAAGTAGAATTGGCACAGCGAATCAAGGCGGGAGACCAGATAGCCTTGGAAAAATTAACTAAAGCCAACCTCAGATTCGTGGTTTCTGTTGCAAAACAGTATCAAAACCAAGGGTTGACCCTTCCTGATTTGATAAATGAGGGAAACTTGGGATTGATCAAAGCGGCACAACGTTTTGATGAGACCCGTGGATTTAAATTTATTTCATACGCAGTTTGGTGGATTCGACAGTCCATTCTTCAGGCATTGGCCGAGCAATCCCGTATTGTTCGTTTGCCATTGAACAAGATTGGCTCCATCAACAAGATCAACAAGACTTTTGCTTTCTTGGAGCAGGCACATGAGCGTGTTCCTTCTGCTGAGGAAATTGCCAAGGAATTGGACATGACTGTTGAAGATGTTAAGCAATCCTTGAAAAATTCTGGTCGACACGTATCCATGGATGCACCATTGATCGATGGTGAAGATTCCAATCTTTATGACGTATTGCGTAGTGGGGAATCTCCAAATCCAGATAAAGAATTGTTGCATGAATCATTGCGTACAGAAATTGAACGCGCATTGGAAACTTTAACTCCAAGAGAAGCCGATGTTATCCGTCTTTACTTCGGTTTGGCCGGACAACATTCTATGACTTTGGAAGAAATTGGTGAAACATTCGACTTAACAAGAGAGCGTGTTCGCCAGATAAAGGAAAAAGCTATTAGAAGGTTGAAACACACCTCTAGAAGTAAAATTTTAAAGACTTATTTGGGATAATCATAAGATTATCCGCACAAATTACAGTTAAACAAACCTTAAATTTGTTTTTTGGCAAGAAAGTTGTAATTTGTAATCCTACAACAGTTTATCATGACTGTTCGTTTTTTGATTGATGAATAAACTCCGGCTGATTACCGGAGTTTTTTCATTTATATACCTGTCAAAAAAGTTGACACAATACCCACCCCCAAATACCATATGAAGTACTTCTAAGTAAACTTCATTCGAAAACATACGTAATTTTTTATCTCAAAAACGGCAGTAAAGTACCCAAATCCCTATTCAAAATGGGATTTTACCCTGCTTCAACTGATCTTCAATGGGTTACAAAACAAAACCCAGCCAATGGCTGGGTTTTTGGTATGCTTATTGTGCTTTAACATAATACTAACAAAATCAATTGTATTATGAATCAAAACACAACGCGTGTCGATTCATCCCACGGCAATGGGAGAATTGACAAAGCTACCGAACCTGCTTGTTACAATTGGCGTAGCAAGCAAGATGTAAATCTACGAAAAAACGGATTTCTTCATTTTCAAATCGGACTGATTATTGCCTTAGCACTGGTATATGGTGGATTCGAGGCCACATTTGAATTTTTTAAAGACGTAGAACCTATGAACCAAATCGAAGAGATATCGGAGACGGAGTACTTTCTCGATTTCAGTAAGATTGAAGTGGAAAAAGAAATTGTGAAAGAAGTAAAGCCGCTAAAAAAGAAGTTGGTCCAGAAGTTCACTGAGGTAAAAGATGACTTTAAAATCGAGGAGGGAAAAGAAGAATTCGTTCAAGAGCCCAAGGAGCCTGTTGTTTCCAATGCAGGGCTTGGAGGTCCCCCGACAAAGGAAAAACCTAAAGAGGTTCGCGAATTACCCATGGGTGCGATTACCGAAGTCCCTGTTTTTCCGGGTTGTGAACGAGTTTCCAAAGAAGAACGCTTAGCCTGTTTTCAAAAAAAGATGAAAAAGCATATCAAGAGAAATTTCAGGTATCCCAATAGCGCTATCGCCACTCGACAAGAAGGTAGGGTTAGTGTATTGTTCAAAATTGATGAATTTGGCAAGGTTTCGGATATTCGGATGAAAGGACCCGCCGAGGTTTTGGAAGAAGAGGCAGAACGAATTATAAGTAAACTACCCCAAATGACACCGGGAAAAGTTAATGGAAGACCCGTTCGAGTAGTGTATACCATTCCAATCCATTTTCAACTGAATTGATAGAAATTACATTATTTGGCTAGGGGCTGTACGAAAAAAAAACGCCAAGTAAACTTGGCGTTTTGCTGTTTTTGTGACCACGGTAGGGTCGTAACTTATAATCTATTTATTTGATATTCAAAAAGTTATAATTTTTAGTTTTGAAATAAGCACCGAATTACTCACCCGATTGTAATCCCAATTTAAAAGAACATATTTCAGATTAAAAGTACTCAATTTTCATCAACCCTAATTTCGGGATTTTATAGATGTTGAATCATTCGACAATTCCAAGTAACCTCATGGACTGATTCAAGAACCAAAAAATTATTTATTTTTCGCAGATTCACGTACGCGGCGCGCTCCCCTTTTGCCTATCGCCTTCGATGGGCCATGTACATTCCACCTCATAACAAACCTTAGTTTTCCTAAATTTGAATCAAGTTTAAGGACAAAAGGTACAGCCATCGACTACATTTATAGCAAATGAGGCGAATCGATAGACCCCTGTGAGAAACGCCTCACCCGCCATAAATAAAGCCCATCAGACACAACAAAAAATGATAAAAACACCAACACTACTGCTTGACGAAAAAAGATGTAAGCGAAACATTGAAAAACTGATACTAAAATCAAGGAATAACAATTTAGTTTTTAGACCACATTTCAAAACGCACCAATCCATCGAAATTGGCGAATGGTTTAAAGATTTTGGAATCAACAAAATTACTGTTTCTTCCTTGCAAATGGCAGAATATTTTTCTCCCTATTGGAAAGATATAACCGTAGCTTTTCCTGTCAATATTTTGGAAATTGACCGTATCAACAATATTGCCACGAACATCACTTTAAACCTATTAGTGGAATCTTTGGATGTGCTCACTTTTTTGCGCAATCAACTCAATTATCCCGTTGGTGTTTTTCTAAAAATAGATGTTGGTTATCACAGAACGGGAATTACTCCTGATAATGAACAATTAATAAAATCAATATTGGAGGAAATGACCAATACCAAGAACATTACATTCAAAGGCTTTCTTGCACATGCAGGGCATACTTACGACTGTAGAAATACTTCAGAAGTTCTTGCAATTCACGAGGCAAGCAAAAAGATAATGGTTGAACTTAAAAACCAATATTTTCATAATTTCCCCAATGCAATAATATCTCTTGGGGATACGCCAAGCTGCAGTGTTGCCGAAAATTTTGAAGGAGTAGATGAAATAAGACCCGGAAATTTTGTGTTTTATGACCTCACTCAGGAACAAATTGGTTCTAATAGTATGGATGAAATAGCGGTGGCTTTAGCTTGCCCCATTGTAGCTGTCCATGACAAAAAATTAATCATTTATGGTGGCGGTGTCCATTTTTCTAAAGAGAATTTGCTTGACGAGAAATGTGGAACTATTTATGGAAAAGTTGTTTATCATCAAGGGTTAAATTGGAGCAATACTATTCCCGATTTGTATGTTAGCAAATTATCTCAAGAGCATGGCACCATTCATGTTCCAGAATCTTTAATAGGAAATTATAAAGTGGGTGATTACCTTGTTATACTTCCGGTACATTCTTGCATGACTGCCAATTTAACGAAATCTTACCTTACCACAGATAACATAAAAATAGACAGATTATGAGTACAAGAAAGACCTTGATATTTAACCGTTCCGCGTTTGGATCTTTGATGACTATGGAAGATTACATTGATGCAGTAGAAATGGGACACAGGTTACATGCCGAGGGCAAATCTATAGAAACCAATCTATTGCATGCAGATGCACCCAATGGAGAATACCACATAAAAACAGGTGGTTTATTGGGTGAAAGATCATATTATGGCTTGAAAGCCAATGGCGGTTTTTTCAATAATAAAAGTAAATTTGACTTACCAAACATTTTAGGTGTCATCTACTTATCGGATGCTAAAAATGCTTATCCATTGGCTATTTTTGAATCTTCTCTAATTTCTAAAATGAGAACGGCTGCAGCAACGGCTGTAGCAGCAAAACATCTAGCTCCAAAAGACAGCATTAGGCTAAGCGTTATTGGTTATGGCAATCAGGCAGAAGCTCAAATTGAGGCATTGAATTGTGTATGCAATATAGAATCAATTACAATAAGTGGTAGAGATAGCAACAAAGCTAATTTGTTTGCTAAAAAAATGGATGGTCTGTATGAAGCTCCTGTAACACATACAGATATTGAACAGGCATGTATGGAGGCAAACACTATCATTACCTGTACACCTTCTACTTATTTCTTGGTTAAAAAAGAATGGATACAAAAGGGAACATTTATAGCAGCAATAGGAGCAGATAGCCCTGGTAAGAATGAATTGGAACCTACCATTTTTACAAATGCGAAAATAGTGGGAGATATACATCGACAAATCGTTAAAGTTGGTGAAGCACAACACGCAATAAAGAAAGGACTTATAGCTGAAACTGATATTCACGGAGAATTAGGAGAACTGGTTATTGGTAAAATCAAAGGAAGGTCATCAAAGGATGAAATCACTATTTATGATTCTACTGGAACAGCCATACAGGACATAGTTTGTGCCGCATATGTTTATGAGAAGTTGAAAGATAATCGGAATATTATTGGAGTGGATTTATTCGAATAATGCTGTATCTAACAATGTGCATGATGTTCATAGTCGCTAAACACAGCTACGTCACAGACACTGACCACTGATAGCACATTCAGCGAAAAGCTGACATGTGTTGCTACTTGCTGGCGCACTCACGCCCCAAAAGAAATGTGCCCCAACGACCTGTTAAACCAAACTACACAATCCTATTGACCACAAACAGCTCTCAGCCGTCCGCTCAAGCGGCCAACGTGCCATAACATTTGCTAAAAGTCAATTTGGTCCGATGACTTATACTCCCAATACCACAAAATCCACCAGTGGAACGTCGGACTGCGCGGACTCCCAGTAGAACAATGACATGCGATAAGATGGAAGCACGTTTCGCATATCATTGTTGAAGGGATTTTGCTATGTTTCCGTAGAAATCACCGAACTGAGTTTAGCTGGTCGTTCTGTATAATATTGACCCGATCTAAAGCGGGTTAAAAAAAATATCTTTATGTCTAACAAAGCAAACCTTCGAAAAGGGTTATTGAACCATGACAAGGCCCATACAATATTAATATCTTCACCTCCTTCGGCAATGCCTGATAAAATGGTATCTGTCTAAAAGTCAGGATTATTGTTCACGGAATTTTGCGGTTCTGTTTCTGTAAAAGCAAAAATTTTGTGGTATCTATCTACGAAGTTGGTCAAGTCTACAAGCTAACGAAATTCCCTTTGAATCAATAAGTATGATATTAGGGGGGGGGGTACTCTTCCCTGAAAACAACTCAGATTTATGCTAAGGTCATGGATAAAAAATTGTGTGAGGATATGAGACTTGTGGCAAATAAATGTTAAAATAGGGTTATTTCATAGTCATTTCCTAAATCCTTTGGATTAGCTTTCTAATAAAAACCAATATTTATGATGTTAAAAAGAGGGAGTTCGGGGGAGTCTCACAACTTAATGTCCAGCTTAGCTAACAATAGAAAGCCCTCATGCCATAGTGCTCAAAGTGCAATAATCAACATCACAGAACTATTTCTTTGAAGTGGCTCCTGGTTTTGGCATCCATAATTCACCACGGTTGAAACAAATTATACTTTCCCTTTTTAAGTTATTCATAACTTTATTTACCGTCTGTCTAGATGTAAACGTAATCAATGCAATGTCCTTGTTAGAAAGCATATTTTTAGAATAAATAAATCCATCTCTTTCTTCACCAAAATCTTGCATGTAACCAAAAAGAAAATTTTCTATCCTCTCAGTTGCGTTTTTGTTCACCAAAAAAGAAAAATTGCTTTCTATTTTTTTCACTCTTTTATTTATCAACTTAAAAACATAGTCATTTAGTGATTTGTTGTTATCCATTAAACCCTTAAAAATGCGAACATCTAAAATACAGACATAGGTGTCATCCAATGCCGTTATATAATCTTCGCGACCATCATTTTCAAAAAGATTTAATATCCCCAAAATTTCGCCTTCATTATAAAGGTTCTTTATGACTTCGGCCCCATTTTTCAAATAACACGTAACTTTTACTGCCCCATTTTTAATAAAATATATATTACTGGCAAATCTCTTTCTGCCTTTAATTAAAAAATCTTGACCCTTTTTGAAATGCCTATGCTCTATAGCTTGTGCCATACAATCAAATTCATCTTTGCTCAATTTACTGATCAAATCGAATTGCTTTAATTTCCAATACTTTGTATTAAAATCTGGACCAACAGAATTGTAATTGCCAATATTCTTATTGATTGTTTTCATATTTTCTTAAACAATTATTTAGCTATTTCAACATGATGCGGTTTGCTAATTTCCGCCAGCCATTACCCCACCGTAAGTGTCCCAAATAGCATCGGTAACCCAAGATGCTTTTTCTGAAAGTAAAATGATAAAAACCAAAATCTTTAATTACCTCATACATTTTTTTCCAACAATGAAAATATTTCTTCCAATATTCTTATTCTTCGTTTTTTTTTCTATTGCTCCATCTCCCTCCGAACTCCGAATACATCTTATTGTTCGGTCACGAACAATAAGATGTATTCGTTAATGGCCACCAACGCCTTGCGTTTAGTTTGTTGTAACATGTTTTTCAACAATGGCCATTTGAGGTTTGTCCATGCCATTTTCTGGCTCAATGGATAAAATATAGTCTCCCCACCAAGGCCCTGCGGCCCAATATGTTCCGTTAACACAATTCTGTTTTAGATATTCTAAAAAATTATCCAATGCGGCCAACCATCTATCATCGTTTGATGGAACACCATATTCACCGATGAACCCTTTTAATTTATTGGTCCGTAGCCACTCGATAAATGGTTTTACCCTGTCCACCCCAATATTTGGGTTTGCTCCCTCGCCGTCGTAAGAACTGTCATATTTTCCGGAAGCGTCATTGTCAAAATAAACATGGGCTTCAAAGACAAGATTGTTTGAAGGGTCTTTCAAATCTTTTAATGTATCACTGCGGGTCATCCAACGCTCCGCGGAACTCCAACTATCTCCACCAACAATTATTCTGGTATTGATGTCGTGGTCTCTTATACCAGTAATAATATTTTGGGCAATATTAAACCAAGGCGTGGACGAAAGCATATCATGTGGTTCGTTCATAATTCCATATCCCCATATTTCATCCCGATCTGCCAGGGCAGAGGATAATTTGCTCCATAAATCCTTAATATGACCTGTTGTTACATTTGCAGAACCAATAATGTGATCAGTGCCGTTTATGTTATATCTTCCGTAATTGTGCAAGTCAAGAATGACGAACATATTCCTGTTTTTTGCCAATTGAAGAAAATTTTCGATTCTTCCCAGTTCTTCACTGTTTAAATCACCTCCCAAAACGGGTTGGACTCTTTCCCATCTAAAAGGCAATCGCATAAGTTTTAATCCTTTGGAATTGAAATAATCAAGTTCTTCAACAGTGGGATAAGTGTAATCGGTATTATATGTACCTGGAAAATTATTCCCAAATTCTGCCCCCGCTAGATTTACTCCAAAAGGCAACTGGAGGCAATTTTGAGTCTGAAGGTTAAGCAAATATGTTTTTTGAGTCATTCCGTCTTGTGCTGTAATCTCAAAAGATATGGGGCTTTGACTTATCTGTAGAACCTGTCCCTTGCTTATGTTTGATGTGGCGAAAGATGAAAATTCAATTGTTTTTACAACTACCTCTATCGTATTGTTCGGCAAATAGTTTGAAAGGGTTATGTCTGTTCCGTTTATCACAGTTGTATAAACTGTGCCATTTGATTCTAGTTCCAAACCTAGCAGATTGGCGCTGTTTGATACAGACGCGACCTCTAAGTTTAAGCTAAAGGATTTTTTTGTTCCATCTTCCGCTGTTACTTCAATTGAAATAGGACCATCACTTACTTGTAGATTGTCTCCAGTGCTTCTGTTTGCGGTAGCTTTATCGGATATAGCTAAGGTTTTGATGCTTACTTCTACCGTTGAGTAGGGTAAGGCACCTGAAAGCGTTATATTCGTTCCACTTATGGAAGTGGTGTACGTCCTTCCCTCGTGTTCTAAATCCAATTTCAACAAGTTTGCTTCGTTGGATTTGATATCGGTCGGGTTAATTGAGTCATCTTTACTACAAGAATTGAGCAAAACTAAAAGTATCAAAACTGTAATTTTTCTTACTGATTTCATGTTTTTTTTATTTTAAAGTCTCCTTCACAACTTGGAACCAGTTCACTGTCCTGCAAGTAATGAGGTTATTAAGGTTATACTTTTTTGGTTTCTGCCATTATCACCCCATGATTTGGTTTTACGCGTTGATTACTAGTGTTAAAGGGAGCTATTTGTATGGCTCATCGAATGATATTTAATATAATTTCTGTATTGTAGCCAAAAAAAGCCACCAACTAATTAATCTTCGAAGCAACCGAAGACCAAATTCGGTGTTTCAATTATCAAAAAGAGTACTTTCAATACGCTTTATTCTTATTTCGTATTTCGTTTCTTATCATGGTTCCAGAAGTAGTCAAATCCGATAGTGGCCAATCACCAGTAGTGCTAGCCCCCGGTTTTAATGCCGCTGAAAGCTCATCTTTATCAGCGATTGACCAATTTAAATGTGAAATGCCGTGCTCATCCAAAAAGTTCCACCATATTTCTGCCTCTTCGGCATTGATCGTACCATCCCCATTAGCCTCTGACACACCATATTCGGTCACAAACAATGGAATATCGTTGTTAATTGCCACCAATGCCTTATCACGGAGTGCCTTCTTATGGGTAGCTGCATAATAGTGCAAGGTGTACATAACATTCGGGTCGTCTATTTTAGAAAAAATAACATCGTCCACATCTTGGGACCAATTAGGCGTGCCACAAATAATGAGGTTGTCAGGATCATACTTCCGAATCTCGGCGATTACTGCGTCATGATATGGTTTTAATACGTTTGACCAAGAAAGCTTTAAAGGCTCATTATATGTTTCATAAATGACATTGGGGTAATGTCCATATTTTTGAGCCATTTCGCCAAAAAAGGCAATCGCCTCGTCTGAATGGTTTTCAGCATTGTGGTCGTGCCAGTCAATAATGACATACAAACCGTGTTCTAAAGCAGAATCTATCACTGTGACTATTTTTTGTTTCTCAACCTCTGGATTTGCTAAATAACCTCCATGCTCAACCGCCAAAGCGGCCCTAATAACATTACATTGCCAATCGTCTTTTAACCATTTGACCGTTTCGGCGGTATAGTATTTTCCAACCCATTGGCTCCAATAAAATGACATCCCCCTGAGCTGAACCGGGGTGCCATTTTTGTCAACCATTTTGTTCTTGTTGACAGATAGTTGTCCGTACTCTACTACTGCTGATTCATAAGAAAGGTTATTTTCATTTTCATCGTTTTCCTTGTTTTCTGGTTCCCCATCTTCAGAAGAATTATCCTTTTGTGCGATTTCTTCCGTCTTCTTATCATTGGCTTCAGAGGAAGAACAACCTGGATTTAAAAAAAATGCTAAAAACAAAAACAATGGGAAATATTGATATATGATTTTCATATTTTAATTTTTATCTACCCCTAATAGGCAACACTTTATAGGGACTTATTATAACAAAAGCCAACAAACCGACTGCTATTTTTCTTCGAACCTCACGTTATCCATAGCGAAGTTCAACAGGACATCAGCGTTCTGGAACGCCATCCCGAAATCGGAGTCTACAAGACTAAAATCGGGTACGCCCAAAGCCGACAAGGGAATTTCTATGGTCTCCCATCCATTGGTTCCAAAGGGTTGTCCGGAATCGACCCATGGTTGCCAATCATAAAAGGCATCCACCCCATCGGCATCCCTAAAGCGTATTTTAAACGTGCCTGCCGGAATAGGTTCAATAATGTTGATATCGAATTTGAGCACATAATCATCGATATTATCAGCCACTACGTTTTGTCCATCCAAGGTCGAACCGTTTCGAAAAAACAACGCTCGGAAATCTGTATTTCCGGTCTGGAAATTGGCTCTACCGTAACTGGTACCATCCAATGAGATGACAGGGTCGTTCTCTGCCTGCACATCGCCCCACCAAGGCCCTTTGTTGTCCCAATCGAAGAAGACCAAATCTGGATCGTCCACTTCGTCAGGTCCTCCACACTCATAACCTGGAACATCAAACCTCACATTATCCATGGCGAAGTTCAACAGGACATCAGCGTTCTGGAACGCCATCCCGAAATCGGAGTCTACTAGACTAAAATCGGGTACGCCCAAAGCCGACAAGGGAATTTCTATGGTCTCCCATCCATTGGTTCCAAAGGGTTGTCCGGAATCGACCCATGGTTGCCAATCATAAAAGGCATCCACCCCATCGGCATCCCTAAAGCGTATTTTAAACGTGCCTGCCGGAATAGGTTCAATAATGTTGATATCGAATTTGAGCACATAATCATCGATATTATCAGCCACTACGTTTTGTCCATCCAGGGTCGAACCGTTTCGAAAAAACAACGCTCGAAAATCTGTACTTCCGGTCTGGAAATTGGCTCTACCGTAACTGGTACCATCCAAGGAAATAACAGGATCGTTCTCTGCCTGCACATCGCCCCACCAAGGCCCTTTGTTGTCCCAATCGAAGAAGACCAAATCTGGATCCGTGACTGGATGCGTACCATCACAACCTGTAGAGATGCCCAATGCTTCAAGTAATTCGTTTGGAATCAAAACCCTATTTATTTCGTGTATCACACCATTCGAAGCAGCTATGTCGGTATTCAATACCAAAGAAGGCGTCGCTTCTGCGTATGATGGTTGCAACCTGATTGCATCCGTATTATTAACGTCGAAAGAATCGCCTAGCACAGTACTCACAGAACTACCATCTGTCAATTGGGATTCCAATAAAGGTCCAGCGTAGAGATGGTATTCCAACAACTTTTTGAGCGTATCTATCTCTTCGGGAGTGTCAAAATCATCTAGAGAGCTAAAATTACCAATTGCTGCAAATAATGCCACAAATGCATCATTATTGGGCGCAAAAACCGTTAAATTATCGGTAATCGCACTTTCCGAAAGACCTGTCAATTCAATGGATGCCTTTAAAGAAGTGAGCCCTTTGTCCTCCAATCGTGATGGTATATCCAATGTGGCTCCTAAAACTTGTTGAAATATTGCATCTGGCAACAATACTTTGTCGGTGCCATGAACGATTCCATTGATTCCTTGAACATCGGTTAAATTGATTTCGGCATTGGTGTGGGAAGCATCATCTATTGTTGTTCCCATTACGGAAAAAAATTCCCCTTGAGCCGACTCCAGACTTTGTCCATCCACTTTTCTCGAACTCAAATTAGAACCGACAATAACTTGGTACAATAACACTTGGACCAAAACATCATCGGGAACATCCGCCAATGAAGACCATCCAAAAGCGGCATCCAACTGAATCATAAGCATTTCAAAAGCGGCATTACTGGGCGCAAAAATTGTAAATGGACCATCACCTTGTAATACTTCAATCAACTCTGCTTGTGATAAGGCTTCAGCCAATGTGGAATAATTGGGGTTTGCCGCTACATGCTCAACTACACCTGGGGGAAGCAACAAATTATCTACCATATGAACTACACCGTTTGTACCACCTAAATCAAATTTGCCCTGGACAGGTGAGGCTACGCCATTGAATTTTAAATCTGAGGATGTATCTACAAAAAAACTTAGGTTGTTACCATTCGTATCTGCGGCCATAGTCGTCCGATATCCTGTTTCCAGGTTTGAAGACACATCTGCGGTTTTAGTTTCCCATACATGATTAAGTATGATGTTTTCACGTTCCAAAGCCGATAATGCAGCCAAATCTACCTCATTAAAGGCGTTATTTGTCGGTGCGAATAAGGTAAACGTAGTACTGTTCGCCAACGTTTCGTCCAATTCAAATTCTTTCAAAGCTTCCAATATGGTTGATGCTTCAGGCGTGCTCGCCAAAATCTCAGTAATGCTTTGGTCTGGCGTATCCGACTGTGGGAATAAATCATCATCTTCTTCACAAGACAGTAATGAGAAAAATGTCAGGGAAGCTATTGCAAGGTTAATGGTTATATTTTGTCTAATAAATGTCATAATGTTGTTATTTGAAGTTTATGGGACATCTTATTCTATAAATCCGAATTGGTCTAGATAGAATAAGTAAGGACCTTCTTCTCCCCTGAATATTTGGAAATCGATTCTTGTAATGGTCTCAGGACCTGTACCCTCGGGATAAAAGTCCGTCAATGGTATACTTATACTGTTCCATTCATGGGGTACAAGATCGAAACTAACAATGGCATCAAAGTCGTTAAGCCCACAAGCTAGTTTGGTCGTGATATCATTTGCGGGATATATCTGGAGGTTAATGCTACTGTGATCTGCAATAACCAAATCTGATGTGGCTGCAGTTGCCGTAAAGGTGAGACCAGCCCATGGGCCACTTTCCCTTCTAATGGAGGTTGAACCAAGTGCTACTTCATTAGAGGGCTCTTGGGTGCCATCCCATCCTCCAAGTTCCCAATCATTTATAATCTCATCTGTAAAAACAGCATAGTTAAATCCGTAAGGCTTTGATCTGGCAAATGCACCGTTCACATTAACAAAAATGAAGGCACTAGTAACTCCTTCTGGCACTTCAACAGTAAGGGTGGTCGGCGTGACTTCTATAATACGGGCTTCCCTCTCCACTAGATTCCCATCTTCTTTAGAGCCTGAAACGAACGAAACCTCATCGACATCAGTGAAATCACCCCCAGTAATGACAACGGCATTCGTGCCTTCAACAACTTCTTCGGTAAACTCATCGATTGTAAAAAGCAAAAAGTCGTACTCCGCTACACCATGAGAAGTTTCAACCGTCAACTTATTTGAAGTACCTAGGAAGGGTGCATCTAAAGGAACTTGTGAAATTATTTCATTTTCAGTTACGAACGAGCGGTTAAAATTACTTTCAAAGCCATTATATTTTATAGAGGTTGTACTTAAGAGGTTGGCACCTTTGATATAGTACGTACTTCCCAAAACACCGGCTTGAACAGGACTGTCCTCTATCAAATCGGTAACACCTGTAATTATAGGCGCTTCCATGTTTCCTGTGTCTAAGTTATTTGTATTGAATTCATTACTGCACCCTACAATGGCAATCATTGCCAATATGATCAGTATATATTCAAAGTTTGCTTTATGTGAAATGTTTCTTTTCATTTTTGTTTTATTTTTAATTGAAATAGGGTACTGGCGGATCTAACAAAGCTGGGTTGTTCAATGTTTCGTTGGTGGGGTAAGGGAACAACAGTTTGTCTGCCGTAACTGTCACAAACCGATTTCCTATACCATTAATAGCTCCTCTCTCCGTGTCGTTGAACCAACCTCGCTGTCTTGTTGACAGGTACTCCAAGACATCATCTCTTCGTATGGCATCGTACCAGTGATACGCCTCTAGGGCGAACTCTATTTTTCTTTCTTGAAAAAGATCTTCAAAAGTTGGGTTGCTGATCGAAGGTAAGCCTGCACGATTTCTTATCTTATTTATTGAGATCTCCGCCTCCACCAAAGATCCCACATTGCCCCTGATAATGGATTCTGCGTGGGTCAACAGAACTTCAGCATAACGAAGCAAGTAAACGTTGTTTGGATAACTACCAGTGGTCCCTCCTCCATTTGTTGCCGGTGTGCCAATAACATATTTTTTGACCGCAACATTTGTACTCTGTGCGTTACAACCATTGGGCCCTGGAGCAGTATAACCTCCATTTAAGTCTGGGTAGAATGAATTTGGATCCATTATGGTCGCTTTGTATCTTTGATCCATTTCTTTGTCTTCGTACGAATCTTGCAGATCCAATGATGGGCCAATGGATGACCAACCGTCATTGGACCCCGTAATTCCAGGAAGCGCAAAAAAGCTTTGCAGACTATTTCCTTCCGCAAATTTTCCACTTCCTGTCCATTGCGTGGCAATAATGCTCTCAGGATTATTATCATTCGCTGTTAGAAACAAATCGTTGTAGCTACCAGCAATGCCATCTTCTGCAGTGCCCCCTAGAAGTCTAAATTCTCCCGACGCTATTACTTGGGAACTTAATCGATAGGCTTCATCATATTCCCCTAACTTTAAGTGTACCCTGGCCAACATGGACTTTGCCCCGTTGCTGGAAATTCTTCCTGGTGCAGAGGCCTTGGTATGGTTAATCTTATCGGCGGCAAAGTTTAAATCGTTCTTTATGAAGGTATAGACATCGTCTACCAAGTGCCTTGGAATATAATTTTGGTCAACAAGCTCCAAATTGTTTTCTATCAGTGGTACGGAACCGAAAATCCTTACCAAATAAAAATAGGCTATGCCCCTCATTGCTCTTGCCTCCCCAAGAGCATTGTCTATTACAGACTGTGGCACATCGGCATTTGCATTGTCGGGCACCGCATTTATAATGGAGTTTGCATGTGCAATGACGGCAAACAATGAATTCCAGGTTTTACCCAAAGTATTATGTTCACCAGTTACCCCAAACAAATCGAACTCTTGGTTTCTTGGGTCCCAAGTTCTGGCAGTGCCGGCTGACAAATCACCGATAGTCCATGATACTTCAGAAATAAAAAGGTACCAAGGCACACTGTATAAAATATTAGTGGCGCCTTGTATTTGTTCGGCAGTTCTATAAAAATTTGCTGAATTAGGCGAATCTTCAGGTGGGCGATCCAAAAATTCTTTACTGCATGAAATCAAAATCGGTAGCGTCAACAATACTACCAATACCAATCTAGTAATGTTAAATGTTTTCTTCATAATTATAGCGAATATTGTTTTTAAAAGTCAATGTCAATTCCAAGAGTGAATGTTCTGGGAAGGGGAAACCTTCCATTATCTACACCAGCAAGCAACGAGTTTTGATTAAGCGATCCTACTTCTGGGTCATACCCTGAATAATTGGTAAATGTGTACAGGTTTTGTATGGACCCATAGATGTTTAATTTGCTGAACCCAATTTTGTCCAAAAATTTTGCAGGAATACTGTATCCTAGCCGTACATTTTGAATCCTTAGATAAGAGCCATCCTCAATGTATCTATCTGAGATGAATACATTGGGGGTAGCATTCCCTGTATATCTGGGCTGGACTGCGGTGTCAGGGTTTTTCGGGTTCCAATAATCTACGACGGATTCCAATTGGTTTCTAAAAACAAAGTTTCCTCCTGTTAAGGACCTACCCAAACCATTAAAAATCTCATTCCCGTAGGAACCTTGAAGAAAAACACCTAGATTAAATCCTTTATAGTTAAAGTTGTTTTGCCATCCGAAGGTAAAATCGGGATGGGGACTACCAATCACCGTTCTATCTTCTCCTGTGATCTCACCATCTCCGTTTACGTCTTCAAACCTGATATCGCCAAGCCACGTTCTTCCCTGAACACTGGCGTCTCCTACAGGTTGTCCGAATTGTGTGGGCGCATTGGCTAAGTCATTCGTATTTCTGAACAGACCGGCAGTTTTATAGCCATAGAAAACGCCTATTGGTTCTCCAATCGCAGTTTCTGTCAATACTTGCCCCACATCCTCTAAGCTGACCTGCCCATTGATGGTAAGTCCATCAACTAGCTCAAGTACCTTGTTTCGATAATGCGAAACGGTTAATGTGGAATTCCAGGAAAAATCTCCAAAATTCAAGGTGTCAAAATTTAATGTAACATCAATACCCTTGTTCTCCATTTCACCTAAATTGACCCACGGTGGCCTAATGGAACCGGGGCCTCTGCCTCCAAGAACAAAATCGGTAAGGTTTAACTGGAACAGGAAATCGCTGTTTATTTTTCTATAAACTTCGATTGTTGTGTTCAAGTGGCTATCAAATAAGGAAAAATCTAAACCAAGGTTTACCTGTTTTGAAGTCTCCCATTGCACATCGGGATTTGGAATATTAACCACAGAGAATGCACTGCCCAAATCTGTATTATTTGTTCTCAACAGTGCCAAATAGGCATTATTGCTTATTTCTTGATTGCCTACTTCCCCATATCCGCCAAAAAACTTGATGTTTTTAATGGCATTGAAATTTTTCATGAAAGGTTCATTGGATAATCTCCATGCTGCGGAAACGGAAGGGAAGTATCCCCATTTGTTGCCTTCGGCGAATCTTGAAGACCCGTCTGCCCTTAAAGAAGCGGTAATGCTATACTTATTATCGAAGGAATAGATCCATCGGCTAAAATAAGATTCCAACGAATTACTTCCTTTGAATTCATCAATTCTGTGGGTATCGGCACTGGCATTGTTCAACGTAGGCTGATTATTGTCCAAGAAACCTTCACCAATTGTTGTTATCCCATTGAACGATGATTCTTGGGCTTCATGACCGACCAAGAATGTAACATTGTGTTTTCCTCCAAAAACATTGGAATAGGTCAGCAGGTTTTTTACAATCCAAAAATCATTGTTACTATTTACCTTGGTCAAACTTGGGTTGTCAAAAGATACAACACCATAAGAGAATGCCTTGCGAAATTCACTTCTCTTGTTATAACCAAAATTTCCGCCAAATTCACTTCTTAGCTTAAGGTTTTTGAATAATTCTATTTCGGCATATACGTTACCCAGAAATTGGTCTTTTCTTAAATCGTTATCGATATTGTCGAGAATGGCAACGGGATTTGGCACAGCTACGCTGAGCTCATCCGCTACCGGACCGGCATAGGAACCATCAGGATTAAACACCGCTCTCGCAGGGTTGCTTCTAAGTGCAAGGGCAATTATCCCCTCGGTATTACCGTTGTTTACAATGGTTTCGTTGGTTCTATTTACCGTAAGCTGTAGTCCTACTTTTATTTCATTTGTTATCTGGCTATCTAAATTCAATCGGAGACTGGTTCTGTTAAAACCTGTTCTCTTTACGATGCCATCTTGATCTGTATATCCAAGTGACATATAATATTGGGTTCTGTCATTGCCTCCTGAAAAAGATAATTGGTGGTTTTGTAGCAGTGCTTCATCAAAAATTTCGCTCTGCCAATTCGTGCCTTTGCCGAGACGGTCAGGTCGTATAAATTCATTGATTGGAAATAGCCCAAACACCCTCCTCATCTCATTTTGAAGTGCAGCGTATTCTGGCAATTCTAAAACGGGCAAGGGATTTGTGGGTTGCTGAATCGCTGTATAGCTGTTATAATTAATTTTGGTTTTATTTCTATTACCCTTTTTAGTCGTTATTATAACAACACCGTTGGAACCTCGAGAACCATATATGGCCGTAGCCGAAGCATCCTTAAGCACATCCACAGAAGCGATATCGTTTGGGTTGATTCCAGCTAGATTACCTGAACTATCACCGGTATTATCCCCTGAAACCGGTACTCCATCGATAATATATAATGGCTCTGATGATGCATTTATGGATCCTACCCCTCGGATTCTTACTGAAACAGCTCCACCTGGTCTTCCACTGTTGTTCGTAACCGTTACACCGGCAGCCCTACCCTGAATCAACTGATCAATGCTCACTTGGGGTATTTTTTCGATGGCTTCTACACCAACCGATGCTACCGAGCCGGAAATTTGTTCCTTAAGTTGGGTACCATAACCAATAACTACAACTTCTTTTAACTGGCTCAGTTCTTCTACCAGTGATACATTCACGATTGTTTCGTCGCCTACAATTACTTCTTTTTCAGAATAACCCACATAGCTAAATACCAGAATGGCATTTTCACCAAGATTTGAGATAGCATATTTGCCATCAAAATCAGCTATTACACCATTGGAAGCACCCTTCTCTACTATAGTTGCCCCTGGTAAAGGCACCCCGTATTGGTCACTGATTACACCCGTGACCGTTTGAGCAGACATCGCAGATACAACTAAAAATACCAGTACTGTATAAATTCTTTTGCATAGTTTAAAAATCATACAAGTTTGAGTTTTGGTTAATAAATTTTTCATCATAAAATTATTCTCGCAATTGGCATAACAATTAAATTGCTGCCCTTAATCTCAATTGATTATTAATTTGTTCTCTCTTCTCAAAGACATTCAAATTTTTGAGTGTTTTAATTGATGGCTAAGTCAATTGTTTAAACTTTGAATTTGTAGTCTTTAAGGGCATAATTAGTTATTTTTATCTTCTCTCAAGCGGGCATGCAACATAGCTCTCTCATTTTGCAACATCTGTATCAGGATTTCGAAGAGTAGAAAGTTCAAATAGTATAACTTACCAATGTTCAAGCAATTGTAGGTTGTTTAGAAGTATGATGCTATTTTTGATGACAGAAGTTCAGATGACAGAAGTTCATTGGAAGACATGTGTATGCAAACTTGAGAATGCTACCTTTTTTTAATGTAGCTTGGCAACATTTAACAAAAATTTCAAAAAATAAATAAAGAGGTATTAAGGCAATTTTCTAGGTCTAAATATTAAGGGAACAGTGAGCAAAACTTAATATTTCAAACAAATCTTTAAATTTTATCCCATGGTTTTTTTTAAAATGATTTTTAAGGTTTTAAAAAGATACAGCTGCTTTATGACAATGCTAGGCGTCTTAATATCTTCCTGCGCGCTTTGTGGTCAATCCACTGGAAATCCGCTTCAGTTTGTTAGTGTCGGAAAGGATATTTCGAAAAGAGCTATTTCATCCATAACTCAAGACTGTCGTGGTTTTATTTGGATAGGAACCAATAGTACCGGAATTTATAGGTTCGATGGCACAAACCATAAATCGTATTCCCATTCTTTAGACAATAATTCATTAGTTTCCAATAATTCCATCAATTGTCTTTTTATTGATAGTGAACAAAGATTGTGGGCTGGAACTGACATAAGTTTGGAAGTTTATAATCGAAATTTGGACAGATTTGAAAGAATAGATTTATCCAAAACTTTGGATTTCATTCCAAAAAATTTGTTAATTCTATCGATAGCGGAGGATGATTCTGGCAATTTGCTTATCGGCACTCACGGTCAAGGAATGTTGAAGTATGATAAATCCTCAGGTGAATTGATGCAGATAGTTTATGGGGAAAACTCGTTCCCTGATTTGCGTATCTACTCCATCAAGAAGCATTTGAACGGTAAATATTATTTAGCCACCACCTTTGGTTTAATGGAATGGGACACTACAAAGAGTGAGCTGAAAAAAACCGTATTGACAATCGATGGCAGGTCAACTGAAATTAACGAACCATTGGAGACTTTGCTTGTAGATAAGGATGACAACCTATGGCTTGGGACTTATTCCAACGGTATTACCAAGGTTTGTGTTGAATTTGGTTTAGAAACCATGGAAACTTTCACTATAACGAACGCTAAAATCCTTTCTATGCTCCAAAACAAGGATAGGGGCATTTTAATCGGAACTGAAAACGATGGACTATTCGAGATTGGTGTTGACGGAATTGTTCGAAATCAATATACTTACAATAAATTTGACAATAATAGCTTAGCCTCCAATTCGATTTGGTCTCTTTTTAAAGATTCTCAGAATCGAATATGGGTGGGATACTATAGTAAGGGTGTTGCTATGAGTGATGAATTATATAGTAAATTCGACACCCTTGAAAGCCTTGCTGGCAATGAAAACTCGTTGCAGGCCAGCTCGGTCACCGGCATCGTTCAGGATGAGAAGAATCGATTGTGGATTGGAATGGATGGTGGGGGCATAGATGTTTATGACCCAGATGATAGGTCTTTAATGCATCTGGGCTCGGGCGTGGATTCTTATTTTTTCGGTTTAAAGAACGATGACATACAGACGATATTCATTGACACGAAGCAGAATATTTGGGTCGGAAGTTGGAATGGGGGCATTTATTTTCTGCCAGAAGAGTCACGCCAATTTATTAATTATACCATGGAAAGCACCAACGGTAGCATGAAATCGAATAGAGTATTGGGTTTCGCGGAAGATTCCAAAGGTACTTTGTGGATAGCCACTTTTTCAGGATTACACTATTACGACCCTGAGAAGAAACGTTTTTCTTGGCTTAATCTTAAATGGGATTCTGATGGACGATCCATCGACTCTGAATTAAGGACCGTATTGGCAGATTCGCAAGATAATATCTGGTTTGGTACTGCTTCAGAGCTTTATAAGTTAAAAAGAAAAATATCTGGTGATTTTTCTGTAAGTGGTATGTCAAAATATATTACTGATGATGTTGAAGGACATCCAGGTCTAAAGGACATTCAAACAATTTTTGAAGAAAGTAAGGGGAAGATTTGGATTGGTACCGATGGAGGTGGCCTATTCCAGTATCATCCTAAGGCAGAGATTATAAGTCATTTCGAAGCTGCCGATGGGTTTGGGGAAACCTCTATAAATGCAATTGCACAAAGCGATGATGGGGCAATTTGGATTAGTGGAAAATCAGGAATCACCAAGTTGAATCATGGGAACACGGCTTCAATGAACTACACTGTTGATGATGGACTATTGGGAAATTACTTTAACAATAATGCCGTACTCAAAGATAAAAATGGAATATTGTATTTTGGAAGCTATGAGGGGTTGAACTATTTTGACCCCATGAAAATAAAAGCGAATGAACAGCTTCCCAAAGTGTATTTTTCAGATTTCAGGCTATTCAACGAAAAAATCACTCCGGCGGATGAAAAATCCCCGCTCGAAAAGGTCATAGTTGAAACCAATGATGTTACATTAAACCACAATCAATCAGTTTTTACCATAGAATATAGCAGTATCAGTTTCACAAGGCCTGAGAAAAATCAGTATGCCTATTATATGGAGGGTATTGACAAAAATTGGAATTTTGTGGGCGAAACCCGTAACGTAACGTATGCAAACCTATTGCCTGGAGACTATACGTTCAAGGTCAAGGTAGCGAACAATGATGGGGTCTGGAACGACACCCCTATAAGTTTACATATTAAATTATTGCCACCATGGTGGAAAACCAAATTGGCTTACGTCGTTTACGCTCTTATTTTGTCTACGTTGTTGTTTTTAACATACTTGTTTTTGCGTAACCGTATAAAGGAAAAACAGGCCTTAAGTTTAGAACGTGATATGCGTTTGAAAGAAGAGGAACTACATCAAAAAAAGTTACAGTTCTTTACCAATATCTCACACGAGTTTCGAACTCCACTTACCTTGATAAAAAACCCCATCGAAGACCTCATCGACAATAAGGAACTAAACCTTCCGGAAGAGGTAAGGGTTAAACATGAGATTATACATAAAAACTCCGATAGGCTCTCAAGGTTGATCAATGAACTCTTGGACTTTAGAAAATTACAGTCCAATAAGTTTCTTGTTCAGGCAAGTGAATTGGAAGTTGTTACCTACGTTCGTCAATTGGTCGAATACTTTGAACAAGAATCTATAAGCCGCAACATAGAACTGAATTTCACTGGCCCAACTATCCCATTTAAAGTATGGGCAGATTCGGTAATGCTGGAAAAAATCATGTTTAACCTTTTATCAAATGCCTTTAAGGTCACACCCGAGAATGGTGTTATATTTGTCCGCGTTAAAAAAGATAAAGAGCCTACAATCCTTCCATTGATTTCCTCATTAACAAAGGTGGACACTTTTTCAATTTCTGTTGAGGACACAGGGCCTGGAATGAGTCAGACTGAGCACAAAAATATCTTTAAACGTTTTTACCAAATCGGAGCGTTGAACAAAAGTTATTATGGCAGCACGGGAATAGGCCTTGAAATGGTCAAGAGTTTTGTAGAACTCCATCGCGGTAGAATTGATGTGCAGAGTAAAATGGGACGGGGTAGTAAATTTACTGTCATTATTCCGATGGGCAAAGACCATTTTTCCGACCATGAAATTAAATCTAGTGGAATTGACACTGGTGCACTCACCAGTACAAATGACAGCCCCAATCCAGATAGTTTGTACGATTCAAATTCAATACGTCAGGTGGATAAGGAATTCACTTTGTTGATTGTAGATGATAATGCCGAATTACGGCACTATTTAGAAATGGAACTAGGTCGGGAATACAATGTATTAAGCGCAGCAAACGGACTTGATGGTCTCAAAACAGCAAAGGAAAAACAACCGCATCTTATCTTGACAGATGTGATGATGCCTAAGATGGATGGCTTTGAAATGTGTAAGCAAATCAAGAACGACATGGCCACCAGTCACATACCATTGTTGATGTTAACGGCAAAGGTCATGGTAGATGATAAAATTAAAGGAATCAAGCAGGGTGCCGATGCCTATATCACAAAACCGTTCAATATGGAAGTATTGAAATCGACGCTCGTTCAACTGATTACCAGTCGCAGAATACTTTTCAATAAGAATTATGATGGTATTACCACTACTTCAGAGGAAAATACTACGGCGCTCGATAATGTTTTTGTCAAAAGGGTACTGGAGTATATCCGAGAAAATATTGATGATTCTGACTTGGGGGTTGAAAACATGGCCTCTGAGTTTTTTCTGAGCAGAAGCCAGTTATACCGAAAGGTAAAAGCTCTTACCGGTTTATCGGTTAACGAATTTATTCGGAAGATAAGGCTCCAAAAGGCTAAACAAATGTTGGTAGAAGAGGATAAAAATATTAGCGAAGTGGCTTACCAAGTGGGCTTTTCTTCCGCCTCTTATTTTTCAAAGTGTTTTAAGGCGGAATTTGGATATTTACCCACAGAACAGGTTAGATGAGGTTTTAGATACTTATACCAATGGTGTACCTATCGCCTCAGTCAGTAAGGTGTTGGGACATTTTTCGTTAAAGACAAGTCAGATTTATGCTAAGGTGTTTGACAGCATAAATACAATGAAATGGATTTACTGAAGGAGCGGTCAAAAGAACAAGAAAGTCGAAAGCTAGAAAGCGAAACTCCATCCAAAACGTAATCAAGTCCCCAAAAACCTAACCTCTGACTTTTACACTTGTTTCCTGTTAAGTGTTTGTAGCGGTCGTAAAGATAAGCGTAAACCAAAATCACCATAAGGCGCAACCTACTTATTGCCAAGCCGAAGGTATATCAAACAATGACCGAAAGGGAAGTGGGTGGTGTAGCGAGAGGGTAGCACGCTAAAGCAGTGCTACATTGTCCAATTTCTAATCAGAAGGCCAGTGAAATCAATGATTTTTATCGATTCATTCTCTTTATGAAATTTTCGTTTTTTGCTGTAAAAACTCTGGGAACTGCAAAAAACACTGAAAAAGTTTATTGTAAAAACCTAAAGATTGTGAGTAGAGCAATGACACCTTCTTTTTAGCCCAAATGGATAGGCTTACTTTTTTCTATTGGTCTTTTTTGTAGAAATTGACCAAATCCTCTTGAAGCCCCATAAACAGAATAAAAAGTTGACCCATTTTCGTTTTGAAATGGAGCATTTACCTCGCTCAGTATTATTAGTCCCTGGTAAGATTTAGGGCTTGCAGCTTGAAACTTCGTTCCACTCGCTTTTTCATTTTATCGTTCTAAACTACTGCCTAATGTGTAATTTTTCCTTCGCAACCTTCGGGAGCAAAAACAAGATTGAAAAGTACCAAAATTTTAACTATGCAAAAGAGGTTCTTTTAGAAGAAATTCAGTGAATGGAAGGAATCGATTTGATTTTGAAGACTGAAAAAGGAGTAGTTTACAAAAACTTACCAAATATTGTTACATATTTCTTATTAATATGCAGCCTTTATTAAGGGCGAAGCAATATTGTGTACAATTTCAACGCTAAACGTAGAGCTGCTCCCATTTCCAATTTAGTTCGTTTACATAATCAATTTCATATTTCGAAATTATATTTCTTACAAGATGAAATACTGATAAGCATAAGCACAATCAATGTTGATATAAATTGTACCACCTTAGTTTTCATGTCCTTCAACTTATTTGGACTTTATTTTTGAAGAGTTGGGAGCGGTTATGAAATATTTTTTTCCTGCTTGTGTTGGGAATATAAATTTATCACCTTCCTGGGTAACAGTTATTATGTTACCATCATCATCTTTCACAATTAAAATCTTACCAGCCCAAGGATTCAACATAGTACATGTTTTCCCTATTTTACTTTCTATAATCACGTTATTTACAACACTTTGATTTGATGATGCTGAAACAAGAAATGCGCCCTCAGCTCTGAAGTTTTCAAAAGAAACATTTTCCCAACTTGATGGTAATGCCGGGAATATTCGAATAATGCCGTTCCAACTTTGCAATAACATATAGGCAATGCTCTCTACTGCGGAAAGCGGAGTTTCAATTACCGCACCACCGCTTTCCTCGTACATAGTATTGGGCTGAAATAAATTATGCTCCCTTGATAAATTAAGTGTGGAAAGCGCTTTGTCTCCATTTCCTAAAGTTGCATACATTGGGCTGCCTAATGTAAAGGTATATCCTCCAAAGCCCTTTTCTTGGGTGAGTCTTTGCCAGCGATCAAGTGACTTTTCTATTAATTCAGTTTCATTTTTACCTTGATCAGGATTAATAATATGTAAAGGATATATACCAAGTAAATGTGCTGGATGCCTATGTCCAAAATTAAACCCTTGGTCCTTGTCTACACGTAAACCGTTAGCATCTGTAGGAAACTCGGTCAAATTATTTAATATGTCTTGCCAAATATGACTTTGTTCATCGTTTAGACTAAGTTCTTCATCCATATCCAGTAATGTTTGAAAAACCCATTTAGCGCCCATTAATCCATAATTAGTATCCTCATGCAACGCACCACCTCCAAGTTCCTCATACTCTGGAGACCTCGAATTAGCCAAATGATATTTACCATCGGCTCCCTTGTTTAAATTAGAAATAAAGAATACTGCATTATCCTTAAGCATAGAAAACAAAGATAATGCAATGGAATCTTCGCCTGAAAACTTCCAGTACTTCCAATACATTTGTAATACCCATGGCATGTTACCAAATTCATCTCCCCAATTACTCAAACCTTCATAAGTTGTTGAACGACCGACTGTAATTCCCACACCATTAGCATTTTCATTAAACGCACCCGATTTATAGATTCTGTCCATGCCATTTATAAATGAACGCCCAACACCTAGTTTATTTGCAGTATACATTGGCATATACGAAAGTTGCACATTTAAGTTCCACCAAACACCAGCCCATGCCGATTCAGTAATCCATGTGCCTTGAGTATCCATAATTAGATCGGAATCTTCAGCAGAAGCACTGGCGAACTTATATAATTGCAAATACCAGAACTTTTCCCAATACGGATCTTGTTCAATTTTTAGGTAACTCGATTGCATATATTTATTCCACCATTTGTGATGTCTTAAAGTAATAGCCTCATAGCCTTCAATCACTGCTGCCTGAACACGTTCAACAGCATCCGTTGTTGCTTTTATTGCAGCTTTACTCACATCCCTATCATCATTCGTGCCAATAGACACATATAGTATTTGCGTACCATCTTCTTTTTTTATTAGCTGAGAAGCAAGAACGTGAGCGCCACGACTTTTCATTTTGTTTATAACTAAATCAATATCACCTTGTTTGGTTAGTACTGGTTTTGGGGGTAAATGATTTGCATAAGCAGTTGCATCATTTTTTTCCAAATAAAACCTAGGCGTAATTCCCCATTCTTCACGAACACCTACTTTGGCATCAACTTCTCCATTTTCACCCTTTAGTTCTATAATAAATACGTTATGTTTACGGTCTGCAAAAGCCCGCCAATTTACAGTTCCTTTGTCTGTAGTTATTATTCCGTTTGTTTCACCATCAAAAATATTCATGCGCATATCGTTGTTGATCGAAGTTCCAGCTGGTGTAATAATAATATTTCCAGCATATACTTTAGAATCGCAATATTCAAAATCTGGAATGGTATAATGAGAAATAGCTTTATAATGAGCCAATAGCATTCTTAATCCATTAGGATTTATGGTGTCTTTCATAATCATTGCACCTTGAACGCCATCACCTATAAATGCTCCATTAAAAAAGTCTGAATCTACATTGTTGTTCCAAATTAAATCTTGTTTCGCAATAAATTTTTCCCAATTAACCGTTTGTGATTGACCAACGAAAGCAGAAAAACAGATTAGAATTTCCAACATTACTATTCTATAATACTTATTCATAATATTAATATTTAAATTATAGTAGATAGACCTTTGGACAATAACCAATAATTTATTTATTCCCAATTGCCATTAAGCAATGGTTTTGATTGCACTAGGCCTTATCTGATTAATCAATCAAAATGGTTGGTCAAAAAAAAAGTTAAGTCATCATTGTTATTTGATATGAGAATATGGGTTTTACCATTAATAATAATTTTATTGATGCTTCTTGAGTTTTTGTCCAGATGAAAATTCGTGGCAGCTATTGATTCTAACTTTCCATTTCTATTTAAAAGAACATAGCCAGAGTTTGCATCATATCTTATTGTTTCTACTTCTGCCTCATGGATGGCTCCGACACCCACTATATCCATAAAACCATCGTTGTTCAAATCAATAATTTCAAAATCTAAAGTAGGACCCTTTTGGGCCAGGTTTGGCAAGGTGACTAGTTCAAAACCTCTTTTCTCATGGTTTAGCAACAGACAAGAATTCAGATTTTTTACTGTGGCATGATAACTTTCATTCAATATTTCAGTTCCATAAATATCTTGTATTGTAGAATTGGCAAAGGCCTTGTATGATTTAAATTTTTGATTTATGAAAGGGGTCTGTTCCATTGAACATTCCTTGCCCCGAGTAGGCACCAATTTTCCCTTGTATTCCTTGCTCAAAAACATATCAAATGTTCTGTTATCGTCCAAATAACCGGCATATATATGCAATGGTTTTTCAACTGTTGGATGAAACTTATTGTTTTTTCCCAAATTTCCGATCAGGTAGTCATCATCACCATCATTGTCGATATCAACTACCTCGATAGACTGCCACCAACCTTGCGTGTCTTTCAAACTGTGGACGGGCAAAAGGGTGAATTTTCCCTCGTCATTTTCAAATATGGATATTGCCATCCACTCTCCCACCACTATCAAATCTTTGTCGCCATCTTTATCCATGTCAGAAAAGGCCATGTCTGTTACCATTCCGATATCCTTAAATTGGGGAGCAACTTTTTGTGTTACCTCTTTGAATATTCCATCATTGTTTACCAAAATATATGACTTCGGTGGTAGGGGGTACTTTTTTGGCTCTAACCGTCCACCGATGAATAAATCCAAATCCCCATCATTGTCATAGTCAAAAGAAGTTACTTTTTTGGTTGGAGTTAACATTTTAGGCAAGCCCTCGGTCTTTGTAAAATTACCTTGTCCATCATTTTTAAACAATTGGTCTTGAAGTTGTTGGCCATTTTCCTGGAATTCATAACTGCCGTTAGCAGTATATAGATCAAGGTCGCCATCGTTGTCATAATCAAATAAATGCATTCCTATGGTTTCCGACGCTTTTTCAATATCAAAACCGTGGTTCACGAGTTTTTTAAATGTTCCGTCTTTCAGCTGCGTATAAGCTGTGGTGGCCTGTTTTTTGGCGCCACTGATTATCAAATCATCCAATTCATCCCCATTGATATCGGCATTTACAATAGCGGGGCCTAGTTGTGAAAACTTCTGGGGCAACAGCACCTGATCTTTGAAATCGTCATAGACAACCTCGGAATGCGTAAAATCAATCCCATAGTCTGCAGAATTGACTTCAGTAAAAATTTGCTTCATTTTTTCTTTTACATGTGAGGGTGCTCTTATGGCATTCTTTTGGTTCATGACCAACAACCGATTAGCCTTTTGATTCTTCAAAATAGAAACGGTGCTATCCGGCCAGACTACTGTTATGGCCGAAATGTCTTCTTGGGTTCCAACCCCAAAATGAAGGGCATCCTTCATAGCAGACTGATACCCACGTACAAAGTAATTTTCCTTAATCTGCTGTTCCTCTCCATTTTTAATTTTAACCTTAGCCCCAACAGCATCAACATTCTTGGCATTGCCAATGAGTTTTATTTTAATGTAGTTCGATGTGGCCCTGTTTTTAAAGATGGCCGCTTCGTCTGATGAATTGTTGAGCACTAAGTCTAAATCTCCGTCATTGTCCAAATCGCCATAAGCAACGCTATTGGAATTCATGGGAACATCTATGCCCCATTCTTTTGAAGTGTTGCCGAACTCTAAATTACCTAGGTTCTGAAACATATAATTGCTCATTTTTTCACCCGGCATCACTTCTTCCAACGCTTCGATGCCCATACTCGGGTTGGCCATTACCATGCTTCGAAGATTTCTTCTAAAATCTTGATTTCCCAAATCTTTTTCAATACCATTGCTTACGAAAAGGTCTTTGTTACCGTCATTGTCAAAATCCGCAATCAATGGAGCCCAGCTCCAATCCGTTTTGGAAATACCCATCAATTGGGCCACTTGGTCAAAATTTCCATTTCCTTGATTCAACTGCATCACATTTGTCATGTAGGAGTGGTGGTAATTGTTTTCCACCATATACCAGAAACCTCGACTATCCATAGTGGCCATATTTTCCTTACTTCTAAGATGATCATCGGCGAGCATATCCAAAACGGCCAAATCCGGCAAAAGGTCATTGTTGATATCGGCATAATCTGAGCCCATGCTGTTATAGGAGATATGGTCAAAAACCTCTAGCACCTTGTCCGTAAAAGTCCCATCTTTATTATTGATATAAAGATGGTCTGGTTGTATGAAATCATTAGCCACGTAAATATCAGGCCAACCATCTTCATCGAAGTCCCCAATACTGGCACTCAACCCCCATGTTTTGTTTTTTAGCCCGGCTTTCTCGGTAACATTTGTAAAGGTATGGCCATCATTTCTAAATAATTGGTCAGAAAATTCATCTACATAAACTATGGTTTCCTTTTTGTCCACCTTTCTCACATTGTTGAAATCAGAGCGATGGTTTACCAAGTATATGTCCAGGTCGCCATCCTTGTCGTAATCCAAAAAATAGGACTGAATGGAAAAACCAGCATAGTCCAATCCCCAACTCTCGGCCTCTTCCTTGAAAATCGCGTCTCCCTGATTGACAAACAGTTTGTTTTTTCTTAGATAGGGATTGTTTAAGGAACCAGATTTGCACACGTAGATATCCAGAAGACCATCATTGTTGATGTCGATAACACTGACACCGGTGGACCAGCCTTCTTCATCAGCGACCCCAGCTTGCTTGGTAACATCTTTAAATTCAAAATCACCTTTGTTCAGGTATAGCTTATTTGTGGTTTGGTTGCTTGTTAAATAAATGTCCAGAAGACCATCATTGTTATAATCACCAAGTGCAACACCTCCACCGTTGAAAATGTCAAGGTAGTTTATAAAATTGAAGGCCTTGGTTTGCCGAATGGTATTCGTGAAGTCAATCTTGGTTTTGGAACTAGGAAGCAGTTCAAACAGAGGTTGTTGCCTATCTTCATTACACTGTTTGTTCCTTGTATCACTGCACCCAGCTAAAACAAGATAGAAAATAAGCCAAATGTATGTTTTCTTCATGTTGATGAATAATGGAGCAAGATACATCATGTGTACTTTGATAATATTCAAAATCCTATCACAAATGTTGCAAAATGAAATATGGATGTTGTATTTAACAAACCAAGAAGGTTTTTATACCTAAAAATGCAAATGCAGGTACTGCTTTACCACATAGTAATCATCTTGTAAGTTTCAGTCATTTTGCATGTAAACCATAAGATTTCCATTCGGAAAAAAATTGGATATACACTGGGAGATTGTCCATCCAATATAGCGTGATAGCTGTAGCTACTTTATTGTTTATATAGATGTTTTTGGCCAAAGTCCTTTGACAATGGGTGCGTTAATGCATGGTGATCAGGTACAGTGATGATTTAAGCGATGTGGCAATGGTCGTTTTTGACGGTTACACCGAATCAGAATATGGTAAATTTCACCCATGAGTTTTATGGACTGCGATTCCCTTGGCCGTTATACTCTCACTCTTATTTGCCGGACCGGATCTGAGTCAAAGCAGGAAAATCATTTATACTTACACCACTCATGGCCAACAACGTGCTCAATGAAAAGCCCTAGTCCAGTTTCTCTAAATTTAATCCATATTTTCTTTTTTGTCTTAAACCACTTTTTTTGTTTTAATCTAACTTGCTCCGCACCCTATGCCATCGATTCTTTTTACGAAACGGAATCACATCCGTATGGCCAAAAGCTATGATTAACCTGTACACTTGTTATGAAAATGTGATTCCATTCCCTTAGATAGCTCACGTTGTTCTGTGTAACGGGCTTCTCTACTTTTTGCAATAAATTTTTTGTAACAGCACTTTTGAATTTTCATCAACTTCCGACGTAAGTTTTTCTTTTAAGAATCTTTAAATTCTTTGTAGGCCAACATAAGTATATGCCAAAACTATTCAGTTTTTATAGGGATTTACAGAGTTTTTACACCTGAAAGATGTAATACCACAAAAATAACCAACTACCTAAAATCACTTAATTTATCGATGTATGAAGCAAAACTTAGACCCCATAGTAACGCTTTAGCATGTTACCTTCTCGCTATTCAAACTTTACGAGTTTCTCAACTAAACTCTAAATACTTTTGAAATGTACTATTTAAGAAAAAAATTAGATTGAATTTTACTTTACACCTATCTATCTGGATGTAACAAAAACCTAGCGCAAAACATGCGCAAAAGTCTAGCGTAAGTAGTTGGGGACTCTCTTATTTTATGGATTCATTTCCTTTCAATATTTACCCATAATAAGTTTCATGTCATTAAGTAACTTCTTATCAATCACCTTGGCGTATATCTGGGTCGTCTTTAAAGAAGAATGACCTAGCATTTTACTAACTGATTCTATGGGAACCCCATTCGCCAGGGTAACCGTTGTAGCAAAAGTATGTCTTGACAAATGAAAGGTTAACTTCTTATCTATATTGCAAAATATGGCAATCTCCTTTAGGTAGACATTCAACTTTTGGTTACTGATTACGGGAAGAAGTTTACCCTCTCTAGTATTTAAATATCCATTGTACTTTTTTAGGATTTCTTCTGCTACTGGAAGTAGCGGAACGCGGCTTTTAATATTGGTTTTTGAGCGATTGATTTTTATCCATTTTTCACCGTTCATATCCAGTACTATATGGTTGTTAGACAATTTTTCAACATCGATATAGGATAGTCCCGTAAAGCAGCAGAAGACAAATACATCTCTAACGTGTTCCAATCTTGGATTGGGCATATCGATTTCCATCAAAATCTTCAGTTCCCTTTCGTTTAGCATATCCCTTTCCACTATCTTCCATTTTGCCTTCCAGTGGTAAAAAGGGTCTTTGCCTATCCAGTCATTGGCATAGCAGATGCGCATTATCTTTTTTAGGTTGGTGACATATTTAGTCACGGTATTCTGCCCACATGACCTGAGGTTGGTTTTTAGGAAATGCTCAAAACGTTTGATGAAGTTCAAATCCACATCTTTAACATTGATATCAGCATAGCCATACTCTTTGAAAATAAACGATTTTAAATGCCGAGCTGTCCTTTGGTGTCTTTGATAGGCACCCGAGGAGAACTCCGTTCCAACCAATTCGGAAATCTCTTTGTTATGGTTGCTATAGATAATTAGCAGCGTTTTATGTCGTGTACTTTTACCCTGAAACACCCTCTTTATCATTTGGGCGGTATAATGCTTTCCATCCTTAACGAAGTTTCCTTGAATTTGATACAATCGAGCGCGCACATCCTCTAAGAACCTATTCAGCTCACGATTGGATGTCTTAGAGTTTTTGGCGCGTCCAGAACCAGTATTCCAATCCTCAACTTTAATTTTCCGATGGACACTTGTTTCTGCTCGTTTTCCGTTAACCGTAATTCTGAGATAGATAGTGCTGTTACCATTTTTATCAGGAGAATTTTTCCTGATATAGAACAAAATGGAGAAGGAATCGTTCATTTTCTTAAGCTTTTAGTTATTTAATTTCAACCAACTTTTTGCTTAAAAACTGAACCTCAATTTTTTAACATACCATCACCCTCTTTTTTGCGAATACCAAAAAGTACGCACCGAATCACTCACCAAACAGGGTGGTTCTATATGATATCAAACGATATTTATTAAACCGAAAAAGTCCATAAATCATTGATTTACAGACTTTTTGAATTTAATTGATAAATCTAAGTGACCACGGTAGGATTCAAACCTACGACCGCTGGAGCCGAAATCCAGTGCTCTATTCAGCTGAGCTACGTGGCCTTTTATTATGAACTTAACTTTGCTTTTACGATGGTCGAAATGGTCTTTCCATCAGCCTGACCGGCCAATTCCTTGGAAACTATACCCATTACCTTACCCATATCTTGCATTCCCGAAGCTCCAATCGAATCAATGGTCTGTACCACCACTTTTTCAATTTCTTCTTCCGTAAGCTGTTCCGGTAAAAACTTTTCAATTACTGCAACTTGGGCCAATTCAGGCGCCGCAAGGTCATCCCTTCCTTGTTCCTTGAAAATGGCCGCACTGTCTTTCCGCTGCTTTACCAACTTCTGAACCAGTTTTACTTCATCCGCATCGGAAAGCTCTCCGCCACCGCCTTTATCCGTCTTAGCCAACAAAATTGCCGATTTAATGGCTCGCAACGATTCCAAGGCAACAGTATCCTTAGCTTTCATCGCAGCTTTCATCTCTGCCATTACTTGTTCTTGCAAACTCATTTTCTCTTTATTTTGGGCTGCGAAGATAAAAAATAAACCCGAAAGTTTTTCAACTAACGGGTTTAGGTTTTCCATTAAAAAATGGAGTCAATTTAAACACTACTAATCAACATTATCGTGCAAGAATGAGTTATTGGAACGCAATTGTAAATCATCGTTGCTATCCTCACTCAAAGTGGTCCTAGAGACCTTCTGTTCTTGTGGCGTATCATCCAAATCCACCCCTTGCCTTTTATAGGCAGGCTGCTTCTCTATTTCGTCAATGCTATTTCTGTTGTTCTGAAATTTATAATTGAAGTTCTTCAACTTCTTTCTGCGCTCATCAGCCCGGTCCTTCAACATATCGTTGATTGAGCTGTTAAATGGATCTACATTTCCTGAAGCATCCTGGTTTTCTGATGAAGCTTCCGTCTTGATGGTTTTCTTTTCAAAAACCAATTCATCCTCCACCAATTTGGGCTCATGGGTTTCCGCAACAGATCTAGCGCCTGTCAGCTGGGTTTCAAGCTCCATGTATTCTTCAAGGTTGTATCGCGTCTCTCCTTCCTTTTTGTATTCCAAGACCGGTTTTACCTCAACATACTCATTCACATCAATATCCTTAACCGTATCATCAAGATTGAAAGTGATGGTATGTTCTTTTTCCTCATCTTCCGGATTGGCATTCAAAGGCATATCAAAACTCAATGCAAACTGGTCTTCCGCAGCATTGGGAGAAACAACTTCAGGTTCAACAACCTCAATGTCGTTTAAAATGCTTTTAGCTTCGATAATCACAAAGTCATCCTCTACATTCTCCGGAACTACTTCTTCATAAAAGACATTAAAGTTTCTGATATATTTCGTAGTGGGAATAAGGTCTGATTCCTCCGCTTTCGGCTTTACCTCCTCTACCTCTTCCATTTCTAGGGTATGTCGAACCACCTCAGGCTCAGGTTCTACCGGAGTTTTTTCGATTTTGATATCTTGGACCGAAGTGGTTTCAGTTGTCAGTTCTTGCTCTGCCGTTTGCTCGTCTTCAAGTGTATAAAACACCTTTTTGGTCTCGGTGTTTACAATATCATCCTGTTGGTCAATATTGAAACCGGTTGCGATTACGGTTACCGCAATGGCATCACCCAAGTTTTCGTCTTCCCCAACACCCATGATGATGTTTGCACCATGGCCTGCCTCTATCTGAATGTAATCATTGATTTCACCTATTTCATCGATAGTGATTTCCTGCGAACCTGAAACAATGAGCAACAACACATTTTTAGCACCATTTATCTTGTTGTCATTCAATAAGGGGGAATCCAACGCCTTTGCAATGGCTTCTCCCGCCCTTGCTGAGCCGGAAGCAGTAGCGGATCCCATAATGGCAGTACCACTGTTGGAAAGTACTGTTTTTGCATCCCTAAGGTCAATATTTTGAGTATAATGATGGGTTATAACTTCTGCAATACCCCTCGCTGCCGTTGCCAACACCTCATCTGCCTTGGAAAAGCCGGCCTTGAACCCCAAATTACCGTATACTTCGCGAAGTTTATTGTTATTGATTACAATTAAGGAATCCACATTGGCCCTTAACTTTTCGATACCCGCCTGAGCCTGCTTGTTTCGCATGGCACCCTCAAATTGAAAAGGTATCGTAACGATTCCGACAGTAAGAATATCCATCTCTCTGGCCACCTTGGCAATAACGGGGGCTGCACCTGTTCCTGTTCCCCCACCCATACCTGCGGTGATAAAGGCCATTTTGGTGGTGTTTTCCAACATCACCTTGATATCTTCCATACTCTCGAGAGCGGCTTGTTCGCCAACCTCGGGATTGGCTCCTGCGCCAAGTCCCTCAGTCAATGAAACGCCCAATTGTATTTTGTTGGGGACCGCACTGTTCTGTAATGCCTGTGCATCTGTATTGCAGATTACGAAGTCAACTCCGTTAATCCCGGCCTGGAACATGTGGTTTATGGCATTACTACCTCCACCTCCAACGCCAATTACTTTTATCACGTTGCTTTTGTTCTTTGGAAGATCAAAACCAATATTGTCAAATTCGGTGCTATTACTCATGACAGTTTTTTGTTTGTTGTTTAGGGGTTATTATTCTGCATTGTCCAAGAAATCCTTCAATTTCTCAGACCACTTGTCAAAAATTGATTTTCTAGGTGATGTCTGCGTACCTGCAGCCTGACCTGCTGTGCTTTCTTGTCCAACCAAGATTTCCTCCTCTTCCTGTTCCATTTCGCTTTCCAAAACGTTGTCGGTTTTGGTTTCCAAAGCATTCATCAACAATCCTACTGCCGTAGCATATAATGGGCTGGCCACTTCTTCATCTGAATCTCCGGCCAAATGCTCGTTGGGATAACCGATGCGGGTATCCATTCCAGTGATGTATTCCACCAATTGTTTCAGGTGTTTCAATTGGCTTCCTCCTCCGGTAAGAACGATTCCAGCAATCAGCTTTTTCTTCTGATCCTCATGTCCGTAGTTTTTGATTTCAACATACACCTGCTCAATGATCTCAACGACACGGGCATGGATTATTTTGGACAGATTCTTTAGGGTAATCTCTTTGGGCTCACGACCTCTTAACCCGGGAATGGAAACAATCTCGTTATCCTTGTTTTCACCCGGCCAGGCAGACCCAAATTTTATCTTCAACAGTTCAGCCTGCTTTTCGATAATGGAGCAGCCTTCTTTAATATCCTCGGTAATCACGTTACCTCCGAAAGGAATTACGGAGGTATGACGGATTATTCCATCTTTAAATATGGCCAAATCGGTAGTTCCACCACCTATATCGATTAAAGCAACACCTGCTTCTTTTTCTTCTTGACTCAAAACCGCTTCGGCAGATGCCAGTGGCTCCAAAGTGATGTTCCCAAGGTCCAGTCCAGCACTTTTGATGCAGCGACCGATATTTTTTATGGAGGATACCTGACCCACAACCACATGGAAATTGGCCTCCAAACGACCGCCATACATTCCCTTCGGTTCTTTTATTTCAGATTGTCCATCCACTTTATACTCCTGTGGCAACACATGGATAATTTCTTCTCCTGGAAGCATCACCAATTTGTAAACTTGGTTGCATAGTTTTTCCAAATCATCATCATTAATGACCTCTTCAGAGTTTGGTCTGGTGATGTAATCGCTATGCTGAAGGCTTCTGATATGTTGGCCCGCTATACCCACGACAACCGAACCAATCTTTAATCCTGCATCAACTTCTGCCTGCTCTACAGCTTGCTGAATTGAGGAAATAGTCTGGGTGATATTATTGACCACTCCACGGTGAACTCCTAGGCTCTTGGATTTACCAGTGCCCAAAATCTCAATTTTACCGTATTCATTTTCCCTACCAATGATCGCTACGATCTTGGTAGTTCCAATGTCCAATCCAACTGAATATTTACTTTGTTCCATATCTTAAATTTTGGTACAAACCACTTGATTGTCAAATTCTAAACTCACAACAGCGTATTTCTCCAAGGAATTATCCTTGGTTGCTTTTGCATAAAACGCCATAAAATTTTTGAACTTCTCATTGAGGTTCTCCACCCCTCCCAAATTCACCACAAAGTTTTCCAATCGAAACTTTAGTTGATATTTTCCTTCTTCCTCAATATGAATGCCGATAACATTTTTCCGCAAAAAATCATCCTCGTTTATATAATTGAGAATTGTATAGGCATCCTCCAAGGTTTTACCCGTGATTTGGCCCGTAATAATGGGAACCCTAGCAGAATGATTCTTGGAAAGTGGCATACGCTCTCCTAAATCATCCAAATAAAATTTAGAGACTCCCTCTATTCTCCCAATCGGTTTACGCTGAACAATCTTAGATATAAGTTCTCCATTTACAGTAAGATAGACTTGGGCTTGTTTCACCATATCGTTAGTCAGAATTACCTTCTCTATGGTATTCAAAGCTAATCCTTCTTTGGGCCTATTTTTTAGGCTCCCATAATTTTGTATTAACAATTTATTAACTGAGGCTTCAGTTAAATATAAACTGTTGTCTCCCAAAAAATTAATGGAGATATCTGTGATCTTTTTCTGCTTGCTCCTGTAATCGGAAAAGCCGTAAAGTCCGATTACAACCATCATCAAAAGGATTAATTTGATAGCATTCCAATTAACTCGCATAGGCCAATTCTTTTTTGATTTTTGGCACTTCCAATCCAATATCTCCTGCACCCATAGTGACCAAAACTCCAGTTTTACTATATTTTATTTCCTCAATAAGATTTGATTTTGAAACCAATTTCTTTTTGGGGTTGTTTATTTTATCCAAAAGCCAGGTTGATGTCACCCCTTCAATGGGTTCTTCACGTGCCGGGTAAATCTCCATCAATAGAATCGCATCAAACTTGGAAAGGCTTGAGGCAAACTCATCGGCAAAATCCTTTGTTCTTGAAAACAAATGGGGTTGAAAAACCACAGTAATCTCATCCCCTGGATGCATTTCCCTGACCGCATCATATACTGCATTGATTTCCGTAGGATGATGTGCATAATCGTCGATAAAGACAAAATCCTTTTCCTTCAACTGATACGAAAACCTGCGCTGCACGCCCTTGAACGTACCCAAAGCTTTAGCTAGGCGGTGGGGCGGGGTCCCTGTTTGCACCGCCATGGCAAAAGCAGCTAATCCATTGAGCAAATTGTGCCTTCCAGGCTTGTTGAAACGTACCTGTTTCAATACTTCGGAAGGAGTGATCAAATCAAATATGTAGGTACCACGTTCAATTGAAATATTTTCTATACAATAATCGGCATCGTCCTCAATGCCGTAGGTGTATCCCGCTATAGGCAATCCCTTTCGAACAAAAAGTAATCCTTCGGGTTTTATTTTTTTCGTGAAATCGACAAAGGACTGCTTTAAGGCCGTATCCGTGCCATAGATATCCAAATGATCAGCATCCATAGAGGTGATGCACGCAACATTGGGCGACAACTGTAAAAAAGAACGGTCAAATTCATCTGCTTCCACAACAGAATATTCGGTTCCATCCAGTACAAAATTGCTATTGAAATCCTCTGAAATACCCCCTAAAAATGCCGTCAACGGTGTTCCTGTTTCCTTTAGGATATGAGCCAAAATACAAGATGTAGTGGTCTTCCCATGTGTTCCTGCCACCGCAAAGCAAAAAGTGTCTTTGGTGATAATGCCCAATACTTCGGAACGCTTTTTCACCTCAAAACCATTATCTCTGAAAAATTGCAGTTGCGAATGTGATCCGGGTACCGCGGGAGTAAAAACCACCAATGTGTTTTCTGTGTTTTTGAAAGATTCCGGAATCAAATCCAAATCGTCCTCAAAATGAACGTTTATGCCATTTTCAACCAATTCATCGGTGATTGGGGTCTTGGTTTTGTCGTACCCCACTACTTGCTTTCCAACAAAACTGAAATAACGTGCCAGTGCGGACATACCAATACCTCCGATACCAATAAAGAAGACGTTATGTATGCTTTTCAAGTTCAAAACTTAAGTCTAAAGTTTACGTTCATTTTGATCTTTGCTTTTCAGCAACTTTTCAATTTCATCAACAATGTGTTCTGTTGCCCTAGGCAAAGCCAACTTTTGGATGTTCGCTCCCAACGAAGCTTGTAATTCGTTAGAATTCATGAGTTTCAAAAAAGTCGCTTCAAATTCTTCATCCAGTTTGCTTTCCTTCAACAATATGGCAGCGTCCTTTGCCACCAATGCCATTGCGTTTTTGGTTTGGTGGTCCTCAGCCACATTGGGCGAGGGAATAAAAATCGTAGGCTTTCCAACCAAACAAAGCTCGGATACCGACCCTGCTCCTGCCCTTGATATTATCACATCTGCCGCGGCATAGGCATGGTCCATTTTATTTAGAAATGCCTTTACCTTGACGCCATCAGCATCGTACTTCTTATAATCTTCGTGATACAGCTTACCGCATTGCCACAGCAACTGAATTCCCGCTTCTTCGAAAAATTCGAGCTCCTTTTCAATCAATTGGTTGATTCTTCGTGCTCCAAGACTTCCTCCGATAATCAGGACCGTCTTTTTTTCCGGATTCAGTCCAAAAAATTGAAGGGCTTCAGACTGACCAACCTTAAGACTGACCAAATCGGAGCGTACCGGATTCCCAGTCTTGATTATTTTTTCCTTTGGAAAAAACTTTTCCATCCCGTCATAGGCCACGCAAATAGTTTTGGCCTTAGCTGCCAATAATTTGTTCGTGATGCCCGCAAATGAATTTTGTTCCTGAAGCACACATGGGATTCCCTTGCTGGCCGCCATCTTTAACAATGGACCGCTGGCAAATCCCCCAGTGCCAATGGCTGCATCGGGTCGAAACTTTCTTACTATGTTGCGTGCTCTGAACAAACTACTTATCAGTTTTACTGGAAACATGAGATTTTTCAATGTCAGTTTCCGTTGCAATCCGCTTATCCACAGACCTTCGATTTTAAAGCCAGCCTGCGGTACCTTTTCCATTTCCATCTTATCCTTCGCCCCAACGAATAAAAACTCCGCTTCTGGATGCCTCCTTTTTAACTCATTGGCTATGGCTATCGCCGGATAAATATGTCCTCCCGTACCTCCTCCAGAAAGTATAAACCTATAACTGCCCACTTAATACTTCTAAAGGATTGGTTTCATCTATATCATAGGATTCCTCCTCCAAATTCTCTTTTTTGTTGCTTGCGCTCAATACAATTCCTATCGCCATACAGGTCATCCAAATGGATGTACCCCCCATGCTTATCAATGGCAATGGTTGTCCGGTTACCGGAAACAGTTGCACCACTACGGCCATATTGATAAAAGCTTGAAAAACGATCGGCAGCCCCACTCCTATCACCAAAAGTTTAGAAAAAATGGTCTTCGCCGAATTTGCCACTACCACAATCCGAAAAAGTAATAACAGATAGAAAAATAGCAGGGCACCACCTCCCAACAGTCCATATTCCTCAATAATGATGGCAAAAATGAAATCTGACGTACTCTGCGAAAGCATGTTTTTTATCACGCTCTTTCCGGCGCCTTTGCCTACAACTCCACCCTCTGCAATGGCAATCTTTGCCAAGGTCAATTGGTGCAAGTCGTCTTTTCCAGCTTTTTCAGGGCTCCAGAAGGTTTCAATTCTTGATTTCCAAGTAGTGGCCCTTTCCCCAGGAATAACCTCAGGAGTTTTAAACACCACAAACAAGAACATCGATGCCAGAACCAAACCAACTCCGACGATACTGAACAAATATTTTAAAGGATATCCTCCCAAAAAGCAGAGCACTAGTACCAAAATACAGATAATGGCCGCTGTGGAAAAGTTTTCGGGTAAAATCAGCAACACCACTAAAGCTGTTGGTAGCCAAAGCGGCAAAATGCTTTCTTTAAAGGTAATGGACACGTCCTTGATCTTGGTCAAATAACGGGCAATCCAAATCATTAATACAACCGAAGCCAAGGTCGAGGTTTGAAAATTGACCCCAACAAACGGAATCTTAATCCATCTGTTTGCAGTTACGCCTCCAATTTTGGTCTCTACGGTTAAAGTATAGGCCAACAGAATGAGTACAATGGGCAGGGCAATGATGGAAAGCCCTTTGAAATAATGTGTGGGTATGCGATGGACCGCGTAGATTATCCCGAAACCGAGAAATAGCAATACGGCATGCTTCACCAAATGCCCAATCGTTGTACCGTCGTCATTTACATAGACCAAATTGGTACTGGCACTGTAAACAGGTAAAAATGAGAAAAGTGCCAATAGGGCCACTACGCCCCAAATGGCTTTATCACCTTTCAAATTTTTAAATACTGCCAACACCTTATCGCTATTTATAGATTTTTTACTGCTGCCTTAAACTGATCGCCCCTATCCTCATAATTTTCAAAAAGGTCGAAGCTTGCACATGCCGGCGAAAGCAATACGGAATCTCCTCTTTCCGAAATCTTGTAAGCCACTTTTATGGCCTCCTCCATGGAATAGGTCTCCACCATTAGGTCTATCACATTGCCAAATGCGTCCTTCAATTTGGTATTATCCATTCCCAAGCAGATAATTGCCTTTACTTTTTCACGAACCAAGGGCATCAATTCTGAATAGTCGTTCCCCTTATCAACTCCCCCCGCAATCCACACAATGGGTTTTTTAATGCCATCAAGGGCATAATATGTGGCGTTCACATTGGTCGCCTTGGAATCGTTTACGTATTCCACATGATTAATTTTCAGCACCTGCTCCAATCGATGCGGGACGCCTTGGAAGGTTTGGATACTTTTACGGATAGTTTCCTTCCTCACGTTTACCAAAAGTGCCGCTAAACCTGCTGCCATGGTATTTTTTACGTTGTGCTGCCCTTGAAGGGCCAAAATATCTGTACTCATTTCCAAGGTTTTATGTTCTACGTTCATTTTTATTGTTGCATTATCCAGCCAAGCCCCTTGTTCTCGCTTTTCCCTTAAGGAAAAAGGAATCAATTTGGATTGAACAGGATGTTTTTTTAACCAATTTTGAATCACTTCATCGTCCGCATCATATATCAGGTAATCGTTCCCGTTCTGATTCATGGCAATTCGAAATTTTGAAGCGATATATTTTTCAAACTGATAATCATATCGATCTAAATGATCTGGTGTGATGTTGGTCAGAATGGCGATATGCGGTTTGAAATCCCTTATCCCATCCAGCTGAAAGCTGCTTATTTCCAACACATACTCATCAAAATCATTTTCGGCCACCATCTTCGCATAGCTATCACCAATGTTGCCCGCTATACCAACATGTAAACCACCATCTTTTAACAAATGATGAGTCAGCATGGTTGTTGTGGTCTTACCGTTGCTTCCGGTGATTCCAATCAAGGTTGCATCTGTATATTTCGAAGCAAACTCAATCTCAGAAATCACTGGAATGCCCTTTTCCGCCAACTGTTGCACCAATGGCACCTTATCCGGAATACCAGGGCTCTTCATTACCACATCGGCATTCATAATCAAGGATTCTGTATGCTTACCAGATTCCCATTCAATCTCAAAATGTTTAAGAACTTCGCTGTACTCTTTTTTTATTTCCCCTTTGTCCGAGACAAAGACTTCAAATCCTTTTTTCTTGCCCAAAATGGCCGTTCCAACGCCACTTTCACCTCCACCAAGAATCACCAAGCGAGCCATTTACCTGATCTTAAGTGTCACAATACTGACAATGGCCAATAGAATACCTATAATCCAGAATCGCGTGACTATTTTGCTCTCGTGATATAATTTCTTTTGATAATGATGATGCAAGGGCGCCATTAAAAAAAGACGCTTTCCTTTACCATATTTCTTTTTTGTCCTTTTGAAATAACTGACCTGTAGCATTACTGAAAGGGTTTCAGCAAAGAAGATTCCGCACAACAATGGAATCAACAATTCTTTTCTTACGATAATGGCAATGACGGCAATTACCCCGCCTATGGTAAGGCTTCCGGTATCTCCCATAAACACCTGAGCCGGATAGGCATTGTACCAAAGAAATCCGACCAGGGCCCCAACAAATGCAGCTAAAAAGACCACAAGCTCTTCCACTCTTGGCAGGTAAAAAATGTCCAAATAATCTGAAAATTGAATGTTTCCCGAAACCCAGGCAAATATTGCCAACGCCATTGCAATTATTGCTGAAGAACCCGCTGCCAGACCGTCTATTCCATCCGTTAGATTGGCACCATTGGACACCGCAGTAATAATAAAAATCACCACAGGGATAAAGATCAACCATGCATATTCGACCATTCCTTCGCCCGCCCAAGAAATCCAATCGGCATAATCAAGTTCGTTATCCTTCATAAATGGCACGTTCGTCTTGACCGCTTTCATTTCCTGTCCAAAAACCTCCTCAACCCTAAAGTCCTCAGTGATTCGCGTAGTATCTTTTTCCTTGATGGTAACTTGTGGATGGAAATACAGGATGGAACCTACAATCAAACCCAATCCGACCTGACCCATTATTTTAAATCTACCTTTGAGTCCTTCCTTGTCTTTTTTAAAGATTTTAATATAATCGTCAATAAAGCCAATGATCCCCATCCAAATGGTGGTTATGATCAGAAGAATGACATAGATGTTCTTAATGTCCGCAAACAACAACACCGGTAAGAGTGTGGACATGATAATGATCAGACCTCCCATGGTAGGAGTTCCTGCTTTTTGTTTTTGACCTTCCAGACCCAAATCGCGAATACTCTCCCCGATTTGCTTTTTTTGCAGAAAGCGGATAATTCGTTTACCGTAAACCATAGCAATCAGAAGAGATAACAGCACCGCCATAGCCGCCCTAAAGGTCAAAAAACCAAAAAGACCCGCTCCTGGCAGTTGATATTGTTTCTCTAAATACTCGAACAAGTAATACAGCATGGACTACATTATTTATTTAAATCGGACAAAGCCGCTTTTACTTCTTTAAAATCATCAAAATCGACCCTTACACCATTGGTTTCCTGATAGGTTTCATGCCCTTTACCCGCCACCAATATGATGTCGTTGGCCAAAGCCAATTTGCAAGCTGTTTTGATCGCTTGTTTTCTGTTTTCAATGGCCAACACCTTTTTGGAATTGTGGGGTTCCACCCCTGCCTCCATTTCTTCAATAATTGTTGAAGGAGGTTCAGTTCTCGGGTTATCGGATGTAAAAATGGCCTGATTGCTCATTTCGGATGCGATATGACCCATAACCGGACGCTTAGACTTATCACGGTCACCACCACACCCCACTACGGTGATGACGTTTTCATTTCCAGTCCTCAATGCATTGATGGTTATCAACACATTTTTTAACGCGTCCGGAGTATGGGCATAATCAACAATTGCCGTTATTTTATTTTTTGATATGTAATATTGAAACCTGCCATCAACATTCTCCAGCTCACTGATTAGTTTTAGGGTCTCCATTTTTTCAAGACCAAGAATATCCGCAGTAGCATAAATGGCCAACAGGTTGTAAGCATTAAAATCGCCTATCAGTTTGGACCAAAGCTCATTGTCATCAATCTTCAAAAGCTGTCCGTTGAACTGCTTCTCCAAAATTTGGGCTCTAAAATCAGCATAGGTCTTTAAAGCATAGGTCAGTTTCCTAGCTTTTGTATTTTGAAGCATTACCAACCCATTTTTATCATCGATATTGCTCAGGGCAAATGCCGTTTTGGGCAAGTCATCAAATAGTTTTTTCTTGGTATCCCGGTACTCAGCGAAAGTTTTGTGGTAATCCAAATGATCATGGGATAGATTCGTGAAAATTGCTCCCTCAAAATGTAGGCTCTCCGATCTTTTTTGATGGATTCCATGCGAGCTCACCTCCATAAAGCAAAATTCCACCCCTTCTTGGTTCATTTGGGATAGGTACTCATTAATTGTAAGTACGTCCGGAGTTGTATGGGTTGCTGGATGCTCGGTATCGTCCACCATGACTTTTATGGTGGAAATCAATCCAACTTTGAATCCTGCTTTTTTGAACAGACGATACAACAGTGTACTCACAGTAGTTTTACCGTTGGTTCCAGTAATACCTACCAGTTTGAGGTTCTTGGAAGGATTATCATAAAAATTGGCCGCGATAGTAGCCAAGGCGCTATTACTGTTTGGTACTTTTAGATAGGTGACCCCATTGACCAAAATCTCGGGCAACTCCTCGCACACCACAGCTTTGGCTCCAGATTCCACAGCTTTTTCAATGTATTTATGCCCATCCGTTATCAAACCACGGATAGCCACAAAAATGTCGTCCATCTCCACCTTTCTAGAATCGAAATGGACGTTGTTGATTAATACATTGGTATCACCACTTACAGCCCTAAGACTTACTTTATACAATATGTCTTTCAATAGCTTCATGAAAGTTCCAGCACAATTTTTTTGACTTGATCAATATTCGTTCCCTGGTCTACGGATTGCTTTTTAACCTTTCCATTGCCTCTAACCTCGACTTGCAGGCCTAAATTTTCCAATAGGGAAACCGCATCCATACCACACATTCCTTTTACATTGGGTACTTGCGCATATTGCTTCTGGGCATTTGCATAGTACCTCTCGTATTTTTCCTTCAATTCATCTTCGTTCAAAGCTTTCCCTTCAACTTCGTCAACCGTAGGTGAAGTGGTATATATTTTTTGGGCCATCGATTTGAAAACAGGCCCCGAAACATCAGCACCGTAGTAGCCCACGCTCTTATCTGGCTCGTGGATTACCACAATACAGGAGTATTTTGGATTATCAGCAGGGAAATACCCAGCGAAAGATGAGATATATGCCATCTTATCGGGGTCTTTGGCAACATAATTCTTTTGGGTGGTTCCAGTTTTTCCAGCCATGGAGAAACTTTTGGAGTATAGACCGTTGCCGGTTCCATAATCCTTTTCAACCACCTCTTTCAGTAATTGCCGAACTTTGCTTACGGTCTCTTTGGAACAAATGGATGGATTTACAACTTCCTTGTCAAATTTCTTCAAGACTTTACTTCCCTCACGCACAGCCTTAATCAATCTAGGTTTAACAAATTCACCATCGTTTGCGATGGCATTGTAGAATGCTAGAGTCTGCATTGGTGTCATGGACACTTCGTATCCGTGGGACATCCATCCAAGGGAAATACCCGACCATCCTTTGTCACCAGGATAACGTATCACAGGTTTTCCCTCACCAATTATTGGCAATCCCAATTTTTTATGAAGGCCCATATTCATCAGACGGTCGACGAACTTTTCAGGGTTCTCCTTATAATTTTCATGAATAATCTTGGCGAATGCCGTGTTTGAAGAGACTGCGAATGCATGGGAGGCCGATATTTTACCATATCCTCCCCATTTTGAATCCTTTACAACGCGATCATAAATGCGGTACCTTCCTTTTTCTGTATCAATTACAGTGCTCGTATCAATAACCTTGTCTTCAAGCGCTGCCACCATGGACATCAACTTAAAAGTTGAGCCGGGCTCATGCGATTCGCCAACAGCGTAATTCAGTTTTTCATAATATTTTCCTTCTGAAGTACGACCCAAATTGGAAATAGCCTTGATCTCTCCTGTTGCGGTTTCCATGACAACCACGCAGCCATGGTCTGCATTGTATTTTTCAAGCTGTGCCAAAAGTTCGTGATGGGCTATATCCTGGATATTTATGTCGATAGTGGACACTACATCCAACCCATCTTGAGGTTCGACAATGTTGTCCAGACCGACAGGCTTCCATTGACCTTTTGCTATTTTCTGTTTTAGACGCTTGCCTTCCTTCCCCCTCAAATACTGCTCTCCAAAAGCGCCATCAAGTCCTACCCGGGTATAGTAACCGTTTTCATCCACACGCTCATATCCAATACTCCTGGCAGCCATCTTACCCAAAGGGTATTCCCTGACCACGCGATGGGTTTCAATAAAACCACCTTTGTACGGGCCCAGTTTGAACAATGGAAATTGTTTTATCCGGACATAATCCAGGTAATCCACATTCCTAGCGACAAGTTTATATCGGTTTCCGTTGGCCCTTGCCTTTCTGAAGAGTTGTCTGTAATAGGACGAAGGCCGATCAAAAAGATTCCCCAACGAATCGGATAGCACTGCTACATTATTTTGAAAGTTTTCTTCGGATACCGTTTTCGCATCAAATCGAATCTCGTACTTGGGTACGGATGCCGCCAACAAACTTCCGTCGTCGGAATACAGGTTACCGCGATTGGGCTCGATCGTGAACATTTTTTCGGTTTTGTTCAACGCCAATTCCTTATAGTCCTCACCCTTGATCATCTGGATATCCACCAGTTTCACCACTACGCAAATAGCGAAGACCAGCAGACCCCCTGCAACCAAGTAAAGTCTGTTCATGATATTTTTTTCGGTGATCGCCACTACCTACTCGATTTAACCTTTATTTTTTGCGGAGGAATTTTAGACGGCTTTAGCCCTTCAACCGCGACAGTTTGCCGCAGGGTGGACTCCAACTTCATTTGTTGAACCATGGACCGATGCTCGAAGAATTCACTTTTTAGTTTTCTGACTTCTTCGCTCAAGGCCGCAATTTCGTGCACTTTCTTGTCAGCATTATGGCTACTGGAAATCATCATAGCCGCCAAGAAGGAGGCAAAAAGCAAAAACATCCAGTTTTTGGGAGCGTCTCCGCTCACCAAAAACTTTCCTTTTAATAGATCCAGTATTCCCTTTTTCATTTTTGTGTTCGGTTATTTTATGCGTTCGGCTATGCGGAGTTTTGCGCTCCTAGCCCGATTATTTCTTGCTACTTCTTCTGCTGATGGGACTATCAATCCTCCGACCTTTTTTAATGGCACATCAATGTTTCCATAAAAATCCTTTTCGGCCTCGCCCTCAAATCTCCCTGCTCTAATGAACCGCTTGACCAAGCGATCTTCCAAGGAATGGTAGCTTATCAAGCTTAACCTGCCCCCTTCCTTTAAAACTTCGGGCACTTGGAGCAAAAATGCTTTGAGCACTTCAATTTCTTGATTGACCTCAATCCGAATGGCCTGATAGATTTGCGCCAGAATCTTGTTCTCCTTCATTTTTGGTAAAAACCTGCCCAAAACCTTCTTCAAATCATCTGTGGTTTTTATCACGCCTTCTTCCCTAGATTCGACTATTGTTTTTGCCATGGCGTTCGCATTTCGCAATTCACCATATTGAAACAATACGGAAGCCAAGTCTTTTTGAGCGTATGCATTGACCACTTCATAGGCGGACAATTCATTGTTTCTGTTCATCCGCATATCCAAATCCGCATTAAAACGAATGGAAAACCCTCTGTCCGCTTCATCGAATTGATGCGAGGAAACCCCAAAATCCGCTAAGATTCCATCAACTTTCCGAATGCCATAGAACTTTAAATATTGTTTGAGAAATTGAAAATTTTGATTGATCAGCTGAAATCGTTCATCATCAATTGCATTTACCAATGCATCCTCATCTTGATCAAAGGCAATCAACCTGCCCTCACTTCCCAATCTTTTCAAAATCTCTTTGGAATGCCCTCCACCACCAAAGGTGACATCCACGTACACACCATTTTCTTTGATATCCAACCCATCCACCGACTCTTGGAGCAATACCGGGTTGTGGTACTCGCTAGTCATCGACATCAAAAATCTCCTCGGCTAAATCGGCATAATCCTTCTCACCTTCCGCCAAGACCGCTTCATACTTATCCTTGTTCCAGATTTCTATCTTATCAAAAACCGCATTGAGCACAACTTCTTTTCCAATTTCCGCATAAGTGACCAAGTTCTTTGGAATCTGCAACCTCCCTGTATCTCCATCAATAGCAACCTCCTGCATACCGGCCACAAAGTTTCTGACGAAGGCATCGTACTTTCGATTGATCTTGCTTTTCTTCATGACCTTTTGCATCAAAACATCGAATTCCTCCTTCGGATACAACTCCAAACATTGTTGGAAAACCGATCGTTTGATCACAAAGCCCTCTTTCAAAACAGGCAACAACTGATTCTTCAAGGATATGGGCAGAATCACCCTACCTTTGGCATCAGCTTTACAATTATGTTGTCCTATGATATGGGTCACTAGAAATCAATTGGTTAAGAATAATAACTCAAATATATAGATTTTATTTCCACATTTCTCCACTAAAAGACACATTGTTGATAAATTTTCCACTTTTCACTGCAAATAATCACGTTTCGTGCTTAAAAATGACAGCCTGTTTGTTTTTGATTTTTAGGACACTAGAATTGGATAAAAAATTCATGCCCTCCAATGGAAGTAATACGAAAAATGGTGTGATATGAATTGCCTATATTTGCCCTTCTTAGGACCAACTAACTTTAGATGGAAGAACACATCATTAAGGAGGGTAAGTACAGTTACATCGAAAAAGGAGAAGGCACTCCCATGATTATTTTGCATGGATTAATGGGTGGGTTAAGTAATTTTCAAGGGGTATCTGATTATTTCCCATCCAAGGGTTACAAGGTCTTGATTCCTGAACTTCCCATTTATGAAATGCCCATGCTCAAGACGACGGTGAAAAATTTCGCCAAGTTTCTGGAAGATTTTATTGAGTTTAAGGGGTTAAAGGATGTGATACTTCTTGGAAACTCCCTTGGTGGCCATATTGGCCTTTTGCACACAAAGATGTTTCCTGAAATGGTCAAGGCACTGGTAATTACGGGTAGCTCTGGACTTTATGAAAGTGCAATGGGCGATGGATATCCCAAACGTGGAGATTACGAGTTCATCAAAAAGAAGGCCCAGGATGTTTTTTATGACCCTGCCGTCGCTACGAAGGAAATTGTGGACGAAGTGTTTGCAACCGTAAACGACCGAATGAAATTGGTGAAGACCCTTGCCATTGCAAAAAGTGCTATCAGACACAACATGTCCAAGGATTTGCCACATATGAAAACCCCAACATGTATTATTTGGGGAGAAAACGATACGGTTACACCTCCTAATGTGGCCAAAGAATTTCACGAGCTGCTGCCAGATTCGGATTTGTTCTGGATTGAAAAATGTGGTCATGCCCCAATGATGGAACATCCAGACGATTTCAATAAAATTCTTGAGTCCTGGTTGAACCAACGGAATTTCTGACCTATGAAAATCACCTCGGCCGAATTTGTGATGAGCAACTCCAATGTGGCCAAATGCCCAAATGAGCCATTACCTGAGTATGCCTTTATTGGACGGTCCAATGTTGGAAAATCATCTTTGATCAACATGCTCGTGGACCGGAAAGGTTTGGCCAAAACTTCGGGAAGACCTGGAAAAACCCAACTTATAAATCATTTTAAAATCAATAAGAATTGGTTTTTGGTGGATTTGCCTGGATATGGTTATGCGCGTGTTTCCAAAAAAAATAAAAAGGTCTTTCAAAAGTATATCACGGAGTATTTCCAAAAAAGAAAACAATTGGTCTGTGGGTTTGTGCTTGTTGATATCAGACATGAGCCACAACCTGTGGATTTAGAATTTATGGAATGGCTGGGAACCCATCAAATTCCCTTTGCCATCATTTTCACAAAAGCGGATAAATTAAAACCAGCAGTAATTGAAAAACAGGCCAATTCCTATCTACAGAAATTATTGGATGGGGCTTGGGAAGAGGCACCACCTCATTTTATCACATCCTCCGCCAACCGCATTGGCCGAGATGAACTGCTGAACTATATTGATGAAATCAATGCTGAGTTCTTCACTTCCCAGCAATCTTGATTGACTCGACTACACCCTTTCATTGACCAACTGGATCAATTCTTCGGCAGTTTGCAATGCATTCAGCTCTTTCGTAGTAATAAAGACCGTTAATCCTTTTTCATCTTCTGAAAGAACAATGGGAAAGTCAAAGCTGTCATCCACCACACTTGGATAATCATTCTGGAACTCGTCCTTATGCAAAAAATCCATTTGGAGCTCACTTTCCTCACGAAATTTCTTCCAAGTATTATTTTCAGAAACAATTCCAAAGGTGATATCACATAGATTGCAGTCGTATGTAGAAGGACTGAAAACCTTATGCATGCTATCCAAAATGGCGTTGCTCACCCCTGAGTTGGCATTGTAGACGAATAGGAGTTTTTTCGTTTTCATAACTCATAAATACATGGATTAGTCTCGATAAATGGTCAAAATTGACAATAACCATCGGAACTTAGCTATCATTCATCAAATCAGACCGAATATCTTTTATTTCATATAATGGTTTGATCAATTGACACATAAACACTGTTTTTATTTGACATACCTTTATATATTGAGAACCCAATAACCAATACATATGCAACAGCCGGCCAACCAACTTACTCCTGGAGGGTTCGTTCGGACCTTAGCAATAGTCCATTTCGGGTTGATCGCAGGACCTCTATTTTTCGGAATTGTAGTTTATTATTTGGCACCCAGTGGTGTATTCAGCATTCAAGATACTGATGATATGTTTTTGATCGTTGTTCCGATCTTTGCCATTACCAGTGTGTTTTTGGGGGATTTCATTTTCAAACAATCCATCAAAAACATCCCTAGGACCAGTACACTCAAACAGAAGCTGATACGTTTTCAAACCGCTTCCATAATTAAATATGCATTGGTAGAAGCTGCTTCTTTTTTTTCCATTATCGCCTTTTATCAGACAAATAACTTGGCATTTCTCTTAATAGCAGCATTATTGATACTATACTTTTATATGTTAAGGCCCACGAAGGAAAAGATAGTCCGTAGTCTGAATTTAAGTACGCAAGACAGAGACTTGTTCCACCGATTCAATCAGCCCTTGGAGGAATAAGACTTATTTCAACTCCAGCTTTTCAGCGAAGTAATCGCAAAAATCCTTCATTGTAGCGGTCATTTTTTCGTCCTGGGTGGCCTTCATGAAAGTATCGGCCATAGTGACCAGGGTCTGGTGAAAAAAGATTTTCATCTCATCCACGGGCATATCCTTGGTCCATAAATCAATCTTTAAAGACTCCCTGTTCTTACTGTCCCAAACGGAAAGCATCATTGCCTTAGCTTCTTCATTTTTTACGCCTCCATCCTCAGCTGACCATTTCAAACCTTCAGGGACGCGATTTTCGTCCAATTCTACAGTAAGTTTTATTTCAGAAGTATGTGCTACTGCCATCTATTTTCTCGGTTTATAATTTGATTTCTTAAAAATTTCATCTGCCGGCAAATCCAACATTTGATTTAGGGTAATATCATTTTTATCCATAAAGGCCCTAACAATCTGCCATCCCATATACCTTCCAAGTCTACCCGGTGATTCACTGTCCAACTCCAATCTAAATTTTGAAAATGGAGCGGGATCTAAGAAACGCCTGTCCAATTCGGATTGGGTACTATATAACAACTCGTTTTCCACGAAATAACGCCAAATCTGCTCCTCGTTTTCCACTGCCCATTGCATTTCTTCATCGGTATATCCAATTTTTTGGGCGTCCGTCTCTTGGGACACCAATCTATCCTTCAGATACAATTCCTTTCCGAAATGTACCATTCTGGATAAAAAGGTTCGATTTCGGGGATATTTCAAAAGGGTCTTCGCAAAGGTGCCGGCCACATCTGAGGTGAGGTATTTTTTATCCAGTCCTGATGCAATGTAACGTTGTATCCCTTCATAAAAATGATGATCAGCGCCTAAATAATTATCCAATCCCAACAGTAAAATGGAATCTGCGAGTATCACCCTGTCATTGTAGCGTACATCCGAAGTAACAGTGACTACTTTTGGAACATTGAAATTTGGGAAGTAATAGGTTATATGTTGAAAAAGCGACTCTAAGTTTTGGGTTTCCTCTCTGAAATCACCAAAAGCCTTGTCAACCTCCTGCGATAATTCCACTTGGATCGTATCGGTAAGTTTGGCAATCCAAATACTATCAGGAAACTGAGCTGGAAACAAATACGGGTATTTGGTTTTCAACGTTTGGATGTCATCCGGTGTGGCTGTTGCAAACTCCCTATCAAAACGTGCTATGGATAATTCAATAGGTATTTTGGAAATTGCTTCAGCTGTTTTATCCTCTTCCTTGCAAGCCAAATACAGCATTGGAATCAGAAAAAATAAAAGGATACATAAGCGAAAACCCAAGTATTTTGACAACCTCTTCATTTTTAACACTGCAGCGTTTAAATTTACAGGGCACAAAGGTAATTTATTGAATCTAAAAAGAAAGGTATGCAAACCGAAAAGGTAATAGAACATATAGTGAATTGGTTAAAGGATTATGCTACAAAGGCAAACTGCAAGGGGTTTGTCATCGGGGTTTCCGGCGGTATAGACTCCGCCGTCACCTCTACCCTTTGTGCAAAGACAGGTTTGGATCTTTTATGCGTGGAAATGCCAATTCACCAGGGCAAAAACCAAGTAAATCGTGCCGATAGACACATTGATTGGCTCATTAAAAACTTTTCAAACACCTCTAGACAAAAAGTAAATCTTACGCCCGTTTTTGATAGTCTAGTGGATTCCTTTCCCAGAGTGGAGGATGAAGAAGCTCGTTTTATGTCACTTGCCAATACCAGAGCAAGGCTACGCATGACCTCATTGTATTACTTTGCGGCCTTAAAGGGCTATTTAGTGGCGGGAACCGGCAATAAAGTAGAAGATTTTGGCATCGGGTTTTATACCAAATATGGTGATGGCGGTGTAGATCTGAGCCCAATTGCCGACTTATTGAAAACCGAAGTCTATGAGCTTGGAAGGGTTTTGGGTGTAAACCAGGATATTATGGATGCTGCCCCTACCGATGGGCTCTGGGGAGATAGCAGAACCGACGAAGATCAGATAGGCGCGTCGTATCCAGAGCTGGAATGGGCCATGAAAATGGATGGCGAAGGAAAAAGTTTTGAAGATTTTTCGGACAGAGAAAGGGAAGTATTCGTTATTTATAAAAAGTTTAATACTTCGAACAAACATAAGATGATTCCTATACCCATTTGTGAAATTCCTGAGCACCTAAAGTGACCTTTCAACCTAAAAATCCCAGCTTAAGACGAAAAAAACCATAGAAATTCTGTGGTTTTAAGAAAAAAAACTGAGTTTTACGCTTACAAAGTGTTATCTTGCTCGTCACGCCGCGTAAGTAATTAAGTACTAAACAACGAATAAAACTCAAACCAAATGATTAAAGTATTAATAGCTGACAACCATCCCATAGTTCGACTCGGCATTAAGCAGGTGCTCGAATCTAGTTCAGATATTGAAGTCATTGCTGATGTTTCTACCACTTCTGAACTATTTGAACTTTTGGAGAAAGTTTCTCCGGATGTTGTAATGCTCGAAATGGACATTCCTGAAATCAATGGGATCGCTACCCTAAGAAAGATGAAACAGGAGTTCCCCAACGTTAAAACCCTGATGTATAGTGGACAATCTGAAGATGTTTATGCACTAAGCACCATTCGTGCTGGAGCTTTCGGATATCTCTCAAAGGCCGCCGATTTAGATTACATTATCACTGCTGTTCGCAAAGTTAGTGAGGGTAATATGTTCATCACCAACGAATTGGCACAACGACTTGCCTTCGATGAAGGGACACAGAAACCTCGAAGATTCTTCAGAAAGCTATCTTCCCGTGAAGTCGAAGTCTTGAAACTTTTGGCCAGTGGAAAGCGTAACAAGGAAGTCGCCGAAGGGTTGAACCTAAACGAAAAAACCGTAAGCACCTACAAAGCCCGTTTGATGAAAAAATTGAACGTGGACAACTTGGTAGATCTTTTGCAACAAGCAAAAGCATTGGAGCTTTATTAAAATAACCAGTTCAAACTGATGAAAATCCCGGGTAGTAATATTCGGGATTTTTTTTTGTTTAGGAGAGTACCCTATTCAATTTGGCGTTCAGTAACTTGTTCAACTGCAGATAGTTTACAATTTCTTCCAAAACCTCAGAATTATCGCCATTATTGTCCTCAGTGCTTTTTTGAAGTTGTAGAATTCGATTTTTTATCAAATTACATCGCAAAGTGAGGATTGTTTCACCCACCAATTGCGCTATGCCCTGCTTCTTTTCCTTGGGATAGATATCCTTCCGTGTCCAGTCATCCAAAGAATATTTTTCTTCTTCCATTAATATGGACGACACCTCGCTGATCATTTCCTGGTCCAGGTTTGACAGAAAGGTATTCACAGCAAAATCCTCGCTCTCATTCAAATCTTCAATGAGCTTATAATAAATGGTTCTGAACTGCTCATTCGTCAGCTCAATCTCATCTTCTTGCAAATCAAGATACACCTTCTCATATACCTTTGCCTCCACGATTTCAGGTTCAAGTACCAAATCTCCTTCTTCATTTTCTTTCAACACCAAATCTTCGAATTCCTGTTTTTGGTTTCCATATAACAACAGCATTTCAATGATTTTCCGCTCCAGCTCGTATTGGACATCAACCTTTTCAACTGCTGGTTCATTTTTGACCACTTCAAAGGCCTTTCGCTCTTGTTTTAACTTCTTGGCGGCATCGGCAAATCCCTTTTTATCGATCTGAGCCAATGTGTTATACAGTACCTCTTCAGAGATTTGCATCATTTTGGCACATTCCTGAATGTAAATTTCCTTTTTGATACGATCAGGAATCTTACTGATGCTATTAACGATATCCCTCACGGTATCAGCTCGCTTTATGGGGTCGTTTGCGGCTTCTTCAGCCAAAAGTGAGGTCTTGAACTGGATAAAATCCTTGGCATTTTCCTCCAGGTAAAGCACCAAATCCTCATAGGTGTTGGTTTTTGCAAAACTATCGGGGTCTTCCCCTTCCGGAAAGCTGCACACCTTAACATTCATCCCCTGCTCCAGAATAAGGTCTATCCCACGTAATGAAGCCCTTAATCCGGCTGCATCACCATCGAAAAGCACAGTGATGTTCTTCGTAAGCCGGTTGATTAAACGGATTTGCTCAGGAGTCAATGCCGTTCCACTTGAGGCCACTACGTTCTGTACGCCTCGTTGATAGAACTGAATCACGTCGGTATAACCTTCCACCAAATAGCAATTGTCTTCCTTGGCGATGGCCTGTTTGGCAAAATAGATACCATAGAGCACCTTGCTTTTATGGTAAATTTCGCTTTCAGGAGAGTTTAGATACTTGGCGGCTTTTTTGTCGTTAGTTAAGATTCGACCCCCAAAACCCAATACTCGACCACTCATGGAGTGAATTGGAAATAGTACCCGACCTTTAAATCGGTCAAATTTTCTGGATTCTCCTCCCGCTTGTTCCTTAACTATGGTCAATCCCGTTTTTTCCAGAAATTCGAGCTGGTAACCATTTTCCATGGCCGTTTTGGTAAAGGCTTCCCATTCATCCAAACCATAACCCAGACCAAATTTCTTTATGGTTTCATCGCTAAACCCACGTTCTTTAAAATAGGTCAGTCCGATCGCTTTGCCCGGTTCAGAATCCCACAGGATTTCCGTGAAATATTTCTGGGCATATTCTGAGACCAGGTACATACTTTCCCGCTCGTTGGCCTGTTCCTTCTGCTCATTGGTCTGTTCGGTTTCCTCTATTTCAATATTGTACTTTTTGGCTAGGTATTTTATGGCTTCGGGATACGTGAAATGCTCGTGCTCCATCAAAAAAGCAACAACATTTCCTCCTTTCCCACTACTGAAGTCCTTCCAAATTTGCTTTACCGGTGACACCATAAAACTTGGGGTGCGCTCATCGGTAAAGGGGCTTAATCCCTTAAAATTGGAACCAGATTTCTTAAGTTGTACAAAGTCACCGATAACCTCTTCCAAACGTGCGGTCTCGTAAACTTGGTCTATGGTCGTTTTTGAAATCAAATCGGTGCTTTAAAATAGCCTTTAAAGGTAATTAAAAAAGAAATTTATGGAACTCTAAAATATGAATGTGCAACATCAACAAAATCCTTTGCACAGCTAAAAATCCATGCTGTTTTTCCCTCGTCCAATAAGTTCCTGTGTTCTTTGGAACAAATCTTGATATCCATAGCACAACTCTTTCATCACAATACTATGAAAAACATTCTTTCAACAGCGTTATTGTTCCTCATGACATGCACTGTTAGCGCTCAAAAGATTTATTCCACGAACAGTGATTACAAAGCCGATATCAAGGTTTTTGTTGTTGATCAGGAATATAATGCTGATTTATTGGTTTTCAAGGTAGATGCGGAATACAAAGCCAAAGAAAATGAGGGAAGATGGTATTTTGTTGATGCTGGATACAAGGCCAAAAAGAAAATTTACTTTGTTGACGCAGCTTATAAGGCCGACCTTAAAGTCTTTTTTGTCGATGCTAGCTATAAGTCCGGCTGGAAGGATATGTCCAAAAAACATTTGATATACTAAGACTCGCCCATTCCAAAAGTTGGAAAAGAGTCCTAGATTTGTAGTATATGATTCTCTTCTTTGGTACAAGACCCGGAAAAAAAGAAACGAAAACATTATCTAGTGTTTCTTGCCCATATTGCAAGCAAACGGGTACATTGACCGCCGTTTCGCAAGCCAATTACGTACACCTGTTCTGGATTCCCATTTTTAAATTGAAAACATCCCAGTTTGCAGAATGCTCATATTGTAAACGTGGTTTTTATAAGGAGGAATTCTCTCCTGAAATGGAAAGGGCCCTACAATACAATTAAATGCCGCATTGAGCGCAGTGAAATTTCGGTTGTAATTTTCAACTGCACTCAAATGGACAATGTAGAGGTTGGTTGGTTACAAATCGAACCGAAGGCCTAAGGAAATATTTCTTTGCTCTACAACAGCATCTTTAAAAATAGGATTCAAGTCGTATTTGACATATAGGAGCATTCCATCAAAACCTGCATACGCACTGAGTCCATATATCAAATCACTGGTGTTGTAATCCCTTTTGAATTTATCTTTTACTTGTTGCCCATCCCTGGAGTATTTTAATTTTTGACGGGTACCAAGATTAAATCCACCATAACCTCCTATTCCAAATCTCACTTGATTTTGAATGGAGTACCGTATACTTTTTTCAGTTTCTCGAAAACGGGAAGGACCGAATTCAAAATGTACCGGAAAAACCAAATTATCCATACGGAGTTTGGATTTATCCAATTCAAACTCAAATTCCTCTAAAGTGGTCTGATCTCCATTTTGCACGAAAATTTGGTTGTTATCTGGCTTTAACCCATTAAACTGGAATGAAAATCCATAATGGAAGCGGAGCCAATTGGAATTCCTAAAAACCCTTGTTCTCCACTGCCATCCCAATTCTAAAAACCTGCTTCCTGCAATTTTATAGGGAGAATCATCCAATGACTGCCCATCAATTAATGCATTGTTCAACCCAATGGCAAGTACAAAATCTGAATAGGTTCGTCTGTCGTATTTGATTTCATCCTTCCATCTATGATTGAAAGAAAATGCCGGTTTCCCATTGATGTCGATTCCCAATCTTATTCTATCGCCGTCGATACTATCTGTTTCCGTCAAGGTTAAAATTTGACCTTGGTTTCGTTGGATCAACGATATTCTATTTTCGATAATGGCAACTCGATTTTCAATGTTCAAGGCTCTTTTTTTAGCCACTTCAGCCTTCAAAAGTTTCGCTTCCTCAGCGGTCAGGGTCCCGCGTTCCATTCTGCGGTTAATATCTTTAACCTCTTGTTTTAGGGCTTCCTTTTCCTGCTGTATGATTTTCTCCTTTTGCGCTTTTAAATGCTTTATGTCCCTTTCATATTCTTCCTGGCCTACAACGTTTTGGGTTAACAATGACAGTACTATTACCGTAAAATACAGTGTAATCTTTCTCATGATGGTTTCTTGATTTTATCCCTCTTTTCCTCCCCCTCCCAACAAAGGGAAGGGAAAGTAAAAAGGTCTTTTGATTGATGAATATTTTTAATTGTTCCGATCGGCAACGGCAGTTCGAAGCTTGAAATAACCGTCTTTAAGTGCGTCAAATATCTGATCTCTAAAGGACTCGTCCAGTTCGTCTTCCACTTCAGTCAATAATGCCATGGCATCCACTTTGCCAGAGTTCAATATTTGGTCTGAAAGGATCTGCCTTTGGGCCGCTCTTAAAAGTGAATCAACTTCTGCTTCGCTTACCTCATCATTCATGGTCTCCAATAGCGCCACTTGTGCCACTACTTCGTTTACTTTTTGGGCTATTAATCCTTCAGGAGTATTTAGTATGTTATCTTTTAGGGGTTGATTTTCAACAATTTCAGATATTGTTTCTTGTGCATCGTCGGATGCCAGCCCTTCAACACTTGACTTTTCTTCAAACTTTGTTTGCGTATCTGTCGCGACTACCTCTGTTGTATTTTGTTCAATGTCCAACGGAATCAGGTCATCTTGGTTTGGTTGGATAAATTCTTCTTGCTGGTTTTCTTTATCCACTACCTGTTGCGTGTTGTCGGATGGGGTTTCGGCTCGGAAAAAGAATACTGAGATCAAAAGAATCCCTATAAAACTAGCGGCCACCGCCAAGAACCATTTATTGCCCGATTGCTTTTGTTCGACCTTAATTTGGCTTGAGACCTCTTCCCAGGCTTGGGCCGAAGGCGCAATGCGACGCTCCTCCAAGGTTTTTTTAATATGTTTTTCCAACTTTTCCATGATGCTATCTATTTACCTCTAGATTCCGATCGAGGTGACATTCCTTTTAATTTTAAATTTTCTTGGAGCATTTTTCGGGCCTTGAACAATTGTGACTTTGATGTGCCCTCGGAAATCTCCAATATTTCGGCTATTTCATGATGCTTGTATCCTTCTATGGCATAAAGCAAAAAGACCATTTTATATCCTTCTGGAAGCTTATCTATCAACTGTTGCACGTATTCCACATCCAAAATGGATGCACTTTCGCCAGCTTCTTTCGGTCTGGATTCCAACACCTCATCATCATACACCACAAATTGTTTTTTACGCAAGTATGAAATGCTCTCCCTCACCATTATTTTTCGTATCCAACCTTCAAAACTTCCCTGATGCCGAAACGATGTCAAATTTTCAAAAACCTTTACATAGCCGTTCACCATAACATCCTCAGCAAATTGTACATCCTTTACATACTGTCTGCATACGCTCAACATCTTGGCAGCATATTTTTCATACAGAAATTGTTGGGCTTGCCTATTTCCAGCAATTGCCCTTTTGATCAACAACTTCTCATTGGTATATAAAGAAATAATCTTCAACAGCGGTTCCCGGTTTTGTTTCTATAAAGATAGACGAGGCGAATTCCAAAAAGGTTGCCCAGGGGGAAATTTTTTAAGTAGATGTGATTTCAGACCAGTTGAATATCGACTATTGCGAAGAAATTACTTTTTGCGGTCAACTACGTAATTGACCATAAGGGTAAGTGCGCTTTTGTATTCGGAGTCGGGGTAATTGTCCAACAAGGACAGGGCCTCATCCTTAAAAGCCAGCATTTTGGTCACGGCGTACTCCAATCCGCCCATTTCCTTAACATAGGCGATGACTTCCTTGACCCTTTTCTTGTTTTTGTTGTGATTTTTGATGGAACTTATCAACCAGCGTTTTTTTTCACTGTCACTTTGATTGAGCGCATAAATGAGCGGTAAGGTCATTTTTTGCTCTTTGATATCAATTCCAGTGGGTTTTCCGATTTTCTCTGCTCCATAGTCAAAGAGGTCATCCTTTATTTGAAATGCCATTCCACAGAGTTCCCCAAACCTTCTGAAAGTTTCAACATGTTCCGTATCAGGTTTCACCGAACATGCTCCCATACTGCAACAGGCGGCAATGAGCGTGGCAGTCTTTTGTCGAATAATGCTATAATATATATCTTCGGTAATGTCCAACAAACGGGCTTTTTCAATCTGAAGCAACTCTCCTTCGCTCATATCCCTTACCGCATTGGAAATAATATGGAGCAGGTCATAATCTTTATTCTCCAGTGCCACCAAAACCCCTTTTGAAAAAAGGAAGTCCCCTACCAAAACCGCAATCTTATTTTTCCAAAGGGCATTGATGGAAAAAAAGCCTCTTCGTTTATGGCTATCATCCACAACGTCATCATGAACAAGACTGGCCGTATGTATCAATTCGATAATGGAAGCTCCGCAATAGGTCCGGTCATTCACCTGTCCGCCATTGATCAATTTGGCGGTAAGAAAAACAAACATAGGACGCATTTGCTTTCCCTTTCTGTTCACAATGTAATAAGTGATACGATTGAAAAGGGCCACCTTTGAAGACATGGATTTTAAGAACTTTTCTTCGAAAAGCTCCATTTCTTGTTCTATGGGTTCCCTAATTTGCGAAACTATCTTCAATACAACCGTAGTTTGGTGAATTTGGTTTTGAATGCCTAAAAGTAGGGAAAATGAAAGAGTTCATTGGTAGAAGGTGCAAGTTTTAAGTTAGGCAGGCAAAAGTATCGACAATCTGCAATGAACAATGGTCTCGGCAATTGCTAATTGCCAATTGATTATTGATTATTGATTATTGATTATTCAACCTAACTCTTATTGGCCAATTGACCGCAGGCGGCATCTATATCCTTTCCTCTTGACCTTCTCACAGTTACAGTAATTCCATTTTGCTCCAATATGTTTTCGTACATGTCGATGGCATCTATTGACGCTTGTTGAAATTCGCCATCGTCAATAGGGTTGTATTCTATCAAATTGACTTTTGACGGAGCAAACTTGCAGAACTTGACCAAAGCTTTCGCTGCTTCGGGGGTGTCATTGATACCCTCCCATACCACGTATTCGTAGGTTATCCTATTCTTGGTTTTACTATACCAATATTCCAGAGCTTCCCTTAAGTCCTTGAGTGGAAAAGTGGCGTTAAAGGGCATGATGGAAGTACGAACCTCGTCAATGGCCGAATGTAAGGAAACCGCCAGTCCAAATTTGACTTCTTCGTCTGCCATTTTTTTGATCATTTTAGGAACTCCAGACGTCGAAACCGTAATGCGCTTAGGTGACATTCCAAGCCCTTCCGGGGAGGTGATTTTTTCGATGGCCTTGAGCACATTGTTATAGTTCATCAAAGGCTCGCCCATACCCATAAACACAATATTGCTCAAGGGGCGATTAAAATATAGCCGGCTTTCCTGATCAATAGCGACTACCTGATCATAAATTTCATCGGGATTAAGATTTCGCATTCTTTTTAATCGTGCAGTAGCGCAAAATTTGCAATCCAAACTGCATCCTACTTGGCTTGAAACACATGCCGTGGTTCTAGTGTCTGTGGGTATGAGAACAGATTCTACAATCAGTCCATCGTGAAGTCGTACAGCATTTTTAATCGTGCCATCGGAGCTGCGCTGCATTTGGTCAACTTGGATATGGTTGATAACAAAGTTGTCCTCGAGCATTTGTCGTGTTTCTTTGGAAATGTTGGTCATTCCGTCGAAAGAATGGGCAGATTTTTGCCATAACCACTCATAGACCTGGTTTCCTCGAAAGGCTTTATCCCCTTGCTCCACAAAAAAATTACGAAGCTGTTCTTTTGAAAGTGCCCGTATGTCCTTCTTTTTTACCTCCACGTGTCAAATATAGTCAAGAAAAATCCCGTAAGGTATTTGGCCAAACGGGATTCACTCTATGATTTATGTGCTTAAATTTTTCTTTAGATGACCAACATGGCATCTCCATAAGAATAAAAGCGATACTGTTCCAAGATGGCTTGTTTGTATGCTTTTTTCATCAAATCATGACCAATGAATGCAGAAACCATCATCAACAAAGTTGATTTTGGTAAGTGAAAATTGGTAATCATGCAGTTGGCTATGCTGAAATCATACGGAGGGAAAATAAATTTGTTGGTCCAACCTTCAAAGGTATTTAAAGTATGTTCCGATGAAACGGCACTTTCCAAACCTCTCATTACGGTTGTCCCCACCGCACAAATTCTTTTCTTCTCCTGTTTGGCGTTATTTACAATCTCCGTTGCTTTCTCATCAATCACCAACTCCTCACTATCCATTTTATGCTTGGATAGATCCTCTACCTCAACCGGGTTAAAGGTTCCCAGTCCAACATGCAAGGTTACCTCTGCAAAATCAACTCCTTTGATCTCCAGTCTCTTCAATAGGTGTTTTGAAAAGTGCAAACCTGCGGTTGGTGCAGCTACGGCTCCCTCGTATTTGGCATAAATTGTTTGATATCGCTCCTCATCCTCTGGCTCAACATCCCTTTTGATGTATTTTGGTAGTGGAGTTTCACCCAATTCGCGAAGTTTTCTTCTAAAGTCGGTATAAGAGCCATCATAAAGAAAGCGCAAGGTTCTTCCACGAGAGGTGGTATTATCGATAACCTCGGCAACTAAACTCTCATCATCCCCAAAATACAACTTGTTACCAATACGGATTTTTCTAGCTGGGTCTACCAAAACATCCCAAAGGCGCTGTTCTTGATTCAGCTCACGTAATAGAAAAACTTCGATGCGGGCACCTGTTTTTTCTTTGTTTCCGTATAGTCTTGCCGGAAATACTTTGGTATTGTTCAAGACCATAACGTCCCCTTCATCAAAATAATCGATTAGGTCCTTGAACATTTTGTGCTCAATTTTTCCAGTTTCGCGATGAATTACCATAAGTTTGGATTCGTCCCGATTTTCCGCAGGATACTCCGCCAATAATTCTTTAGGTAGTTCAAAGTTGAAGTTTGATAATTTCATGTAGGCTTTTTTAGCGTGTTTTTGAAAGAGCGCAAATATACAATCTCGACATAGGGGATGTCAAGTAATTTGATGATTAAATGTGAATTACAGCTCGTTGATGGAAAAACCTAATGTTTTTAGGTCGTTCCAGAAATCGGGATATGATTTGGAAACCACTTCTGCGTCATTGATTTTCAACGAAGTACGCAATCCCAAAGGTCCAAAGGCCATCGCCATGCGATGATCATTGTACGTATCAATCGCCAGATCTGAAGTAATATTTTGACAAGAATGGAGTGTTAAACTTTCGGCATCAATCTCCACCGAAGCTCCCAATTTTTCCAATTCGGTCTTCATGGCACCCAAGCGATCTGTTTCTTTAATGGGCAAGGTGTGCAGACCGGTAAGGTAACATCCCATTCCGAGTCCCAGACAAGTGACCGAAATGGTTTGGGCGATATCAGGGGCATTGGATAGGTCATAATTGACCTTTTCCAGTTCACATTCACGTGTTTTTGAAAGTGTAATCGTATTATTTAAAAATTCGGTCTCCACACCGAACTCTTTATAGATTTCTGACAAAACACTATCACCTTGCAAGGAGTTTTCTTTATAGGAGGACAACTGAATTTTGGTGCCAACATCACCCATGGCAACGATGCTGTAGAAATAACTTGCCGAACTCCAATCTGACTCAACCACCAAAGTGGTATCCTTCACGCTTGGAGTTGCCGCTACTTTTATAAGATTTCCCTCAAAGTGGGTTGCTACACCTATTTGCTCCAAAAGGCCCAAAGTCATCTTTATGTAAGGAACGGAGGTGATTTTCCCCAAAAGCTCCAACTCCAAGCCATTTTGCAAGCTTGGCGCGATAAGCAGCAAAGAGGAAATATACTGACTACTAATATTGGCCGGAAGGGAAACCCTGCTTTTGGTCAGTTTCTTTCCTTTTATTTTTAATGGAGGACATCCTTCAGTTTCTTCGTACCCAATTTCCGCTCCTAGATCACGAAGTGCTTCAACCAATACTTTTATAGGGCGCTCCTTCATGCGCTTTGATCCAGTAAGGATGACCTCTTTTCCCTCTTGCGAAGCAAAATAACCAGTTAGAAAGCGCATTGCCGTACCAGCGTGGTGGATATCCACTTCTCCAGTTGTTTTTTGCAACCCAGCCTGCATCACCTGCCCATCATCGGAATTGGACATGTTTTCTATGGTGATATTGGGAAAAAGTGCCTGCAACAACAAAGATCTGTTGGTCTCGCTTTTGGAGCCTGTGATCTTTATTGTTTTTTCTATTTTTTTGCTATCAGAAAAGGAAAGTTGGAGTTTCAAATATGTCTAATTTGGTTGAAACCCCAAAGCTAGAAAAAACCGAATTATCAAGCTGTGATGTAATGCTTTTTATTTGAGTTTTTCGTTATTCTGGTGACGATCGTGATCTCGTTTTGTTTTTATCTCCAACTTTTTGTCAAAGGCCTCCTGCAATTCTACTCCGGTCTGGTTGGCCAGGCATAATACCACAAAAAGCACATCGGCCAATTCTTCGCCCAAATCTTTGGTCTTATCCGACTCTTTTTCGCTCTGTTCCCCGTACCGTCTTGCAATAATTCGTGCCACCTCTCCCACTTCTTCAGTAAGCTGCGCCATATTGGTAAGCTCATTAAAATAGCGCACCCCATGGTTTTTAATCCATTCGTCAACTGCTTTTTGGGCGTTTTGGATGTTCATGTCAAAATATGTGTTGATTAAGACTAATGTCCAAAATTATGCTTTCTCAAGAACAATGAAAGATTTATTTTGGATATCAACAGCTTCCGTAAAAAAAGCTTTTATGATATGATAGGCTTCACTTTTGAATTGGACAGCATTTATACCGAGCTTAAAAAAAACATTTACCTTACCAAAACTCTCATTACTCTCAAATCTTAAATATCCCGAATCTTGTGGCAGTTTTAGATTTGTTTTTTCAGGCAAATTCTTAATCTTATAACCGTCCGGTATTGCCATAGAAAGTCGATATTCATAACTTCTGGGATAGCCAAAATCAATCGGATAACTTCTTTCATCAGAAACAAAAGGGTTTTTTTTGAAGAATTTCGTCAAAAAAGGATTCATATAAATGGCGTTGTCCCTTAGAATATTTTCCATTTCAAATTCGAATTGCTCCATCATTTTCGTTTCACCGGAAAGCTCTTTTTCTACACTATAGGATTTTATATAAAGATCATCTCCAAAACCTCCTTCAATTTCACGCAAATATTCCTCCCTATCCTTTTTGTCTATTTTCTTGCGTTGTCTTACGCTTTCATATCCCTCACTAAAAAGGTCAAATTTTCCGAAAGCAATCCCTTCTGCTTTATCAAATGACATTGTCGCCCGTATTGACCTTCTATTTCCTTGTTCAGGTGCAATATTATACCAATAGCTTTTCCTTTCGAAGTCCATTACACGGCCATAATGATTGAGACATCTGAATGGTATCATTCCAAAAGGCTGCATTTTATCTGTTGCGTCCAACAAATAATCTTGGTCGTTAATCCTGGCAATTGCCATGATATAATTGAAATCGCCCATTACAGGGTGACCAAGCTTTGGCAATCCATTCTTTCTTGTACTAGACAACATCATATTGGTCTCTATGCCTGCAGCGTTCAGCAAATTTATCAGGACCATATTAATTTCAGCAACATTGCCCCTTTGTTCATCAAAGGCTTTTTTCACGTTATTATGATGCCATAGTCCATATCCTCCATTCCATGTAAAGTGGTTTTGGACGAATTTATAAATGTTCTTCGCTTTTTCTAAAGGGTCGGAACCCTTCAATAGTTCGTTGGGTACTTTTCTTTCAAAGAAATTCTTTTTTCTTAGCTGATGTCCAACATCTTTGTCATCTTTAAACTCTTTGTCGACATCTTCCCAAGATTTGGTATACTTTGTTTTACTACCCGTAAAATCGATATATTCTGACAGTTCAAATTCCAGTTTGGAACGATAGTTATTTCCCGATAACATATAATCTTCTGATTCTTTGAACGCAGGAACATCTTTCATAGCATACCTCAAAGTTTCACAATCTGATGGACGCCTAGCTATTGGAACACGAAAACAACCCTTTTTGACATTGGATTCATTTATGTCCAACTTTAAATTACCAATAAGAGATCTGTTATACACCCAATTACCAGGAATTTCGGCATAGTATTCTGTATATATCTTGGGAATATTCGATTGAAATTTCCAGCCAGTCAGGTTGAAAAAAAATGGCGATTCGATTTCGTAGCTATATTCTAGTATAGAGCCAACTTCCACTTTTGGGAAAGTGAATTTTCTAATTGATCCGCGAGCACTTATTTCTTCATCAAAAATCTGGTCCTCATCTACAGGTATTTTCTCTTCATTGTTATGGGTGAAAGCCCATATTTTCAAACTTTTTTCGCCAGTACTGGCATTACGATAATAAGGTATTTCTACGGTAGCATGTTCAAAACCTTCTTTTCTTAAAATTTTGATCTTTGCATGATACTTGGTTATGAGCCTTATTTTGTTATATCTAACTTCAAAAAAATTAGCTCCTTTCTCATAAAGATAGATGGCATTGGCCGTAGTATCTCTTTCATATTGGGTGAAGCTTTTTTCAGTTGTTGTAAGCTTCCCAAACTCATGTTCTTCTTGTGAAAAAAGGATTTGGCATATGCCAAAAACGAATATCGCTATTGTCCTTTTCATCTTTATATTTTCGAAAGAACCACCTTTTCTGTTTCTTTTTCTACGATTTGGCGGTAAAACTCTTTTAAGAAATCATAAAATTGAGCTGGAACAACAGCCGTATTTGAACTTAAAGAAGCTCTTAGGCTTATGGTTTTGTCCGTTGCCGACACCAAGTATTTGAAGGAGCCTACATTCTCCGGCAGTGATATTGCCATGGATTCCGGCACAGATTCTACCTTATAACCTTCAGGAATCTTAATATTGATCATATACTTGTCTTCCCATGGAAATCCGTAGTCAACTGGGTATTCCCTTTTTTCCGCTTTAAATGGGTTTTCCATGGTGCAGAGATGGAACATCGGTGAAAAATACAGTTTTCCAGAGATGGTCTCTACGGCATCTTCTTTGAAAAGAGTATAATCTTGAACAATCGGTTTCTCCAAATCAACATTATTTTTCAAATGGTAGTCAGATATTTCAATATCTCCTTGTTCCTGTTCCATTTCTTCCAAAAAAGACTCTTCTGTACCCTGGTTGTAGGAATTCCTAAATAGGTAAGCATTGTTTTCCGTGTATTGCTGTCTCATCTTCGCGTCTATAGAGCCATCTTCATTTAAATCAACATTCATCATCACCATATCCACCGATTTTTTTCTGGGCATAAGATCCATTATTTCCGAGTTGCCATTTTCTGAAACCATTCGGCCAAGCCAATTCAGGCTTCGGGTTGGAAGCACATCCATAGTGCTGTATGCATTTGTTGCGTCCAAAAGGTGGTATTCTGTACCTATTTTGGCAGCAGCGATAACATAGTTGTATCCTTGAAGTGTTGGAAACAACGGAACCCCATGATCCCTTGTACTTATCAAAACCGGATGTGCCTTTACTCCTGCATGCTTGAGCATTGAAACCAACATCAAGTTTATGTCGGCGCTATTGCCAGTTCCATCTTTATAGGCTTTTCTTGTGCCTTCATAGACAGCATAACCACGATAGGTGTTCCATTTTACTTTTTGTTTTACAAACTCCAATACTTTTTTAATTCTTGCCTCTTCCCCATTGATTCCCTGTAAAGCCGCGTCCAGGTCTGCTCTGAAATAACTGCTTTTGTTCAGCTCTCCACCAAAAGATTCGCTTTTATAGATGGTCTTTACCACATTGTCCCATGTTTTGGAATATGTCCTGTAGGTACTTCCTGGAATTTCCAAAGAGACGATTTCAAATTTTACCCCTGAACGGTAGTTCCTAATATTGGAAACAAAATTTTCCTTTTTCATTGCCGGTATATGTTCCAAATCGAAACTTGTGGTCGTTACCTCCAAATTTAGGTTAGTGTCTCTTTTTGATTCAACTTTAGGTACTAGGGGAAGGAACCCTTTTTGGCGCTGTCTAAATTTGAAATATTCCAAGATTCGCATGCTAGCCTCTATCTTTTTAATAGGAATGGCATCTTGAAAGACAAATTCATCAATACTTTGAACATAAGGTGATCTGATCTTATAACTAAACTCCACGACAGAGCCCGATTTAACATTGGGCATGGTAAATTTGACCTGAGTCCTGTACTTGGTTTTTTTAGTTTCAAAAATGCCATCTTTCCCTAGTTTTGATTCAACTACATCATCTCCCTCCAAAGAATAAGTGTATCCTTTTATCGAGATAGCTTTTTCGCCTGAACCTCCACCGTCATATAAATCGATGGTTTCAGTAGCAAAGTGAAAACCTTCCGTGCTATAGATTTTTATCCTTTTGTGGATCTCTGTAATGAGCAGAAGACCTTCACCTTTAGAATACCTATAAAAAGAGTTTCTCTTTATGTATAGATATGCAGCGGGAGCCGAAGAGTCCTTCGCATATAATTTTTCCGATAATTCTTCTTTGGAAACCTTTCCAAATTTGTAATTCTGTGCATTTAACTGAAATCCTATGGTGAACAATAGGATATATATTAGTTTTTTATTCATTGGTATGGTTTGATATGATAAGTTTTAGGTTGTCGTTCTTTGCGACAAACCTTCTAAAGGTTCTATAGGTATTGTATTCTTCTTTTGGATAATCGCCCTTTAAAACAAGAAGCCTTCTTTTGTATAAAAGTGCATGCTCCCCTTGCTTTACAATTTCCATTTCATAAGTGCCAAATTTTGTCTCTTTGAGAACTTTAGGTGGAAGCTCTCCTATGGTATACCCTTCCGGCAATTGTATGGTGGATATATCCTCATCCAAAAAACCTCTTTGTATCCTAAACGGTAATTTTCTGCTTCGGTATCGGTTAGGCACATAGCTGTTATTGTTGAATGCATTCACCGGGATAATCAGGTCTTTTCCACTTTTGGAAGCATATTCCTTAGCTTCAATCTGCACTTTTTCCGAAAAAACCACATGGTCCCTATCGTTTTTAAATCCATATTCCTTTATGTCCAAACCATTTATATTGGACCAAAAGTCCCTGTAATGCATTATAATCTTCTCCTTGGATCTTTTCGGGACGTTGAATCGATTATCATATCGTACCCCTTTGGTTGTGATATTCACCTCCCCTTTTATGGAACCGTCCTCAGCAATCTGGTAGCTCGATTCCATTCTTTGCAGATTTTCATCATTGACATAGGCCGTAGTCTTGACAATTTCACCTCCTTCGGGCTTTACCACCAAGACCTTTCTATCGTCAGTAAAATCTCCAATAAAACCGAATGGATGCACTTGGGACGTACAATCTATCCAATAGTACTGACCCTTGTATGGAATGGTCAAAATTGCATGGTTTCCTTGTAGTAGATCCGCAAAATCTTCGTCGAAGTCCACTTTGGTGTCCCCAGCTTGAACCACAACATAATAAGACTCTACTCCGACTGCTTCTAAAAGGGCTTTGGTATAGTTGGAAAGCCCCTTACAATCTCCATATTTTACCTCATCCACTTCAATGGCACTGATGGGTTGAAACCCTCCTATCCCAATCTGAACACTTATGTACCGCGTATTATCTTGTACATATTGGTATATAATTTTTGCCTTTTCGAGATTATCATCAACCCCTTGGACCAACATTTTTGCCTTTTGAATTGTTCCTTCTTCCAATTGGGTCCTACCCGACAACAGATTTTTATCAATCCATAGCCCCATTTCCTTCCAGTTATCCACGTTTGCATCATAGCCCTTATAATGAAACTTGGGAAGACGCACCGATAATTTTGCGCAAAAAGTATCAAATGGAGGACTGAGACTTTCCCCTTTTAAGGCCGGAATATTATTTGACGTATATACGATCTGTCCACTACCCTCTTCCTTTTGAAAGGTGATTCCCGAAAGATTGTTCTCAATCACAACCGGTTTCAGGTCCTCCTGTGCATACGATACGGCATAACGACTTTTTTCTACAGACGTTCCATAGCCTGGAGTAAAGTACCATTGTGGTAAAATCCCCGTGTCCGAAGTCTCAATGTCATATTTAAACTCTACGGTATATGGGTATTCTACAGGGACATATTGATAGTACAGCAATCTATCATCCAAATACAAGGAGAAGCCATCAACCGCTGCGATGTCCCTAAAATCCTTGCGCTTGATGTGTTCAATTTCGTTTCCTTCAGCATCATAGACAAATGCCTCTATCTTTTTGATTTTTTTCTCTTTATCATAAAACGCCCTAGTTCTGACCCGGTTATCGCCTTGTTTGTTAAGCACAGTAAAAACCTCGTTTACCGAATAGGTCATTTTATTCACCGCCTCAATTTGAATGTCCATTGCATCCACCCTGGCGACAACATTGGCATTTTTAAGGAGCTCAGGGGATATTTCAGAGAATTTGAATTTTTGGGAAAATGAAAAGCAGGAAATTAATCCGAAGAATAAAAAGGTAAGAATTCGCATTTAGATTGGTAGGTTGGTTTATATAATGCTAAAATGCCAATTTTCCCACAAAAAATGAAAATTATTTCGATTAAAACCTGTTATTCCCTGTTCTTAGTGTCCATGAAAATGGTCACAGGGCCATCATTGAGCAGGTCAACTTTCATATCAGTCCCAAAGATTCCTGTCCCCACTTTTCTTCCTAAATCTTGTTCAATTTGATGGACAAGGTCCTCATACAAGGGAATTGCCACTTCGGGCTTTGATGCTTTAATGTAAGACGGCCGATTTCCTTTTTTGGTCTGGGCATGCAAGGTAAATTGGCTTACCACAATAATATCCCCTTCCATATCCAACACGGAAAGATTCATAACGTCTTGGTCATCATTGAAGATTCTTAAGTTGACAATCTTTTTTGATAGCCAGGTTATATCTTCTTTGTTATCGGCATCCTCAATCCCCAATAAAACCAATAATCCAGCACCTATTTTAGAGGTTATCTTTCCTTCTACGGTGACACTTGCCTTTGAAACACGCTGAATTACCGCTCTCATCTAACGCTCTTTATAAATATCAATTCTGTAATTATCCTCTTCCCCAGTAAGCATCTGCACATAGCTACGATATCGGCTCCAAGAAACCTCGTTGTTCTCCAAAGCCTCTTTTATCGCACATTTGGGCTCATCCAAATGCAAACAATTATTGAATTTGCATTCCGGCTTTAGTTTAAAAAACTCTGGAAAGTAATCACCGATCTCATCCTCGTCCATGTCCACAATACCAAATCCTTTTATTCCAGGGGTATCAACAATACGTGCATCAAACGAAAGGTCATACATCTCAGCAAAAGTCGTGGTATGCTGGCCTTGAAGATGTTGTTGGGATATTTCTGCCGTCTTAAGCTTCAATCCCGGCTCCAACGCATTGACCAAAGTGGATTTTCCAACGCCTGAATGGCCAGCAAACATGCTGGTTTTTCCAAGCATCAATTCCCTTACCTGTTCAACGTTGTTTCCTTCTTTTGCGGCAATTTCGAGACAGTTGTAACCTATTTCTCGATACAACTGTACCAAATAATCAACTTCTACCATTTGATCCCCATCATACACATCCATTTTATTGAAGAGCAGCACCACTGGAATATCGTAGGCTTCAGCTGTAACCAAAAAACGATCTATAAAACTGGTAAAAGTCGGTGGATTGTTCAACGTGACCAATAAAAACACTTGGTCCAGATTGGAAGCTATGATATGGGTTTGCTTCGACAGTTTCACAGATTTTCGGACGATATAGTTCTTTCTATCCTTTATCGCTGAAATTACTGCTACGGTTTCGTCGCCCACTTTCTCCAAATCAAAAACAACTTCATCCCCAACTGCAATGGGGTTGGTACTTTTGATACCTTTTATGCGGAACTTTCCCTTTATTCGACATTCATAAAAACTACCGTCTTCCGCCTTCACGGTGTACCAGCTTCCAGTAGATTTATAAACAGTTCCTTGCATTATTTGTTAAAATTTTTATTGCAAAGAAACAATAATCCTGTGATTGGCACGTATATTGTTTAGTATAGTCACAACCACAAAAAATCTCAATCATTATGAAAAAAATGTTTTTTATCGCAGTAATCGCCCTGACTGCAACAATTGAAATGAATGCTCAACAATTTAAGGTTATCACCAGTGTTGAGTCCATTGTACCAAATGGCCTTGGACGTTCCAGAATTGTAAACGCTTTGGAAGACAAGGATTATAGAGAGTACACCAGTGTGCAGACCGATGAGGATAACACAAGAAACAAGTCAAAACGTGGGGAGATCCGTGTAAAGAACTTTGAAGAAACCAAATTATTGAACTTCTATAACCTAGGAGGTATTCGTTTCCAAAACATAGCTGCCAATGACGCGTTACTTACTTCCATGATCAATGATATGGTTGCCAATGGCTGGGAACTGGCCTTTGTAACAAGTGCAGTCGAAAGTGAAGGCGGAAAAGGCGATGGAAAAGGTATTTTTATCACTAGATATATCTTCAAAAAATAAAATACTAACGTTTTATTTTTAAGAAGCCCTTTAAAAAATTAAAGGGCTTTTTTTATTCCCAAATGCAACCTTTTAATTTTTCTTCTTGTCTTTCTGATACTTTAAAGAAAATAATCATGAAGAAATTTTTATTAGTTGCAAGTTTGACGCTGACCATGGGTTTTGGTCTAAGTGCGCAAGAGTATAAGGTAATCACGAGTGTAGAATCCATTGTCCCAAATGGACTAGGCAGATCGCGAATCATCAACGCATTGGAAGACAAGGATTATCGTGAATATACCAGTGTGCAAACTGAGGACGACAATACCCGGAACAAATCGAAACGGGGAAAGATCAGGGTAAAGAATTTTGAAGAGACCAAATTGTTGAACTTTTTCAATATTGGTGGTATCCGTTTTCAGAACATAGCTGCCAACGATGCCATGTTATCATCAATGATCAACGATATGGTAGCCAACGGTTGGGAACTAGCTTTTGTGAGTAGTGCTGTGGAAAGTGACGGTGGGGAAGGTGATGGCCAAGGGATTTTTATTACCCGATATATCTTCAGAAAATAATCATCAATAAAAATAAAAGCCCCTTCAAATGAAGGGGCTTTTCATTAATCAACTTCTTCTTAATCCACCATATACACCCTTCCCCCAATGAAAGTATTCTTGTATACTTTTTTGGGCTTTCCATAGACATGCACATCTCCTCCTGCCTTTACATTTATATCCACCACCTCGGAAGCAAATACATCAGCCTCGCCTCCAGCCGATATTTTAATATCAGTGGTCGCAGTGCGCAAATCTTTACCGTCGAAAATTCCACCTGTGTTGATTACAATACTTTGATTTTTAGCTAATCCGGTCGCTCGAATGATACCTCCGGTAACGGCCCTTACATCAGCGTACTCCACATCCATCCCAATACGAATAACGGCCCCTTCTTGAGCACGCAGTTCTATCTTATTTTTCTTTACCAGTTCATTACAGGTAATTTTAGCCCCTTCATTGCCATCTATTACATCCAAATTGGTATAAAAGACTTCTATCAAGGTATCTTCTCCCAAGAATTTCCTATCCAACTTCATACGAAGCTTCAATACCCCATCCTTGTTCATCCAAATAATGTCATCAACATTTCTTCCCTTGATTACAATCCGATCTTCATCCGATTGTATCAGGTTCACTTCTATCAAATCGAAAACCTTGATTTTACTGAATTCCCCAACTTCTGTATCTATTATTCGTTGAGAAAAAATAGCAGTGGTAAAGCACAAAAGACCTAGTGTAAAAAGTTTTTTCATAGTAGTGTTATTTTATCAATATAGAGATAGGCCAATTGGCGGACTGTTACAGTTTAAAATAAAAAAAACCATTTAGAGCAGAAAATTATCCTGTCCTAAATGGTTGAATACCACTAAAAATCAAGAACTATTTGTTGATGACCTTTTCTTGGTGGTTGATGGATTCCTGGTGAATTGCCTTGAACATACGCAAAACAAATTCCTCGCTAAGCCCTCTTTGTTCCCCTTCCAATATCATATTGCCCAAAATGGCGTTCCATCTGTTGGACTGAAGCACGGCCACATTTCTGTTCTTTTTAAGCTTTCCTATCTCATCTGAAATTTTCATTCTCTTGCCCATGGTATCGATCAATTGGTTATCTATAACATCAATTTGGGCCCTGAGGTTGCTCAATTTACTATTGTATTCAGCTTCCTCATCGGTTTCCTTACGTATGCGCAAATCTCTCATAATCTGAACAAGGGTTTTTGGTGTTACCTGCTGAGCAGCGTCACTCCACGCATTATCCGGGTCATGATGTGTCTCTATCATTAGACCATCAAAATTCAGGTCCAATGCTGTTTGTGATACATCAAAGATCATGTCCCTTTTCCCGGTAATGTGGCTTGGATCATTTATGATGGGTAAATCTGGAAATTTAGACTGCAATTCAATGGCCATTTGCCATTCGGGAATGTTTCGGTATTTGGTTTTTTCATAGGTTGAAAAACCTCTATGGATGACCCCCAATTTCTTAATGTTCGCTGTATGCAATCTCTCAACGGCACCCAACCATAATGAAAGATCGGGGTTTACCGGATTCTTGATCAAAACAATCTTGTCAGTTCCCTCCAAAGCATCGGCTATTTCTTGCACAATGAATGGACTTACCGTAGAACGGGCTCCAATCCAAAGTAGATCCACATCATGTTCCAATGCCAGATCTACATGGGCTCTGTTGGCTACCTCCGTCGCCGTCTTTAATCCAGTTTCTTCTTTGACCTTTTGCAACCACTTTAATCCGATGGCCCCTACTCCTTCAAAGTTACCTGGACGCGTACGAGGTTTCCAGATTCCTGCGCGATAGTAGTTTACATCCGTATCTTTTAGATCATGTGCAATCTTAAGCACCTGATCTTCCGTTTCAGCACTACATGGACCGGCTATTACCAAAGGATGTGGTAATTCCATATCGTCCAGCCATTTTCTCATTTCCTTGTTGTTCTCCATCTTCTTTTTTACTTTTTTGTAAGTGGTATTCCTTTTAATATTTGTTTGATTCTATTTGTATTACTCATTTCATTGTGAACGTTCTCAAAATCGTTGTCGACAATCAATTGCTTGAAGGTTTCCAGGTTTTGAATGTATTCTTCCAGAGTCTCGATTACGTTCTCCTTATTCTGTTCAAAAATCGGAGTCCACATGTCCGGGGAGCTTTTTGCCAACCTCACTGTACTCTCAAATCCACTGCCCGCCATGTCAAAAATATCACGCTCATTTTTTTCTTTTTCAATAACAGTCTTTCCCAACATAAATGAGCTGATATGTGATAAATGGGATACATAGGCTATATGTTTATCATGCGCTTCCGGATTCATATAACGGATACGCATTTTTAGCTTTTGAAAGGTTTCCAATGCCCTTTCCTGAAGCTTAAAAGCTGTTTTTTCCACCTCACAAATAATGTTGGTCTTGCCTTCATACAGACCGCAAATAGCAGCGGAAGGACCTGAGAATTCGGTTCCCGCAATCGGGTGACAAGCCATAAAATTTCTTCGCTTTGGATGGTCCGTTACCGCATCGCAGATGAGTTTTTTTGTTGACCCGGCGTCCATTACAACTGTATCATCACCGACAGCATCCAAGATTTTGGGTAATTCTACCACAAGTGCATCAACCGGAATGGTAACAAAAACCATTTCGGAATCCGATAGGTCATCATATGTCCCCTTTTGATCAATAAATCCAAGGGTCAAGGCCTCATCCAAGTTTTCCCCACTGGCATCTATTCCAACAATATTGGAATCGGGATGCAATGACTTAATGTCCTTCGCAAACGAACCTCCTATCAATCCAACTCCTATGACAGCAATATTCATATCAAAATCTATCAATGGCTTCTTTAATTTTTTCTTCTTTCACACAAAGTGAAAATCGAATATACCCTTCTCCATTACTCCCGAAAATGGTTCCAGGGGCGATGAAAATGTTCTTGTCCAACAGCACACCATCAATGAACTCCTCGGACGAAGCAGATCCTTCCGGTAGCTTGCACCATACAAACATGCCCACTGCATCTTTTGAATACTCACAACCCAGTTTTTCGACCAGTTGGAACATCAATGCTCTCCTCCTAGTGTAGACCTTATCAAGTTCTTCAAACCATTCTGCCCCACTTTGTAATGCTGCGATAGCTCCTTTTTGGATTCCATAGAACATTCCAGAATCCATATTGCTCTTAACTTTGAGCACGGCATTGATGTGTTCGCTGCTTCCCAAAACCATGCCTACTCTCCACCCAGCCATGTTAAACGTTTTACTTAAGCTGTTCAGCTCAAGGGTACAGTTTTTGGCACCTTCAATGGACAAAATGCTAATAGGGTTGTCGGAAAGCACAAAGCTGTACGGGTTATCGTTCACCAGCAAAATCTCATTTGTGTTGGCAAAGTCCACCAATGCTTTAAGTTGCTCAATACTGGCGGTCGCTCCGGTGGGCATATGTGGATAACTCACCCACATTACCTTGGTTTTGGACAAATCTTGCTCAGTAAGCGCCTCCAAATCGGGAAACCATCCATTTTCTGCCTTTAAATCATATGTTTTCGGAACAGCTCCCACCAATTTGGTCACTGATGCATAGGTGGGATATCCCGGATTGGGCAAGAGCACCTCATCACCTTCATTTAAAAAGGCCATACTAATATGCATAATCCCCTCCTTGGAACCCATTAACGGCAGTATTTCAGTGGAAGGATCCACATCCACACCAAATTTCATCTGATAGAAATCGGCTATTGCCCCGCGAAGTTCCGGCAGTCCTTGATAACTTTGGTACTGATGCGCGCCATTATCTGTAATGGCAGCTTTCAACGTTTCCAAAACCTTTGGTGAGGGAGCTAAATCAGGGCTTCCAATCCCCATGTTGATAATGGGTTTACCCTCATTTATCATACCCCTAACCTCTCTTAACTTTCTAGAGAAGTAGTATTCCTGAACTGTATTTAGCCGTTCAGCTGTTATCATGGCAATAATGCGTTTTTATATTCTCCCAACACCCTAAAATCTTCCGACATAATTTCCAACAGAGACTTTGCCTTGGCAAAGTAGTCATAGGTTTCAAATGTGACGTCAACAAAAAAGGCGTACTTCCAAGGTGTCTCAATCACTGGTAGGGATTGAATTTTGGTAAGATTCAAATTACAATCACTCATAACGTTGAGTACGGTAGCCAAACTACCTCTTTTGTGGTCGGTTATAAATCTTAACGATGCCTTGTTAATCTCTTCCTTGGGCAAAACCTTATTTTGCCTTTTAAGGACAATAAATCTTGTGGCATTGTTCTTTATCGTCTGGATTTCAGAAGCAATAATATCCAAATTGTATAATTCTGCCGCGACTTTTGGAGCAACGGCAGCAATATTGGTTAATTGACCTTCTTTTATACGTTTGGCTGTTTCAGCAGTATCAACGCTCTCAACTAACTTAATTTCAGGATATTGCTTAAAAAACTCCTTACATTGTAACAGCGCCATGGGATGGGAATGTACTTCCTCGATGTCTTCAATGTTAGTTCCCGGTAAAACCATCAAATTATGGTGGATACTTAAGTAATGCTCCCCGATAATATGGATGTTGTTATGGTAAACCAGGTTGTAATTGGGAATAATGGAGCCCGCGATCGAGTTTTCAATGGCCATAATACCCTTATCCGCGGTACCATTACACAAATGGTTGATCATGGCATCAAACGAGAGGCATTCCACCAAATCAATGTCGTTTCCGAAAAAATCGTTTGCAACCTGATGATGGTTAGATCCCTTAATTCCTTGAATGGCTATTTTTAAATCCATGGCAAAAAAAAATCCCGATTTACATCGGGACTTTACATCTTTTTTATACTTAGTGTATATCTAGAACAGTCCCGTGCCTCCCTTAAAAAAGAAGTAGAAATAAAAACCGTTCCAGAAATACGTCTTTGTCATTTTGTCAAAATCTTGGGCTAAGATAGGTATTCAATTGAAAAACAAAAGACAAACCCAAAATTTTTTCGATTTTTAGCGAAATTGTTCAATTTGTTACATTTTGCTTCGTAGAAATCCTGATTTTTTACGGATTTTGAATATTTAGCGATTTGGAAAGCTTCAGAAATACCTAGATCTATTGCGAAATTCCATTTCTTATTCCTGCGGAACATCTAAAAGAGTATTTTTGATTCAAATTCATCGAAATGTCCATTAAAGTCAATCGTATCACAAAAACCTTTGGAAAACAAAAGGCGCTGAACGACGTCTCTTTTTCCATAGAAAAGGGAGAAATCGTGGGTTTTTTAGGGCCCAATGGAGCAGGAAAATCCACCATGATGCGAATCTTGACAACCTACTATAAAGCGGACCAAGGTGAAGCTGAAGTCAACGGACATGATGTGCTCAACGAAGAAAAAAATGTGCAAAACAGTGTTGGGTACCTCCCTGAACATAATCCTTTATACCACGAAATGTATGTAAAGGAATATTTGGCCTTTAATGCCGATGTCTATAATGCTCCCAAAGCACGGATCGAAGAAGTTATCGAGCAGACTGGGCTTTCTCCTGAAGCGCACAAGAAAATTGGCCAGCTATCCAAAGGTTATAAACAACGTGTAGGTCTAGCGGCGGCACTGCTGCATGATCCAAAGGTATTGATTCTTGATGAGCCTACCACGGGATTGGACCCAAACCAATTGATAGAAATCCGCAAACTGATCCGTGCCATAGGTAAGCAGAAGACCATTTTGCTTTCGACACACATTATGAAAGAAGTTGAGGCGGTCTGCGATAGGGTAATTATCATCAACAAAGGAGAGTTGGTGGCCGATAAAAAACTGGAGGAACTTCGCGCGGCAACCGAACAGATCATTGAGGTGGAATTTGACTATCGTATAGAAGAAGTACTGTTGAAGAATCTTCCCCATGTCTCACATGTCAAAAATACGGGTGGCTTTGTTTACGAGATAATTTTTAGCACTTCTGAGGATATGCGACCCGCCGTTTTTGATTTTGCGCATGACAACCAGCTAAAGACGCTTCAACTTAGTCGAAAAAACAAAAACCTGGAAAGTTTGTTTACCGAGTTGACCTCTTAATAGGTTTGGACACACTCAATTTATACGGTCCAAATTTGAATCAACGTCCCGGTTTTTAAAATTGGCTTTACTAGTGCTTCCAAATCGGTATTTGAGGGAAAGTGCCATTTCCCTGCCATCGGCAAAATAAACTCCATCCGCAATGACCCCGTTCAAGGCATACTTTTCTTCAAAATTCATGGCACGGGTGATGTCGTTGAAGCGAAAGGTACAGTCCCAATTTTTGAAAAGGGTCTTGGATAGGGAAGCTTCAAAAATTGCAAGTCCGTTTCTTTTAAAAATACCTACCTGTCTCCTGCCCAACATGGTTGCCCCCAAAACCAGGGTAGTATCCTTAGCAATTTTCAGTTGGTGATTGGTGTAGGCATAGATATAGGGTTTTGCACTGGAAAAAGAGGCACCACTATCCTTTAGTTGGTTGTAATTGAGGGAAACCGTGTTATTTGAAGTCCATATTCCCTTGGAATACGGTAAGGTCACACCCGCATAGAATCCATTTTCCTTTTCAAGATTTACAAGTGAAAGTAAGGCTGTATCGGCCTGAGGATCGTATGAAATTGTGAAGTTGGTCGGATTGGAACTTTGGTAATAGGTTATGAACAACGACTTATTTCCTTTTTGATAATTCACTGAGAATTCATCGGTTAAGGTAGGCCGTAGATTAACGTTCCCGGAACCTTCCAAAAATGGATTGATAAAAGCTGTAATGGAGCTGGCCCGTGAAAAATCGGGTCGTTGAATGCTCTTGCCATAGTTGATACTTAGGCTCTTTGTGCTATCCAATGCAACAGTAATATTGGTTTTGGGAAACAGATTGGTGTTTGTTCTGGAAACAATCGGTGAATCGTCTGATGCTATGGCTCCATCAACGGTATTGTGTTCAACGCGCAAACCAGTTTCAAAATCGATCTTCTTACCCAGTTTCCCCGCGACCGAACTATAAGCAGCATATAGTTTCTCCTCATATCCAAAATCGATAAGGGTTTCCTCGTTCTCTGAAAATTGTTGGATCTCGGTGAAGGCATCTGCTTTGGCTTGACTGATGTTGACTCCTAATTCCCACTTTAGTTGTTCAGAAAACTTCCTTTCCACGTCAAGTCGAAACGCCAATGAATTGATGCTGTATTCCTGTTCCCTTGTCTGATCTAAAACAAATGCTGAACCATCAATGCTGTTTGTAATTTCCGTATCCAAAGTTTGTTTGAATCCAGAGTATTGTACCCCAGTAAAAAGATTCCAGGTTTTGTTCAGTTTTTTATTGAAATTGAATGTGGAACTGTAGTAATTCTTGCTATTATCGTTTTGTGTTTGCGTCTCGACAAACTGCTCATTATTTCCATCCACCAAAAATGTATCCGTAAAAAAAGGAGCATCATCGGTTTGTGAACGTATTGTGGAGTTAAAGGAGATATAATCCGAATCATTCCACTGAAAATATAGGCCCAGTCCGCCGTTTATTTGGACCCTATCATTTCGGGGAATCAAAACAAGGTAATCGACCAAGACTTCCCTTTCCGGGATTTCAAACAAAAAACTATTGCTCTCCCATTGCTGCAGCTGATTGTATCCCAAATTCCCGCGAACTGTCCATCTTTCTTTGGCATAGCTTGAGTTGAATCCCAAATAATTGTTGAAATTCCGCTTTGCCGATGCCGTTTCGGTAACACTTCCGCGTAAACCATTATTTTGTCCCCTTTTCAACATAATCAATAGCACCGCACGACCTTCTGCCTCATATTTGGCGGATGGATTGTTGATCAACTCTATTGTTGCAATACCATCAACAGGTAGCGCAGCGAACTCTTCCATGGAAATACGTTGATTGCCCAAGTAAATTAGAGGATTACCCTTTCCTAAAATGGATATGGATTCCCTGTCCGGTGATACTTGCACATTTGGGAGTCGGGATAGCAAATCCACCGGGTCGGGTATGGACGAAAAGTAGGGATTTTGGACATCTACTTTCAGGTTGCCTGCTTTATATTCTAAAGGGCTTTTGGTTGCCACGACCTCAACCTCTCTAAGTTCAGTCGCCCCTTCTTTTAAAACAATATTGAAATCTTTATTCCAAGTTAGCGAAAAGGCTTCTTGGTAAGGTTCAAAACCCAATGCCGAAATCCGAAGTATATAATCTCCTGGGGGAACATCTTCCAAAATAAAATTACCTTCCAAAAGCGTTGCATATTTTTCCAAAGTGTTCGTCCCGTTTTTCAAAAGGAGTACATCACCAATTGAAACCACAAGCCCAGTGTCATCAAAAACCTGTCCTTCAAGTTTGAAGACATCTTGGCCGTAGGCATTGGAAATAATTACAAAGAACAATAGGCTTATCCGTCTCAAAGTATTGTGTTTTGAGACAAAATAAATTCGGAAAATTGCTTAGGAAAGCATCTTTGGGGTATGATTTAGGTACTAGTACCCGTACTTTTTTGCAACAGCTCCTTTCTGTTGGCGACATTTAACTTGCTGTAAATGTTTGTAATATGCGTTTTTACCGTGCTCAAACTGATAAATAGCTCATTGGCGATTTCCTTATTGCTTTTTCCCTGGAGGATTAGACTTCGGATGGTCTGTTCTTGTTTGCTCAGTTCAGAAACCAAAATTGCATGACGCCTTCTTCTGGTAGTAAAGATGATAATACTTAATCCTAGGGTCAGAAAAAACAATCCGAAGTTCAACCATTTACTTTGCGCCAATTTTCGTTCCAGATCCGCATTCGTTAAATATGCCAATCTTCGCTCCAAAAACGCATAGGTTGAAGGATTCAAATCGCTTGATTGCAATTCGGAAAGCAGATTTAGATAGTATGTCTCATTTTCTGAGATATCCCTATCCAACAATTGTTTTCTTTCCAATTCTTTGATCCCGACCAATTTTACCAGCAATATTTGAAGAGAATCTTTTACAAAACCCTTTCGCGGTTTTACTGTTTCTTCTTGGGTGAGGTATTGATGGATCAATTTTGTTTCAAAATCCTTCAGTTTTTGCCATTCCTTATCAGCTTGGTTGGTTGTGGAATAAGCACCAAAAATCCTCTTCCCTTTTTTAAATTCAATTTTATCTTTTGCAGATAACATGAAGGTCACCTTCTTGGCCACTGTATCATTTACAATATTCCGTATCCTCTCAACGTGCAACTGATATATCTTGTCGTTGGTTGAAAAATGTTTCTTATCAAATTTGAAGAAGCCGTTTTTCTGAATATCCGTAATGGCGATTGGTTTCGTTTTGGAATTGTCTTCCACATCGGACAGTCCAACCTGACTTAGATAAATTTTAGGTTTCCAAGAGTCGGCATCCTCAAAATTGACAAATCCGGAAACCGCTTGCTGCGCAGTAAGCTGAAATCCAAGGAAAACCAAGACCAGAACCAAAAAGGGTTTGTACATCACTAAAAGTTGATGACTAAAATTAAGGATTTGAGTCGTAGAAACAATTCTATTTTACATCAAATATCATGTTATCCCGATATTCAAATTGGTACTTTTGCAACTTGAAGGTAAACCCGATTTATGAAAAGGAACAATTCCAAGTTAGAGCTGTCTTCCAAAGCCATGAAAACCTATGGTTATCAGGTGGTGGATGCCATTGTTGAACATTTTGACACCCAAAAGAATAAGTTGCCCGTTGCCATGGGATCAAGGGAAGAAATGGATTCCCTTTTTCTTGAGGAAGCTCCAGAAGAGGGAACAGCTGCCGATAAGGTGCTCGATTTTGTACTTGAAAAAGTCATGACCAACAGCACCAATATGTCCCATCCAAGATCGTATTCCTTCGTTCCGGGACCGAGCAATTATGTGAGTGTAATGGCGGATGCCCTAGCGACCGGATTCAACATTTTCTCGGGTGGATGGGTTGCATCCCCGGCGGCTGCTGAGCTCGAAATCATTACCATTCAATGGTTGCTCAAAATATTTGGATTCCCACAAAAAAAAGGAGGTGGAATTTTCACCAGTGGAGGGTCCATGGCCAATCTGACCGCCTTGACCACAGCTCGGCGCATTAAATGTGGGGACGACTTTTCCAAAGCTGTGATCTATCTTTCTGACCAAGCGCATTCTTCCAATATCAAGGCAATTCGGGTTTTGGGGTTCAAAAAGGAACAGATTCGAATTATTCCTACAGATATTGAGTTCAAATTTGCCATCAACAAGCTTAAAAACTGTATTGCCAAAGACCGTTTGGAAGGGCTTCATCCATTTTGCTTGATCGCCACTTCGGGGACTACAAACACCGGTACGGTTGATCAACTTTCGGAATTGGCCAAAATTTGTAAAAAAGAGGACATATGGTTCCACATTGACGGCGCTTACGGTGCAGCAGCCATTCTGTCTCCAAAGGGAAAACAATTGATGAAGGGGATTGAAAAAGCCGACTCATTGACCGTAGACCCCCACAAATGGTTTTTCCAGCCCTATGAAATGGGGTGTCTTTTGGTTCGAAACCATAAACATCTGAGTCATACCTTTACCGAAAAACCTGAATATCTCAGGGATATTGAAGGGAATACTTCCGAAATCAATTTTTATGATCATGGGATTCAATTGACCAGAAGGTTTAGGGCCCTTAAATTTTATATGTCGATAAAGACCTTTGGACTGAAGGAATTTAGAAATGCCATTACCTATAATATCGATTTGGCCGAAGCCACGGAAACCATTTTACGCAAGAGCGACCAATGGGAAGTGGTTTTTCCCGCTACTTTGGCGGTCATCAATTTTAGGTACCATCCGCTTGGTAAGAAATACAACGAGAAACAACTGGATGAAATCAACCAGTACATCTCAGAAAAAGTGGTTTCGTCTAGAAAAGCACTTTTGGTCACGACCTTGCTGCATGGCCAAGTAGTTTTACGAATGTGCCTGATCAACCCAAGAACCACATTGGATGATGTAAAGGAGACCTTGGCACTTTGCGAGGGTTTTGCAAAAGAATATGTTTAAACCATATGGCCTTATTTAGCCGATAGACGTTTTCGGTGCTCAAAAATGGTAATAAACATACGCACACTTATGTTTCGGGCCCGTTGTTTTGCCTTTTCCGCATTTTCTCCAATGAAGTTGGTGTCAATAGTTTCGATCCAATAACGTAACCAAATTCCAAAGTGTTCATTGGTTATGGTTTGGTCCTTCTTTTCATCCACTTCTGCGTGGACCATTAATGGATTGCCCTTGTATTTTTGGACAAAAAACAGATTGGTTTCCCAAAAGTTGGTCAATTTTTCAATATGCTCCGGCCAATCTTCAATGATGTCATTAAAAAAATGACCTATATCTACATCCTTTCTGACCTTTTCATAAAACTTGGTCACCAAAAAATTTACATCTTCCCTTGTTTCTATCTGCTTTCTGGACATATTAGAGCAAATTTAAGATTAATACCAAAGTGCTGAGAAGAACACTGATAATAAACAGGTTGAAAACCACTTTTGGCTTTTGCTGGGATAAAACAGACGCATTAAATCCCATACAAGCGATCGTAATCAAAAACAATTGGAACATTTGCAACGGAGCTACTCCGTTGACCAATATATAGAGGGCAGCTACTGATCCCAAACAGCTCTGGGCAATGATAAAAATAGCGGCATAACCACTCATATTTTTCTCAAATTCGAATAGTCCTTTGTGATAGAGTTCCATAATACCTGTCATTTGTCATATTATGGAACAAAGCTAATGGGGTTCAAACGCTATTATTTATGACTGAAATCATAAAACACGTTGACCATCTCTATCGAACAATCTTGTGTGATTTGAGCTGGACCATATTCTTTTTTTCCAAGGATTTAATGGCCCTGATCACGGTTTCGACACGTAAACCTGTAAGATCGGCCATCTGCTGACGAGACAATTCCACCAAATACGGTTCTTCGTCAGGGATTTTGTGGATATGCGTTTTGAAATAGTCTATCAGCTTCAACAATCGATGCTCTGGACTTTCTGTTGAAATCTCAGCGACCATTGTGGCCTTATAATGGAGTCGTCCGGCCAATACTTTGGTCAATTCCAAATGTATATCTGGATTCTCTCGAAGCAAGTTGAAGAAACTTTCCTTTTCCAATCTCCAGATACTGCTTTCTTCCACCGCTTCCGCTTGGGCGGGATACTTCAATTCGACAAACAAAGGAGGTTCTCCAAAACTTGAACCTAGTGGAAATATGCCTTGTATAAACTCCTTGCCATCTTCATTGAAGTTGTTCATTTTGATTTTGCCTGAACTTACCTGATAATAATAGCGGGGATGTGTATCAATGGTAAAAAGTACCTCCTTTTTTTCCAGAAACAGCTGTGTAGCCCCATACTTTATCAAAAGCTCTTCCGGAATCATGGTTTTTCTTCAAATTCCACACAGTCCAATCGTATATCGGAATGTTTTAATTGCTTTTCCAGTAAGTTACAGTAATGATCATCGGCTGTTTTTTGATAGAACTTGCAGGCAAAACAGGTCCGTTGTACCGTCAATACCCCTATTTGATTCAGTTGATAAATCAGTTTGCTAAGGGTCTTGAACAGATTTTCTTTTTCCACAGTATCAACCAACTCCAACTGCTCTGCCAGGGGATTTGCAAAGTGCTCCGTTTCAGCAACAATCTTTTTCCCCTTACCGGAAAGGAGAATGGAATAGCTTCGATTGTCTGCTGATGAATGGTCCTTGATCACCAATTCCTTTTTGACCAAAACACGTATGGCATCGCTAATGGTAGGTTTGGTCACATTAAATTCCTGTGCCAAAAAACTCACATTGTTGAACTCACTTTTATGGTAAGCAACAAAAATCAAGATTTGAATCTGGATAGGGCTCAATCCCAATTGCTTCGCCTTTTCCCATAAAAGTGCCTTGAAAGCTTGCGAAATGCGCTCCAAACCAGCAATTATCTTGCTAGAAAGGTCAATTTGCTGATGCTCTGGGTCAAAAATGCTTCTTCTATCCATAATGAACAATGCCTGCCGATAGCTTCGACAGGCAAAGTTAGTTATCCTAATTAAATTAGGAACAATTTTCCATTTCAATGATATGGTAACCTTCCGCTTCGATGCTCTGCACCACATTCGCAGGAGCCGATTGCATATGACAAAATCGACATTCATTAGCGGATAACAGTCCTGTTTGAAAAGGTTTGGAGCTTAAATATTCCTTTCCATAACCAAAAATAACATCCGTGTCCGACACTGTTGATGGCACCAAGATGTCAAAATGCATTACTTTACCATCTTCCCGAGGCACATACGTATCCCAAACTGAAACTTCCATTATTGAACACTATAAGGTAAGGATAGGTCGCCGCTGGCAACACTAAATACTTCATATACACCAAGCATCGGCAAATCCTCCTTGCTTGTGTTCACTTTCATAAATGCGGCAACCCCGTCATACTTGAAATCGGTTTTGTTGTTGATCCGATAATTGGGTACAACCACCTTTATGCTATTGCTTTTGGTTGTCACAGGATATCCAGGAGAGTCCATATACATGGGCATACCAGGATTGGTAGGCGGTAACACAACGGTTTTGTCCGCCTTTTTGAATTGTTTTACCGAAAGTCCACCAGCTACCCGCTTGTCCTCAGTAAGTACAACCCAATGGGGGTGCCATATAATCCCATCGTTATCAAAAACTGAATCACCGTTTTCATCCCACAGTGGAGTATCATCAAAATCGGGATGGGAGGTCAGGGCCAGTGCTACAATTCCTTCAACTGCCCCAAATCCAACATCCGTGGGTTGTAAGCTGGTAGGGAAAACATAACCCAAAACGGGAGCTCCATCCAATTGTCCGGCCGGAATAGGAACTGTGGTACCTGCCTGACCGTTGACCGTAATCTCCCAAACCAAGATTCCAAGATCTGCTTTGTTCGTTACTTGAACGGTCCGAATCTGAAAATCATCATTGTTGTATGGACTTTTCTGGGCACAAGAAGTCAACAAACCACTGCCCAATACCAAAGTCAGCATTAATAATTTTTTAGTTTTCATAGTTTATTCATTTTATTAGGATTCCTAACTTTTTAAATCAAAAAAAATTTAATTCCTCAAATCCTCTATAGACGCACCATAGTTGATATGAAGTACATTGCCGTTGGGTGTCACCAAAGCGGGCACCGATTTAACGCCTCTACTTTCCGCTTCGTCCACTTTTTCCTTGTTCTCCCCAACATGGACTATTGATACATTCTCCGAACCGATAAGGTTAACCAAATCTTGTTCTGCACTTACACATACAGGACAACCTGCATGATAAAAAACTGATTTACTCATTTCTTCTATTTTATGGTTTTTTGCAAAATTGCTTCGCAAATATAGTAAGGATTCCTAATTAAATAAAATATTTATGGAATTAAGTTCATCTTGCACATTAGGATCCGTGCAATTGATCAAAACGGAAATCACTAATTGTTCATCTGGATAAACAAAGAAATTGGAATAGGCCCCAACGCTATTGCCCACATGACCCACAAAGCTTTTGCCCATCGCATCTTGACTCACCTGAAAACCCAAACCGTAATAGGTCGAATTTCCATTGACGTTTTGAGCAGTCAGCATCTCCTCAAGGATCCTGGGGTCCACTACCTTCGGATTTAATATTTCATTACCCAATTTGGTCACATCCTCACTTGTCGACAGGTATCCACCTCCTGCCATTTTATAATGGTTGTTTACTTGTACCGCCTTTTTAAAACCTGATGCCGTCTTCGTGTAAAATTTGGCCAGATTATCAGTTTTGTTTGTCTTTTCATTATTCAAACCAGGTGGAATGGTATTACGCATTGCCAAAGGTTCCAAAATCTTTTCCTTAATATATTCTTCAAACGGGATTCCGACAACTTCTTGCATCGCCAAAGAAAGCAACACAAAGTCAAAACTGTTGTACAGATAACCTTTCCCTGGTTCAAAGATCAATGGATCATTTTTAAAAACCTCTATACCATCCTTTATTGAAAAAGAACGATTTAAAGCAAATTCTTTTCCGCGATAAGTACGTATACCAGCAGTATGACCGGCCAATTGCCTCAATGTAAAATCATATTCTTTTTTAGGGTAGTAGGGTACATATTCATAGAACGAAGTATCTAAATCCACCATCCCTTCCTCTACCATCTTCGCCAATGCAATTCCTGTGATGCATTTTGAAATGCTCGCAATCCGAAATAGTGTGCTTTGTGGATTGACCGTGACCCTTTTTTCAATATTGGCGTAGCCATAACCTTTATCAAGGATAATTTCTCCCCCTTTTGAAATGGTAACCGCCATTCCAGGAACTTTTGCTTCGATTGCCATGTTATAGAGCATCGCATTGGCTTTTTCCAATCCCTCCAAACCTTCCAAAGATTTGACTTTTGAAGGCGCAAAAAGATTCTTCAAATAAGTTACTATTGATTTCAAATTCCCAGGTTTACTCCTTTCGAATGTACTGAGAATTCCTTTTACAAATCCAAAATTTGCGAGTTGGGTGTCAATTCCTAAATATCAGCTGTCCATTGAAAAGTTCCTCTACCTCAACTTCTGGTGGGCGGTTGATACCGATTACGTCCCCAGTTCCACGAATTACTCCAGAAATTCTTTGTTGAGGGTTTACTATAACATCGTTCGAACCACGATGGTCAACTCTTACATTTTGAGCAACCAAGCCTTCAGCTTCTATCCTGGAATCACCTGCCGCCACAACAACATTAAAATTCGTAGTAGTACCTATCAGTTTGAAAAAAGCAATTCCATTAACAACGATATTGACATTCTCGCTTTCCAGTGCCAGATCAAAAGATCCATCGGTAGTTTCGGTTTCAGGATTCGTAAAACTCTCAGAAATCAATCGGAGGTTCGGATAAGTTAAAATGCCGTCACTGGAAATCAACAATCCCGTGCTGCTTCGAATTTCGGTAATGTTGGGTGATGTAACATAGACGGTGGTCAAACCATAGTCCCGAATAAAATTACATCCATTTTCATTTCTTAGGATGAGTCGATTGTCATCAACTTCTGCGGTAACCTCGTTTTGTAAAAACTCTCCGGTCTCAATTTCCACCTGCTGTTCGTTCCCCTGTTTTAAAACCAAATTGATATTCTCGAACACCGTGATAGTGGTGAAATTGGAAACCTCAACGGTTCTTCTTGTCAAATCCCCGGCATTCTGGAAGCAATCGGGAGTATTTTCTCCATTGCATGCGACGAAAAGGAAAACCATAATCAAATAAAAAGACCTCTCGATAGCTCCTTCGACTGCGCTCAGGATGACATTGCTCGAGGTAACTTTGATCACATTTTTCAACTTTCCCAATAGTTTCATTTCACTCCTATAATCTTATTCCAACTCCAAATTCCACGGTTTCAGCTTTGGCAGCATGGGATTTTAAGGTAATTGCTCCAAAAAACTTATCTCCAAAATATCGTTTTAACCCAATTCTATTGTAGACCTGACCTTCAAAATCGAACGGATAATAGACGTAATAGCCCAATTGGGTCACAATACTCATTTTGTTGATGAACAGCTCATGTCCAACAAACAGTCCAACACGTTTAAAATCTGTATCTGCAGCAACATTCAACTCAGGAAATGAAGTAGACTGAAACCGAATCAATTCCTTTAGAAAATTGGAAAAGAACACATCCGTTCCCAGTTGGATGGCACTTTTTCTTCCCAATCGTTTGTCGGCATAGGCAGAAAGTATCCAAAACCCGTATCGTCCAGAATTAATCACATCACTTTCGTTGACGCCTGTCCTAAACGCCAGATTAAAACGAATGGGTTCTGTAATTTTTCCCGTTGCTTCGGGGGCAAGGAATTCAAAGGTTTCCCCGCCATCCAAATCATAGGTCAGCCCAACATTCAGTGCCATCGTATTGGTAGATGTATTGGGTGCCTTAAAATTAGCATTGGAATAGTGAATCAGGGAAAGTCCCGCTTTTAATCCCAGTCCAGAGAACAAATTTTCCTTATGATAATTGAGCATCACCATGGTAGAGCTCAACAGATGAGTACCATAAGCATTGTTCCTAAAATTGTTATTCTTGTCATAGGGATTGGTGTTATAAGCTACCCCCTGACCTACCCGGAACTGTAAATTCCGCTTAAAGAAATAGAAGTTATAATGCGCATACAATCCAAAATTTTCTCCCAAAGTAGAGTTGTTCATATTTTGGTAGATGAACGAAAATCCTGTATCCGGATACCCATATTTCGATTCCCATTCCTCGTTTCCAAACCTTTTTCGGTTAAACCCAAGAATAAGTCCGCCTGGGTGATTGGTTATTAAATGGGAAATGTCGGTATTGTGCAAAAGTATGGAGCCATAAAACTGACTAGCATCCAACACATACTTTTTTGGGGTTTCCTTTGTTTGGGAAAATCCATTAAAGCAGCATAACACAACACATAAATAAAGTAGGCGCTTCATGAAGCGCTAAAGTAGGAAATTAAAAAACCTCCTTGGCAATGGCCTTGATATTATCTGATTTTCCCATCGAATAGTAATGCAAGACCGGAACACCTGCTGCCTTAAGTTCTTTGGATTGTTGAATACACCATTCAACCCCTACTTGCCTTACTTCCTTGTTGTTTTTGCAACCTTCGACAGCATCAATCAAATCTTCTGGAATATCCACACGAAATACTTGAGGTAACAATTGTAGGTGTCTTTTGACGGCAATTGGTTTGATTCCGGGAATAATTGGTACATTGATACCCATTTCACGGGCGGCATCCACAAACGTGAAGAACTTTTTGTTGTCGAAGAACATCTGTGTTACCACATAGTCGGCACCTAAATCCACTTTATGCTTCAATCGTTTTAAATCGGACTTCAGTGAAGGCGCTTCCATGTGTTTCTCTGGATATCCGGCCACCCCGACACAAAAGTCAGCGCAATTGTCTGTTTCGATGACTTCATGCAAATAATTTCCTTTGTTTAAAGCCTGGATCTGACTGACCAAATCCGAGGCATATAGGTGTCCGCCACTGGTTGGAGAAAAATATTTTTCCTCTTTCATAGCATCTCCTCTCAACGCCATTACATTATCAATCCCCAAATAATGACAATCCACCAACAAGTACTCGGTCTCTTCCTTGGTAAAACCACCACACAGTACATGGGGAACAGTATCCACATTATACTTATGCGTAATCGACGCACAAATTCCCAAAGTTCCAGGACGCATACGCGTTAATTTCTTGTCCAAAAGACCATCCCTGTCGATATAAACATATTCCTCGCGAGAGGTAGTGACATCAATAAATGGAGGTTTAAACTCCATCAAAGGGTCAATGTTGTCATAAAGTTCTTGGATGCTCTTCCCTTTTACGGGCGGTATGATCTCAAAACTGAAGAGTGTTTCTTCTTTAGCTTGTTTTATGTGGTCGGTTACTTTCATAAATGTATTCCGTCATTCCCACAATAGTGGGAATCTTATCTATTATAATTTTTATGGATTCCTGTCTTCACAGGAATGACAAATTTCAACTATCAACAATATTGGGAGCTAGCCATTTCTGTGCCTTCTCCAGTTCAATTCCTTTTCTGTTGGCAAAATCCTCTACCTGATCTTGCTTAATTTTTCCAAGTCCAAAATACTTGGCCTGTGGATGTCCAAAATAATATCCACTTACGCTGGCAGCAGGCCACATGGCCAAACCATCTGTCAGTTTTACCCCTATTTTTTCCTCTACACCTAGAAGTTCCCAAATAGTGAGTTTTTCAAGATGGTCAGGACAAGCGGGATAACCAGGTGCCGGTCTTATTCCACGATATTTCTCGTCGATCAGTTCATTATTGGACAAACTTTCTTTGCATGCATAGCCCCAATGCTTTGCCCTCACCTCCTTATGCAGGTATTCGGCAAAAGCTTCCGCCAAACGGTCAGCCAATGCCTTTACCATAATAGAGGAATAGTCATCTAGCTTGTCTTCATACTTCTTCGCCAATTCCTGTGTACCAAATCCAGTGGTCACGCAAAAACATCCCATGTAGTCCTGAATTCCAGAAGATTTTGGTGCTATAAAATCTGCTAAAGCAATATTTGGTACCCCAGCTCTTTTTTTCAATTGTTGACGCAAAGTGCGAAATACCCCCCTCTGTCCGTTGGACATCTCCCCCGGAGAGGGAGAAACTATTTCTATATCATCTTCACCTATTTGATTCGCGGGGAACAATCCAAAAATGGCCTTGGCTTTCAATTGTTTTTCGTCCAAAATTTTCTTGAGCATCTTTTGAGCATCTTCAAAAAGCTCTGTGGCCTGTTTCCCTACTACTTTATCCTTAAGGATGTCAGGATACTTTCCATGTAAATCCCAACTTCTGAAAAATGGGGTCCAATCAATGAAATCTGTAAGTTTTTTTAAATTGAAATCTTCCCAAACTTGAATTCCCACATCCTTGGGTTTCACAATGTCTGATGGATTCCATTCAATCTGGAGTTTGTTGCTTCTTGCCTCTTCCAAAGTCAGATATTCCTTTTGTTTGGTACGATTCAAGAATTTATCCCGAAAGCTTTCATAATCCAGCTTGATTGACTTTTTATACTTATCCGAAGTCTCTTTTTGTAACAAGTCACCGACAACGGTCACTGCCCGGGATGCGTCATTTACATGTACCACGGAATGACTGTATACCGGGTCGATTTTAACCGCAGTATGAGCCTTACTGGTTGTTGCTCCACCTATCAGCAATGGTACACTAAAGTCTTGGCGCTCCATTTCTTTGGCCAAAAAAACCATTTCATCCAGAGAAGGAGTAATCAAACCACTCAAACCGACAATGTCGACCTGTTCTTCTTTAGCCTTATTGATGATTTTCTCAGGTGGAACCATCACACCCATATCCACAATTTCATAGTTATTGCACGCCAAAACCACACTTACAATGTTCTTCCCGATATCGTGGACGTCTCCTTTAACAGTAGCCATTAATATTTTTCCCGCAGCTTGCGTATCGGAATCTTTAGATTCTTCAATAAACGGAGTAAGGTATGCTACCGCCTTTTTCATCACACGAGCTGATTTCACCACCTGAGGTAAAAACATTTTCCCACTTCCAAACAGGTCCCCTACCACATTCATTCCAGTCATCAAATTCCCTTCGATGACCTCAAGTGGTCTGGCAGCCTGTTGACGGGCTTCTTCCACATCCTCTACAATATACTGGTCTATTCCCTTGACCAAGGCACGGGTAATCCTATTTTGCAATGGTTCTTCCCTCCAAGACAAATCAACTTTGCTTTCCTTGGCTTTTCCGACCACCGTTTCAGCGAATTCCAACAATCTTTCTGTGGCATCATCCCGTCTGTTGAGAATTACATCTTCTACATGCTCCAACAAATCTTTAGGAATGTCATCATAGACTTCCAGCAAAGCTGGGTTCACGATTCCCATATTCATTCCGGCATTAATGGCATGAAAGAGAAAAACAGAATGCATGGCCTCCCGAACGGGATTGTTTCCCCTAAACGAAAAGGAAACATTGCTGACTCCACCACTTACACTGCAATAAGGCAGATTTTCCCGCACCCATCTGGTTCCATTGATAAAATCGAGGGCATTGAGCTTGTGTTCATCCATTCCGGTGGCCACGGGAAAGATGTTAAGGTCAAAGATGATATCCTCAGGGGCAAATTTGACCTCATCCACCAAAATTCGGTATGAGCGTTCAGCAATTTCAATTCGTCTTTCATAGGTGTCCGCTTGCCCAACCTCATCAAATGCCATTACGATAACAGCTGCTCCGTACCGTTTTATCAATTTAGCTTGATGGATAAACTGTTCTTTTCCTTCTTTTAAACTGATGGAATTGACCACGCATTTTCCCTGGACAACTTGTAATCCCGCTTCTATGATTTCCCATTTTGAACTATCTATCATAATGGGGACCCTGGCAATATCGGGTTCTGAGACAATCAAGTTCAAAAATCTGACCATAGCTTCCTTACCGTCGATAAGGCCATCGTCCATATTGATGTCTATGATCTGGGCCCCACCTTCTACTTGATGTCGGGCCACATCCAAAGCTTCATCATATTTCTCCTCTTTGATCAGACGAAGAAACTTTTTGGACCCGGCCACATTGGTACGTTCCCCTACGTTGATGAAATTACTTTCAGGGGTAATTACCAAAGGCTCAAGGCCAGATAACTTTAGATATCTTGGTTTTTGATTACTCATACGGAAACAGCAAGTTTTCGTGGTTCATAGTTTTTGACCAAATCGGAAATGGCCTTAATATGTTCTGGAGTGGTACCACAGCATCCTCCAACGATATTCACCAACCCTTTTTCGACATATTCCTTGATTTGGGAAGCCATTTCTTCTGGAGATTCGTCATATTCCCCAAAAGCATTTGGCAATCCGGCATTCGGATGCGCCGAAACACCATAAATCGTTTTTGCAGAGACCACCTCTAAATGGGGAACCAGTTGTTTTGCCCCCAAAGCGCAATTGAATCCTACCGAAAGAATCGGGATATGTGAAATTGAAATCAAAAAAGCTTCCGCAGTTTGACCAGAAAGTGTTCTGCCGGAGGCATCCGTAATAGTACCACTTACCATTACGGGAACTTCAATATTCCTCTCCTCCTTTACTTCCTCGATAGCAAACAGGGCTGCCTTAGCATTTAACGTGTCAAAAATAGTTTCTACCAAAAGGATATCTGAGCCTCCATCCAGTAGCGCTTCCACCTGTTCTTTATAGGCTTCTCGAAGTTCATCAAATGAGACAGCTCTAAATCCAGGGTCATTGACGTCGGGAGACATACTGGCCGTTTTATTGGTAGGACCAATACTTCCTGCTACAAATCTTGGTTTATGGGGTTCCTTGGCTGTAAATTCGTTCGCTACTTCCTTGGCTATGCGCGCAGATTCATAATTGAGCTCATATACCAAATCCTCCATATGATAGTCGGCCATGGCGATGGATGTTCCGGAAAAAGTATTGGTCTCAACGATATCTGCACCAGCCTCAAAGTACTTTCTATGCACCTCAGCAATAGCCTGAGGTTGCGTCAAAGACAGTAAATCGTTATTTCCCTTTAAAGGATGTTCCCAATCCTTAAAGCGGTCACCTCTAAAGTCTTCTTCTTCGAACTTATAACGTTGTAACATGGTGCCCATGGCCCCATCCAACACCAAAATCCGATTGTGTAATATTTCTTCGATACGCGTCATAACACAATTCCCTTTAATTAGGGTTATAAATGGTATCAAGAAAAATGCAGGAATACGTTAGGAAAACATCCTATGTTATCCTTCCCGCATCATGGAGAGTTTTTTTCCATGAGGTCCTGAAACTAGTTCAGGACAAGGGTAGAATGTAGCACCTTCTTTATGTGGATTAAAGGGTTGCTAAGGCTTCAAAGGGTCCAATCCCTCCACCTTTCTTGATAACAATTTCAATTTTTAAATGAACTGGGAACAAAATAACCACACTTTCCAATCAAAAGCAACTTAAATTCCCCTTTTTTACAAGTTAAAACCTTCCAAAGTGGAACAATGGAAGGTTTGACTAACTCAAATAACCTAAAAAAACTTTTAGACTATACTTTGCACCACCTCTTTTTTGGCCTCTTTTTTGGAACCGTCGAATCCGGTCACACCGCCAACAGTGGTATATTTCATGACAAATCGTTTATCTGGATTGATAATCTGATAGGCATATTGGCACATTACCGCCGCCTCATGGAATCCGGATAAGATCAATTTTAATTTTCCTTCATAGGTATTTACATCCCCGATGGCAAAAACTCCGGGTATGTTGGTCTGATAGTCCTTCGAATTATTGACCTTGATCGCATTTTTCTCTATTTCCAGGCCCCAACTGCCAATAGGTCCAAGTTTAGGGGAAAGTCCGAACAACGGAATAAAATTGTCTGTCTCCACATAGGTCTCTCCTTTGGCTTCATCATTATGCTTAATGACCACCGCCTTTAACTCATCCTCTCCGTGTAGTTCTTTCACCTCTGCTTCGGTGTACAATTGGATCTTGCCCAATTTTGCCAGCTCGGAAGCTTTTTCAACAGAATCCAAGGCTCCCCTGAATTCATTTCTACGGTGTACCAAGGATACTTCGGATGCCACATCTGCCAGGTAAATTGCCCAGTCCAAGGCTGAATCACCACCACCGGCGATGACCACTTTTTTATCCCGATATACTTCTGGGTCCTTGATAATATAGGCCACTCCCTTGTCCTCAAAATCACTTATGTTGGAAATCAGAGGTTTTCTAGGTTCGAAAGAGCCCAATCCACCAGCGATGACCACAACAGGGGCATGATGCTTAGTCCCTTTGTTCGTGGTAACAATAAAAGAACCATCTTCTTGTTTTTCCAAAGTATCGGCTCGCTCACCCAAAGTGAACCCGGGTTCAAAAGGCTTGATCTGCTCCATAAGTCTGTCTACCAAATCACCAGCTAAAATCTCAGGATAGGCCGGGATATCGTAAATAGGTTTCTTTGGATAAATCTCCGAGCATTGACCTCCAGGCTGTGGTAGTGCATCAATCAAATGCGTTTTCAACTTTAGCAGTCCCGCTTCAAAGACCGTAAACAATCCTGTTGGTCCCGCTCCAATTATCAGTATATCTGTTTTAATCATAATCTTAATTTAAAGTCTCAGCCAGAGCCGATAATTATACTTTTTCAAACAATTTAATTCCCGTTTCAATGGAGTTCTTTTGAATCTCCGCTATTTTTTGTCGATGTTTTACAACTTCACCAATCACAACTATGGCCGGATTTGACAACTGTTGTTCACTTACCTTCTCCACAATAGTTGAGACTGTGCCAATTCCAATTTTTTCATTGTCCGTTGTACCATTCTGAATGATAGCAACCGGTACATCCGATTTTCCTTCCTTGGCGAAGAGCTCGGTGATCTCATTCAATTTTGACATGCCCATCAAAATCACAACGGTGGCATTTGATTTAGCCGCCAAAGCTACATCCGCGGACAACTTATGCTCTTTGGTAGTACCTGTAATCACCCAAAAACTCTCCGAAGCACCTCTTTTGGTCACTGGAATGTTTTGGGATGCTGGCACCGCCACTGAAGACGAAATCCCAGGAACAACCTCAACATTCAAACCATAGGCTGCCGCATATTCCATCTCCTCGGCTCCCCTTCCAAATACAAATGGGTCACCTCCTTTTAATCGAACCACATGCTTGCCCGAACTTGCCCGTTGCACAATCAATTCATTGATTTGATCTTGCTGGTAGGCATAGCATCCTTTGCGTTTGCCCACAAAAATATGCTCGGCCTTTGAGGCATAATTCAACAGTTCAATATCAACAAGAGCATCATACAATACAACGTCCGAGCTCTGTAATGCCTTGATTCCCTTTAGGGTAATCAAATCCACATCCCCGGGGCCAGCCCCTACCACTGTCAGCTTGCCGTTATACATGTGCCAATTCTAATTTTCTAAAGTCTTCCAACACTTCCAAAACCTGCTTTGCGTCCTCCAAATAGGATTTAGCGAACTCCTGCGTAGGTTTGTTTTTGTTTAATTGAAGTGCTATGTCTTCAAAGCTTATCGCCAAGTCTATTTTACCGGTTTCAACATACAATCTGTCAAAATCCTTGATGATTCCAGAATGCGTGTTTACTTTAACTTTTTCGGATGTTAAAAGTGCCTTGGCTGAGTTTACAATAGATTGATACGAATAGTAAATACTTGCAGCCCATTTTTCTTCGGCCCAGGCTTCTTCCGCCTTCTCAATCTTCTCTTGACTTTCAAAGAATAGCGTAGCTACCAGATCCACAATAACCCCTGCACACTCGCCTATTCCGATTTCTTTCTTGTATTTTTCCTCAGTACCCCAATCGATAAAATCATCTTGGGTGAGGTTTTCAATATCTGTAAGTGGTTTTAGGAACTCATAAAAATATTGTTCTCCTTTTTCCCAGTAATAATCAGCAAAGGAAGCCCCATTCCCGTTTGCATTAAAATCATCCAGAATCAATCTGAGGGCCTGGGGGCCTCGCTTACTTGGGATTTTTACCACTTTGTCGGCAAATCTACCTTTACCGTTTCCAAAGTTTCCGCCACCCAACAGCACTTGAAGTGCTGGAGCCACTAATTTATCCTTGGTACGGATGGACATTCCTTGAAATCCGATGTTTGCCATGTTATGTTGACCACAGGCGTTCATACAACCACTTATTTTGATGACCACATCTGGGTTCTTGATGTACTGTGGATACTCGGCTTTTATAACTCGCTCCAATTCCTCCGCGATTCCTGTACTGCTAGAAATACCAAGGTTACAGGTATCTGTACCTGGACAAGCAGTTATATCCAATGCTTTATTATATCCCGCTTCTACAAAGTCTAATTTTTTCAACTCCGAATAGAAAAATGGGACCAACTCCTCTTTTACAAAAGGGATTAGAATATTTTGACGAAGTGATAAACGAATTTCACCAGCGGCATAATCTTGGACCAGTTTGGCCAATTCCCTTGCTTTATCCGTATAAAAATCACCCAATAACACTTTGATTCCTATAGCTACATAGCCTTTTTGTTTTTGCGGAACCAGATTGGTTGATTTCCATTGTTCGAATTTCTCCTTTTCTTCAATCTGTACTGAAGGAACTTCGACATTGGCAACCACAGGTTTTGGATAACTTTCAAAATCTATGGGATATGATTGAATCGGAATGGCCAATTGTTCTTCTTCCAACAACACCTTGAATCCTTCCAAACCAATATCCTTCAATAAGAATTTCATACGGGCCTTAGCTCGACTTTTACGTTCTCCGTATCTGTCAAAAACACGGATTACCCCTTCCATTAAGGGAACAATTTTATCCGTTGGTAAAAAGCTGTAAAGCTCATCTGCATGGCGAGGTTGGGACCCCAATCCACCAGCCAACATTACTTTAAAACCTCTTTCCCCATTTTTAACCTTGGCAATAAAGCCCAAATCATGCATATAGGAAAGACCTGTGTCTGCATCGCTTGACGAGAAAGAAACCTTGAATTTTCTTCCCATTTCCTGACCTATGGGGTTTCTTAGGAAATATTGAAAAACGGCATGTGCATAAGGAGACACATCGAAGGGTTCGTCAACATCAATTCCAGCAGTTTCACTGGCGGTTACGTTACGAACGGTATTTCCACATGCTTCACGTAGGGTGACATCATCCCGTTCCAACTCGGCCCAAAGTTCAGGAGTACGATCAAGATCCACATAGTGGATTTGAATATCCTGACGTGTGGTGATATGCAGTCTTCCTCTTGAGTACTCATCAGAAACATCACAAATGCGTAGCAATTGGTTGGAGGTTACTTTACCATAAGGTAATTTGATACGAACCATCTGAACTCCTTGCTGACGCTGACCGTAAACTCCACGGGCCAAACGTAGACTCCTGAATTTTTCTTCATCCAATTCGCCTCCTTTAAACTGGCGAATCTTTCTTTCCAATTCAATAATGTCATTTTCAACTACTGGATTCTCTATTTCTGTTCTAAAGCTTCTCATTTTTCTATTTTTCCTATCTGGTTAATAGGTTTTATTCAAAATTGGGTTATCCAATCCGGCGTTGGTTGGTCGCATTTAATTTATGAAACCAACACCTGCCGTTGTATTTGTTCTACTGTCGATAATGATAAAGGAACCGTTTGTACGATGATCTTTGAACCGATCGTAAAAAATAGGTTTGTTCAACTTCAACCTTACTTTGGCAATATCATTCATTTGTAAGCTTGAAACGTTCTCTTCAATCCCTGAATAATCGGGGTGAATCTTATGTTCGATGGCATCTACTTTTGCCAATACCTTGTTTATCCCATGCTGCACCACATACTTACCGCCCGTTGTAAGGTTATCGGAATCCATCCAAGAAACCGTAGCTATAAGTTGTTTGTCTATTGTGGGTAAATCACCTGTTTTCACCAACATATCTCCCCTGCTCACATTGACCTCATCTTCCAAGGTAATGGTCACCGACGATCGTCTTGGCGCTGTTTCGTATTGCTGATCGTAGAAATAAATGCTCTTGATTCGGCTTCGTGTCATGGAAGGCAAAACCACAACATCATCCCCAACATTCAACTCTCCACCATATACTTTCCCTGCGAATCCGCGAAAATCATGAAATTCCTCGGTTTTGGGTCGAACCACATATTGTACCGGAAACCTTGGGGTCCCCACATTGGATACTGCAGCCAAATCCAAACTTTCCAAGTGTTCCAATATGGTCTCGCCATCGTACCAAGGTGTATTCTCGGATTTCTCTACTACGTTGTCTCCCTTTAATGCACTAATCGGGATAAACGTGATTTTTTGATCTGCGTAATCACGTTTGTCCATTAACTGCTCAAAGTCAGCTTTTATCGCATTATATTTTTCTTCCGAAAAATCCACCAAATCCATTTTGTTGATGGCAACAATCACTTCTTTGACACGCAATAAGTTATTAATAAAAAAGTGTCTGTTGGTCTGCTCAATTACTCCTTTTCTGGCATCGATGAGTATGATAGCCGTTTGGGAAGTTGATGCTCCCGTAACCATATTTCTAGTGTATTCCACGTGTCCGGGAGTATCCGCTATGATATAACTCTTGTTTGCTGTTGAAAAGTAGATATGGGCCACATCAATAGTGATTCCCTGTTCCCTTTCCGCTACCAAACCGTCAGTTGCCAACGAAAAATCCAGATAATCGTACCCTTTTTGTTTACTGGTACGCTCAATGGCTTCCAATTTATCGTCTGTCAACGATTTGGTGTCATATAACAGTCTCCCAATCAAGGTACTTTTACCGTCATCCACGCTACCTGCCGTAGCAATTTTCAATACTTCCATAATCCTTTAAAAATACCCTTGTTGCTTTCGTTTTTCCATGGCTGCTTCGGAACGTTTGTCATCTATTCTAGCACCTCGTTCTGAGATTTTTGATTCCCTGATTTCGGCGACCACCTTATCGATGGTATCGGCATAAGATGCTACCGCTGCCGTACAGCTCATATCACCCACAGTTCTGAAACGAACCACTCGCTCCTCCACCACTTCGTCATCAGCGCGGAACACTACATCATCTTCCGCGGACCAAATCAGGCCATCCCGAAGGAACGTATTACGCTTGTGCGCAAAATATATGGATGGAATCTCAATATTTTCTTTTTCAATATAGCTCCAAACATCAAGCTCTGTCCAGTTACTGATTGGAAAAACCCGAACGTTTTGTCCCATTTCAATCTCACCGTTCAACATATCGAACAACTCTGGGCGTTGGTTTTTTTCATCCCATTGGCCAAAATCGTCACGAACAGAAAATATGCGCTCTTTGGCCCTTGCTTTTTCCTCATCTCTACGAGCACCTCCGATACAAGCATCAAACTTGAATTCCTCGATGGAATCCAATAAAGTAGTGGTCTGCAGCATATTTCTACTGGCGTATTTTCCAGTTTCCTCCACTACTTTTCCCTGATCTATTGAATCCTGTACATTTCTCACGATAAGCTCAACGCCCAACTCTTCAACTAATTTATCCCGGAACTCGATTGTTTCTGGGAAATTATGTCCTGTATCAATATGCATCAAAGGAAATGGAATCTTCGCTGGCCAAAATGCCTTTTGGGCCAGTCTCACCAAGGTGATGGAATCCTTTCCTCCCGAAAACAACAATACCGGTTTTTCAAACTGGGCCGCAACTTCGCGGATAATATAAATGGCCTCATGCTCTAGCGCATTGGCCTTTGGTCTTTTTTCCAAATCCAATATTTCAGGTTTTTGTATTTCTTCTAAAAGTGTGCTCAATGTTTTATTTTCTTTTAGGTATGCAATCCACACTCCCGGTTTTCCAACACTTTTGTGGGATCAAAATATTTATGTTCGTTTGGCAAATTGTATTCTTTTAGATAAGCATCCAACTGGGTATCGCTCCAGTGATAGAACGGGCTTACTTTTAGCACTCCATCGCTACTCAAGCTCAGTACATCCAAAGAATCCCTATGAGCGGTTTGTCCTTTTCTCAGGTTGGTGAACCAGACATCTGGTTTGTGCTCCCCCATGGCTCTTCTAAAAGGTTCCAATTTAACTTGTTCGGTGAATACGGCATGTAATGGGTCATCTATTTGCGGAATTCCCATTATGGCATCACGATGGGCAGCAGTTTGTTTTGGTACGTAAAGTTTTATATTCAACCCTAATCTTGAAATCAACTCTTCCGCATGCTTGTAGGTGTTGGGTGTATTATAGCCCGTATCGCACCATACCACAGGAATGTCGTGATCAATATCGGTAACGGCGTGAAGTATCGCCACTTCGTAGGGGCGAAAATTGGTGGTCACCACAGGGGTATTTCCATTTGCGATGGCCCAAGAAATAATTTCTTGTGGATCAATGCCTTTGAACTGTCGATTTAAATTTTCTATGCTCTCTTGTGTAAATGCCATATCGTGTTTTTTTATTTTCCCCAGCCAACCTTGTTCCAAATTCTTTCATGGAAAAAATATAGAATCATTTTGGTGACAAAATCCGCGGAGGCTATGGAAGCGGCCAAGACAACTTCGTCAACAAAAAAATAAGAGATGATCAAAGTATCCAGGGTTCCTACCACCCTCCAGCTTACAGCTTTTGCAATACTTCGAATCGGTCTCTCTGAATTCTTATCTTTTTGGAAAGATGTTTTTTCCTTTTTGTTGCTAAGTATCAGTTGGTCTGCGATCATAACATTATCCTATAGATTTACTAGGAAATACAAACATACATGTTTTATACTAATGGAATCGTTAAAATCGGTATAAAATTACCATTACCCTATCGTTTTTGTAGATTTTAACAAATGTGTGCTGGAATTTTATGAATTTATTGATCCCGAAACAGAATCAGTATCGAATTCGAACTAGGAAATCAGATCGGCTAAGGTGTTATTTCTATAGACTTCAAGAGCGCTATCCCTTATCTGTAGCATCAATTTATTGACAGAACATTTGTTCTCGTCAGGACAGTCATCACATTTTTCGTAAAAATTGAGACTTACACAGGGAACCATTGCTATGGGGCCTTCCAATACCCGCATTACCGCGGTCATTAAGATATCTTCTGGCTCCTTGATCAAATAATAGCCTCCCCCCTTGCCTTTTTTTGAACCTAAAAACCCATTCCGTCTTAAGGTAAGCAATATGCTTTCCAGGAATTTTTGGGAAATGTTCTCATGCTTTGCAATTTCCGCAATCTGAACAGGTTCCCGGCTTTCAAGGGAAGCCAGATAGGTAAGGGCTTTTAAGCCATATTTTGTCTTCTTTGACAGCATCCCACGAAGATAGCGAATTTTAACAATTGGCTGTCCTCATTAGGTCAAAAGGAAAAAATGTTTAGTCCAGTGCCTGTTCGATGTCTGCAATGATATCATCAATATGCTCCAAACCAACTGAAATCCGTACCGTGCCATCAGAAATTCCAACGGATTTTCGTTCCTCGACGGTCAACTTGCTATGTGTTGTCGATGCCGGATGGGTGACTATACTGCGCGAATCCCCCAAATTGGCCGAAAGGGACAACATTTTTACGGAATCAAAGAACTTTCGTCCAGCCTCAAGACCTCCTTTTACCTCGAAAGCAACCACACATCCACCAGCCTTCATCTGTTTTTTGGCCACCTCATATTTAGGATGCGATTTCAAGAAAGGATATTTGACCCATGCTATCTTGGGATGACTTTCCAAAAAAGTAGCTAATTGCAGTGCGTTTGCGCAATGTCTATCCACTCGAAGCGCCAAAGTTTCCAAACTTTTGGACAAAACCCATGCATTGAAAGGGGAAAGCGATGGTCCCGTTATTCTTGAAAAACGGTAAATTTTATCGACAAGATCCTCGTTTCCCACGGTGATCCCCGCCAAAACCCGTCCTTGACCATCCATCAATTTTGTTCCTGAATGAATAACCAAATGTGCTCCAAACTTTATAGGCTGCTGCAAATACGGAGAAGCAAAGCAATTATCGATAATAAAGATCAGGTTATGCTTTTTGGCTACGTTCCCCAATATCTCCAGGTCCAAAACATCCACTCCCGGATTGGTCGGGGATTCAGCATAAATGATTTTGGTCTTGTCCGTAATCAAACTTTCAACCTTGTCCACATCATTAACATTGAAATAGCTGGTTGTAATGTTCCACTTAGGAAAAAACTGGGTAAACAACGTATGGGTAGATCCAAAAATACTCCTGCAAGAGACGATATGGTCTCCACTTTCCAACAGGGCTGCAAAAGTACCGTATACCGCTGCCATACCCGAAGCAAAGGCAAAACCGCTCTCTGCTCCCTCCATTTTGCACACTTTATCGATAAACTCAGAAGAATTGGGATTGGAGTAACGCGAATAGATATTTCGGTCCTTTTCTTCGGCAAAAGAAGCTCTCATATCCTCAGCATCCTCAAAAACAAAGCTTGAGGTCAAATACATTGGGCTCGAATGCTCCAAGAATTGTGTGCGCTCTATTTGCGTTCGAATCGCTTCTGTTTCAAATTGTTTTTTCTGACTCATATTTACTTTTTCGGTGGCTGAGCGGAGTCGAAGCCACATTATTCTTTCTCCTTAAAATATTTGCAATGCGTTTCATTCTTACATTCAGCCAAATTGGGCAAAGTGTCAAATTCTCCATTTATTAATGCTTCTTTTTTGGTACGCGACCACCCCTGAACCTGTTTTTCCCTATAAAAAGCCGCATCAATACTCAAATACTCTTCAACATAAACCAATTGTACCGGCAATCGTTTTTTAGTATGATTAGCTCCTCTTCCATCTTGGTGCTCTTTTATTCGCTTATCCAAATCTATTGTGCTTCCCGTATAGTAGCTTCCATCTGAACATTCCAATAAATAGAGAAATCCTTTCATAATACTTCTTTGTGGCTTCGACTCCGCTCAGCCACCAAAACAAGCTTTGTGTTTTAGCTAAATTCAGCCAAAACTATATTTTTTCCGCTATTCTTAAAATATCACCAAAAACCCCACGTGCGGTGACCGCAGCGCCTGCTCCAGCACCTTGAATCACCAAAGGGTTCTCGCCATAGGATTCTGTGTAAATCTCAATAATGGAATCTGAACCACTCACCTGCCCCAATGCACTTTCTTTGGGCACAGAAACGAGTTTCACATCCAATATGCCTTTGTCTTGTTGCAGGTCTCCATGCAAATCTCCAATATAACGAAGCACGTGGCCCTCTTTCTGGGACTTCTTGACTTTTCCGTATACCTCATCCATAACATTAATCTGTTCTTTGAATTCATCAAAACTTAGAGGTTGTAACTCCTTTGGAATTAAATTTTCAATTTGTATATCATCAAATTCGTTGTGCAAATCAAGTTCCCGGGCCAAAATCAACAACTTTCTTCCCACATCGTTTCCAGAGAGGTCTTCCCTAGGATCTGGTTCTGTAAACCCTTTTTCCATTGCTTCTTTCACAATACTGGAAAACGCAACATCATTTTCTGAAAACGTATTGAAAATATAACTTAACGAACCGGAGAACACCCCTTTTATCCTGGTGATATTCTCCCCAGATAAATGCAACAGTTTTATGGTATCGATAAGTGGGAGTCCTGCCCCAACATTGGTTTCATAGAGGTATTGCTTTTGGTTTTTCTCCAAATGTTTCCGGATTGATTTGTAGTAATCAAATCCCAAGGTGTTTGCAATTTTATTTGAAGAAACCAGATCAAACCCGCTGTCTATAAACTCTTCATAACTGGCCACAAAACCTTCACTTGCCGTGTTGTCCACCACTATCAGGTTTTCCAAATGATTGGTCTTGGCAAATTCAATAATCTCCCCGATTTGATATGGGGTTCCGTTTTTGTCCAAATTCCCCTTCCAGTTTTTCGAAATCCCTTTGGCATTCAACAGCACCTTTTTGGAATTGGATACGGCAAAAATCCGAAGGTCAATATCTTTTCTATTTTCAATGCTGTCTTTAGAATCCAATATTTGGTCTATCAAAGTTCCGCCCACATTCCCATGTCCGAAGATGGCCAGATTTACTTTTTTGGCAATTCCAAAAATCTGTCCGTGCACTACATTGATCGCTTTGTTCAAGTCGGCCTTCTTCAAAACCAAACTCACATTTTTACCAGTCACAGTATTGTTGAAGAGTAAGGGTACCACCTGGTTCTTCACCAAAGCATTAAAGGGTTTATGAAAAGTGCTCAAGTCCATTCCCACGATGGAAATCACTGAAACATCTTTCATAACGGTAATTTGATTTACATCTTGAGATGTGTAATCTGTTTCAAATTCTAAATCGAGTACTTTTTTGGCTTTCCTTGCCTCCTTCGCATCGACCACCAGACCAATTCCTCTTTCGGAAGAGCCTTGGGAGATAATTCCAACATTGATGTTATTCTGACCTAGCGCTTTAAAAATCCGTGCATCAATCCCCACTTTGCCCAAAAGCCCTCTTCCCTCTAGGTTGATCAAGGCAACATCTTCTAAAACCGACAGAGATTTTATCCCTCCATTGTCCGTTTTGGGTCCAATCAATGTTCCTTGGTTGTCATTGTTGAAGGTATTTAGAATTCGCAACGGAATATTTTTCTCAATAAGAGGAATTATGGTCTTCGCGTGCAAAATGTTGGCTCCAAAATTGGCCAGCTCATTGGCTTCAGCATACGAAATAACATCGATCAGCTTAGCATCTGAAACCAAATCGGGGTTTGCGGTATAAATACCGTTCACATGGGTGTAGTTGAGCAATTCTTGGGCATCCAAGAAATTGGCAAGCAAAGCTGCGGAATAATTAGTGCCATTTCTACCCAAAGTTGTGGTTTCCCCAAAGTTATTGGAAGCTATAAATCCGGTTACAATGGGAATTACGTCCGAGTTCAGGTTTTTAAAAGCTCGGATAACATTTTCCTTGGAAACACCCTCATCTACCTCAGCATTGGTGAAATTGTCATCGGTTTTAATCAAATCCCTTGAATCCAGCAATTCTGCATTGACTCCAGCTTCCTTCAACAAAGCTGTTACAGTTCTACCTGAAATCAGTTCACCATAAGACATAAGCTCATCTTTGGTCTTCGCACTGTAATCCCCTGTGAGCGAGACCCCTTTAAGTATTTTCTCAACCGCCTTAAGTTCGTTGGCAATAACGGAAGTATTGGACAATCCTTCTTTCTGATAGTTTTCAAAAAACTTAAGTTCTTCTTCAAAATCTTCGTCGTTGGCCGCTTTCTTAAGCATCGACTCCAGTTGGTCAGTGGCTTTTCCCCTTGCCGAGAGTACCACAGCAAAATGTTCCTTTTCTTGGGCTTTTTTGGAAATAATTTTGAGAACGCGTTCTATTCCTTCTCCATTGGCCAAGGATTTCCCTCCAAACTTTAGAATTTTGATGCGTTCCGACTTTCCATTTTTCTGAAACACAGGCTCCAACAATTTTTCCAACTGCTCAAACTCCATCAAAAAAGCGTCATGTCCATGAAGGGACTGCACTTCCCCATAGGTAACATTGGTATTAACCAGTGCCAATCTTCTAAAGGTTTCTTTGTTTTCCTCAGCAGTAAAGAACAGATCCGAGTTGACACCGATAATGTGAATCTTGGTTTCACTTTCTTGCAGTGCCTTAAACGCTTCATCACCATCTCTTGTGATGTCGATGGTCTTTAGCAATTGGTTCATCAGTTTATAGGCTGACAACTGAAACCGTTCTTGCAGTTTTTTCCCATGGTGCATCAACCAGCTCTCCACATTGAAAACCTGAAGCTCCTCATTGGTACTACGCTTGAACCGTTCTTTAAACGATTCAGGTGTGCGATAACACAGCATGGCATGCATACGGGCATCGTGAACAGGCTGTTTTGAATTCACAAGAAATTGTTCTTGTATCTGGCAATTTGCAATCAACCAATCCGTGGATTTCCAATCTGATGCCACGGGAATCAGATGCTCCGTGATCTTTGGATTTAAGGCCGTCATTTCCCATGCAATACCTCCACCCAGGGAACCGCCAATAATTGCATACAAGCGGTCAATTTTCAATTGATTTAGTCCCTGTAGAAAGGTCTTGGCAACATCTCCAGCCACAAAATCCTTATAATTGTCAATCACAAATCCATCATATCCATTACCTGGAATATTGAAGGCCAAAATGGTAAACTTATCGGCATCAATGCTTTTGCCCTTTCCAATCAAATCGGACCACCAACCTGATTCTCCTGTTACATTCGAGTTTCCTGTAAGGGCGTGATTTACCAAAACAATTGGGGCCGTATGCAACTCCTTTCCAAAAATTTGATAGGACAACTGCAAATCTTGGGTAACGCCACTTATCGTGGTAAAATCCTTTATTTCTAATGTGTGGAGCATATTTGACTTTTGCTCCTTCTCCCTTTAGAGAAGGTTGGGGTGAAGGGTTTACTTCACCTTAATCCTTTCCTAAAAGGAGAGGAAACCTGTTATTATCTTTATGGAACCTACTATTTATCAATTGTTGAAAAAGCTTGTTCTAAATCGGCCTTTAAATCAGCTAGATCTTCAAGTCCCACAGATAAGCGAATCAAATCCTTGGTCACTCCTGTGGATTCCTGCTGAGCATCATCCAACTGCTGATGGGTGGTGCTTGCAGGGTGAATAATCAATGATTTGGTATCTCCAATATTTGCCAAAAGCGAAAAAATCTTGGTTTCATCGGCTATTTTTTTGGCCGATTCGAACCCTCCTTTTACACCAAAGGTGACAATACTACTTTGTCCTTTAGGCAAATATTCATCAGATAACGACTTATACTTGCTTGACTCCAAACCCGGATAATTGACCCAGGTCACCTCATCCCGGTCTTCTAACCATTTTGCTACTGCCAATGCATTTTCACTGTGTTTTTTCATACGGACTTCCAAGGTTTCCAATCCCTGTATAATTTGAAAGGCATTGAATGGACTCAAACATGCTCCATGATCTCGAAGACCTTCGATTCTGACTTTGGCAATGAATGCGGCAGGTCCAAGTGCATCATGATAGACCAATCCGTGGTAACCTGGGGATGGTTCCGTAAATTCCGGGAATTTTCCATTGGCCCAATCGAATGTTCCCGCATCGATAATCGCACCGCCTAAGGCAGTTCCGTTTCCATTGATGTATTTGGTCAAGGAATGGATCACAATGTTGGCGCCGTGTTCTATGGGGTTCTGTAAAGCTGGAGAGGCCACCGTGTTATCAACAATAAAAGGCACTTTGGCCGCTTTTGCTTCCTTGGAAATAGCTTTAAGATCCAATACGTCCAATTTTGGATTGCCTAAAGATTCTACAAAGAAAGCACGTGTATTTTCTTGAACCGCTTTACCGAAATTGGCTGGGTCCGAAGGGTCCACAAAAGTTGTTGTGATTCCCAAACGCGGCAAAGTCACACTAAACAGGTTATACGTTCCCCCATAAAGGCTATTGGAAGAAACAATATGATCTCCAGCTTTTAACAGAACCAACAAGGCTGTATTTATCGCTCCGGTCCCAGATGAAGTAACCACAGAGGCTATTCCTCCTTCCAAAGCGGCCAGACGCTGCTCTAGAATATCATTGGTAGGGTTATTGATCCGCGTATAGATGTTTCCGAATTCTGCCAAGGAGAAAAGATTCGCAGCGTGGTCGGCATTATTGAATACATAGGCCGTACTTTGGTAAATAGGCACCGCCCTTGTTCCTCCGTTGACGGTAACATCGTGCCCGGCATGCAAAGCATTGGTTGAAAATTTTTGATCACTCATGATTTTTTTGCTTTTAATTAAACTATTTCGTTTTTAGATTCCCACTTTCGTGAGAATGACATCGTTTTTAAAATTCATTTTAAAAACACAAAAAAGCCAAACCCTGCTCGACCTTTAGGTCGATAGGAAAAATCAAAAAGTTATAAGAAAGTGAAACCGAAACTATCGGTTGTTGTTATCTATTCCCACATGGGATAGAATTTAGCACCTTCTTGACATAAGCAGCCAAGGGTTGCTAAGGCTTCATAGGGTCTATTCCCTCCACCTTTCTTGATAACTATTCAATACGTGTTTGAACTTGTGAGGACAAATATAGTATCAGAATGTTTTAAAATCCTAATGATTTTGGGAAATTTTGCGGATTTAGCCCCAGAGAACAGAAAATCTCGTCCACCAAGTTAGTTTAATTGAACTCATGCCATCTCGAACAAGGTAGTCACCACTCTTCCGCCTAAACTTGGGGAGTTTACAACTAACAATTGCCTCGCTTCCTTCACCTTTAAATAAAATGGAGCTTCCTGTAAATCTACACCACTTTGTTTTTTTAATCTGATGCCCTGACCTGAAACGATGTCCATATTGGGCGAAAAATCGCCATGAGGTAGGTGTTCCGTCAAAACCACATATTTGAAATCATAGAGCTTGTTTACAATGCTTTTGATTTCTTGGTTGGACAAATGTTGCAATACTTGGCGTAGAACAGCGCAATCGGCCGATGGCAGCTCATCTTTTGCAATATCCAGACAATAGAATTCCAAATTTGGATGCTGGAACTTCTTTTTATTGAAGTTTATCAACTCTTCCACGATATCCACTGCGATATATTTTTTGGTGCTCTCAATCAATGCTTTACCAATATTGAAATCGCCACAACCCAAGTCAACCACGGTCAATGGGTTTTCAAAGGATTTTAAAAGTGATTGAAGCACGTCAACATAAGGTTCTACCATCTCAGGATGGTGAGATCCGTCACCAGAATAGAATTCAGCACCATTATCTCCCCAAAGTTTGGCCTCATAAATTTGCTCCATCGCCGCCTTTGTAGGCCATGGTTTTTTGGTTTTCCGAGCTGAGGTCATTTTCAATTTAAAACTGAAAACTCTATGCTAGAATCTGTAAATACCGTGTGGGTTTGAGTCTTGAAATCCTCTTCATTCGCCTTGAAGATATTGTCTACATAGGTCTGTGGATTCAAATCAATTAAAGGGAACCAAGTGCTCTGCACCTGAATCTGGAGTTTATGTCCTTTTTTGATGGTATGGAAAACGTCTTGCAATTTTATGGTCACATCGGTTTTCTTGTTTGGTGTAAAAGGTTCAGGTTTGGAAAAACTATTTCTAAATCGCCCTCTTAAGACCTCACTACGCACCATCAGATGATAGTTGGACATTTTGAGATGATCCTGCATTTCTTCATTGGTTTTGGTGTCCGAAGGATGCACATCGATCACCTTTACAATCCAATCAGAGGCGGTTCCAGTTGTTGCCACCTTCAATTTGGCGAGAATATCCCCAGCCAAGGTCATATCTTCTTCCATCACATCCGTCTCAAAAACGAGCACATCCGACCTGCGCGCAGCAAAACGCTGATCGTCCGTCATGTACTTTCTTGGGGTAAAAACGGATTTGATATCCTCGGAATAGGGAACGGGTTTTTTTACATCACTAACAAATTGAATATCTGAAACCTCATTTTGTTCTGAGCTCAATTTTTGGTCCTCCGACAGGAACATGGTCTGTTTGTCAACTCCCTGGGGAGGCCATGAATCGTAGGTCTTCCATTCTTTACGTCCAGAATCAAAAACATAGGCTTCTGGAAGTCCACTGTTTTTATCCCCATCCCCCTTTAAGAAATGGTTGAAGAATTTTGTTTCAATATTTTTCTGATAAAACCTGGAAATAGAATCCCCGAAGTAATAGTTGCCTACAACATTTCTATCCACGTTCCTTGCCCAACCTCCGTGGTCCCATGGGCCAAAAACCATGGTATTATAGTTTCCTTCGTTGTGACGTTCAATATTCTTATAGGTTTCCAAGGGGCCATGTAGGTCTTCAGCATCAAACCATCCACCAACAATCATTGTGGCCACATTGGTCTTTACATTCTTCAGGTGTTGAATGATTCCCCTGCTTTGCCATAATCCATCATAATTGGGATGCTCTTTGAGCTCATTCCAAAAATAATCATCCGTAAGGCCCTCAGGTCTCATGGTCGGGGTATCGGCTGTCTCGTATTCAAAAAAGGAATTTAAATTCTTCAATGGCCCAACATCCAAAAAGAACTGATATTGGTCTTCCGTTTGGATATCGGGCAGGGTGTACCAAGCTGTATCAATGGGCTGGTCATTATTCGGTCTTGGAGTCCCAAAAAGGGAAGTAGCCCTAAAATAGCTCAGCAAGTATGCCCCGTTATGATGGAAATCATCAAAAAAGAAGTCGCCAATGCAGGCTTGTGGTGAAGCAGCTTTTAAAGCAGGATGGGCATCAACAGTGGCATAGGTCGCGTAAAACCCGGGATATGAAATGCCCCATACACCAACCCTACCATTGTTGTTTTCCACATTGTTCACCAACCATTCAATGGTATCATAGGTATCTGAACTTTCATCCACATCTTCATCCGAAGTCTTATTTGGAATATAAGCCCTCATATTCTCGTAATGTCCCTCGCTCAACCATCTGCCACGCACGTCTTGGTATACGATTATATTCCCTTCTTTCATTAAATGAACGTTGGGTCCAATTCGCTTTCTGAAATTCCCCTCTCCATAGGGTCTGGAGCTATAGGGTGTTCGCTGCATCAAAATGGGATATTCCTTTGAAGTATCTTTTGGGGAATAAATGGTTGTGTGCAATTTTATCCCATCGCGCATTTCTACATCCACTTCTTGTTTATTGTAGTTGTCGGCTACATAGGTATCTTCAAGTTGGACTTCTGTTTTGACGGTTTTTTTACAGGATGAAATTGCCAATGCCATAACTGACATCAGCATCACAAGGCGACACATTCTTTTCATTTTAAAGAAATTTTGACTGATTGCTAAAACTACGAAGAAATCTCTTTCCCAGAAGGATTCTTTTTCCTTCTTCAAATCATGAAAAACAAAGTAAGCCGTTAAAGTCCGAAGGCCTCTTTTATAGCATCAACACTGTCCAATTTCTCCCAAGTGAAAAGCTCAACTTCCTTTTCAACTTTTCCGTTGTAAGGAGATTCAAAAACCTTTGAGATTTTCTGGGGCTGTTTTCCCATATGACCGTAAGCTGCCGTCTCCAAATAAATAGGATTTCTCAATTTTAACCGCTCTTCTATGGCAAAAGGGCGCATATCGAACAATTCCGAAGCTTTTTCGGCGATTTCTCCATCGGACAACTGCACCTTGGAAGTACCAAACGTATCCACAAAAATAGAAGTAGGCTCCACTACTCCAATTGCATAACTCACCTGTACCAGGATTTCATCAGCTATTCCAGCAGCAACTAAATTTTTTGCTGCATGTCGAGCTGCATATGCCGCGCTTCTATCCACTTTACTAGGATCCTTACCACTAAAGGCTCCGCCTCCATGAGCACCCTTTCCTCCGTAGGTGTCGACAATGATTTTACGTCCGGTCAGACCGGTATCGCCATGGGGACCACCGATAACAAACTTGCCGGTTGGATTGATATGGTATTTAATATCATCATTAAAAAGGACTTGAATGGATTCGGGCAGTAATTTTTTCACCTCCGGGATCAAAATTGAAAGGATGTCCTCCTTTATTTTGGCCAACATCTTTTCATCAGCATCAAACTCGTCATGTTGTGTAGATACTACAATGGTGTCGATACGCTGAGGCACATTTTCATCGGAATATTCAATAGTTACCTGAGCTTTGGCATCTGGTCTCAAATAAGGAATTCTTGTGCCCTCTCTTCTTAAATCAGCCAAAACCTGAAGGATTTTATGCGAAATATCAAGGGCCAAAGGCATATAATTCTCGGTTTCTTTGGTCGCATAACCAAACATCATTCCCTGATCCCCTGCACCTTGCTCTTCCTTGCTTCCCCTGTCAACCCCTTGATTGATATCTTGCGATTGTTCGTGGATCAGTGAAATCACTCCACAGGAATCTCCACTGAACTGATATTCTCCCTTGGTGTAACCTATCTTGTTGATAACGTCCCTTGCAATGTGCTGTACATCGAGATAGGTATCACTTTTAACTTCACCTGCCAGTACTACCTGCCCGGTGGTCACCAAAGTTTCACAGGCAACTTTGCTTTCTGGGTCAAACGCCAAAAAATTGTCTAAAAGTGCATCACTGATTTGGTCCGCTATTTTATCTGGGTGGCCTTCACTTACGGATTCTGATGTAAACAGGTATGGCATGTACGTATTAATTTGTGTGGTAAGATTTGACGGTACAGCCCTAAAAAGTTTACACTCCTTTTTAGCATTTTTTAGCGAGGTTGCAAGCAGTCAAATCTTTCCTCATTGTTGTGACGGCAAAAGTATGCGAAAACTTAAAATCCCCAAAATTAATCTCTATCCAAAGTGAACCCTAAATGTCATACTTGACCTTAAAGATGATGTATCGAGGCTGTACCACATAGGAAGAAGTCCTAAAGAACAGATCATTGAAGGTATCACTGTTCAATACTTGATTGTTGGTCAAATTTGTGGCATTCACACTATACTCCCATTTGCTATCCTTCTTTTGGTAGGATAAACTGGCATTTAAAAAACCGTATTTATTCTCCACGGTGCCCAATTTATCTCGATAGAAGTAGTAATCATAATCCGCTAACAGGATAAACCCTTTCCAGAATGCCATATCGAACTTGGCAAAGGGACGATCCGTAAAAAAGGTAGATTCCGCTCCACCATTATTGTAGTCATTAATGGTATAACGATAACCCACTTCCAAATTTGGGGCATTGACAAAGCTGCTACCCACAGATCCGCGATAACTTTGGGATAACGAGGTAGAATTCCGTGGGGCATCATTTACAATATTATTGGTGTTGGAATAGTTTAAACTGGCCCTGGTACTTACCTTAATTTTTCCAAATGTGCGCTGAAAATTTCCCGATACACTAAAAGTCTCATCTTCCAAATTCGAATTTATGGTAGTATTGGCCTGATTAATGCCTCCAATATCCGTGCTGCTTTTAAAGGCATCTATTCTTTTGCTATATGAAGCGTTGGCAAAAATATTCTGCAAGCTGAACATATTGAAGCTGAAGAAATTCAGCGATACATTGTGGTAAAGTGCGCTCTCCAAATCCCGGTTCCCTTGATAAAGCGAATTGTAATTACTGAATACATACCCTTGCGCAAATCGATTGATATCCGAGAAGTTACGTCGAACGTTGTAATTCAACCTGATGCTTTCCGATTGTTTTAATTGTAGGTTCACAAACAGGTCGGGTACGATATTGAAAAGATCATCTTTTACATCCGAGCCCAACTGCGAGTTGGTAGCTGTATAATTATGCACTGTAAACCCGGGATTAAGAGTAAACTTACCTGCTATGAGTTTGTAATGAAACCCAAAAAACATATCAGAAAAATCATAGCTTACCCTATTGTTCAACTCATCTTGACCAAAATTCAAGGTTGATGCATCGTCTAGAATCTGAAAAATGCTAGAGTTGAAATTCTGACTGCTCTCCGTGGTTCCGAGCGTAAAGTTTAGATTGCTTTTTGGGCCGACAACCCAATAATAATCCAATTTGGCATCAACCCTATTTGTCAATACACGCTGTTCCTGACCAATATTAAAATTACTTTGCGTATCGTCGAACGGGATAATATTCAAAAAAGGCTGTTCTTCACGAATTGCATTGTAAAAAGGATCTTCATCCGTATGAACGTATTGTAGTTCAAGGGCGAAAATATGGTCTTTGTTCAAAGTGTAGTACACGTTTGAATTCTGTGTAATGTTGGTCGGCCTTTGCACCTTGTTTTCCTCAATATTGTCAGTAACATCCGCAACAGAAAGTACGTTTACGGCCTCCTCCTCATCTGAAAGTTTTATGAAAGCATCATAATTCCATTGTAGATGATCAGACGGACTAAAATTGGTTTCAAACTTTATCAATCCCAACTGAGAAACTTGATCGGTTCCAGTAATTGTGGATTCTTGTTGATTGCTGGTGATAAATGTCCTGGCCGCATTGGTTTCCATTAGACTGTTGTTGTACGAATAAATACCAAAACCACTAAAACGCCATGTTTCCGAAGGTTTATAGCTAAAATTGACTGCTCCAAACCGTGAATCGATCTCTTTGGCCCTATTGTTTTGCAGCGTACTTAAGCCCAAATCGTTGGAACCTGTATTGAACAAGGTACCGTTATTTTGTCTGGTAGCGCCCCGTAAGCCTCCGGTGAAATTTCGCAGATCACGTGCGGTATAGGGAAGATCTCCAATATTGTTCAAATCCGTCAGGATATTGATGCTATACTCCGGACTATAATAAAATAATTTTGGATGTGCCACATAACGTTCATCAGCACCGGTACCTCCCGTTACTTCACCAAACCAAAATTTCTTCTTTCCTTCTTTTAGTTTGATATTCAAGGCCACATTATCCTGATTATTGGTCACTCCCCTTAATTGCGACACCTCACTATAGTTGCGCAACACCTCTACCTTGTCCAATGCGTTGGCAGGAATGTTCTTTGAGGCCAACTTGGAATCTCCATCAAAAAAATCTTCTCCTTCTACCATTACTTTGGTTACCTGCTTGCCTTCCACTTCTATCTCACCATCATCGTTCACTTCGATTCCGGGGAGTTTTTCAAGCACATCGGCTAGTTTTTTTTCGGTACCCGAAACGAAAGAATCGGTATTATAGACAATGGTATCTCCCTGTATAGTTATAGGTATTTCGTAAACCACTTCCACCTCATCCAAGCTTTCAGGCTTTTCAAACAGCATAACATCAATTTTTATGTCACTTTCTTCCGTTGTCAACGGAATCTCTCGTGTCTGAAATCCTAAATAACTCACCTTTAAGGTGTATGTTGCATTCGCTTTGATATTGATCTTGTAATACCCCTCGGGATTTGTTATTCCAAAGCCGTCCAATTTTTGATCTGCTTGGTTGATGGCAACAATATTCGCGACATCCAAAGCATTCCCCAAACTATCTTTCACCATCCCGCTAACCGTTACCTTTTGAGCTTGGGCATAGCATCCCAACACCATCAAGATGGCACAAACACAGAATTTGTAGTTTTTCATTCCCTAGCCTCTTATTCGTATCGCATTACCACCACCACGTCTGTTCCCGGCTCGAAACCGCTCTGACATTTCCTCCATTTTTTCGGTCAAAATCTCATCGTATTCGGCTTGACTCACTTTTTTTCCTTTGGATGGTACCTTTATCTCTTCTTTGTCTTCGGCATTCATTACTATTTTACTGCATAGTATAGCGGTCCTGCCATCGTTCACTTCCAATATGAGACCGGGCAGCCCCCAATAGGGCCCCGGTCCCTGGCTAATTGGAATCTCAGGAGCGTACCACGCAGTGATAACCCGCTCCTCAGGTTCTTCAATTCGGGACAAAAGAGAATTGCTTTGTGTACCCGTGCTATCTCTTTTTTCGACTTCATTTTTGTTCTGATCGGGAGCACCTCCCTGGCTTTCCGGTCCACCTCTGCCCCTACGCGCCATTCGCCTTAGACGGTCAAACGACGTTGTGTCGGGCTGGGCTATAGCCGTTGCCTTATAGCAAGTATAGTTTCCTATCTTTTTGGTTTCAGAACCCAATTCCCATTCCCACTGGTTAAGGCTATCTTTTATTAAAAATTGTTTGCCGAACATTTCAGTTTGGTTCAGGTATTCCTGATGTTGCACATTCTTATAATATTTTCCTCCTCCAGCAAAACCAGCAATCACCCTAAAGCCACCTCTACCGCCTCTCTGGGGATTGGATGGAGATTCAAGTTTTTCCTCTTCCACGTAAAGGGAGGTCGCTTGATCAAATGTTAGTTCGTAGGTGCGTTCTGAAAAGTTTTTCATCCGTTCCTTTATCCGTTGTTTTTGGGCCTCGGAAATCTGCCTCCCGTCCAAATTCAAGTCAATGGAGGTCTTACTGAAATAGGTGGCCTTCCCTTGAAATTCCTGGGCAATTCCATTACCAGCAAGTAACATTAAGGATAGGACGGAGAGAATGTATCTCGTGCTTTTCATATCTGTGCTTTTATGTTCAACATTTTCCACAAATTTGGACCCCATCCTTTGAAAATACCGTTAACCAGTGTTAACTAGTGTTAAGCGAAAATAAATTCCCAAAACAAACCTTTACTTTAGAGGTAGTGGAACATAAAAAACATAGGAAGCTAGTTTACCTTATTGGTCTGACCATTCTTGTAACCCTTGGTATTCAAGTGTATTGGAACATCCAAAACTATAAGGCCAACAAACAACGGTTGATCAACGAGGTGCAGATCAGTTTGGACAACAGTGTGGAAGCTTATTATGCAGGGCTTGCCAAAACTGATTTTTTTGCTTTTTTTGGACGACCTAATTCCAGAAATAGGCCAAGACGCAGTGATTTTTTCTGGAAGGTCGTTGGAAAAGACTCTACACGGATAAAAATCAAGATAGATTCTTTTCTTACACAACAAAAACTCGCCAACCAAAAAGACAGCACCAAAGAGTCCATTTCCATTATACAATTTAATGAGCGTGGTAAACGACAATTGACTCCATTACATCTCTTCCGTCAAAAGATGAGGGATAGCTTGGGCGAAATGCGTCAACTCGCCAATAAGTTGGTTGTCGCTGCTATAAATGACAGTATTGACTATAAAGCATTGGATAGTTTATTGGTGCACGAACTCAAGCGAAAAGACATCACCATAGGTTATAAACTCGCTCATTTTAAAGATGATTCCGTAATTTTTGGATCTACGGGAATTTTGCCAAAGACCTTCAAATTAAAGACACACTCAAAGTCCACCTATCTTCCAGATTCACAACAGCTGCAGCTGTTTTTCACAAATCCGACCCTTGCCATTCTAAAACGAAGCCTGACAGGTATTCTACTTTCATTTGCATTGTCAGCGGCCATTATTTTATGTCTTTTGCACCTGCTTCATATCATAACCAAGCAAAAACAACTGTCTGAAATTAAAAACGACCTTATCAGCAATATTACCCATGAGTTCAAAACGCCAATTGCCACGGTAACTACGGCCATTGAAGGGATACGGAACTTCAACCAACAAAACGACAAGGTAAAAACGGAGAAATATTTGGATATCTCCAATCAGCAGATGCAAAAACTGCATCAAATGGTGGAAAAACTTTTGGAAACCGCCACCTTGGACAATGATAAATTAATTATTAATAAAGAACCTTGCGACCTTAAAAAGATACTTGCTCAATTGGTCGAAAAATACCAAATGATCACTTCAGAAAAGGAACTATTGTTCAGCACCAATATTTCTGACATTCAAGTTAAGGTAGATCCTTTCCATTTTGAGAATGCGGTGGCCAATCTTATTGACAATGCCATCAAATATGGCGGTAATCAGATTCAGGTCAATTTGAATTCTTTGATGGATCAAGTCGAAATTATCGTTGCCGATAATGGAGGAAATATATCTCCGACCCAAAGAGACCGGATTTTTGAAAAATTTTATCGAATTCCAAAAGGCAACCGACATGATGTCAAAGGTTTCGGCATAGGGCTATTTTATTCCAAAAAAATTATTGAAAAACACGGGGGCACTTTACAGCTGGTACCCGATAAAACAAACACTATTTTCAAAATCCTTCTATGACCCAACCTACCAAAATAATCTTGGCCGAAGATGAAGCCGCCTTGGGGATGATCATCAAGGAAAGTTTGGAAACACGAAATTTTAAAGTCACCCTATGCGCTGATGGGGAAAAAGCTTTGAGGTCTTACCAACAAAACAAACCTGATCTTTTGGTATTGGATGTAATGATGCCCAAAAAAGATGGTTTTACTTTGGCCCAGGAAATCAGGGCTGAGAATCCGGCAATTCCCATTATTTTTCTGACAGCGAAGTCCCAGACCAAAGATGTGGTGGAAGGATTTGAACACGGTGGTAACGATTACCTAAAGAAGCCATTTAGCATGGAAGAGCTTATAGTGCGTATAAATGGACTTTTAAATAGGGTTCCATTACAGCAAAATTTAGAAGATATCACCATTGGCAAGTTTCGCTTTAATAGCATAAAACAGGTATTGTTCCTTGAAGGCGAGGAAACCACCCTTACCCATCGCGAATCGCAATTACTTTATCATCTTGTCCAAAAAAAGAACCTCATTCTCGATCGTTCGGCCATCCTAAAAACCTTGTGGGGAGATGATGATTTCTTCAATGCGCGAAGCATGGATGTGTTCATTACCAAGCTCAGAAAAAAACTAAAGGCCGATCCGGAGGTTCAAATAATCAATGTCAGAGGCTATGGCTATAAGCTAATTTGTTGATTTCAAAACGGTTCAAATTCTTTGGTTCCAAAGGACCTCAGGGCGCTCAATGATTTTTTAATTTCCTTGGATAGTTTTTGATTGGTTATGCGTATTTTGCTATCCGACTAATTCGTAAATCATGAAAAACAAGGCATTTCTTTCGCTACTATTCTTTTCCATTTCCATCATTGGCTTTAGTCAAGATAAAAAGGATGAAAAAAAATGGGATGTATCCAACCCCTATACAGATTGGACTATCAATGAAGTGGACTTATCAACAGATGAGGGCACTTGGATGAACCTCGATGTCAGTCCAGATGGTAGACAAATCGTTTTTGACATGTTGGGAGACATCTATATCATGCCCATTTCTGGTGGAAATGCAAAAGCCTTGCGTTCCGGCCTTCCCTTTGAGATCCAACCTCGTTTTAGTCCGGATGGGAAGCAAATCTCCTTTACTTCCGATGCAGGAGGCGGTGATAACATTTGGGTTATGGATGTTAATGGCGGCGATGCCAAACAAATCACCAAGGAAAACTTCAGATTACTGAATAATGCAGTTTGGACTCCTGATGGCAACCATTTAATTGCCAGAAAACACTTTACCTCGCAACGCTCTTTGGGAGCTGGAGAAATGTGGCAATACCATATTACTGGAGGAAGTGGTCTTAAACTCACCAAACGTAAAAATGACCAACAAGACGTTAACGAACCTTCGGTTTCAAGCGATAGAAAATATTTGTACTACTGTGAAGATTTATATCCGGGAGGTTTTTTTCAATATAACAAGGACCCCAATTCACAAATCTATGCGGTTAAACGCTACAATTTTGAAACGGGAAAGACCATCACCATCACAGGAGGTCCTGGGAGCGCATCACGACCAACGGTATCGCCAGACAACAAAAAGCTTGCTTTTGTAAAACGTGTTCGCACCAAAACCGTTCTGTTCATCCATGATTTGGAAACCGGCGAAGAATGGCCAATATACGACACCCTAAACAAGGACCAAATGGAAGCCTGGGCCATTTTTGGTACGTATCCCAACTTTAGTTGGATGCCCAACAGCAAGGAAATTGTTTTTTGGGCAGGAGGTAAAATCCAAAAAATCAATATTGAGAATCTTCAGGTTGCTACTATCCCGTTTCAGGTTGACACAAAAATCAAGATTGCTGAAACCCTTCAAGTTCAGCATCAGGTGGACTCCGATGAGTTTAACGCTAAAGTTATCCGTCATGTAAAAACATCACCGGATGGAAAGAGGATTGTTTTTAGTGCTTTGGGACATTTATGGACCAAAACTTTACCCAATGGCAAACCAAAACGTTTGACAAAGAGTACCGACTTGGAATTTGAGCCTTCCTTTTCACCTGATGGAAAACAAATTGTTTATGTGACTTGGGATGATGGCCAATTGGGCGCCATCCATAAAATTTCAGCTACTGGAGGCACCTCTACTAAACTGACTTCAGCCAAAGGCATTTATAGATTCCCTTCCTTTTCCAATGATGGAAGACACATTGTCTACGGAAAACAAGGTGGAAGCAATGACCAAGGGCACACCCATACCAAGGAACCGGGCATCTATGTAATGGATTCCAATGGAAATAATGCGAAAAAGCTAACTGGCAATGGATTGACGCCAACCTTTAGTGCAGATAACAAACGTGTTTTCTACCAAACAGGTGGAAAATTCTTCGGGTCCTTGACCAAAGAGCTTAAAAGTGTGGATTTGAACGGCAAGGACGAACGCACCCATTTTAAGTCAAAATATGCCAATCATATTGTGCCATCCCCTGATAACAAATGGTTGTTGTTCTCCAATTTGCACAAAGCTTATGTGGCACCGATGACGATAACCGGACAAACCATCGAGTTTGACCCAAAAAGCAAAGCTTTCCCGGTCACTCAAGTTGCTAAAGATGCAGGTTATAGCCTACATTGGTCCAACGACAGCCAAAAACTGCATTGGACTTTAGGCAGTGAATATTTTTCCAATGATGTGAACCAAAGGTTCACCTTCCTAAAAAATTCCCCTGATAGTATTCCTCCAATAACCGAAAAAGGAACTGATGTGGGATTGGTATATGAAACAGATCGACCTAAGGGACGGATTGCATTTACCAATGCTCGAATCATCACTATGGAAAATGATCAAGTTTTGGAAAATGCCACTATCGTTATCAAAGACAACAAAATTGAAAGTATAGGTGCCTCTTCGGACATTAGTATTCCGTCAGGCACTGAAATAATTGATGCCCAAGGCAAAACCATTATGCCAGGTATTGTGGATGCGCATGCCCATATCGGCGCTTTCCGAGCTGGATTGAACACTAAAAAACACTGGCAATTATATGCCAATTTAGCGTTTGGGGTCACCACCGCCCATGATCCTTCAGCCAATAGTGAAACCGTATTTGGACTATCTGAATTGGTAAAAAGTGGTGAAATGGTCGGACCTAGAATCTACTCCACCGGATTTATTCTTTATGGGGCCGATGGGGATTTTAAAGCTGTTGTCAATAGTTTGGAGGATGCCCGTTCTGCCATCCGAAGAACAAAGGCATTTGGAGCAACTTCAGTAAAAAGCTATAATCAACCCCGACGTGAACAGCGACAACAGGTGATGCAAGCGGCTAAAGAATTGGGTGTCAATGTAGTCCCAGAAGGTGGATCCACCTTTTTCCATAACATGACCATGATCATGGATGGCCATACAGGAATCGAACACAATATTCCCGTGGCTCCGGTGTACAACGACATCCTGACACTGTGGAGCAATAGTAAAAGTGGATATACACCAACACTTATTGTGAACTATGGAGGCTTGAACGGCGAATATTATTACTATGAGCGGGACAATGTCTGGGAAAATGAAAAGTTGCTAAAATATACGCCAAGACATATTGTTGATTCCCGAAGCCGTCATAGAACCAAAGCTCCCGAAGAAGAATACACAAACGGCCATATTTTGGTGTCCAAAACAGTTACTGAACTTTCCAATGCCGGAGTAAAAGCAAATCTTGGCGCCCATGGCCAATTGCAAGGTTTGGGAGCACATTGGGAACTTTGGATGCTGCAGGCTGGAGGGATGTCCAATTTGGATGCCTTAAAAGCGGCAACCATCAATGGTGCCGAATACATCGGAATGGGAAGTGAAATCGGTTCATTGAAAGTAGGCAAATTGGCCGACTTAATCGTACTTGAAAAGAATCCCCTGGAGGATATTGAAAATACCAATACTGTAACTTACACTATGGTCAATGGACGTCTGTACGATACCAATACCATGAATGAAATTGGGAACGAACCCAAAGAGAGAAGTAAGTTCTACTGGGAAAACAATAAGTACAACCAAGCATTCCCTTGGCATGAACAAACCCAGAGTTTCACGATTCCCAGTTGTAGTTGCCACGCGCTAAAGCATTGAAAATGGTTTTTCGTCGAAACGTTGATAAAACCAACAAAGTTGGTTTTCCCTTCCACAAGATTCGTTGTATATTGTATGCCTTTGTGGCTAACCGCTGCATAAATAACCATTACTATCAAGATCGACAATCATGCACATTGCCGTAGCCGGAAACATTGGAGCAGGAAAAACCACATTGACCACTTTACTCGCGAAACATTACAAATGGGACGCCCAATTTGAAGACGTAGTGGATAATCCTTATTTGGATGACTTCTATACCCAAATGGAACGTTGGAGTTTTAATCTGCAGATTTATTTTTTGAACAGTCGTTACCGGCAGATTCTAAAAATCCGGGAAAGCGGCAAAGATGTCATCCAGGACCGTACCATATATGAGGATGCCCATATTTTTGCTCCCAACCTGCACGCCATGGGACTCATGACCAACAGGGACTTTGAAAATTACAAAAGCCTCTTTGAGTTAATGGAAACCTTGGTGCAACCACCCGATTTGTTGATTTACTTGCGAAGTTCCATTCCCAATCTGGTGAATCAAATCCACAAGAGAGGTCGTGAATACGAAAACAGCATCTCCATTGATTACTTAAGCCGTTTGAACGAGCGTTACGAAGCTTGGGTCAACACCTATGAAAAAGGCAAGCTGCTGGTTATCGATGTGGACAATATCAACTTTGTCGATGAACCTGAGGACTTGGGTCAAGTCATCAATAAGATTGATGCCGAAATTCATGGGTTGTTTTAAAACATTTGGAATACGCACATCTTTACAAATACTTGGTCAAATAACTTCCCATGACCAGAGCTGAAAGATTAGAGTTTTGTACAATCTGCACAAATAGAAAAAAAGATTTTCAAAAAGGTCTTCTTTGCGGGCTAACAAACGATTACGCTGAATTTGAAAACACTTGTGACAGTTTTGATGAGGATGTAACTGAAAAAAATATTAAACTTCTTCGAGATTTGAATGCAAGTGGACATCAAAGTGCAGGTAAATCTTTAGATCCGGACAGGAATAAGCAAAATGGTGCGCTTTGTTTCGTGATAGGGATTATAATACTATTTGTTACGATAAGCTATTCCAACATTTCAGGAATATTGATAATTCCGTTTGGAGCAATCATCTATGGAGGAAGGACATATTTAAAAGGGGTTGAACAAAGCAAAATCCTTGATAAATATGAAGAGTTTGAAGACGAATAAGATAAAATTATACCCCTTTCTTAATAGTCTAAATTAAAAACCAGCTTTTCCCTCATCCAAAAGGCCTGTTCCCTCATTTTCAGTTTTATTCCCATGGTTTTCAACCTAGTTTTAGCTTAGGGTTAACACCCGTTATTGCTAACGCGAAGCTCAAGCTTCATAAATTTTGAAAACATGGAACTGAAGAAAAATCCAAAATTGGAATTGAAAAAGAACAGCACCCTTTATTTTTTGATTGGGTTAACTGTTATTCTACTATTGGCATATGTAGCCGTGGAATGGAAAAGCTACTATAAGACACCGGAGATTGCTGAAAATTTAGGCACACCTGATGTTCTTGAAGAAATACTTCCACCAGTTATAAAGTTACCACCTCCCCCACCACCACCTAAAATTCAAGCTCCTCCCATAATTGAAGTTGTCCCAGATGATGAGGAAATTACTGAAACTGTAATTGAATCCAATGAACCTGATCAAGATACCGAAATAATGGATGTAGAAGATGTTGATTTTGCGGAAGAGCCTATAGATGAAATAATTCATTTTGAAGTAATTGAGGACGTCCCCGTCTTTCCTGGTTGTGAAGTTGAAACAAGTAAAGAAGAAAGAAAAGCCTGTTTCGAACAGATGCTTTTGAAACATATCCGAAGAACTTTTCGCTATCCTGAAATTGCCCAAGAAATGGGTGTACAGGGTAGGGTTCACATGAGGTTTATCATCCAAAAAGATGGTAGTATTGGAAATGTTGAAGTCATGAGAAGTCCTGATAAGAACCTTTCCAAAGAGGCCACTAGAATCATATCCAAACTTCCTAAAATGACTCCGGGAAAACAACGGGGCACTCCGGTAAAAGTTCCTTTTTCCATTCCAATTACGTTTAAATTACAATAATTGTCACACTGAGCCTGTCGAAGTGTTGGCGGAGAAGTATGGCAGTGATTACATCTCGACTGCGCTCGATGTGACATGATACAAACAAAAAAGGCCCGAACCTAAAGGTTCGGGCCTTTCATATGCTATAAATGAATCGAAGTTATTTCTTCGCCTCCTTATATTCGTTTACCAGCTTTTCAACTTCTTCCTTGGTAGTGGCAACAAATTCTTTTACTTCTTCTGTAGTTTCTCCAGCTACTTCCTGAGTTGAAGTCACAACAGCTTTATACGCACCTTCAGCAGTATTGCTGATCTCAACACGAATTTGCTTTTCCACTGGAACGGTTTCCTTGATACCATCCTCAGTGATGGAAATTGTAGTTCCATCAGCCTTCAACATGCTTACCTCATCACCGGCATCCAAATTCACCAAACTTGGAGCGATAACCAAAGCCACAACGGACATCAACTTCAACAAGATGTTTAAAGATGGACCAGAAGTATCCTTAAATGGATCTCCAACAGTATCTCCAACAACAGCAGCTTTATGGGCATCTGAACCTTTTTTACCATCACTTTCAATAGTTTTCTTGGCATTATCCCAAGCACCTCCTGCATTTGACTGGAAAATGGCCATCAAAACACCACAAGTGGTAACACCTGCAAGCAGACCACCCAACATTTCAGCTCCCCCAATAAATCCAACTGCTACGGGAACAGCAATTGCCAAAAGGCCCGGCAATACCATTTCTTTAATGGAAGCTTGTGTTGAAATAGCCACACATTTATCATATTCAGCTACACCATCTGCAGCATCGAAAGTTGCTCTTTGCTCATCGGTAGCTTTGGACATATCTGAATCGACAGCTCTCATTACTTCCAAAGCAGCTTTAAGCTGAGGAATATCCCTAAACTGACGACGTACTTCTTCAATCATTGCCATTGCAGCTCTTCCTACCGCATTCATAGAAAGGGCAGAGAATACAAATGGAAGCATTCCTCCGATCAATAGACCAGCCATGATATCTGGTTGCGAAACGTCAATAGTGGTAACATTAGCCGTTTTCATAAAAGCTGCAAAAAGTGCTAAAGCAGTCAAGGCTGCGGAAGCGATTGCAAATCCTTTACCGATTGCAGCGGTAGTGTTACCTACAGCATCCAATTTATCGGTACGCTCGCGAACCTCGCTTGGCAATTCGGCCATCTCGGCAATACCACCAGCGTTATCAGAAATTGGTCCGTATGCATCAACAGCCAACTGGATTCCAGTGTTTGCCAACATTCCCACCGCGGCAATTGCAATTCCGTAAAGACCAGCAAAGTGATGCGATACCAAAATAGCGGCAGCAATCAAAAGAATAGGAATCATTGTAGACATCATACCCACGCCAAGACCAGCAATAATGTTTGTGGCAGCACCTGTTTCCGACTGACGTACAATAGAGTTAACCGGTTTGGTTCCTGTTCCGGTATAATATTCTGTAACCTTACCAACAGCAAGACCAGCTACAAGACCAGCAATGGTTGCCCAAAAGACACCCATAGCAGAATATGTTGTTCCAGCTTCCACCCAAGATTCAGGCAACATGGAATTAATTATGAAATAGGAAGCGACCAACATTAGTCCAGCCGAACCAAACTCACCAATATTCAATGCGGTTTGCGGATTTCCACCATCTTTAACACGAACGAAGAATGTTCCGATAATGGACATTACGATTCCAACCGCAGCCAATGCCAAAGGCAAATACACAGCTCCCAGTCCGTCATAAGCACCAGCAAATTCCGGAAGCGTAGTAAATACGGCTCCCAATACCATGGTACCTATAATAGAACCAACATAAGATTCAAAAAGGTCAGCTCCCATACCAGCAACATCACCAACATTATCACCAACGTTATCCGCTATGGTTGCTGGGTTTAACGGGTGATCTTCTGGAATACCAGCTTCAACCTTACCGACAAGGTCAGCACCAACGTCAGCAGCTTTGGTATAAATACCACCACCAACACGTGCAAAAAGTGCAATAGACGATGCTCCTAAGGAGAAACCTGAAAGCACATTTAATACTTCACTAATTGCCCAACCTTGACCACTATAGATTATAAAAAGTCCACTTAAACCAAGAACTCCCAATCCTACAACACCAAGTCCCATTACAGCACCACCGGCAAAGGCAACCTCAAGCGCTTTGCCCAAAGAAGTTCTAGCTGCATTTGTTGTTCTTACGTTGGCTTTTGTGGCCACTTTCATTCCAATGAAGCCAGCAAGGGCAGAACAAATAGCTCCCACAATAAAGGAAACGGCAACCATCCCATTGGATCCTTCCTCACTACTTCCCTTGAAGTACAACAAAATCGCAACCGCGATAACAAAAACGCTAAGTATTTTATACTCTGCCTTTAGGAATGACATTGCGCCATCGGCAATATTTTTGGCAATACGAGCCATCTTATCATCCCCAACCTCTTGTTTTGAGACCCATACGTTCTTAATGAATACGTACAACAAGCCCAAAACACCAAATGCGGGCAGAAATTTCACTATTAAATCCATAGTTTGTAGTTATTTAAGAATTTTTTCGATGGCAGCAAAAGTAGTAAAATACAGACGAATAAAAAAAATGCGCTTTGGGTAATCCAAAGCGCATAATATATAGGGTCAAATTCGGTTAAATGGTAAAGGTCCGCTTCTTTTTGTGCTCACTTTCATCATAGCGCTTTACACATTGATGATAGATTTCAATGGCCTCATCAACATTGCCCCAACCCCCGGTATCTACTTTCTTTTCCTCCAAATCTTTGTAGACCGCAAAAAAGTGTTCGATTTCCTTTTTTCTATGGGGATTGATATCGCTTACATCCTCTTTATTATTCCATACCGGGTCATTCACAGGCACACAGATGATTTTTTCATCAGGTCCTTTTTCATCCGTCATATGAAATACGCCTATCGGTTTTACCTCCATTACCACCATCGGATACGTTGGCTCCGTCCCCAATACCAATACATCCAAAGGGTCTTTATCCAAGGCAAGGGTTTCTGGTACAAATCCGTAATCCCCGGGATACATCATGGATGAGAACAAAGTTCTATCAAATCGAATTTTATTGAGGGTAAAATCATATTCATATTTATTCCTACTTCCTTTTGGAATTTCAATCAGCACATCGAAGGTTACTTCTTTCTTTGACATCTTAAGGTTTTAAATTTTTTGCAAAAATAGCCACTCCAAAGGGATTGGCATCAATAAATTGTTGGGTTTGTATGAATTAAAAATTAAATCCGAAGGTTCCGGTAATACCAAATGGCCTTGCATCCGGATTGTCGAGGTAATTCCCCCTAAAATTGAAGTCAATCCGTAAAATTTTGAAGATATTACCAATTCCAAAGGAATACTCCCAGTAGATTTGGTCTTCTGGCGCCATCAAAGGAATATTTGTAGGCGCACTCAAGGCTATATTTTCATCCGAAAGCTGCCCCCAAGCGCCTCTTAATCCTACAATCTCCCGGAGGTTCCAGTTTCGGATTATAGGCAATCGCGAGAACAAGCGTCCATTAAAATTGTGCTCCAAATGAACGGTGGCATAGGTATCGGTCACAAACTCGTAAAAATCCAGATTCGGAAACACATTATATAAGGAAAAAAGTGTCTGGTTTCCGGGCACCACACTTAGTAAGCTCAAAGGTACCTCCCCGAAGGTTTTCCCAAGTTCAATGCTACTGGTAAGTCTACCAAAACCACCAATTTGCCAAGGTTGGCGATAGGAGAACTGGACACGCTCATAGTCAAAATCACTTTCTAAAAACCCGCTAATACCTTTGGTATAGTTAAACAAAAGTGTACTGTGATTGCTATTGATGCTCACCGGTTCCACTCCATAGCCAATGGTTCTCTTCCCGGGTGTATAAATCAGGGTGGTATTGATATCAAACTGTTTCACTTCCGAAGAAATCCCTGTGGGAGATTCTGGGTCCACGTAATCCAGGCTGAAGGCATCTGGCAAAGCCGAACGCAACGTTCGAAAAGAGCTTCCAAAACGAACCCGGAAGTTCTTCACAGGCTCCATTTCCAGATTAACCGTTGAAAGGTTGATGTTGGTCAATCGGTCATTCGCCCCGACGGTTACAAGCGAAGAAGAAGCTATGCTCCTTCCCAGAACATCGTTGGTACTTGTGAGACTTAGTCCCAATTGTTCAACATCCCTTCTATTTCCTCCTGAAAGTATTAGGCGTGTCTTTCTATCCAGCAAGAATTTACCTGAAAGCCCATGTTTAAACTTTTTATCGGTAAATCCGTAAGCCATATAACCTTCCAAACGCCAGGTGTCATTTTGACCAAAGTAGGTCCTTGCTCCTGCCCTTATTCGGGTTCCCTCGGCATCATTGAAGCCAAAAGTGCTGTAAATGTCGCCGATATCAATGTTCCACTTATCTATTTCGATGTATCCAGAACCGAGAATACTTACAATGTCATAATAGGTCCGGAATTTCGGAACCGTCTTTAAGGTATCGAGCAGTTTGAAGATTCCCGATTCGTCATCATTGAGTTTTTCCAATCTGGCGTTCTTCCAAAATATACTATCCCGAGTAAACACCCTGGGATCGTATGGATCCGATTCCGCCTTATAGAATTCTTCGGGACGATTGGTATCAAATTGGTAATTATCGTAAACCGTTGTCCTTTTTCCATAGACTCCACGGGACTTTTCCTTTTTGGAAAAACTGAAATCACTCAGCATATAATCCCTTTTCAATAGGAAAACAGAATCGCTTACCACATCAAAATCCTGCTCAATGTAAATCTCCTTTACCCAGTTTATGTTTGCACTCTTGGTGACCTGCAGATTGATTTTTTTGATGGCATAGGTGGTATCGTTTACCCAAAAATCCCCTTTAAAGGTCAATTCATTCTTCCGGCGGGGGTAGTATATAATGTTATAGCACCATTTGTTATCAATGAACGTACTATCGGAAAGTACATAGTTATAGGTATCGACACCTGTTTTTGACAATGGACTTGTAAAACTCTTGTCAAAAAACTTTAGATAGTTGTCATAAACGTCATAGTCGGAATATAAATCCTCCACAAAAGCGGTTATGGCCTGATTGCCTCCAAAACCGGAGTTTTTATTTCCAAGAACATCCTCCTTTTCCTCGTTGATAATATTGTCACCATAAACTTTGGAGAACGTTTCGTTCAAGAACATGGGTAAATAGGTCTTCCCCGTAATTCGAGAAGTGTCCAAATCCTCAAACATGAACTCCAATCCCCTGAACATTTTACTCTTTATAAGGGCGCTATCGATGGTATTCAAATCAAACTCTACTTTTTCATACTTGTCAAATTGGTATTGTTTGAATTTTCTAACACCATTTTCTCGTTTTTTTGCCCAAATCTTCTTTAAAATATCGATGGCCGGATTGTCCTTTTTAGATTGTTTCCCCGTGTACACCACCACTTCCTTTAGTTGCTCCGTGGATTCAACCAAAACAATTTCCATGTTGAAATTCACCTTTTGGGCAAGTTCAATCTCCCTGGTCTCATAACCAATAAACGAAACCTGGATAGTGCTATAGGTATTATCGGATTCTATATAAAATCTACCATTATCATTGGTGATGGTTCCCTCAGAAGAGTCCATAAATACAATATTGGCAAAAGCAATGGGAGAACCTGACTCGTCAATGATAATTCCGCCGACCTTTGTCTGGGAAAAAGCTGAAACACTAAATAACGTCAGGAAAAAAAATAAAAGGAATCTTTTCATGCTTTGATATGTGCCACTTTGAAAATCCTATAAGATTTTCAAAGGTGTAATGGTCTGTTCGATTTAAAAGTAATTTCTTATCAAAAACTGTTCCTTAAAAAAAGCCTCACCAATCCCGATGGTTATCGGGAACGACGAGGCTAATATACCTTACAAATACGTATCCTTTACTTATATAACACTTTCTTAACAGCTTTGATCACATCCTTGGAATTCGGCAACCATTCCGCCAAAAGTACTGGAGAATATGGCGCAGGAGTGTCTGCAGTGTTCAATTTTACAATAGGAGCATCCAAGTAGTCGAATGCCTTATCCTGTACATGATAAATAATTTCGGTAGCCACATTTCCAAACGGCCATGCTTCCTCCAAAATCACCATACGATTGGTTTTCTTTACAGAATTCAAAATGGCATCATGGTCCATAGGACGAACGGTTCGCAAATCGATGATCTCACAGCTAATGCCTTCTTTTTCCAATTCATCGGCCGCTTTATAGGCTTCTTTGATGATTTTTCCAAAAGAAACAATGGTCACATCGGTTCCTTCTCTTTTAATTTCGGCAACACCCAAGGGAATGGTGTATTCTCCCTCTGGCACTTCACCCTTATCACCATACATCTGCTCTGACTCCATAAAAATAACCGGGTCGTCATCTCGAATCGCGGACTTCAACAATCCCTTTGCATCAGCAGGATTGGAAGGTACAACTACCTTTAATCCCGGGCAGTTGGCATACCAGCTTTCAAATGCCTGTGAGTGCGTAGCTGCAAGCTGACCGGCAGAGGCTGTAGGTCCCCTAAATACAATAGGACAAGCAAACTGGCCACCGGACATCTGTCTGATTTTTGCCGCATTATTTATAATCTGGTCTATGCCGACCAATGAAAAGTTGAACGTCATGAATTCTATAATAGGTCGGTTCCCAATCATTGCAGAACCAACACCTATTCCAGCAAATCCCAATTCGGAAATCGGAGTATCCAAAACCCTTTCAGGACCAAATTCATCCAACATCCCTTTTGAAGCCTTATAGGCACCATTGTATTCGGCTACTTCCTCACCCATTAAATAAATGGTATCATCCCTGCGCATCTCTTCGGTCATGGCCTCTTTGATGGCTTCTCTGAATTGTAGTGTTTTCATTAAGTAGTACTAAAAAGTTTAGTTTGTGTACATAAAAAAATGCACGCAAAAATAGCAAAATCTACAAGAATAACCCCGAGGTACAATTTAAAAAAAGAATGAATATTTATTATGCATGCATAATAAATATCGAATTTTTATAGCTATCTTAGCGCCGTTAAATCCAAAGAGACTATGAAGATTTTAGTTTGCATTAGCAACGTACCGGATACCACTTCCAAAATCAATTTTACGGAGGGGGATACCAAGTTTGATACAAACGGAGTGCAATTTGTGATTAATCCCAATGACGAATTCGGGCTTACTCGCGCCATGTGGTTCAAGGAAAAGCAAGGCGCCACGGTTCATGTGGTGACCGTTGGAGGGGCTCAAACCGAGCCTACAATCCGCAAAGCTTTGGCGATTGGTGCCGATGAAGCGGTTCGCGTAAATGCAGAACCTACGGACGGATTCTATGTGGCCACTCAATTGGCAGAAGTAGTAAAAAATGGAGGTTATGACCTAGTTATTGCGGGCAGGGAATCCATTGATTATAATGGGGGAATGGTTCCCGGGATTTTGGCAACACTTCTCGATATGAATTTTGTAAACACCTGTATAGGATTGGAAGTTGATGGAACCAATGCAACCGCCACTCGTGAAATTGATGGCGGAAAGGAAACCATTAATACTACGTTACCTTTAGTCGTTGGAGGTCAAAAAGGATTGGTTGAGGAAAGTGATCTTCGTATCCCAAATATGAGAGGAATTATGATGGCCAGAAAAAAAGTGCTCAATGTGGTAGAACCTGTTGAGGGCGCCGCACATACCCAAGACCAAAAATTTGAAAAACCTGCAGCCAAAGGACCTGTAAAGTTGGTCGATGCTGAAAATGTAGGCGAGTTGGTCGAGCTATTGCACAACGAAGCTAAAGTCATCTAAATAATCAAATCGCAAATTCCAAATTCCAAAAATATCGTTTTGGCGCTTGGAGCTTGAATATTGAAAATTAAAATATTATGTCAGTATTAGTCTATACCGAATCAGATAAAGGAAAATTTAAAAAGAATGCTTTGGAAGTGGCTTCCTATGCTCATAAAGTAGCCCAAGAAGTTGGTGGAAGTGTAACCGCCGTAACCATAAATGCTGAAGATGATGCCTCTTTGGGCAATTATGGGGTTTCCAAGGTTTTGAAAGTCTCCAATGGTGAATTGGATACCTTTAATGCAAAAGCATACGCCAATGTATTGGCCCAGGCCGCACAGGCAGAAGGTGCAAAAGTAATTGTGGTAAGCTCAAGTGCCGACACCAAGTTTTTGGCTCCGATTTTGGCTGCTAAGTTGGGCGCTGGTTATGTTCCCAATGTAGTCTCTGCGCCGGAGAGTACATCTCCTTTTGTAGTGAAAAGAACAGCTTTCAGTAATAAAGGTTTTGCGCACACTGAAATCAGCTCCGATGTTAAGATTGTCGGTGTTTCAAACAATGCCTATGGCATCCATGAAAATGGAGGTTCTGCCGCAGTTGAAGATTTTAATCCCTCCCTTTCCGATGCGGATTTTGCCGTAAAATCTTTGGAAGTGGACAAAGTTGTCGGAAAAGCTACCATCGCCGACGCGGATATCGTGGTTTCAGGAGGTCGAGGCCTCAAAGGTCCCGAAAATTGGGGCATGGTAGAGGAATTGGCCAATGTGTTAGGTGCTGCCACTGCATGTTCTAAACCTGTCTCCGATTTGGGATGGCGCCCACATGGGGAACACGTTGGGCAGACTGGAAAACCTGTTGCCAGCAACCTGTATATAGCCATTGGTATTTCTGGTGCTATTCAGCATTTAGCAGGGGTAAGTTCCTCTAAAACCAAAGTGGTTATCAACAACGACCCCGAAGCTCCCTTCTTTAAGGCCGCGGATTATGGGATTGTTGGGGATGCCTTTGAAGTGGTGCCTAAACTCATCGAAAAATTAAAGGAATTTAAAGCCCAAAACGCTTAAATTTTGTTAATTTGCCCTTTGCAAGGGGCTGTTCAGATAACTGGTATCGCCACTTATTTGAACAGCTTTTTTGCGTTTTATAGGAAGATCATATGAGCTTAGTACGGTTAAAAATAAAGGGGATATCTTACAGCCAAACGCAAAATGGTGCGTATGCCCTTATTTTGAATGAAGTTGAAGGAGACAGAAAACTTCCCATTGTAATAGGTGCCTTCGAGGCACAATCCATAGCAATTGCACTTGAAAAAGAAATAAAACCACCCAGACCATTGACGCATGATCTGTTCAAGAATTTCTCGGACAGGTTCCAGATTGTGGTCAAGCAGGTCATCATCCACAAATTGGTTGACGGAGTTTTCTACTCCAGCATCATCTGCGAACGCGATAAAGCTGAGGAAATCATCGATGCAAGGACCAGTGACGCCATCGCCTTGGCGTTGCGTTTCAATGCACCCATTTTCACTTACAAGACCATTTTGGACAAAGCAGGTATTTTCTTGAAATTCTCTTCCAAAGAGGATGAAGAAAATGAAGATGATGATAGTATTGTGGTGGATGAAATACTTCAAGAAGGAGAAACCGTGGAGATTGAATCCGGAGCTTCGTCACAGGGATACCGAGAAATGACCTTGGATGAACTCCACAAAGAATTGGATAAAGCAGTTGCCAACGAAGACTACGAAAAAGCTGCCAAACTACGGGACGAGATCTCCAAGCGCAAATAAACCAACTACATGCCGAACAAAACCAGAAGTTTACTCATACTTTTATTATTTACTTGTGCAGTCACTTTTGGTCAAAATGCACTACCAGCGGATTCCTTGGCTGTTCTTCAAGACACTACGATCCTTGATGATATCAGCCAGGCAAAAACCCCTGAGTTGGTACCCAATCAAGATTTTTCCTTCAATAGCCTATGGCGCGGTGCCTTGGGCATGGCAGTTTTAATATTGATTTCATACTTATTTAGTTCGAATCGCCGAGCCATCAACTGGAAAACCGTCGGAATTGGCTTGTCTTTACAACTTTTGATAGCCATTGGGGTACTTAAAGTGCCTTTCGTAAAATTGATTTTTGAAAAAATTGGCCAAGTATTCGTAAGCATCCTTGATTTCACAAGAGCAGGGAGCAAGTTTTTGTTCGAAGGGCTTGTTGTAGACATGGATACCTTCGGATTCATTTTTGCCTTCCAGGTTTTGCCAACGATTATTTTCTTTTCAGCATTGACATCGGTCTTATTTTATTTGGGTGTTATCCAGAAAGTGGTCAAGGCCATGGCTTGGTTGCTGACGAAATCCTTAGGAATCTCAGGTGCGGAAAGTCTTTCCATTGCCGGAAATATCTTTTTGGGCCAGACCGAAGCACCCTTATTGATCAAGGCCTATTTGGAAAAAATGAACAAATCCGAAATCCTTCTGGTCATGATTGGGGGAATGGCGACCGTAGCTGGAGCTGTTTTAGCAGCATATATCGGATTTTTGGGAGGAGATGATCCTGCTCTGCGATTGGTATTTGCCAAACACTTGTTGGCTGCATCAGTAATGGCAGCACCCGGAGCTATTGTAGTTTCTAAAATTCTATATCCGCAGACCGAAAAAATCAATACTGATGTAAAAGTTTCCAACGAAAAAATTGGTGCCAATATTTTGGATGCCATTGCCAACGGAACCACTGAAGGACTCAAACTCGCTATGAATGTGGGTGCCATGCTTTTGGTCTTTGTGGCCTTTATTGCCATGATCAACGGAATCTTGGGTTGGGTCGGTGACTTTACTACATTGAACGGTTGGATCGCCACCAATTCGCCTTACGATAGTTTCTCATTGGAAGCTATTTTAGGAACCGTCTTCGCTCCACTCATGTGGTTGATTGGCGTAAACGGGGATGATGTAATGCTGATGGGCCAACTATTGGGAATCAAACTCGCTGCTAGCGAATTTATCGGCTATATCCAGCTTGCTGAGCTAAAAAATATGTCCAACAGTCTACATTTCACCTATAACAAGTCGGTAATCATGGCCACTTATATGCTCTGCGGATTTGCCAACTTTGCTTCCATCGGTATCCAGATTGGAGGTATCGGCTCCTTGGCCCCAGGTCAGCGGAAAACCCTTTCTGAATTCGGTATGAAGGCTGTTTTGGGTGGATCTTTGGCCTCATTACTTTCCGCCACGATTGCTGGGATGATTCTTGGATAGGTCAGGGTGAAGGATTTTTGGGTAGAGGGTGAAAGGTTTTACCTTCTACCAAATAAACACATAAAATCAACCTCAAGATTTTAAAAGGTTATTGCCATGCGAAATTTTCGAGAGTTGGAAATCTGGAAAGAGGCCAGAATATTGGTTAAAGAAATCTATTTGACCACCAAAAAGCTTCCCAATACAGAAAAGTATGGGTTGATATCCCAAATTAATAGATGTTCTGTTTCCATCACCGCCAACATAGCGGAAGGTTGTGGTAAATATTCCAACAAAGACTTTGTGCGGTTTCTTCAAATAAGTCTTGGTTCTGCTTATGAATTAGAAAATCACCTCATCCTATGTGAGGATTTGGAATTTGTACATCCTGAACACATAACACCTATCATCGAAAAGTTACAACGCCTCCAAAAACGAATAGCCGCCCTAATTAAGTACAACAAACAAAATCCCTAACCTATAACCTTTTACCTTTTACCTTTTACCTTGTACCTTGTACCTTGTACCTTGTACCATACACCTTTAACCATACACCTTTAGCCATGTTCCGTTTACCTCACCATAGTTAATAAAATCTAATAAATCATAACCCCTGCCCTTCTCCCTTAACCCTCAACCCATTAACTTTACACCTATGAAACAATACCACGACTTACTAAAACATGTATTGGAACACGGAAACCAAAAGGGCGACCGTACGGGAACAGGAACAAAAAGTGTCTTTGGCTACCAAATGCGGTTCGACCTATCGGAAGGATTTCCCATGGTGACTACCAAAAAATTGCACTTAAAATCCATTGTGCACGAGTTGTTATGGTTTTTGAAAGGCGATACCAACGTGGGCTACTTGCAAGAAAATGGCGTACGTATCTGGAACGAATGGGCCGATGAAAACGGGGATTTGGGCCCAGTGTACGGACACCAATGGCGCAATTGGAACAGCGAGGAGATTGACCAGATCAAAGAAGTTATCGAGACTTTAAAGCACAACCCCAATAGCCGACGGATGTTGGTCTCGGCGTGGAACCCCAGCGTGCTGCCCGACACCTCTATTTCTTTTAGTGATAATGTGGCCAATGGAAAGGCGGCCCTCCCCCCCTGCCATGCCTTTTTCCAGTTTTATGTAGCCGATGGCAAACTCTCTTGCCAGCTCTACCAACGTAGTGCCGATGTTTTTTTGGGTGTGCCCTTTAACATTGCCTCCTATGCTTTGTTTACAATGATGATGGCCCAGGTATGCGGCTACGAATCTGGCGATTTTATCCACACCTTTGGAGATACCCACATTTACAACAACCATATGGAACAAGTGGAGTTGCAACTAAGCCGCGAACCTCGCCCTTTGCCTACCATGCGCTTAAACCCGGCAGTTAAGAACATTTTTGACTTTACATTTGACGATTTTGAGCTGTTGAACTACGACCCGCACCCACATATTAAAGGAGTTGTGGCGGTGTAAAGATTGCAAAACATACGCTTTTGTGCCATATTTGGGTGTATATAGATGTATTTTACGTCCATATAAACAGGTTACCTGCAATTTTAATGAAAAGGAAAATATTAATTTCGACTTTTCTCTTATTCGGACTTTTGTCCTTTTCTCAAAAAGGAGATGAAAAAGTGGAATATTTGCTAAAAGGCAAATTGATAAATGGATTTGATGGACTTACGCCACTTTGTGGTGTATTAGCCTGGGCGACCGTAACAGAATTCGAAATAATTGAATTTTCGGACAAAGAATATGTTGGAGAAAAAATTCCAATAATATTTACCTGTCCAAACTCCTACCATAAAAATCTCTTTAAAGTTGGGGGAATTTATCACATGGTTCTGACGCAAAATGAAGATTTAAAAAAATGGACGTTTAGGAACGATAAGGCAGATATTCTTTCAAAATATGATATAAAGAATGAATACTGGTTTGTAGAAACAAAAAAAACAGCAGGTAACAATGGCTATAACCCATAGCTTCGTTACAAAATCATAGCCGGGACCGTTGGCAAACATTTTAGAAATGAGAATATTGACATTCATAATTTGTATAGTATTGATTAACCTTTCACCTGATGATAAAACATTTGAGGGTGAATTGATTTATCATCACAACATGAAAATGAACTCTCAAATCTATTCCAAGTCAAGAAATTTTTATGATACTCTAACAATAACATACAAGGACAAGAATTACATAAAGTTGACAAACAAAAAGAACTATGAAAAAATTCTTTTTATTGATTCTCTGAGAAAAATTTATGTAATCTATAAGGACAACTTGAGTAAATCAAAAAAACTCTCTATGAATGAGGATAATCTGAATTTCGGAAAACTATATAATCGAAAAAATTCACATTTTGGAAAAATAGTTTCATCATCAAAATCAGATACAATTTTAAATTTCGACAAAAAAGATTACGAATTAAAGAAGCTTTTTGTGGAACGAGAATATGGAAACGAAACCTATGTTTATTCGAATTCTGAGGAATTTAAGCTGTCTGACAATAGAAATATTCTAAGAAATATCGGAGAACAAATACATCCAGAACAAATAGCATCTGAATTGAAAAATTCTATACTCTTCTTTTATAAGTTGGACGTTAAAAATGCAGACTTATATGAGGAATACAAATTAGTTAAAATCAATAATAAGGAAATTGAAAATCGTGTCTTTGAAATTCCTGAACACAAAGATGCTAAAGGATATAAAAAAGAAAATAAAAAGAACGGTCGATTTAAATTTTACGAATTGACTAAATAAAAAACGCTTGCCAACAATAGCTATAATTCATTGTGGCAAAGAGTTAAAACAAAATTAAATCTATAAATCAAACGGGGGGATTTCGTGGTGTGTAATTTAAGAAATGACGGAGACCATTTCAAATAACGAGAAATCATTAAACATTCTGAATAAATTAATTCTGAATGGATTTTATGAGGGAAATATCAGTCCTAATAGAATTGAATTAAGCAGAAAATACGGATTGTTTAGTTGGAGTTATAATCATAGAATAATAGGAATTCTAAACAGCGAGAATAAATTTGAATTGGTTTTTGACTTCAAATTTCCGATGAACATAGCTGTAAAAGTTGCAATCGGAATCGGCATTATTTTCACAATAGTTTCTTTAATTTATGGGAATTGGTTTTTACCAATACCATTTTTCATTTTACCATTTCTGATTATATATATTGATTTTAAATTGAAAAAGAAAAAGGAAATTACTCTTCTGACTTCAAAGTTTTTGGAATTGTATAAATCGGAATATGAAGCTGTATAAAAACCAATGATTAAATGAAAATTGAAAAATATAACCAAAGACTTCTCGCTATTTTGGGCACGGTAGGAGTGATTTTTTTGATAGTTGCTTTAATAGCATTTATATCAATAACCATAATGGAACACAGAAGATATGATGACGACATTGAAAGTGGAATTTTATCGGATGAAAAAATTGAGGAATTACAAAAAGAAAATAAACGTGAGCAGGTAATTTCATATGAGAATCCACGATTGATTGATACACTCAATTCTGTTTATATCATCCCTGTTTCCCATAAAACTTTGAATGAACCAGAAGACATTGGTAGCACACTCAACGCATTTTCTTCTGCTGACAATTATGAAAAAAGCGATTCTCGTTATTCTTCTTATCACTATGGTGCGTTCAACAATTTGATTGTCTACGATTCAAAAAACAGAGCTAATAAAAGTCTATTTGACAAAAGAGTGAATTTCAATCAAATAAAAGCTGAGTACTTTAAAGATGATATTCTTCTTTTAATGAAAGTGTCCGAAAAAGACACTTATAAAGATGGAGTAATAAATCTTTTGGACTTTAAAAAGCTATATATCTACTCATTTGAAAAAAAGGAATTAAAAAGTATCGGAATTGATGGAATGGATGTTGTAAGCTATAAGTTTATAAACGATGGAAAAGATTTGACCGTACGATTTGGCGTTGATAAAAATGATGATGGACAATATGAAGAACATAATGAGCCGACATTGATAAAAAGATTTGACCTTGAGAGTAGTAAATTGACAGATATTGTGGATAAAGAAATTGACTCTAAACTCCAGCAAACACTTGAAGGAACTAAAAAGTAACGTTGCACAACAATGGCTATAATTCATAGCGAGAACGTTGGCAATAATTTAGAATCCACTAGATGCCCAATACACCAAGTCTTCCAGTAATTTTTGCGATCATATCGAACATTTTATTCGTTGTCTTCATCATTTTTCTTGTACTATATTTTCGAAAAGATAAATTCTCAAATCTTTTCAAATTTGGTAGGAACTACAGAAATAAATCGCTGAAAATAGGCTTAATTTCAGTTACCATTTCTTTAACTGTGTCAGCATCACTATTTAGTTTTTTGGCATTTAGGGACTTGAATCGCATCATAAATGATGATGATTATTTGCATCAGAAATATTTTGTTGTTAGAAAATGGAATGGAATAGTAGTAGAAAAATATATAGATACACTAAACTATAATTATCTAACAATAGAAATTGTTAACGGAATTGATACAATCAAGGTACAGGAGAAAATCATTCAGGATTTTGAGAACTATGATCAAATAGATGTAGGTGATTCAATAGTAAAACAAAGTGGAGAACAAGTAGTGCATTTGTTTAAAAAATCAGGTGCAGTAATTCTAGAGTCTGATCCCCAATAGAACAAATAAACTATTGCCAACAACGCCTATAACCTATCGCCTGCTTTATCTTGGTATAATTTTCCTACATTAGTTTTATATAAAGAATTCTTAGAATGGTCTGCGCTTTCAGATGCCAGGTCATAGCCAGGACCGTTACCATTCATATGGACAAAGAACAGCAATGAAAAAAATGTTACTCATTTTAATAGGCATAATTTACTGCTCTACAATTTATGCACAAGGCCATATAGCGTCTGATAACATTCTTCAAACACAATATTTTTCATTCCATAATAATATATGGATGAACTTACACCATTTCTTATATGAACAAGCAAGCAATGGACAAAAAAACAAATTAAGAGAAGATGGTTTAGGGTTTAGAGATATTGGAGATAGTCTAAAAATATCAGAACTGACCTTACGCGAGAAGCAATTGTTCAATAAAGGAATAGAATTTTACAAGAAAAACATTATCGACCAAGAACTTATCAATTCAGGTCGCATATTTAAATGGTTACAATTTCAGCCGACTGACCAGGCCATAATTGACACCTCTTATTCTAAAGTGTTCACCGAAAACTTAAATCGTTTAAAGCCATTGTACGTGTCCCATTTTTGGCAAAGACACCGAACAGAAAATAACAATTTACTGTTCGCATATATTGACCTAATTAAAAAAATAGAAAGCAAGGTTATACGTAAAATGGAAAAGTTGTCAGGTTCAAAATGGAAAGGTGTAGTAAGGATTGATTTAACCACCTATGGAAATTGGGCCAGTGCGTATTCTCCAGATTTTGACAATATTGTAATTTCCTCAATAGATCCAAATATGGATTCGACCATCTTTATTGAATTTGTATTTCATGAAAGCTCTCATCTGCTATTCCTAAGGAAATCCGATTTTCGAATGTCGTTATTTAAAAAAACTAAAGAATTAAATCTAACACAGCCAAGATCCTTATGGCATGCAGCAATGTTCTATTTAAGTGGTTTGGCTACAAAAGAAGTTTTGAACGAGTACGGTTTAGATCACATTCTAATAATGAAAAAGAAAAATGTATTCGCAAAATATTATCAAAATGAAAAATTCAAATTAATTCTTACAGACTATTATAAGTCAAACATTGAATTGGATGAATTGGCAACTCAACTTTTGCAACTCAATTAAAAACCAAAGACAACAAAATAAGCAATGAATCTCTGAAGGATGCCTATTATAAGCAGGTCATTATCCCCTCAAAACCCCAACAATATCCCTAATCGCAGTGACTGCATGTCGTATTTCCCTTTGGGAAAAGGCGCCTTCCTCCACATAAAACAACATTTCCACCCCTAAATTCAAAACATTGGCCATTTCGGTCGGGGTACCATAGCCTTCTTCAATAAGTTCTGCTAAATTTTCGAGTTGTTCTTTGCTCAGCATGTTTTCTCCTTTTACCCTTCACCCTTTCCCCAATCGAATCCAAAGATAAATCTCGTTCGTGTTTTAAGGGTCATAATAAATTATGACTTTTAATTAACTTGCTTTTCAGAACTTTTAACCCTGCACCATTGATCCAAACATCAATCCAAAATAGAAATGGCCAGTCTTTTTGAACGTACACTTCAACAATTAGGGCATTTTCCTAATCCACAGCTACAGCATATCATTGAGGCGGCTTCCCTTAGGGAAATTCCAAAAAACGAAATCCTGCTCAAGCCCGGAGATATCTGCGAAAGCTTTCAGTTTATTGAAAAAGGCGCGCTATATCAATACCTATTGGACGAGGACAACCAAGAGCATATTTTAGATCTACATTGTACCGGGGATTGGGCCCTGAACGTGCAAAGTTTTACCCAACGCAAACCCTCGGAATCCTTTTTGACAGTATATTCCGATAGCGTGATCTATGAGCTGAACATCCATAAGGTGCACGAGCTTATTGAAAAATATCCTTCCATGATGCAATTGGGTAAGATCTTGGGTGCGGATGCCTTCCGAATTGGGTTTTTGGATAAAAAAATGTCTCCCAAAGAAAAATATGAACTCTTGGTTCAGCAAAAACCTCAGCTTATTCAGGCCTTCCCTTTGTTTATGATTGCTTCCTTCCTGAAAATCTCCCCAGAGACCCTTAGCAGAATCCGAGGCCAAATTTCTTGATTTCGGTCAAGAAGTCCTTTTAGCCCTCCCGGCTACATTTGTTCCAAAACCTAATTTACATTCGTATGAAAACACAAAGTACCCGCACTTCGGGCATATCGCTTTTGATCGGTTCTTTTTTAATGTTCGTCACCATGTTGCTCCATCCTGGCGAAGGTGGCTTTACCCAGGGAATGACCTTTGCCTTGATTTCCCACTCCCTCGCCATTGGCTCCGTACCCTTCAGCGCAGTGGGATTTTTTGGATTGGCCAACGTACTGGGTGAAAAGGATTTTCTATCCAAAATCGGTCTTGCCATCATGTTGTTGGGGCTTTTTGCAGCGGTAATGGCGGCCTCCTTCAATGGATTGGCCCTACCTCTTTTTATAAAAGATGTTTCGCTTGAAACCGCACGTCAATCGGGAGAAATTTTGAGTTACAACCGTGCCCTAAACCATAGTTTCGACTACATTTTGATCGCCGGCATGTTCATTTCAACCTTTTTGTGGTCCTTGGCCATATGGCTTACCAAGGTATTGCCCAGATGGTTGGCCTATCTGGGAATCACACTATTTGTAATTGGAGTAGTAGCCGTGATCTCCGGATTCTATTTCCTGAACGTAAGCGGTTTTCGAATCCTTATTTATGGTTGGGTAATATGGATCGTTGGTGCCGGAATTGCCATGCTGAAACTGGAAAGGAAATAGATCAACCCAATGAGGTTATCCTATGAAGGAAATATTTTGGTCCATAACCAAGGACAAACCAAATAATTGTGATAATTTATTGGATCAAAGACCCATAGCATCCTTTTCGCATGAACCTCGATATTCTCCATGAACCCTTCCAACTGACCCGGGAACAAATTGATTTTTACAAACAAAACGCCTTTATCAAAATCAAGGAGGTATTACCACCTGAAGTAGTTGGCCATATCAACACAGTCATATCCAGCAAAGTGGACGAACTGAACACAGAGACCACAGCCCTCGAGGATAGAGACACCTATGGCAAGGCCTTTTTGCAGATTTTCAATCTCTGGACGCAGGATGAGCAAGTCAAGGAAATCATGTTCAGTAAGCGATTGGCGAAATTGGCAGCAGACCTCATGGAAGTGGATGGGGTTCGTATGTACCATGACCAAGCCCTTTTTAAAGAAGGTGGTGGGGGCATCACCCCGTGGCATGCCGACCAATACTATTGGCCATTGTCCTCGGATAGATCTATAACCTTGTGGATGCCACTACAGGCCGTTCCTGCCAAGATGGGGCCGTTGGAATTTTCAGCCGGAAGCCAGCATATATTGACGGGAAGGGAATTGTCCATAAGTGATGAAAGTGAGAGTTTGATTGGAGAAAAATTGCGGTTGACCGATTGTCCTACAGTATCGGAACCTTTTGATATTGGGGAGGTCAGTTTTCATTCTGGTTGGATTTTTCATCGAGCAGGCGCCAATACCACCAAACAAACCCGAAAAGTGATGACCTGTATTTATATGGATAAGGACATGACCCTTAAAAAACCCGAAAACGATGGTCAGGTCAACGATTGGGAAACTTGGTGTCCTGGAGTCAAAATCGGTTCGGTCATTGACTCACATTTAAATCCCGTTCTTTATGCACGATAATCTGTTCTTGTGACTTAATCCTCCTAGTGAAAAGGGGGAATTTAAGTACCTTTATCACCTTACAGCTAATGCTAAATTAGCTCAAGCTAATCGAAATATTTTGAACTGTTGAGCCGATTAGGACCTAATGCTATGCATAACTTTGAACATCATGCCATGGCCACCCAGTTTAACCTTTGCGTTGCAGGCGAAGATTACCTATATGCCGAAAGTGCCGCCCAACGTTGCTTTCATAGGTTGGACGAGTTGGAGCATATACTGAGCCGCTTTGTGGCAGGAAGTGACATCAGTCGTATCAATAACCTCAAGGCCAATGGACAATTGGCATTGGATTATGAAACATGGGAAGTCATCAAGCAAGCCATCCAAGTACAGGAATGGACATGTGGCGCATTTGATATTGGAGTGGCCGAGCATATGAAGATCTTCCAGGCCACCAAGCAGGGTATCCTCAACGAGTTTGAAATGACACATGCACTCAAAATGGCGCAGAAGGAAAAACAAGCTTCCAGCCTGTATCTAGATCCCGAGAAACCCTTTTTCTATTGCGTGAATCCTGGAATGCAATTTGATTTAGGAGGAATTGGTAAGGGTTATGCTCTCGACCAACTGGCCATGTTGCTGAAGGATATGGCAATAGAGAATTATACCATCAATGCTGGCAGTAGTACGTTGCTGACCCACGGCATACCGAATAATGCCGAACATTGGAGCCATACCCTGGCTTCCACCGAGGAACGAAAGACATTGGCTCTAAAGGATATAGTGGTAAGCGCTTCAGGCACCTTTCACCAGGGCAACCATATTTTTGACCCCCGCACTGGACAAAATAATGGGGTTTCGATTTTTGAACGCATATGGGTCGCGAGTAAAAGTGCCACTTTTTCCGATGCTTTTGCTACTGGATTGTACTTGCTTTCCATAACAGAAATTGAACAGGTGGTGGAACAGGTATCCGACATTTTATGGGTGGGATATAGCATGAAAGGAAAACTACATTTTATAAAACGAAATGACTTATTTTTGAAGGAACTCAACCAATAATCCTTCCCTATACAACAAAAATCTTATGAGTATTCCCAACAAAACGGATCGAAGAAAATTTATTAAAAACTCAACTTTATTTGGCACCGGACTAGTGCTTGCAAACCCCTTTAGTATCACTGCCAACCCTCTTGTAGTTGGAGACAAAGTAAACGTTGGTGTAGTTGGCTGCGGAGGCCGTGGCGGAGGTGTAATCTTTAATAACATTCCTAAAATTCCAAGCGCCAATCTTGTTGCAGTGTGTGATATTGTTGAAAGCCGTAGGGAAAATGCCAAAAAAAAGTTCAACAATCTTTATGGGGCCAAGATAAATGCATATGAAAACTTCTATAAGATGCTTGAAAAGGAAAAGTTGGATGCTGTGGTCCTCACAACTCCAGATTTTTGGCATATGCAACATGCCGTAGACGCCATGGAAGCTGGTCTTCATGTATATTGTGAAAAAGCCATGTCCAACAACATGGATGATGCCCGAAAAATGGCAGAAAGCATGAAGAAAACGGGTAAACTGTTGCAGATTGGGCGTCAACGAAGAAGTGATGACCGCTATCGCTTTACCCAACAGGTATTGTTGGAAAAGGAAAAAATGTTTGGTAGGCTTACACACGCGATCGGTCAATGGAATAGGTCGCGTATATGGACACAACGGCCACAAAAATGGGAGAATATTGAAATCCAGAAGTTAAAGCAATACGGATTTGAGACCATAGATCAGGTGTACAACTGGCGTAATTATAAAAAGCTTGGCGGAGGAGTAGTTTCAGATCTAGGTTCTCACCAGATCGATATTTTCAATTGGTTCTTGGGCGCCTATCCGCATACGATATATGCTACTGGAAACAATTCGTATTTCAACTTTGAACAGGCTGATACCATGGCCACCATATTGGAATATGACACCCCTAATGGCCCGGCCATTGGAGTGTATGAAAACATATCGAACTCTAGGGCAATTGGAGTGTATGAACGTTTTATTGGGGATGATGGCGCGTTTATCATCTCGCAAGGAAAGAATAACAAGATTTATCGTGAATCGCGGGTTGATGGTCAACGATGGCAAAAATATATTGATGCAGGCTACATTACCAATCTTGCAGATATGCAGAAATACAAGGAAAAAGAGTCAGGTGATTCCGGTATAAAGGAAACTGCTCCGCAAATCAGCTACGACATCGATGAAATGCTTGATATGGACAAGGTATATAACATGGCCAGTCATACCGCACACTTGTATAATTTCATTGAATCAGTAAGAGGAGAGGAAAAATTGAACTACGATGCCATAACTTCATATAAATCGGAGGTATGTATTTATAAAATACATGAGGCCATTAATGCCGGAGGCAAACGTATCAAAATTAAGTCGAAGGAGTACGAAGTCTAAAGAATTTTGTTCGCAACTGTTCAGTAGTTTTCTTAAACCATACCTTCTCCTACAAGCCAGCACGCACCCATAGAGAAATCAAGAAAAGATACATATTGACCAAGAGATAATTTATATAAAAATAAAAACACCCAAGCCTTAAACCTGGGTGTTCTTTTACAAACAATTAAACAAACTACCTACTCATTTTCTTTTTCATAGTATAATGGCTTAGTGTGGGAGTTCTCTTTTCACTTTTATTGAATTGGAAAGGTCATAGAAACCATCCAAATCAGCTATATAGTTTCCGGCTTCCAAGCCATTCAACCCTTCTTCATAAGTGATATGCCAAATAAAGCACACCCCTACGCCTGCTGCATCAAAATCAACACCTTCTACAGCTTCCAGTGTTGGCGGCAAGCCTAAAATCTTGTTTTTGTCATCAGTAATTACCCAACCTTGCTTGGATCCGTTCAGATTGGTATCGTCCAACGTAATTCCATAGACCATATCGGGAGTTCCGTCCACCTTGAAAACAAAGGGTCCTCCATCGATGTATCCGGCGTCTAAAGGTTTCCGGACAACTTTTACTGAATTGGACAATGCATAGTACCCATCAAGGTCGGCTACATTGCTACCAGCGCTAAGGCCTGCAAGTCCATCTTCGTACGTTAAATGCCAGATAAAGCAGGTCCCTGGTCCAGCTGCATCAAAGTCAACACCTTTTACGGCATCCAAAGTTGGAGGCAAGCCTAAAATGTTGTTCTTATCATCGGTAATTACCCATGTCTGGTTTGAACCATTCAAATCCGTATCATCCAAAGCTATGGCGCTTACCATATCAGGCGTTCCATCCACCACGAACTTATAGGGCCCTCCGGAAAGATAGCCTGCGTTCAGGGCATTTCTGGTCACTTTAATGGAATTTGAAAGGTCATAGTACCCGGCCAGGTCGGCAACATTTTTACCTGCTTCCAATCCGGTGAGTCCTTCCTCATAGGTGATATGCCAGATCAAACATACACCAGCGCCAGCGTCATCAAAGTTTACACCTTCAACAGCGTCAAGCGTCGGTGGCAGACCCAAGATATTGTTCTTGTCATCTGTAATTACCCAACCTTGCTTAGATCCGTTCAAATTGGTATCATCCAAAGTGATTCCACTGACCATATCAGGGGTACCATCGACGGTAAACGTGAATGGTCCGCCATCGATAGAACCAGCATCCAAGGCATTTCTTGTTACTTTAATGGAATTTGACAGTGCATAAGGTCCTTCAAGATTTGAAACATTGTTTCCAGCTTCCAATCCTGTTAATCCTTCTCCATAGGTGATATGCCAGATCAAACATACTCCGGCGCCAGCTTCATCAAAGTTTACGCCCTCTACAGCTTCAAGGGTTGGCGGAAGTCCTAAAATATTATTCTCATCATCGGTAATTACCCATCCTTGGTTTGGTCCAGTGACATTTGTGTCATCCAAAGTGATACCGCTGACAATGTCGGGAGTTCCATCAACAGTAAAAGTGAAAGGTCCACCGGATATTTTACCTGCAGTGACGTCATTTCTGGTAACCGTGATCGAATTGGACAGTGCATAATCCCCTTCCAGGTCAGCAACATTCTTGCCAGCTTCAAGTCCGGTAAGTCCTTCTTCATAGGTAATATGCCAAATCAAACATAAGCCCACTCCGGCATCGTCAAAGTTGACTCCCTCAACGGCTTCAATGGTCGGGGGAAGACCCAAAATATTGTTTTTATCATCGGTAATCACCCATCGCTGATTGGATCCTGTCAAATCGGTATCATCCAAGGTAATTCCGCTTACCATATCTGCAACACCATCAACCGTAAAAGTGAAAGGTCCTCCAGAAATTGTTCCTGCGTTCAGCGCGTTTCGCGTTACCATGATGGAGTTGGAAAGTGCGTATTGCCCCTCAAAATCCGAGACATTTTTACCAGCTTCCAATCCTACAAGTCCATCCTCATAGGTCAAATGCCATATAAAGCATATCCCTGCTCCGGCTCCGTCAAAATCAACACCTTCAACAGCTTCCAATGTTGGTGGGAGACCCAAGATATTGTTTTGATCATCCGTGATCACATAGATTTGGTTTGTTCCATTTAACTCGGTATCATCCAAAGTGATTCCGCTGACCATGTCCGGGGTACCATCAACCGTAAAAGTGAAAGGTCCACCAGCAAGCGCCCCTGCGTTGAGTCCATTTCTGGTAACCATAATGGAATTGGACAGTTCATACTCTCCGGATAGATCATCTGTATTCTCACCCATTTCCAAACCAGAAAGACCTACTTCATAAACAATGTGCCAAATGAAGCATACCCCAGCTCCTGCGCCATCAAAATCAACGCCTTCAACAGCCTCCAAGGTTGGTGGCAGTCCCAAAATATTGTTTTGATCATCAGTAATTACATATCCCCTGTTGGTTCCCACCACATCGGACTCGTCCAAAGTAATGCCACTTACCATGTCGGGTGTTCCATCAACCGTGAAAGTAAATGGTCCGCCAGATAGTGTTCCTGCATTCAATACCAATGGCGCATCATCTGATTCTGGGTCGCATGAAACCAAAATCAATCCAATGCCCAATAGTGTCATAATAGATTTTAAGTTGCTCATTTTCGTGTTCTTTTAAATTGTACTACAAATGAAAAGGGAAGTTGTTGCAGAAGTATCACGTAAAAATCAAAATTCATTACTCATTGATTTTCAATGAATTACAATTAAAAATCTCTAGAATTGTAAAGATTTGCCCCAAAAACAGACTCTTAACTAGGGATATTCTCAAAATTTTATACGGAATGGTGAACTTTCCGTGATATTTTACTTTTTACTTCGTTGCATCATGAAAAAAGTGTTGATTGTTGAGGATGATATTGAGATCATTCGCCTTTTGGAGATACATCTAAAAGATTTGGGCTGTTATGTGGTAACCGCCAATCGAGGTGACATAGGTCTTCAAAAAGCGGTGGATGAAAATCCAGACCTTATTATATTGGATGTCATGCTTCCCGAAATGGACGGCATCGAAATCTGCCAAAAACTTCGCGCTCGCGAGATCAAAACACCTATTATGATGCTCACCGCACGGTCCGAAGAAATAGACAAGGTTCTCGGATTGGAAGTCGGTGCGGATGATTATTTGACCAAACCTTTTAGCGTACGAGAATTTATCGCCCGGGTAAAGGCCATTTTTAGGCGCCAGAAAATGGACACCATTGAAACCACATCTGAAGGTAACCCAAAACTTATGGAATACGACATTCTTTCCATAGATGTGGATATGCGTAAGGTATTGCTGGATGGAAGAAAAGTGGAACTCTCGCCCAAGGAGTTCGAATTATTGGTGTTGTTATCATCCAATCCTGGAAAAAGTTACGACCGAACCAAGCTCTTAAACATGATCTGGGGATACGACTTTCAGGGATACGAGCACACCGTAAATTCACATATTAACCGACTCCGCTCCAAAATTGAGCCTGATATGAGCAACCCAAAATTTATTTTGACCACCTGGGGTGTCGGATATAAATTCAACGAAGAACTTATAGGCGCCTGACCAAAAACTGACCCATGAAAAACAGTATTCTTTCTGGAAGATTCATCTTAAAGCTTTCCCTTTCTTTTTTGGCCATTTTGTTGTTGGCGGGAATTGGGTACACGGTGACCTCTATTTACCTTTCCAACAAATATTTCCAAGAGACCACCCAGCGATTACATGCCAATCTTGCGCAGGATCTTATCGATGAAAAGTTCAAGAGTGCTGACCCCTTTGATGAAAAAGGTACGGTGAACAAAGCCCTTTTCGGTGACATTATGCACGATATGATGGCGGTAAACCGTGCTATAGAGGTCTACCTGCTTGACAAGCAAGGTTACGTTCAATATTCGGTTGTACTGGACCATGATGCTCCGGAGACCAAGCAAAAAAAGGTAAACCTAAGTCCCATAAAGAAGTTTATCAATGAAAACGGGAGCAACTATACCCTTGGCGATGACCCCAAGGACCTCACCAAACAAACCATCTTTTCCGCCGCGCATTTTAATAAGGACGGCCATGAAGGTTACGTTTATATCATTTTAGCGGGAAAAGACTTTTTGGCCACCAGAAGTGACCTTTTCAATAGCTACTTTATGCGTTTGGGATTGGGAGGTTCAATATTAACATTGATTTTTGCCACCTTATTAGGTGTTTTAGCCATTTGGTACTTGACCCGAAGTTTGCGAAAAATTATATACGCCGCCAAGCGTTTTCAACAGGGAGACCTGCAATATCGCATAGAAAACGCGGAAAAAACCGATTTGGCGAATGTGGCAAGCACCTATAACCATATGGCAGATACCATATTGTCCGATATTGAAAAAATAAAGTCTGTAGATCAATTGAGACAGGAGCTTATTGCCAATATTTCGCATGATTTGCGCACACCTCTTTCCATTATTCAAGGGTATATTGAAACCCTGCACATGAAGGACAATGAGCTTACAGCAGAGGAAAGGGGCGAATATTTAAAAACCATTTCTAAAAGTAGCGAACGCCTTTCCAAACTGATTTCCCAACTGTTCGAATATTCCAAGCTCGAAGCCAATCAAATCCAACCTCAAAAAGAGCCATTTCTTATCAGTGAATTGGCCAATGACATCCATAGAAATTATATGCTATTGGCAGAGCAAAAGAACATTGACTTAAAGCTTTCCATGGCCAAAAACACCCCTTTGGTCTTTGCTGATATTTCCTTGGTGGAAAGGGCCATTCAAAATTTGATGGACAATGCCCTCAAATTTACCCCGGAAGGTGGAAAGGTCACTGTAAAAATAGAGACCGAGGATGATCATGTAGAGGTAATCATCAAAGATTCCGGTCCGGGCATCAAAAAGGACAATCAAGCATTGATCTTTGAACGCTATCGGCAAACCAAGGCCGGTGAACAAAAAGAAGGTGCCGGTCTAGGGTTGGCCATTGTGAAGAAAATCGTGGAAATACATGATAGCAGCATTAAAGTCTTCAGTAAGCCCAATGAGGGAACTTCCTTCAGTTTCAGTCTACCGGTTTACGCGGTTGGCTAAGCCATATTCGTTATCTTTAAGGTGTAAAACCTTGCTATGATCCTTACAGATTCCTTATTGGGGTTCTTTTTGGAAACCCGAAAACACTCGGAATATATTTGCGAACCTCTTGAAATCGAGGATTATGTGGTGCAACCGGTTGTGGATGTTAGCCCGCCCAAATGGCATCTGGGGCATACCACCTGGTTTTTTGAAGAATTTATCCTAAAACCGCATTCCCCGGGATACACCCAATTTGATGAAGACTTCTCCTTTGTGTTCAACAGCTATTATGAAACTGTGGGTAAAAGGGTTGTGCGATCGGATCGGGGAAATTTGTCGAGACCTTCGGTGAAGCAAGTTTACGCCTATCGAAAGTATGTAACGGAGAACATTCAAAAACTATTTGAAACAGCCCAAAACGAGGAACTTAACGCTCTACTGGAGATTGGTATCCATCATGAAAAACAGCATCAAGAACTTTTGCTTACAGATATCAAATATATTTTGGGAAACAATCCTTTGTTGCCAGCTTATTCAGAAAGCTTCGCAGATCATCCGATAGAGACCCATGGACAGGAATGGATTTCCATGGACGAGGGCACGTATGACATCGGACATGATTCCGAAGACTTTTGCTACGACAATGAACTTGGTAGGCACAAAGTGTTTTTGCATTCGTATGCCATCAGCAACAAGCTGGTCACCAATAGTGAGTTCACTGAATTTATCGACGATGGTGGATATCAACGCTTTGACATATGGCATGCGGAAGGCTGGGATTGGGTAAACCAAAACCAAATCTCTTCACCCTTGTATTGGCATAAAATAGAAGGCGAATGGCATCATTACACTTCCAATGGCCTGCAGAAAGTCAACCCAGAAGCTCCCTTGACCCATATTTCCTATTTTGAGGCTTTTGCCTATGCGCAATGGAAAGGACTTCGTTTACCCACTGAATTTGAATGGGAAGCCGCCCAAGCTTATTTACCATGGGGAAAACGCTGGGAATGGACCGAAAGTGCTTACCTCCCCTATCCCAACTATCAAAAAGAGGATGGTGCCCTTGGTGAGTACAATGGTAAATTCATGGTAAGCCAGAAAGTATTGCGAGGTGGCTCAGTAGCCACACCAGAAAAACATACCAGACACACTTACAGAAATTTTTTCCACCCCAATTTACGTTGGCAGTTCACCGGTTTAAGGTTAGCCAAATAATTTCGACATAAATTCCATGCAGAAAAAACAAGCTCCTACCCTTGCCTCCACTTTTGAAGAAGAAGTGTATGAAGGCCTGACCTCATTTCCCAAACATCTGTCCTCCAAATATTTCTACGACGAGATAGGTGACAAGCTTTTTCAAGATATTATGGCCATGCCAGAATATTACCTTACCAATAGTGAGTTCGATATTCTTGAGGCCAACAAAGCAAGTATAGCCGATCTTTTCAAAAAAGAAGGAGAACCCTTTAGCCTTTTTGAACTGGGCGCAGGTGATGGTAAAAAGACAAAAATTCTACTCCGTTATTTTTTAGAACAGGATATTAGCTTCGACTATAGACCCATTGATATTAGCCAGAATGCCTTGGACCAACTTGAAGCATCCATAAAAGAAGAAATTCCCGAGATAGAGGTAAACACCCTACAGGGCACTTATTTTGATACCCTTCGAGATATCGGAAATACCAACGGTAGAAGAAAAGTCATTTTGTTTTTGGGGTCGAACATGGGCAATCTATTGCATCCCCAAGCTATTGAGTTCTTAAAAAACATGCGGGATTCCATCAATGAAAATGATATCATTTTTATGGGTCTGGATCAAAAAAAGGACCCTCAGACCATTTTAGATGCCTATAATGATAAAACTGGCATTACGGAGGCCTTCAACAAAAATATCCTAACCCGTATCAACTCTGAAATGGGCGGAAACTTTAATCTGGACAAATTCCTGCACTGGGAGGTCTATGACCCAGAAACAGGCACGGCAAAAAGTTATCTGGTGTCCAAAGAAACCCAAATGGTTCGAATTGAAAGTTTAGACCTTGAAATACGTCTTAATGCATGGGAAACCATTCATACCGAAATTTCCCAAAAATATGACGACGCCATTGTAGAATGGTTGGCCGAACAGGCGAATCTCAAAATTGTCACGCATTTTACGGATGACAAACAATGGTTTAAAAACTATGTTTTTAAAAAATAGGATATGAAATGAGCCATAACAATTCTTGACACCCAACAAGATGTTCAATGGCGAATTATATCTGACCAATTAAAACAATAAAATTTGAACAGATGAAAGCAATTTGGAACAATACAGTAATAGCAGAAAGTGACGATACCGTGGTTATCGAAAACAACCATTACTTTCCTGCTGAAAGCATCAAAAAAGAATTTTTTAAGTCAAGTGAAACGCATTCCACTTGCCCATGGAAGGGAGTGGCTTCTTACTACACTTTAGAGGTGGATGGAAAGGAAAATCCTGATGCGGCCTGGTACTACCCAGAAACCAGTGAGCTGGCCCGCTCCATAAAAGGTCGTGTAGCTTTTTGGAAGGGAGTCACCATTGAAGCTTAACGCTCCAATGGCGACTTTAGATAGGTTAAAGTTCTAGAACGGCGTTCTCTGTTCCGGCATAATCGTTCCACTGGTAACGATCAGCTTCAGAATCGTTAACGTAAGTGTTGTCTACCAAATATCTGAACTCAAAAGTGTTGTCAGTCGGTAGGTCGAAAATTCCTTTGAATGTTCCGTTCTTTAATTTTCTCAAAGTGCTTCCTTTAGGTTCCCAGTTGTTGAAGTCTCCTACTACTGCTACCTTATCAGCATCTTTCGCAGGCACCGTAAATGTAACTTTACATACAGGCTTGCTTTTTAGGTATTGCTTTTTTATCGCCATGGTATTTTTATTTTCTGATTAAAAACTAGGACAAAGCAATAGATAAAACCTCTTATGCACAATAAGTTAAGTACGATTTGTCAAATTGATAAAATGCGGTTAACAATGGGATTACTTTTGTAAAATCAACCGTCCTTTTTTCAAAAAAAGTAATATTCGGAATTAAGATTTGATGATATCCATAATCCTATCCACTTCATTTTCTGTATTGTAGAAGTGAAAACCCAATCGAATTCCATTTCCGCGACGTACGCAGACCACATTTTCATCCCATAATTTATTATAAAGATGGGTATCTCCCTTGATATTGAATATGGTGCTATGGACCGATCTGTTGACAACGGCATTTTCCAATAGACCCATGGAGGTGAAGCCATCCTTAGCCTTTTGTGATAACTTTTGCAACTGGGCCTCGATATGATTCAAGCCAATGGTCTCTAAAAAGTTGAGAGAAAATTGAAGACTCCCAAAGTTGTATGAATCCAGGTGTCCAGGTTCCAAATATTTGCAAAATGGAATTGAATCCCTTAGGTCCGCGTCCCTATCCACGGAACCATTACCTATGAATTTTGGGTTAAAACGGTCTTTTGCAGCTTCTGACACCAAAACAAAACCGTTTCCATATCCCGACAAAAGCCATTTGTATCCACTGGCTCCCAGCACATCAATTCCCGAATCCGAAAAATTGAAGTCCTGTGTACCGCAGAATTGGGTTCCATCTGCAATAATCAAAAGATTTGGGAAATCGTTTTTCAGTTTTTTGATGAAATCCAGGTCTATTTTTATCCCATTGATCCATTGTATCACACTTAACGCCAAAACATCCACTTTTCCGGTTTCGACTTTTGCACGGATGCTCCCCTCCAATCTTTCATGCATGGGAACGTAATCGAGATCAAAACCCCTAGTTTCAAAAGGCCAGTTTAGCGAGGGATAATCGTTCTCAAGCAAGAGTATTCGATACGCTTTCGGCAATCCCTCCAAAAGTATGTTGAGGCCAATGGTAAAATTGGGAACCAGGGCCACATTCTCCGACGGACAACTAAAAAACCGCCCAACAGCTTCCCTGATGGTGTGCATGCTCTCAAAATTCTTCTGTTTGGCAATACTACCGCCGATCAAATAGTCCAAATCGTGTTCTTGACGCCATTCCAACAAATCTTCATACAACAATCCAGTTGCGGGAGTGTTTGCATAAATGCATTGTTTTAGGACAGGAAATTTTTTTCGGAGATTCTGCATTACCAATCTTTTTGAGTCTAATTAGGTTATATTTGTTGATAAAGATAGCCATTCAATGTTATCCAAAAAGAAGTCTGAAAACACCGTCGATATCGAACAGCACGAACTGCTGGAAAAGGCCCAAAAACGGGTTCGTCAAAAGAAAAGGCTGTTCTCGCATTTTGTCATGTTTTTGATTGGCGGCGTACTGCTGCTATTGGCCAATAAGATTCTAAAATATGGCGAAGCATATGACTGGTCGGTGTGGGCCATCCTTCTTTGGACTTTTCTGTTGCTTCTCCACACTTTCAATGTCTTTGTCACCCATAAATTCATGGGCAAGGATTGGGAACGACTTCAAAGGGAAAGATTAGTGCAGAAACAGAAACAGCGGATTGCAGAAATCCAAAAGGAAATAGAGACCGATTTCCCCATTTCCAACGTCAATAAAAAAAAAGATCAATGAAAGCGTTGATCATTATAGCCGCAGCAGCTGAAAACAATGCGCTGGGGATAAACAACGACCTCCCTTGGCACCTACCGGACGATTTTAAGCGTTTTAAAGCGTTGACCTCGGGGCATAAGATCATTATGGGTAGAAAAACCTTGGAGAGCTTTCCAAAGGCCTTGCCCAATAGGGAGCATATCGTTATCACCAGAGATGAAGGCTATACCCCTAAATTTCCATGTACTGTGGTTCACACCTTGGAGGATGCGGTCGAGAAGGTTGAAGCCGATGAAAGAGCTTTCATTATTGGAGGAGGTGAAATCTATAGACAATCCCTATCGTTTGCAACAGATATCGAGTTGACCAGAATTCACCATACTTTTGAGGCGGATACTTTTTTCCCTGAAATAGATGAGTCTGCTTGGGAATTGATCAAGGAAGAATATCATCCAAAGGATGAAAAGCACCAATACGACTTCACCTATCTTACCTACAAAAGAAAGTGACTTAAATTGATCAGTGAAACGATAATTGTTTGCTTATGGTAGTGGGGGGACACGAATTTCTCTAATTACACAAATCACAACGAGTCACTGAGCCTGTCGAAGTGCTTTGGTTAAAAGTCCAAATAGTTTACTCGGGTGTTTGGCCCTTTCACCAAATTTTGCAAAACCTCAATGGATGCATTGGAATAAAAAATGTGTTCAGCCCTCCAATTTTGGGAATTCTCCAGGCCATTTTTTTTCAAAACCGCCTTTGTTTGACGTGCCACCGCCTCGCCCGAATCAATAATGTTGATATGGGTTGGGAGTAGTTTTTTGAGTTCAGGTATTAAATATGGGTAGTGGGTACATCCCAGTACCAGGCAGTCCATTCCTCTTTCGAGCATGGGATCCACGTAGGTCCGAAGAAGGCTTTGCATTTCTTCGGACTGTATCTGTCCGGCTTCAATCAAATCCACCAGCCCTTTTCCTTCTTGTTCAAAAACTTCGATGCCCTCTGCAAACATTTTGGATGTATTATGGAACAAGCTACTTGACAGTGTTCCCTTTGTTGCCAAAACCCCTACTTTTTTGGTCTTGGTTTGGAGTGCGGCTGGTTTTATAGCAGGTTCGATACCTATAAAGGGAACTTTATAATTGGTGCGTAAAAAGTCAATCGCGTTGGTCGTGGCCGTGTTGCAGGCAACCACGATGAGCTTACAGTTTTTTTTCAGTAAAAACTCGGTGTTCTTTACACAATACTCCAATATTTGTTCTTTGGACTTTGCACCGTAGGGAGCATTCTTACTGTCCGCTAGGTAAATTGTGTCTTCCGAGGGGAGCATTTTCTGGATTTCCTTCCAAATGGAGGTTCCTCCAACACCCGAATCAAAAATGCCAATTGGGTTGTGCATGTCCAAAAATAGATACTATTGAATCAATGGAATAAAAAAACCGCTTTTTTCTGTTGAAAGAAGCGGTTTAAAAATATTTTAAAATCAGTCTTAGAAGCCTAATTCCTGCTTTACTGCTGGAAGCAAATCTTTACCTTTTGATACGATAAGGCTTAATCCTGGGCTTGCATCAATAACGTAGTCGAAACCTTGGGCAGCGGCTACTTTTTCAATAGCAGCTTTGGCCTTGTCAGAAATAGGAGCAAACAATTCTTGTTGTTTTTGCTGCAATTGCTGTAAAGCTGCTTGCTCTGCGTTTTGGATATTTTTTTGAATTTCCTGCAGTTCCAAAGCTCTCTTTTCGTTTTCTTCTTGAGTCTTGGAAGTAGATTCGTTTCTGTATTGTGTTGCTTTATTTTGAAATTCTGTCATTGAACCCTTTATATCAGCAGTATAAGTCTCCTCCAATTTCTTCAATTCAGTTTGGGCAGCTTTCATATCTGGCATTTCAGACAACAATTGCTGCACATTGATATGGGCAACCTTGCTCTGCGCATTTACAAATCCCGTAGCCGCAACAAATAAAACTAAGGCTACAGCAATTTTCTTTACATTTTTCATCGTTCTAAGTTACTATTTTGAAAGTTAATTTTAGCGTTTCAATATTTACTATTGTATTGAATCTTTTTCTTGTTCCTGCGCTTTTTTTCTTTCTTCCAGCTTGGCTTTCCGTTTGGCCTCACGCTCTTCCAATAATTTTTTTCTTCTGGCCTCGTAGGCTTTCTTTCGCTCTTCTCTCAACTTCAGTTGTTCTGCCCTTCTCTCCTCTGCCGACTTTGCTTTCGCATCCCTTGCTACTTCAGCCTTGGCCTGACGTTCTTTTAGGGCTTCGCTTATTTCTTCGTCCTCGTCTGCCTGCTCTTCCTTGAACTTGTCCAATCTGCTCTTTTCCTTGGCTTTTTTGTTGGACTTGCTCACTTTTCGTGTTCTAGCTATCTCCCTTAAAATCAAGTCACTTATATCGTGCCTTTTTTCGGAATACAACATTACAACATCTGCCGATTTATCGAAAATAAAATCGTATCTTTTATTTCCGCCTATTTTTTGAACCTCATTGAAAACTTGATCCTGTATCGGCTGAATCAATAGCTGCTTTTGCAACACCAAATCTCCTTGTGGTCCGAAACGATCTTGTTGATAGTCGAGCATCTCAGCTTCCAATATTTGGATTTCCTCCTCACGTTCTGCAATGAGCTCATCCGTCAACAATACTTTTTCTGCCATTAAATCTTTCTTCATTTGCTCAATAACACTTTGTTTGAGCTCTATTTCCTGCTTCCATTTAACAGCCTTTGCATTTAGCTGTTCCGTCGCTTCCCTATACTCATCCACATTTTCAAGGATGTATTCCATGTCTACATATCCTATTCGGACACCCCTTTGGGAAAAGCCATTCAGCGATAGCATCAAAACAATTAATGACAAAAGAACTTTACTATTCATTTTTGATTCCGCTTTTACAAAGAAAATATCGTGCCAAAATAACTAATTAATTCAAAATGAGCTATTTATTGAAACTCAAAGCTATATTTTCTTAGAGTTAAAATTGCTGACCGATAATGAAGTGCGTTTGCCAGCCGCTTGGTCCCACAGAGGATGGATTCGCATCTGTATCAAATCCATATCCAAAATCAATACCCAAGAGACCAAATGCCGGCATAAAAATACGTAGCCCCACTCCGGCAGATCGTTTTAATTGAAACGGATTAAATTCACTAAAATTGTTAAAGGCGTTTCCTGCTTCCAAAAATGAGAGTGCATATATGGAAGCTGAGGGTTTCAAGGTCAGTGGATACCTAAGCTCCAAAGAGAACTTATTATAGATCGTACCCCCGTCCCTTTCATCCTGACCGGTAATCGCATTTCTGCTGAATGGGGTCAATGAGCTGTTCTCATATCCGCGCAACTGAATCACGTCCCTACCGTCCAGGGTAAAGTTTCCAAGACCATCTCCCCCAACAAAGAATCGCTCGAAAGGTACAGCTCCTATGTCGTTGTTATAACTACCCAAAAATCCAAATTCGGCATTGGTACGAAGCACCAACTTGTCCACCAAATTCGTGTACCAATCTCCTTTGAACTTTATCTTGTAGAACTCCAAAAGCTTAAAACGCTCTTCTTCCAAGCTCTCGATTTCATCACTGAGGGTGACAAATTCGGCCTGTTCCTCAACTGTTCCAATGTTTGGACCTCCAATTTCAATAAGTCTTGTTGTTTTTTCATCAATTTGATTGCGAATCTCTTTGAAATCCTTGTTACCAAAAAGTGAATAGGGTGGAGTAAATTTGGCCGTCAATTCAAAATTTGACCCACGTAATGGAAATATTCTACTTGGCCCTTGCGAACTTCTTGAGATTCCCAAAGTATAACTCAATGAGTTTGAGCTACCGTTACCAAAATTAAAGAGTCCGTTGTTGAAGTTGTTAAAATCATAAAGCTGATACGCGACGGAATGCGAAATAGTAAAGAAATCATCAGGCCATTGAACCCGTTTTGCCAAACCTGCTGAGATTCCTGTAATTGCAAATCCCCTGCTGCGATCTACATCAAATCTACCTCTATTGTTAAAGCTGGTAGCAAATTGTTGTGTTCTAGATAAGGACAAATTGAATCGAACAGGTTTTTTACCTCCCAACCAAGGTTCGGAAAAATTTAAACTGTATACTCTAAAAGTCCTACTGGCCTGTAAACGCAAAGCGAAGGTCTGCCCATCTCCCATAGGAACAGGTTTGTAGGCTTCACCATTAAAAATGTTTTTAAGCGAGAAGTTGCTGAAAGATAGTCCAAGGGTTCCGATAAATCCACCGCCCCCGAAACCTCCTTGAAGTTCGATTTGGCTGGAACCTGATTCTACCAAACTATAGTTTATATCTACGGTACCGGCATTTGGGTCAGGATTTTGGATATCTGGTGCTATTTGTTCTGCATCAAAAAATCCAAGCTGTCCCAATTCTCGGATACTTCTTACAATATTGTCTTTACTATATTTTTGACCTGGTTTAGTACGTAACTCCCTAAAAATCACATGATCATTGGTCTTGTCATTACCGGAAACAGTCACATGATCCAAAAAGGTTTCCTTACCCTCGATAATTCTTATCTCAAAATTAATGGTATCATTTATGGCTGAAACCTCAACTGGGTTGATACTTGAAAAGAGATAACCATTGTTTTGATATTGGTTGGTCAAATCGATAGCATCCGGCTTACTTTCATCCGCAATTCTTTCTTTAAGCAATACTCCATTATAGGTTTGCCCTTTACGGATTCCTAAAATTCGGCTTAAAAATCTATCAGAATACACCGAATTTCCAACAAAATTGATATCTCCAAAGTAGTATTTGTTTCCTTCTTCAACATCAATCTTTAAATCGATACTGTTTTCATCCACCTTAATAAAGGTGTCGGACAACACACGGGCATCCCTGTAACCCCTTTCTGCATAGGCATCTATCAAGCTGGACAAGTCTTCTTTGTAATCTTCATCTATGTATTTTGACTTTTTCCAGAAGCGGTAGAATTTTCTCTTCTTCGTCTTTTTTAATGCCTTTTGTAGTCTTTTATCTGTAAGTTGCTCATTGCCATTAAAAACAATATTCCTGATTTTTACCTTATCCCCTTTTTTGACATTGATAATCATACTTTGGGTATTGGCTCCCACGGTATCATTAGCAGTGGCAATGGTAACTTTGGCATTAAGGAAACCTTGCTTCTTGTATTTATTTTGAAGGTAATTTTTGGTATTGGCAATTAAACTTTCGGTAATCTTTTTGCCTTTTTTAAGGTCGGTATCATTAAGGATGTCCTCAACCTTTCTTTTCTTCACACCATAAACGGTAACATTGGTAAGGGTTGGTCGCTCCAAAATATTCAACTCCAAGAATATCTTATTTCCCTCGATTTTGGTATAATAAAATTCAACATTGCTGAACAACTCCAAGCTCCAGAGTTTTTTGATGACAGCACTAATTTCATCACCAGGAACCGTGATGGGTTGTCCCACACGAAGACCGGTATAAGTTTTTACGGTTTGTTCATTATAACTTTGAAGACCAGTTACCGTAAGTCCACCTAAAATATAATCTTTACCGTTCTCGAAAGAGGTGTCCTGCGCAAAGCTTTGGCCCGTAAAGAGTAAAAGAAGGAGTAGTTGTAAGTATAGTTGGGTGGTATTTTTTATAACCTTAGTTAAGTTGTTCGCTAGTTTTTCCAAATCGTCGTTCTCTATTTTGGTAACTTAATATTGCTTCTACCAAATGATGTTCACTAAAATCGGGCCAAAATACGTTAATAAAATGTAATTCAGCGTATGCAATCTGCCAAAGTAAAAAATTGCTTATTCTTTGTTCTCCACTAGTCCGGATAAGCAGGTCAACATCTGGCATAAAATGCGTGTAAAGATGTGTATTTATAACCGTTTCGTCAATATTTTCAGGTGAAATTATACTATTTTTAACTTTGAGGCTTATTTCCCTAACCGCACTTTTTATCTCTTCGCGGGACCCGTAACTCAGAGCAATTGTAAGCGTCATTCCAGTGTTGTCCTTAGTTTTTGAAATGACCTCCGAAAGCTCTTTTTGGGCCTTTTTTGGCAAAGAATCAAGGTTTCCGATGGTTTTGAGCTTAATATTATTTTTATGGAGTGTTTTCCATTCTTTACGCAACGAAGTCACCAAAAGTCGCATTAAGGTTTCGACCTCAAGCTTTGGTCTGTTCCAATTTTCAGTTGAAAAAGCGTAAAGGGTTAGATATTCAATTTGTAGTTTGGCACAACTCTCGACCGTCTTTCTGACCGCTTCCACGCCATTTTCGTGCCCAAAGATTCTCAGTTTGCCACGTTGTTTGGCCCACCTACCATTGCCGTCCATAATAACAGCAATATGTTTTGGAAGTTTGTCTTTGTCTACGTCCTCTAATGTGTGCATTTTATTGAAAACAATCCTGGCAAGGTTTGCGCCCAAAGGTATACGTTAATGTAATACCAGAAAAGACATACCAGTCATCGCTCAATACATTTCCGAATCTAAATTGCTCAAAATTGGATCCTTCGGGATTGCTTCCGTCCAAATTGTCCGTAAACGTATACCTAGCCCCAATTTCTACACCCAGAATCAAAAACTGATTCAAACGATACTTTGCCCCTACCGTCATTGGAATTGCAAAACTACCGTCTTTTTGGTTAATATCCTGCACTTGTAGGGCATCAAAATAATTAAAATCGTATCTGAAGTAGGTGAAACCCGTATAAAGATAGGGTGTGAAGGCGGGTCCAAGCCTATGTAGATTGTATTCCACGAAGTTGAATTCCAAGCCCGCAGAGAACTCGAGTACAGAATTATCTATACTATATTGTCTTTGTCTTCGCGAAGCCTTACTCGATTTTGAATCATCTGCGGTAAATGTTCCATAAAGCACACTTCCTCTCCACGCGTATCTTTTGCTCTTGTTCCATTTAAAAACCCCACCAAAGGCAGGACCAGAGGGTAAGATATAATTTGTCCTTCCCACATCACCTATCATATTGGCACCACCGGCAAAAAGACCAATCTCATACGTCTGGGCACTGACCTTGAACGCACAGCAGAGTATAATAGCCAGAACTATCCGCATACTATCAAAAAGTTAAACATATTAGAGGTAAAGGAAAGTCAATATGGTATACTGTTAGAATGTTCTCTTTTGTTAAACAGTTTTTAGCTTCTTTTATTGTTTTGAAGGGTTCAATTACGTCTATCTTGGCCCCAGAGTAATTTATTGCGAAGTGTTTTTAAGAAGCTCTCTGATTTGTACTCGATCATTTTAACCGTGAAATTTGATTTTTGTATTCTGATTTCCTTGCCATTTGGGATATCCGCGATTCTGGAATCCAACGACACCAAATGTGTTTCTTCCCGTCCAGAAACCTTCAATCTTATTTGTGTATCATCAGAAATTACCAATGGTCTTGCATTAAGATTATGTGGAGCTATTGGCGTCAATACCAAAGACTTTGCCGTGGGTTCGATAACCGGACCTCCGCAGCTCAATGAATATCCAGTTGACCCTGTTGGTGTAGATACAATTAATCCGTCTGCCCAATATGAGGCCAGAAACTCATCATTCAGATACGTTTCTACGGTTATCATGGAGGTGGTGTCTTTTCTACTCACCGTAACCTCGTTCAGTGCAAAATTCAGTTCCCCAATTTCATCAAGGTCTGAATTTACCTCAACCTCCACTAGACTTCGCTCTTCAATTTTATAATTGCCAGCAGTAAACTCGGTCACCACTCTACGTACTTCTTCCTTCTTAAAAGTGGACAAAAATCCAAGTCGCCCAGTATTCACTCCCACAATAGGTATTCCTAGATCCTTTACATAAGTAACCGCTCTTAACATGGTACCATCACCTCCAAAACTGATGAACATGTCGAAAGAGGAGTCCAAGCCTTCATTTTGCGAAAAAGTATCGAAATCAAACTTAGCAACATAAGCTGCAATAAGTTTTTCAAAACCGGTTTCTATGTATACCGAAGCATTTGCTGCCTCGAGTTCCTCTAGCAACTCCACGATATAGGTTTTATCGTGTTCTTGAAAACTTTGTCCGTAGACAGCTACTTTCATCTTAAACGTTAAGGTATTTTTCGAGGTAGTCCGACCGCTGTTTCAAATCTTCCAAAAACTGGTCGTCGCTATTGCCAAAAACAATGTTGTAGTTATACCTTCTGAATGTTTGGGCGACCTCGTTCAGATTTTCAGAACCTACTTTGAGGGTTATCTCTACAATGTCATTTTGTGAATCGGTGATGAAAGCGCCCAGTAAACGGGCATTGTTGCCCTCAACAATCTGAGCGATTTCGCTAAAGGAATAATCCTTGATTCCTATGGAAACCACGAGTATTCCTCCGGGCTCCCTGAAAAAGGGTGTATTGATAAAGACCGAAACAATATCCTCCAGATCATAATATCCAACAATCACCTCATCCTTGTCCAAGACAGGAAGCACATTGGCCTCGTTTCTAGAAAACATTTCCAGCACATCGAGCCAAGCGGTCTCTTTGGTCACAAAAAAGGTCTCCAGTTCAAATCTAAAATCCTCAATCTTTTTGGCCGGTTCAAAGCAGGCCAAATCGTTCTCGGACAACAATCCAATGAACACCCCATTTTCTGTAACCGCCACATGGGAAAAGGTAGTCTCCTCAAAAAACTGGATCACCTCTTTCAAAGTCTCGGACACCTCGAAAATTGGAACAGTGGATATTATTTGATTCTGGATTTGCATAACAATTTATTCAGGCGCAAAATACTAATTTTAAATCGCAAAAGGCGTGCCTAATTCTTATTTTTGACGTTCAAAATAGGAATACATGACAAAACTAAGTGTCAATATCAACAAACTGGCAACCTTGCGAAATTCACGCGGTGGCAATATGCCCAATCTTTTAAAATCAGCGGTGGATATTGAGTCTTTCGGAGCGGAGGGCATAACCATTCACCCAAGGCCCGATGAGCGCCATATCCGATATCAGGATGCTCGGGACCTTAAAAGTGTGGTGACTACCGAATATAATATTGAAGGGAATCCAATTCCCAGTTTTGTCGATTTGGTCCTTGCTGTAAAACCGACCCAGGTAACACTGGTGCCCGATGCTGAAGACGCCATTACTTCGAACGCGGGTTGGGATACCATAAAACACAAAGGCTTTTTGGTTGAAGTGATTCAAACATTCAAGGAAAATGGCATCAGAACATCCATTTTTGTAGATCCCAATGTTGAAATGGTGGAAGGAGCTGCCGCAACGGGTACCGACCGCATTGAACTCTATACGGAGAGCTTCGCCCATGATTTTGCACTTGGAAAAAAAACTGAAGGAATACAACCTTTTATCGAGGCCGCAAAAAAAGCAAATGAAATAGGTCTGGGCATTAACGCCGGACATGACCTCAACTTGGACAATATTAAATTTTTCAAGGAGAACATCCCTGGATTATTGGAAGTTTCCATAGGGCATGCGCTCATCTGTGAGTCTATTTACCTGGGGATTGAAAACGTAGTTAATATGTACTTACACCGTTTAAAATAATGGAGTTGTTACATTCTAAAATTCTAGGAGAAGGAACACCCTTGGTCATCTTACATGGCTTTTTGGGGATGTCCGATAATTGGAAAACATTGGGCAATCAATACGCACAACATGGGTATGAGGTGCATTTGGTTGACCAGCGCAACCATGGGAAAAGTTTTCATTCCGACGATTTTGATTATGATTTTTTGAGTGCTGATGTACTTCGTTATATGAATCATCACCAGATTGATGCCGCTAGTTTAATAGGACATTCCATGGGTGGTAAGACGGTTATGCAACTAGCGGTAACCGAACCTGAAAGGATATCAAAGCTCCTGGTTGCGGACATTTCTCCAAAATACTATCCACCACACCATCAGCCCATAGTTGATGCCTTGGGAAAATTGGATTTTAGCGTGATTACCAGCCGAAAGGAAGCAGATGAGGTACTTTCCAACTACCTGCCAGAGTTCGGGATTCGTCAATTTCTTTTGAAAAACCTGTATTGGGAGGAACCCGGAAAATTGGGATTCAGGTTCAATTATGACATCCTTAAGGATAAAATGGATGAAATTGGGGAAAACATAAGTTCAAATGCCAAATACGAAGGCGCAACGCTTTTTCTTCGTGGAGACCGTTCCGAATATATTCTGTCCAACGACTTTCCTGAAATCAAAAAACATTTTCCAAATGCCGAAATCGATACGGTTTCCAACGCCGGACACTGGCTTCATGCCGAAAACCCCAAGCAGTTTTTTGAAAAGACGCTTCAATTTCTAAATTCATAAAATTCCTACGTTTTTATTATGCATGCATAATTTTTTTGCCCATTTTATTGCCTGTATAACAAATTTCACCTAGTTTTGGGAATACCGGTTTGAACATAAATCTAACTTAAGCTAACTCAAACAGATTTGAATATGAAAAAGTTATATGCCCTACTCCCCTTCTTAGGGTTGTTCTTGATTGCATGTGAAGACGATGAAACTCCAATTGTTACACCAGACCCGGATCCGGTAGTTTATACAGCTGGTTCAGCCAATTTTTCGAAATATGTTTCTGTAGGTAACTCGTTGACTGCAGGTTTTTCAGATAATGCACTTTTCCAGGCTGGTCAAGAAGCTTCTTTACCCAATATGTTGGCGTCGAATTTCGCTTTGGTCGGAGGTGGAGCCTTTGAAATTCCATTTATGGCGGACAATTTAGGAGGAATGACACTTGGTGGAAATCCGATAAGTGGAAATAGATTGATTTTGGCCTTTTTACCCGACGGTCCCGCGCCCGTTCCAGTTACAGGTGCAGGGAGCACGGAAGTTTCAAATAAGCTTACGGGCTCTTTTAATAATTATGGAATTCCAGGTGCCAAAAGCTATGAATTGTTGGCCCCGGGTTACGGTAGCGTAGCCGGTGTGGCATTGGGAACCGCAAATCCATATTTTGCCCGTTTTTCCTCAGCGGAAGAGGCGACTGTTATTGGAGACGCATCTGTTCAAGGAGCAACTTTTTTCTCCGCTTGGATTGGCGCCAATGACATCCTATTATATGCTACCAACGGAGGTTCAGGGGTTGATCAAACAGGAAATTTGAATCCTGCTACCTATAACAGAAATGATATTACAGACCCTAACGTTTTTGCCGGTTCTTTAAGCGGAATCCTTACGGCAATGACCGCTGGGGGTGCAGATGGGGTTATCGCCAATATTCCGAATGTAACGGATATCCCTTTCTTTACAACAGTGCCATTCGCTCCGTTAGACCCTACGAATCCTGCTTTCGGACCTCAAATCCCTGTATTAAATGCTCAATTTGCTGGGCTAAATCAGGTTTTTCAAGCTTTGGGAGTTCCTGAAAGACAATTTACCTTCTCGGAGTCTGCAGCTAGTTCCGTAATCATAAAGGATGAAGATTTACCTGATTTATCAGCAGCGATAACGGCAGCTTTAATTGGTGTAGGTGTTGACCCTGGCACAGCAACGGTAACAGGGTTATTGTATGGGCAGGCACGTCAGTCCAATGAAAATGATTTATTGGTATTGACCAGCAGTAGTACCATCGCTACCCTAAATGAGGATGCTTTCGCCATGCTACAGGGTCTTGGTGTTGATCCGGTAACCGCAGGACAATTGTCCGTGAACGGAATCACCTATCCTTTGGAAGATCAGTGGGTTTTGACTCCAGAAGAGCAAACTGCCATTGGTACGGCATTAACCGCTTACAATGCCACTATTTCGGCCTTGGCCACACAATTTGATTTGGCTCTTGTAGATGCCAACGCATTGCTGAGCGAATTAAATGCAAACGGCCTTCCATTGGCCGATGGAAGTACTGTGACTTCTACATTCGCCACAGGGGGCGGTTTCTCTTTGGATGGTGTCCATCCTGCACCAAGAGGATATGCCATTTTAGCGAATGCCTTCATCGAAGCAATAAATGAAAAATTTGGGTCTGATCTGCCCGGGGTCAATCCTTTGGATTTTACTGGGCTCTATATCGATTAGAAAACACTACTTAAATTCACTATATTTTAGGCACCGTTTAGGCGGTGCCTTTCTTTTTTCAAATTTTCTTGCTTATGAAACTTATTTTAAGACTTCTTCTGAACGCGGTCGCTGTTGTTATACTATCGTATGTCTTGCCTGGTGTAGGTGTCGATTCGCCCACAACAGCTATAATAGTCGCTTTGGTATTGGGAATTTTAAATTTTTTGGTGAAGCCGGTCCTGATCATATTAACCTTACCAATAACCATTGTTACCTTAGGTTTGTTCCTTTTGATCATCAATGCGATCATCATTCTAATTGCAGCACATTTCATTCAAGGATTTGAGGTAGCCAGCATCTGGTGGGCTATAATTTTCAGTCTCTTGTTGTCATTTTTGCAATCCATTTTGCACTCTATTTTCAAAGAGGACAAAAAGAATTGATTTTGTTTGGCACTCAATGTTTTAAAAAGTTGCTGTCCTTCAGAAAATGCATTACTTTTGCCACCCATTTTTGAATAGCAAATTAGGTAGTAGATGAATATCACAAAAGAGCAGATTGACGAGCTAAATGCAGTTGTAAAAGTTGCCATTAGCAAGGATGACTATCAAGACAAAGTAGAGAAAATCCTGAAAGACTATAGAAAACAGGCCAATATTCCCGGTTTTCGCAAAGGACAGGTGCCCATGGGGCTTATTAAGAAGCAGTATGGCAAGGCTGTTTTGGTAGATGAAGTGAACAAATTGTTGCAAGACAATCTCAACAAGTACCTTACTGAAGAAAAATTGGATGTGTTGGGTAATCCATTGCCCAAGCTACAAGAAGATTTTGATTGGGATAACGACAACCTCGATTTTGAATTTGAATTGGGACTTGCGCCAAGTTTTGAGGTAAAAGTAAAGACCAGAAAAGCGGTCACCCAATACAAAATCGTTGCTGACAAAAAAATGGTTCAGGAGCAGGTAGATCGTATCCAAAAGCAATACGGGAAGTTGGTATCCAAAACAGAGGCTGGCAAATCCGACGAGATTACCGGTACCTTTACCAACGAGACTGAAGAAATAGAGAACAAAACCACCATTGAGCTAGATAAGGTAAAGAGCAAAAAAGCTTTGGACTCCATTCTAGGCAAAAAAGTGGGCGACAAAGTTGAGCTAAAAACAAAAGGCCTGTTTAAAGAAGATTATCTTTTGTCCAGCACATTGGGCATCAATCGCGAAAAAGCGGATAACCTAAATGTAGATGTTACCTTTACGATTGAGGAAATCAACGAGCGCGAACCAGCGGCCCTTGACCAAGAGCTATTTGACAAGTTGTTCGGAAAGGACAATGTAAAATCAGAAAAAGAACTTAAGGATAGGATCAAGGAAGATTCAGAAAAGCAATTCGAGCAGCAATCCGACCAAAAATTGTTGAACGATATTACCGAAAAATTGATTGACGATACCAAATTTGACCTTCCTACAGAATTCCTTCAAAAATGGATCCAGGTAAGTGGTGAAAATCCACTATCAGATGACGAGGCCAAAGAAGAGTTTGAAAAATCGGAAAAAGGCCTTCGTTATCAACTTATCGAAGGTAAGATCATCCAAGAAAATGACCTTCAGGTTCAGTTCGATGAATTAAAGGAATTCGCCAAAGGATTTATCAAATCACAAATGGCGCAGTATGGACATTTAGATCCTCAAGAAGAGGAGCTTGAGAATATTGCTGCTCGCGTAATGAGCAATCAAGACGAGGTGAAAAGGCTTTCCGAGCAGCTGATGAGCCAGAAACTGCTTAGCTTTTACAAGGAACATGCTAACCTCAAGGTAAAAGAGGTTACCTACGATGACTTTGTTAAGGAGGCTTATAGCTAGATCGAGCTAAAAGAAAATTAAGTATCTTTACGGTGCCGAAAAGCTTAGTTTTCGGCACCTTTTTTTTAAGCAAAATCGAAGAAAATCCTATGGATTACGGAACAGAATTCAAAAAATACGCTACCAAGCATCACGGGATAAACAGCATGTACTATGACCAGATTGTAAGTAGTATGCACCCAGTGGGCATGACCCCAAATATCATTGAAGAAAGACAGTTGAACGCCATTGCCATGGATGTTTTTTCCAGGTTGATGATGGACAGAATTATTTTTCTTGGCACTGGCATCAATGATCAAGTAGCAAACATAGTCCAAGCGCAGCTCCTCTTTTTGGAAAGTGCTGATGCTTCAAAAGACATTCAAATCTACATCAATTCACCAGGTGGAAGTGTTTATGCCGGTCTCGGAATTTACGATACCATGCAGTTCATCAAACCTGATGTGGCCACAATTTGTACTGGTATTGCCGCATCAATGGCAGCAGTACTTTTATGCGCTGGTGAAAAAGGTAAGCGTAGTGGACTTTCCCATTCAAGGGTGATGATCCATCAACCTTTATCTGGCGCACAAGGACAGGCAAGTGATATTGAAATTGCTGCCAAAGAGGTACTGAAAATAAAAGACGAATTATATCATATCATAGCCAATCACTCAGGACAGTCGTTTGACAAGGTCTATGAGGATAGTGATCGTGACTATTGGATGAGGGCCGAGGAGGCCAAAAAATACGGTATGATTGACGAAATTTTGGTAAGGGACAAGTCCTAAAACCGAACTAAGAAGTCAAAAAAAGGTCGCTAATAGCAAACAAAACACATATTTTTTACGTTATTAGTGGTTGAACTTTAAATGTTTATATGGCAAAGGAAAACTTGGAATGTTCTTTTTGTGGTAGAAAAAAGCCCGAGACCAACCTTCTTATCGCTGGTCTTGACGCCCATATTTGTGATCGATGTATAGAACAAGCCCATAGTATTGTAGCAGAGGAGTCCAAACAATCCAAAAATCAGGATCTTTCTTCAGAATTGGTTTTGAAAAAACCCGTCGAGATCAGAGATTTTCTGGACACATTTGTGATTGGACAAGAGCGTACCAAAAAGGTAATGTCTGTTGCCGTTTACAACCACTATAAAAGGCTATTACAGCCTAAGGGCAAGGAAGATGATGTAGAGATTCAAAAGAGCAATATTGTAATGGTAGGGCAAACGGGCACAGGAAAAACCCTTATTGCCAAGACCATTGCCAGAATGCTGAATGTTCCTTTGGCCATTGTTGACGCCACTGTTTTGACCGAAGCCGGATACGTCGGTGAGGATGTTGAAAGTATCTTGACAAGATTGCTACAAGCAGCCGATTATAATTTGGAGAAAGCGGAACGAGGTATTGTTTTTATTGATGAAATAGATAAAATCGCCCGTAAAAGTGATAATCCATCCATTACGAGGGATGTTTCAGGTGAAGGAGTTCAACAAGGCCTTTTAAAGCTGCTCGAAGGTACGGTAGTTAACGTTCCACCAAAAGGAGGAAGGAAACATCCGGATCAAAAGTTTATCGAAGTAAATACAGAGAATATTCTTTTTGTTGCCGGGGGTGCCTTTGATGGTATTGAACGCATCATTACCAAAAGATTGAATATGCAGGCCGTTGGATATAGTGCTTCCAAAGCGGAAGACAGATTGGACAACGAAAATATCCTTCAATATATCATTCCTAAAGATTTAAAGGAATTTGGTCTGATTCCAGAGATTATAGGTCGACTTCCCGTATTGACCCATATGAATCCTTTGGATTCAAAAACTTTGAGGGCCATTCTTACTGAACCCAAAAATGCCATTATAAAACAGTACGAAAAGCTGTTTTCCATGGATGGTATTACGTTCAGCATTACAGAGCAGGCTTTGACCTATATCGTGGAAAAAGCAGTGGAGTATAAATTGGGCGCTCGAGGACTGCGTTCACTATGTGAAGCCGTTTTCACCGATGCCATGTTTACCCTGCCGAGTAGCGAGGAAAAGGAATTCAAGGTTACCAAGGCTTATGCAGAGGAAAAACTATCGCATGAGACCATCAAAAAATTAAAGGCTGTTTCTTAGGGTTACACCGCTTTTTTAGTCACCTTATCCAAAAGGTTCAAGCACACATCAGCAATGATTTTTTCATCAGAATACAATTGATGTCCAAAGTTGGGAATCACATTGATTTCTGCTCCAATCCCGTTGGCCCAATCGTCACTCGGGCGGAAATCGTCCTTTCCTCCATAAATTAGATTCATAGGGATGTCCGGTTTCTCATTTTCGAGTCTGATCCTGGTAGGTGAGATTGCAGTAAGCGATTTCATGGGCAATCCTTTTAAGGCTGCCTTCCATGCAACTGTCCCCCCGGTACTAAATGCCAAATAGTGGCTAGCTTCGGTCTCTTTTTTAAGCAAATGGGCAACGGCAGTATCAATTCCGCCTTCCACAAAAGCTTTATGGATATTTTCTTCACTCGAAACCGGTGTATCTATATTGCCCAATTGTTGGCAATCATAAAATTGGATGTTGTAATATTGTTGGAGATATCCAAAATATGAGGTAATCCAAAGTCCTTTTTTCACCCCCCACATATCGGAGATAATAACTAGTTTTTCAGCCATAACTTTACTTCTATTCAGTTTATTAAGATGAGGGAACTCAAAATTTCTGAATCAAACTTCACTCATAAACGAAGAAAATCCATATTTATTTGACCAAAATAGGGGTTTGCTCGATAAAAGGCGAGATTTACGAAAACGTTTTCGTAAATCTGCTGTTCATCTAGCTATTTTGTATCCAGAGACTTACATGGGAAGTGTGAAGTAGCCTATATTTCCCAAATTAGGCCCTTCTATTAAATAAATGACCAACCCTCCAACAAAGACAGTTGCTACCAGCAACAGTGTCTTAAAAGCAGAGAACTTTCGTTTTTTCACCTCCCAGATATCTTTGTACAATATCTGGATTTCTTCTCCTTTTGAAATGCCAATGATCGCGGTATCGGTCAATTCGGTTATTTTAACCTTGATATACTTGTTTTCATAGCGACCCAGCTTAAGCTTGTATTTTTTGTCTACCAGTAATTGTTCTTTGCCATTATTTAGACTTTTATAGGAATGACAGCTTTGCAGCAACAAACAAAGCAGGAAGGAAATACTTATAGTTCGCATGATTGGATAGTTTTTAGATTTCACTCAAAACTATCGGACCATAAAAAAAGGGATGTCCAATAATTTCCAATTTGGAAAAATCCGGACAAACTCAACTTAGAAGATTAACCCCGGTATTCGGAAGGTGTTTTACCAGTAACTTTTTTAAATGCTTGATAAAAGGTAGATTTTGAGTTGAATCCACACTCTAAACCAATAGCCACAATGGTGTAGGCCTCAAAATCAGGGTCTTTCAAGATTCGCTTGGACTCGTTTACCCGAAGTGTATTGATGTAATCTGAAAAACTGATTTGTTCCTCGTTGACTACCTTGGACAAGGTACTGACCCCAATCTGCAATTCCGTTGCAACCTTGTCCAAACTTAAGTTTGGATCTAGAAAAAGTTTGTTTTCAAGTACAAAAGCATCGAATTGGTCAAAAGTGAATTTGTCCCTAGCATTTTTGGCTTGACCTGGAACTGTATTCTTTTCCCGCTTCGATTTAAGTACCGCACGAAGTCCTACCCTATCCTTTAACAATCTATATCTAAAAAAAGCTTTATATGCCACCCAATAAATCAGAATAGAGGATGTTAAGCGCAGAGGATAATAGGAATACGGCGGTTTAATAATTTGTGTAGTGCTGTTTATCCATACGGCAATCCCCCAAAAAAGAAATACCAAAGCTCCCCATCGCAAAAAATGCACAATCCAGGTGAGATCATCATAAACTAAAATCTCAGCATACTGATTCCTATGTTTTTTAAGCAAGGAGATGCACTTCACATAGAGATAAATCGAGTACGATAAGGTTAAAAAATCTTCGATGAGATTGTACCTCTCCAGTATATGGATGGATATGGTTTGTTCGACAACAGCATGTATCAAATAAAAGCGGATCGCCGCGGCCAATAAAAAGAAGGCCACCCCATATCCAAGTAAGGTGGATCTTTTTCTTTCCATCCCCAGGTAATGCAAAAGAAATGTGTAAAATGCTGGTACAATAAGGATATACCAAGGTATGGTTAGATATGCGGTGACATTTTCATACTCCAGAAGGTTCTTATCGATCAACCAAGACTGAAGGTTGTTCAGGGAAAGTAATACAACAAAAAGGTTGAGGAAAAGAATGGGCTTTTCGATTTTCCTTCGCATTGCAAATGTGGCAAATGCAAAGACAAAACCCTGTATGGCTCCTACGATGAGAAATAGATTAAAAACCGCCCTGAAATCCATTGAGAACTTTGGGAAGTTAAGAAATCTCGTTCATTTGAAGCAATTCGTCAATATATGCCCTTTCATTGGACAAGCGGGGAATCTTGTGCTGTCCACCCAATTTGTTCTTGGATTTTAACCAGTCATGGAAAAGGTTTTGTCGTGCGACATGTACCTTGGGCATCCGAAGTGTAATGTTATTATAGCGCTTGGCTTCATAGTCCGAATTCAGGGATTTGAGTGCGTTGTCCAAGAATTCTGTAAAGTAGGCCACATCTTGGGGTGGTTTTCTAAATTCTATGATCCATTCATGAGCCCCCTTTTCACTCCCGTTCATAAATATAGGAGCTGCCGTATAATCCATGATTTGGGCATCCGTCTTTTGGCATATCTGATTTAGTGCCTCCTCTGCATTTTCAATGATGAGTTCCTCACCAAAGGCATTGATAAAGTGTTTGGTTCTGCCTGTAATACGGATTCTATAGGGATTTATCGAAGTAAAGCGCACCGTATCCCCGATTTTGTATCGCCATAAGCCGGCATTCGTGCTTATCACCATGGCATAATTGACCCCTACCTCAACATCCCAAAGGGGAACGGCCTTTTCTTCTTTTCCGCAGGTATTCATAGGAATGAACTCATAGAAAATACCGTAGTCCAGCATTAAAAGAAGGTCTTGGGAATTGTTTCTATCCTGAATCGCAAAAAAGCCTTCCGAGGCATTATAGGTCTCGTAATAATTGAAGTTTTTCCTTGGAAGTAACCGTTTGTACTGGTCGCGATATGGCGCAAAACTCACTCCCCCGTGAAAATACACCTCAAGGTTCTCCCAAATCTCAAAAAGATGGTTTTTACCGGTCTTTTCCAATACATCATTGAGCAGCACCAGCATCCACGAAGGAACTCCCGCCAGGCTTGTCACATTTTCTTGGATACTCTCTTCAATTATTGCCTTCAACTTGGGTTCCCAATCGCTCATAAGCGATACCTTATTGCTCGGGGTACTACTATATTCGGCCCAGAGCGGCATATTATCAATTAAGATTGCGGAAAGGTCACCAAAGAAAGTACCATTGTCCTCATATATTTTTTTGCTACCGCCAAGTCTCAAACTTTTTCCTGTAAAAAGTTGCGAATTCTCGTTGTTGTTGAGGTATAAACAAAGTAAATCCTTGCTCGATTTATAATGGCAGTCCTCCAACGCTTCCGTACTTACCGGTATAAACTTACTTTTGGCGTTGGTAGTACCGCTGCTCTTGGCGAACCATTTTATCGAAGTCGGCCAAAACAGATTTTGTTCCCCCCTTCGACTCCGCTCTATCAAATCGGCGACGTCCTCATAGTTGACAATGGGCACTCTATTCGCAAAATCCTCATACTTTTCTATATCACCAAAACCATACTCTTTGCCTAGTACCGTGTTCTTTGAATAGTCTACCAAATGCTCAAGTACTTCTTCCTGTACATCCAAAGGATATTTTAAAAAAAGCTCAATTTGGTGATAGCGTTTTTTAAGTAACCAAGAAGCTATGGAATTGAATAATGGTATTGGCATTTTTAGGTATCTTTAACCTATAACGAGGTTGGGTGCTAAAGCTAAAATAGATCATCTTACCTTCATTTTCAAATCAGTCTAAAAACATATCCATTCCATTATGCTTTTCGAAGGTGTACTGCGCAAAATGCAAACCGAACTAGGGAATCCCATTCAGTATTATTTGGTTTTTGAGAACGATTTTCTAAACATGAACCAATTGTTGGATAAACAAATACAAATCGATTTCATAAAATACCAATGTTTGAATTGTGGAAGGGAAAGACCCATTTATCGTCAAGGGTTTTGCAAATCATGCTTTTACGAATCTCCTGCAGCCGGGGATTGGATCATGAAACCCGAGCTGAGCACTGCACATTTGGACAAGGAAGACCGTGATTTGGAATATGAGAAAAAGGTGCAATTACAGCCGCATATAGTGTATTTGGCCAACAGCAGCAATGTCAAGGTCGGGGTAACCCGAAAAACGCAAGTGCCTACCCGATGGATAGATCAAGGTGCGCATGAGGCCATTGAAATTGTGGAAGTACCAAATAGATACTTGGCAGGCATCACCGAAGTAGCGCTTAAAGAACACGTAAGCGATAAGACTAGTTGGCGTAAAATGCTTACCAATACCATAGAAGATGTTGACTTAGTGGAATGGCGAAGCAAGTTAAAATCCAATGTCCCTGACGAGGTGCTTGAGTACTTTATTGATTCGAATGTTGAAACCCAAATGGATTTTCCGGTAAAGCAGTATCCGGAAAAAGTTAAAAGTCTGAATTTGGACAAAACACCAAGTTATACCGGCGTTCTTAAAGGTATAAAGGGACAATATTTGCTTTTTGAGGACAGCACTGTCTTCAATATCAGGGGAAGTGAAGGGTATTATGTTGGTATCGACGTTAAGTAATTTTAGCTCTTCCTAGTATTCCCAATGAAAAAAACACTTCTCTTTTTGACCCTCGTGGTCCTGCTTTGTAGCTGTTCCAACAAAAACAAGCAACCGTCCTATGAATCGGAGACTTTGAAAATTGAAGCTCTAAACAAGTCAATTTTTAGGCATGTTTCGTATTTGCAAACCAATGATTTTGGAAAAGTAGGCTGTAATGGCATGGTTTATTTCAACCAAGATGAAGCGATAGTCTTTGACACTCCAACGGACGATGATGCTTCCAAAGAACTCATTGAATGGATTGAAAAGGAACAGAAAAAGGAAATTGTTGCTGTTGTGGTCACTCATTTCCATAAGGATTGTTGGGGAGGGTTAGGTCAATTTCATGGCCTAGGCATAGCATCATATGGCAGTCAAAAAACCATAGGCCTACTCAAACAAAAAGCTTTGGAACTTTTACCGCAACAGGGTTTTGAGGACAGCATAGAAATTAAAGTAGGTGAAGCATCAGTTTTTACCAAACATTTCGGTGCGGGTCACACCATTGACAACGTGGTTGGTTATGTTCCCGAAGAGGAAGCATTATTCGGGGGTTGTCTTGTGAAGTCGGTAAAAGCGGGCAAGGGCAATCTGGAAGATGCGGACGTGCTTGCATGGCCGGAAACCGTGGAAAAGGTCAAACAAGAATTTCCCGACTTGAAAATTGTCATTCCTGGACATGGCAAAAGTGGGGGGACAGAGCTTTTGGATTATACCATTGAATTGTTTGAATAATTTGTGAAAACATCGATTTGAAACAGCAAAAGAAACTCGTAACCTAAAGTTTCCCTGTTAGATTATCCATACATTAGAGTCACAGCATGAAGAAGTACCTGCCACTAATTCTCACTCTATCCATCATAAAATTGGTGATTCATTGTATTGGCAATCAAAATTATGGTTTTCATCGTGATGAACTTCTTCATGTGTCCGTAGGCGAGCATCTAGATTGGGGGTTTATGGAATTTCCACCAATGATTGCTGTATTGGGCAAGATTTCAGTATGGCTTTTTGGTCATTCCCTATCAGGACTTAGGCTTTTCCCAACATTGGCAGGTGTGGGTATCTTAATCTTGTGCTGTTATATGGCAAAAGAGTTAGGAGGAAAATTGAAGGCAGTTTTGATCGCAGGTGTTTGTATTTTATCTTTTTTGCCCTTTTATCGCAACCATACCTTATTCCAGCCCGTTGCCTTTGACCAATTATTTTGGACGCTGGGATTTTACTTTGTAATCCGGTTTATCAACTCAAATGACAAAAAGTTCTTAGTTTTCACTGGAATCACCCTCGGTATTGGTCTAATGAATAAATACACCATGCTCGTTTGGGCCTTTGGATTGACCGTTGGTCTTTTGTTCTATCAAAAAGGAAAACTATTTAAAAATCCTTGGTTATATATTTCTGGTCTTATATCCCTTTTGATCCTACTTCCCAATATTATCTGGCAATTTGAACATGACTTTCCTCTTTTAAAACATATGCAGGCGCTTAGCAAATTTCAGCTTGATAAATCGGGCAGTTTTGATTTTGTATCTGTACAAGCGTCTTTTCCGTTTACATTGGTGGTAAGTCTATTTGGCCTATCGGCATTTTTAATAGATGAACGTTTAAAAAAATATAGAGCCGTTGGTATATCCACCCTAGTTATATTTTTTGCCCTATGGCTACTTAAATCCAAGGCATATTACCTTTTCGCTATTTATCCTGTATTATTTGCAGCTGGGGCCGTAAAAATTGAATCGTTGCTATCCAAAAAACCTCGATTTGTTTATATAATTGTTGGTCTGCTGCTAATTTCATCGGTAGGATTTATTCCAAAAGCAGCTCCAATTTTACCCATCGAAAGTTTTGTGGCATATCAAAATCTTGAGGAAAAAAACGGGCGCATAAAACTGACCAATGATTATGCCGACATGTTTGGTTGGGAAGAGCAAGTGAAATTGGTAGATAGTGTTTATAGGTCTTTTGAAACTATACAACCCAATGATTGCGTAATCTGGGCGGAAAATTATGGTGAGGCAGGAGCCATAAAAATCTTGGGGAAAAAACATGGACTACCTAACCCTATAAGCAGACATGGTAGTTTTTGGAGTTGGGGATATGGAAATAAAAATGCCAAAGTTTGGATTAGCATTGGAAACGAAAAAAATTCTGTAGAATCTGTTTTTGAAGAAGTAACGTTAATAAAAACCATAACCCACAAATATGCCATCGAAGAAGAAAACGAAATTCCACTTTACATTTGTAGAAAACCAAAGGTCGACATAGATACATGGTGGAAAGATTATGAAAAACACATCTTCGACTAATTGGCCAACACTATCTAACCGGCAAAACTGAAAAATGAAAAAGCTAAAATTAACGGTTCTTTTAATGCTCATTGCATTTGGGTTGAAATCCCAAAGTTCCATCATGACCTATAACATCAGGTACAACAATCCAGGAGATAACGAAAACTGGTGGGAAAACCGGAAACAAGATGTCGCAACATTGATAGACTATTACAAACCTGATATTTTAGGCATTCAGGAAGGACTGTATGAGCAAGTAAACTATTTGGATGATACCCTGAACAATTACGCTTTTGCGGGTGTAGGAAGGGATGATGGAAAACAAAAAGGGGAATATGCCGCAATCTTCTTCAATACCGAAAATCTCGAGTTACTAAACACAAAAACCTATTGGCTGTCCGAAACACCCAAGGTTGTTTCGGTCGGATGGGATGCTTCGATGGAGCGCATCGTCACCTACGCAAAGTTCAATGATAAAAACACAGGGCAAATCATTCATGTATTTAATTGTCACTATGACCATATAGGTGAATTGGCCAGGGAAAATTCCTCAAAACAAGTCCTTGAACTTATTAAGGAAATGGGAATTGCCAATGAACGCATTACAGTGATCGGGGACCTGAACAGCCATCCCGAAGAAAGCCCAATCCAAATTTTAGGTACGGAACTTCAAGATGCCTTCGAAAAGAGTTCAAAACCAGCCTATGGCCCTATAGGAACCTTTAACGGCTTTAATCCAAACGAAGATCTCACAAGGCGCATCGACTATATCTTTACAAAAAACATACAGGTGCAAAGTTTCCGTACCATTGATGATCGAAGAAAAAATGGATTGTATCCTTCGGACCACCTACCGGTAATGGCATTACTGGATTAGTTATTAACGGTATCCTTTTTCTTTTTACCCAAAATTCCTCCTAAAATAGACTTCGCAGTATTTTTTACAGGATCCTCAGCACTTGTGGTGTCATTTGTTTGGGTACTATCTTCTTTTTTTCCTCCCAAAAGGCTTCCTAGTGCTTCCTTGACCCCAGAAGATTCTGTTTCGGTGGAATCTTTGTCATCTTTGGCAAACACATCGGACAATAGATCCTTGGCGGTGTCCTTTCCTTGGTTTACCAGCTTTTGCTTTTGGATTTCCACCAGCTGCTTGGTCAATTTGGAAACCCCTGAACTCAAATCCGTACTTACGGAGGGGTTGGTATAATTTCCACCTATATTGGCGACTACGGGAATGGTAATATCCTTCAAGCTTGGGTCATCCATTTTAGCTATCAGATTGTTCACATCTTTTCCCAAATACTTTGCAGGCACATCCAATGTGGCCGTGTACTGCAACTGCTTGTCAAAGGTATGGCTGCCATCCACGTTAACCGCTATGTCTTTATATTTTAAGGCAAATGGTTTCACTTTGACCGATCCATTATCAAAACTCAGAGCAGTTTTCAAATCACTTAAATCCAAATCGTCCGTGTTCAAAAAGTTAAGATTGCTGCTCATTGCTGACAGCAAAGGTGCATTCTGGGCGTTCACTTTGGTGGATAACAATTCTGCCAGCACATCACCTGATATAGACGCCAAATTTGGGGTGAAATCTTCCTTCAAATTCCCGGATATTTTAATATCTGAATTCAGTTTTCCTTGAAGTGCATTGGCCAAAGGAGCCAATACCTTAAAAAGTTCCAATGAAGAAAAGGATTCCCCGATATTAAAATTGTTCATTCCCAAATCCATGTCGAAGGTCGAGGTTTCATCTTTGGTAGAAACGGCACCGGAAACTCCCAAAGTACCACCGAACAAATCGGATGTCAAGTTTTGTACCGTTGCGGTTTCATCTTTGATGAGCAATGTGCCCTTCACATTTTTCAGATTAAGGTTATCGTACAGCACTGTTCCAGCAGAGGCATTGATCGTACAATCCAAAAAAGAAGGAATCTTGATGCGCTCCTCCCCTTCTGAACCTGTATTGCCATTATCTTCATCTGACCTTTCCTCCTCAACCATAAAGTCGTTCAGAGCAAACGTGTTTGAAGCAAGCGAAAAGTCCCCTTTTATATTTTCATCATTGAACATAAACCCAAGTAGGTTCGTCAAAGTACCTGTGGCATTAAAATCTGTTTGTCCTGTTTTTCCTTTAAAGGAATTCAACGAAACGGTTTCCGGGGTAAAAGTTATAGCCGCGGAATTGATCGCCACTGGATTTTTAAGTTCCGAAGAAGCATATTCAAAATCAGACAGCGCCAAATTTCCGTTGGTCTTTGTGTTTTGATACTGGTTGTTTTCCAATGAAGCCATATCAAAAGCGGTGGTTACATCTGCCACAAGAATACCTTTCAAATTATAGTCCGCAGGAACCGGATAGGCCTTTGAAATGTTAGCCAAATCCATTTTCCCATCCAAATGGGCATTCACCTTGGTATTACCCATTAAATCGCTCATTTTAGACTTTAATTCAAACCTATCACGGTCGATAGTGAACATTGCATTCTTAATGTCAACATAGGTATCCTCCACTATTCCGGTCGTATTATTGATTTCGGTATCGATGTAGATATTTTGAACCGATTTGGGCAGGTCAGGATACTTAAAAGAGGCATTTTCCGAATTTATCCTGATGTTGAATGTAGGTATATGCTCTTCATCCACCACGCCCTTAAACTGCCCAGCTACTTCAAAGTTTCCAGTGGTTTGGACGCCTTCAATGTTTTTCGAATAAACCTCGGGTATCACCGCCAAGAAGTTTTTGAAATCTGAGGAAGGGGTCTTAAACGTGATATCCACCTCCTGATTTTCTTCATTTACTTGCACAAATCCATCAAAAACCAAAGGGAGTTGGTTGACCATGGCCTTGTTTTCCAAAAAGGAGTATTTGTTTTGGGTAAGGTCTATGCCGATCAAAGCATCCAGAAAGAGTTTGTTATTGTTCAAATATTTGGTGCTGTCCAGCTCAAAAGACACCAAGGCATCGGTCATCGTCTTTAATTCTGAAGTTTCCAAGGACAGATCACCGGTTCCGGAATGATTCAGCTCGGAAATTGCAAGATGCATGCCACTGACCATATCACTATACATGATTTCGGAATTGGTAATTTCATAAGCATCCATCGCCAAGGTAAAATTGGAAGATTCCCCGCTTTCGGTCGAAGCTACGCTTTCATCTGTTTTACCAATATCGTAGTTCGCATTTTCGGACTCATCAACCCTAATATGGAGCTTTGCTCCATCCACCAGCAGGCTTTTTATGGTAATCGGTTCCTCAGCTGTTTTAAACAGTTCATTGATGGACATTTTGAGCGCTATCCGGTCAGATGCAAACAAGGTATCACCTTCAAAAGGTGCGTTATTTACAAGTGACAGTTGTTCCAGCTCCACATGGGCATTGGGAAAACTCTTGATCAAGCTCAGGCTTGCACTTTCAAAATCCAGGGTCGCATTGATGCTATTGTTCACCTTGTTTTTGATGATGTCGGCTATCTTCCCCTCTAGCAATAAGGGCAAGGCAACAATCAATGCAATCAGGATAAGTAGGGTTATGCCAGTGATTTTTAAGGCTTTAGTTCTCATAATTTGGGCGTTTAAAACAACAAAATAAGCAAGAAGCCCTTAATTAAGGGCAATTTCTTCCCCTAATTTTAGGTTAAATCTTCTCCGTATTAGATATACGAAAAGATAGAGCAAAGGGGTGTCGAGGAGTGCAATAAAAACCTTAAAAACAAATCCACTGATCACAAGTCCGTAAAAAAGTTCCCATGGAATCTCCCCGAAACTGCACAATAGCAAGACTACTGTAAAGGTATCTATAAGCTGGGAAGAAAAGGTTGAAAAGTTATTTCTAAGCCATAGATATTTGCCCTTAGTAAGCCTTTTCCAGAAGTGATAGAGCTGTATATCCACAAATTGAGCCAACAGATAGGCCATCATCGAGGCAAAAACAGCTACAATGGTATTTCCAAATACGGAATTGAACATTTCATTGGATACCGGAGACCAATCGGTTGCTGGAGCGGCAGAAGCCGTTGTGACAATCAACAAGGAAAAGAAGGAGGCAAAAATACCGGCTACAACGACCTGGTTCGCCTTCTTTTTGCCAAAAATCTCCGAAATAAGGTCCGTTATCAAAAATGTGATGGGATAGGGTAAAATCCCAACTGAAATTTCAAATAGGGGCGCTCCAAAAATAGTCACATCCCCAAATGGGTTCCAATAGAAGAATTTTTGAAATATAAGATTGGACACTACCAACGAAGTGATGAACAATGCCCCTAAATAGAGGTAAATGGAAAACGCAACTCTTTTATCTTTTTGCGTCATCCCATTATTTGATGTTAAGACTAAATGGCATTTTGGCCTGGATTCCTTTTTGTTGGGTAAACTGTTTGAACTCTTTCAGCATTTGATAGGCTTCATTTCCGATTTCTTCCTGAATCAAAGCTTCTCCCATTTTGGCCTTTGCACCTCCGAAATTCTCCATAAAACGTTCAAAATCGGACTTGTATTTGGGATATTTTCGAATACCGAACGCATCCAATTCGGCCATTTCAGCGGCAGCGGCAATGGCATCTTCCAAACTTCCCAATTCGTCCACCAAGCCATTTTCCTTGGCATCTACACCACTCCAAACCCTACCCTGGGCCAGCACATCCACTTCTTCGACACTCATATTTCTTCCAGATGCCACACGCTCCAAAAAGGTGTTGTAGGTATCCTCGATGCCTTCTTGCACCACATCACGAAATGAACTCGTCATGGGCTCAAACAGTGAATAGTCAACCGAATTTTTATTGGTTCCCACCTGCTCTGCATTGATTCCGACATTGCCTGCAAGTTCACTTACATTGGGAATGGTTCCGAACACCCCTATAGATCCCGTGATGGTGGTTGGCTCGGCATAAATTTTATCTCCCCCAACCCCAATATAATATCCTCCAGAGGCTGCAACATTCCCAAAGGAAACCACAACCGGTTTTTCTTGCTTGGCCAATTCCACTTCGCGCCAAATAATATCGGAAACCAGAGCACTTCCCCCTGGGGAATCGATACGTAATACAATCGCCTTGACACTTTCACTGTCTGCGGCTCTTTGCAACGCTTTTGTTATCAAACCCTGTCCGATAAATTCTTTTGAACCCTCACCATAATAAATCTCACCTTGGGCATAAACCACGGCAATCTTATCCTTCCCTAAATGGTATTTGGTTCCGCTGGACAATGGAACGTAATCTTGGAAACTCACATAATTGATGTCGTCATCCTCATCGAGTCCAATATTCGTCTTTATCAGATTCTCATACTCATCGAAATATAGGTTTCCATCGACCAAGCCCGAGGCAACCGCAAACTTTGGGGTGCGCCCCCCAAGCGTATCGGCAATGACATTAAGTCTATCTACACTCATTCCCCTTGATGAACCAATCTCTGTGAGCATCTCCCTCCACAAGGAGGTAATGAGTTCTTGTATTTGTTCCCGATTTTCGGGGCTCATTTTATCGGAAAGGTAGGGCTCCACGGCACTTTTATATTTTCCGTGACGAATCACCTCCATTTTGACACCCGTTTTTTCCTGTAAATCCTTAAAATACAGTACTTCAGTGGATAACCCCTTAAAATCCATACCTCCAACCGGATTCAGATAAACTTCATCAGCTATGCTGGCCAAATAATAGTCTTTTTGCGTAAAGAAATCGGAATGTGCATAAATGAACTTTCCGGTTCCCTTGAAGTCTTTAAGTGCCTTGCGTATCTCTTGCACCTGAGCAAGACCGGCCTGCACAAAACTGGTGGTTAGGCTAATTCCTTTTATTTTTTCATCCCCAGCGGCCACTTTTATGGCGTGTACAATCTCATCAAGTCCCGCTTCATCATCCCAAAGTCCTCCGAACGGGTCCTTTTCATCCTTACCCAAGTAATCTCGAATGGGTTCAGTAAAACTTATTTCCAAAATGGAGTTTCTTTTTACCACAACCCCATCATCCGCACTGCCCACCAACGCCAGAAATATCATGAACATACCGAACAGCAAACCAAACGCCACCAAACTTCCTAAAATTGAGGCTAAAAGATTTCTCAAAAAATTCATTAAAAAAATTTTATTCTTGGTCAAATATAACCATTGTTATATTGTTTTGTTTACTTTGTTTTTCTGATTATGGGTCAAAAACAACAGGTATATCTTTCTTTGGGAAGCAACATGGGCAACCGCTTTCTCACCCTACAAAATGCCTTGTTCAGCATTCAAAAAAAAGCTGGGGAAATTCTTGCAGTATCATCAGTATATGAAAACCCTGCCGTGGGTTTTGAGGGAGATGATTTTTTAAACACGTGTATCACGGTCGAGACCGAACTTCCCGCATCAAATTTGCTTGAAACCTTATTACAAATTGAAAGGGATTTTGGTCGTGAACGAAGTGAGCAGGAAGGTTACCGTTCCAGAACCCTGGATATAGACATTATCCTTTATGGGAATGAAATCATTAATACGGACGAGCTGACCATACCACATCCCAGCATGGTCGATAGAAATTTTGTGCTCCGACCTCTGGCTGATATTGCTCCCCAGTATTACCATCCGGTATTGAACAAGGATATCCGAAATCTGCTGCAGCAATGTAAAGATCGAAACCAGCTAAAGAAAACTACACACAAGCTTTTTAAAAATCGACTGGAGCTTTTTTCCCAGCTTCAATTTATTGCTGTCGAAGGTAATATCGGTGCTGGAAAAACCACCTTATCCAAAATGATTGCCGCAGATTTTAATGCAAAACTGGTTTTGGAGCGTTTTGCGGACAATCCTTTTCTTCCCAAATTCTATGAGGATCAATCCCGTTATGCGTTTCCGCTCGAAATGTCCTTTTTGGCGGATAGATACCAGCAATTTACGGACGACACTTCGCAGTTCGACCTTTTTAAGAACTTTATGATCAGCGATTATGACATCTTCAAGTCGTTGATTTTCGCCAAAATCACCTTGCAGCAAGAAGAATTCGACTTATATCGAAAGGTGTTCAACTTTATGTACAAGGAGGTCAAAAAACCGGAAATTTACCTGTACCTCTATCAAAATACCGAACGTTTGTTGGACAATATCAAAAAAAGAGGAAGGGATTACGAGCAAAACATTAGTCCTTCTTACTTGGAACAGATAAACAGGGGGTATTTGGACTTTATCAAAGGCCATCCTAATCAAAATAGCATGATTTTGGATATCAGTGAGCTCGATTTTGTGGACCAACCAAACGATTACAACACCATTTTGGAGGCACTTTCGGACCAGATCCTTTTATCAATTTTTTAAGAGAATTTTCTGAAAAAGTTTGGATATAACGAATGGTTTTATTTTATTAGCCCTCTCTTTATAGAGGAACTAACTAACTCAAACTATATGTTTAGCCCTGAATTCTCAGGGCTTTTTTGTTTTAGAAGCATAGGCTTTTGACCAGATATCCCAAACCACTACTCCAACGCTTACAGAAATATTCAGGGAGTGTTTTGTTCCGAATTGTGGGATTTCCAAAACCATATCGCTAGCAGAAACCACTTCCTGCAAAACACCTTTTACCTCATTACCAAAAACAAAGGCCATCGTCTGGTCGGCATTCACATTAATATCATGCAGCATTGTGGAATTCTCCGCCTGTTCAACGGTTATTACTTTAATTTTGGCCTCTTGAAGTTCTTTTACCAGTTCAAGAGTGTTTTCTCGATATTCCCAATCTACACTATCCGTAGCGCCAAGTGCCGTCTTTCTAATGTCTTTGTGCGGTGGAGTGGCCGTTATACCGCACAAATAGATTTTTTTCACCAGAAAGGCATCGGCGGTGCGAAATACCGATCCAATATTGTTTAAACTTCGGATATTGTCCAAAATCAAAATAATGGGGGACTTCTCCACATTTTTGAAGCCTTCGATATCCAGCCGGTCCAATTCGCTGTTTTCCAGTTTACGACTCATCCATTTTAAAATTTGTTTGTGCTCATTGCATAGGTTTTCAACATCCAAGTGAAAATATCAACAAAAATTTTTGATCTATGGAGAAAACGGTATTTTCGTTTTTACCCGGTTCAAAAATAACGGAAAATCCATCGCTTTGGCAGCTTCTTCAAAAACAAAGAAAGTAACCCCATTAATGCAACAGTACAATGCCATCAAGGTTAAACACCCTGATGCGCTCTTGCTTTTTCGTGTGGGGGATTTTTATGAGACTTTTGGAGAAGACGCGATAAAGGCAAGTAAAATTCTGGGCATCATCCTTACCCATAGAAACAATGGTGGGGACAAGACCGAATTGGCAGGTTTTCCGCACCACTCGCTCAACACCTATTTGCCTAAATTGGTGAAAGCCGGTCAACGTGTGGCCATCTGTGACCAACTGGAAGACCCAAAATTGACCAAAAGCATCGTAAAACGCGGGGTAACGGAACTGGTGACACCAGGGGTTGCCATAAACGACGATATTTTATCTGCCAAACAGAATAATTTCCTGTGTGCGGTCCATTTTGGGCGTAGCAAATTTGGCATTTCCTTTCTGGACATTTCAACGGGGGAATTCTTGACCTCAGAAGGCTCAGCCGAACAGGTCGATAAATTGCTGCAGAACTTTGGACCGAACGAGGTTTTGATTTCCAAAGCACATAAAAAAGAGTTTTTGGATCTCTTTGGGGCCCAATTCCACAGTTTTTATCTAGAGGATTGGATTTTTCAGGAGGATTATGCCCATGAAAGTCTGACGAATCATTTTAAAACCAAAAACCTAAAAGGTTTTGGTATCGACCATCTAGGAAACGGGGTAATTTCCTCGGGTGCTGTGCTTCACTATCTATCCGAAACCCAACATCGACAGTTACAGCATATCAACAAAATTCAACGTATTGCTGAGGAGGAGTATGTTTGGATGGATCGCTTCACCATCCGTAACCTTGAACTGTATCATTCCCATAACCTCAATGCGGTAACCTTGTTGGATATTATCGACAAGACCATATCCCCTATGGGGGGTCGACTTTTAAAACGTTGGTTGGCCCTGCCCTTAAAAAATATGGAGAAGATCCAAGAGCGCCATCAGGTGGTTTCCTATTTGAAGGAAGAAGAATCACAACTCGACAAAACACAGCATTGGATAAAACAAATGGGCGACTTGGAACGCCTGATTTCCAAACTTGCCACGGGAAAAATTAATCCGAAGGAAGTCATCCAATTAAAAAACTCATTGGAAGCTGTCGGGCCGATAAAACAATTGGCCAGTGAAAGCACAAATGCATCGCTTCAACACATTGGTGAGCAATTGGATGATTGTGAAGTACTTCGCGCCAAAGTGAAGGAAATGCTCAATGAAGAGGCTCCGATAAATCTTCAAAAAGGAAATACCATTGCAACGGGATATTCCGAAGAACTGGATGAGCTGCGAAACCTAGCTTTTTCAAGTAAGGACTATCTAGATAAGATGTTGGAGCGGGAAACAGAGCTTACTGGTATTACCTCCCTTAAAATAGCCTCCAACAATGTTTTTGGTTATTATATCGAGGTTCGAAATACCCATAAGGACAAAGTCCCTGAATCTTGGATTCGCAAGCAGACCTTGGTCAATGCCGAGCGGTATATCACGGAAGAGCTTAAAGAATACGAAGCCAAGATATTGGGCGCTGAGGAACGTATTTTGCAGTTGGAACAACAACTATTTGAACAGCTTTTGGTATGGCTGCAAGAATATATTGTTCCGGTGCAAAAAAATGCACAATTGATTGCCCAATTGGACTGCCTTTCGGGATTTGCCCAGCTTGCCAAAGAGCACGATTATGTCTTCCCCAACATGGACAAATCTACCGGTCTTGAAATTAAAGATGGACGTCATCCAGTCATTGAAAAACAATTGCCATTGGGTGAAAGCTATATCACCAACGATGTTGTTTTGAATCGTGATGAGCAACAAATTATTATGATCACTGGGCCTAATATGAGTGGTAAATCGGCCATACTCCGGCAAACCGCTCTTATCGTGCTACTCGCTCAAATGGGGAGTTTTGTGCCAGCTTCCTCGGCCAATATTGGGGTTGTGGACAAGATTTTTACGCGTGTTGGGGCAAGTGACAATATTTCCATGGGTGAATCCACTTTTATGGTGGAAATGAACGAAACGGCCTCCATCTTGAACAATCTTTCGGAACGAAGCTTGGTCTTATTGGATGAAATCGGTCGGGGAACCAGTACCTATGATGGCATTTCCATAGCCTGGGCCATTTCGGAATACCTACATGAACATCCATCCAAGGCAAAGACATTATTTGCGACACATTATCACGAACTCAATGAAATGACCAACACCTTTGGGCGTATCAAAAACTACAATGTTTCGGTCAAAGAATTGAAGGACAATGTACTTTTCCTTCGCAAACTTGTACCTGGTGGAAGTGAACACAGTTTTGGAATCCATGTTGCCAAAATGGCCGGAATGCCGCAACAAGTGATCCAAAAAGCCAATAAAATCCTGAAAAAACTCGAAAAATCCCACTCCAGTGAGGAGATATCGGATAAACTGGAAGCATCGCAACAAGAAATGCAATTGAGCTTTTTTAATCTGGATGATCCTTTGTTGGAGGAAATCAAAGAGGAAATCCTGCATTTGGATATTGACACCCTTACCCCTGTAGAGGCCTTGATGAAGCTCAATGAGATCAAACGATTATTGGGAAAAAAGAAAAAGGCCACCTCTTAAAATATTTCTTTCTTTTTTGCGGAAATGTTTTAAATTTGCATCCGCATCGGCAGTAACTGATGCTGTTGATGTTCTTTAAAATGCGAAAATAGCTTCCCGATGTTGTATATCGGGAGTAGAGCATAAAATCTTTAGAGGATTTTGGTTCACAAGCTATTCGCTTAATATGCGAAAATAGCTCAGTTGGTAGAGCATCACCTTGCCAAGGTGGAGGTCGCGGGTTCGAATCCCGTTTTTCGCTCGACTTCGACTCCGCTCAGTCATCAAGGGTGGAGTTTTTTGTTTAAGTCCTGCTCGAGTGGTGGAATTGGTAGACACGTTGGACTTAAAATCCAATGGCCATTGTGGCCGTGCGGGTTCAAGTCCCGCCTCGAGTACTTAAATCCCTTTTAACTCTTTGGTTATTAGGGATTTTTTATTTTAAAAAATGAAAATTCCCCATATTTTCCCCATATTCTTCATTTCCTTAATCAAACTCGATTTTTAATTACAGAATTGAAGAATATAATTTTGTGCAGAATTGTACCCTAAACGACTTAAAACCTGCCAATCATGACAAGCATCTTTATAATTACCTAATTCCTTATTCAAATTAGCCCTTCCAACATATGCCTCAATATTCTTATTGTCCAATTGAACTATCGTATCATAATCCCTTAATGCCCCATCAAAATCTTTCAAATACAACAGAATTTTAATTCTATTGAAATAATAAAAAATGTTATTGGGTGAGATTTTGATACTAGAATTAATATCTCTTAATCCTGCCTCAAAATTTCCATTTTCTGCTTTTATTTTACCTCTGGTATAATATGCTTCAGAATTTGTTTCATCAATTTTAATTGCATAGTTTATATACCTCATGGCCTTCTCGATTTGCCCTTTGTTAGATAAAAAATTACTGATATTAACCATAATCTTGGAAAAGTCTCTTAGATCCTTGGTTAAATCCATCAATTCATTTTCAAAATTAGGCACTAAATCAAAAAATCTGTCAAAATCACTAGTTGATCTGTCAAAATCTTCCATGATTGCATAAGTTGTACCCCTATGAAGATATCCTTTAAAATTATTTGGCCTTACTTTGATAAAAACTGAGTAATCTTCAACAGCATTTTTATATTCTTTTAAATAATGAAAAGCAGCCCCCCTACCTAAATAAAAAATAGGTTCTTTTGGATTAATGCTAATTGCTTTGTTAAAATTATTCAACGCTTTTTCAGCATTACCATTATTCAAATCCACCCTTGCCTGTTGATTAAAAATATCCGGATCATTTGACCCTAATTTCTTCAACAATCCTAATTCTTTTTTGGCTTTGCCAAATTTCTTTTGGCGGTTGTATATATCCACTAAGGTGATATATGTTGAAACATTCTCTTGATCAATTTTTCTTGCCTTTAGACAGTATTTCTCTGCTTCCTTGTACTTTTTCATTTCAACCAAAACTCTTGCCTTGTTAACCATATAACTGGGTTTTTGTGGTTGAAATTTGATTGCCAAATCAATAAAGTAAAGAGCACTATCCAAATCTTGTTGATGCAATTTGGAGATTGACAAATTATTGTAGGCCCTAAAATAAGTTGAATCCAGTGATATTGCGTTTCGAGCATCGACAATTGCCGCATTAAACTTATTTAGTCCAATATTGGCGACTGCTCTTTTATTAAATGATTCTGGTGTGATAGAGCCTAAATCAATCAATTTATTAAGATCATCCAAAGCCTTATCATATTCTTTTTGCTCCAAGTAAAAAAAACAACGAGCATTACGATAAATTGTATTATCAGGAAATGCTTTAATTAGCGCATCATAATACTCAATCGCTTTTTCCAAATTTCCAATATTGGCATTTGTTAATCCTAAATATTGATAATCAAGAATTTTTTTGTTGGGCATTAATTGGTAATCGGAAGTGCCCTTTAGAAAATAAGACTTGGCTTCATTATAATTTCCCAAATTATAGTGCACAACCCCCATTAATGTACTTATGGTGGATGCAACATATTTAGAAATTGTTTTTTGAGACACTAGGTTTTCAACTAAATTAATATCAAAACTGAAAAATCGATTGTTAACCTCGTTCAATAAAGATTTACTGTCCAATAATGTACTGGTTATATCACTTTTATTGTGGAATTTGAAAATTTTGGTTTGCAAATCTTCAAAATTGATTTTAACAGATAATTTTGTTTTGGTTAAAGCATAGTAGCCCCAGATAACAATTGAAGCATTATTATCCTCCCCCAATTCTTTCGCCTTATCTGAACCGTCCGTTTCGCTTAAAGTGTCATCGACACTAATCAGAGTGACATTATACGTATTTTGAAGGTTTCTTTTGAGTTCATTCAAAATGATGTCAGATACTCTATATTCGTCTGATTTAGGGCCCTCTATTTTGAAGACCATAATTTTCAAATCTGTTGTTGGCCTATATATCTCGTACAGATAGAATCCTGACAAGCAGATCAAACCAATCATTAAACCCCAAATTAGATAGTAAAAGCGTCTTCTAATTTTAAATGGAAATTTTGGTACTCTGGCATCTTTGGATACACTCGATTCTACTTTTTTATTCTTATAAAAATATAGCAGGCCTATCAATAAAAGCAGAATAGTTATCCCCACCAATTTGAGATTTATGCTTTTATCTATGACCCAATTATAAATTCCTTTAATTGCGGATAATACAGATACCAGTATCCACAATAATTTATAGATGTGATCAGTCTTCTTATAGTCAAAATTTAAATTCATAAAATGGCTTCACAGTTCTGAAAATTCATTTATGCTTTTTGGAAATTAAAAACGAACCTCCAATAAGACCCCATCCGTATCATTGTTGCATATTTGCAGGAGTACAATATATAAATTGCCTGATTCTTTTCCCCATTTCTTTCAATATCATTCCACTGATTTAAATATTCAAAAAGTCTTACAACATCAAATAAACATTAGATTAATCAACGAATTCATCGCATTTTATTGGATTTGAAAAGAAGTGAGAATTGAATTGTACAAGTCCCGCCTCGAGTACAAATTAGCCGAGACTTATTTCTCGGCTTTTTTTGTTTGGTATATTATCCAAAATCTACAAGGAAAATTATAACAATCAGATTTTCAATCAACCTCAATAACCATCGACGTTTTGCCAGGTACCGTTATCTGTTGAACTGTATTAAAAGTGGTGTCGGACAGAACATCTTTCCCAGAAAGTGTAGTTCCCAAAATTTCTTCATATATATCTAAGTCTAGGACAACCTCTTTTATATTCTTGTTTAAAATTATCATGACCTTCGCAGCGTCATTATATCTGAACATTACATACACCTCATTGTGGTTGTCTGGAGCAAAGTGCAATAAGTTGCCATTATGGATAACTGAAGCATTCCGTCTCCATTTAAACAACTTCCGAACAAATTTTTGGGCCTCTTTTTCATTTTCCGATAGTCCTTCTCCCGTGAATCCATTGATTTTGTCCCCATCCCATCCCCCAGGGAAATCCGATCTAATAAGACCATGGTCATCACTACCGCGGTTTTTCATTAATATTTCGGTGCCATAATAAAATTGTGGAATTCCACGAACTGTAGCTATATAGGTCAGGGCCAATTTGTAATGATCGTAATCCTCATTTAACTGGGAGTAGATTCTACTCATGTCGTGATTATCTGGAAAAACGACCAAATTGTTGGGGTCAGGATATAAATAGTCCTGCCCCAACTCTTCATAAAGTTCCGTCCAAGAAGATGTCCATGTTTTCTCTTTGTTGAGTGACTTTACCAAAGCATGTTGTAAAGGAAAATCCATCAAGCTTTTCAGATGGGATTCATAACCATTGGCATTCTGCTTTCCTTTTTGCCAAAAGGAAACAATGGTTGGTCTATGTACCCATTCCTCTCCTACTATATTGAAATTGGGATACTCCGTCATCACAGCCTTTGACCAATCACTCATAAAATGCATATCGGGATATGGATAGGTATCCATTCGGATTCCAGAAATTCCCGCATATTCAATCCACCAGATGCTGTTTTGAATTAGATATTTGGCCATAGATGAGTTTCTTTGATTTAAATCGGGCATGGACTCGACAAACCAGCCATCAAAAAACTGCTTAGTGTCCTTTTTGGAAGCGTATGGATCTAGAATTACTGTTTTTCTGTGATTTGTTCCTGTATATTCTGGCCATTGGTTGATCCAATCTTCAAAAGGCAAATCTTTCATCCACCAATGTTCTGAACCACAATGGTTGGCAATCATGTCCATAATAACTTTGATTCCCTGTTTGTTGGCATCTTTGCAAAGATTTTTAAGCATCTCATTGCTGCCAAATCGTGGGTCAACTTTATAATAGTCTGTAGTTGCATAGCCATGATAGCTATTCCTTTGCATTTTATTTTCCAACACAGGATTCATCCAAATGGATGTAAACCCTAGGTTTTTGATGTATTCCAAGCTATTTTTTATACCCTGGATATCCCCTCCATGTCGGCCACCCCAATCCATACGGTCAATTTTGTCTGCAAATCCCTTCACATTGTCATTGTCGCCACTTCCATTAACAAACCTATCCGGAGTAATCAAATAGATGGCATCAGAAGTATCAAAACCTTGTATCTCCCTCCTGCCTTTTTCTCTCTCCATCAATGGATAAGAATAAGTAAACCTATTGTTGCTACTTTGGCTGAAAATGAGGTTTAGGTTGCCAGGTTTTGCTTCTTTGCCAATCTTTAGAGTAAGAAAGAGATAATTGCCACTGGTCGCGGTTTTATACCCCAATAACTCAACACCGGGATAGTCTTCAAGTAGAACCTTGTACTGCCCCATGTTTTCCCCATAAATCAACACTTCTATTTCATTGTATTCCATATGTACCCACCAATTCGGTGGTTCAGCCCTGGAAATAGGATTTTGCCCAAAACATAGTATCAAACCAGAACAAAAAAAAGTAATAATGAAAATAATAATACGGCTCATAACCAACTAGTTTTTTGAAGTTAGGTATTTGTTGGACCACCCCTAATGTTCTGAATCGACCAACATCAATTATATCACCTAAACTACCCTGTGGACCATTGGTTTTCGCTTCATTTTATAATTTGATATGAATTTATGGCAAGACCCAACAATAGGTCAAAAATTCACTGTTTTGTCTCGCTCAATTGTTGAAATAATCCCTTGGAGATTTTCCAGTTGCCTTTTTGAAGGATCTATTGAAAGAGGATTTAGAATTGAAACCTACATCCAGGGCAATGGCCAAAAAGGTTTGGTTTTTATAATTGTCCTGTTGGGCACGGTCAATGAAATCCAAAACTCTGTAATGGTTTACAAAATCCCTGAAATTTTTGTTGAATCCTTCATTGATCGCCCTAGAAAGGACATGGACATTGGAATTCATTTTTTCCGCTAGTTCGGGAAGATTCAAAGCAGGGTTTAGATAAGCTTGTTCCGTTTCCATAACCCGGTTAAGCTCAGTTTTTAATTGTTCCATCTCTGCCTCATTCAAGTGAGGTTTCTCAACCTCCACTTTTTCCTCAGGGTTTATCTTGAATATCTCGGGCTGTTTAATTGCAAAGTATCCCAATGAATAGACGATAAACGAAAATACCACCCACATTATATCAATGAGGACGTTGGTAATACTCTGGAGGTTGTAGCCCTTGAGCAAACCAAATCCACTGATCATCAGAATCACTGACCATATGATTAAGTTTATGGCCATAATGACCATAATATTGTTCAGGTATCGGATATTTTGATCTGTAGAATATGTCTGCTCAATGTTTTTAAAGTAATTATGGATTATGTATTTTATTTTGAACCAATACCAGATATTAAAAAGAAGTGCTGCCACCACCAAAATGTCATAGGAAAAATAGATTGGCGAGTCATAGGATTGAAATAAATCCTTTTCAATGAAAGAGTGGGGCAACTCCAAAAAATATGATGTATAGACAATGCATTGAAGTCCGAAGGGAATAAAATGCACCCAATTCCTTGAATCTACCCCTTTGGATTTATTCAATAATCGTTTAATGTATATAAGAAAGAGAGGGGCATACAGAAAATACACGACATCCGTAAGCAAAGAGATTTTTGGGTAATCGGTATATATATTCCGGTCATAAATAACCACCCTTGCCATTAATGCAAATGAGATCAGGAAGATAAGAACACTTAAGGTCCTATTGGCCCATCTATTGTTATTCTTATAAGAATTGATAATAAATATGAGAAGTATGCCCTGTAAGGCCGTAAGGACCAAAACCAACGTATAGGGATTAAATAACCCAAAAGATTGATCTTCCCAATGGGAAATGGATGAGATAATTGGAATTGATAAGGTTTCGGAGGTTAAGTTGGCAATTCTGTTCGGTCGAGGCCTGCCATAGGCCTTACCTTCTACAGTATTCCAGTTTCCACGTGTAAACTTGTATTCCAATCTGTCCCAAAATACTGGTACGTCAATTGCATAGGTCCCATCGGCTGATCTATTAAGTTGATAGCGCTGATCACCCGGGGTCCAACCGTTAAAATTACCGGTGGCGTACAAAATTGCATTGGGAGGGGTATTCTCTGGAATTTTGGCCAAAACCAATTTTACAGAACTCTTCTTATCGGCTACCCCATCCCTATCAGACCAACCTTTAATTTGAAGGTGCACCCTTTGTTCTCTAGATACAATAGATAGTTTTCGTGTCAAAATGGGTAGTCCATCGTTGTTTACCTCCACATCTTCCCAACTACCCCGGGTTACTTTATACGAAATCCACGAGTGATCAAAAACCTTCAAATCTACCTTAAATGTACCATCTCCCGCTGGTTTCAATCTATAATTTTCGTCGGCGGGATTCCAATTATTAAACGAGCCGGAAAGGTATAGGCTGTCCGTGACCTTCGAACTTTCTGGCAGGGAATCCACAACAAAAGTGACCTGTCCATTAACGGTAAAAATTGTGCACAAAATCAACAAGACCTGAAAAAATCCAGAAGTAAATCTTATTACGCCCTGTTTTCCTTTTGAAGTGCCGATATCCATCAGTGTAATTAAATTGTGCTTGAACCCTTTAAAGGGCTGCGGAAGTTAGAATTCCTATGACACATTTTGTGCAATAAAGATAGTCATCCCTTTTAAAATTTATCGTACCAGAAATGATTTTAACCTACACAAAAATTAAAAGAAATCGTACGGTAAAGGAATCCATAAAAAAAGAGGGCTACCTTGGCAGCCCTCTTTGAACATATAAAAAACTAAACTAATTTATCCCACTTGTGGTTTTGAGCGGGCCAACAATTTTTATGATTTCTAGTTTAACGTCAGATCATATGTATTGCTGTTCAAATCTAGCGTGACGGTGTAGTTACCACCAGTTCCAACGGCAATATTGTCACCTCCCGAATCCAATGAGCCGTCCGCTCCTGTATCCCCAAGGTTCACATCCCAGCTATCGTTAAACCTAAACTTGATTTCTCCAGGAACCAAATCCACTGTGATTGTCCATACATTGTTCACACCGTCATAGGACATATCCGTATCAGGATCGTTCCATGCGTTTGGGGTCGCCGAACCAATGATTGCCCAGTTCCCAATGGTAAAGGTGTTATTGATAATGTCCAAATCTATTTGATAGCTTCCGGCTGATACTGCAATATTATCTCCGCCATTATCCAAAGTACCATCGGCTCCTGTGTCTCCCAAATTCAAATCCCAATTGTTGTTTGCCCTAAATTTTAGCTCTCCATCGGTAAGATCAGTGGAAATTGTCCATACATTTCTTGCAAAGTCAAAAGACATATCGGTATCGGGATCATTCCATTGATTAGGAGTTGCAGACCCAATGATCGCCCAAGTATTAGCTTCCCAAGTATTGTTCAACAAATCCACTTTTATTTCATAATCCAGTGGTCCAGCTAGTGTAACATTGTTCCCAGGGGAATCAACTACCCCGCTGGTTCCATCACCGCTATCGCCATATATACCATTGTCCCAGTCGGGAGCATCGGTAAACTTGAATTCATTGGCAACTTCGGTCAAACTCACATGTCCAACATATAATCCATCTAAATTTGGTGTGCTTACAGACGCAAGTGTCGCGGCTGTAGCTGGGTTCCAACCTTGATAGTTTCCAGGGACATATAATGTCTCGGGAAATGGCGTTTGCTCCTCTTCAGTAAAGGCCCAAATGGCATATCCATTGGCTGGGGCTTTTATATTTACCATTCCAGAGGCATCCGATTTCTCAAAAATAAAGAACTGGTCGGTGTAATCCTTAACGCTTGCATCTATCCAATGCGTTTGCACATCTCTGGACACTTCACTATTGCTAAGGTTGATGTAAAGTACAAGACCTGGTTTTGAGCTGTCTCCGCTTCTTATCGCGATAAATTCATCGGCATCAACATGGCTAACCGACCAATCCCCGGCCGCAAGCTGTGAGCGAATGCTTATCAACTGTTGGATTTTCTGTTTTTGCTCATCTCCGCTATCCTCATAATGGGAGTAGAACACACTTGGATATCCTGGTGCACTCATAATGAAGGCATAGGCATGGGTCTCAAATTCATCAGGGAATTCATTACTTCCGTCCCTCGCCTCAGTATCATGATTTCCAACAAAGGTCACTGCCTTATCAGGTAAGGAACCAAATAAGCTGGGGTCTGTCAATCTGTTCAGATCACCTCCTGTAAATGCATTGCGCATATTGAAAAAGTTAGGGAAATCAAACGCACTGACACCCGATGCCTCTACCCAAGGTTGTACCACGCCTTCCAAATTGCCGTCAAAATTTTCGCCAACAGCAAAACCACCTACAGTGTTTACCCATTCTTTTACAATCTCTGGGGAATATCCCTTAACAAAATCAAATCGCCAGCCATCTACCTTCAATACGTTCATATAGTAATTGGCCACTGACTGCTCTGATTTCCACATCCAATCCTGCACATAAGGATTTAAAAGATCTACATCTGGAAAACCACCAAATTTCCCTTCATCCTTTAAATTCTCTGCATTGGGATGAAAATCGTACTGCGATCTATTGAAAAGACCTGATGCCGGACGAAACAAGGTATAGGTATCCAATTGCCTAAATTCATTATACTCTAATTGTCCACCAGCATTATGGTTTATGACCATATCGGCGATGACGGCAATATCATTATTATGGGCCTTGGTGATCATGGCATCCAATTCGGCTCTGTTTCCAAAACGGGTTTCGATAGTTCCGCTTTGGTCAAAATCCCCGAAATCGAAATAATCCCATGGGTCATATCCCATAGAAAAGGCCCCGGAAAGTCCTTTAGAAACAACTGGTATCCAAATAGCATCCACGCCATTTGCGGCCCAGTCGTCCAATTTGGAATTGATATTATCCCACCAGATTCCTCCTTCAGTAACATCCCAATAAAAAGCTTGCATCAGCACACCTTCCCCGGGCACCAAAACGTCAGCTCTAAGTTGTGAAGTTCCGGTGGCAACATCCGAAGGATCCCTATCTTCTTCAATGGCGATTTCTTGAAAATCATCATTGGTACATGATATAAACGCCAGTGCAGTAAGCACAAAAAATGATTTTATATAGTTTTTAAGTTTCATCTCCGTTGATTTTATTCTATTGTATAGGTTGGGTTGGCTTCATCTGAAAAATCCAGGGTAATGGTATATGTCCCAGCTGAAACTGGAATATTGGCGCCATCCTGATCTAGGGTACCATCTAATCCGTCATCACCATAGTTTAACGCCCAGTCATCGTTGGTTCTAAATTTGATTTCCCCATCAATCAACTCTATGTTCTCTAGAGTCCAAACTCCCTCATTGGCGTAGTCCGGCGTAAAGCGAACGTTTGGCCCATCCCATCCATTGGGTGCAGCAGAACCTACAAGTCCCCAAATATCAATGGGTTCGATAGTATATTCCAATTCATTGAAATCCACAGTCACCAGATAGTTACCTGCTGAAACGGGGATATTGTCCCCACCTTCTTCCAAGGAACCATCCAAACCGGTATCTCCATAGTTCAATGCCCAATCGTTATTTTGTCTTATTTTTATTTCTCCATCAGCAAGGGTCACCAAGGCTCTCCACTGATCAGAGGAAGGATCATAGGTCAGAGGTATATCGGGACCGTCCCATCCATTAATGGTTGCTGATCCTACAAGACCCCAGGTAAACGGCTCAATGGTATATGAAAAATCATTTAGGCTAAAGGATATTTTATAGGTGCCTGCTGTTACAGCTATATTGTCACCGCCTTCATCCAATGTCCCATCTGCACCTGAATCACCATAATTTATGGCCCAATCATTATCCCTTCTGATTTTTACTTCCCCATCAATCAATGTAACATAGGTAACAAATTCATTGCCGATTGAAGTACTATAAAAAGGCACATCTGGCCCATCCCAGCCGTTCGGCGTAGCCGACCCAACCAATCCCCAAGGTGAGGAAAGGTCCAAAACCGTGGAATAACCGGTAATGGTAATGCTCTGGATTTCCGATTCTGCTACCTGAGTTTTTCCAAGTAGCACCTGTACTTTTATGTTTATTTCATTTTCCAGGCCTGCCAAGGCTCCAGCATCGGTAATTGCTTTATTTAATTCTTCTACCAAAAGTGCTTTGGTCAATGCATTGCCAACATTGATGTTCCTCGGAACTCCTTCTGCGGCCCCTACCACCGTAATCACCAAATTATAGGTGGGTACGGCTCCATTAAACCCAAAATCCGGTTCTGTCCAGTTTATGGTCAATGCGGTTTGTCCCTCTTGATCTTCGCTCAGCACAATGGCATCTGAACTTGACAAGCTAATGCTTGTTGTAGCATTTGGATTCACTACTGCATTATCTTCACTAATATCACTACAGCTCGTAAAAAACACAGAGGCTGCAAGAATTAAAAAATGGAATGCTAATATTTTTGTCTTCATCTTGATTGTCTTTTAATTACTGTAGCCTGGATTTTGTTCCAACAAGGGGTTTGCCTGTAGAGCTTCCAATGGAAATGGAAATAAATCATAGTGATCGGGGATTGAAGTACCCTCCGCAGTATTTCCCTTCCACGGCCATATATAAGTGTCTCCTGTGAAACGGTCAAAACGTATCAGGTCCTGTCTTCTGTGACCTTCGTAGTACAGTTCCCGTGCCCTTTCATCGATTATAAAGTCGAGGGTCAAGTCTGTATCGGAGATATTTCCACTGGTATCGCCATAGGCTCTTTCCCTTAGCGCATTTACATAACCCACTGCCTGTGTCATATTACCACCACCATTTCGTAAAAAGGCTTCCGCATACATGAGGTAAGCATCAGAAAGTCTAAATAAAGGGATATCTGTATCGGAAAACCTACTTTCTGTAGTACTTCCATCAGAATAGGCATTTCTAAACTTGGTCGTGGGATATCCATCTTCCCAAGTTTTATAATCAGTCATTTCAAAATTGTGTCCATCGGTCCAGAATATGGCCCTACTGTCCTGCGTGGTCGTCAGGTCGCCAAACAAGCTATATAGAGCCTGGGTACATCGATGTCCGAACCAACCTTCCGTATTTCCAAAATCCCTGATGGGCATGGTAGTATCTCCTAAGCTGGCATTGGTCAAATATGTTGAATTGCCAAAGGACTGGACTGTTGCCCTATCACCAACAAGAGGGAAAATAATCTCCGTTGAAGTAAAGTTATCTCCCTGAAAAATGGATTGGTAATCAGTATCTAAAGTAAATGAAGATTCTGTGATAACATTTTCACTATATACCAATGCTTGGTCATACTGGCTAGTTCCGGTATAAACCTCTGCATTTAAGTAGATTTTTGCCAAGAGCATCTGGACAGCCGCCCTATTTGCCCTGCCATATTCATTTGAAGCTGGGATGGTCTCTTCAACATCCAGTAATTCACTTTCAACAAAGTTGAAAATTGCTTCCCTAGATTCCTTTTCTCTTAAAACACCGGTCACACCATCCTCTTCGGTAACCAAAACCACCCCTCCAAAAAGATCCATTAAATAATAATAGTGCAATGCCCTCAAGTACCTTGCTTCGGCCACTAAAAGATCTGCATCGGCAATACTGGTTCTCTGTACATCTATGATGAAGTTATTTATTTGTGCAATGTTGAAATAACTCCTATTGTACATATAACCAAAGAACTTGTTTGTGGGCACCCAGCCAGAGGCAGTGGTCAAAGGATCCAATCCGCCATCACCCCATCTGTTCTTTGCAATATCTGTCGTAAGTTCCTGCATGTTCCACATACTTCGAAAGAATACGGTTTCACCTGGGTCATCCCCTGCTATATCGGCCTGTTGGTCCCCTCCTCCAGGAACACCCGTTCCATGAAGTACCAATCCGCCATATAAACGGGCCAAAATTCCCAAAACTGCATTGGGATCTGAGTCAAGCAGGTTATCCAAGCTTTCCTCAACTCGTGGTTCTGTGTTTAAATCGTCAGTACAAGACTGGACCGCTAAAACTGACAGAACTATTATTGCTATTTTCCTTATCATGATATTTTCTTTAAAAGTCCAAGTTTAGTCCGAATGTGTATGTTCTTGGCCTTGCATAAGGCGATTGTTCGATTCCACTGAAATTCTCAGGATCTAAACCTTCATAATCGGTGATTACAAAAACATTGTTTACAGATGCGTACAGACGCATACTTAGTTTTTCTGAAATGAATTTATCCAGTTTATAGCCCAAGGTGACATTGTCCAAGCGTAAAAATGTGGCATCGGATAAATAGAAATCAGATAAAGCTTGAAGGTCAGAAGGGTTACTTGGAAAACCATTGTACGTTGTTCCATTATACAGATTCAAAGAATTGGTAATAAACCCAGTATCGTTGGTAGGAATCACAACATCCGCGAATCCTTTGTTCAACAGATTCGCATCATAAATTCTACCTCCCAACTGACCTCTGAAGTTAGCGGTAAAATCAAATTTTTTGTAATACAACGCAGTGCCAAAACCATAAGTCCATTTTGGATCTACAGGAATAAATCTTCTATCGCTATCTGATATGACATTGTCACCATTCTGGTCTACAAAAGCATCTTCCACAGGATTTCCATCACTGTCATACACTTGTTCATACAACCAAAATGTTCTACCCCTGTTTCCAACTGCCGTCTGAAGAACATTGACTCCCGTACCCCTACCGATACCTCCACCACTCGAAAACTGAGTAATGTTTTTTAAGTCTGTCACATAAGTTTCGTTAAATGCTATGTTTCCGTTGAATTGTAAGGTGAACTCCTCTGTTTCCACCGGAGCTATCTGAAGCGCGAGTTCAACACCTTCACTGTCCGTGCTACCTACATTACTTACAAATCGATTTCTCAAAGCTCCCTCTGGTTGCGGTACTTCTGCCAAAAGGTCTTCTGTTTTTCGTTGATAGTAATCAACATTACCAGAAATAAAATTATCCCACAATTCGAAATCCAAACCAAAGTTCAAGGTCCGAGTGGTTTCCCACGTCAATTCTGGATTAAATGGGTTTGCTCTATAGGTGGTGTATGTCTGATTTCCTAAGATATAGCTTACTGTCGGATCTCCATCTACATACAATGCCGTATATGGATAATACCCTGCAGAACCCGTGATGTCTTGTTGACCGGTAAGTCCCCAACCGATTCTTGCTTTTAGTGAGTTGACCACTTGGGAATCCTTTAGAAAATTCTCTTCATTAATTTTCCAGGCCAAAGCTACAGCCGGAAAATAACCCCATCTATTATCTTCACTGAATAGCGATGATCCATCGACCCTTAATGAACCCGTAAATAAATACTTGTCTAAAAAGTCAAGGTTTATACGCCCAAAAAATGATTGTAGGTTAAGTTCATTATAGTAGTTCACTACTTCAGATAGTTCTCTAAATCCATTATCCGTATTGGTTGGAAACTGAACACCCTGCGATTGGAAATTCTGATAAGCATAACCTGCTTGGGCATCTACCTTTCGTACAAAACCATCCAAATATTTGGTGTAGGATAGATAGGCATCCAAGGTCTGATCTCGTTTTATCTGTTCCTCTTGAAAAGTTCTGCTAAAGTTGTTGAAGATTTCCGTGCCATCAAATACCGTAAATGATGCTATCGCATTCTGTAAAAAGTACTCGTTGATATCAGATTCTGAGTAATCCAATCCGAGATTCAATACTGCCGTCAATTCAGGTAACCAATGCAACTTGTATCGCAATTCCATATTCCCTAAAAAGCGATCAGCATCCTCATTTCGTTCCCTTTGTTTTAGTTTTGCCAGTGCATTTGTGGGTCCCACAATACCTTCATCATCTGACAATTGGTAAAATCCTCCAAATTTCCCCCCGTTGGGGTCAAATACAGGTAATGTAGGATTCAAGGTCAGCGCATCTCCTATAGCACCTTCGTCCGCCGCATCTTTCTCTGTTGCGACTCCTTTGGCATTAATGGTCAGTTTTAAGTGTCCATCCAAAAATTCAGGTGAGATATTCAAGGATGCCGTGTACCTGTCCAATTTGGATTCTTTAAGAATCCCTTCTATTCCCGAGTACCCCACCGATGCCCTGAAAGGAATTTTTCCAAGTAAATTGGCCCTCGCACTAAAGTTTTGATCCACACTGAATGAGGTCCTGTAGATTTCATCCTGCCAGTCCGTATCATAAATCACACCATTTAACCCAAGTAATGTGCTGCTCTCTGGAAATTCATTATTTATGAAGTTTACATATTCAGAAGATTCGAAAATGTCGATTTTATCACTTAGTGTTCCTACTTGGACATTTGATGAATAGTTAAATTTTGGAGCTCCTTTACTTCCAGACTTGGTTGTAATAATGATGACACCATTTGAAGCTCTTGATCCATAGATTGCGGTCGAAGATGCATCCTTCAATATGGAAAATGACTCAATATCATTTGGATTGATCAGCGCTAACGGGTTGGACTGACCTGCTGGATTAATGTTCGACAAAGGAATCCCATCTATTACAATTAATGGGCTATTGCTTGCACTTAATGAAGCTCCACCCCTAATCCTAATATTGGGGTTAGAATCAGGCTGTCCACCCGAGTTAACAATTCGAACACCGGTAGATCTACCATTTATCAGCTGGTCGGCTGAAACAATAGCACCTTTGTTCAGATCTTCGGCGGTCAATAGTTCAACAGCTCCGGTAACATCTTTTTTCTCTGTAGAACCGTAACCAATAACGACTACCTCATCCAATTGGGCTGTATCCTCTTCCAACAAAACATCGATGGATGTTCCTGAGGCCTGAATTTCAAGTGTCTTGTATCCTATATAGGAAAACACTAAAATTTCACCTTCATCGACCTCAATTTGATAATTGCCATCAAAGTCGGTCGTAGTACCCGAGGTGGTACCTTTAATGACAATACTTACACCTGGCAGGGGCAATCCGGTTGTAGCCTCATTGACCTTACCACTTATCACATTTTGTGCCATTGCCCAAAAAGGCAATATGAACAACAGCAAAAGTGATTTTCCATTTTTTTTGTTCATTAACTTTTAATTTGAGTGTTGGTTTCTTAAGTTTTTGTTAAAACTATTTCTGAACCATCAAAAATTCGCCTCATTTTATAAAATGGCATAAACTTTTGGGTCTTTCAGGCGGTTAGGGAATTGCGGTTGATGTTTATAGACTTGGTATTTTCGCTAAGGTTCAATGAATAGTATCCACCTTGAACGATTGGACAGAAAACCCCGCGTACGCTGCTATTAAAAAGAAGGATTACATTTACATTTGACCAAAATCAAATGAAGAAAATAATATTATTACTGGTATTGGTAGCCTCATGCAAGGCAATTGACAACTACACAATCCAGCAGGACCCACAGGCAATAAGGGTCCAGCAGCAATTCAGGGCATTCATAGACGGGGAAATTGAGAACCCGCAAACATTTAAACTGATCGAACTTAAATACCTGGACTCCATTACATATATGGACTGTCTGGAAAAGGAGCACCAATACTACAAAAGAACATCGAAGGAGGTAGCAGAACCAGGAAAGGACTATGAGGGCGTGTTGAGGGTGTTGGATTCCATGAGGGGTGTCCTTTCAGCGAACGGGGGGGACAAAATATCGGCCAGTTATGTATATCGGATAAGATACAGTGTAGACGATGACCAGGGCAATAGGGGTGAATTTTTAAGGTATGCAGAATTCGGACAAAGGCCAGAAAATCTTTTCAGAGGGTGGGGTAAAACTATTGAGGAGGCGTCAAAGCTCCCAAAACCCTATCCTGGTGCGTCCCATGCCCGAGCGGTATTTAACGGACATGATTAATAAAAAAACCAAAACCCACGCCGTACTTTGGGTTTTGAACTAAACCAACTCAAACCAATAAAGCCTAAAACTACTGGGTTCTATTAAGCTTTAATGGCTTGCCTACAATGTCATCACTTTCTGAGGGCATGCCCAACAGGTGCAAAATGGTTGGAGCAATTTGATTGGTATACAGTTGTTCTTTAAAATCCACTTCTCCCAAGGCTGGAATATCTTTCCCGAAGGTCACCAACCATACCTCATCAGCTCCTTTTATCTGGGAACCATGACCTGTCCATGTTTTTAGCGGTTGTGTTCCCCGACCATGGTCCGTTGTGATGATAAAAACGGTTTGGTCTTTATAGAAGTCATCCTGTTGTGTAAAATCCCATATTTCCTTGATCAAGGCATCCGTATTATTGGCGGCTTTTAAATAAGCCTGGTAATCTCCTTCATGGGCAAAGTCATCTGTTTCCCCATATGCGATATAAACCAGATTGGGGTGCTCTTTTTTCATATGCTCCAACGCATAATGATGTGTAAAAGCATCCAATCGAACACTACCCCATGGGCTCGGAATCTGTTTCTGTAGTTGGTTCAAGAATTTCTCGCGTTCGTTCAAATCATGCTTTGCAGGTTCAAATCCGGCATTTACAGGGATTCCTGAGCGATTCTCATTAACGATAAAGGGAAAAACATCCCAGCTACCGAAAGCCGCTACCTTGCCTTTGCCCTGCGGAGTGTTGTGATACCTTTCCAAAACCGTGGTATTCGGGTTGTCGAACTTGTTATTACTATCGATTCTAGCATCGTCGGCTTTTCCTGTCAAGATTTCGTTGTAACCGGGATATGAAAACCACATACCATTGGTCAGGTTCATTTTGCTGCCCAAATTCCGGTTTCCGTGCAATTGCCCCATGGCGACCACCTCATTCCAGAAAAAAGGCATAAGCGCCTTCCTTCTTTCTTCAGCTGACTGACGCCAATATTTGGTTTTGAGCATAAGGGTATCATGCACATAATCCTTATTTGTGACCAAAAGCTCATCCGCTCCTGTAAACAATTCTTGCCAGCGCAGACCATCCAGTGTAATCAACACAATCTTCGGTGGTTGGTCATTTTGTGCCTTCATAGCAAACCCGAACATGCACAGGGCAATAAAAAATAGCATCTTCTTCATTTTAGTTGGTTTTAATTGATGTGGTTTCCGAGCAATTCCTCTAATTTAAATGCCAATCTCTGAAACATACGCTACAATATTAGGTAGTTTTTGACATTGGCGGTTTCTCCCACTTATCTTTTTGTTGAGAAAGCACTTTCAATTGGCTCAAAGAAAGAAAGCCGACCATAAATGGCCGGCAATCCACAACGAACTAACTCAAAAAATGTTCGATCAAACGTATAATTCAAGAAATCACAGATTTCCGGAATAAATTCAAAGCTTATTTCGGATTCAAGGTAAGTACAACTTCCCTGGCAGTTTCCCCTCCTACATATACAATTTGAGGAGTATTACCCGTATCCCAAACAACATCGCCAACAGTAATGGTGGCTCCAACAAAATAATTGGCGGCCTCCAGGCCGGTAAACGTAAAGTTACCTTCAGCATCCGTAGTTGTTTGTTGAAGTAAGGATGTATTCTCTGTATACAACTTTACGGTGATGCCCGCCAATATGTTACCATTATCTCCACTTGCGTTTCCGAATATAGACCCTTCATCATCTTTGGTACAGGAAACTACCAAAACCAATGTAAGGATGACATAAAAAATTCTTTTCATTTGTTTATTTTATTTTTTGACCGTGGTAGAAGCCAAAATTTTACTACCACACGAATTGTTGGATTTATTTTGGCTCCATTTTTCTATTCGGTCATGTTTAGATTTTATTCAAGCGTATTTCTCCATTTGGTATCACGCGCAGTAAACCAAACTGGGATATTGGGGTCATCGGTTTGACTGATGATTGCCCAAGCCGCTGGGTCTGTAGCCTGAATACTAGGATTGTACAAAAAGCGCTCCTTCCATTGAAATATTTCGTAAGGCGATCCTGGGTTATCCCCTAGGTATTTTATCAATCGTCTTGCCGATGTCCAAGGCACTTCAAAATTAAATAGGCCATAGTGCAACTGCAGTTGATTGAAAATGGCCTGAACCTTCTCCTGATCTGACAAAGTGTCGAAATGCTGGGCGGCAAATTCCGCAAAAGCAGTGGCATTGTATTCCTTGGTAGGTCTATCCCTTTCTATTCTGGACGGATCCATATTGCTTGGGAATGCAGGCACTGTTTGCTGACTGTAGGAGTTATCGTTATTAATATCATACCAATAATCGCATGACAACTTGATAGCATTTGCATAATGTTGACGGGCCGATCCTGCATTACCAAAGCCACGCACTGCTGCCTCGGCAAGTGAAAGTTCGGTTTCCACAGCATGTAGGGTAGGGTATCTAATGTCAAAATTGTACAATGGACGCACATTGAATTCCGCTATAAGGTTATTATCGGTACCTATTTGGAAATTAGTATCGCTAGAACTTGTAAGGTACCCACGGAAAGCATCCAGTAAGAAGGCCTCACGACCTGCCAAGGTGCCTTCTAAATCTGCACTAAGTGCAATGGTCTGCTCGTCCCCATCCTCAGAACCAAAAGAAACTTCAGTAACATTTACATCCGTCATAATGGGGTGGTTGATATAATAGGTTCTAACTATTTTGTTCAAATAACTATTGGGGTCGCTACCATTGTCCCAGCTTGTTTCAGCACCAATATAACGCCCTAGGATATCCGAAGAGAAAACGTATTTGATTCTGGGATCAACTGTTCCGTTCTCAAGTCCTTCAGCAGCATTATCGCCACTAAAATAGTACAAGGTTTCTCCTTCCACTACCACACTTTCTTCCGTTGGTATACAAAACATGGTATCTTCCAAATAACGTTTTGGAGCACGACTTTCATCCGCTCTTTCGCGGAAAGCTCGTGTTATCCCCAATTCACGTTGCAAGCGGGAGGGATCAACAATAGCAATATCTGCCAATCCAGCTACGTCATTAGCTTCATCAAAAAGTGGTTTTCCCGCCAACTCGTTGATGGTTGCCGAGGTAAGGTCTGGAAGTCTTTCGCTAACGGTCATGGCCCATCTTAATCGCAGGGAGTTTATATACTTCCGCCATTGCATAATGCTTCCATTAAAAATGACGTCTTGATTTTGGAAAACACTCAGCTCGCTGGAATCCAATTCCAAAGTGGACAAATATTCCTCAATCTCGCCCAGTTCAGCAATAATAATGGGATATACTTCTTCTTGACCCAACCATTCAGCTCTATCCCCATCCAAGGCTCCGGCAGATCCGGTCTGAAAATATGGTACATTGTCATATCCGTCAATTCCTCGTTGGTAGGCATATCCCTTCAAGGCATGCAGTAATCGCATAAAAAGTACATCCAACTTGGTACGGTCTGCTTCAGCAATGTTATTGAACTCCTTTTGGGCCCAAAGAATACCCTTTACCCAATTACTGTTCAATTGATTAAAAACTGATCGGTTAAACCCATTGGAACCCCAATCGTTTTCAACATCTCGTAAGGTATAAGGAACCCCAAAGGCTTCTGGAGCAGTAAAATACAACTGTACTCCGGTTCCCATTACACGGGATCCGCTTCGCATTTGATGATATTGAGCTCCATAATCGCCCCTTAAATAAAATCCTTGGGTCAACTGGGAGGTAAAGTATCCGGCAATAATACTAACGCCGGCCCCATCTGCTTGGGTTTTGGAAAAACCGTCTGGATCTTGATACAGTTCCTCTAGCTGATCTTGACAACTATAGGACGTGGCCAAAACCAGAACACATAAAGTCAATTTAGTTAATACATTTTTCATAATTCGCAATTTTATAGTTTAACTCTTAAGGATAATCCTAATGATCTCTGCAGCGGTAATGCTGTAGTAGAAAAAGCACCGGCCGACCATCCAGTTCCATTGCTGGCTTCGGGAATAGAGTTGGGCGCAGCTTTATACAGATAAGCCACGTTGTTGGCAAAAACAGAGATTACTGCCTCTGACAATCCCATTTTCTTAGCAATAACAGGAAGCCTATAATCCAATGACACATTACGCAACGCTATATAATCACTTTTAAAAATGCGGTCTTCTGGAAAGAAGCCATTGGAAAAGTAAGATGATCCATAATAATCCTCGGCAGATACAACTTGGTCATTTGTAGTACCATCGTTACGTACACCATCCAAGATAACTCCGTCGTTAAAAGTAGCCCCATCTCCTGGGTTTGTACCCGCTACTCTGGCACCTTCATCATTTATATAATAGGCCTGACCCCCATTAGCAGCATCCCTAAAGGGTAAACTTTCCCGCAAGACTCCTGCGGCCAACATATAAGTTTCAGCTTCACTTACAAAAGTGGCGCCAAAGGAATAATCTATATTGGCCACCAAGGTGAAATTCTTATAGCTAAATCTATTGAACGCACCTCCCGTGACATCAGGAAGCAATTTTCCTACCTTTCTGTTACTGCTCCGGTTATATGCATAGCGAGCCCCACCATTTTCGACAATACGTGCTCCATTATTGGGGTCGTTGTCATCAGATGGGTTGATGTAGTTCTGGAATCCTTGTTGTTGGATGATAGTCCCATACTCTCCCCCAACTTCGGCAACGTAGTTGAGGCCATTTCTGCTAAACAATAATTGGGAGGTAAGATCATCCGTTAGACCGTTCACCTTGGTCCGAGCGGAAGCAAAGGTCATATCCAGTCCCCATTGGAAATTCTTGTTAAATATTGGTTTGGTCCTAAGACCCAATTCCCAACCGGTGTTCTGTACATCAGCTGCATTTACCCTTACCGTGTTTACCCCAAGTCCTGGAGGAGCGGTAATCTGCATAATCTGATCGTAGGTATTTGCTCTATAGATAGAAAAGTCAATCCCTATTCTTTGGTTTTCAAATAAGAAGGCTTCAAGACCTGCTTCAAACTCACGTTTCCGTTCCGGTTTCAGGTTTTGTACAAACTGGGCATCGATTGGAGGTAGGGAACTTGGAGGACTTAGAATGAATCCATTCCCAGATTGCGATACTCCAAGGTTTACATTTCCAAAATACAATGGCCCTGGTCTTCCCACATCTGCCCATGAAGTCCTAAGTTTTAGAAACTTTACAAAAGAGGGAAGGTTTAAGGAGTTGGAAGCAATCCAAGTCGTGCTTAAACCGGGATAAAAATAACTGTTGTTATTCGGAGGCAGGATAGAGGACCAATCCTGACGAGCCTGCGCTTCGACAAAAATCTGATCTTTCCAATCCACTTGAACAGACCCTAAAACTCCGTAAAGTACATCACGCCCATTATCGTTAATGTAATTGGGCTGCTGACCTGAGGGCAGGTTACTAAAAGAGAAGAAGTTAGGAATTACAAATCCACCTATACGCTCCGCTCCTTTGGTCTGAAAACGATTATCTCTATGGATAGCACCGACAAGACCAGAAAGCCCCCAATCATTAAAGCGAGTATTAAAGTTAAGTGTTCCCTGAATGTAGGATCTTTTGATCTCACGATTTTGATCCCTGAACACGGAGCCACTATTTGGCCCTATCAAACTGGGATCTTCCAATTTACCCCTATAAATACTTCTTTCATCAGTATTATCTATCCCTGCCAAGATTTGTGCACTGAACACTTTACTCAAGGTCAAATCCAAGGTTAGGGACTGGATACCATGAATACGTCTAAACTCACTTTCGTTCTGGGTCCAATCCCAAAGAGAGCTAACCACTGTTCGTCTCCCTGTGGAGATAAATTCGCGTTGCTGATCTTCGCCTTGGAAAAAGTTAAACCCATTTTCAGTTACCAAAAATCTACGCAAGAGGTCTACATCGACGTCACGCGTATACCCTCCCAAGCCGGAAGTGGAACCTTGTGAGTCCGCAGATCCCTCAAAAGAAGCGTTTAGATTATCGGTCACAAAATAGTTACCTACATATTTAATCGAAATAGCATCATTTAACTTGTACGAAGCATTTACGCTAAAAGTGTTTCGGTCGTAATCTCCACCCCGGGTAATAGGTTTGTAATCCATATTGGTGTATGCAAAACGAATAGAACCCTTTTCTCCGCCTGAACTTACAGCAACATTGAGAAGTCTTTGACTACCCGTTCTGAAAAGTTGGTCAAAAACGTCCCTTCTTGTGGGTTGCCAAGGACGTAAAGAACCGTCCCACCAGCGAAGTTGTACACCAGGATCATATCTGGGGCCGAAACCTGGGCCGCTTACATCAAGTGCCCTTTCGCCCACTTCATTGATATAAAAGCCTTGGTCATCGTTTGCATCTATACTTGCGCTACGACCTGTTCCATATTGATCTTGAAGTACCGGCGTAAACGCACTTTGTTCAATCGTTGTGGTCATGGAAGCACTAATACCAAGCCCCTGGCTTCTGGATCCAGACTTAGTAGTAATCAATAGTACCCCATTAGCTCCTTCACTACCATAAAGAACAGAGGCTTTTGCCCCTTTTAGAATTTCCATGGAAGCAATATCCTCCGCATTAATATCATTGATTCCCGTTCCGTTGTCCCTTCCTGTTCTTGCATTTCGTGTAATCCCGGTATCTTGGTCATATATTGGGATACCGTCCACAACTATCAAAGGCCTTGTGGTAGAGTTCTGGTCAAAGGACACCGCATTACGAATGTTAATCTTAAAACCACCTGTGGGTCCACTAGCCGTTCCAGCTACCTGTACCCCAGAAGCAGTTCCATAAAGCGATTGCAAAGCATTTATTGGAGAACCACTGGCAAGTACCCTATCGGAATCCACCTTGGAAACAGCGTAACCCAGTGCTTTTGCTTCCTTTCTGATTCCAAGGGCCGTTACTACAACCTCATCAAGTTCGCTCGCATCTTCCATCATGGTTACATTAATTGTGGTCTGATTCTCCACAGGAACTTCCACAGTTACAAAACCGATATAGGAAAATACCAAGATGGCAGAATCACTGGACACATTTAGGCTATAATTCCCGTCGAAATCGGTAGATGTTCCGTTTCCTGTTCCTTTCTGCACGACGTTAACCCCCGGAAGCGGTTGGCCACTGGAATCAACAGTGGTACCCGATATAGACCTTTGGACAACTGCTGTTTCGGCCTCTGCCTTCCGCCGCTTATTCTTTTTGAGCACTATCTGCTTGCCCAAAATAGAATACACAACGTCTCCATCGTCGAATATCCTATTAAGAATGGATTTAATCTTCTGGTTTCTTACTTTAATACTGACGATTCTTCCCAAGTTAATCTCTTGAGTATTGGCCAAGAACTTAAAATCTGTATTGCGCTCTATCTCGTCGAGCACTTGTTCCACACTGACCTGATCTAGGTCTAGTGAGATTTTCGTTGTTTGCGAGTATGTGCTGGCCTGAATTCTGAACAACGAAACAATCAATAAAATTGTAGTGAGTTTCATTTTGAGATCAAATTTCGGGATGCCCCATAATAGCACACCTGAATTAGTTGTTTTTTTCATACTTTTAAAAGCGTTATTGTGGTTGTACATTAGTTAGAATCACGGTTAGCTATCGGGGGATGTTGGCCCATCCTCCGATTTTGTGATTGTTAGGTTTGTTAGTTTTTGGTCATACAAACTGGTTTTAGTTAATAATAATTTGGCCGTTGGTTATGGTGTAGTCTATATCATAGTTCTCTTTAAAAGCCTCCATAACCTGCTCAATTGTCTCAATGTCAAATGAGGCGTTATAGAACTTTTCATCCAAAGACGCATTGTTGTTTATTATGGTCACATCGTAGCGTCTTTCGAGTTTTTTCCTGATATTTTTGAAAGGTGTATTCTTGAAAACAATCCTTCCGTTTATCCATGAGGTATATATATCGGTGTCGACTTCCTCAATGGTCATTTCACCTGTATTTTTATTCCAAGAAGCTTTCTGATTTGGGACAATTACAAAGGCATCCTGTGCATCGGATGCTTCTGTATCAAAAAGTTGTATTGATCCCTCTACCAAAACAGCATTGATATCATCATCTTCTGGATAGGACGTCACATTGAATTTGGTCCCCAAAACTTTTACCTGAATGTTGTTTGCATCGACCAAGAAAGGATGGTTTTCATCCCTGGTCACATCAAAATATGCCTCACCCCAAACCTCAACTGCCCTGGGAGAGCCTTCTACAAAATGAACTGGGTATTTAATGGTACTTCCGGCGTTAAGCTTTACCTGTGTACCATCGGACAGTACCAAATCAAATTTTTTGCCCAAAGGCACCGTCAATTCGTTATAGACCAATACCTGATTTTGGGCTTTTCGTTGCTCGTAGGAAATGGTATTGCCCTTTTGGAAGCCAACAACATTACCCTTGGAATCCATTATCTTTTTTTGGTCATTCTCCGAGATTACATCTACATTTCCATCCTCCAGTTTCAATACTATCGAATTTGAAGTATCAGGTAACAATGACCCCTCCTGATCTATGAAGAAAAAATATACTGCGCCAAATACAATGGCTACCGTTGCCGCATATTTCAAAAAGGTGTTGAATCTTACTTGACCAATCTTAATGCTTCTGGATGCTTTGGCATTTAAACGTTGTGATATCTGTCCCAACATTTTTTCCTTGAGCTCCCCTGGATCTCCCAGTTCTTGTGGCCAGTCATCGGGTTCATTTCCTTGAAAGCTATTAAAATAGTTCAACAGAAACTCTTCTTCTTTCGCTGTAGTGGCTCCTTTGAGGTATTTATCCAATAGGGCTAAAAAGCTTTTTTTATCCATACCAATATTGCTCGCCCAATGGTGGGCTTTATGTTATAGTGTCAATTTTGATGGGTATCCCCTAGTCGAAAAGAAAAAATTCTCAACTTTTTTTGGTAGGATTAAAACTAGAAGTGGTTAAACAGTCGGTATTACAGTAGGTACCACACTAGGGTAAAAAAGAAAATACCCATTGCATTCCGTAGTATTTTGAGCGCCTTGGTCATATGGTTTTCCACAGTTTTGGTGGATATATGAAGACGATTGGAAATTTCGGCATGACTTAAATGTTCATTTCTACTGAGCTTGTATACCTCCCTACATTTCTTTGGTAAGTGCTCCACGGTATTGTTGATTTTTTCAACCAGTTCATGGTAGAGGTATTCAGATTCTGGGCAATTGTAATGTATTCTATAATCCAAGCCTTCAAAAAGTTCGGCCCTCACATTTTTTTGCCTTTTTCTTATTTGCGCAAACACCTGATAGCGGACACAGGAAAAAAAATAGCTTTTAAACGTTGTCTTTATGCGGATTTCTTGTCTCCTATTCCAAATATCCAAAAACAATTCCTGCACAACATCCTCGCAAAGCTTTTTATCGCCAAGCACATTATACGCAGCCAAAAAGGCAGAATCCCAATACCTGTCGTACAACTTGGTAAGGGCACGCTCATCATTTGCCTTCAAACGACCTAACAGCGCCTCATCGGTGTGTAAAATGGATGTTTTAGCTTGTTTTACCATAAAAATATTCAACGGAGATTTTGCACCTCAAAAAATCCACGGAACCAATTAATAAAAAAAAACCAATATGTTCTTTACAATTTTTTAGCACATTGCAATACTATTTTTGCAATAAATGTTTTTTTGAAGTCCCAGTTACGCAAATTAACATAATTGTGATTCCTTTTCGTACAAGTACATTTTAAAACAATCTATCAATCCTTATCACATAAGCTGAATGGATAAATGGACTTCAAATTTCCATGTTGAGGGTTCAGAATAAACTCGTTCAATACATCAAACAAATTCACCTGAAACCCCCATTTTCACAACAAATTTCAGTTGCAATACTGACCTGTGAAACGTATCTTTAAATAAACCAAACCATATGCTTAAAGTTGGAATTATCGGGGTAGGAAGAATGGGGAAAATCCACCTCGAAAATCTTTCCAGAAAAATTGAAGGAGTTGAACTGATCGCCGCTGTCAATCCAGGAAAGGAAGGGCAAAAATTTGCCTTGAATCAAGGGGTCAAAAATGTTTCGGATGATATTGATATCATAATCAAGGACCCAGAAATTGATGCCGTCCTCATCAGTTCACCCAGCGATACCCATTCCGAATATGCCGTCAAAGCTGCCCAAGCTGGAAAGGCTGTTTTTTGTGAAAAACCCATTGATAAATCCCTCAAAAAATCAAGTGAGACGATAAACACAATTTCCAATTTGAAAGTTCCCTTGATGATTGGTTTCAACCAAAGGTTCGATACCAATTTTTCCAAGGTGAGAGCTGAAATTTTAAATGGAAAAATCGGAAACCTTCGCAGTCTGCAAATTGTAAGTCGTGATCCCGCTCCTCCTCCTATTTCCTATATTAAAAAATCAGGAGGATTGTTCAAGGACATGACCATACATGATTTTGATATGGCCCGGTTTATCATGGGATGCGAAGTAGAAGAGGTTTTTGCCTATGGCAATTGCCTAGTGGACCCGGAAATCGGAGAAGCTGGTGACATTGATAGTGCGACTGTTCTGTTGAAGTTTGAAAATGGCGCTGTTGCCACAATTCAAAACAGTCGTGAATCAAAATATGGATATGATCAACGGCTCGAGGTATTTGGATCTAAAGGTGTCATAAAAGTTGATAATCCACTTAAAAGTGAAGTGTGCATCGCAACTGAAACGGGTTCTGGTCTGGATCGACATCTGAACTTTTTCATGGATCGTTATGAATCCTCCTATCTTGAGGAAATACGGGTTTTTGTAGACGCTCTCCTAAACCAAACTCCCATGCCAGTCACCGGGGAAGATGGGCTCAAAGCCATGATACTGGCTGAAGCCGCCAATAGATCCTTAGAGGAAAATCGTCCCGTAAAAGTTGACAGCATTAAAATCGATGACCTTTAGCGATTGAGAGTCTACCGTTTTTCTTCAAAAACTATTTGTAATTTTTGATGTTCCCTGCGAAGTTGCGCAACGGTGATGCTATCCACCTTGGACTCTGAAAGGTAAAGCCGTTTTAGGTTTGGAAGTTGGGGAACAAGCGAGAGCAATCCTTCGGAAACACCGGTTTTGTATAAATTGATGGATTCCAAATTTTGTAGTTGAGCCAGATGAATCAACCCCTCGTCAGTAATTGTGTTGGTACTGAGGTTCAACTTTATCAAGTTTTCCAATTTACCTATTTGTTCCAAGTGTACATTGTTGACTCCTGAATTGCTCATGTTCAACCAAATCAGCTGATCTTTTAGTCCCAGAAGGGTTACCAAAGCCTGGTCATTCAATTCTTGTTCACTCAAACTAAAGTTCGCTTCCAAAAAGTTGTTGTCCATGATCAACTGATTCAAAATAAAACCGTGGTTTGTCAACGAATCAATAACTTCTTTCTTTGGCGCCTCTACTTTTTGGTTCAGAAGATTATTCTTGTCCAGACCTAAATATTTTTCCACCATCACCTTCATCTTTTCATCAGGTCCCATGGCCACAAAATAACCACTAGGGGGAACGTTCTTTTCAATCCACCATCCAATTATGGCCACTTCATCATCGGATAAAGGTGGCTTGCCCTCGGTGGGCATAAAGTCATCATGGGTCTGTGGTAACGTAATACGTCGGTAGATGTCACTCGAATTTGGGTCGCCCGGCACTACAACTTCTCCGCTTTCCCCGCCCAATGCAAGATTTGCATAAGTGGTCAGGTCTAAATCGCCTTTCTTCTTGTCATCATTGTGACAGCTAACACAACGTCTGTCCATGATCGGTGAAACCAAATCCAAATACACATCCGCTGAATCCAGCACCGTAACTTTTTCCCTTGGAATTGCTTTATCTGGCATCCCGGCCAGATTCCTGACAACATTGGGGGCATATTCCAACAAATACGTGGATCCATGGGTTAGGTTTCCTCCTAAATGTCCTGTGTAAATAATAGTAAATGTCACAAGGGATACCAAAACGGCCCTCGCATACGACGGAAGTTTCAATTGCTTTCTCGAAACAAAATAACAAACTAGTGAAAACAAGAATACAGCAACTCCCATCCACTTATGCCAGAACAAGGTATCTTCATTATAGTCTCCTGACAGCGAAAGAAAATAACCAAAAAGCACCGCGAGAAAGGCACTTATGCTTCCGAGCGCCCACAGATAATGTGTATAATTTTTTAAAGGTTGAAATTTTGGCTTTTTAACGACCCATTCCACCAAAGCGGACAATAGTAAAAACCCTATTGGCAAATGAACAACCAAGGGGTGCATTCTTCCCAAGAAAAGTAGAAAATCCGAAGGACCTTCCATGCCACCACCGTTGAGCAAAGTTATTATCAAGGTCATTCTTTATTTAAGCGGAGTCCCTTTTATGCGTTTCCCATTCGTAGTTAATATTTGAAAATGGTGCGCTCTATAATTATTGTACGTCCAAACGATATTTTTGTCCTTATCGACTTCAAATAGTTTTATTCCCTCTTTGGCACCATAACTTGCAACAACCGTATTTCCGTTAGGAAGTCTTTGTGCTCCACAAGGGTCAACTAATGGGTCTCCATCAAAATCAGCATTGGATATCTGCCAGACGATATTTCCATCGGCATCCAGTTCAACCACACGATTGCCATTGGTAAGGGTGACCAAGGTATTGCCGTTCTTCATCCGAATCGCTGTGAAAGGCCATGTTTTTGCACTTCGCCCTCCAAAATCCTCATAATCTGTGCTAAAGGTATTGACAATTGTTCCATCCGGTTGGTATTCTTTGACCGCAAAGGCCAACAGGTGCGGAACAAGATAGTTCCCGTTTTTTAACTTTCTGGCCATACGGGTCTGCATATGCACATTTTCTGTTTCAGGTTGAAGTGGGGTGCTTTTGACCACTTCGCCCTTTTTATTGATTTCGACGATTCGCGGTTTCTTTCCAGATTCGGTAATCAAAGTGTTCCCATTACGAAGCCTGACCGCTGTTCCAAGTTCCATTTTCTTTTCCGACCTTTTATAGCTAAGAATAACTCTCTTTTGTGCGTCGTACTCCCGAACCTCGCTGGCCCAACAAACCAAAATATTCCCATTTTTAAGCACATAACCATCTCTAGCACCTCTTTTTTGGGAATCCCAAACTACTTCACCTGCTTCATCAATGATGCCGGTAAATTGAGGTCCCGCAACGAAAAAGGAATGGCTAATTCCTGATGGGGATTTTTGAGCCAATAAAAACATTGGCATTAGTAAAAAGGAAATTAATCCAATCTTAAAAGCTGATTTCATCTTCATTTGATTTCTTTTTATGCTAAAACATCCTTGATCACATGGCCATGAACATCGGTCAATCTCATGTCCCGCCCTCCAAAACGGAAGGTAAGGCGCTCATGATCTATCCCCATTAAGTGCATTATAGTAGCATGAAGGTCGTGGACGGTCACTTCATTTTCTATCACCCGATATCCGTATTCATCGGTCTTCCCAAAAATGGTACCTCCCTTTATTCCAGCTCCTGCCATCCACATGCTAAATGCCGAAGGATTATGATCGCGTCCATTTAATCCTTGGGCAAATGGGGTTCTACCAAATTCCCCGGTCCAAACTACCAAGGTTTCCTCCAACAATCCTCTCGATTTAAGATCTTTTATCAAACCGGCGATGGGTTGGTCCACAGCGTGTGCATTTTTCTCATGACCGTCTTTTAAATCTCCATGCTGATCCCAACGATCGGCACTTACTTTTGGACATGTCAATTCAATAAATCGAACTCCTCTTTCCACCAATCTACGTGCCAGCAAGCATTGGGCGGCATACCCTCTTGTGTGGGGATCATCGGAATCAAATCCGTATAATTTCTTGGTCACTTCGGTTTCTTCCTTAAATTCTGTCAATTCAGGAATCGACGACTGCATTTTATAGGCCAATTCATAATTTGAGATTGCTGATTCTATTGCATCGGCCTCCCCAAGAGCTTCCAACTGTTTATCATCCAATTGTTTGATAAAATCCAGTTTTTTCTCCTGTAGGTTTGGAATACCCTCTTTAGGAATGATGTTGGCCACAGGTTGCGGACCTGCCCTAAGTATCGATGCCTGATAGGAAGCTGGTAAAAAGCCATTCTTAAAGTTATCAAGTCCTCCTGGAGGTATCAGCCCCCCATCCAAAACCACATAACCGGGAATATTTTTGTTTTCGCTACCCAAACCATAGGTCATCCAAGAACCCATGCTTGGTCTTCCTTGCAGGCCGCTTCCCGTATGCAAAAAGTAGTTGGCATTGGTATGTTCTGGAAATTGGGAGGTCATAGACCTGATTAGGGCGATATCATCCACACAGGTTGCTATATGTGGAAAAAGGTCGCTTACCGGCATTCCACATTCCCCATATTGTTTAAAATCCCATGGACTCTTCAAAATTTTGCCCACATTATCGAACTGCGTGGCATCAACCTTGAATTTCTTTCGCGGATCCTGTCCGTTTTCCTTGGTAAGTCGCGGTTTGGGATCAAAGGAATCTACTTGCGAAACACCTCCATCCATATACAGGAAAATCACGTTTTTGGCCTTCGGAAGGTGATGGGGTCCCAATTGTAAGTTCGAACCTGTATCCAGTAGTCCTCCTTTAGAGCGCCCACAGGAAAAAGTGGTGACCCCGAATAGGCTCATAAAGGCAAGAGATCCAAATCCGCCTTTACATATGCTCAGCATTTCACGACGTGAAAGCGGTTTTCGCATAAAATTATGGTACTTACTCATCAGATCAGGTATATAAATTCTTTAAGGTTAAAAATACTATGGCAATACTCCTTCCATACTTCCAAGTCCTTGTTTTCATCCATCTCGTCGATGTCCTTCATCGCTTTGATGGCAATCATAAATTTGGAAGCGTTATCAATTTCCTTTTCAGTTGGTTTTCTTGAAAACGTCTGCATATAAATCCATTCAATCTTTTGGTCAAAGGACAAATCCTTCTCCGCCAAAAGCTTCTGTGCCAAAATCTCCGATTGCTGAATTACAAAAGGATCGTTCATCAGAATAAGGGATTGCGCAGGTACATTGGTGACGTCTCGACGGCCAAAAGTGGTAAACGGTATTGGACGATCAAAGGTGGTCATCATAGGTTCCAAAAAGTTTCGTCTTACTTCTTGGTATATGCTTCTTCGGCCGGCACCATCCAATGGCCCAGACTCTTTAGGCTTTCCCCTACCTCCCATAAATTCCGTTAGGTAGGTTGCAACCGGAGGGCCGTAAAGTGTGGCATCCAAAGTACCAGAAGCTGCTAGAATTCCATCACGGATGGCTTCGGACTCCAACCTTCTAATTGGAAAAGAAGCTAAATAGATATTGTTTGGGTCCTTGTCCGAGGGTTCAAGATTGTTTGAGGTACTTCGTTTAAATGTTTCAGAGGTAACGATATACCTGACCATCTCTTTAATGGACCAATCTTGCTCTTGAAACCTTATGGCCAGATGATCCAATAGCTGGGGATGGGAAGGCAATTTCCCTTGAAGCCCAAAGTTGTCCACCGTCTCAACAATTCCTTTTCCGAAAAGATGATGCCAAATGCGATTGACCATTACCCTTGAAGTAAGCGGGTTATCCGTGTGAAGCATAGCTTCAGCCAGCTCCAATCTACCGCTACCGTTGGATTGAAAAGGTGTATCGCCCGCAGGCAATACCGATAAAAACCTTCGAGGGACATTTTCTTCGGAAGGTTCTTGATACCTCCCTCGAATAAAAACTGGACTATCTGTCGCAGAACCATCTGATACTCCATAGATGAACGAACCACTTTTCAGGGGTTCATAGAGTTTCTTAGCGCTGTCTATAGCAGTTATCAGTTCAGGAAAACGAAGATTTAGCCCTCCCTTTTTGATATTGGTGTTGATCGCACCAACCATTTCCGATGAAAAATCTGTTAAAGCGGTTTTATCATCCGAAATTTTTACCTCATTAGGCCATTTAGCATTGTATGAAATGGCATATTGGGCATCGACAAATGCATTTGGAGGTAAGCTATAATTATGTTGTTGGTATTCCCCAGGTAGAATTTCTATATAGGCCTTATGTCCCTTCCAAGGTTCAACGTTAAACGAATAATTCTTCCACGCTGCGCTTTTAACCTTCTGGGTAAGCCCTCCATAAATGGGCCATTGTATCAATTGAAAATTATCGATAATGACTCGAATTGTACTTTGCTCTCCCCTAGCACGAACACCTATAAAATCAGCATCCAAAATGAAATCTGGGGATCGCAATGTTCCCAAAACTCCTGTGCCAAAAGCCTTGCTAGTGGCCCTTCCCTCATCCAGCGCCAACAATTTTCCTGTGGATATGTTGATATTTGGATTTCCCAGCGTTGTTCCATCTCCAAAGGCAAGGCCTGTGGTTACCCAATTGCCAAAGTCTGCATTTCTAAAATCACCAATTTTCTTGAAGCCAGTAGTTGTGTTGGATTCAGACTTAACGGTTGAAGGGTTGGTCGTTGTTGCCAGTAATTTTTCCGCCACTGTCTTTTTCGCGTACTTCTGGATATCCAATATTTCGTTTGCAGTGATTTCTTTAGACGTGGAAAGATCTGCATCCAGAGGTGTAAAACGAGTACTTTCCATAACACCATACATGGCATAATAGTCCGCAGCGGTAATGGGGTCAAATTTATGGTCATGACATTTTGCACAGGACACCGTCAAACCTTGAAAGGTTTTCGTGGTAACATCAATCATGTTATCAATACGATTCGCCTCATCCTGTTTAATATCGACCGGGCTGTGGGTACCTTCGCCCATAGCATAAAAAGCCGTGGCTATCTGTGATTCCAAGATTCCAGTTTCCTTATCGTATCTTTTTTCCTCTAAAAGATCTCCTGCCAAATGTTCTTTCAATAGTTGGTCATAGGGAATGTCGTTGTTAAAGGCCCTAATGAGATAATCACGGTATTTCCATGCACCTGTAATAGGATAATCGAACTCATGACCTTTAGTTTCTGCGTATCTGACCAAATCCATCCAATGTCGGGCCCATCGTTCGCCAAAGGCTTGGGAATTCAAATAACTGTCCACCATTTTCCCATAGGCATCACCTGAGCTATCCAAAACATAATCTTCGACTTCCTTTGCAGATGGAGGAAGTCCTGTTAACAGGTAAGCCACCCTTCTAATAAGCGTATTTTTATCCGCTATGGATGCCTTAACGAGCCCTTTTTGTTCTAATTGATAATCAACAAACTGATCGATATTCGCATTTTTATCCGCTTCATTTACACTGGGTTTGATGAACGACCAATGTGGTTTCCATTCCGCACCCTGTTTGACCCACTTTTCCAAAAGGTCTTTTTCCCTTTGGGTTAGTTTGCTATTGGTTTCCGGGGGAGGCATGATCTTATCTTCATGTTCATGGTTGATCCGGAACATTAGCTGACTTTTATTTGGTTTTCCAGGCACAACGGCAAAACCACCTTCTTTAAGTGCCGCAGTGGCTCCTTCGTAAGTATCCAATCTCAAATCCGCCTTTCGACTACTTGGGTCCGGGCCATGGCATAAATAACAGTTTTGGACAAGGATGGGACGAATGTGAAAATTAAAGTCCACTGTTTTGGGAAGTGGTTCATAAGCAGTATCAGAATTACCACAAGAAAAAAGGATAGCAGACAGCAAACATAGCGTTCCCCCCTGTATTGTTTTTCTTATGATATCCTTGAATTTGAACATAATAGTCAAGTTATAAAATTCTTTTGATCAAGATGTTAAAATGCTCACGTGTGCTCTTTGCGTCAAAAAACTACGCAGAGCCTCTAAATATGATTTTTGGTTCTATGATTTTCTTTTCAAAACTTATGGTATCGCTTTTTATCTGAGCCAATAGCAGCTCAAACGAGCTAGCTACCATTGAGGGAATGGACTGTTGCACCGTTGTCAATTCAGGTTCGCAGGCAATACCCATGGGATCGTTGTCAAAACCAATAACGGCTACATCATCAGGAACGCGAAAGCCCTTCTTTTTTAAATATTTAATGACGCCAATACCCATCTCATCCCTCACGGCTAAAATTCCATCTGGCTTTTCCTCTAATTCCATCAACCGTTGTGCATACTCATAGCCATCTTTCATAAAAAAACCTCCTTCAATAATGTGCTCATCAGCGCATGTCAGGTTGTTGTCTTTTAGCGCTTGTTTATACCCCGCCAAACGGTCACGAAATATCTGATGACGATACCGGGTCGAAATATAGGCTATTCGTCTTTTTCCCGATTTGATCATCGCGGTCACCGCATCATAGGCTCCTTGAAAATTATTGACCACAACCTGTGATGCCTGTGTTTCTTCCGGAGCACGGTCAAAGAAAACGTATGGAATGTTTTCTTCTTTAAGTATATCGAAATGACTGTCATGAACCGTATCCTTGGTTACCGACGCAGCAACACCAGCGACCCTATAACCGATTAGCGAATCAATAATATCTTTCTCAATACCGGGTTTTTCCCCAGATTGAAAAATCATGACCGAATATCCTTCCTCCTTGGCTATCTCCATAAAGTCCGAGACAAACTTTGAGAAGAAATAGGGTCGTAAATCGGGAACTACCACGGCCAGAACATTACTACGCTTGTTTCTAAAGTCCTGGGCCAGACGATTGGGTTTATATCCCAGCTCGATGGCTTTCTTTTTGACCAAATCACGTGTCTCCGGCTTCACAGAACCGGTATCCCGCAATGCACGAGAGACGGTTACGTGGTGAATCCCCAACTCACGCGCGACATCCTTGATGGTTATGGAACCTTTCATTCTCAATTTTCGATAGGTAAATATAAAATGCTCACGTGAGCTTTCCAAGGAATTTATAAAAAATCCAACTTGTCAACTTCCATTTTAACAAAGTTACATCTCCTAATATTTTGAAAGTCAGTGGCTAATCCTCTAAAAGAAGCGTGAAATGGTAAATCTTAAAAAGCTGTCTTCCCTGAAGTTCCCCAAAATCAATTCTTCGTCGGCAATAGAACTGAACACCCTAGCTTCAATTTCAGCTCGCCAATTGGAACCAAACCGTCGTGAAGCTTCCAAGCTAAAAATCTTGCTACTTGACTCTAAATCCGTCACTCCTCCTATCAAAATTGAAGTATCCTGAATATCATTAAACGCCAATCTACTTCCAAAGAAAATATCATTTTGAAGGGCATTCAATGAAAGTTCGTCACGTTCATCGTACAGGTATTCCCCCAGTAGTCCAATATCAAGTCCATTTCCATCAATATTGCTAAAGGTATATTCGAGTCCGGCCACCATTGCCGTAAAATCTTGGGCATCCGCATTTCGGTAAATGGCTTCCAACTTCCATAGAAACGCGTTATGGGTAATTTGCACATCCAGCCCAGTCTGGTGGATTACAGGATAAAACGATGTTATATTTCCCAAAGGATCGAACACGAACAAAGGCTCTCTTCCCGTGCCATAGAAATGGGAAAGTCCGACATCAAAAATTCCAAAATAGTGCTTCCAACGTACCGCAAAGTCCTGTCTCCATTCCTGTGCCCCACTTTCATAACCCAAATCATCCTGATTAATCACAGTTCCAAAACGCAATCTTCCTTTCTCTCCCGGAAAAGTACGTTTCCTATGGTAAGGCAAATAGAAAAAATCAAAAGTTCCCAGTTTACTCGTTATATAGCTGAACTGTACCATGGGTTGACCCAATTTTTCCTCGCCATCGAAGGTTTCCACAGCATCGGTTTGGTTGATAATATCCACCAAATGGTTACTCTCCGCCACTCCCCAATAGACTTTTTTTAATCCGACACTTAATTCCCAGTTATCCTTGGCTTTCTGGTAGTAGAGTTCACGAATATCCCAATGGGTTCGTTCGTCATCGCGGTCCAACCTTAAAAAACCGGTGAAATTCACACTTTCATAGCCTTCATTCCATTCAATTGAATACTCTGGGCGAAATGCCAAAGCTGGATAATGGTCCAATTGTGAAGGAAACTGGGCCTCGTTAAAAAAATAACGGTATTCGGCCTCAAGTTCCAATTCAAATTCGTGGGTGGTTTTACTTTCTTTGGACTCTTGGGCGATTCCCTGAAAAATGCACAAAACCATTGTGGTCAGACCAAAAAATTGACCGTATTTCATATGAAAAATTACATTAGAATTAAAAATCAAGACCAAGGTATTTAATCCGCAAGCCGTACAATCACAATCCCATCCAAAAGCTTACAAAACCAACACCCTGGCCATGTTGTTATCGAGTTAGTCGAAAACGCGAAGGAATCAGTTTCCAGCCCTCTTTAGCGCTACTTCGGTGAAGTCCTCATCCGCTAAATCCGCACCAAAATTGTATTCCCCAAATTTTAGCAATGTTTCCTTATTGCTTTGATGGTTAACCATGTTGAATGTGGCAGCTCTCCAAAACTTGTTTTTATACAGTTTATAATCGCTATAGACCAAGGTTTTCAACAAGGCATTTTTTCGATCATAGAACTCGATTTTCTCCAAACGATATCCCTTGCTCTTGTTGTAGGTAACCACCCTTCTAGTATAACCCGATTTAGGGTCCACGGGATCTTGTTCCACTTCCAACAGATCTCCATCCTCCTTTAAAAATTTGTATCCATATTTTTCCACCTCTTGGGAGGAAAGATCTTCATAGGCAAATTCGCTACCGACGAAGGGACCTGATTTGTTATTTGAAGAAATACGTTTTACCCTTTTTATTGAAGGGAGATACAGCCATTGATCATCGGCACCTACTTTATGGGTAAAGGTCAAGGTTGCCGTTCCTTTTACATCTTTTGGACTTTCGAAAACGATCAGTGACTTATCTCCATCCTCGGTTAATTCCAAGGTGCGGGTGGTCAAAAACCGCTCGCTGGTCTGTCCGTTCTTATTTTTAAGGGTCATTTTGAGTTCCACTATTGAACTTCCGAACCCTTCGTCTGCCTTTTCTGCCGCCTTGGCAATTTGAAGACCGCGTTCTTCTGCTGATTGGGCAAAGGTCGAAGACACCACAAAGGCCATTATTATTGGGATTAAAAAACTATTTCTTTTCATTTTAAAACGATTATTTGTGTTTATGTTTATTTGTCTAATTGCATTTGCATTTTGGCAGTAACCACTTCTTCTTTTTTCTCTTTACTTGTTAAAATCAATAAGGAGGGCAGAAGAATAAAATCTATGATAAGGGCTGCCAAAATGATGATTACCGTAATTCTGGCCATATAACTGTTCAGCGCGAAGGTAGAGGTCGACAAAACCACGAAACCTGCCAACAGCACAAGTGTAGTGGTCACCAATGCTTTACCAACAGTCTCAAAGGCATAAATGATGGCAGCTTTGGCATCATACCCCAACTCGCGTCGTGCTCTTAAAAATTTACTCATAAAGTGCACTGTGTCGTCGACAATGATTCCCAGGGTCATACCAAAAACAATTACCATTCCTGTGTTGATTGTCCCCTTAAACAGGAACCATAATCCAAAACCAACCAATACTGGAGTTACATTGGGAATAATACTCAACAGTCCCAGCTTCACATTTCTTAGGGCTATCATCAGCACCAATGAAATAAGGATCAGCGCTATGATATTCCCCTTGAACATGCTCTCTGCTTGCCTAAATCCAAGTTTTGAGAACATCAGGGTAGGGCTAACTCCTATGGCATGCATGGATTCAGGAGCATTGTCCTTCAACCATTGCTCGGAGCGTTCTGAAAATGCGATCATCTCGGCACTGGAATTATTCTTCAAAGTGACCGTAACCCTGGACTCCGATTTATCCACGTTGATTTGATTGTTCAAATCGAGGCCAAAAGGCAATGAAAGCTCATATAGTAATAAGTATTGTGCAGCCTCTTCCCTGTTTTCAGGAACCTTATAGAAGGATTCATCGTCACCATGCATGGATCGATTCACCCTACGGGCCACTTCGCTAAATGCATTAACGTGTACTACCTCGGGTTGTTCTTCCAACCAATCTTCAAATTGGTTAAGCGTTTTTAGATATTCAGGATTGTTGATTCCCCCACTTTCACCACTTCCAACAGAAAATTCAACATTATAAAAACCAGTAAGGTTTTCGTTTATAAAATCACTATCCTGTCTGAACTGAACAGTGGTATCAAAATATTCAACGAACTCATCATTGAAAACATTTTTGGTAGCCAAGAAAGTGAGAATACCTATAACAAGAGTGGAAACTATGGTCAATCTGACCGGCTGCTGAACCACCAATCTACCCAGGTTGGTATACAATCCTGTTTTAGCCGCTTCACGCTCAACCGCCTTTTTTGATTTCCAGATTGGGAAAATGGACATTAAAGCAGGTAAGGTAGTTGTGGAGTAAAGAAAAGCCATCCCCATTCCGAAAGCAACGATATTCCCTAGGTCCCAAAAAGGAGGCACGTCTCCAAAATTCATGGTTAGAAAACCAATGACCGTGGTAAGACTGGTAATAAAAACAGGCATAAAGTTGAGTCTCATAGATTCTACCAAAGCGTCTTTCTTGCTCAACCCATCCTTACGTACTTTTTGTAGAAAAGTGATAAGGATGTGAATACTATCTGCAACTGCCAAGGTCAGAATCATGGTTGGAAAAACAGCCGATGGCGGAGTTAGTTTGATGCCGTTGAGACCTATAAATCCGACCGCACTTACGATGGAAAAAATCACGACAAACAAAGTTGCAATGGTGGCAAAAATGTTTCGTGTCAAGATTAAAGTAACAACGACCACAAGCAACAACATGACCATGGTAAGCATTAAGTCTTTTTGTGATGACTCAAAGAAAGCTGTGTTCAGCGGAACCAGTCCGGTGGTATAAACATCGAACTCTGGATGGTTTTCCTTGAATTTTGAAATCATATCCCTTGTAGCAATAGTAACTTCAGGAATTTCAGCGGCACTATCTTCTCCGGGCAGCCTTACGGTGATGTTGATTGCCGTAACGCTACCTTCCTCATTGATGATTCTATGTATCAAGAGCGGCTCTTTGAGGGCTATCTCCCTAATTTCTTTGATCTCCTCCACAGTCTTGTTTGCAGAGTCGTAAGCCAAATCATCCACATAAAGATCATCTCCTTGGGCACTGGTATGTTGAAAATTGGTCACAGCGTCTACTCTTGAAGAGTATGGTGTGTTCCATGCCTCAGCAGTGAGTTCCTCTATGGCCACCAAATTTTTCTTGGTGAAAACATTCCCGTTTTTAGGAGCCAAAACAACAATGATATTGTCATCTTTGGTGTATTTTTCCTGGAGGGCATCGAATGCTTCGAGTTCAGGATTTGATTCACTGAAAAATACGTGGTAATCTCCATCGAATTCCATTTTTCCTTGGGAACCCAGTCCCATGGCCAACAAAATGGACAAGATCAAAACAGGCCATTTGTACTTGATTACAAAATTCGCCCAGTTCTTGGCAAACTGGTTGGCTGCATTTTTGGTTTTTTGAATTGCGTTCATTGTAAGGTTTATAAGTGATTTTAGTTTTAGACGATTTATCTCTATTCAATTGGACAATTATGTATTAAATTTTTACTACTAACTGACCGGTCATTTATTACTTTGGCAATAGTTTTTATCTTCTTTTGATTTTATTTCAATTCATACTAATTGACCAGTCATCTAGTACTTAATCAAAAAAAATTAACTGAACATGAATCTTTTGATCATGACCATGTAATTATCAATCGGATAACTACTTTTCATTTCTTTCATTGAAGTCATGGCACCTTTACCGGCATCTTCAAAAAATGCAACGATATCCCTGGCAGCAATGGTGTCATCTATCTCACCCTGCTTCTGGGCTTCTTCAACAACCTCCGCAATTATTCCATGAATAACTTCTTCTTTGAGTACAATGGCCTTTCTTATTTTCTCACTATGTTCCGCCATTTCGCTACCCAAACTGCAAGCAAGACATCCCATTTTGCAATCCAACTCATTCTTCAAAACATCGGTTCGGAATTCATAAAACTCCATCAATCGCTGTTTCGGGGATTTGGATGGTTGCATCAGTATCTCCCTCGCCGGTGTAAAATGCTGTTCAAAGTATGCTTCGATAGCCTTCACGGCGAAATCCTCTTTGCTATCGAAATAGAAGTAAAAAGAGCCCTTTGGGACTCCAGCAGCCTGTACAATGTCGTTAACACTGGTGGCATTATACCCTTTGGACCAAAGAATTTCCATACCCTTTTCTATAAGGGTATCACTTTTTTGCTCGCCTTTTATCGTTTTCAATTCCATTTACGTCGCAAATATATGACCAGTCGTCTAGTAAGCAAAATAATCCCCAAAAATTTAACACAGCTTAAACTTTTAAAACAGTTTTTTTCAGGCTGGGTCAACGAAAAAAGCCCATACGGGAGTTGACCGCTTTGTTAAAATTTCTGGATTTATAATCAATAATTATGTTAAATCGTATATTATATACTATATTGGTATTATGATTGAAACCATAAGCTTACGGGAACAGATTAGTCATTGGCTGCAGGAGCAAATGCTACATGGGAAGGTAAAAAGCGGACAAAAGCTTTCGTTGGCCGAACTATCCAGGGACATAACGGTAAGTGTCACCCCTATTCGAGAAGCTTTGGTGCAATTGGTGCGTACCGGAATCGTAAAGAACATTCCCAATCGGGGATTTTACATTCCCCAGTTGAGCTCAAAAGAAGCCCAGAGTATTTATCCGGCCATTTACGCCCTTGAAAAGCTGGCTTTGGAACAATCCACTATTAGCCCGGGCCAAATCACAACCTTGGCCTCTATTCAATCTGAGTTTGAAAAAGCTTCCACAAAGCAGGAAGCTGTACGGTTGGATCTCCAGTTTCATGACGTGTTAGTGCGTAATTACGATAATGAAGTCATACGCAACATTCTGAAGGATCTTAAGGTACGTGTCTTCTTTTACGAACTTCAGTACATGGACAATCCTAAAAATCATCAAAAATCAATTCATGCCCATTATGCCATCCTGAATTCCCTGATGGATAAGAACATAACAAAAGCTGCTAAGCTGCTTCAAGAGAACTGGGAAACCAGCGCAAACTTTATAGAAAACAGTTATAACACAGAGACATCCTCCTAATCCAATACCAATGACCGATTATATTTATCCCATCAAGAAGTTGAGTCAGCACTTTATCTATGCACTGTTTTTTTTGGTTTCTTGTTCCGGACTTTCACAAAGTCCAAATAAGCAGGAGGATACTGATCACCCCCCCTATATTTTCAATTCGGACAACCTGAAACAGCATTCAAAAAACTTGTCAGAAATCTACAATCAGATGGCAAAATATTACGAGGGGGTTGAAAAGGCCAATCTTGACCTTTTGGATGAGGTTTTCCATAAAAATTGGTTTATGCGTGATACCGACACTCCTGAAGAGGCCACCTTGAACATAGAAAACAAACAAAAGTTTATAAAAAGGGTCCGTGATCATGGGCCATATCCTGGTTACGCCAAGCATAGAGCTTTTACAACCATCGGGTTTGCCAATGACAATCTTGCCTTTGTTCGCATCAACAAAAAGAGTTCCACGAGCTTTTTCCTTTATAAACTAAATGGGGAATGGATGCTTATGGATAAACTATGGGCGACCATGGAGCCATCCAGTTCTGGTCAGAGAGGTTCTTCCAACTTTTCAGAAGTTGATGAATTAATGACCAATTATTTTAAAGCAGTCAGCAGGGAAGATCAGGAAGCACTGGACAAAATGTTACATCCAAACTGGGACAAAAAGGTCATAACCATTGAAAACAAGATCGAAATCATCCGTAAAAGCGACTTTCTAGAAAATATTGGAACCGCTTCCAAGAATGCGGATCATACGAAGCTGTTATCCACAGACCTCTATCACCAGAAGTTAGCTATTGTTAGGGTCGACTTTCCGGAAGACTTCACTACCTCCTTCCTTATTTGTTTTAAGATCAATGGGCAATGGACCATCGCAGGAGAGCGAACGACTATCAAAAAAGCAACTGTCAGTTAATACCGACTATTATTCTTGGGATACAACAGCCAAATCTATTTCTGCTGGATGTAACCCAACAATTTCTTCCAAGAACTTTTCCGTTTCCTGTTGAACAGATTCCAAATCTTTGGAAGTTATGGAACAAGTCATTACGTGGTCTCCTGTATTCGGAAAGGCCATTTTTCTTTTTGAAGTTTCTTCAGTACCAAGTTGGTCGTACATTTCAAGCATGGCAGGAACCGAAACCACTTTATCTTGAATGGAATCGTTTTTATAAAAATATCCGAGAAAGGTAGGCTGTGTCACGTCTTGAAAGGTTTCCGGAAGCATAGTATTGTCCACTAATGTCTGTAGCTGGGTCAAGGCCTCCATCCGGTATTTTGTGGTCCAGTATTTCTTCTTTTCTTCCGTGGCCTCAAACTCATAGTAATCACTTTTCTTAACGGCTTTCGCCAATTGGATTCCCCAAGGTCCTGTCAAAAGTTTTGCGCTTTGGTCGTAAATCTCAACATTGGGGGAATAAAGTAATATTCCGGCAATATCATCATCCCCTCCTGCAAGATGGAGCGCTAAAGTGCCTCCTGTAGAAGTGGCCATAATAATGACCTTATTTCCCAACTGTTTAACAACCGAGATCGCCTCTTTTGCAGAATCCAACACATCATCAGCTGTTAAATCCAACATTCCCTCCTTCTCCTGCAATCCATGACCGGCCAATCGTGGTAAATATAAATTACATCCATATCGCTTCGCTGTTTGCAAATGAATTGGATCTCCCTCCTTGCTGCTAGCAGACCATCCGTGGATATACACAATGCTATATTCTGTTTTTGTGGGAATACTATCGAACCAAATTATTCGGGATTCATTTTCTGGTTTAATATTGGGTATCCGCCCTTCCTTATCATGTATCCACTTTTCCAATTCGGATAATTCCGAAGTTACCACCGGAAGCGTCTTATCCAAGTTGGGTTCGTCCACTTTTGGACCCAATACATAGATTACGCCCAATAATACGATCAACACCAAAAGGCCTTTGAGAATTTTTACAAGAAATTTCATGGAGATGTGTTTAAGCAGGCTTGTTTTAAAAGGATTTTTAAGGAGTTGTATAAATATACTATTTTAGTCAGACGTACTTTTAGCTTTCATGTCAAAACTTAAGATCCTACTGAAAAACCTTGGCCCTGGACTATTGTTTGCCAGCATGGCCATTGGAACTTCCCATTTAGTACTTTCAACAAAGGCAGGAGCTCAATTCGGATGGGTTATGGTGATTCCCATCGTGTTGGCCAATATTTTGAAATATCCGTTTTTTGAATTTGGTATTCGGTACACAACGGTTACCGAAAAAAGTTTGATTCAGGGTTATCTCAACCTCGGAAAAAAGTACCTCTGGATCTATGCTTTTGTAACCATAATTTCAATTTTCACCTTGCTGGCTGCCCTTTATGTGGTCACCGCCGGGTTATTAATGAATTTGTTCAATATTTCCAATCTTAGTGTGGGAATGGTCGCGCTTTGTTTGTTCGCTTTTATTGGAGCCATATTGATTATTGGTAAATATCGTTTTCTTGAAAATTCGTTGAAAGCGGTCATATCCATTTTGTTTGTAGCATTGATCATTACCACGGTGGTCGTACTTAACAAAGGAGGTGTACCCGGTGCAGAATCATACCAAAGACCTGAAATTTTCAATGAAGTCGGCATTCTGTTTTTAATAAGCCTTATGGGATGGATGCCCACTGCGGTGGAAGCTTCGGGATGGGTAAGTCTTTGGAGTATGGAAAACATGAAAACAATGAGAGTAAAACCATCTCTCAAGGAAGCTCTTCAAGAGTTTGGTCTTGGTTACTTTTTGACTGCATTTTTGGCAATTTTCTTTTTAATTATTGGTTGGATGACCTTATATGGAACCGGAACCGAATTGAGCGGAAGTGCGGTTGTTTTTGCGGATCAAGTGGTTAGTCTATTCACCACGAACATTGGTAATTGGGCCTATATTATGATTGCTGTGGCGGCTTTTGCCACCATGTTCAGCACGTGTATGACCGCCCATGATGCCATATCACGAGTAAGTTTAGACGTACTCCAGAAACTTTTCCCAGAGACTACGTCCTTTTCGAGCAAACAAGCTTTTCCAATCACCGTGATTATTATGGCAATCATAAATTGGATAGTAATTGTAGGCTTTGGTGCCAATATGGGCAATTTGGTTGGTCTTGCAACCTTCGTTTCATTTGTGATGGCCCCATTAATTGGATGGATGAACCTTAAAACGGTTATGAGCAATGATATGCCTATGGAATATCGACCTAAAAAGAGATTACAGTGGCTTACCTACATTGGCATGCTGTTCCTTGCACTATTTGCATTGTACTATTGCTGGATCCTACTTGCCTGATCAATTAAAAAGTACGTTGTCATTCAGTACCACAATCAATGATCGCTGGTTTTGCCTGTGTAACATCTCGAGACAATAAACCCCATTGGTACAATTATTCAGGATTTTATCCTCTCCATATCCTATTGAATACAAAATGCTAGTGGAAGGAACACCGTTTTTAACCAAATACGCCTTAATGGTATCCGAGCGGCCCTGGCTAAGCTTAAAGTTGGTACTGCTACCTCCTCTGCTATCGGTATAAGTCTCTATTCTGAGCTGTACCATGGGAAACCCCTTAATAAAGGTAACCGCCTTATCCAATTCAGCTTCAATATCAGGAGTTAGTTGTGTAGAATTTCTATCAAAAAAGAAGTTATTCATTTTCACCACCATTTGCCCTTCTTTTTCTTCCACCAAATCATCGTAAGAAGCTATTTCAATGTCATATTCAGCATTGTCAATGGAATTCAGTTCTTCTTCATTTAGTTCTTTGTTGAAAGTTGAAAATCGCTCTTTTCCAGCCTCCACAATTACTTGATTCTTCCAAGGAATTTCAAGTCTATAGTTTCCTTCATCGTCCGAATATGTTTCAGCTAAGAGCGTACCGTCTGTTTCCCAAAGACGCACGGCAGTTTGTCCAACAACATCTGATTTTCGATTCGTTTTTACCACTTTTCCCTTAAGAGCAAGTGTTCGTAATCCCGGTTTTTTATCGACTTTGAATCCGTAGAGGTCATCTTTTCCTTTTCCTCCCGCCCTATTGGAAGCAAAATATCCTAGAAGTCCATCCCCCTCGTTTCGCATAACCAGTCCAAAATCGTCTTCTGGTGAATTAATTCCTTTTCCCAAATTAACAGGAATACTAAAATTATCGCCTTCAATATTCGATTTATAGATGTCCATTCCTCCAAGTCCGTAAAAAACATCAGAAGAGAAGTAAAAACTGTTTTCGAAAATAAACGGGGCTATTTCGTTACCTGAAGAATTTACCCGTGGGCCCAAATTTATTGGAGCCGACATAATCTGACCGTTGTTGGTGTACACAAAATAGATATCCGTGCCTCCATAACCGTCATCAAAATTGGCTGCGAAATAAAGCTTTCCATTGTTATGATCGTAAAATGGATAATAAAAGGATGTGCTTAAATCTTTTAACAACAGTCTAAGCGGTCCCCCTTTTTGCTGCATGGCAATCGCCAAGGCATTTTTTCCATTTTCATCAAAGGATAGCTCTCCATCCTCTGAATTCGACATCACATAAAAAATACTACGCAATTCTTTTGAATAACTCGGCGTGGCCCTATGAAAATTGGAATTGGCGATGCCTGAAAAGGGAACTGCCGAAGAAACCTGTCCGTCCTGTTGCACAGAAGCTTCATAAATATTTAGATAACCTTGCTCTTGCGACTTTTTCTTTTTACCAATAATTCTTCCACTTGAAAACAATAGTTTGTTATCATAAAAACTCGGTGAAAAATCCAACTGTGGACTATTGGTTTCCAAGTTAAAAATCCTAAAATCCAAGTTCTCAACCAGTGCATCCCCACTTAACAACCGAGCATTGAATTCCATATTCTCAAGAAACTCCTTTGGAAATTTTGATGACATGGTCGTCAAAAAGGCTTCTTTTCTCTCCTTTGTAGAACTCTTTGCGATACTCTGCAGCATTTTGTTCAAATGATGTCTATCATCCAATTTATCCTTTTCATATAACTCTATATAGGCCTTGGCTGCTTTTTCAAAGCTGTTGGTCTTAAAATAGGAGTCGGCAAGGTTTAGGTATTGTTCCTCTGTCAACAAACCTTGGGCTAGATCAGCTTCGTACGCCACAACAGCATTTCTGTAATCGTATTGAAAGAAATAGGTATCTCCTTTGGACCTTTTAGTTTGGGCCAAACCGGCCATCATTCCCAAAATAAAAAAAGACAGCGTGAGGGATATTTTTGTTATTTGCGTCATGTTAGAAGAATCTTGGGGAATCTATTTGCTTGGGTTTGCCTTTTTGTTTTCTATCCTTGTTTCTATTTCTAGAGCCTCTATTTCCAGAACTCTCACGTCCTATATAAAACTTCAATATGGCTTCGTGGCTACCGCCGGCGTATTCTCCAAGTCCATTGGTATTATAGTCATATGTATATCCCATGAACAATGTATTGGATATTTGAATACCTGCCAAACCACTGACAGCATTATCAAATCTATAAGATGCACCTATGGTCAATGCATCAATAAATTGAAAGTTAGCGGATAAATTTATATTTACAGGTGATCCCGATAAATAATTTATCAAAAAAGCGGGTTTGAATTTGGTTCTATCCGAAATTTGAAAAACATAGCCCCCTATTGCATTGAACTGCAAATTGTCTTCCACAATTGTCGCTACTTCATCATTATAAAGTCCATTGGTTAGGAAATTTGGAACTGATAATCCTAGATACCATTCATCTTCCCCATACATGAACAATCCTGCTCCCACAGTCGGGTAAAAGTTACTTTGATTTTCACCTACCAAAGTTGGATCAGCCGGATTTACAAAAGTACCTTCAGAATAATCCAGACTTAAGAACGAACCTCCAGCAACCATTCCAAAAGAAAGTTTGGTGTCATCAGAAAGATTGACCATGTATGAATAGGAAAGGTTGGCATAAGTCTGCTTTGAAGGTCCCAATTCGTCTTGTACCACATTGAGGCCCAATCCGCTTTTCTCATTCGCGAAAGGAATATTGGCCCCAAAGCGAAAAGTGGTCGGAGCTCCGGGAATATCTACCCATTGTGCCCTATACAAACCGGCAATCTCAGGGCTTTCCACAGTACCTACGTACCCTGCGTTAAAACTCCCGATATTATACATGTATTGGGTATACTGGGGCTCTTTTTGAGCATATGTACTCAAAGTAAGGCCCATTAAAAACGCCAATGTTATGTGCTTATATAATTGTATCCCAATGTTTTTTGGCATATCCACTTTATCTTAAAATTTGAATCCAGCCTTTGACTACTTCACTTCCATCTCCATTTAGATCCAATATATAGAAATATGTTCCCTTCGGTAAATCCCCATTGCTTCCAGTTCCATCCCATGAACTGTCATACTGATTCATTTGGAAGACACTGTTACCATATCGATCAAAAATTTCAATAGTATTGTTTGGGTAATCTCCATTTGGGTCTATGAACACCAAGGTATCGTTAATACCATCTCCATTTGGTGAAAATATGTTACAGATAGTTCCCGGATCACTGCACGGACTTTGATTTACCCTCACATCTACTGTAGCCACATTGTTCGATGCTACACCATCTATTGGAAAGGATGAAGTAATGGTAGCAATGTTCTGAAGTAATCCTGAGCTAGAAACTATTACTGTTATTTCTAAAGTTACCACCTCTTCCGAAATCAACTCATCAATAGACCATTCACCTGTTGTTTGGTCATAGGTTCCTTTGGAAGTTGTGTGTGACACATAATCAAACCCTGTATTCCCCCCTACCACTTCGGTGACAACTACATCCAAAACTCTATCCATAGTTGTATTTTCCAGCGTAATGGTAAACGTAATATTACTGTTCAATAAAGGTGAATCGTTGTCCACCTCCTTAGTGATATCCAAATCAATAGGGTCAGGGTTGCATGTTGGAGTCAAGAATGGATCACAGGCATCCAATGGATCGGTGGCGTTCTCTGGAACCGCTGTTGTATTTGGGTCATCCACAACCAACACCTCTTCGCCATCAGTTAGTCCATCGTTATCTGAATCAGCATTATTTGGATCCGTTCCTAAATCCATTTCTTCACCATCTGTCAATCCATCACCATCCGTGTCCACAATACAATCACTTACTGAAATTGTAACTTGTATGGAACTATTTGTACACGGAGCTAATGCACCTGTGGTTGTATATTCAAAAACATAGTTTCCATCCGGCAAACCTTCAAAATCAACATTGTTGTCCGCTCCAATTGAAAGGGTTCCATTTGATGGGTCGGTAATCAAGGCCCAAGTTCCTGGGTCAGCGCCGGTAAGTGTACCATCCAAGTCTATTACTGAGGGACCTCCATTTCCAACGGTACTGCAAGCTTCTCTATTTGTAGGTGTACCAGCAAATGGAGTTTGATTTACCTCGGCAATCACCTCAATTCTGGCGCTGCTACAACTGTTCGCAGTCGCATCAACATAGAAGGAAGTTGTTGTAGTGAGAATTGGTGTTTCAAATGATGGTCCTGTTCCTAAAATCGTACCCCCTGAAGGTACATCATACCAATTCAAAAAGCTACCATCATTTACAACAGCAGTCAAAATTACTGTACCATCGCCACACCTAGTGTCTCCTGCCGTACTTTCAATCGTTGGTGTATCGAATCGCTCAAGGGTTACCGTTAAAACAGGGCTAGCGCAATTGTTGACTGCATCATAGAAAAAACCAAAATAATCACCGGGTCCATCAGCATTTGGATTCAGCAAACTATTTCTGTGTGCGTTGGTATCCAATGGATCAGTACCATTTGTACTCCAGGTAAGCACACTTCCCGCGGGAGCAGTATTTGTGACATAATCGTTTAAATCTACGAAACTACCGTCTCCATTAATGATCTGATCACAGAACTGCGTAGGTTGGTTCATATCCAAACTAGGTGCGCTGTTCCCCGCATTACATGGAATTAAGCAATCTTGCACCGTTACAACTAAATCAACTGATTGGTTAACACAAGGAGCTGTTGCTCCCGTGGTAGTATATGTAAAAGTATAATTACCTAAGGGTTGTCCATTAAAATTGACAATGTTACTAGCATTAATGGTTATAGATGCGCCTCCGGGAGCATCGGTCAACGCCCAGCTACCTGCGTCAGCACCAGATAATTGGTCATCCAAGTCTACCACACTGTCACCTTCATTGGAATCATCGCAAGTAGCTACGTTTGTAGTTATTCCTGCCGAAGGTGTAAAATTCTGGGTTATGGTAACACTAAAAGTCGGACTTGCACAATCATTGAGATCATCATAGAAAAAACCAAAATAGGTGCCCGGTGTACTTACCGTACTTGTTAACAAAAATGTTGTGTCGTCAGATGTATCAGCGCTAGTGTTCCATCTTAAATCTGAACCTGGCGGTATTGCGCTGTTATTATAGGTGTCAAGATCCTGGGTAAATGCATCACAAAAATCATTAACCACCGAATTGTCGAGCGTTGGTGCCGAATTACCGGCCGCACAAGAATCATCATTATTAAAGGTGACCGTTGCCGTGTCTGAAATATCAATGGTCAAAGCGGTATTCCCTAAATTTCCCATTGTAATGGTAACCGTTTCATCTGCTTCAATAACACTATCTACATTTGGCGTGACATCGAAGGTTTCTGATTCGCCGGCCGTTCCAGCAAATGTTAAAGTTTGATTTAAAATCCCAGTGTAATCGTTATCAACAATAGTTGCTGTCCCATCAGTTGTTGAAACTTGAACGGTAAATCCTCCATCAACTGGATTATCCAAAGTTGCAGTAACTGTAATTGCCCCGTTATCTTCATCTCCACTTGCATCAGCAATAGTTACTGCAGCATTGTCATCGTTGTTTATCGTATAGGTCGTGCTGATCTGTGTTGCAAGTGAAGCGTCGCCTGTAGGAGCACTCAGTGTTAAATTTATTGTTTCATTGGCCTCTACCTGAATATCCCCATTAATAGAAAGGGTCGGTACCGCAATCGCCGTACCTACGGTCCCATCGTAAGTAGCCGCTGGGATGTTCACCACCTGCGGGCTGGTAAAGGCATAGTCCACTCCGTTGGTCGCACTCCCGGTACCGGGGTCAGTGACTGTAACCGTGGTTGCCGAGGTCACTGTGCCTGTTATCAAAAGTACGGGAAGGTTGCCACCAGTGTTTTCCGCATCGGAGCCAATGGCCTGTGAGAACTCAACCGTGACGCTGTCGTCGTTGGTTATCGTATAGATCGTAGTGGTCTGTGTGCCCAGGGCCGCATTGCCCGTGGGTGCACTAAGTGCCAAGTCGATGGTCTCGTTGGGCTCAACCGCCGTGTCTCCAGCAATGGAAAGTGTGGGCACCGCTATCGCAGTACCGGCCGTGCCGTCGTAAGTTGCCACGGGGATGTTCACCACCTGCGGGCTGGTGAAGGTATAGTCCACCCCGTTGGTGGCACTTCCGGTGCCCGGGTCCGTAATCGTCACTGTGGTCGCCACAACGACCGTTCCCGTTATAAGCAGGACAGGGAGGTTGCCTCCTATATTCTCAACATCGGAGCCGATTGCCTGAGAGAACTCAACCGTGACGTTGTCATCGTTGTTTATCGTATAGATCGTGGTGGTCTGTGTGCCCAGGGTCGCGTCTCCTGTGGGCGCACTGAGGGCCAGGTCGATGGTCTCGTTGGGCTCAACCGTGGTGTCGCCGGTTATGGAGAGCGTGGGCACCGCTATCGCAGTGCCGACAGTACCATCATAGGTCGCAGCGGGGATGTTCACAACCTGTGGACTGGTGAAGTCATAGTCCACGCCATTGGTCGCGCTGCCCGTTCCAGGGTCCGTCACCGTCACCGTCGTGGCAGAGGTCACCGTGCCCGTTATCAAAAGTACGGGGAGGTTACCACCGGTGTTCTCCACATCGGAGCCAGTGGCCTGTGAGAACTCAACGGTAACGCTGTCGTCGTTGTTTACCGTATAGGTCGTGGTGGTCTGTGTGCCTAGGGTAGCATCGCCCGTGGGCGTGCTGAGGGCCAGGTCGATGGTCTCGTTCGGCTCAACCGTGGTGTCGCCTGTTATCGATAGCGTGGGGACCGCTATTGCTGTTCCGGCCGTACCATCATAGGTCGCAGCGGGGATGTTCACAACCTGTGGACTGGTGAAGTCATAGTCCACGCCATTGGTCGCGCTGCCCGTCCCTGCGTCTGTCACCGTCACCGTTGTCGCTGCTGTCACCGTTCCCGTTATCAAAAGCACGGGAAGGTTGCCGCCGGTGTTCTCCACATCTGAACCCGTGGCCTGTGAGAACTCAACCGTGACGCTGTCGTCGTTGTTTATCGTATAGGTCGTGGTCGTCTGCGTGCCCAGGGTAGCATCGCCCGTGGGCGCGCTGAGGGCCAGGTCGATGGTCTCGTTGGGCTCAACCGTGGTGTCGCCCGTTATGGAGAGTGTCGGTACCGTTATCGCAGTGCCGACAGTGCCGTCGTAGGTTGCAGCGGGTATGTTAACCACCTGTGGGCTGGTGAAGGTATAGTCCACACCGTTGGTAGCGCTGCCCGTGGCTGGGTCGGTCACCGTAACCGTGGTTGCAGCGGTCACCGTGCCAGTAATAAGTAGAACTGGTAGGTTCCCGCCAACGTTCTCCGCATCGGAGCCAGTGGCCTGTGAGAACTCAACCGTGACGCTGTCGTCATTGTTTATCGTATAGGTCGTGGTAGTCTGCGTGCCCAGGGTAGCATCGCCCGTGGGCGTGCTGAGGGCCAGGTCGATGGTCTCGTTCGGCTCAATCGTGGTATCGCCAGTTATGGAGAGTGTCGGTACCGCTATCGCAGTGCCGGCAGTGCCGTCGTAGGTAGCAGCGGGGATGTTCACCACCTGCGGGCTGGTGAAGGCATAGTCCACGCCATTGGTCGCGCTGCCCGTGCCTGGGTCCGTAACCGTCACCGTGGTCACAGCGGTCACCGTTCCAGTAACAAATAGAACTGGTAGGTTGCCGCCGGTGTTCTCCGCATCGGAGCCCGTGGCCTGTGAGAACTCGACGGTAACGCTGTCGTCGTTGTTTATCGTATAGGTAGTCGTGGTCTGCGTGCCCAGGGTGGCATCGCCCGTGGGCGCGCTGAGTGCAAGGTCGATGGTCTCGTTGGGCTCAACCGTGGTGTCCCCCGTTATGGAGAGTGTGGGCACCGCTATCGCAGTACCGGCAGTACCGTCATAGGTCGCAGCGGGGATGTTCACCACCTGTGGGCTGGTGAAGGCATAGTCCACACCGTTGGTAGCGCTGCCCGTCCCAGGGTCCATAACTGTTACAGTTGTCGCTGCGGTCACCGTTCCAGTAATAAATAGAACGGGTAGGTTGCCACCAGTGTTCTCAGCATCGGAGCCCGTGGCCTGTGAAAACTCAACTGTGACGCTGTCGTCGTCGTTTATCGTATAGGTAGTCGTGGTCTGAGTGCCCAGGGTGGCGTCTCCCGTGGGCGCACTGAGGGCCAGGTCTATGGTCTCGTTCGGCTCAACCGTGGCGTCGCCCGTTATGGAGAGTGTGGGTACCGCTATCGCAGTGCCGGCAGTGCCGTCGTAGGTAGCAGCGGGGATGTTCACCACCTGAGGGCTGGTGAAGGCATAGTCCACGCCATTGGTCGCGCTGCCCGTGCCTGGGTCCGTAACCGTCACCGTGGTCGCAGCGGTCACCGTTCCAGTAATAAATAGAACTGGCAGGTTGCCGCCGGTGTTCTCCGCATCGGAGCCCGTGGCCTGTGAGAACTCGATGGTGACGCTATCGTCGTTGTTTATCGTATAGGTCGTGGTCGTCTGTGTGCCAAGTGTGGCGTCGCCCGTGGGCGTGCTGAGTGCAAGGTCGATGGTCTCGTTCGGCTCAACCGTGGTATCGCCCGTTATCGAGAGCGTGGGCACTGCTATTGCAGTACCGGCAGTACCGTCGTATGTCGCCGCTGGGATGTTCACAACCTGTGGGCTGGTGAAGGCATAGTCCACGCCATTGGTCGCACTCCCAGTTCCGGCGTCGGACACCGTAACCGTGGTCGCTGCGGTCACCGTGCCAGTAATAAGTAGAACTGGTAGGTTGCCGCCGGTGTTCTCCGCATCGGAGCCCGTGGCCTGTGAGAACTCAACGGTGACGCTGTCGTCATTGTTTATCGTATAGGTCGTGGTGGTCTGTGTACCAAGGGTGGCGTCGCCCGTGGGCGTGCCCAATGTCAAGTCGATGGTCTCGTTCGGCTCAACCGTGGTGTCTCCCGTTATGGAGAGCGTCGGTATGGTTATCGCTGTGCCGGCAGTACCGTCGTAGGTCGCAGCGGGTATGTTAACCACCTGCGGGCTGGTGAAGGCATAGTCCACACCGTTGGTCGCACTGCCCGTTCCGGCGTCCGTTACCGTAACCGTGGTCGCTGCGGTAACCGTTCCAGTAATAAATAGAACCGGGAGGTTGCCGCCGGTGTTCTCCGCATCAGAACCCGTCGCCTGTGAAAACTCAACTGTGACGCTGTCGTCATTGTTTATCGTATAGGTAGTCGTGGTCTGCGTGCCTAGGGTGGCGTCGCCCGTGGGCGTGCTGAGCGCAAGGTCGATGGTCTCGTTCGGCTCAACCGTGGTGTCTCCCGTTATTGAGAGCGTCGGTATGGTTATCGCTGTGCCGGCAGTACCGTCGTAGGTCGCAGCGGGTATGTTAACCACCTGCGGGCTGGTGAAGGCATAGTCCACACCGTTGGTCGCACTGCCCGTTCCGGGGTCCGTTACCGTAACCGTGGTCGCTGCGGTAACCGTTCCAGTAATAAATAGAACCGGGAGGTTGCCGCCGGTGTTCTCCGCATCAGAACCCGTCGCCTGTGAAAACTCAACTGTGACGCTGTCGTCATTGTTTATCGTATAGGTAGTCGTGGTCTGCGTGCCTAGGGTGGCGTCGCCCGTGGGCGTGCTGAGCGCAAGGTCGATGGTCTCGTTCGGCTCAACCGTGGTGTCTCCCGTTATTGAGAGCGTGGGCACCGCTATCGCAGTTCCCAGGGTGCCATCATAGATTGCAGCTGGGATGTTCACCACCTGTGGGCTGGTGAAGGCATAGTCCACACCGTTGGTAGCACTGCCCGTCCCAGCGTCCGTCACAGTCACCGTGGTCGCCAGCGTAACCGTTCCAGATATCAAAAGTACGGGAAGATTCCCGCCAGTGTTCTCCGCATCGGAGCCCGTGGCCTGCGAGAATTCAACAGTAGCCTGTCCAAATCCAAAACTAAAAGTAAAAAGAAAAGTAAGTGCGGTAAATACTATTTTCCTGTTACCAAAGCAGGAAAGCAATTTACTTGGGGTAGTTTTTAAGTAGCGCAACATTACTTATTTTATATATTTCAGTATCGTTCTTTATTTCATACTTGGTTGGTGATTTGGGAAGAATCAATATTACTAAAAATTAAAAGAAAGCCCACAACTTAACAGATTAAATCTAAGTTTCTCGGGTGAACGGTTATGAAGGTCGGAAAAATCCTATTTTTAAAGGGCTGCCGATGAAGTTTCAGCTCCAGAATCAATCTTTCTAACCAATCCTTGTAGCACCTTTCCAGGTCCTACCTCAACAAATGTTTTTCCACCATCTTTAACCATCTGTTGCACACTTTGCGTCCATTTTACAGGAGCGGTAAGCTGAAGAATCAAATTCTTTTTTATTTCATCAGAATCTGTTACCGCTGTAGTGGTCACATTTTGATAGATAGGGCAGCCAGGTGAGTTAAAGGTAGTGGCTTCTATAGCAGCCGCCAATTCTTCTCTGGCCGGTTCCATTAGGGGCGAATGAAAAGCACCGCCTACAGGAAGCAATAATGCTCTACGAGCTCCAGCTTCCTTAAGCTTCTCACAAGCTGCATTTACAGCTTCAACTTCTCCTGATATTACCAATTGTCCAGGGCAGTTATAATTGGCAGGAACCACTATTCCCTCGGTCTCTTCACAAATCATTTCAACCACATTATCTTCCAATCCCAAGACTGCAGCCATCGTACTTGATTGCATTTCACATGCTTTTTGCATTGCCATGGCCCGTTGCGAAACCAATTTTAATCCATCTGCAAAATTCAATGACCCATTGGCGACCAATGCCGAAAACTCACCCAACGAATGACCAGCGACCATATCAGGTTTAAAATTCTCCCCCAGAACTTTACTCAAAATCACAGAATGCAAAAAAATTGCGGGTTGCGTGACTTTTGTTTGTTTGAGATCTTCAGGAGTTCCTTCAAACATAACATCAGTGATGGAAAAACCTAAAATATCATTTGCATCTTCAAACAATTCTTGGGCTAAAGGTTGGTTTTCGTATAAATCAAGACCCATTCCAACAAATTGGGCCCCTTGTCCTGGAAAAATATATGCGTTCATCGGTTTAGTTTTAAGTGGTGCAAAAATAGGGATTATTTGGGGAGGTAAAGGATGAAAGGTAGGTCGCTGAAAATTTTTCTTACTCTTCTTTAAACCAAGACGAGTACATTACGTATGCATTTGCTATGCGATCTATTTCGCCAGCGCTCAACTCGGGACTTACTTCTTTGATCTTTTTTGCTGGCATTCCGGCATAAATACTCCCTGCTTCAACATGCGTGCCTTGCGTAACAACTGCTCCGGCAGCAATGATTGAGTTACTCTCCACAATACATCCATCCATAATTATGGCACCCATTCCAATCAAGACATTATCTTTGACAGTACATCCGTGCACAATGGCGTTGTGTCCTATGGAAACATTATCCCCAATATGCGTTGGGGCCTTTTTATATGTGCAATGTATTATGGCACCATCCTGCACATTTACCTTGTTTCCCATTTTAATGTAATGTACGTCCCCGCGGATAACTGCATTGAACCAAATACTGCATTGATCTCCCATTGTTACTTCTCCCACAATCGTAGCATTTTCGGCAATAAAGCAATCTTCACCTATAATCGGTGACTTTCCATTCACTGGTTTCAAAATCATCGAACTTAATTATTGAAAATAGGATAGCAAGGTAGCTTTTTTTGAAGCAGAAACCGATAACTCTTTGCCATTGGACAACACAACGCTCCCGCCCTTACCCCTTTTGTATTTTATAACCTTGCCCACGTGTACCAAATAAGATTTATGAATTCGAGCAAAAGCGTAATCGGAAAGTGCATCCTCAAAATATTTAAGCGTTTTACTAACCACGATCTTTTTATGCTCTAAATAAATTTCGGTGTAGTTGTCATCCGCTTTGCAAAAGAAAATATCATTAACATCCAAAACCTGAAAGCCATCTTGTTGCGGTAGGGTAATCTTGCCTTCGGTCTTGGAAGTTTTTGCCTCCAAAACCTGGCCCTCCAGCGCGTTCTCCTTTTCCTTGATTTCTTTCACGTAATCCACCGCTTTCACCAATTCATCAATATTAATGGGTTTCATCAAGTAATACGCGGCATGATTGTTAAGAGCATCCATCGCATATTGGTTGTACGCTGTAACAAACACAGTTTCAAAAGTACGGTCGGGTATTTTATCCAGCAGATCAAAAGCATTTCCAAAGGGCATTTCCACATCTAAAAACACCAGATCAGGTCCATACTGCTGAATCAACTTATGTCCTTCCTCAATATTCGCAGCCTCTCCCAAAAGGTTTATTCCATCGCAGTATTTAGACAGATAGTTTCTTAGTATCTCCCTACTGTTGGCCTCATCTTCAACTATGATCGTTTTTAATTCCATCAATCTTTTTTAAGTTTTAGCGACACTTTTGTTCCAGTTTGGTCTTCATTCAGATCAGAAATAGATACATCGACCTTGTTCTTGTACATATCATTCAAAATTTGAATACGTTTTTTAATGTTGCTCATTCCCTTGGACTTCTGCTTCTTTTGATTGGAGGTTTTTAAAGCAGCCGATTTTTTTCTACCAATGCCATCGTCCATAATATTTATCTCGAGCATGTCATTATCAATCTGTTCTATAGTAATCTTCAAAAGTCCCTTTTCCTCCCGATAACGCAATCCATGCCAAATGGCATTTTCAATATAAGGTTGAAGTAGCATTGGCGGGATTTCAAAAGCTTCAATATCTATTTTTTTATCAATATCGATATCAAAATCAAACTTGTCAGAGAAGCGCGAATGTTCCAGTTTTACATATAGTTCCAACAATTCCAATTCCTTGGAAAGCGGAATAAAATCTTCCTCGGAATTTTCAAGCACACTCCGCATCAACACCGAAAATTCACTGAGAAATCTGTTCGCACTGCGCTCATCGCTTTTAGCGATATAGGTATTCACTGAATTGAGCGCGTTGAAAATAAAATGCGGGTTCATTTGTGTTCGAAGCGATTTCAGTGCCAATAAATTATTGGCCAGTTTTTGTTGTCTATTGCTTCGATAGTATAAAAATGTGGTCAAAGTCATTAAAACAATGCCAAGTCCCAATGAATATATGATCAATTCCTGCTTTTTACTGGCCTCTCGAACCAGTTGTTGTTCGGTTACGGCCAAGCTATACTTGCTTTGAGATAATTCACGCTCTTGCTCCAAACTGGATATGCGATTTTGCTTGTTGGCAATTTCGCGATTAAACCTAGCTGCCCTTGAAATCTCTTGCTCTTTTCTGACATAAAGACTATCCACAACCGCAACATAATTTTGATAGGACTCCAACGCCTTGGAAAAATCACCTTTGTATCGATAAACTTCCGATAGTTTTCTGGTCGCATCCTTTTGTACCACCAAATCATCTTCGCTGTCGGCCTCCACGATGCTTCGTTCCAAATATGGAATTGCCTCGTCCAATTTGTCTTGAGCGATGTAGGCATTGGCAATTTTGTAGTTGATACGCTGTGATGTGATGGAATCGGAATTTAGGAGCCCCACACCTACTTTGGGTACAGCTTGTTGCGGTAATTGTTGTAATTCGCTCAAACTTTGCTTTCGCAACCGGATTTCATCGTCATATCTATTTTTGTCACTATAGAAATCCGCCACTTTTTCATTCTCTTCTATCAATCGTTCTGGAGCAACTTGTTGTGACAGACTGAGTGAGTTGTTATAAAATCCTTCCGCCTCAATAATGCGGTTTTCACCAGCATAGGCATCAGCAATTTTGGAATTTAAATCGATTACCTTAGGTGAAATCTGGTTTTTCTGGGCCACTTCCAAACCTTTTCGATAATAGTCCAAAGCTTCGTCCAAATTGGATAGCGCTTTCTTCACATCTCCCAACGCTTCATAAAGTTCGATACGCTGATAAGGAATTATATTCTTTTCATCCAACAAAGGAGAAAGCGTACTTTCCGAATTTTGAAATTCTCCGTTGAGCAAATAAGCTTTTCCTAGTAGTAAACTGGTCTTGACCGATTGCCGGTTTGACAATGCATCCTTAAAATTGGTAATGGCCAAATCATACTGTTTGTGAAACAGATAAATATCTCCCAAGGTGGTCAATGCTGATGCCAACTCCCTTTTATTTCCTCTTTTTCCAAGCTGGGAAATAGACTTGGCAATAAAATCTATGCTCTTTTCAAGGTCGATTTTCTTATAAAAATTGGCGGAATCCAGAAATCGTTCATGGTTCATGGCACTTCTCGCCTCTTCTTTTCTCTTCTTTTGATCAACACTATAGGGATCATAGCCCTGTACCCGAACATCAATATCCTCACTGGAATTTATACGGTGCCTTACCGTTTCAAACTCAGGACTTTCCACAATTAACATATCCCCTATGGATGCCTGAATCTTAAACTCCCCAAAAACATTGGTCCTAGCATACCTTCCGGAACTTGTGGAAATATCTACGTCGGAAATGGGTTCAAAGTTCTCCATCCCTTTGACAGTTCCTTTGATCTCCATTACAGAGCTACTGTTGCTTACCTGGGAAAACCCGGTAAAAACAGAACTCAACAAAAGGAAAATAATGTATGCTCTTCTGATCATTTGTGCTTTGAAACTTAGGTAAACTTAGTGGATTTGAGGCGTATTAAAAAATAGCCTTCAAGCAAAAAACGTTCTGAAACACCTTCAGTATACCGCCTTACAAATCCAGTCGGACAACTCACTCATTCTAACCGACCATTCCCTCATTTTCGATTTTAATTAAAAAAAGTTGAAAATACTTTTAGGCCATCTTTTAAAAATATTGAATCATGAAAAATGCAAAATACTTAATAGGCTTAGCACTGGCCACACTGACAATAGGAAGCATCTACGGATGCAACATTAAAGAAAGACATCACTTCAACACAGCTTTGGTCACCAAATCGATTGTTGAAAAACCAAGTAAGCAATATGTAAAAATCGCCTTGCTTTTGGATACCAGTAACAGTATGGACGGACTTATCAATCAGGCCAAAGCCCAACTTTGGGATATTGTAAATGAGTTTACCCATGCAAAATGTGGTAACGCTACCCGGCCTTTGCTACAAATAGCGCTTTACGAATACGGAAACGACAATTTAAGTTCGAATGAAGGTTATATCCGTCAGGTAATTGGTTTTAGCAATGATCTGGATGAAATCTCTGAAAAGTTGTTTTCCCTGACCACAAATGGCGGTGAGGAATATTGTGGACAGGTCATTCAGACCTCCTTAAAGCAATTGGATTGGGGAAAGAATCCCGATGACCTGAAAATGATCTTTATCGCGGGCAATGAACCCTTTACACAAGGAAAACTCGATTATCAAGATGCCGCCTATAATGCAAAGGAAAAGGATGTCATTGTAAATACCATTTTTTGCGGCAATTACAACCAAGGTATTTCCACAAAGTGGAAAAATGGCGCAACCATGACCGGTGGTGAGTATATGGCCATAGATCATAACAGACAAGTGGTGCATATCGATACTCCTTATGACGATATTATCATCAAATTGAATGGTCAATTGAACGGAACCTACATTTCTTATGGCTCATTGGGCAGGCAAAAAAAGGCGGTCCAGGCCATGCAGGATAGCAATGCTGTAGAATTGGAAGAAGCAGTAGCTGTTAAACGAGCCGTTAGTAAAAGTTCCAGGTTATATAAAAACTCTGGATGGGATTTGGTAGACGCCGTTGAAGATGATGAAGAAGTGGTTTCCAAATTAAAGGAGGAAGATTTGCCAGCAGAGCTAAAAGGGAAGTCCAAAACTGAAATCAAAGCATACATTGCTTCCAAAAAGATAGAGCGGGAAAAAATCCAAAAGCAAATACAGGAGCTTAACCAAAAACGGGAGGCTTATATTGCCAAAAATCAGAAAGAGGAAGCAGGAGAATTGGAAAATGCGATGCTATCGGCTATCAAAGCACAGGCATCCAAGAAAAATTATAAATGGGACAAGTAATTAACTTCTAATTGCAGGTCGAAAATGGTCTATCCTTTGGATAGGCCTTTTTTAGTTATTGGCAGCTGGGCAGTAACAATCGTAGCGTTTACCTTGATCATTCTGACCGAAATCGTACCCCAGCGTTATCTGATGGAATCCACCATTGTCGAATCGAATATCTCCTGACTGGTATGAATAATTATATGAGAACAGGAAGTTTTTGTAGTTCACCCCAACGATTGGTGTAAACAATTGCAACCTTTGCTCCCCAAATGCGCCATTGGTCTGAAATTGGGCCCCATCGAAGCTTCTACGATAGGATAATCCGCCCCAAACCGTTCCAAAACTGACATCTCTGTACACTTTGGCGTTAAAATCTATGGTTTTTTCCTTGGTAAAATCCGTCAATTGAAAAAGTACAGATGGTTCAATACGGGTTTTTCTCCCAAAAACATATCCAGCTGAAAGCAAATATCGTCTCAAATTATCAAATTCCGCAGCGGTATAAAGATCTCGACCACTACCTAGAATGTTCAAGACGGCAGCATGGGCGTAAAATTCCAAAAGGTTGTAAGATACTCCCAAATCCACATTGAAATAACTAGCTGTATTCTTTACCCCGGTAATTACGGGGTCAGGCACAACTGACCTAAATTCTGTTTCATCCAGACTACTCAAGATAATGCCTGCACTCAACCCAAAGGAAATTTGATTCAAGGTCCTAAAATCGCCTGCTAATTGTAAATGATGCGCATATGTCGCTTTAAATCCGGTCTGGGAATGGTATCCATTGGAGTCATTGAACAAAATCCCACCTACACCACTTCGTTCTCCAACTCTAGAGTTAACGTTCAATGTCTGCAGATTCGGGGCTTCGTCCACACTAAACCATTGCTTACGGGCCGTAAGCCTAATCTTGGTTCCTTCAGCGATTCCAGCCATGGAAGGATATACCAAATAATAGTTATCCGCTAAATAATCAAAGTAAATAGGTATTCCCTCTTGAGCCTTGGTAGTAAGCCCAAAAAATAGGATTAAGATTAATGGGGTCAAATAGCGTCTCATGCAACAGTTTTGGGCTATAGTTGGGGTTTAAAGGTAATCAAACAATTAGATAACGGTTGAAGCAGTACATTATTATATATTTTGACTCTCTTATTTACTTTGGTATTTTTGCACTAAATCGTCGCTATGAAAGAATATAACATCACAGTTGTCGCCACAAATAATGCTAAAATCCTAAAATTTGAGGCGAATCACTTCTTGGTCAAAGGAAGTTATGAATATAAAAACATCGATGAAGCCAAGAACTCACCCCTGGCCCAACAGCTGTTTTATCTACCATTTATCAAAACCGTTTATATTTCCGGCAATTTTGTCGCATTGGAACGCTTTGATATTGTGGAATGGGAAGACGTAAAGGATGAGGTAGCGCAACAACTTGTTGAATATTTGAATGCAGGTGAACCCGTTGTGAGTGAAGAGGACATCAAAAAGAAACAACCTATTACCGTTTATGCGGAGGTGACTCCCAATCCGGCGGTTATGAAATTTGTGTCCAATAAAAGAATCGTACCCGCCACCTATGAGTTCAAAAATATCGAAGAGGCCAAAGATTCGCAATTGGCCCGTGAACTGTTTCATTTTCCTTTTGTAAAAGAAGTGTTTTTGGACGAAAATTATGTTTCGGTATCTAAATATGACGTCGCGGAATGGGACGAGGTTACTATGGAGGTTCGTGAGTTTATCAGGGACTTTTTGGCTGATGGAAAAGAAGCTGTTTCCCAAACAGCGATTGAGAACGCGAAACAAACGGCCGAACAGCAGGTAAACCAAACCCAATACGATGCCACTTCACAACAAATCGTGGATATTCTCGAAGAATATGTGAAACCTGCCGTAGCCAGTGATGGGGGCAATATTCTTTTTCAATCCTATGAAGAGGAAAGCAAAACGGTCAATGTTGTTTTGCAAGGGGCTTGCAGTGGATGCCCGTCCTCCACGTTTACGCTAAAAAATGGCATCGAAACGATGTTAAAAAATATGATGGGCGACAAAGTAAATGAAGTGGTCGCCATCAATGGTTAATTTCGATTGTTTATACTGCCTTTAACATCAATTTTTCCTAAATTGGATAAATTTAAAATCATTAACTATTATGGCAGTATTAAAAGTAATCGAGGTATTGGCCAACTCTGATGAGAGTTGGGAGCAAGCCGCCAAAAACGCATTGGATCAAGCGTCCAAATCCGTCAAAAACATCCGCTCAGTTTACATCAATGAACAAAGCGCATCTGTTAAAGACGGTAAAATTGATGACTATAGAGTAAACGTAAAAATTACGTTCGAAGTAAAATAATCAAGGGCAGCAAAAAGCGCCCTGTTCGGGCGCTTTTTTTATGTCAAAACATTTTTATGATCAAAAGAATAGCCATTTTATTTGTTCTGTTTTCCTTAACCCAGGGATGCACCCAAAAAGCGACCAAAGTGGAGCACAAACACACCAACGCACTAATCAACGAAACCAGTCCCTACCTCCTTCAACATGCACATAACCCTGTAAATTGGGAAGCTTGGAACCCAGAGGTTTTGGAACGCGCCAAAAAAGAGGACAAACCATTGCTCATCAGTATAGGATATGCGGCCTGTCATTGGTGCCATGTCATGGAAAAGGAATGTTTCGAGGATGAAGAAGTGGCTCAAATGATGAACGATAATTTCATCAATATTAAAATTGACCGGGAAGAAAGGCCAGATGTAGATCAAATTTATATGGATGCCATTCAAATGATGTCTGGAAACGGCGGTTGGCCTTTGAACATCGTCGCCCTCCCGGATGGCAGACCATTTTGGGGTGCGACTTACGTCCCAAAGGGAAATTGGATCAAATCCTTAAATCAACTTATCGAACTCTACAAAAATGATAGGTCTCGAATAGTACAGTACGCTACGGATCTATCCAACGGAATAAATGCTATAAATCTTGTAGAAAACAAGGCCGATGCCGACACCTATTCTTTAGATCAGCTGGATAATGCAGTATCGAATTGGTCGAAGCATTTTGATAATTATTTGGGAGGATATAAACGTGCACCAAAGTTTATGATGCCCAATAACTGGGAGTTTTTATTGCACTATGCAACGGCCAATAACAAACCTGAATTGCTTGAACAGGTTAATACCACAATGACCCGAATGGCCTACGGTGGAATTTATGACCATGTGGGTGGTGGTTTTTCGCGATATGCGGTTGATACTAAATGGCATGTGCCGCATTTTGAAAAAATGCTTTACGATAATGGCCAGTTGACCAGTCTTTATGCCAAAGCATATGTGGTTACAGGGAACGAGCTATACAAAAATGTGGTCAATGAAACCATCGAATTTGTAAAAGAAGAACTTTTGGACGAAAACGGCGGTTTCTACTCCTCGTTGGACGCGGACAGCTTGGATGAACATGGAGAACTAGAAGAAGGAGCTTATTATGTATGGACCAAGGAAGAACTAAAACAGTTATTGGCTTCCGATTATGACGTTTTCAAGGATTATTTCAACATCAATTCTTATGGCCTTTGGGAAAATGGGAATTATGTGTTGATACGGGATAAGGATGATGATGAAATTGCCGAAAAACATGATCTTTCAGTATCGGACCTGAGGACAAAAATGAAAGACGCCCTTAATGTCTTAAAACAAGAAAGAACCAAACGTTCCAAACCTCGGTTAGATGACAAAATCCTTACTTCATGGAATGGTCTAATGCTTAAAGGACTTGTTGATGCATATCGCTATTTGGGAAATGAAGAATATCTCAAATTAGCCCTTACAAATGCCGAATTCCTTGAAAAGGAAATGATCAAAGAGGATTTTTCCCTTTTCCGAAACCATAAAGAAGGTAAAAGTAGCATAAATGCATTTTTGGATGATTATGCCACAGTTATTGAGGCCTACCTTGCGCTCTACGAAGTTACTTTTGATGAAAAATGGTTGATGTATGGCAAAAAATTGCTCGATTATACCAAACAACATTTTTCGGACAGTGAATCTGGGATGTTCTTCTATACTTCGGATGAAGACGATTCTTTAATACGAAGAACCGTGGAAACCAGCGATAATGTAATATCCGCTTCGAACTCGATTATGGCTAAAAACCTGCTTAAATACCATAAGTTGTTCTCAAAAGAAGGTTATGGTGAAATGGCGGAACAAATGGTTAAAAATGTACAGGCCGATTTTGACGAAAGTGCCCAAGGGTTTGCGAATTGGTTACACTTGGTGCTCTATAAAAACCAGAATTTCTATGAAATTGCGGTGGTCGGGGAAAACTTCAATGATCTGGGCAAAGAAATTGCAAGTAATTACCTTCCCAATAGCATTTTGGTGGGATCGCCCAAAGAAGGTACTATCGAACTGTTGAAAAGCAGGTACAACGAAGGGCAGACTTTGGTTTATGTTTGTATAGAAGGAGCGTGCAAGCTTCCTGTCACTTCAGCTCAGCAGGCACTGGGACAACTAAAGAATTGACCTTGCTTCAACGTAACGCCTAGGACATTTGGATAAAAATTCGTCAATTCGAGTGTTCTGAAGGTACTTCGGAATGTATCGAGAATCAGAATTTTTATAACAAGAACCTTGTTCTCGATACTTTTTCCTTTGGAAAAAACTCGAACTGACGGTTTTGCATCAAGAAATTTCAAAATGCTCTGGGGGTTTAATGCGGTTAAGTTGCAAAAAATGACAGTTTAATTTTTCTTTGTTTTTTATTTGACTACTATGGAAGAGTTTTGGAATCTTGAACTACAATTGGAAAACGCCCTCAAGCAATTTTTGGATTACCTCCCCAAACTAATTTTGGCGGTTGTAATCTTTGTTGTTGGTTTATGGATAATTAGGCTCATAAATCGGTTGGTTCACAAATTCTTTGAACGTAAGGATTACGATGAAACCTTGGAGAGCTTTTTACAAAGCTTTATCAATATTGGCCTTAAGGTATTACTGATTGTAGCCGTAGTTACTGAACTTGGGGTACAATCTTCTTCACTTATTGCCATGGTCGGGGCCGCAGGCTTGGCGATTGGCCTTGCCCTTCAAGGTTCTTTGGCCAATTTTGCTGGCGGCGTTTTGATTTTGGTCTTTAAACCGTTTAAAGTCGGTGATTGGATTTCCGCTCAAGGTTTGGAAGGCACAGTGAAACAAATTACCATTTTCAGCACCAAACTCAACACTTTTGGGAATCAAGTGGCCATTATTCCCAATGGACAGCTTTCCAACGGCAGTATTGTGAATTATAACATGGAAAATACCCGACGAGATAAGTTTGATGTGGGTATTGGTTATGGCTCCAACATTAAAGAAGCCAAAGAAATCTTGTTGAAGGTTTGCGCAGACAGTCCTCATATTATGACCGACCCGGCACCCGAAGTGTATGTCGGAGAATTGGGTGATAGTTCGGTAAATCTTACTTTACGATTTTGGGCTAAAAATGATGTGTTTTGGCCCGCGCACTTTTATGTTATTGAAGAAACCAAACAGCGTTTTGACCAAGCTGGAATTGAAATTCCGTTCCCGCAAAGAGTGGTTCACGGAGCTGTGGAATAACTATTTTGCTTTTTTGGTTTGCAGTACAAAATCCTTTAGGTAAAAGGGCTCAAAATAAGCCACATCCTCAAAAGTGTTTTCTTGGAATTTCTTGAAGGAAAGGGATGCCATTTCCCTAGCTGAAGGTACTATCGCCGTATTAAAATGGAAATTGTTCCTGTTTAGAACCTCTTGGCACTTCGCTGCACCGCTACCTACTATATGGACCTTCTGGAAAGCGCTGTAATCGCTAAAAGAGTCCTCTGTGATGATTTCCGCCCTTGTTTCCCGAAGTTCGCTAAAATCATGGTCAAACACGGAAGAATAGACCTCCATCCTACGGGCATCCAACACGGGAATCACTACCTCCCCTTCTGTCAATTGCACTTGACAGGCCATACTCTGTAAAGTGGGGACCGAAATCAAAGGTAAGTCCAATGAAAAACACAATCCCTTGGCAGCAGAAACACCAATTCGAAGTCCAGTGTACGACCCAGGCCCCTTACTTACCGCTATTGCATCCAAATCGGAAAAAGATAAGGAGGCCTCGTCCAAAGCCTCCTTTATAAATATATGTAATTGTTCTGAATGGGAATAGTTAATGGCATTGTTCTCTTTCAAACAAATAATGTCATTGCCCTTCGAAATACTTACGGAACAATTCGTGGTAGCTGTTTCTAAATTTAGTATTCTGGCCATAGCGGCCACAAAGATACTAGTTTAGGGAAATCGGAATACCAAAATAGAACTCCAATATCTTCAACCTGAAAATATAGTCGTATTTGGTTCTGATCACATCCGCTTCAGCGTTATCAACCCGTGATTGTGCCTGACTAAAATCAAATGCGTTCATCAATCCAACATTAAAACGCTCCTTCGCATAGTCATAGGCCAATTTTCGGGCTTCCAAAGTTTTTTCTGCAGCCTCATATGCCTTAAGAAAGGTGGTCACATCCACATAGGCCTGTTGAATATTGGTTTCCAAATCCAGTTTATCTTGCTCCAATTGTAGTTTGGCTCTTTCTAACCCGATCTTTGAACGTTTCACGTTATTTCTGGTGCTCCATCCGTTGAAAATAGGAACATTCAATTGCGCCCCATAAGAGATTCCATCAAAAATCCATAATTGATCCGTGAAGTTTGGTGTAAACGGAACTCCATTTGCATCAGGAATCTGTGTTACATCAGAATATCGGGTTCCATATTGGAAAAAAGCTGATACCGTTGGGTAGTTAGCACCCTTAGCAATTTTCAAATCTTCTTCGGCCAATTTCACATTGGATTCCGAAAATTTAATGTCATTTCTAAAGCCAAGCGCCTTATCAAAAATCACCTTAGCAGAATTGTTCAATACATCTGATGGTGGAATATCGAATTCTTCATCCGCTATATCGAAGTTCTCATAATCCGTAATTTGTAACAACTGGGCCAAATTCACCCTTGAAATCAACACTAAACTTCCTCCGTTGACTACCTGCTGCTCTTGATTGGCGGCCGTCGCTTCAATCTCCAAAAGATCACCTCTGGGCGAAACTCCGGATTCGACCAATTCCCTTGTTCGTTTTAAATCTTGTTCGGTGACGGCCAACTGCGCCTCGAAAGTCCTTAACTGTTCCTTATTGGACAACACTTGCAGGTATGCATTGGCCACGCTCAATCGAATATCGTCCTTAAGGTCATCCAACCTGTACTGATTGGCAATAGCGTTTATTTTAGCTCGGTTCAACTGTCTAATATTGCGGAGACCATCAAATAAGGTAACATTTGAGCTTACACTTGCATTAACGTTAAATGCCGTACTGTTCGTTGGAAGGTTGTTTGTAGGATTAATGGAAAAACCCGTGTTACTCGAAACGGTTGATGATGCGTTCAAACCTGGGAGCATATTTCCCAAAGCGTCGGATTCATCGATCTTGGCATTTTCCAAATCGAGTTCAAACTGTTCTATGGTCAAGTTATTTTCAACTGCGTAGGTGACACATTCTTGTAACGTCCATTTTCGCATTTGTGCGTTTGAAATGGTCATCGCAAAGAGCAAGACCAGCAGTGTTACTAATCTACTTTTCATTCGTTTTTTGATTTTTGATTTTATGGGATTAGGCATCTTCTTCAGAGTTTTCCTCATCATCTTGCCCCTTTTTGATCGGTTCAGTCTTGTTCCATTGTTTTACCTCATCAGATTCGTCAAGACCAGAAACTATTTCCACATTTATGCCATCAGAAATTCCTATCTCAATGTCGCGGCGTTCAAACTGCTGCTCACCTGTGGCAACTTCAACATATGGCTTATCGGTTTCTTTATCAAATTGCAATAGGGCTTCCGGAATCACCAAAATACTATCCTTCTTTTCCAAAACCAGTGATGCATTGGCACTGTAACCTGCACGGATAAGAAAGTCATCCTCAATAGCTACATCTCCTTCAATTTTAAACTGAACAGCTCCGGATTCCTCAATACCTTTAGGTGCAATAAATTTTAGATTCGCATCGAATTCCTTATCCTCGATTGCTCCCAGGCTAATTGTTAATGGCATTCCCAATTCCAATTTACCTACCTCTCCTTCATCCACCATTCCTTCAAAAATCATTTTACCTAGATCAGCAATGGAAGCTATAGTAGTCCCGTCGTTAAAGTTGTTACTTTGGATTACTTGGTCACCTTCCTCCACAGGAATTTCTAAAATGGTTCCGGTAACCGTAGCCCTAATGTTTGTATTGGCACTTGCAGAACCTCCGGCAGAACCCCTTCTGATTATTTGATAGTCAGCTCTTGAATTTTTAAGTTCTTGCTGCGCTTGGTCATAAGTCAATTGCTGATTATTGAAATCTTGACTTGAAATAACCCCTTTGTCGAACAAAGCCTTGTTTCTATCATATTCGATTTTGGCATTGTTCAAGGCCAATTCTGCGTTTCGAACTCGACCTGCAGCTTGATTTAAGGACTGCTCGTTGGGAACTACCTTAATTACTGCAATCAAATCCCCAGCTTTGACCTGGGCTCCCTCTTCTAGGTAAATCTTATCGATAATACCAGAAATCTGTGGCTTGATTTCCACTTCATCCTCCGGAATTACCTTGCCCGTGGCCACCGTTTTCTTCTCAATGTTAGAAATGAAAGGTGTGTGGGTTTCGTATTCTATCGTTGATTTACTGTTTGATTTTATAAAAAATGTAGCCGCCCATAAAGCACCAAAAACAAGTACTCCAAGTCCTACCCATTTTAAAATTTTCTTCATTTTCTTGATTATTTAGTTTTTCTATTTTCTTTTATTCTTCTCTTAATGCGTCGATTGGTCGAATGCTTACCGCTCTTTGCGCAGGAATCAATCCAATCAATATTCCCAATATCAGCATCAGTGCAAAGGCACCCACTACCAATGGAATAGGCACGGTTGGATTTGTATACGGGAAATCGATTCCCTGTGTTGCATTATTTACAATATTTAAGGTGAGTGCTCCCAGGATAATTCCCATTACTCCAGCAATCAAAGTCAAGAACAAACATTCAAGAATTATTAGGGTTCTTACCTCTCCTGGAGTGGCTCCAAGCGCTCTTCGTACTCCAAGTTCTTTGGTTCGCTCCTTCACCGAAATCAGCAAAATGGCACCAATTCCAATAATACCCGCCAAGATTGTAGCTATACCCACAATCAAGGAGATAAATGTCAATCCCTTTGAAAAGCCCATTATTTTACTGAAAACCTCTCCAAGATTAAAGGTTCCGAAGGCGCGTTCATCCGTTGGATCAACCCTGTGAATACTTTTAAGTACGGATTTGACATCCTCTTCTACCTGTAATACATCGGCATCGTCATAAGCGGCCATTGAAAACCAACCTACCTGATCTCCGGAGTTATAAAGTCTTCTATACGTTGTAAAAGGGATATAGATATCGCTATCGGAGTCGAATGGTGCATTTTGAACAAATTTGTGCACCCCGACTACCTGAAAATAAATACCGTCTATACGGATATATCCTCCTATGGGGTCTTCATCTTCCTCGAATAGCTCTTGCTGTGTTCGTTCTCCTATGATGCAAACTTTGCGGGCCTGTTCAATATCATCGTCATTAACAAACCTTCCTCCATCATATATCTTCTTCGTGGCAATCTTGGTAAAAACCGGAAAGTCGCCATACACTGGATAGCTTCCAGATTTTGAACCTCTAATAATCGCAGCAGGAGATGAACCAAAGGTGCCTTTTACATTCCTAGGAGCAATGTACTGCAAGTCGGGAATACGATTCTGTAAAACAGTGGCATCTCCCAATTTTAATTGTAACTGGCGTCCTGTCTTAAAACCGCTATAAGGTTTACTGGTGCTTTGAGCCCAAGCAAAAAGGCTGTTCATCGCAACAGTCTCGAACGATTTTTCAAAACCATTATCCATTCCCTTGGCTGCACCGGACATCGCGATGTAGACAAATATTCCCCATAGCACCCCAATAATGGTGATTATGGTACGTATTTTATTTTTCCGGATTGATCCGAAAATTTCTTGCCAGGTATTTCTATCAAATAATAGTCTCATCTTACTCGTCTCTTAGTGCAACTATGGGTTTTATTCTTGCCGCTCTTCGAGCTGGGATGTATCCTGCCAAGGCACCAAAAAGAATCAGAAATATGGTTGCAATTATGGCTATCGTTGTATTTATGTATGGATTCTTAATAAAGAAATCCTCCAATTTTGTGCCTATGGAATTCAAAACCGCCAGACCTATCAACATTCCCAGATAACCGAATATGGTAGTAATGAATACGGACTCGATCAAGATGGAACTGATGACTGCTTTAGGAGTGGCTCCCATCGCTTTTCTAATGCCAATTTCTTTGGTACGCTCCTTCACTACGAAGACCATAATGTTACTAATACCGATTATTCCAGCAATCAGGGTTCCCAAGGCAAAAACTGAGGCTATGATGGCCAAAATATTGGCGAATTGCTGGTTTTGCTTTAATTGATCCGCAACATTCCGTATAAATAGGCCATTGGGATCTGCAGGACTAATGTATTTTTTATCCCTAATAAACTTGTCAAGACTTTTTTGAAAGGCCATTGCACCTGCATATCCTATTTCAGGTTTGAAGCCTATTATAATCTGATCTATTTTATCGGTATTCTTTTCAATAAGTTGTCTTGTGGTATAGGGAATATAAATGTAGCGCTCCTCATTATCCCCTCCATCGTCCTGAAAGACACCGATTACCTTGAAAACGCTTCCGCCAATGTCAATATATTTATCTATTGCATTTTTTGATCCAAACAGGTCCTGTTCCACCAAACGACCAATTACAGCGTATTTCGTTCTGTCCTTGACATCGGTCTCATTGATGTATCGACCTTTCATAATGATTGTTTTCTCATTAAACTGATGGCCGGGACCTACTGCTCTCGTATTGTAGTTGTTGGATTCTTCTTTGTATTTGGTCAGTGCAGAACGCGAAATTCTTGGAGTAACATAATCCAGGAACATTGCAAAGTTCTTTTTGATATCTACAAGATCCGAATTATCAAATTCGATTCTTCTTCTAGATTTATATCCCTTATAGGGCATAGTAGTCCTTCCGGGAAAAAGAAAGAATGTATTGGTGGCATCATCGTTAAAAAACTCCTCAAAAGTATTTCGGAGTCCATTGGTCAGACCAACTAAAGAGACAAAAATAAGGATACCCAATGCCACGGTAAAACCGGCCAAAAAGGTACGTAGCTTATTTTTTTTGATGGACAAGAATATTTCTTGCCATGTGTCTCTATTGAACATATTCGGACGCCCTTACTTGTTTTACTTTTTTGTCCTCTACGATAACACCATCCCTAAGGTGCACGATTCGTTTGCACATATGTGCAATATCTTCTTCGTGGGTCACCACTAAAATAGTATTGCCTTCATCGTTGATTTTTTGGATAAGGTCCATTACTTCGTATGAAGTGGTACTATCCAAAGCTCCTGTCGGCTCATCGGCCAATAGTACTTTGGGCTCAGCCGCCATGGCTCTCGCAATAGCCACACGTTGTTTTTGACCTCCAGAAAGTTCATTGGGTAAATGTGTAGCCCATTCTTTTAATCCTACTTTTTCCAAATAACTCAACGCCTTTTCCTGTCGCTCCTTTCTAGCTACCTTTTGGTAATAAAGTGGAAGGGCAACATTTTCCATCGCGTTCTTATAGTTGATAAGATTGAAGGACTGGAAGACAAATCCCAAAAACTTATTCCTATACTGGGCAGCTTTGGTCTCACTAAGGTCTTTAATAGGAACTCCATCCAAGGTATATTCTCCCGTGTCGGCCTCATCCAACATTCCCAAAATATTAAGCAATGTGGATTTTCCCGAACCTGAGGATCCCATGATGGCAACCAGTTCTCCTGCCTCAGCTTTAAAATTGATTCCCTTTAATACATGCAGGGAATTGCTCCCCATTTTATAGGACTTGTGAAGGTCTTTGATTTCTATCATGATTGGTGATATTAGCTATCTGGCACTTTAATTCCTGTAATATGACTTACAAGTTGTTAAAATGTTACAAGATTATTTGAAATTTTTTGTTAAATGGTTATTCAGCGTTTTCTTCTTCCTCGATTGCGTTCCAAACCTTGATTTTATCTTCCTCACCAAGTCCTGATTTTACTTCAACGAAAATACCATCGCTGACCCCCAATTCGATCTCCCTACGCTCAAATTGTTGTTCTGAAGTTTCAACCTCCACATAGGGTTTTTTGGTCTCATCATCGAATTGGACCAAGGCTTCTTTAAGTGCCAAAACACTATCTGCCCGTGCCAAAATAATTGAAGCATTGGCACTAAGACCTGCTCTAATGAATACAGAATCCTGTTTCTTCAATGTCCCCTTTATTTCAAACTGAATGGCTCCATTCTCCTCTTTTCCTTTGGGAGCAATATAATCCAGCACTGCATCAAAAACCTTATTTTCTATGGCACCTACAGTGATTTCCAAAGGAAGATCTTCTGTTATTCTTCCAACTTCTGATTCATCAACTTTACCCTCAAAAATCATTTTTTCCACATCGGCAACTGCTGCAATTGTGGTTCCTTCATTAAAGTTGTTACTTTCAATAACTTGGTTTCCAACCTCTACAGGCACTTCCAGTACCATGCCTCCAACCGTTGAGCGAATCAAGGTGTTGGCAGCATTGCTCAACCCAGATGTTGTTCCGGTTTTCACAATATCATACCTTTTATTGGCCGCGCCATAAGACTGCCTAGCTTGGTCAAAAGCAACTTGGGCACGTTCCAAATCAGCTTTGGAAATTACTCCCTTATCAAAAAGCGATACCTGTCTTTCGTAATTTCTTTTTTGGTCGTCCAAATTGATTTTGGCTTCATCGATAGCATTCTTTGCATCGTTCAACGCATTCAAATTAGGTACAACCTTTATTTTGGCCAACAGATCTCCGGATTTTACGTAATCCCCCCCTTCAACATAAATCTCTTCGATTACTCCTGAAATGTTCGGTTTGATCAACACTTCTTCCAAAGGAAGAATACTGCCTGTTGCAACTGCTTTTTTTACAATATTTTGTTTTGATAGCTTTTCCGTTTCATACACTACAGGGTCCTCTGTATTCTTTTGATAGAGATAGTACATGGATCCCCCAAACACTACTATTATGAGCAGCAAAATGATTATGGTTACTGACTTTTTCATTGTATTAATTATAGTTTATTTTGATTGATTTAATTTCTATTCAGTTCGAAGAGCTTCTATTGGACGCACACGTATAGCACTGTTTGCGGGTATAAACCCTGCCAAAAGTCCGGACACCATTAATATGACCAATGCACCCGTAACAACACCAACACTTACATTTGGGTTGATGAACATATCCACTGGTCCGACGCTATCCAATAGCGAGTTGATGCCATAGATAACCAGTGAACCAAAAATAATTCCGACCATCCCTGAGATTATGGTCAAAAAAATGGATTCCATAAGAATCTGTTTTTTGATGGACCAAGGTTGTTCTCCAAGTGCCCTGCGAATTCCTATTTCTTTTGTACGTTCCTTGACCACAATAAGCATAATGTTACTCACCCCAATGATTCCGGACAGCAAAACCATGATACCCACGATATATGCGATAGCTTTTAGGCCAACAAAAAGACTCTCTACCCTGTTGAACTGTTCATATAGGTCGAAATAACCGATCGCCCTTTTATCCTCAGGGTGGACCTTATGCCTTTCCCGCATCACATCGATGATATTTTCTTTCAATTTGGATATCGAACTTCCATCATTTGCAGTAATTGCCATCCAACCTACATCTTCGCCTCGGTTGAATGCCTGGGAAAATGAAGTAAAGGGGACATATATTTCTTTTTGTGCCTCTTCCCCATCGCCATCGTTATTCTTCTTCTTATACGTTCCAATAACCATGAAATTGACCCCTTGAATCTTAATATAAGTACCCAGGACCTCCTCGTCTTTTTCATATAGTTCGGACTTTACCCCCTGACCAATGACCGCGACCTTTCTTTTCTCCCTAATGTCATTATGATTGACAAATCGACCGGAGGTGACCGTCATGGGATCCTGGTTAATGATTTCAGGATAATCACCATAAACGTTATAGGCACCGACTCGAATGCCACGAATCACATTACCGGCACCTCGGAATCCACCCAATTGGTTTCTCGGAGAAACAAAACGCAGGTTGGGTACGTTGTCCCAAATGGCTTGAACATCGCTCACTTTAAACTCGAAACTTCTATCCTTGGGTAAACCTTCGTAAGGTTTGGTAGTTCTTCGCGTCCACATGAACATGGTATTGGTCGCAATATCACCAAAATCGGCTCGAATACCGTTTTCAAAGCCTTTGCCTGCGGCCAATAATACTATCAGGATGAAGATTCCCCAACAAACTCCAAATGCGGTGAGTATGGTTCTACCCACATTGCTTGTGAGCACCTCCAATATTTCTCTCCATCTATCCCTATTGAACATTTTAAATTATTCTGCTGGTTACTTATTCTTCCCTTAACGACTCTATTACCTGAACTCTTGCCGCTCTCAACGCGGGCACCAACCCTGCGAGGGCTCCTGCAAAGACCAATACTAAAACCGTTGAAAATGCCACCTTAAAATTTACCGAAGGATTCAAAACATAGTCAATTTGTACATGCGGTCCCAATATTTCGAGAAGGCCCATGCTGAAAATCAAACCGGAAAATCCGGAAATGGCTGTTACAAAAATGGACTCGTGCATGATCATTCCAACTATGGACCAAGGTTTGGCCCCCAAAGCTTTCCGAATCCCTATTTCACGAGTACGTTCCTTGACCACAATGAGCATGATATTGCTCACTCCAACAACTCCGGCAATTATGGTACATCCACCAACAAACCAGAAAAACAGTTTCATGCTGTTGGTAATACCGTAATACCTCTTTGCCTCCTCCATCGCACTCCAAACATTCATGGCTCCATTGTCATCAGGTGCTACAATATGCGCTTGTTGCAAATACGTTCTCAATTCATCCTTAAACTTTACCGCCTGTGCAACGGCTTGGTCAAAATTCTCCACCTCAGGAAGTGTATAGGATAAACTGTTTACTCTATTGCCGCCGTTAAAAACGCGCTGGGCCGTGGTGATAGGAATGTAGATACGTTCTTCCTCCCTATCCTGCATTTCTCCAAAAACTCCAACTATTTTAAAAGGGATGCCCGAAATGTCAATAAACTCTCCAACAGGAGTATCGACATCGGTAAAAACGTCCTTTTTAATTTTATTGCCAATAACCGCAACCTTACCAGTGGAAATCTCATCTTGGTAATTTACAAAACGGCCTTCCACCATTTTAGGTCCTTCTATAAACTGAAAGTCGGCATTGACACCCTGTACACTATAGACCAAGGATTCTTTTCCATAATTCACGGTAATGTTTCGCACAAATATCCGGGGAGATTTATACTCAACAGTCTCCTTGAACATAGAAGTTGTAGCTTCGAAGTTATCGTTGTTGAACTGAATGCGCCTTCCGGGGTTCAGGCCTTTAAATTCTTTGGAAGTAACTCCTGGCCACGCCCATACACTTGTAGTGGCATCTTGCTTGAACTCATGCTCAATACCATTTCGCATTCCTTGGCCGAATCCCAATAAAATAACAAGTATGAAAATACCGGATGCTACGGAGAGTCCGGTTAAAAATGTGCGCAGTTTGTTCTTCCTTATGGTGTCAAATATTTCTTGCCACCTTTCAATGTCGAACATGATGGTTGGTGTTTGATGATTGATGAAATACGTTAACGTACTTCAATATGACAAAATTTATGCCATATTGTTACACTTTAAAGGTAAAAAAAGTGTTAAAACTTTAAAAATATGCTATTTGCGCAACTTTCTGTAGACAAAATAGAAAAGTCCACCCACCAAAATGTAAGGAATAGCCATTAAGTAAACGATGCCATTGTTGATGCCCTCCGCGGTATCGCCCCCGACCTCACTTTCCACAACGGCACGACACATGGCGCATTGAGCTTCGGTTATTTGGGGCAGTAGCACCGCCACAATCAATACTATGCAAAGTTTTATCCTCACTCTTTAAGCTTTAATATTGATAATAGGGTGAAATCATCAGATATACAATTACCCCAGTGACAGCCACATACAACCAAATAGGGAAAGTGTATTTGGCCCATTTTCTATGGGCCTTGTAATCGCCCAAATATCCTTTTGAGTACGTATTCAATACCAAAGGTATAATGACAATGGAAAGTAAAATATGGGTAAGCAAAATAAAATAGTAGATATACTTTATGGTTCCTTCCCCACCAAAGTCAGTTCTTATGGACGTCATATGATAGGCCACGTACATTATCAAAAACATCACCGAAAGTACAATGCATGTGGTCATCAATCTTTGATGCAGCAATTGATTACCTTTTTTAATTGCTATCACCGCCACTACGAGCAAAACAGCTGTAAGCCCATTGATCGATGCATAGATAGGTGGTAAAAAAGTAAGTGGCTTGGCATTTGGAATCTTGTACATGAAAAGCAGTACGACCAATAATGGCACCGCTATGGAAACCGCAGTTATCCATTTTTTAAATTGCTTTTCGTTTGCTGAAATTGCTTCTTTCATTTCTCCAACAGTAATTTATTAATATCCTCTTTTAACATTGTTATCTGTTGTGCCTCGCCCTCGGCATTCACGCCCTGTTTTTCTGTTATCGTTCCTCGGTAATATATCAATGGATTGCCATATTCATCATTCCTTGAACGAATGTAACCCTGTTTGTCCACCAAAGCGAACATTCCGGAATGTTCAAATCCACCTGGAGCATCCTCCACTTCGTTGGCTACAATATAGAACCCTTCCTGTGCCAATTTATAGATCGCATCGCGATCGCCTGTCAAAAGATGCCAATCCTCATCTTCCACTCCGTACTTATCCGCATATTTTTTAAGGATGCCAGGGGTATCATACCGTGGATTTATTGTGAACGAAGCCACACCAAAATCCTTTTGGTCCATAAAAGTATCCTGCAGTTCCACCAAATTTCTGGTCATAATGGGACAAATGGTCGGACAAGTGGTAAAAAAGAACTCAACTACATAGACCTTTCCCAAATAATCTTCATTGGAGACCAATAAGCTGTCCTGGTTTAAGAAGGAAAAAGCAGGTACCTTTCTTTTTTGGCCATTCCCGATAATAAAACCCAATTCTTTTTGTGGGGCATGGACACTCATTCTATCTTTTTCCACCACGTCCCCTTCTTTGAGTTTTTTGGTCATTTCATATACTGCAAAAATGCCAAAAACCAGAATGACGGCTGATATCCAAACGTAATTGTATTTCTTCTTACTATTCGCTCCTGTCGGCATTGTTCTTCTTTAGTGCTAGACGATATTCTGCAAGAATAATCTTTACATCGTCTTCCATTTTATTGTTCAATTCTGCTACGGAGGTGGTATTAAATCCGTACTTGATACCTTCATCCTCGTCATCATTTCTCCCTCTAAGGTTCAGATCTTTATCTATGATGAAAACATAGGAAGTACCCATATCATCATCCAATCGCATTCCTGTTTGCATACTCTCGAAAACCGAAGCTATTTCTTGGTTGGTCCCAAATGCGAAATTCCATTTTTCAACCTCTGACAATTCCCCCAATTCCTTTTTAAGGGCAGCGGCTTTGTGTTCATTGCCTTCTGGAACAAGCATCACAATTTGAAAATCGTTGAACTTCCCGAAACGCTTGTAGATTTTTTGATTTAGGTTAAAAGCATTACCCCTTCTATTTTCAATCCCATCTCCCAAAAAACCCAAAAGGGTAATCTTATCCTTTAAATCAACATCACCATTAAAGTTTGATAAATCCGAGACGTTTTCGGTTAGGGTCGGTAGTTTGCCAAAGTTGTTCACCCCAGAGGCAAAAAAGAGATAGGCCACCAATGGAAGTATAAATAGAACAACTAAGACAAATGTTTTCTTCATAAGATTTTGGGTTGTGCAAAAATAAAAAAGACGGTTTTAAAAACCGCCCTTTTCATTTGTTAATACTTTTCTAGAAATTCCAGGATAAAAACCCTTCCTTGAACACGGTGTAAATATAATCCGCTTCAAACAGGAGTATGAACACCAAATAGCATATCAAAAATATTGGGGTCCATACGATAGCTCTACGCAATGCACTTCTTTCATCGCGCAAGTGCATAAAGTCCCAAGCAATGTAGTATGCCTTTACCAAGGTAAGAATGATAAATATCCAATTGAGGAGTTTCATTCCAATGAAATAGTTTTGGGTCAAAACTTCCGGTTTGTAAATACCCAGAATAACCTCCACAGCTGTAACCAAGGATAAAAAGACCAATACGCCCCAAATCTTCTGTACATTGGATTTAAATTTCCAAAGTCCTCTAAATATTTCCAGTTTATGATCGTGTGCCATTATATATTATTGTTTGGATTCCTGCTTTCGCAGGAATGACATAAAATTATACCAAATAAAAGAATGTAAATACGAATACCCAGACAAGGTCTACAAAGTGCCAGTATAAACCGACTTTTTCAACCATTTCATAATGTCCCCTGCGCTCGTAGGTACCCAAAATAATATTAAAGAAAATTATAATGTTGATTATTACCCCCGAGAATACGTGGAATCCGTGGAATCCTGTTATGAAAAAGAAGAAGTCAGCAAATAAACGACTTCCATATTCATTATGGATAAGGTTTGCACCTTCAACAACTTGGGTTGCATCCTTAAGCTTCGCCAGTGATTCTTCCCGCGACAGCAGAGTTTTTTCTCCTTCCTCATTAATAGTTTCAGTACGAATCAAAATATTAGGTGTGGCCTTGAAACCGGTTACAACCTCATTCAACGAAAACGAAGTTTTATAGCCTTCTTGCATAAACCAAACCCCTTCGCTTTTTTCGTGCTCAACCCTATCCTCAGGTAGTGCTTTTGTAAAATCGGCCAAGGCAGCTCTTTCCCCTGTTTCAGCATCGACAAATTGAAGTATTCTTCCTCCTTTGGTCTCCAACGCACCAAAATCACCTTTTATAAAGGTTGCCCATTCCCAAGCCTGGGAACCAACGAATATGGCACCACCGATAATAGTTGCGAACATGTACCAAATAACCCTGTTCTTCTTCATTTTATGTCCTGCATCCACAGCAAGTACCATGGTTACGGAAGACATAATCAAAATAAAGGTCATAAAGGCTACATAAATCATGGGATAATTTCCATGGAAAAAGGGTACGTGGGTAAATACCTCATCGGCAATTGGCCAAGTCTCAATAAACTTGAACCTTGAAAAGCCGTAGGAAACCAAGAAACCAGAGAAGGTCAAGGCATCCGAGACAATAAAAAACCACATCATCATTTTTCCGTAGCTAGCGTTAAGTGGCTGATTTCCGCCTCCCCAAACGCTTTCTTCTGTACCGGTAGTCACGGTTGTACTCATATTAAAAAGGTCGTTTTAATAAAACTTTCACAAAAATACATCTTTTGGTGTATTCGAAAAGATAAAGTTGAATGAAAACTAAACGGATTCAAATTTATTTCACGAAATACATGAATAGTATTAAATACACCCAAAGAAAATCCAAAAAATGCCAAAATGTAGCACCGAGCTCCAAGCCTAGCATCTGTCCCGGCATATATTTACCACGCAATTGTTGCACCAAGACCACCAACAGTGAAATAAGTCCTGCAACCAAGTGGGCGATATGCACCGCTGCAATCAAAAACACATAGGACATTTTAATGTTGCTGGTGGGACCCGTAAAGTAATATCCGTTTGCCACCATCTGTGAGAATCCCACAAATTGCAACGCAACGAACGTAATCCCCAACACCAAGGTTATGACCAAGAAAAGTGTTCCTTTGGATTGATTATTTCTTCCGACGGCCAATTTGGCCAAATAATAGGTCAAACTGCTCAATATGATGACCGCTGTGCTAACAAAAAATGCATCAGGCAGTTCCAGATCACTAATCCAATCCTCACGCTTACTGCTCACAATATAGGCGCTGGTCCAACCGGCAAAACCCATAATCAAACTCACAATACCGAACCACAGCATCATTTTCTTTGCGCGACGGTTCTTTACTTCAATATCTACTTCGGTCAAATCCATATGATTAGCTAACAAACTTATCTATTACGTATATTATTTGAATGAGTGAAATGTAGGTGACACTGGCCAACATTAATCGTCTTGCTGATGCATTGTCCCTTTTTTCATAAAGCTTAAATGCAAATATCAGCATCACCACTCCGGAAAGCAACACTATTACAGCAGCCGGAATGGACAAGTGCAACCGTCCTGTAAAACCAAAGGCCGGCATAATGGAAATCACAATCATCCAAATGGTGTACAAAATAATCTGAAGGGCCGTTCCGGCATCTTTTTTGCCTGTGGGAAGCATTTTGAATCCTCCCTTTTTATAATCTTCATCCAGCATCCAACCCAACGCCCAAAAGTGTGGGAATTGCCAAAAAAATTGAATCATGAACAAGGTTCCCGGTTCAATACCAAATTCGTTTGTAGCCGCGACCCAACCTAACATAAAGGGAATGGCTCCTGGGAATGCGCCAACGAAAACAGAAAGCGGCGTTTTGGTCTTTAGCGGTGTATAAACACTAGTATACAAAAAGATTGAAATAGCACCGAACATAGCTGTTTTTGGACTCAACATGTACAAAGCTATCACTCCTACAACAGTTAAAGTGATGGCAATCGCCATCGCCATTTGCACCGACATTCTTCCAGCAGGGATTGGTCGGTTGCGGGTCCGGTTCATCAACGCATCAAGGTCCTTTTCAATCACCTGATTGTACGCATTGGAAGCCCCAACCATGCAATATCCACCAAAAGCCAGCAACAAAACAGCTAGCAAATCGATTTGTGGTGCGCCCAAGAAATAACCAGCAATTGAAGAAAAAACCACGCTAACAGCCAGCTTGGCTTTAGTGATTTCCTTAAAATCGGCAAAAGTCAAAGTCAAAGATGTACTTTTTACGGAACTTACGGCAGGTTTCATCCACAAATTCAATTGGCTGGCAAAGATAGCGTCAGGACATCTCATTTCCAACCTATTGTCGGTCTTTATGTTATTTTTGAAGGGACCATACGTCTTATTAATCAAAATCAAACAAAAACCACAGCCATGCGTACTACCTTCTTCTCACTGATATTTCTTTTTGCATTCTCCACATACAGCCAAGATGTCACCATTTCAATAGACACATTGAGTCAAAACGCCTATATGTTGACCGGTAGGGGCGGAAATATTGGTATTTATGTGGGAAATAACCAGGTATTTATGGTCGATGACCAATTTGCGCCATTGAGCAATAAGATAAAAGCAGCAATTGCCACATTAACCGATAAGCCTATTACGTATGTGGTCAACACCCATATGCATGGTGATCATACTGGGGGGAATATCAATTTCAATACAGAAAATACCACCTTGGTCGCCCATGACAATGTCCGGGAAAAACTCAAAGCAAAAGGGCAAAAAAATCTGGAAGACAACAAAATGAGCCAGCAAGATTTTGAGAACAGTCTGCCCGAAATCACTTATTCCGAAGGAATGACTTTTTATGATGGGGACGAAATCGTAATGGCCATCCATGTTCACAACGCACATACCGATGGGGATACCTTGATCTATTTTGTCAATGAAAATGTGCTGCATATGGGCGACACCTACTTTGCAGGACGTACCCCTATATTGACCTAAATAATGGTGGTAGTATCGAAGGTTATATCGCGGCCCACAAAAAAGCCTTAATGGTCATTAATGAGAGCACCAAAATCATCCCTGGCCATGGAAGACCTTCCAACAAAAAGGAGTTGGAAACCTACACCACAATGCTGAAAGACATCCAAAACATTGTTCAAAAGGAAATTGATGCCGGGAAAACGCTGGACCAAGTGAAGAACAATACATCCCTATTATCAAAATATGATGCCACCCATGGCAATGGCTATATCAATCCTGAAAAAATGCGGGAGACGGTATATAAAAGCTTGAAATAGGCTTTCAAAGGCAATATTTAGGTATACTCTATATTAAGAATTAACAACCTTACCTACCCTTTATTTTCGAATTCCCGAGATGTAACCCGCTAATTTGGTGGTTTTAGGGAAATCCATAACAGCATTCGGGAAAAATCGGCAAACAATAAGGCTTGTTCCACATCTATTTTTGCTCAAAACAATTTATTAACCTTAAACATTCATTTATGGAAACTACAATACAAGAGCAAGAATTATTGACAAAAGCAAATGAGGTAACCGATTTATTGGCTGAAGGGAAATTCATTGAGGCCATGGAAAATTATCTCGCTGATGATGTACAACTTTTTGAAGGAAACAATCCTGCTAAAGTTGGCAAGGAATTTTGTCTTTTGGAAGAACAAAAATTATTGGACACAGTAACTGCCTTTCATGGTTATAAAGTAACCAGTGGCCCTGCCGTAAAAGGAGATACGACATTTTATGAAGCTGTAATGGAGTTTGATACCAATGATGGCTCAAAACATAGATTTGAGCAAGTTGTGCGCACGCAATGGAAAGATGGGAAAATTATTAATGAGCGTTATTATCACGCTTAATTTCCCATAGATTTCTCTCAACAAAAAAGCCCTGGCAAAAATACCAGGGCTTTTTCATTCCTGCCTCGACAGGAACAATAAATATCTTATTGCAACTTAAAGGTAATCGGAATACTAAACGGAACCTTTACAGCTCTACCTCTTTGTTTACCAGGAGTCATTTTTGGTAACTTCTGAATAATACGCAGAGCTTCTTTTTCCAAGTTTTTGTCCGGTCCTCTCATCCTAATATTTCCGATACTACCATCTTTCTGGATAACGAAGATTACGTTTACCCTTCCTTGAACACCCATTTCTTGTGCAATTTCTGGGTAGCGGAAGTTTTTACGGATATGCTTCTGCATCATTTCCTGGAAACAAGCCTTTTTGTTTTTAGACCTTTCACATCCAGGAAAAACAGGTACGTCTTCAATAACTGCAAATGGAACTGAGATATCTTCTTCTACCTCTTCAACCTCTACCTCCTCAACTTCCATCACTTCCTCTTCTTGACTAGTTTCGGTGGATTCGATAACGGTTTCTTCAACTTCCTCTTCATCCTCAACAACCTCGATAACTTCCGGAGCAGCTGGTGGCGGTGGCGGTGGCGGAGTCTTTATCTGCTCCGTCATTGGCACCTCTTCGTCCAACTGATCCTCAACGTTCATTGAGATATCATAATCGTTAGACTTATCATATTTCTTCCACTCCATGGCTCCGTAAACCAACCCCAAAACTGCTGCCAACCCTATCACAAAATAGAGCGAACTGTTTTTTCCTACATCTGCTTTTGGATTCTTTTTTAGTTCCATCGTTTTGATTTTAGTATTTGCTAATTTAATATTTAATTGGTTAAATAAACAATTAAAATTTCCATTTTAACGGCCTTTCCTTAGAAAAATACCATTTAATTAAGCCAACTCCTACAATTGCACCAAAAGTATTCGCTAGTACATCTCCAAATTCAGCCATTCTATCTGAGGTGAGTGTATATTGAAGCACTTCCATTAACATTCCATAAAACACCGCCACAAAACCCATTAAAATTACCGCTCCTCCCAGCCTTATACTTCCATGTGTACGCTCGCGCAAAAAAAGGCATCCCAAAACCGAAAAAATCATGTAAAAGACAAAATGGGTTATCTTATCAGCATAGGGTATATCCAATTCACCGGTATCAAGATCTAACCCAGAAAAAGAAAATAAGCTGAGCATTGTAATAAACAATATCCAGCTTACGAATAAAAAGGTAAATGCATAGGTTTTAAGCACCAATCAATGCCTTATAGTCTTCATCGCTCATTAGTCCCTCAGTTTCAGAAAGATCGCTCATCTTAATTTTGATCATCCAACCTTCTCCGTAAGGGTCCGTGTTCACCTTTTCGGGCTCATCTTCCAAAGCCTCATTAAATTCAATAATCTCACCGCTCAAAGGCAAAAACAAATCGGAAACGGTCTTTACGGCTTCCACAGTACCAAAGACCTCTTCCTTATCCAAAGTCTCATCAACCGTCTCGACTTCTACATAAACAATATCGCCCAACTCGCTTTGGGCAAAATCTGTAATCCCAACGGTGGCAACATCTCCTTCGATTTTTACCCACTCGTGGTCCTTAGTGTATTTTAATTCTGCTGGAATATTCATTGTTGAATTTTGTTTAAGTACGTTGACAAATGTAACGGATAAAGCATTGCTTTTCAAGTAAATTTTACAACAAAAAAATATCGGTTAAAAGTGTAGGGAAATCTAACACTCAAAGATTAATTTCCGAAATTGTATCTGAGCGTAAATCCTGTGTTGATCGTTGTCTGTGGAAAGGCCGTAGACACCGCAAATTGAGAGAAGGAGTGGTCGTAAAAGAACAAAGCATTTAAACTTTTGCTCAATGCATAGTCGGCCGTAAACTTTACGGACATTAATTTTTGACCCGAAGTTATCTGGTTATTGTCGATATCCAAATTTCGGATTATGGTAATATTATCCCTAAGGGATAAATCTGCTTTTAAGTTCAAATCTCCTTTAAGCCTGGTTCTCTCTCCACCAATGTTGGTCACGAACTTTACATCCTTAAATCGATACCCTAAGCCCAAGGTATATTCCTTTCCGTTGATCTCTGTCAACAAGTTGTTGTCAAAACTCAATGATAATGTTCTATCGGTTCTGACCTCAGCCAAAAAGCTAAAGGAATTCTTCATTTCAAAATCAACCCGCATTAAGGGGTTGAACTGGTCGGTCAACACCACATTATTAATGATATTCTCCGGCAGAATATCATCTGTTTCAGGATCAAACTGATTATTTTCCCTTTCCAAATTGGTCTGGAATGAATTAATACTATATGCCGCTCGATACCCATGGCTTAAAGAGAAACGCTTGAATTTCTTTTTGAACCATCTGTTCTTCATCAAGCCTGTGTATTTAATGTTCCAATTGGGGATTGGGATTTCCCTGAAGGCATCCAAGTTGACACGATTTACATCCTGTCCGGTGTAGGCAGCGAAAAAAGCGGGCAATAAAACTTCTTGTTGGGTCTTCCCGTAACGTTCTGGAAAACCATCATCATCTAAAGTTCCTGGAGTTTGTCCCCTATCTGAGACCAATCTATTGGCAATGGTTATTCGGTTTTCCTTAAACTGTTCAAACGTTTTGGAATCAAATTCGTCACTCTTATTGAAAATGGTCCCAATCATTACCGTAGAAATACTGAAATTCCCCAATTCGTTGATCAAACCATCATTTCCATTTATCCATTCCTCTGGACTATAATTTTCTTGCAAGCTGCTGGAAAATTGTCTGTCCGCAGTCAAATCTATGGTCAAATCTTGGGTAGGCTGAGCGGTAGCGGTGATGTTCAACTGTCTATTCACATTTCGCAAATACTGTGAATTAAACTCAGGGAATGTCGTCAACCATCCATTCCGGGCAGCTTGGAACCGGACATCCGACTGACTTCCAAAAACAAAACCAAGGGTAGGGCGTGTGGTTCCTATAAATCCGATAGATTGGGTATACCCGGGCAATACCGTACCCCGATTCTCGCTGTAATTGATATTGACCCGTTTAACCATGGTCACTATATCAATCAATGTGTTGTAGGCCTTGCTTGTTTTCTTAGGAGGTCTTTCATCTTCCGCTCCTGATGCCGGGTTGCCAGCTTTATCCCGTCTTACCCTTGCTTGACTGGCCGTAACCTTACCATCCCGTTTTTTCAACCCTAAAAAGTCGTAGAAACGTTGCATGGTCAAATTACCTGTCAGATTGTGGGTGCTTGCGTTCTGAACTGTGTTAATATCCTCCCCGGCTACTTCATTCAAGGCATCTCCACCCCTTTGCCAGTCAAAATTACTGGTATAGGTGTATTGTGCATTGATAAAATTCAGAAATGGGATTTTATCAAATGGCAGCTCATAGTTCAGTTGCATTTGTTGCGAATGCCTATTGGGTTCACCCACATCGAAAAATCCATCCCATAGGTCCAATTCTTGATTGATTCCAGAATCGGGGTCACCATCAAGATTGAAATAGTTACGTACAATATTGTTATTGGATCCTGTGAAATTCAATCGCAACGATTTGCTGATATTATAGTTGAGGGCATATTGCCAGTTGAACAAATAATTGCGCTGTTGCAGCAATGGCAATGACAGGGCTTCAACACCAGGTTCCAATACATCTCTAAACCGTTGTTGGTTAAACGATCTATTTAGATTCGCATTTACCGATAAACTGGTTGGCAACAGGTTAAAGTTTAGCTCTTTCAACCATTGCCAGTATTTACCCATTAAAAGGGAATCGTTCTTTGCAAACGGAGCAACGGGTGCTGGTTTAAAATTGTGGTTATAAACAAATCCGGTGTTCACATTTTGATCTCGCAAGTCGGCCACTTCGAAATCTCTGTGATTGGTCTCATTGTAAGAATAATTGAACGTGAAGTTTTCTACGTCGAAAAAGTTCTCCTTGGCTTCTTCACCTCTATTCTTTCTAACACCAATAAGATTTATACTTGTTCTCTTTGTGTAATCTTCCGCCTGTTTTCTTATGGTTTCGGCATCTTCTGCGGTAGCCGCTGCCGCAATACGGTCATCGAGCTTAAGGTCATCATAAACCGGGTCAAATTCGGGGGTAATCAGGGTTTCCGAAATACCATAGTTGAACGGTATTTGAATTCCCCATTTTTTCGGAAGCAATTGACCAACATTGACATTGGTGACCACATCATAGGAAATAGCATCTTCCCTAGAGCGCTCGTTGGGCATTTGATCAATTGATCCAAAACCAGAGGTACTTCTGCTACCAGTAGCCGTAACATTGGCGAAATCGGCCATGTTCGCATCCAAAGCTGCTATTGCAGCCCATCCGCCATTGTTGTCCAAACCGGCCAAACGCAGTTCGTTGAACCAAACTTCTCCTCGCGCAGGTAGGTCATCAATGTTTTTGACCCCAACCATCATTCCCCGTAAACTTCCCAAAGATGGATTACCTCGTATTCCAATGCGAAGCGTTCCCAATGTTCGAGGGGCAAACTCATCCACGGGAACTGCCTCGCCATTCACAATTTCGTAATAATTGATTTGGTTAAGTGTTTGTTCTGCAATGCCTCTTGATTTTACTTTGTTCAAATCGCTAAGGTCAATATCAATTTCATTGACTTCGGGCCAAATCTCCTCGGCAGAAGTCACATTGAATGAAGTAAATTGCAATGGAAGCTCAATTTGATAGAAGTTCTCCGAGAAATCCGTACCAATTCGAAGGAAACCAACCAAAGGGGTGTCGTCATCTGAGTAGTCTCCATCCAGTATTTTTTCGGCATGCATAAACATTTTGATGCGCTCATACTGTCGCACATCCATATTCACATTTTTAAAGACTCCCCTTGAATCCTCTGACTCCAAGTTTTCCACAACAAATGATAGGGATTGCTCGTTTTGACGGATGATGGTGTTATTGTTATTCAATTGTTCCCTAATAACTCCCGGAGGTAAAACATAAGGTATGGGTTGTCTGCCAAAATTCTCTTCAATGTTTACAGTGTTCACATCGGTAACGGTGCCATCATCGGATGGATCATTATCCACATCGGGTTGCAAAGAGTTGGTGTATGTTCTCCAATCGCCTCTTACCAAATCCAAAGTGGCAAAACGAAGTGCAACATCATCGGAGAAGCCTGTTAGATACATCCGCATAAAACTCACAGAGCGAAAATCAGTAATTCCTCCAACAGCTTCAGTGAAATCGCTTAATGGTATTTTATATTGTATCCACCTTCGATTCAATTGACTCCCGTTTGGAAGTGTAGGTGTCAAACCTTCTCGGATATCGGTTACATATTGATCATCGATTGTTGTGTTTGGCCTAATTTGGATACGATATTCAAAATAGCTGTTTACCGTATTCATGGTCAAATCCCTGTCGATATCCTCAACGTCCGGTAAAGTGGTTGAGCCCCTGTTTGTATTGGTAACCGCTACAGGAGAGTTTCCATCAGGGTTATTGAAATCGATATACCGCTCCAAAATGCTTCCTTCCCTATTTAAATAGTATTGGTAATTATCCAATGCTGGGTCTTCACTGGGACCATTATAGATGGCCGCCTCTTCTGAATCATCCAATCCATCAAAACCGACATCTTGTTGACTACGGTTGGTTTCATCGGCATCAAAAGCATATACCAAAGATTGGGTCGAAGGCACCTCTCCCCATATGGTCTGTCGTGGCGTTTCATTGTTGGTACTCGCTGGAAGTCCATTTTCATACTGCTTTCTCCCATCCTTTAGGATATCTTCAGAGATATTTCCAAGATTGAATACCAATTCACCCACATTACCGTCCACAGTTTCACCATCTATATATGGATCCAATACCCAAAACTGCACAAACTCCACATTGGATTGCTCAAAGTTGGTACTGCTCAACGGTCGCATAATCCCAGCCCATTTTGCCTGAGGGGTTTCTGCAGCAAAGTCTGGGTTGGCATTGTAAGGCCCTTTTTGGTTTGGATAGTAAACCAAATCCAGGGTTCCTTGAACCTGGGTTTGCCCTTGGGCAATATCGGTCTCGGTAAATATTTCGTTGATGAATACCCTTCTGGTAGTACTGAGAGAAACATCGTTATCGGATAACCCTGTAGGTCTTTGGTTGGTATAAAAAATTGGGTCGATGGTATACCAAGCCATTTTTGCCCTTTCATAACCAACATCGATATCCGTTCTATCTTGTAAAAATTCCACTGGTGGACTTGCCAGAGACCATCCCAAAGACGACCTGATATCTATTAATGCCTGCGCACCTTCAAAATCATCAATATACGTTGTGGTCTCTCCTTCAAAATCAGCATTTTTTGGAGAATTGGGCTTTAAAACCGCTACTTCTCCCCGTATGGAAAGGTTGGAAGGCACATCTGTATCAATATTGGGCAGTTTGTTCGCCAAGCGGGTCAAAAATGGGATTTCTGTACTGAAGTTTCCATTTAGGCCAAAGATCGTATTGTTGACCGGTTCAACACCAAAATTTGATTTTTGGGTCAATGGCCTTTCGTTTAAGTTCAATAAAGTTCCTCCCAGCACAAAATTTTCATTGAATTTGTGCTCTACATTAATCCCTGTAAATCTTCTTGTCTGCTGTCCGAAAACCGCGTTGTTCTCTACCGAAATATTTATCGGGGTGTTTGAAGCCGCCAAACTTGGATCCAAAATCTGAACTGTTCCAGCCTGATAATTCACGGTATAGTCTATTCCCTCTTGCAGCTGTCTTCCTCCGGCTGTTACCCTAACAGACCCACGTGGTACGTTAAATGCTCCAATAGGGATACCATTGTTTCCTTCGGATTTGTATCGTCCTTTGATTTGGAAACGGTTCTTTTCGGCATCCTGCAACGAAGCGGCCTTAGTCTTGGCATACATATTTCGAAATACATATCGCTGCTGGTTCACGTTGTATCCCTGGTCATTCTCTACATCATAGACACCTCCACCCAATTCATTAAAGAGAAACTCCCCGAAAGGTTCGATCTTAGTGAAAATTATGCGTCCCGATTGCGTATCCACAGTAATACCGGGAACATAATCGAAGAAACCATCACCACCAGGCTGCACATCATTGTAAACGTTCAACCTGTCCCAATTGAAGACATCAATCAGAATACGTTCTTCCAGTCCCGTAGGCCACCCTGCATTGGGGTCAACAGGCGTAATATAATTTCGAGGTGTCGGGTCTGAGTATAAAATATTCAGTTTAAAATCTTCCTGGCTCAACTGGAATGCACCCGTGGAATAGATATTTTTCATCATCAAATCCCAAATAGGGTCATCCACATTGGTAATGTTACTCTTCAGCAACTTCAGAATCAACGTGTTGTTCTCAATGATAGGATTCACCCCTCCGGAAACCGTGGTGGCATCGACTCCTCCATTGGCAAATTCACCAACCTGGAACACTTGGCCATCTATGGTATACTGAAAAGCGACACCCAATACCTCATCATTGCTCAACCTTTGGTTCAATGAAATGTATCCCAATTGTGAATCGAATTGATAGTCTCTTCCGATCTCCAGTTTTCGTGCATTCTCCAAAATAGCGTAATCAAATCCTTGGTTCACCTGATATCCCGGAATGTTGAACCCTTGTTCCACTGTTGCAATGTCACGTATGGATTGAGTCAAGGCCCCGGTTCCAATCTGGTTGGGATCAAAATCATTTGCATCATTCCGAGGATACCCAGTAGCTATTGCGGCTGGATTGAAGAATCCTGCCGGAGCACCTCCATTGATTCCAATACGCGTCCTGTTTTCCAAAGCCTCACCCAAATCTTGGATAGCGACCACATTTCTCACGTTCAACGTCTGTTGGTTTCGGTTGGTCACCCATACCTCCAGTCTAGTAATCTGAACCTGGCTTCTAATGAAAGGATAGTTCTCCAAAGCTCTATCATAGTTATCCCTAAAATATTGAGCCAAGAAAAAGTGCTTGTCCTCATCATAGTCCAATGCCGTTAAGGCAAATTCGTTGAGTGTTCCTCCTCCTTGTGCCACAACGGTATTGTTTTGGGAACGTTGCTCGGAAAACACAGCGGTAACCGTAGTCTTTCCAAATTGCAATTGGGTCTTGATTCCAAAAAGACTTTGTGCTCCAGAAATCAATGAACTGTTGAGGGGCATGTTCACATTACCGATTTCAATTTTGCGAAGAATATCGTCTTCATCCGGGGTATAATCCAATTTTACCAAATTCTGAAAGTCGAAAGTGGCTTCGGTATCATAATTTGCCGTTACCTGTAGGCGTTCTCCAACTTTCCCCAATAAACTCAAGCTGATGCGTTGATCAAAATCAAAGGAAAGGTTGGTCCGGTTTCGGGGCGAAAGGGCCGGATTATCATTTTTTTGCCATAAAACTCCCAAATCCATGGCAACAGAACCTTGCGGAATCACTTCAATGGTGTTACCTCCGAAAACAGATTCAAAAAAGTTGTTGTTCACATAAAAATTCGGCAGTAAGTTTTTACGGGCTTCTTCGGACCCTGCCTTCTTTCCAACAAAAGCATCAATTTTTTGCTTGAAATAGGATTTCATCTGCTCTTTCTGAACCAAATCGTAATATTGTTCAGGAGTGAGGATTGTTGGATGTGTTATGTTGAAGTCACCGACACTCTCAGTGTAGATATAACGGTCCAATTGAGGGTCGTAGGTGTATTTTGCAATAATGCTGTTGGGGTTTTCCAAAATCAAGCGTCCAAGCGCCACTCCAGTTTGCACAGAGTCTTGAACCTGAACATCGGTTTCTTGTCCCACACTGGTGATGGTGGTCAAGAAACAAGCAATAAAGAAAAAGTGCTTAAATCTTAATGATTTAAGTATCGGTTTTGCCCCTCTTTTCAAACTAGTTACAAATTTTTCAGCGCCAATTTTATAATGTTCTCAACGCTTAATGAAGGATCTTCGGATAATACCTTGTCCACAACCTTTTCGGATTGTCTTCGGACAAAACCAAGAACCTCTAAAGCAGATAACGCTTCTTCTTTGCTAGTATTGTTTGATTGTAGGGAAACTTCACCCATATCGTAGACTTTCAAAATCTTGTCTTTAAGATCGAGAATCACCCGTTGCGCAGTTTTTGCTCCTATCCCCTTGACTCCCTGGATAGTAGGAACATCACCGTTGGCAATCGCATCACGAACTTGAACAGGTGACAACGATGATAACATGGTGCGAGCCGTACTCGAGCCAATACCCGACACGGAAATCAACAATCTGAAAATCTCACGTTCAGTTTTTTCTACAAATCCAAAGAGGGTATGGGAGTCTTCCTTGACCTGTAAATGGGTAAATAATTGTATGTTTTCCTGATCTTTTATTTGCGAAAATGTGTGCAGGGATATATTTAAAAAATATCCAACTCCGTTGCATTCCACAATGACATAGGTAGGATTCTTTTCGACCAGTTTTCCTTTGAGATGGGTAATCATTTTTTTGGATTATCTATTCGGTTTCCATTTTGGCTTTTCTTCTCTTTTCCCGCTCTTGGGCATCTATTACGGCCACTGCCGCCATATTTACCATTTCATCCACACTGGCCCCAAGTTGAAGTATGTGGGCTGACCTTCTAAGGCCTACCATTATAGGTCCTATCGATTCTGCATTGTGCAAGCCTTTGAGTAATTTATAAGTTATATTGGCAGATTCCAAATTGGGAAATATCAAGGTATTTACTTTTTTCCCGGCCAATTTGGAAAATGGAAAATTGTTATGACACAGTTCTTGATCCAATGCAAAATCGGTCTGAATTTCTCCATCTACCACCAACTCAGGCATACGTTCATGTAAAATTTCCACCGCCTGTCTAACTTTTTGGGCATTAGGGTGATTTGAAGAGCCATAGTTGGCATAAGATAACATAGCCATGACCGGATTAAAGCCAAAGGTACTGGCCACATTAGCCGTCATTTTGGCAATTTCAGCTAAATCTTCGGCATTTGGATCAACATTGATTGATGTATCGGCCAAAAAAAGAGGACCTCTGTCCGTAATCATAATATTTACCGTGGAAGCATTTTTTACTCCTTTAGCCCGTCCCAAAACTTCAAAAACAGGCTTAAGCACTTTGGGGTAAGATCTTGAATATCCTGAGATCATACCATCGGCATCTCCTTCTAAAAGCATCATGGCCCCAAAATAGTTTCGTTTGCCCATGTTAATTCGAGCGCTATATTGGGTCTCTCCCTTTCGTTTTCGAGACTCCCATAGCTTCAGAGCGTATCTGGTTCGAATCTCCTTGGATTCATCAGATCTTGGATCGATTATGGTGACATCAGCATCAAAATCCAACTCCTTTTTCAGAGCTTCGATAACTTCCCTATTTCCCAATAATATTGGAATGGCAATTCCCTCATCATGGACAATCTGGGCAGCTTTCATCACATCCAACAGTTCAGCCTCAGCAAATACGATCCGTTTTGGATTCATGCGTGCCCTGTTGTGCATCAATCGCATTACCTTATTGTCGTTACCCGATCGTTGATACAGCTCTTCTTCGTACTTTTTCCAATCCCTGATAGGTGCTTTTGCCACTCCACTGTCCATTGCTGCTTTCGCCACCGCTGGAGGAATTTTGGTAATCAAGCGTGGATCAAATGGTTTTGGAATGATATAATCCTTGCCAAAAGCAAGTCGAGTGGTGTCATAGGCAATATTCACTTGCTCAGGAACAGGCTCTTTGGTCAAATCCGCCAAGGCTCTTACAGCCGCCATTTTCATTTCTTCATTGATCTTGGTCGCCCTAACATCCAAGGCTCCCCTAAAAATGAATGGGAACCCCAAAACATTATTCACCTGATTGGGATGGTCGCTACGTCCCGTTGCCATAATAATATCGTCCCGGGTTTTACAGGCCAGACCGTACTCAATTTCCGGGTCTGGGTTTGCCATTGCAAAAACAATAGGGTTTTTGGCCATGGATTTGAGCATTTCCGGGGTCAGAATGTTTGCAATCGAAAGTCCAATGAAAACATCCGAATCTTTCATCGCTTCTTCCAAAGTGTCTATTTTTCTATCGGAAGCAAATTCCTTTTTTTCCACAGAAAGACTATCTCTATCATTTCGAATGACACCTTTACTATCCAGCATCACAATATTTTCTGCTTTGGCGCCGAAGGCTTTATAGAGGCGTGTGCATGAAACTGCTGCCGCTCCCGCACCACTCACCACAATTTTGACCTTGTCCATCTTTTTATTGGCCAATTCAACAGCATTTAACAATGCTGCAGCCGATATAATGGCGGTTCCATGTTGATCATCATGCATTACAGGGATATCCAATTCTTCCTTCAGTCTGCGTTCAATCTCAAAAGCTTCAGGTGCCTTGATATCTTCCAAATTGATTCCACCAAAGGTGGGTGCAATAGTCTTTACGGTCTCTACGAATTTATCGACATCCGTTGTATCGAGTTCAACATCCATCCCGTCGATATCAGCAAAAATCTTGAACAACAAGCTCTTTCCTTCCATTACGGGTTTTGAGGCTTCAGGGCCTATATTTCCCAATCCCAACACCGCAGTCCCGTTGGAAATAACTGCTACAATATTTCCTTTAGCGGTATACTTATAAACATCTTCGGGGTTTTTCTCAATTTCCAAACAGGGCTCGGCCACACCAGGTGAATATGCCAATGCTAAATCGCGCTGCGTTGCGTATGGTTTGGTGGGAACAACCTTTATTTTACCTGGTTGGGGTTTAGCGTGATATAATAGTGCTTCCCTACGTTGGTTTTCTTTGCTCATACCTGATTTTTAGAACAGCTTGTTAATTTTAGAAGCTTCAAAGGTATTTAAAAATAAAGGCACCAAAACATTTTGGTGCCAATTATTGAACTTAAACTACTTCAAACAATTATGTTAACTATTTTTTTCTTTTACATTTAAACGCAATGCCAAAATCGAAGCAATCACAAAACAAGTTCCAGCAAAGAGCATCGCATTCACAGAGTTTCCTCCAAGTAGGTTTTTGAAAATAGGGCCAAAGGTCAATGTTTGAATCCCCATGGGAATAACGATCATCATATTTAAAATCCCCATGTATACACCTCTTCTCTCCTGAGGAACAATTTTAGAAACCATGCTATAGGGAATTCCCATCATGGCCGCCCATCCAATTCCAAACAGGACCATGGGAAACAAAACCTGAACGGGGTCAGCTATATTAGGAATGGCAAATAATGCCAAAGCCGTTCCAAATAAACTCAGGGCATATATCTTTTTACCTCCAAACCTCATGGTCAGGGGCACCAAAATGAGAGCAACAACAGCGGTTACAATATTATAGGTGGTACTCATTTTGGCTGCTTGAGCTGCTGCTTGAGAAGTATCAAATCCCATTGTGGACCTAAATAAAGGGGTAATAAATTGCCAATAAATAAACAGGGCATACCATTGAAATAAGTAAACCCCTGAAAGCTTCCACATGAACTTGGGCATATCTTTTACTGCATGCGAAATTTCAATAAATGGCATTTTAAATCGCTCAATGAACGGCAACGCTTTATGTCTATTTATTTCTTCCAGCTCTTCATCACTAGGAGGGATTTCAGGTGTTTTCAATACCGACCACAAGATGGTTACAATGGATAAGAAAGAGCCAATAAAAAAAGAATAATACAACCATTTGGGAATAACACCTTCAACCTCTTGACCTCCTCCAAACCAATCTTGAAATAGAAAGATGGAAGCGTTTGCCAGAAGTATACCTGCGCCTACAAACAGACTCTGCATTTGGTACCCAATGCTCAACTGGCTATCTGGTAATTTATCTCCAACAAAAGCACGGTAAGGTTCCATGGCCATATTGTTACCCACATCTAAAATCCATAATAGTCCTACTGCAAACCATAGTGCCGGGCTCAATGGAAAAGCAAACAAACATATACTACCCATAATGGCACCTATAAGGAAAAATGGCTTTCTACGTCCCCATTTTGGAGACCATGTTTTATCTGAAATAGCCCCGATAATGGGTTGGACTATGAGTCCCGTTACTGGTCCAGCGATATTCAAAATAGGTAGAATTTCCTCTGCAGCTCCCAGAAAAAGAAAAATGGGGTTAATGGCACTTTGCTGAAGTCCGAAACTATATTGGATTCCAAGAAACCCAACATTCATATTGAAAATTTGCCAAAAATTCAGTTTAGGTTTAGTTAGTTTCATAAGCGTAGTCGGTGGTTTAAATTATGGAATGGCATGGTCTTCCACACTTTCTCGATCATATCAATATACTGTTTTCTTTAGTGTCTCAATAAAATTTGAGCTATAAAGTGACAATATGATTAACGAAAACGATTGAAATTTAGCAGAATCCTATTTTAGGAAATCGATATTCCTTTGAAGCCCAGAGAATTTGGTCCGTTTTACCGCCGATTTTTTGAAGATTTGCCTAAAAACATCCTCGGTGATTTCTTCCCAATCCTTTTTCGACATGGAAAGTAAATCGGGGTGTGGATCAAATAACGGTTCGCTATGAGGTTTTGAAAATCGGTTCCAAGGGCAGACATCCTGACAAACATCACAACCGAACATCCACTCATCAAATTTTCCTTGAAAGTCTGTTGGAATTTCATTCTTCAACTCGATGGTGAAATACGAAATGCATTTACTACCATCTACCACATAGGGTTGCACAATGGCCTCGGTGGGACAAGCATCAATACAAGCGGTGCAGGTGCCGCAATGGTCTGTTACCGGGGAATCGTATTCCAATTCCAGATCAATGATCAGTTCGGCAATAAAGTAAAAGGAACCTACCTGTTGGGTAAGCAAGTTGCTGTGCTTGCCTATCCAACCCAAACCGCTTCGGGCTGCCCATGCCTTGTCCAAAACTGGTGCGGAATCCACAAAGGCCCGACCGTGCACCTCGCCGATTTCTTCCTGAATAAAATTCAAAAGACTTTTGAGTTTATCCTTTATCACAAAGTGATAATCGGTTCCATAGGCATATTTAGAGATTTTATAGGATTCTGCGCTTTGTGCTTCGGAGGGGTAATAGTTCAATAGCAGGGAAACCACAGATTTTGAGCCTTCAACCAATTTTGTGGGGTCAAGCCGCTTATCAAAATGATTCTCCATATACTGCATTTCGCCATGCATCCCCTGATTGAGCCATTTTTCCAAACGCGGTGCTTCTTCTTCCAAAAACTCTGCTTTGGATATGCCGCAAGACAAAAAACCGAGGCGCTTGGCTTCGGTTTTGATCAAGTCTGTATGTTTATACTTTGGATTCAGTGAATCAATTACTATGGAATTGCACTAAATTACAACTATTTGAAAAATCATAACTAACGATTTTCTTTCCCATCCAGCTCATGCCCAAGTGCCGTGGCCGGGCCAATCTTACTGGATAATTCTTGAATTGAATTCACAGGAAAACCTCCCTCTTCGGCATGCTTCCGGATTAAATCCTTGTTTTCGGCTTTGTACAAACAATACACCTTATCGTCGGTTACATAACTATGAAGCCATTCAATTCCGGTATCCATTTGTTTTAAAACTGCGCAGGATTTTTGGGAAATCCCCTGAAGTTCTTCCGCGGTCAACTCTCCCGCGTTTGGAATTTCCCGCTCGATCAAATAGGTTTTTAGCTCTTTTGTTTCTTTTTCTTCTTGTGCATTTGTAGTGAAGATTGCCATTAGAATCAACACTCCAACTAAAGCACTGCTTCGTGTTGTTTTCATAATTTTATTGTTTTGATTACTGAACCAAAACTAGAATATCCAACTCCGAATAAATATAAGGGAAGATCCAAACACTATAAACTTTAGACCATCATCATAACGTATTCTTGGCATAGGCCAATGGCTGTAAACCAAACCTTTGCTGAAAGCATTTGGTAAAGTATGAGGGACTACTAAAACCTACATCAAAAGTCGTTTGGGAAACATTTCTGTCGGTTCTAAGTAATTCGAGAGATCTTAAAAGTCTATGCTCTCTAAGCAATTCATTGGGAGACATCCCTGTAAGTTCTTTGCTTTTTCTATACAGCTTTGATTTACTCATGGACAATTTAGCACAAAAATCGTCCACTCCCCAATCAGGTTTTTGCAGGTTTTCGAACAGCGTTTCCATGAGTAATTGCAGCGTATTTTCGTGCGTCGGTTTAATGGCCTTCATCCTGTCCCTGTAATTGGAAGACCCGTCCTCCTTATAAATCTCTTTGATTATGGACGCTAATTTAATTGGATGGGATCCATGCAAATGACATAGATACTTTGCCATATCCACAGTTTCCCCAAATAGGTGCTTGCTCTTACTTACCGGCATACCGGCATTCAAACCCATACGCAGCTCTAGAAGTTCGGTTGCTATATGCAAGCTTTTTTGAACCGCAATAGCACAATCCACCGCCTGTGTAACTGAAACAAATGAAGCGATGAACCAATCTCCTTCAAGCTCAACTTCCCTACCCTCGTACTTTTGGAGCTCTTGCCTCATAATCTCATGGTACAGGCCCATCAATTTTTGGGATTTGTTTTTTCCCAATTCATGTCCCAGCAATCGAAAGTCCTTGCATTTGGCTACCAAAATGATTCGAAAGGCTGGGTCATTGAATATTTTGAGGTTTGGATCGTCAATATCAGGATAAGTCTCTGGGTCACTAATTCTTCCCAAAAATGCTTCTACCACATTGCTGTTGACCTGGACGATATCATGGGGAATAAGCCCATGAGCCCTATCATGCATTTCTTTTACCGCTTGTTTGTTGGGTGCATCAATTAAACAAAATGCACTTCCCCTTTCCTCATCCACCCAATAGGTCATACATCGACATCCGTATTCATCTTGAATCTTCAAATCTTCCCGATGCGCTTGGGCTGCATGTTTTGCCTCTATTCCAGGTACGATATGTCTGTCCATGTAAATTGGCATAATCAATTCAATAACGGATGCGTTAAAAAAAGTTCGAAAGCAACCATATAGTCCTAAAGAAAAAGATGTTTTCCTATAGAAAATAAAAAAAATAATCCAAAAAATAGCAGAAATCGTTCATTGCGCATGCTTGCCCTGGACAACCTCTCAGGTTGCATTGATAAAGTCAAGCTAGTTCAATGCAGTTCTCACACAAATTGTATTTGATATTTACCGCAAATCTTGGTCACCTTTTCGAAATCTGGTGGACCTGGCGGTAAAGCAGCCAATTCTTCAAACATGTTTTCAATACCTGATGGAAATACACTTAACATCACCCTAGCCTTTTCGTTTCCGATTACCTTAAATGAATGTGGTATGCCTCTAGGACAAAAGATAATGTCACCAGCACCCAGAGTTGTCATTTTATCCCCAATGGTCATTTCTAATTGCCCAGATAATACCTGAAATACCTCATCTTCGTTTTCATGGACATGTGGAGGAATCCCGAAGCCCGGTTCATTATTTTGTTCGATGAGGGTAAATTGCCCGTTAGTATCCTCACCCACAAGCTTCATATTTTGAAAATCCCCCATAACACTTTGAATTTTACCCTCTTCCTTACGAACTATTTTAGGGTCTGCTTGTAGGTTTTCCTTCTTCGCTGAGGATGCAGAAACGGGATTCAAGGCACATAGGCCAAGTCCCATTACGGAGGTTGACAGGAATTTTTTTCGATTCATAATATTAAAGTTTTTTGTTTTCTGTTGATTTTCCAAGCAAGCGATTGAGTCAAATAGCACAAACATGACTCTGAGTACACTAGGAATCACATCCATTCACCTTCACCAGATTGAAAATCAATCCAAAAGTTTTTCAGGGATTGCCATATCGAAATCCCCGGCTGTTGCCAACACTTTTTGAATGGTTTCAAGGCTTACGGACTTGGCAATGGCGTCTTTTTCATCTTCTTGTATACCAAAAGTTTTAAAAAATTTAGAAAACCCTTTAGGACTGTGAATATTTACCCAAATGCATTTTTGATCAGTTCTATTGTTAAAGGTGTGCAGGGTGCCTGGAGGGATATCCACGGATTCTCCGGGACCCAATGTTTTGGTATCACCATTGATAAAAAACTCCATTTCGCCCTCTACTATTAGAAAAGCTTCCTTGTACGCCGAATGGATATGGGGAGGCGGTCCTTGACTGCCAGCTGGTGTTTCACAAACTATTAAATCGTAATCTCCTGTGGTTGGATGGAAGGTTATTTTATGCCCCAAAACCCATACGCTATTGGATTTTTTCATTTTATGAGATTTTTGTCTCACAATTATAGCGACTTATTTTCAAATTACAAAATTTTATAAGACATTTGTCTCATGAGTGAGAATCATATCGCATCAGGCCGGAAGAAACAAAAGCTTAAAACCCGAAACCGCATTTTGGAAGCGGCCAATCGACTTATAGAATCGGGAAACGATATTACCCTTGAGGACATAGCCAAAGAAGCGGAAGTATCCAGGGCAACCATATACAGGTATTATTCCAACATAGATTCACTTTCCACAGAGTTGGTACTGCACCTCAATGTTCCAAGTACCGATACCATTTTAGAAGAATTCTCAGGTAATGGTGTCAAAACATCCATATTGGGAATCCAAAAAATCTATCTTGATTTTATTCTTGAGACTGAAAAAGCATCAAAAAAGTTTCTAGCAGCTTTTCTTTCAACAACAGATTCCAAATTGGTAAGGGGCCAAAATCGAATTACGGCGCTAAAAGAGTTCTTTAGACAGCATTCAACGGACATAGACGCAAAGACCCAGTCAAAACTTATTCATTTAACCGTATTATTGATGGGTATAGAATCCATTATTGCCACTAAGGACGTATGCGGATTGAACAGCAAAGAATCCGTTGAAACCCTGCAATGGGGTTTGCAAATGATTTTGAAAGGATGCGAAATTGAATAATCAGTAACTGAAACCAAGCTTGCACTAAGCGAACAAGCCTTCTTGGCCTCCACCTTTTAATTTCCCCAAATGTCTGTAGGCCAATTCGGTTACTTCACGACCTCTTGGCGTACGCATGATAAATCCTTGTTGGATCAAAAAAGGTTCATAAACTTCTTCGATGGTTTCGGCGCTTTCAGAAACTGCTGTCGCCAGTGTGGTGATACCTACCGGACCTCCTTTGAATTTATCAATAATGGTGCTCAGTATTTTATTGTCCATTTCATCAAGACCATGGGCATCAACATTCAAAGCTTTAAGGCCAAACTTTGAAATCTCCAAATCGATATTTCCATCACCTTTGATTTGTGCAAAGTCACGAACCCTTCGCAAAAGAGCGTTACAGATTCTTGGGGTTCCCCGACTACGACCTGCAATCTCGATGGCAGCGTCGTTGGTGATGGGTACTTTTAAGATGTCCGCACTTCGTTCCACAATGGTTGAAAGGAGTTCGGTATTGTAATATTGCAGTCTGCTTTGAATACCAAATCTTGCCCGCATCGGAGCTGTGAGCAATCCTGAACGTGTTGTAGCTCCTACCAAGGTAAACGGACTTAAATTGATTTGAACGGTCCTAGCATTGGGACCTGTTTCAATCATGATATCAATTTTATAATCCTCCATGGCGGAATACAGATATTCTTCCACGATAGGACTGAGGCGATGTATTTCATCAATGAACAGAACGTCGCGCTCCTCCAAATTGGTCAAAAGTCCGGCCAGATCCCCTGGTTTATCCAAAACGGGGCCTGATGTGATTTTGATACCCACTCCCAATTCGTTGGCCAAAATATGTGCTAAAGTGGTTTTTCCCAATCCGGGGGGTCCATGGAACAGCGTATGATCCAATGCTTCGCCCCTAAGGTTTGCAGCCTGAACAAAAATCTTTAGGTTTTCCAACACCTGTTCCTGACCGGTAAAATCATCAAAAGTTATGGGCCGCAACGCCCTTTCAACGTCCAGTTCTTCTTGTGAAAAATTATCCGATGTTGGATCTAGGTTTTCATTCATATCCTAACAAATATACTCGAAACCCGATGTACTTGAAACCAAATTGACAAAATAAGCTTGTGCATGGATGTTGTAATTTGTCTTAAAAATCTATGACTTAAATTAGATACATAAAATATGATTCCACAATCCAACATATTATGGTAATACCCACTTATTCCATTGGTATTTTGCAATACATCCCTTTTTTTTATGTCATCTGGTCCGATGATCTGCTTTCCGCCTCAGAAGTTTCGGTTATCAAAAAAACTATAGAAGACGATCCCGTTTTAAGTCCAGATGAAAAAAAACAGCTGTTCGGTTGGCTCAACAGGGAACAACCACCTTCCGATAGCGAATTCAAACAATGGAAACACACTATCTCCACTTCCAAGGTAAAACTTATTGAAAGTGATACCTATCCCTTGGCATCATTAAGTCAGCGATTGGGCAATTTACATTGTGAACAGTGCGATTTTAATGAACATCTAAAACATATTGAAATCAATTTGGGTATTCAACCCAATCATTACAACCATTTATTTGAAGTAGAAGTAGTACATGAAAAAACCTCCAATCAATACAATGCGCAAAATTTAGATGTTCTCTTTAAAGGCTCCCATGTATCGGAAGTTGATGCGTTTCGTTCCTTTCTGAACCAGGATATTTTTAAATGGACCATATCACGAAACAAGGATGATTTCCGGAATAAGGTGCTAAAGCAAGTTTCATTACTGGGAGAAAAAGGATACGGTGCCATGGCCTATCCGGAAGCCCACGGTGGAACGGGAAATATGCCCTCCTATGCGGCCATTTTTGAGCATTTAATGTTTGTAGATGGGAGTTTAGCCGTAAAGTTTGGGGTTCAATTTGGGCTGTTTGGTGGAAGTATTCAAAAGCTGGGCACAAAAAAACATCATGACCAATACTTGGGTGATGCTGGAAAAGCCAAACTATTGGGTTGTTTTGCCATGACAGAGACCGGACACGGTTCCAACGTAAGGGGGATAAAAACAACGGCGACCTATGACAAAAAAAGCGACACCATTGTTATACATACTCCAGGACAAAATGATAACAAGGAGTACATAGGCAATGCTCTGCATTCTACTATTGCCTCAGTTTTTGCACAACTAATCGTTGATGGAAAAAACGAAGGGGTTCACGCCATCTTGGTTCCCCTGCGAGATGAAAACCACAACCTGCTTGAAGGCATTACCATCGAAGACAATGGGTATAAACTTGGATTGAATGGGGTCGACAATGGAAAGATATGGTTCAATCAGGTGCGGGTACCGAGAGCAAACCTTTTGGACAAGTATGGAACAATCAAAGATGATGGCAGTTACTTTTCGGCCATCAAGAATCCCAACAAACGATTTTTTACAATGTTGGGGACCTTGGTCGGGGGACGAATCTGTGTCGCCAAAGGTGCTTTGGGAGGGGCTAAAATGGCATTGACCATCGCCATAAAACATGCATTGAACCGACGACAGTTCAATGATAACGTTAAAATCCAAGAAGATTTGATCATGGACTATCCCACGCATCAACTTCGGTTAACACCAGCGATAGCACAAGCCTATATCTATCATTTTACATTGGAGGAAATGATGCGTAGGTATAGTGATGATTCCCAGCCTGACAAAAGAAAAATAGAAACCCAGGTAGCCGGATTAAAATCCGTAATCACATGGTACGCCAATTCTACCATACAAGAATGTCGGGAAGCTTGTGGTGGAAAAGGTTATCTGTTGGAAAACAGAATTGCCGACCTGAAGGGGGATGTGGACATATTCACAACTTTTGAGGGTGACAACAATGTGTTGCTTCAACTGGCCGCAAAGGGCATTCTTTCCGATTTCAAGGCAGAATTCAATAGTGCCGGATTTACTTCGGTCTTAAAGCTGTTGCGCACCCAATTAGCAGATAAACTTGCCACAATCAATCCCATTTACTCCAACAAAGTGGATTCGGAACATTTGTATAATCCGAAATTCCACAAACATGCCTTTAATTACCGTACCCGTAGGCTGACCTATACCTTGGCCATGCGAATTCGAAACTACATCAAAAAGGGTGTTCCCTCTTATCAGGCCTTTCTAAAGGTTCAAACCCATTTGTTGGCGTTGGGAAAAGCATATAGTGTAGAGTTGGCCTATCAAATATTTTCAGAATACTGCACCACAATTGCTGATGAAAAATATCGCGGTCTCATGGAAAAACTGGGAACACTTTATGCGCTACATGAATTGCATAACGACTCAAGGTGGTATTTAGAGCAAGGATATTTTGGAGGCGTAAAATCAAAAGCGATTCGACAACGGGTGGAACGTTTATCCACGGAACTTCGACCCCATATTGAGGTTTTGGTAGATGGATTCGGAATACCAGCACATTGTCTTACTGCTCCGATCGCCAATTAGGCGTCACTCCAGTTTTTTAATCAATTGGGAGGTATCCATAAATTCGAGAATGGTAATTTGTGGATTGCCGTAGAGGTATGTTTTGGTATTTCCCTTTGCTTGAAGTTCCAAATCCCTGAAGGCATACACCCGGGCACTGGCGGTGTTTTCTATATTGACATTAAATGTACCCGCTTCCATGGTCTGTCCCTTAAATCTGGAATTGCCCGATAGATTTGCCTGAATCCTGTCAGAAGTCCCCTCGAGTGTCAACATCCCATTTTGATCCAATTCGACCAGACTGACCTCGTTAACGGCATAAATATAGGCTTCAGCCCTATTGCTTATACTGACATTCAGCGAATCTACATCAACATTAAAGTCCCCTTTACTGATGCCTTCCATATTAATGTCCATCACGGCGGCACTTGCTTTCAGGTTTAATCTGGCATTTTCAAATGTATCTACAAATAGTTCATCGCTGGTTATTACGTCATCAACTGTTATGCTGCCTTTTTTCAGGGTAATTGCCTTGAGGTCGGTGTAATTTATGGTGATGTCGAACTGTTTCTTGGCCGTAACATTATAAAAGGAGCTAATCACAAGAGTGCTATCCTCAACACGGAATTTTAGTATATCGATGAGGTTGTCGTCGGCCACAATATCATAACCGGGACCGAAGGATTTTTTCAAAACAATATCCAAATCATCATTCAATTGCACTGCGTTGAACGCTGGAAGCTCATCATTGACCTCTGCAACAACTCGGCTTCCTTTTATTCTAGGCTTGCGCTGGGCCATTGCTGCAATATGACACAACAACAACAGTAGAATGGCTAAATTTTTCACAAGTGTTCGTTTTATAGGGTTATTAAAGATATTACAATTAGAGGTAACAATTGTCGTACCAAACACTTAAAACAAAAAAGCCCATCCTAAAGGATGGGCCTATATTTTATAAAGAAACCGCTAATGATTCAGCTCCTCCTCGTTATCCTGTAAAGGAACCGTTTGCGGGACAAAGTCCTGTCCCGGAATTATGTACTCGCCGTTTTCATAGGTCTTGCTATAGTCATAAGCCCAACGGTGTACGTGTGGAATTGCACCTGGCCAGTTACCATGCATATGCTCTTGCGGAGCTGTCCATTCCAAAGTAGTTGCTTTCCATGGGTTTAAAGGACCTTTCTTTCCGTAGAAAACACTTCTTACGAAGTTGAATGCAAATACCAACTGAACGCTTGCCGTAATGATGGCAAAAACCGTCATCAACACTTGTACATTGGTTAATTCATCAAACATTGGGAAAGCTGTGTTTTCATAATATCTACGCGGTACTCCTGCCATTCCCACAAAGTGCATGGGGAAGAAAATACCGTAAGAACCTATTGCGGTCACCCAAAAATGGACATATCCCAAATTCTTGTTCATCATTCGACCCTGGAACAATTTAGGGAACCAGTGGTACACTCCCGCAAAAAGACCATACAAGGCCGATATACCCATTACCAAGTGGAAGTGTGCCACAACGAAATAGGTATCGTGAACATTGATGTCCAAAGTACTGTCACCAAGAATGATTCCCGTTAAACCTCCAGAAATAAAGGTGGAAACCATACCAATAGAAAATAACATACCCGGATTGAGCTGTAGATTTCCTTTCCATATCGTCGTTATCCAGTTAAATGCTTTTACCGCTGATGGAATCGCAATTAACAAAGTGGTGAATGTAAATACAGATCCCAAGAATGGATTCATTCCCGATATAAACATATGGTGACCCCATACAATTGTTGATAGGAATGCGATTGCCAAAATAGAAGCAATCATCGCACGATAGCCGAAGATAGGTTTACGCGCGTTCACCGCCATTACTTCGGAAACAATACCCATCGCCGGAAGAATCACAATATAAACTTCAGGGTGACCCAAGAACCAGAACAAGTGTTCGAACAATACCGGAGATCCTCCCTGATAGTGCAACACTTCACCTTGAATGAAAATATCCGACAAGAAGAAAGAGGTACCAAAGCTTCTATCCATAATCAACAACAGAGCTGCTGAAAGAAGTACTGGGAACGATATTACACCGATAACCGCGGTTACAAAGAACGCCCAGATAGTCAGAGGCAAACGTGTCATTGACATCCCTTTTGTTCTTAAGTTCAAAACGGTCACTATATAGTTCAAAGAACCTAAAAGTGATGAGGCAATAAATACTGCCATGGATACCAACCATAGCGTCATACCAGCGCCAGAACCAGGCTGGGCCGAAGGCAACGCACTCAATGGCGGATAGATTGTCCATCCCGCTGCTGCCGGACCGGCCTCAACAAATAGCGAAATTACCATGATTACAGCTGAGACGAAGAACATCCAAAAAGAAAGCATATTCAAGAATCCCGATGCCATATCACGTGCACCGATCTGCAATGGAATCAATAAGTTACTAAAGGTACCACTCAAGCCTGCTGTAAGTACAAAGAATACCATAATGGTACCGTGCATTGTAATCAAGGCCAAGTACATATCAGCATCCATTACACCGTCAGGAGCCCATTTCCCCAAAAACATTTCGAAGACAGCAAAAGACTCCCCTGGCCATGCCAATTGCATTCTAAACAATATTGACATTGCAATTCCAATGAAGCCCATAATCAAGACACCAGTAATAAGATATTGCTTGGCAATCATCTTATGGTCTTGACTAAATATATACTTGGTTACAAAAGTCTCTTTATGATGATGTCCGTGATCTTCGTGTCCGTGTTCGTGTCCAGTAGCTGACATAATCTTTTCTAAGTTTTATTAAGGTTCTTTTCCTTTCTTATTATTATTCTACGGGTGCAACAGTTTCTTTGAACGTGGCCTGTTCTGCCAACCACTTGTTGAACTCCTCTTCAGTCTCTACAATAATTTTCATCTGCATGTTATAGTGAGACTTTCCACAAATTTTGTTGCACAACAATACATAATCATATTCCCAAGGTTCAGAATTGGGTTCTCCTGCTGCCGCACGCTCGGCCCTGATAGCATTGGTTCTTTTAACCTTTTCTATGACATCTGGATCCAATCTAACTTCTTCCGTTGTTTTGGTCGGAGTGAACGAAAATTGTGTAATCATACCGGGAACGCAGTTCATTTGTGCCCTAAAGTGTGGCATATATGCTGAATGCAATACGTCTTGAGAACGCATCATAAAGTTAACCTTACGACCAACTGGTAAATGCAATTCCTTTACAATAACATCATCTGAGGAGTTCGGGTCCGATTCGTCTAAACCTAGTACATTGGCGCGATCAATGTCGATCAAGCGCACACTTGCATCCCCCAAAACATTGTCCTCACCACCATAACGAGCCGTCCAGTTAAACTGCTGGGCATAAAGCTCAACAATAAGTGGGTCATCCTCGTCATTGATATCCATGATATTGGTCCAAGTGTACAATCCCCATAGGATCAATCCAGCCAAAACAATTACAGGAATAATGGTCCAGATAAACTCCAAACGGTCGTTGTCGGCAAAGAAAAGTGCCTTTTGACCTTCTTTACCACGATACTTATAACCAAAGTAATGCAGTAAAAACTGGGTGATAGTCTGCACAAAAAAGATAATCGCAAACGACACCCACATCAATTGGTCATATTCTCCACCATGCGCAGAAGATGCCTCAGGCAACAACACTTTTGAATACTTGGCAAAACTAAATATGGTTATTCCGTAGATGAAAATTAAAAATACAAACAGTAGATAACCATTGTAATTGTTATCTGAATCGTTAGCCACCTCTGAATAGTCCGATTTTAGTTGTGACAATTCGAAAATCTTGGTCATTTGCCAGATTGCGATTGCTACCAGAACTAAAACAGTCAATGTTAATAATGCAGTCATTGTATCTCTTTCTAAGACTTAATCGTATTAATAATGAAATTGTCTACTTTCTTCAATAAATGGGTTGCGTTTTGGCTGCAAGGGTGCCTTGGTAAGTGTATTGAACACCCAGTACACGAACAATCCGCCAAAGAACAATATTCCCCCTATTTCAGGCACACCAAAATGCCATTGGTCACCCACGGTCGCTGGCATCACCATGTTGAATACATCCAAATAGTGACCCAACAATACCACTATACCAGCCATGATCACAAACCAATTCACTCGTTTGTAATCGCTGTTCATCAACACCAACAATGGGAAGATGAAGTTCATGGCCAACATGGTAAAGAAAGGCAATTTATAATCTTGGAACCTAGCTATATAGTAGGTTACTTCTTCTGGAATGTTTGCGTACCAAATCAGCATAAACTGTGAGAACCATAAATAGGTCCAGAAAATACTGATAGCGAACATAAACTTGGCCAAATCGTGGATGTGGCTGTCGTTCACGTTTTCCAAATATCCTTTGGATTTTAGGTAAATCGCGATGATGGCAATGGTGGTAATTCCTGAAACGAACATACTTGCGAACACATACCATCCAAACAAGGTACTGAACCAGTGTGGGTCCAAACTCATAATCCAATCCCACGACATCATGGACTCAGTGATTAGGTAGAAGACCAAGAACCCGGCCGACCATCTAAAATTCTTTACAAAATTGCTGTTGTCATCAGATTCGTCCTGAGCCAATGACAATCTTCTGGATATTTCCCTATATGCAATCCATCCTCCCAAGAAAATGGCAGCTCTTATTAAAAAGAATGTTGGATTAAGGTATCCAGCTTTTCCTTGCAACAATTTATCATGAGCCACGGTATCGGCATCCATCCATACAAACATATGGTTCATGTGCAGTACGGAAAGTACCAAAATCACGAATACAATGATTCCGCCAGGAACCAAATAAGCCGTAATTCCTTCCATTACCCTAAACAGCATAGGGGACCAACCAGCCTGTGCAGCACGTTGGACAGCATAGAAGGCCAATACGCCCAAAGCGATCATAAAGAAAAAGAAAGCGCCCACGTACAAAGCAGCCCAAGGTCTGTTCTGTAATTGGTGCAATAAGTGCTCATCATGTGATGCATCGTGTTCCCCACCATGTGCATCATCTGTGCCATGGGAAGCTTCTTCCGCGTGTCCACCTCCATGATGGTCATCATGGGCAGCAGCCACGATTGCCTTGGCTTCTTCCACGGTGCTGGGAGCACTTAAAAATCCAGTTGCCAAACAAATCAATCCCAACGCCATAGCGATGAAAGATCCCATTTTTAGCCTGTTTGAAAATGTATACATAATATGCTCTTATCCAATTATTTTGTTAGGTCTTCCTTTAACTTCATCACGTACTCGGATACTTGCCACATCTCTTCCTCATTGGCCAATTGTGCGGCATAGGACCCCATGGAGTTCAATCCATAATAGATGGTATGGTACGTAGTTCCGACAGTAATGTTACGCGCTACATCGTCATAACTTGGAACTCCCAATATCTTTTCACGCTTTACCAAAGTACCCTGTCCTTTTCCTTTTGGACCGTGGCAGATTGCACAATAAATATCATACAACTCTTTTCCTTTGGCCAAATTGGCTTCTCTGTCAAGGGAATCCAAAGGGCTTGGCTCCAATCTTGCCAATTCTTTTCCTTCCAAGGTGTTCTCAAACTTATATGGCATATACCCTCTTGGAATGGTATTTTCAACAGGAAGCATAGCTTCTGTACCCTGAGGAAACAATCCATTGTCCACCCCTTGATAGGTTTCATAACCTACGGGCTCGTACATATTTGGCATATATTGGTAGTTCGGATGATTCTTATCGGCACAAGCCGCAAAAGAAAGGACCAAAACCAAGACAACACTTATTTTACCTAAATGCTTCATATTTTTAAGACTCCTTTTCTGTAACATTTATTTCTACAGCTCCTGTTTCCCACAATAAAGCCGTCAACTCTTTTTCATTGTCCCCAACTCCAACTTCCATCAAAAAGTGATCATCGGTAGTTCTTACATCGGGGTTTTCAGCTTTTTTGAAGGGCCACATCCTACTTCTCAAATAAAATGTGATCACCATCAAGTGGGCTGCAAAAAATACGGTCAACTCGAACATGATAGGAACAAATGCCGGCATGTTCTCCAAATAGCTAAAGCTGGGTTTTCCCCCAATATCCTGAGGCCAATCGGCAATCATGATGTAATTCATCATTACAATAGCCACTATCAATCCCAAACAACCGTACATGAACGATGTAATGGCGATTCGGGTATCTTCCAAGCCCATTGCCTTGTCCAAACCGTGCACTGGGAAAGGGGTGTACACCTCTTCGATATGATGGTGCTCTGCCCTAACCTTCTTTACGGCATGCATCAACACATCATCATCATTATAAAGTGCCTGTATAACTTTTGATGCCATAACTACTTTTTATCGTTTAATTTTTTAGCCTGTCCTGCCCAATCATCGCGCTGTGCCCTTCCAGGGAACGAACCAGTGATTGAATCCAACAAATCATATTCTTTTTCGGTCATTTTACTCACCTGGGCGAAGGTAAAAATCCCTATCTGGTTCAAGGTTTCTTCCATTTGTGGACCGATACCTTTCACTTTTTTCAAATCGTCAGCAGTTTCATTTTCCGCATCAAAGGTTCCTATTGAACCTAAAAGCGAAGAAACTTTTGCCTGGTCTACCTCTGCACTTTCCTCTTTTGGAGCTGCCTTTTCAGCAGTAGCGTTTACTTTTGAAGGCGTTTGGTATAAAGGTTTCCCTGCATCACGTAAGTTTTTGAATCGTTCTCCGGAGGATTTCAAAATAGATTTTACCTCTGCCTGTGCAATTACTGGGAACGTTCTAGAGTACAACAAGAAGAGTACAAAGAAGAAACCAATGGTTCCGATGAAAATTCCGATATCGATAAATGTTGGCGAGAACATTGTCCAAGAAGATGGCAAGTAATCCCTGTGCAACGAGGTAACAATAATTACAAATCGCTCAAACCACATTCCAATGTTTACAACAATGGAGATAAAGAACGAGAACATGATACTGGTACGCAATTTTTTGAACCACATGAACTGCGGAGAGAATACGTTACAGGTCATCATTGACCAGTAGGCCCACCAGTAAGGTCCTGTAGCCCTGTTCAAGAAGGCGTATTGTTCATATTCAACTCCAGAATACCATGCAATGAACAACTCCGTGATATAGGCACATCCAACAATGGAGCCTGTAATCATGATCACGATGTTCATCAACTCGATATGCTGTACAGTAATGTATGCTTCAAGGTTACACACTTTTCTCATGATAATGAGCAGTGTCTGTACCATGGCAAATCCAGAGAAAATCGCACCCGCAACGAAGTACGGTGGGAAGATGGTGGTGTGCCATCCAGGAATCACCGAGGTGGCGAAGTCAAAGGATACAATAGTGTGTACGGAAAGTACCAAAGGTGTTGCCAAACCGGCCAATACCAATGAAACTTCTTCGAAACGTTGCCAATCTTTTGCTCTACCTGTCCACCCAAAGCTCAATAGGCTATAGATTTTCTTTTGGAAAGGTTTTACGGCCCTGTCACGGATCATAGCGAAGTCAGGAAGTAATCCCGTCCACCAGAATACCAAGGAAACAGAAAGGTATGTCGATATCGCAAATACGTCCCAAAGCAAGGGTGAATTAAAGTTTACCCAAAGGGAACCGAATTGGTTCGGAATTGGAAGTACCCAATATCCCAACCATGGACGTCCCATGTGGATAATCGGGAACAAACCTGCCTGGATAACCGAGAATATGGTCATCGCCTCTGCAGAACGGTTAATCGCCATTCTCCATTTTTGACGGAACAGCAACAATACCGCCGATATCAAGGTCCCTGCGTGACCAATACCAACCCACCAAACAAAGTTTGTAATATCCCAGGCCCAGTTAACGGTCTTGTTCAGACCCCAAACCCCAATACCAGTGGATATGGTATAAATGATACATCCCAACCCCCAAAGAAACGCTACCAAAGCAATGGTAAAAACAATCCACCATTGTTTGTTGGCCTTTCCTTCCACAGGAGCAGCGATATCCACGGTAACATCATGGTATCCTTTATCTCCGAGTACTAAGGGCTTTCGAATAGGTGCTTCGTAATGCGACGCCATAATTTATCTTCTAGTTACTTCTTTTTATTTATTGATTAAGCCTCGTTGGTGTTTCTTACTTTAACATGGTAGAACACATTCGGTTTTGTTCCAACATGCTCCAATAGATGGTACATTCTATCATCTTCCTTCAACTCGGCAATCTTACTTTCTTTATCGTTGATATCACCAAATGCCATAGCTCCACTGCTACAAGCAGCTGAACATGCAGTCTGGAACTCACCATCTTTGATGGCTCTTCCTTCCCGCTTGGCATCCAAAATGGTTTTCTGTGTCATTTGGATACACATGGAACATTTTTCCATAACCCCTCTAGATCGTACGTTGACATCTGGATTGATGACCATTTTACCTAGGTCATTGTTCATGTTGTAATTGAACTCATCATTGTCTGCATACAGGAACCAGTTGAATCGACGTACTTTGTACGGACAGTTGTTCGCACAATACCTCGTACCCACACAACGGTTGTACGCCATTTGGTTCTGACCTTGTCTACCATGGGAGGTAGCGGCAACTGGACAAACCGTTTCACATGGTGCGTGGTTACAGTGCTGACACATTACCGGCTGGAAAGCAACCTGCGGATTTGCAGACGCATCTTCCATCTCACGGAAACCACCTAACGAACCATTATCACCCCAAAGACCTTCCATGCCTTCTTTCTTCTCATCATCTTGTTCAAAGGTATCTTCGGAAGAGTAATATCTATCGATACGCAACCAGTGCATATCCCTTGATTTTCTAACTTCTTCCTTGCCAACCACGGGAACGTTGTTCTCGGCATGACAAGCAATTACACATGCACCACAACCGGTACATGCATTAAGATCTATAGAAAGATTAAAGTGGTGTCCAATAGAACGATCAAACTCTTCCCAAAGATCAGCATCTGGGGATGTAACTGGAATCTCTTGATGATTCAATGAAACTTGAGGCATATGATTCCATTCGTGATGGTCTTTGGTATTGAAAATCTCCAAGGTAGTCTCCTTGATGATATCTCCACGTCCCATCAACGTTTTGTGCAACTGTACGCAAGCAAATTCATGCTCACCACCAGTTTTTTCTATACTGACCGACTGTACATCGGAAAAGTTCTTATATAATGTGTAGGCATTAACCCCGGTCGCCATTTCGGCCTGCATTCCTGCCTGCTTTCCATATCCAAAGGAAAGACCAACCGTTCCATCCGCTTGACCTGGTTGAATGATCACAGGAACGTTTTCCAAAACGGTACCGTCCACAGTAAGTTTCACATAACTTCCGTTCAATCCACCGTTGGCGACATTGTAATTTTCCAAATCCAATGCTTCGGCATCCGCTTGGGAAACCGTAACATAGTTATCCCAAGAAGCCCTTGAAATTGGATCAGGGAATTCTTGCAACCATGGGTTATTGGCCTGACGCCCATCTCCCATACCTACTTTGGAATACAGCACCAGCTCGGTACCTTGACTTGTGGCATTCACCAATGCTCTTATCGAAGACGCGATCGGCACGATTTCAGACTGCTCTTCTCCTTCAGTTTCAGCAGGAGCAGCAACGGGCTCTTCAACTTCCTCTGCACTTGCAGCTGCAGTAAAGACACCATCCTGTAAAGCTTTATTCCAATCTGCACCTTGTAGAACTGCAGTGTTCCAGTTTTCTTTGATGTATTCGTAATACGTCTTATCACTTCCCATCCAAGTCAACAAAGCAGTCTGGAATTGTCTAGTGTCAAACAACTCACGAATCGCAGGTTGCATTAAGCTATATTGACCTTTCTTGAACTGGGCATCACCCCAAGATTCCAGGTAGTGCGAAGCTGCGGCAACATATCCAACGGACTGGGCCGTTTCATCGTTATTGAAAGCAAAACTTACTGATACGTCAACTTTTTCAAGACCAGACACAAAATCAGCAGCATTTGGCAATGAATATACTGGGTTAACTCCATCAATGATCAAGGCTCCCACGTGACCGGCATTCATATCGGAAACCAACTTGTTCACCTTGGCTACATCACCTTGACGAACATATTTAGGGTTTTCAACATCAAAAGCCTCACTCGCAAGCAATTTATTGATTGCCAAAACAACCGTTTGGGCATTAACATCATCAAGACCGGTAACCACGACAGCTTTGCTTCCCGCTTTTTTGATTTCCGAAGCGATTTGAGTTACCGCTCCGTCAACATCAGAGGTTCCGCCTCCTACACTGGTTCCATTTAGCTTGCCGTATAATTTGGCCAACGCAATTTTCTGTTGCGTAGGGGTCATTCGGTAGCGCTTATCCGCATTGGCACCTGTAAGCGACATGTTGGATTCCAATTGGATGTGCTTGGACATTTTTCCATTTTTTGGAACACGTCCTTTGGCATATCCGCCATCATATCCTCCTCCTTGCCAATCTCCCAAGAAATCCGCACCGAAAGAAATAATTACATCCGCTTTCTCAAAATCATAATCCGCCAATGCTCTTTCGCCATAAGCTGCGTTAAAGGCATTCAAGGCTGCATCTTCCGAGATAGCGTCGTATGTTACGTGGTTTACATTGTCACCAAATTCGGCTTTGAACTCAGCAATCAATTTATCTGTTGAAGGACTTGCATAGGTCTGGGTCAACAAAGCAACTTGTCTATTGGAACCTTTTAAGCTTCCCAATTTTGCCCTTACCGTTGCGTCCAATACTTTCCATTCGACAGGCTCTCCGTTAGCCATCGGCCCCTGAACCCTTTTGCTATCGTATAGCGTCAATACAGAGGCTTGGACACGTGCATTGGCACTTCCATTTATTCCAGCATCCGTATTGTTTTCAATTTTGATCGGTCTACCTTCCCTTGTTTTTACCAAAATACTGGCAAAGTCAAAACCATCTGCGATAGTTGTCGCATAGTAGTTGGCAACACCGGGCACAATAGTGTCTGGTTGCACAACATAAGGAATGGATTTATGAACAGGCCCCTCACAGGCAGCAACAGTAGCAGCAGCCGTACTGAACCCAACATATTTCAAAAAGTCCCTTCTGTTGGTTGTTGTGGCAGATAGGTTTTCTTTATCTCCCAAAAACTCATCAACAGGAATCTGTTCTGAAAATTCGTTTTGTTTTAGCGTCTCAACAATGGAATCGTTCGGATTTAACTCCGCTACGCTTTTCCAATATTTTTTGTTTGATGCCATACGATATATCTGAGATTATCTTCTTTTAATTCTTAATAGTGACACTTACCACATTCCAAACCACCCATCATAGCAGCGGTCAGGTTCTCTACACCATATTTCTTGGAAAGCTCTGCATGAATGGCTTCATAGTATTCGTTACCTTCCATTTTCACGTTGGTTTCCCTGTGACAGTTGATACACCATCCCATGGTCAACGGAGCAAATTGATAAACAACTTCCATTTCCTCAACAGGACCGTGACAAGTCTGACATTCGATTCCAGCAACGGAAACGTGCTGTGAGTGATTGAAATAAGCAAAATCCGGAAGGTTGTGAATCCTTACCCATTGCACAGGTTGTGTCTCACCTGTGTACTCTTGTTCTTCTTCGTCCCATCCAACAGCTTTGTAAAGCTTTTGAATTTCTTCGTTATAATTCACTCCAATTTTTTGACCCTCCGCCAATGTTTCATCAGCTACTTGATAAATGGACTTATGACAGTTCATACAAACATTCAAGGATGGTATGCCCGAAGTTTTTGAAACTCGAGCTGAAGAGTGACAGTATTTACATTCTATCTTGTTATCCCCTGCGTGGATTTTGTGTGAATAGTGGATAGGCTGCACTGGGGCGTAACCTTGGTCAACACCGATTTGCATCATCCATCCGTAAGCGAAGTATCCACTGGCCAACAATAGGAAAATTGCAGTACACAAAACCAAGAATTGATTTTGGGCGAAAGCCTTCCAAATAGGAATGCTTTTTTCCGCTTTTTCTTTTTCCAGGCTCACACCATTAGCCTCTGCAATTCTTCTCAGTGTTCTGTTCACCAAAATCAACATGATGATCAGTAGCCCAAAAACCAAAGCAAGGGCGCCAAGTATCAATTCGTTTGAAATGCCCGAAGTATCACCAGAACCCCCTCCGTCGCCTCCGTCAGCAGTTGCAACTACAGCGGGCTTAGCTGGTGGAGCTGCGGTATACGCCAAAATATCGTTGATGTCTTGATTTGAAAGCGTTGGAAACGCCGTCATGGCCGCCTGGTTGTACTCTGCATAAATTTTGTTGGCGTAAGCATCACCGGATTTGATCATTCCCGGACTGTTCTTGATCCAAGCATAGAGCCATTCACAATCCAATCCCTCATCTTCCGAAAGCCTTGTAGCTACATTCGCCAATGCGGGCCCAGTCATTTTTCGGTCCAGCGAGTGACAAGCGGCACAATTCTGATTGAAGAGTTGCTTCCCTTTTACAGCATCACCAGGACCACACAGACCTTCTTCGGTAGCTGCATCTTGCGCATAAAATGAAACGGAAAAAAATAGGAGAGAAAAACCTAAAACTTTAGAAAATAGATGGCGGTATAAAACCTTTTTCATATTAACGAAATTTCTATCGAAATCTTTGGCACGGTTATTTCCATTGATATTGAGAACAATAGCTTTACTCGGCCTAAAATCGGTCACAAAAGTACGACATAGAGCCATTTTTTAAAATGTTAAGGTATTTATAATATATAATTTATATACATTCTAAATAAGATGTCTTTTGATCGTTTAATTTTAATGATTTACATTTGTACAAACACCATGTTGAAATGCAAAAGAATATTATGAAAACTCTGTTATTTGTTGCACTTTTTGCAGGTTTTGCCACTCAAATCTCAGCCCAAGAGGGCAACGTTACCATTGAACAAGACCCACGCATTGATGAGTTGCTGAAATTATACGCAGAAGTCAACTCAAAATCTGATTTTTACCAAATTCAGGTCGGATTTGGAAGCTATCAGAAGGCCCAAAATTTAAAAACACAAGTGGATATTGATTTTCCCAATTGGTATTCCAAAATTGAATTTGAATCACCCACATATCGGGTTCGATTGGGAAAATTCAAAACAAAGCTTGAAGCGGAGCGCAAATACTTGGAAGTACGAAAGAAATACCCCAAGGCCATTCTGCTAAAACCGGAAGAAAAGTAGTTCGGAAACAACACAAATAAAAAATCCCGCCAAAAGCGGGATTTTTTTATATCGAAGTTTTTCTCTTTACAGTTTTTTCTTGACTGCAACTTCCTGGAAGGCTTCAACAATGTCCCCTTCCTTGATGTCATTGTAATTTTTGATCTGCAATCCACAGTCGTATCCTTTGGCTACTTCCTTAACATCATCCTTAAATCGCTTAAGGGATGTCAACTCTCCTGTGAATATCACAACTCCATCGCGAATCAGACGAATTTGTGAGTTTCTAAAGATCTTACCAGTGGTTACCATACAACCAGCAATGGTACCGATCTTGGAAATCTTGAAAGTTTCCCTGATTTCGGCATTACCTGTAATCTCCTCTTTCATTTCTGGAGACAACATACCTTCCATCGCATCTTTAAGGTCGTTAATGGCATCGTAGATGATGGAGTACATCCTGATATCGATTTCCTCCTTATCGGCCACCATACGGGCGTTGCCCATTGGCCTTACATTAAATCCTATAATGATCGCATCGGAGGCACTAGCCAACAATACATCTGATTCCGTGATCGCACCAACACCTTTGTGAATGATGTTCACCTGAATTTCATCCGTGGACAACTTCTGGAAGGAATCCGTCAATGCTTCGACCGATCCATCCACGTCACCTTTAAGGATAATATTAAGTTCTTGGAAGTCACCAAGTGCAATTCTTCGTCCAATTTCATCAAGCGTGATATGACGTTGCGTTCTAACGGATTGCTCTCGTTGCAACTGGGAACGTTTGGCCGCAATCTGCTTAGCTTCGCGTTCATCATCCAACACATTGAATCTATCACCCGCCTGTGGTGCACCATCCAATCCTAAAATGGAAATTGGTGTAGCCGGTCCGGCTTTCTTGATGTTTTTACCACGCTCATCCTGCATGGCCTTTACCTTACCGCTGCAAGTACCTGCTAAAACGTAATCCCCGATCTCCAAGGTACCGGTCTGGACCAAAATTGTGGAAACATATCCTCGACCTTTGTCCAAGAATGCTTCAACAACAGTTCCAGTGGCCAATCGGTCTGGGTTTGCTTTCAGCTCCAAAAGTTCAGCTTCCAACAAAACTTTTTCCAACAGTTCTTTTACACCCTGTCCGGTTTTTGCTGAAATATCGTGGGATTGGATCTTACCTCCCCAATCTTCAACCAACAAGTTCATTCCGGCAAGACCTTCCTTGATCTTGTCAGGATTCGCCGTTGGCTTATCAATTTTATTGATCGCAAACACAATCGGCACACTTGCCGCTTGGGCGTGACTTATCGCTTCCTTGGTCTGTGGCATGATATCATCATCCGCAGCCACTACGATAATTGCAATATCGGTAACCTGGGCACCCCTTGCACGCATAGCGGTAAACGCCTCGTGACCCGGAGTATCCAAGAATGTTATTTTTTGTCCATCTTCCAAGCTGACCCCGTATGCCCCGATGTGCTGGGTAATACCACCACTCTCACCGGCAATCACATTTTCCTCACGGATGTAATCCAAAAGGGATGTTTTACCGTGGTCAACGTGACCCATTACGGTTACGATCGGTGCTCTAGGTTTCAAATCCTCTGGAGCATCAACTTCTTCCTCAATGGATTCCTCGATTTCCGCTGTAACAAATTCCACTTCATATCCGAATTCCTCGGCCACAATGGAAAGTGTTTCTGCGTCCAACCTTTGGTTCATGGTCACCATGATCCCCAAGGACATACAGGCAGAAATAATCTGTGTGGTGGTCACATCCATCATCGTTGCCACCTCATTAACGGTAACAAATTCGGTAACCTTTAGGATTTTGCTTTCCAGTTCTTGAAGCTCAAGATCTTTCTCGGTCTGCTGACGGTGTTGATCTCTTTTCTCCCTTCGGTATTTGGCTCCTTTTCCTTTGCCGGATTTACCTTGAAGTTTTTCAAGGGTCTCCCTAACCTGTTTTTGCACTTCTTCTTCGGTAGGCTCCACTTTGGGAACGGAACGCTGGTTTCCTTTACGACCCAAATTGTTGCCACCGCGTTGGCGGTTTCCACCTTGTTGGGGAGCGTTCTTGCTTACGATACGCTTTCTGCGTTTCTTTCTATCGGCATCACTTGTAGTGTTACCATTGGATTTAGCTGGCTCCTCTTTCTTTTTCTTAGGCTTGTTGAATTGGGACAAGTCTATTTTATCACCCGTGATCTTGGGACCACTAAGCTTTTTGTACTGCGTCTGAATGGCAGCAGGTTCTTTAGCTGGTGCCTCTTCCTCTTCCTCTACTTCTTTTTTGGCCTCAACAGGTTTTTTGGCTTCGGCTGGCTTTTCAGCCTCCACTTTTGCCGGTTTTTCCTCAACCTTTGGTTGTTCTACCTCTTTAGGCTCTTCAGCTGCTGGAGTTTCAGGTTTTTTATCAAGGTCAATTTTACCCACGGTCTTGGGACCCGAAAGTTCAGCCTTGGCCTTGATGACCTGCTCCGAACTTCTTCTTTCCCTCGCAAGTCGACGCTCTTCCTGTTCCTGTTCCATTTGGATTCTGAGCGCTTCCTTTTCCTTCCTCTTTTCCTCACCAACCTCCTTCGAAGCTACTTTTTTGCTCTTGTCCGTTTGGAATTCATCCAACAGTACTTGATACACCTCATCTGTAATCTTTGTTGTAGGACGTGCCTCTACCTCATGCCCTACGGAAGAAAGGTAGTCAACTGCCCTATCCAGTGAAATGTTCAATTCCCTTAGAACTTTGTTGAGTCGTATTGTTGGGTTTCCTGCCATAAATTGATTTTCCTTGCCCTAAAATTCGCTGCTAATATATAGTTTAATCTTCAAATTCCTCTTTGAGGATTCGAACGACTTCCTGAACAGTTTCTTCTTCCAAATCTGTTCGCTTTATCAAGTCGCTAACATCTTGTTCCAGTACGCTTCTTGCGGTATCCAGTCCAATCTTTTTGAACTCGTCGATAACCCACGCTTCTATTTCATCCGAGAACTCGGTCAATTCCACATCCTCTTCAACACCTTCACGGAACACATCAATCTCATAACCAGTCAGTTGACCTGCCAAACGGATATTGTGACCACCTCGGCCTATCGCCTTGGAAACCTCTTCTGGTTTAAGGTATACCTGGGCGGTTTTCTTTTCATCGTTCAATTTAACAGATGAGACACGCGCCGGGCTCAATGCTCTAGTGACCATCAATTGTGAATTGTTGGTCCAATTGATCACATCAATATTTTCGTTCCCCAATTCACGAACAATTCCGTGGATTCGAGATCCCTTCATTCCCACACATGCACCTACGGGGTCAATTCTATCATCATAAGAATCCACCGCTACTTTTGCTTTTTCACCAGGAATCCTTACTGCTTTTTTAATGGTGATCAAACCATCAAAAACCTCAGGAATTTCTTGGAAGAACAATTGCTCCAAGAAAATCGGTGATGTTCTGGACATGATAATTGCAGGCTTGTTCCCTTTAAGCTCAACACTTTCGATCACACCACGAACATTGTCCCCTTTTCGGAAAAAGTCGGATGGAATCTGTTTTTCCTTCGGAAGGATGATTTCATTCCCTTCATCATCCAACAAAATGATCGCCTTATGACGAATATGGTGTACCTCAGCCGTGTATATCTCTCCCTCTAAATCCTTGAACTGTTTGTAGATTGTGGTATTATCGTGCTCATGAATTTTGGAAATAAGGTTTTGGCGCAATGCCAAAATAGCCCTTCTACCCAAATCCATAAGTTTTACTTCTTCAGAAACATCTTCGCCCACTTCAAAATCGGGCTCAATTTTTCTAGCTTCCGATAAGGAGATTTCCTCATTGGGCTCTTCCACTTCCCCATCTTGAACTACGACCCTGTTTCTCCAAATCTCCAAATCTCCCTTATCTGGGTTGATAATGATGTCAAAGTTCTCATCAGAACCAAACTTCTTTTTAAGCGCATTTCGGAATACATCCTCCAAAATCGCCATAAGGGTTACCCTATCTATAAACTTATCGTCCTTAAACTCTGAAAAGGATTCGATGAGCGCTAGGTTTTCCATTTTTGAACTACAATTAAAATTTTAATATCACTTTTGCTTCATGGATTTCAGAAAAGGGAATGTCCCGTTTTTTCTGAACTGTAACTTTTCCTTTACCTACGGGTTTGGGCTCACGGGCCTTCCACTCCAAAGTAATGCTATCTTCCGTGGCTTGGATCAGGTTTCCTTCCAATTCTTCCTCACCTGTCCTCACCTTTAATTTTCTTCCAATGTTCTTTTTGTACTGACGAGGCAATTGCAATGGCGAGGCGGCACCTGCCGAGGTCACTTCCAAAGAAAAGTCCTCTTCATCCCTATCGAGGTTATGCTCTATGGCCCTGCTCACATTCATGCAATCTTGAAGGTTTACGCCTTCATCGCCATCCAAAACCACACGGATCGTGTTATCCCCTCCAACGGTAAAATCAATCAGAAACAAGGATGGATGCTCTTCCAATGCCTTGTTCAATAATGACGTTACTCTCTCCTTTAACATAAAAACATCCTTTTAAATCACTTTTAAAAAGATTCCGTCCTTCGACGGAATTAGTTCAACCTATTATTTATTTGCTCGCTAAAAAAGCTCCAAAAAATAAAGTTTTACTAATAAAAGAGGGGACTAAAAGTCCCCTCATGAATACATTTATATCCGTTCAGTGGCGCAAAGATACGATAAAATTTGAGTTTATTGCAAAGGAACCTGGACTTGTTAGATGTCACTTGACTTTAGTCAACGTTTTCCATCCACCATAACTGTTTCCACACTGCTTCTTCCCCATCGTTTTGTTGCGCAATTCCCGGAGTACTTCGTCCGTCTTCAATATATTTTGTCAGTAGGTTTTTAAGCTCTTCAACTTTCTCCCCGTTCGATGCCTGCAGGTTATTCGATTCTGCCGGGTCATTCTTTAGATTATATAATTGTACCCTGGGCAGTCCTTCCAAGGCTTCCTTATTATTAGGTCTAGGAAAACTCCATCCACCCGAACCCGGACACATGATCAATTTCCATTCCCCTTTACGGATGGCAAAACTGCCGTTAATGGAATGATGCACCGTGGCCTCCCTAAAGTTACCTTCAATCGGTTGCTGATTTAAAAGTGGCAACATATTATAACTGTCCTCCGCTTCATTATCCTTTAGTTCATAGCCCGCTATCGCCGCACATGTCGCCGCAAAATCGGTGGTACATATCGTTTGTGGAGTGGTCGAACCGCTTTTTACCCGCTCTGGCCATTTTACTATATAAGGTACACGGTGCCCTCCCTCGAAAATATCGGCCTTATGCCCTCTAAACAAGTAGCTTGGGTAATGGCCCTTTTCAGTCAGTTCTTCAATCTTGGCGGCCGGGGAACATCCGTTGTCACTCGTAAATATTATGATGGTGTTCTCCTCGATTCCCGCATTTTTTACCGCAGTATTTAATTTGCCCATATAATCATCGACCATCATCATAAAATCCCCATATGGATTTAGACCACTTTTGTCTTGCCATTCTTCTGTTGGCAAAATGGGTGTATGGGGAGATGGTAAGGCCAGATAGAGAAAAAATGGATTCTCCTTATCGGCCTGCTCTTCAACATATTTAATTCCCCTTCTAAAGAAGTTTGGGGTCACATCTTCGTGGATAAAGTCCTTGGAAGTCGGACCCTTTCTCCACCATGAGTATTTTCCTGTATTCACCGTAGTTGAATCTGGAATTTCTGTTGCCATTCCATTTTCCACATATACATAGGGAGCCATATCCAACGACCCACTGTGTCCGTAAGCGTAATCGAACCCAAGGTCGTTCGGGGTATTCTTTACTGGTTGGGTATAATCGATATTGACAAAAGTGGTGTCCTGCCACCCGGTGGTCGGTTCCAACTCTGGATTTTTCAATGCCCAATCCCAACCTAAATGCCATTTTCCAATAAAACCGGTATGGTAACCACTCTTCTTTAATATTGATGCCACGGTGGCCCTTGTTTTTGGAATCAATGCCTTCGAAGCACCGATCAAAACCCCCTCCTTAAGGGTGCTCCTCCAATTATACCTTCCTGTAAGAATTCCATATCTGGTAGGTGTACAAACAGCCGAGGAAGTATGCGCATCGGTAAACATCATTCCCTCATGGGCGAGCTGGTCCAAATGCGGGGTCTTTATTTTACTGTTGATGTTGAAGGCTGATATATCTCCGTAGCCCAGATCATCTGCCAAAACAAAGATGATATTCGGTTTTTTTGAAATCTGGTCCTCTTTTTTGGCCCTTTCAGCACAGCTCCAGGTTAACAGCGTTAAAAAGATGGCCAAAATGGCTTTTGTAGCATTGTTCATTTTTTTGGAATTGTTGGTTTAGGTAGGAAAATTACCCAAATAACCTTAAACAAAAAATCCCGATTTCGTTTGAAATCAGGATTTTTAATGGATTTTTTGTTGACCCACTAGGACTCGAACCTAGAACGACTGGACCAAAACCAGCTGTGTTGCCAATTACACCATGGGTCATCTACCAATAAGAGGGTGCAAATTTAAAACAAACTTTCGTTTCGACAAATAATTTGACAAGAATCCAAACTTATTTTTTGCAAGTACCGTTGTTAAAGGTTTTCCAAAATTAACCAGTCGTCTCTACTATATTTACTAAATTCGCCCCAACTTGGTAAACACCAGCTTTTATGTTCGCAAAAGACTTCAAAAAATGGGATACCATATTGGGATGGGTCTCTTTTACCATTGCATTTGTAGTTTATGCCCTTACCGTGGAACCCACTGGAAGTTTTTGGGATGCAGGTGAATATATCACCACCTCCTCCAAATTACAGGTAGGCCATCCTCCAGGTGCTCCCCTTTTGCAAATGATAGGCGCCTTCTTCTCAATATTCGCTTTTGGTGACACCTCCAAAATTGCGTTGATGGTCAATGCGGTTTCCATTGTTTCAAGTGCATTTGCGGTGCTCTTTACCTTTTGGACCATCACCAACTTGACCCGAAAGATGATTTCAAAGAAGAAAGCCATTTCAAACAGCAAGGCAATTGCTATTTTGGGAAGTGGTCTTGTAGGGGCTTTGGCGTTTACTTTTTCCGATAGTTTTTGGTTCAATGCCGTCGAAACCGAGGTGTACGCCATGGCCAGTTTGATCATGGCACTTTTACTTTGGTTAGGACTTAAATGGGTAGATAATCTGGATGACCCCAGGGGCCATCGATGGCTATTGCTCATTTGCTTTGTTATCGGCCTTACCTTCGGAATACAATTTATGGGCTTTTTGGCCATCCCTTCCATTGGATTGCTGTATTATTTCAAAACTTACAAAACGACTACGATACAGAACTTTTTGCTGGCCAATATTGTTGTTGTTACCATATTGATGTTGGTCTATAAATTCTCGTTGACCTACGTCCTAAAATTGTTTGGGTGGAGCGAGGTATTCTTTATCAATAGTATAGGATTGCCATTCAATTCGGGAACCATCATCATGGGGCTTCTTTTTGTGGCCGCCTTTTACTTTGCCCTTCGCTATACCCGAAAAAATGGGTTCCATTTTGGAAACTTGATAGTATTATGTTTGATGTTTCTCTTACTTGGTTTTTCGTCATGGTTGATGTTGCCCATCCGTGCCAATGCCGATACCGTCGTAAATGAAAATGACCCATCTGATGCACGTTCACTGCTAGCTTACTATAATAGGGAACAGTACCCAGGGGTAGAAAGTCCTTTTTATGGCTCCTACTACTCGGACACCTTTGCTCCCGCCGGAGAAGATATCGACGATCGCCCAAAATACGAGAAAGATGAAAAATTGGGTAAATATGTTATAGTCAATAACTACAAAAATGCCATACAAGGGCCCCATGAGAAACATGTCGGTTTCCTTCCAAGGCTTTGGAGTGATCAACATGCGGAAAATTACATGCGCTACTTCGGTGTGCTTGAGTTCAAGATAAAATCGGAGTACATATCCAACAATGACCTTAGGGAAGCCGTGGCACAATTTAAAAATGCCTATGCCCAAGGCGAGCTCGACGCCGAACAGTATATTAGATTTTTAAGGGAGTTTGGAGAGTATATCGAAGTAGAACCACCTACTTTGGGACAAAATTTAAACTATCTCTTTGAGTTCCAGTTCGGATATATGTACATGCGCTACTTTATGTGGAATTTTGTCGGGCGCCAAAATGATATCCAGGGAAAATACGATGAAAATGGAAATTGGCTCAGTGGGATTGGATTTATTGACAGTCTCCGCTTAGGAAGCCAGAAGAATCTGCCCAGTGATTGGGAGGACAATAAAGGTCGAAACACCTATTTCTTTCTTCCCCTACTTTTGGGAATCATCGGTATCGTTTTCCAGATTTCCAAGAACCCGAAACACTTTTGGGTACTCTTTGTCTTTTTTATGTTCACCGGATTGGCCATTCAATTCTATACGAACCCGTATGTTTTCCAACCACGGGAAAGGGACTATTCACTTGTGGGATCCTTTTACATCTTTTGCATCTGGATAGGTATCGGGGTATACGGTCTTTTTGATGAGTTCCGAAAATTTTTGTCGGCAAAAATTGCTGCCCCGGCAATTACAACAATCTGTCTGTTGGCAGTGCCGCTATTGATGGCTTTCCAAAATTGGGATGACCATGACCGTTCGGGTCGATATACCGCAAATTCAACCGCAAAGGCATATCTGGATTCATGCAAGGAAGATGCTGGTGCCATTTTGTTCACCATTGGGGATAATGATACCTTTCCATTATGGTACGTTCAAGAAATTGAGAATCACCGTACGGATGTCCGCGTTGTCAATACCAGCCTGTTTGCCACGGATTGGTATATCGATCAAATGAAACGTAAAGCCTATGAAAGTGAACCGATTCCATCGCAATTGACCCATGATAAATATCGATATGGTTCACGGGACGCTGTGTATTATCAAGGAATAACCGAAAACAGGTGGAATATTAAGGATTTTGTGAATTGGATTGGGAGCGATAAACCCCAGACCAAATACAAATACCTTTTAGAGAAACAAGGAGCCGATATCAGTCAGGTTCCCGAGGGCACTTTGAACATCATTTATTACCCCACCAACAAGATCAGGATTCCGGTCAACAAGAAAAACGTTTTGGAAAGCGGATTGGTCAAGGAAAAAGACTCCGCCCTCATTGTGGATTACATTGATATTGACCTTCCCAAAAGTGCGCTACCTAAAAATAGGATCCTGATGTTGGACCTAATCGCCAACAACGATTGGGAAAGACCGATATATTTTTCAGGCGGAAGTTTTGATAGCGCAGAGTACATTTGGATGAAGGATTACCTTCAATTGGACGGACTGATCTATAAATTGGTCCCTATTAAGACCGAAAATAGAAACTCCTTTGAAATGGGCCGCATCGATACCGACCTCATGTACGATATCGTGAAGAAATGGGAATGGGGTAATTCATCAAGTGATAAAATTTACCATGACCCCCAAACACGTTCCCAAGGTTTGTCGTTCAGAAGCAATCTTGCCCGTTTGACGGAAACATTGATAGATGAAAACAAAATAGACAAGGCCAAGGATGTATTGGACACGGCAATGACCAATATGCCCGTTGAAAAATATGGTTTCTATGCCTTTGTCGAACCTTTTGTTGATGGTTACTATAAAGTAGGTGAAACCGAAAAAGCAAGGGAACTTTTCGAGAAGCTGAAAAAGGTCTATCAAGAACGATTGGAGTATTATTCTGGAGCTCCCCTGGATGAGCAATATGATAATATCGATGATATTCTGGCGGACATGCAGGCCTATCGAAGGACCATTGACATCCTTATCGAAAATCAGGATAGGGAATTGGCCGAATCGGAAACGGTAATCTTCAACGAGTACATTGACAAGTTCTCACAATTTGTAGGGGATCCAGAAGAGGCGGTTGAAGAACCTGCCTTACCAGATCCGGATATGGAAGATTCGATTCCATTGGACACCATTGAATCGGTCCAAGATTCATCAGTTGCCCAAGAATAAGCTGAAATGTAGAAGGTCGGCCTAGATATATTCGTTCAGAATGCCAATTAAGGTATTGGCATCTTGTTCTCCGCTCTGTCTCCAAACCATTTCTCCTTTTTTGTAGATCATCAAGGTAGGTAACCCCTTGATTCGGAGCGCTTGGGACAGCTCTTTGTTTTTGTCGACATCGATTTTGATCACTTTTCCTTTATCACCAAGTGCGGCCGCAACATCACGCAACACAGGATGCATAGAAGTGGATTGATCGTTCCATTCTGCATAAAAGTCCAGCAACACCGGCACCTTTACATCAATAAGTTCACCAAATTTAGACATGTATACTTACTCGGTTTACCAACCAAAAGTAAGAAAATTTGTTAAAATCTTATTGAAGTCGCATTTTATAAGGAAGGGAATGGAGTTAAATTTAGGTTAAACCTTTCTTTTTAAGGGTAATTACCGTGATTTCAGGCCAAATCCCTACACGCCCTGGATAACCAATAAACCCAAATCCGCGGTTCACATTGATGTACTGGCCCAGTTCTTCGTATACCCCGGCCCAATACTTGTAACGCCATTTTACGGGACTCCATTTTACCCATCCCGGAATCTCAACGCCGAACTGCATGCCATGGGTGTGGCCACTAAGTGTCAATTGAAAGTGATAATCGTCATGAATCACCACATCTTCCCAATGGGAAGGATCATGACTCATCAATATTTTAAAGTCGTCTTTGGAAATTCCGGTTTTGGCTTTCTCAAGGTCACCCGCTTTTTTGAATCCCCCGCGACCCCAATTTTCTACTCCTAAAAGCGCAATTCTTTGACCGTCTTTTTCCAAGTAACGGTGCGTATCCAGTAACAGATCGAAGCCCATTTCTTTTTGCATGTTCTTCAAATCGACCAGATTTTGGGCTTTCGCCTCATCGGATTCCCACTGGGTATAATCCCCATAATCATGGTTCCCCAATATGGAATACTTTCCATCTTTAGCTACCAGTGTTCGGAACAAATCCGCCCAAGGCTCCATTTCCTTGGCTTTGTCATTTACCATATCACCCGTAAAGAGGATAACATCACTTTGCTGTTGATTGATCAGATCAATGCCGTAGGCAACCTTTTTTCTGTTGTCAAAACTACCGCTGTGCACATCGGAAATTTGGGTAATCTTATATCCGTCAAAAGCTTCTGGTAAATCGTCAAACTCAAGCTGATACTTTAGTACCTTATAGTTGTATTTGCCCTTGTACATTCCATAAAGCAATGCACCAAATGGTAGGGCCGCTATACTTAAGGCAATCCCGCTGATGAATTTTCGTCGTGAAGGAAAAAATTGGGTCTGCGTTTCGGAAAGGCCGGCAATTTTGTTGTATCCAAACACAAACAATCGAACTACATCCTCCAACAATAAAAAGATTCCCAATCCGACCCCCAACAACAAAAAGGCAAAGAAAATTCCGCCAGCATTGGCAATTTGACCCCGTATCCCATCTCCCGGAGTATAGGTCAATACGCGAATGATGAAATTGGCCAAAGCAGCCAAAAAGAGTAATCCATAGGCCCAGTGAAGCCAGACATTTTTAAAAAGGGTTTTAAACCCCTGATAGCCATAAATGGCCGAAATAATATAAATGATGGATAGAATGATTAAAAACCGGGGCATGCAATTGCTTTTTTACAAAGATATTTCTTTAGTTCTGGAACTGAATCATTTAGGGATTATTTAACGCTGCGTACAATTTGACGAACCTTGTCCAAATTTGTTACAGCGATTTGGTCTTCCCGCAAATGGGAGGCCGAATTCATCGGGATTTTATCGGTAAGGTCAATTTCATTACCGAACGAACTTCCCGAAAAATGAATGGCTTTCAACCCAGCGGTTTTAAATTTTTCGCAATTATCAAGTCGTACACCCCCACCTGCCATTACAAGGGTGCTTTTTGAAATTGAATTTAATTTATCAAGTAAATCCAATCCTTCTTCCGCCGATGTTTGTAGGCCTGATGTCAAAACATAATCCGCACCCAATTTTTCCAATTGTTGAAGTGTCTCTTCAGGATGTGGAACCCAATCGAACGCGCGATGGAAGGCAAACTTCATTGGTCTCGATGCTTCAATCAATATCGCTGTTCTCCGCTCATCCAAACTGCTATCAGTCAGCAATACCCCAGAAACAATTCCATCCACTCCCACTTGTTTACAAAAGGCTATATCCTTTAGCATCACCTCAAATTCCAAATCTGTATAGGTAAAATGACCACTTCGAGGCCTGATCAAAACATGAATGGGAATATTCAATTTATTTCGTACCATCTCAATCAGTCCATGGGAAGGGCTCACGCCCCCTACTCCCAACTCACTACAAAGCTCAATTCGGTCAGCCCCAGCTTCTTGCGCGACTAGGGCAGATTCCAATGAGTTGGCACAAACTTCTACAAGCATATTGCTATCTTTAGCGGGACTAAAAATAAACATCCAAATCATGCAAAGACGCAAATTTCTTAAAAAATCAGGGCTTACTACGGCCGGACTCATGTCCGCACCTGTTTTGGCTTCGTGCAAGACCGAAAGTAAACCTGAAAATGCAGCAATTATCACTTCAGTTACAAAACCCATTGCCATTTGCACTTGGAACTTTAAAAACGCCACAGCCAAAGCCTGGGAAGTTCTTAAAAGTGATGGAAATGCATTGGATGCCGTTGAGCAAGGTGTTATGGTAGAAGAGGCGGATGTTACCAACGAAACTGTTGGCAAAGGCGGAAGACCTGACCGTGATGGCAACGTGACCTTGGATGCCTGCATCATGGACAAAGATGGGAATTGTGGCTCCGTGGTCTATTTACAAAACATTGAGCATCCGGTTTCCGTGGCAAGAAAGGTTATGGAAGAGACTCCCCACATCATACTTGCTGGAAAGGGAGCCGAGCAATTTGCCTACGAACAAGGCTTTAAAAAAACAGATCTACTTACCGAAAGCACTCGCAAACAATATGAAAAATGGAAGAAAAATTCCAAATATGAGACCACAATCAATATTGAGAACCATGACACCATAGGAATGTTGGCCATTGATAAAAATGGCGACATTGCTGGTGCCTGTACCACAAGTGGAATGGCCTACAAAGTTGCTGGACGTGTCGGCGACTCCCCCATTATTGGCGCGGGACTTTATGTTGATAATGAGGTTGGTGGTGCCACGGCAACCGGGGTTGGCGAGGAAGTCATCCGGACCGTGGGCAGTTTTTTAATTGTTGAGTTGATGCGTCAAGGAAAAAGTCCACAGGAAGCTTGCGAAGAAGGGGTAAAACGTATCATGAAAAAGAACGAAGGCCGCAAGGATTTCCAGATTGGTTTTTTGGCCATCAACAAACAGGGGGAAACCGGAGGGTATTGCGTGCATCCCGGGTTTACGTATCGGGAATATTCTGAAAACGGCCATGAAAACAAACAGGTTGAAAGTTTTTATCAAAAAGAATAAAATGTCTGCTTTTTAAAGTAGCGACAACTTGATTCTTTTTTCTACTTTTAAGATTCTTCAATCGAAAAAATTTTAACTGACAATACAATTATGTCTGACCAGAAACGACTTTTTCTTCTTGATGCCTATGCCTTGATATTTAGAGGATACTATGCCTTGATCAAGAATCCCCGTATCAATTCCAAAGGAATGGACACCTCTGCTATTATGGGGTTTGTAAATTCTCTTTTTGATGTGATCAAACGCGAAAAACCGGACCATTTGGCGGTATGCTTTGATAAGGGAGGTAGTGTGGAACGCACCGAACTTTTTGAAGAATACAAGGCCAATCGAGATGAAACTCCAGATGCCATTCGCATTGCAGTACCCTATATCCAAGATATTTTAAAAGCAATGCAAATCCCGGTCGTGGAACTCGAGGGTTACGAAGCAGATGACATTATCGGCACTTTGGCCAAACAGGCCGAAAAAGAAGATTATAAAGTTTTCATGGTCACTCCTGACAAAGATTTCGGTCAATTGGTCTCTGAGAACATTTTTATGTACCGTCCGGCTCGGATGGGCAACGGAATTGAAATTTGGGGCATTCCAGAAGTGCAAAAACGATTCGGTGTGGAACGCCCGGAACAGGTCATTGATTATTTGGGAATGATGGGTGATGCCAGCGACAATATTCCCGGCCTACCAGGAGTTGGAGATAAAACTGCTAAAAAATTCCTAGCGGATTTCGGTTCCATGGAAGGGCTTTTGGCCAATACGGATCAGTTAAAGGGTAAAATGAAGGAGAAGGTGGAACAAAATGCCGAATTGGGTCGACTTTCCAGAAAGCTGGCAGAAATTAAAATAGACTGCGACGTTACCTTCAAAGCCGACGACTACGAAATGTCTGAACCCGATGGCGTTAAAGTACAACAGATTTTTGAGGAGCTCGAATTTAGACGATTGAAGGAACAGTTCATCAAAATTTTCTCGGAGGAGCCCGAGGAACCATCTTCAGATACCAAAACTCCAAAAGCAGTTGAAAAACCCCAAGCTGCTGGCAGTGGTCAATTCAGTCTGTTTGGTGGGAACCCTGCCGATGCACCGGCAACCATAAAGGATGTCAATAGCAGAAATACCGTTTCAGATGTTTCCCATTTATATCAGAGCATTCAACCCGGTCTTGGGCTAAAGCTTTTTATGGAAAAACTGATGCAGCAAACTTCGGTGTGTTTTGATACGGAGACCACCTCTATAAATCCACTGGAAGCAGAACTTGTTGGTATTGCCTTTAGTTGGGAAGCCAAAAAGGGCTTTTATGTCCCCATTCCTGAAGAGAAAGAAGCCGTTACCGAAATTTTGGAAGAGCTTCGACCTTTCTTTGAATCGGAAAACATTGAAAAGGTAGGTCAGAACCTGAAGTATGACATCAAAGTGATGAAAAACTACGGCATTGAGGTCAAGGGTCAACTTTTTGATACCATGCTGGCACATTACCTTATCAATCCAGATATGCGCCACAATATGGATGTTTTGGCAGAGACCTATCTAAACTATACTCCGGTTTCGATTACGGAACTTATTGGCAAGAAAGGTAAAAACCAATTGAGTATGCGGCAGGTTCCTTTGGAAAAACAAACCGAATATGCTTCTGAGGATGCCGATATTACATTACAACTCTCACAACATTTTAGACCTGAGCTCGCAGAGGCCAAAACCGATGAGCTTTTTCAAAATATAGAGGTTCCATTGCTACGCGTATTGGCGGACATGGAGACTGAAGGCATCAATTTGGATAAAGGATTTTTGAATGGTCTTTCCACTGAGCTTGATGGAGATATAAAATCCTTGGAGCAGAAAATCTACGATGCAGCGGGTCAGGAATTCAATATTGCTTCTCCCAAACAATTGGGTGAGATTTTGTTTGATAAGCTAAAGCTCGTAGACAAACCCAAAAAGACCAAAACAGGGCAATACTCCACTGCGGAGGACGTGCTCTCCTACTTGGCCAAGGATCACGAAATAATTCAAAATGTATTGGATTTTAGGGGACTTAGCAAGCTAAAGAGCACCTATGTGGATGCCCTACCCAATGAAGTACAACAACATAGTGGACGTGTCCATACCGACTATATGCAGACCGTGGCCGCCACAGGGCGATTGAGTAGCAATAATCCGAATTTGCAAAACATCCCTATCCGAACAGAACGGGGACGTCAAGTACGAAAGGCCTTCATTCCCAGAGACGGGAATTACACCTTATTGGCGGCGGATTATTCCCAAATTGAGCTTCGTATTATAGCAGCATTGAGCGAAGAAGATACTATGATAGAGGCTTTTAAAAATGGAGAGGATATCCATGCTTCTACCGCCTCCAAGGTTTTTAATGTACCAATTGATGAAGTGACCCGGGAGCAGCGTGGCAACGCCAAAACTGTAAACTTTGGAATTATTTATGGCGTTTCAGCCTTTGGATTGAGCAATCAAACGGACTTAAGTAGAACTGAGGCCAAAGAGCTTATTGAGACCTATTACAAGACCTACCCCAAACTGAGGAACTATATGGGTGAGCAGGTCGACTTTGCCCGCGATAATGGCTACGTTCAAACCGTTTTGGGTCGTCGTCGCTATTTGAAGGATATTAATGCAGGGAATCAAGTGGTTCGGGGCGCAGCCGAGCGAAATGCCGTTAATGCCCCCATTCAAGGTAGTGCGGCTGACATTATCAAAATCGCCATGATCAATATCCATAAAAAGCTATCCGAAGGTGGGTTTAAAACCAAAATGTTGTTGCAGGTGCATGATGAACTGGTATTTGATGCGTACAAGCCCGAATTGGAAGAGGTAAAAGCGCTTATCAAATCTGAAATGGAGAACGCCTATAAATTGGCTGTTCCATTGGATGTTGAAGTTGGCATTGGGGATAATTGGTTGGAGGCACATTGAGCATACAACAGCACCAATTTTTAACAAAAAAATAAAACAAATAATTTATGCACAACCAAAGGATACTAATAATCATTTACCTCTTAATAATTTCCTGTTCAAGTAGTAATGAGAATCAAGAAACTGAAGCACCGGTAATTCAAACAGGAACTCTTCAGGATATAGAAGGAAATGTATATAAAACAGTAAAGATTGGTGCTCAATGGTGGATGGCAGAAAATCTAAAAACAACAAAATACAATGACGGACAGGAGATTCTCCACGAAATTATAAATCTTAATTGGTTTAATAACAAATCAGGTGCGTACGCATGGTATGGTAATGATTCCATTACTTATGCGAATACCTACGGCGCTCTATACAATTGGTATGCTGTGGACACTAAGAAATTGTGCCCTACTGGATGGCATATCCCAACACAAGATGATTGGATAACATTAATTCAGAGTGCTGGAGATTTTGCAGGTATGAGATTGAGGGAATCGGGCCATGCTAATTGGCAAAAATCCGATATACTTGACAACAATTCTCCAGAAAGTGACAAGACAAGGTTCGCTGCTCGACCAGGTGGTGTTAGACATTCACTGGGAGATTTCAGTCTTCTAGGTAGGGAAGGTGGTTGGTGGTCAGCACGATTAATAGAAGAGGGGCGTGCTGAAAAAATAAGATTAAGATACAATTTTGTGGATATGGAATTCTCCACAAATTACACCAACTTAGGGAATTCTTGTCGGTGTGTTAAAGATTGATGTAAATTTTCTTGAATAATTGGAAAATTTTCAGATTCTTCGGACCCTCTCAACTTCTGTTGTTCAAATTTGAAGGTACAGTGGATTAAATATGACAATTGAATATGTTTAATTTTTTTAAAGAGGTCTTCAATCACTTTTTTAATAGCAACACCTTTCAAAAAGGAGCAGCCTTGGCGTATTACGCCGTGTTTTCCATTTTTCCCATCATCATAATTTTGATCTCTATCTTGGGAATGGTGTTTGGTAAACAGGCGGTATCGGGTGAGATTTTCATCCAATTAAAAGATGTTTTGGGCAATGATGCTGCTTTGCAGATTCAAGACATGATTAAAAATCAACACGTCAACCACAACTCAATATTCACAACAATTATCGGATTCATTACCCTTGGGTTGAGTGCTTCTGGGATGCTGAATCAAATCCATAATGCATTCAATGATATCTGGGGTATCAAGGCTAAACCTAAAAGTAGCATCATTCGATATTTTACCAAGCATTTGGCTTCGTTCGCTGTACTCATAGCGTTGTTTTTTATTCTGTTGCTAAGCACTTTGACGAATGCTTTTCTTATTAGACATGGCGCGAACCTTCATCCGGATTATGAATTTTCATTTGCATATGAACACTTGACCTCATTCCTGATCGTTTCGCTCATGTTTGCCATTATGTTCAGGTTTTTGGGAGATACCAAGATACATTGGAAACCCGCGCTGCTCAGTGGACTGTTTACAGGGCTACTCTTTGTTGTTGGAAAAATTGGAATTGGAATGTATTTGGGAAAGGCCCATCTGGCTACAACTTTTGGTTCCGCTAGTGTATTGGCCCTTATAATGCTCTGGGTGTATTATACATCCCAAATTATATTTTTAGGAGCCTCCTTTGTAAAAGTTTTGAGTACCAAAATGAAATACAAAATCGTACCCAGCAAAAATGCAGTAAGCATTGACGCATAAAAAAAGCGCCAAACATGGCGCTTTTTCATTCGCTACAATTTATTTTACTTACCAGCCGAAAGCTAGCTTTAGCTTTGACTTTCTTTCTTTTTTTGCGTTTTTCTTCTTTATCTCTTTTTCTATTTCCCTAACGCGGGCCTCTTTCTCAAAATGTGCAAACATTTCCATGGAAAAAGGATATGCTTGCCATAAAGTTGGATAATGAACTAACTTTTTCATAATGAAACATTTTTTAAGAATAAGTCGGCAAAATTCAAGTGATTTCTACAGCAAGAAATGGTTTGTATTATCCAATATCTATACTTTTTTAACCTGGATACGCCATTGGATTCCTCATTCTTACAAAAATCAATTCAAAGTACTTCTATCAAAGTGCAACAATCCAATGTTTTTTACATCTTTTAGCCATAGCTAATCAATTAACTCCTATGAATTCAAATTACAATTCGCTGATATTATATTTTCTTTTTGCTATATTATTTTTTAATGACCTAAACGTTTCGGCGCAAACAAAGCTAGATCGTTCCCTTGAAGAAGTAGAACCTCAATTAATGGATTATGACTCCTTGACCATTTCTAAAGTAATGGTCCTTGGCACCTTTCACTTTGACAAGTCGGTTTTGAATACCGAAAAACAAAAATCCATTATCCAACTTGTTGAAATTCTAAAAAAGTATAAGCCAACCAAAATTGTTTTGGAATGGGAACCTTCGGCATCCGAACTGGCAAATAAAAATTATCAGGAGTTCCAGGAAAACCCAACATTTATAACCAACAAGGAAAATGAAGTATTTCAATTGGGTTTTCGCTTGGCCAAAACAATGCGCCACGAAAGTTTATTTTTTTTCGACAACCAGACCGAATTCATTGGATCCCTTCAGGATTTTTCCTTTGACAGCTTTAGCGAATACGCTCAAAAAAATGATCCAGGTTTTTTTGACAAATACGAGAAGAAGATTATTGAAACCTTTAGACATAATCAAAACCTTTTAAAAAAAATGTCTCTTTTAGATCAAATTGTCTTGCGCAACTCACCCCGGGCACAACAAATTAACGCACAAAGAATGCACAGTTATGAGGTTAGGGTAGGTATTCAAAAAAACTGGATTGGCCCGGATTGGTTAGGAAGGTGGTACAGAAGAAATGTTAGAATGTTAGCGAATGTTATCAAAATGAACAAACCAAATGATCGAATTTTAGTTATTGTCGGGGATAATCATAAATGGACATTGGATATGTTATTTGAAAACACTCCCGAATTTGAGTTGGTTTCCAGCTGGGAATTTTTCAATAAAGAACTAGAAAATTAATGATGGTAGTTTTCCCAAATTTGGTCCAGCACCTTTAAAAAAGTTTCAAATTCTTTCTTATCCAAACCCTTAATGGCCTGTCTGCGCAATAGGTTGGCATGGGGTTCAATGGTGGCAATTACGCCCTTTCCTTTGGAAGTCAGCTCCAGTTTAAAGCGTTTCATATCACCATCAAACCGGGTTTTGGTTATCCACCCCTTACGCTCAAGGCCCCCAATAACGCGAGAAGTAGTGGCGCGGTTCCTAAAGTTGGATTTTACAATATCGGATTGGGAAACATCATCTCCCAATTGGTAAATGCGATAAAGAATCACCCATTGTTCAATGGTAAGGTCAATTTCCAACTCCTTGAACTTTCTCAGATAAGCATCCTGCACCTTGCGTAGGACCAGATCCAAGTGTAATCCAATTCCCGATATTTCATCAATACGATTGAGCATAAATGCTTATTCTATCATCCTGAGCTTGTCTAAGCCTATAAACTTCCTAAAATCACACTTCGAAAAGCTTAAAGTGGTAATGACAAATTTAAGAGAACAATTTTAACAATTATTTGCACCACCATTGCTAAATATTATTTCAAATTTATTATTTTTGTTGCATCAACAACAATTTTTAATTTTACAATCAAAATATAGCACCTATGGAAACATCTACATTACCCAAATTGCACGATGCAGCCAAAGATTTTATGCCGATCAACGGTACCGATTATTTAGAGCTTTATGTGAGCAATTCCAAACAGGCTGCACATTTTTATAAAACTGCTTTCGGATTTCAATCCTTGGCCTATGCTGGTCTTGAAACCGGTTTAAAAGATAAGGAAAGTTATGTGGTGGTTCAAGATAAGATTCGTTTGGTATTGACATCTCCTCTACGAAGTGGTACTGATATAGGTAGACATATTGATCAGCATGGAGATGGTGTCAAAGTGGTAGCCCTATGGGTAGATGATGCCACTTATGCTTACAACACGGCCATAGAAAAAGGCGCCAAATCCTATATGGAACCACAAACGGAGGAAGATGAGCACGGAAAAATAGTTCGCTCAGGCATCTACACCTATGGTGAAACTGTCCATATTTTTGTGGAAAGAAAAGACTACAATGGCATTTTTATGCCTGGATACAAAAAATGGGAAACTCCTGATTACAACCCAGAACCAACGGGTCTAAAATATGTCGATCACATGGTAGGGAATGTCGATTGGAACAGAATGAACCATTGGGTGGAGTTTTATGAAAACGTCATGGGCTTTGTCAACATCCTTTCCTTTGATGACGATGACATTTCAACAGAGTATACCGCTTTGATGAGCAAAGTGATGAGCAACGGCAACGGAAGGATCAAATTTCCTATCAACGAACCAGCGGAAGGCAAGAAAAAATCACAAGTTGAGGAATATCTTGACTTTTATGAAGGCGAAGGTGTTCAGCATATTGCTGTGGCAACCGATGACATCATTTCCACGGTAAAACAGTTGAGAAGTCGTGGAGTTGAGTTCCTTAGGGTTCCAGATACATACTACGAAGCTGTTACAGATCGTGTAGGTAAAATCGATGAAGATATCGCACCGCTAAGGGAATTGGGGATTTTGGTAGACCGTGATGACGAAGGGTACTTACTCCAGATTTTCACGCGTCCGGTAGAGCCAAGACCTACCATGTTCTTTGAAATTATACAAAGAAAGGGCGCACAATCATTTGGAAAAGGTAACTTTAAGGCACTGTTCGAAGCTATTGAGCGCGAACAAGAAGTCAGGGGAACTTTACATTAATAAGCTATCAGTGTTGAGTTTTGAGTAAACAGTGAACAGTTTTTTAACTCATAACCCAACACTTTTAACTCATAACTCATAACCATGCCCATTTATCATAAACTCGGGAAAATCCCACAGAAAAGACATACCCAGTTTACCAAACCGGATGGTGGCCTTTATTACGAGCAGTTGTTCGGCACCATAGGGTTTGATGGAATGTCATCGCTGCTTTACCAAAACCATAGACCTACACAGGTTAAGGAAATCGGCAAGGCCATTGATGTAAGACCTAAAATTGCGGTAGAAAAAAACATAACTTCAAGAAAGCTCATTGGGTTTGATGTTGCTCCAAAAGATGATTTTTTGGAAGCTCGTGAGCCGCTTTTGGTAAACAATGACATCCATATTGGACTGGCAGCACCCAAAAAATCATTGACATCCTACTTTTATAAAAATGCTGATGCCGATGAAATGTTGTTCATTCATAAAGGGTCGGGCACTCTGCGAACCTTTGTGGGCAATATTCCTTTTGAGTACGGGGATTATCTGATCATCCCGCGCGGTATGATCTATCAAATAGAGTTCGACAGCGAGGATAACCGCATCCTATATTCGGAATCGTTTCGCCCAATCTATACACCAAAAAGATATAGAAATTGGTTTGGACAATTGTTGGAACACTCTCCTTTCTGTGAGCGGGACTATAAGTTACCCCAGGATTTGGAGACCTATGATGAGAAGGGTGATTTTTTGATCAAAGTCAAAAAACAAGGGATGCTGCATAGCTTGGTTTATGCTACACACCCATTTGACGTTGTGGGCTGGGATGGCTATAACTATCCCTACGGATTTTCCATCCATAATTTTGAACCCATTACTGGCCGGGTACATCAACCACCTCCAGTGCATCAAACATTTGAAACCGATGCTTTTGTGATATGCTCTTTCTGTCCAAGATTGTACGATTATCATCCAAAGGCTATTCCAGCACCATACAACCATTCCAACATAGATTCTGATGAGGTCCTGTATTATGTTGATGGAGATTTTATGAGCAGAACCAATATTGCCAAGGGCCATATTTCACTGCATCCATCTGGAATTCCACATGGGCCTCACCCGGGCACCTATGAAGCAAGTATCGGCAAAAAGGAAACCTTGGAGCTCGCTGTGATGATCGACACATTCAAACCCCTGCAGGTTACGGAAAACGCATTGAAAATAGATGACGGCAGTTACTACAAGTCTTGGGTGGAGTAATTCATTAGCACATAATGTCATTCCCATGAAAATGAGAATCCAAAACAAAGAAAAATTAGATTCCTGCCGGAGTTTATGCTGAGCCAGACGAAGCGCAGGAATGACACAAAGAATTTATATGATCATAAACATACCTGAAAACTCAGATTTTTCAATTCACAATATTCCCTTTGGAATTTTTTCAACTGAAGATAGAAGCCCAAGGGCTGGCGTGGCCATCGGTGAACATATTTTAGATTTGGTAGCAGTGGCCGAATTGGACGTATTCGATTTTAACACCGCCGTTCTTGAAAAAGAAGTCCTGAACGATTTCATTTCCTTGGGCAAGAAGATAACCAATAGGGTTCGAAAAGATATTCAACATTGGCTTCAAGATGAAGATTCGGTTTTGGCCGGAAAGCCTGAACTTTTTGTACTTCAATCGGATGCCCAGATGCATATGCCCGTTTACATTGGCGATTACACCGACTTTTACTCCAGTATTGAACATGCCACCAACGTGGGCACAATGTTTCGCGACCCTGCGAAGGCGTTAATGCCCAATTGGAAACATATTCCCGTAGGGTATCACGGTAGGGCCAGCTCCATTATTGCCAGTGGAGAACCTATTCATAGACCAAAGGGACAAACGCTTCCGAAGGATGCTGAGACTCCAATCTTTGGCCCTTCGCAACGCTTGGATTTTGAATTGGAAATGGGCTTTATTACGGGAAAAAATACAAATATCGGAGCGTCCATTTCAACAGATGAGGCCGAAGATTATATTTTCGGAATGGTCCTGCTCAACGATTGGTCGGCCCGAGATATTCAAAAATGGGAATACGTTCCCTTGGGGCCATTTTTGGCCAAAAATTTTGCCTCGCACATCTCTCCATGGATTGTTACCTTGGAAGCCTTGGATCCTTTTAGGGTTTCTGGGCCTGAACAAAATCCAAAAGTTCTCCCGTATTTGGAATTTGAAGGCACAAAAAATTACGATATCAAGCTTGAGGTTGGCATTGCACCTGAAAATGTTGAAGAGCAAGTTGTTTGCCATTCCAACTTCAAATACATGTACTGGAACATGGCGCAGCAGTTGGCACACCACACTGTGAATGGATGCAACATCAATATTGGTGACCTTTATGGTTCTGGAACTATTTCTGGAAAGGATGAAAATTCATACGGTTCCATGTTGGAGCTGGCTTGGATGGGAACCAAACCCCTTAAAATGAAAGATGGTTCGGAGCGTAAGTTCATACAAGATGGGGACACCGTAATCATGAGAGGTTATGCGGAAAAAGGCGATATTCGTGTTGGATTTGGTGATGTCAGCGCTAAAGTGCTTCCTGCCAAATAACATAGCTTTGTCATTCCCGAGAAATCGGGAACCTCTTTGTCTAATTATAGATTCCTGCCTTCGCAGGAATGACAATTAAAAAATCAATGACGAAAACCATAGATCCAATAGCAATTCCGCAACCTGATTTGCATGCATATTTGCTTTCTGCCGTGGCTCCAAGGCCCATTTGCTTTGCAAGTACCATTGATTCAGATGGTAACGTGAATTTGAGTCCTTTTAGCTTTTTCAATGTATTCAGCTCCAACCCTCCTCTTATGATTTTCTCGCCAGCGCGAAGTGGAAGGGATAATTCGCTCAAACATTCACACCAAAATGTAAAAGAGGTGCCGGAAGTGGTCATTAATATTGTGGACTTCCCGTTGGTGGAACAAATGTCACTTTCCAGCACTGCCTATGAAAAAGGAGTCAACGAATTTGTAAAATCTGGATTAACCGAGGTGCCCAGTGAAAAGGTTCGACCTCCGCGTGTTGCGGAAGCTCCCGTTTCCTTTGAATGTTCGGTGACCGAGGTCATTGAGCTGGCAGATACTCCAGGAGCAGGGAATTTAATTTTAGCCAAAGTAGAGCTTATCCATATTAATGAAGCTTTTTTGGATGAAGAAGGAAAATTAGATCCCAAAAAATTGGATTTGGTTGGCAGAATGGGTGGTAATTGGTATACCCGGGCTAGTGGAGATGCGCTGTTTGAAATTCCGAAGCCTATCAGAACCAAAGGTATCGGTGTGGATCAACTACCGGAAGGAGTTCGAAAAAGCGATGTTTTGACCGGAAACAACCTAGGACGATTGGGCAATATGGAGCAGCTTCCCACAAACGGTGAAGTTGAGGAAATTGCTCAAGACGATGAGATCAGGATGCTCTCCAAAAAATTAAAAAACGATCCAAAAAAGCTTAAAACCGAATTGCATTGGGTGGCACAACAAGTTTTAAATGAAAACAACGCTGCAAAAGCGTTGGCCATATTGATGTACGCTGAACAACTAAGCTAATGAGCAACGAAATCGAATCTATTTTCAAGCCTTATTTACAGCCCAAAAAAGCTTATGAGGGTGGCAAGGGCATTCCAGCCAATGGCGGACAGAAAATCTATAAACTTTCTTCCAACGAAAATCCCTTGGGCCAATCCCCCATGGCTACCGAAGCTTTGATAGCAGCGGCTAAAAATGTTCATATTTATCCGGATCAAACCGATATCCGGTTACGAAAAGCCCTAGTGGATGATTTTAAGGGCGAACTCTCCGTTTTCCAATTCATCTGCGGAAATAGTGGTTCCGAAATCATTGATATGATTCTGCGCGCCTTTATCAATGAAGGTGATGAGGTCATTTTTTCCAATCCATGTTTTTTGCCCTACTCGGTTTTCTCAAGGTGGTATGGCGCAAAGCAAATCGATGTTCCCCTAAAGGAACCCGATTATTCATTGGATGTTGAAGGAATTTTGGCAGCAATAACGGATAAAACGAAGATTGTATTCTTGACCAGCCCAAACAATCCGACAGGGACGTATATTCCGAAAGCCATTCTGGATGATTTTCTATCTCGAATTCCAAAAAACATCGTAGTTGTACTTGACGAAGTGTATCGTCATTTTGCCGATGCTGATGATTATGTCTCTGGGCTACCCTATGTAAAAGAAAATCATAACCTAATCGCCATTAATAGTTTTTCAAAAACATATGGTTTGGCTGGACAGCGGATTGGGTATTGCTACACTACGAAGAAAATAGCACAATACCTAAGACAAATACACAAACCCTTTTTGCTTCCCCATACTTCGACGGAAGCTGCCATTGGAGCACTGAATGATGTTGAATTTGTTCAAAATACGGTCAGGACTGTCATTGAAGGCCGAAAATTTCTTTCTGAAGCTTTTGACAGGCTCGGCATTAAATACTGGCCTACCCAAGCAAATTTCTTTTTGGTCGATCCTCCGTTACCGGAATTTGAGTTTACCGACTTTCTAATGCAACATGGCGTCATGGTAAGGCCTGTCTCCCAATTTGGAGCTCCCGGGAAAGTTCGCATTACGATTGGGGATCACGAAGCCAATAAGGCTTTGGTTTCAGCACTGGAAAAACTGGGTTGATTCAAAAAGGTTTTATAAAACGAACCTATAGGTTGCTTTCAACAGGAAAATATTCTGTGGTTTTTGACCTAATATATTGTCTCCCAAACTGGACAACAATCCATCTGATGGGTCCCCATTTTGAGAAACATCTTGGGACCAAACCAGAAAAATTTCAGATCCCGGGATATATTCCCAACGTATTACCAGATTGGAACGAAATTGGACAAAGGAAAAATCCGGATTACCGAAACTAAAGTCTTCGACCCCATTTAAATTCTCATCTATTGAATAGGTGTCATCCACCAAAGTGACCTGATTTCCTTGGTAAGCTTGAAATCTATCTTCAAATTGTTTTGCTGTTGGATTGACGATATGTTTAAAGTTGGAATAACGTCCTCTCGAAATAAAAGGTTGGCCCCAATATTGAATGGTCAAATTTGGATTGATGGTATAGTTCAACCGAAAAGACATGCTCAACGTTCTTTGTTGAATATGACCATTAAGATATCTTGGCGACCCATTTACATCATCAAAATTATCAATGAACTGCAACCTGTCATTATTGGTACTCAAGGATGGGAAGGCAGAAATGCGCAAAGCATTTATGGGTTGATAAGTTGCTCCCGCTTCAACATAATAAAAGCGATAAGATTTGTCAAACGCCCTACTTCCACGTTGAAACATGCTAAAACTCAATTTTTTTCTTCTATCTGTGCTGATACTATTCCACATATTGATTCCCGAAGACTGCCTCAATCTAGGACCTCCCCGCAATGCAAAATTGGAATATTGCATCGCCGTATACGTCATTCCCAAATTTGTAAACCAGTTGTTTTTCCAATTTTGCCAGCTGTTGGTATTAAAGCGCAACACATTATGGTTTCCATTAAAATCCCATGCACTCCAATGGTTGTAGTTAATGCCCACCCTTCTAAATGTGCTATCGGGCTTTAGAGTTTGGTAGCCAATCCAAGTGTAATGACGAATATCATCCGCTTGCCTTTGAAAACCGATATCGTTCAATTCTAGTTCCGGGGAGCGCCATGTCGCACCGGATTCAAACTTCCAATGCCCGTTACCTACCTTCCCAATCTGAAGGTTCCCTCCTGTACCGGAGAGGGATGTTCTTGTTGTATCCAATTCTATGTGATCAGCCCCAACACGTTGAAAGAGATGGGTGATTGACTCCTGTGTATTTTTTATGGATTCCTGGCTACCGGTCACATGGCTAAAGATGATATTTCCCCCAACATACCAGTCACGTTCGTTCCATTGATGTTTGAAATCTATTCCTCCCGTAAATGCAGATTTGTGCAGAAAATCCAATTCTTGGGTCAGGTCATCCCGATTTGTGGCAGTAAAAATTCCCCCGATATACGAATTTCGATTATTAAAATCTTTTTGAAGCCTTCCCACAAAATAATTGGTCAATGGCTCCACTACCTCTTTGCGTTCTTCCCCCACATCGTTGCTTATCAGCGCATATTTTTTGGCCGTAACACTTTCCAGTATTCCGATGGCCCAGCCGTCCTTGGTTTTGCCGCTAAATTTAGCCGCTCCAATTATCGGTGTGTTATCGGGTTGGTCCACAAATTCATTGTCCGACGTATTGGGAGAACCCTGGGGACTTCTTCCAATTCTTCGCGAATAAAAAACATTGTCAAAGCCAAAAGTATCCCCAGCCTCGGACCGTGAGATCCTGAAGTCGAAAATGTTCTTGTTCTCAACAAAAAATGGTCGTTGTTCCCTAAAGAATATTTGAAATCCATCCAAGGCAATGGCAGATGGATCAGCCTCAACTTGGCCAAAATCAGGGTTTACGGTCAAATCAAGTGTCAAATCGTTGGTGACCCCAATTTTGGCATCCAGTCCCACGGTTACATCATTTTCGCTTCCATCCCTAAAGGGATTTCCATCTTCCGCCTCATAGGTTTCTGCGCTGGTCACCGTATAGGGTTGAATCTCCAATTGGTTCTGTGGCTCAATCTGCTTAAGTCCATGTAATTCTCCAAATTCGCTGACCCAACCTGGTGTATCTATGGGTTTCCGCTGCCAAAGCGAACGTTCTTCAGCCCTAAAAAATCTTCGGGTGGATTGTAACCCCCAGACTTGTTCATCTTCCTTCCCAAATTTGAGTTGGCTCAAGGGAATCCGCAACTCGGCGGTCCAACCCTCATGATCAACGTTTGTTTTGGTGTACCATATTGGATTCCAACTATCATCCCAATTGTTACCGTTATTAGAAACAAACTCATCGCCTTTTACCCCAGCCGCCGTAACGCTGAATGAAAATGAAGTTCGTTTGTCGTGATAGCTGTCTATATTGAATTCAATCCAATCACCTTCAAAACCATCCCTTCTAGACAATCGTTTGACAATTTTATCGGGTTCGGAATCGTAACATCTTACACCTATATATAGGTTCTTACTGTCGTAAACAATTTTGAACTTGGTTTGATGGCTTGGTGGAGTGTTCTCGTCGGGTTGAAATTCGACATAATCCCCGGCCCATTCAACAAGGTCCCATGCCTCATCCGTTAAAAGACCATCTACAATGGGTGGTAAAGTTTGCTCTATGGGTTTGGTAACATAAATCTTTTTGGGAACTATCTCTGTGGAATCTTGCGCATGGACATAAGTAGCACAGAAAATAAGCGTGAAGAAAATGATTAACCTTTTCACTTTGCTCGTTTTTTGATTGATTAGCTACCTTAAAGACCCACAAAAATTCAAACAGTTACACCCATCCATACTTTTATATCATTTTTAACAAACCATGGCTGAATCATCCCTGCAACTTTTTAACTTTGCCGGCCGATTGGAAAAAGTAAAAAAATTCCAAATCAACCATTTGTAATTCAATCTAATAATTGTACATTTGCAGCCCGTTTAACGGGATAGGTTTTTAAATCAATAATATTCTAGAAGTGGACACATTAAGTTATAAGACTATTTCTGCCAATAAAGCTACCGTTGACAAGCAATGGTTGTTGGTTGACGCTGAGGGACAAACGCTAGGTAGATTGGCATCAAAAGTAGCCAAGTTGCTTAGAGGAAAACATAAGCCCAATTTTACTCCCCATGTTGATTGTGGTGACAATGTAATTGTTATCAATGCAGAGAAAATCAACCTAACTGGGAACAAATGGGAGGATAAAGAATATCAGAGATATACAGGTTATCCAGGAGGACAGCGTTCCACTTCAGCTAAAGATTTGTTGACCAAGCACCCAGAGCGTATCATTGAAAAATCCGTTAAGGGGATGCTTCCAAAAAACAGATTGGGAGCTGACTTGTTCAGAAACCTAAAAGTATATGCCGGTGCAGAACACGGTCAGGAAGCACAAAAACCAAAAGCAATAAACTTAAACGACTTTAAATAATGGAAGTGGTTCATAAGATTGGTAGAAGAAAAACTGCTGTAGCAAGAGTATATGTTTCTGAAGGAAAAGGAAACATTACCATCAACAAAAAGGATTTGAACGATTACTTTACTACAGCAACATTGCAATATAAAGTAAAGCAGCCGTTTGCATTGACTGGTAATGAGGATGCATTTGATGTCAAGGTGAATGTTTATGGTGGAGGAATCACTGGTCAGGCTGAAGCAGTTCGTTTGGCTTTGTCCAGAGCAATGTGTGAAATAAATGAAGAGAACAGAGCCGTTCTTAAGCCAGAAGGTTTATTGACTAGGGATCCGAGAATGGTGGAAAGAAAGAAATTCGGTCAGAAGAAAGCCCGTAAGAAATTCCAGTTCTCTAAACGTTAATATGTTCAGGTGCTTTGCACCGAATCTATATAAGTTCATTGAAAACCCTGAAGCATTTGTTTATTTCAGGGTTATATTTTTAACCAAGTTGTCGTTGTTCCAAAAAGGAAAAAAAATCGACTTTTTGGAATTTAGTTTAGCATCTAAATGGGTAGGGCGAGCAAATTTGCGACCACCAATCCATTGCTACTACAACGGAACGTAAACTAATTACAAAAAATGGCAAACATTGAAGTAAAAGACTTACTAGAAGCAGGTGTGCATTTCGGACACCTAACAAGAAAGTGGAATCCCAACATGTCTCCTTATATCTACATGGAGCGTAACGGAATCCACGTCATCAACCTTTACAAAACAGTTGCAAAACTTGATGAGGCCAATGAGGCCCTCAAGAAAATTGCTGCATCTGGCCGAAAAATCCTTTTCGTAGCCACCAAAAAGCAAGCAAAAGACATTGTCGCGGATAAAGTATCCAAAGTAAACATGCCTTACATCACTGAAAGATGGCCAGGTGGTATGTTGACCAACTTTGTTACTATTCGTAAAGCAGTTAAAAAAATGGCTGCGATTGACCGCATGAAGAAAGATGGTACTTTCAACACCCTTTCCAAGAAAGAGCGATTGCAAGTTGACCGTCTTCGTGCAAAATTGGAGAAAAACCTTGGCTCCATTGCAGACATGACAAGATTGCCTGGTGCAATTTTCATCGTGGATACCATGAGGGAGCACATTGCAGTGAAGGAAGCTCAAAAATTGAACATTCCAATTTTTGCAATGGTCGACACAAACTCTGACCCAAGACCAATCGATTATGTTATTCCCGCAAATGATGATGCCGGGAAATCAATCGAGGCTATCCTAACCGAGGTGACCAATGCAGTTGCCGAGGGATTGGCAGATCGTAAGAACGAAAAGCAGGAAGAAAAAGGAACCGAAGCTAAAGCTGAAACCAAGACAGAAGCTCCTGTAGAAACTGCGGCTCCAGCTAAAGCTGAAAAAGCCCCTGCCAAAGCTGAAGAAGCTCCAGCGGTTGAAGAAAAACCAGAACCAAAGGCAAAAGAAGAAGCTGCCCCAAAAAAGGAAGCTGCTGAGGTCAAAGAAGAACCAAAAGCAACCAAGGCAAAAGCTGCCAAAGCAGATGATTTGACCAAAGTTGAAGGTGCTGGACCCAAAGCTGCCGAAGCATTAATTGCTGCTGGCATCGATACTTTTGCAAAATTGGCAAAAGCTGACCCAGAAAAAATCAAGGAGATTTTGACTGAGGCTAGCTCAAGAATGGCTCATTTAGACCCTACATCATGGCCTAAGCAGGCACAAATGGCTGCCGATGGCAAATGGGATGAACTAAAAGAATGGCAAGACAACGCCAAAGGTGGGGTTGAATAGCCAATATTTACTGGACAACGTCTAACAATGCACTCTAAGAGTGCCACTTTAATAAATTTAAAAAGAGAGAAAAATGGCAAAGATTACCGCCGCAGAAGTAAATAAATTAAGAAAGACCACCGGAGCTGGAATGATGGATTGCAAAAAGGCCTTGGTTGAAGCAGATGGTGATTTTGAAAAAGCAATAGAAATCCTTAGAAAAAAAGGTCAAAAAGTTGCAGCCAAAAGAGCCGACAGAGATTCTTCCGAAGGTGCAGCTATTGCTAAAGTCAATGCCGACAATTCAAAAGGCGTTGTAATTTCTTTGAACTGTGAAACAGATTTCGTTGCAAAAAACGAAAGCTTTGTTACACTTGCCAATGAATTGGCCGATGTTGCTTTGGATTCTGATGACAAAGATGCTTTCTTGGCATCTGCATTCAACGGGATGACAGTCGCTGAAAAATTGACTGAGCAAACTGGTGTTATCGGTGAGAAAATCGAAATCGGAAGTTTTGAAAAATTAGATGCTCCCTTCGTTGGTTCGTATATCCATGCAGGAAATAAAATCGCTACTTTGGTTGGTTTGTCCGCCAATGTAGATGGTGCTGCCCAAGCCGCTAAAGATGTAGCCATGCAGGCTGCAGCTATGAATCCTGTCGCTTTGAACGAAGAAGGTGTTGATCAATCCGTTATCGACAAGGAAATCGAGATCGCTAAAGATCAATTGCGTCAAGAAGGTAAGCCAGAAGCAATGTTGGACAATATTGCCAAAGGAAAATTGAAGCGTTTCTTTAAAGACAATACTTTGATCAACCAGGCTTTCATCAAAGATAGCAAGCAAAGTGTTGCCCAATATGTGAAATCTGTAGATTCCAGCTTGGAAGTAACCGGTTTCCAAAGAGTAGCTTTGGGATAACCAAAAGCATATGAAACAAAAAAACCGCTACTATGTAGCGGTTTTTTTTTGCCTAAGCTTATTGCTATTTTGATTTAATAAGAATATCCCCATTAAATGTCTTGAACAGCATTTCAGGACCACCCCCATTAATCTTTCCTTGCACCCACTGCTCTATCTTAACTTTATAAGTTCCGGAGGAATTATTTTTATTCACCTCTGGTTGATTGGCCGAAACTTGCATATCAAAATCCGTATAAATGTCTCCCATGTCCGTCTTCGCCTTAACATCGGCCTTCAAAGAGTTGGGGAAGGTAATGTCCAAATCTCCATTCAAACTACTAAAGGCCATATTTGCATCCCCTGAAATACTATTAAAATCAACCTTTATATTACCATTTACGGTATCCGTTGAAGCGGAACCACTCACCGATTTCAGTGTAATCCCCCCATTTACATTGCTGATTTCCATTTCCCCGCTAACACCTTCAACATAAATATTGCCTTCATTTACGGTTGACAATTTAAGTGCAAAGTTCTTGGGAACTTTTACTTGTAGATTGGTAGCTCTGTTCCATTGTTCATTGATTACGCGCACCACATTGTTTTTTTCCTCCGCACTTATGTCCAAGGATGAATTCTCAATTCTCTTCATCCCGTCACGTTTATGCTCTTTCCCATAATGTTCTTTTTTGTTCTCAAAGGAAGCTTTTATAATCACCTCATTACCATCATATGCGACCACATTTATCGAACCGGAAAGTTGATCTATGACCAGTTTTCCGGGAGCCGAAGCATCACTTAAGGGAATTGAAAACAGATCAATGCTCGTTTCCTGTGCTGAAAGATTGCCCATTACTGCGAGCGCAATCAATACTATAACTAATTTGAAGTTTTTCATGACTTTATATTTTTTTGATGAATACATTTCCGTTCAGCGTTTCAAAATCAAAATCGACTTGTCCATTTCCAATCTGAACTATGGGTCTGGCTTCGTACTTATATTTTGGTTTATGCTCCCCACTTGAATTTTTCCGGGTTTTCATATACTGTTTATTAATATCAAAATCCGTAAACATCTCCCCATTCATACTTTTAAAGGAAATCTTGGCCGAAAGTGCTTTTTGATATGAAATATTGATATCCCCATTTAAGGAGTAATACTCCGAGGAACCCGTTGGATTGTTGGCATAGGTGATATTGACAGGCCCGTTGATACAATTTACCAGCGTTTTTCCGGTTACATTGGTCAAGGTGATGCCCCCATTAATATTCCGGGCTTTGATAGAGCTGCCTCGCGTATTTTCAACTAAAACCTCACCGTTATTCACGGTACCCACATCAACTTTGGCGGCATAAGGCACTTTAACGCTAAAGTTCAACCTGTGTTCATAGGCAAGTTCTTCATTATTGTTGCACCAATTATACCTAAGATTGTTTTTGTCGAATTCCATATACGGTGCATCTGGATGTAAAATCACCCCTTTTTTATCCTTAACAACCATAAGTTGAAGCTCTTGCTTTCCCAATTCCAAACCTTCAGAGTCATCGGACATGATTATTTTTTCAACCTCTACCAAAACCTTGTTTCCATTATATCCTTCGACGGAAATAGATCCAAAAATGTTTCTGATGATTAGGCTGTTCTCTGATTCCGGAGCAAACGAAATTTCCTTTTTAATTTTTTCCGTAAGCTTCTTTTGTTGTGCTTTTGAGCTTGGCATTCCCATAAAAAGGACAATACAAGCCATTGTGATTAACTGTTTCATCGTTTTAAAAATTTGACTGTTCGTGATTTGATTTATTCCCAAAGGGAATGATTGATTTATTTAGATAATGGATTCTATGGATTTTCTAATTTTCTTCTTCACCGTTGTATCCAACTGTTTTTCTTGTAACAATTGTTTAAAGGGTTCAATGGACGACTTCTCCTGCAAGGCCACCATTAGATTGGCCAAGGTTACCTGTAATATGGGTGATTCTTGATGCGGGATGGATTGTACCAATCCCTGCCGGACCACTGGGTCATCCACATAATTTGTCAAGGATTCAACGGCCGCCAACCTCACGTTAACATTGGAGTCGTTGTTCAGCGTTTGAAGCAAAGCCATAATTACTTTCTCATCAACAGCATCAAATTTATTTGCCTCACTTACGCCCTGTAATCTTTGATTTGCCGAAGGTTGGTCCAAAAGCGTCAACACCAGCTTTTGTCTCACATGCTCAGTCTCTTCATTGACCATCGCCGGGTTTGTATTTTTGGTCTGATTCCCCAAATTCAAATAATGCCCTATTCCGAAACCCATTGCCAGCAGTAGAATTCCATAAGCCAGTTGCGGTTTAAAGATTGTCGTTATCCATCCCTTGAATACATTCAGAGTATTTTTCTCCTTTGTTTTTTCCACTTCTTCATAGAGCATTGAAAAGAAGGTTTCATCCATTTTCCCAGATGGTAGGGGAGCGTCCAGGTCATTTACGCTTTTTAAGGTGTTGGATAGCTCATTAAATTCGGTTGCATATTCAGGATTCTCGTCGAGGAAATTTTTAAAATCTTTTTTCTCCTTTTCGGACATTTGCCCCGAAAGAAAATCCATCACTTGTATTTCAAACTTTTCTTTGTTCATCATCTCATGCGATTTCCAATTGTAAAAAAATCGTTCTTAAATCTTTTAGGGCACGGTGCACCCTAACCTTTGCAGCTCCTTCTGAGCATCCAATAATTTGCGCTATTTCACTAAACTTTAATTCTCTATACTTGCTCAACACCAACAACTCTCTTTTCTCCCCAGGCAACATGGACAATGCCTGCTTTAGGGCAGCCTTGTTTCCCTCTATCTCGTGGTCAACATTTAATTGGTCCTCAGTCACCAATTTCAACTCATCCGGCGCAATCCCAGATGAAAGGTTTTGTTTTGCCATTTTCTTGTGATGGTCATAATGCACGTTTCTGGCCATCCTAAACATCCAAGCTGCAAAAGCACCTTCTCCGGAATAAGATTTTCTATATTTTAAAATCCTTACAAAGACATTTTGGACCAAATCCTCACTTACTGATGGGTTGTTTCCCAGATTGTAGAAAAATCCAAATAGCCTTTTTTTATGTCTCTCGTACAACAACCCCAACTTGTCCAAGTCCCCACTCTTGACTTTGAGCATTAACGAATTGTCGGTTAGGTTTTGCAACGGGCTACTATTTTTGGCTGTTTGAAGGATATACTTTTGTTTTTTGAAAAGGTTACAAAATGTATGATTTTTTTCTTCAAATTATTCTTGGGCGATCTCTTTTTCGATTAGTTTGCCGTAAATAATTTTGATTATTTTTGTCCCGACTTCAACATATCTCAATGCAATACAAAAGAATTTTATTAAAACTAAGTGGTGAGGCCCTAATGGGTGAACAGCAATACGGAATTGACGCAAAAAGACTTTCGGAATACGCGGAAGACATCAAAGCTGTTGTTGCAAAAGGTGTTGAAGTAGCCATTGTAATTGGTGGAGGCAATATTTTTAGGGGCCTCTCCGGAGCGAGTCAGGGAATGGACCGTGTTCAAGGAGACCATATGGGAATGTTGGCCACAGTCATCAACGGATTGGCCTTACAAAGTGCCTTGGAAATCCAAGGTGTGGAGACAAGGCTCCAATCTGCCGTTAAAATCAATGAGGTGGCAGAACCTTTTATCCGAAGGAGAGCTATCCGTCATTTGGAAAAAGGTAGAGTGGTAATTTTTGGAGGTGGAACAGGGAATCCGTATTTCACAACAGATTCAGCAGCGGTATTAAGGGCGATTGAGGTAAAAGCCGATGTTATCCTTAAGGGAACACGAGTAGATGGAATTTACACCTCGGACCCTGAAAAAGACAAAACAGCGACCAAGTTTGATAGTATTTCCTTTAATGATGTGCTTTCCAAAGGGCTTAAAGTGATGGATACCACGGCATTCACACTAAGCCAAGAAAACGAATTGCCCATTGTGGTCTTTGACATGAACACAAGAGGAAATCTAATGAAAATAGTTTCCGGCGAAAATATAGGAACCGTGGTAAATATTTAAGTTGGCATACAGTTTGAATGCAGTAAATAAAGTTCAAAAATTATGGAAGAAGAAGTAATATTTATACTAGACAGTGCCAAAGAGAGCATGGAGGGTAGCATTTCCCACCTTGAAAAGGCTTTGGTTAAAATTCGTGCTGGAAAAGCTAGTCCGGTTATGTTATCTACGGTCATGGTAGAATATTATGGTTCCCAGACCCCTCTTTCACAAGTTTCTAATATTAACACTCCAGATGCCAGAACACTTTCTGTTCAACCCTGGGAAAAAAATATCCTTTCGGATATTGAAACTGCCATCATAAATTCGAACTTGGGCTTTAATCCTATGAACAATGGTGAAATGATCATCATCAACGTTCCTCCCCTAACCGAAGAACGAAGGATTCAACTGGTTAAACAGGCTAAATCAGAAGCCGAGGATGCCAAGGTCAGTATTCGTAGTGCCAGACAAGAGGCCAACAAGGAGCTTAAATCCCTAGATATCTCTGAAGATCGGTTAAAGAATGCCGAGGTTGACGTCCAAGACCTTACCGATAACTACAGCAAAAAAGTAGATACTATTTTTGGGGTTAAGGAAGGCGAAATAATGAAGGTATAATCTTACGTCATATCCAATTACATTCTCTAGGAACACAACTTATCATTTTCTACCTTTGCGCCCAATAAAACCGGTATGGTAGCTAAGCTAACAAAAGGATTTTGGCCAAGGGTCGCACGGATAATTTTAAGAAATAGGATTCTCATCCTTCTGTGTGTCGCAGCTTTTACGGTTTTTTTGGGTCTTCAGTGGAAACATATGCGGTTTTCCAATACTGAGGCCAACATACTTCCTGATGACCATCCTGCCACAGTGCAATACAATGCGTTCAAAAGTATATTTGGTGAAGAAGGAAACGCCATAGTTCTTGGTATTCGTGACTCCACGCTTTTTACCCCAAGCAAATTCAATCGCTGGAATAAGCTGAGCAAACAACTGGAAGCATTTCCGGAAATTGACTTCGTGGTTTCCACCGACAATCTTAAAGTCTTGATCAAAGACAATGAGAAGCAGGTTTTTGTTATGGAACCTCTAATCAAGGAGACTCCAAAGACCAAAAACGAGGTTGATAAGCTCAAAAATCACCTTTTTAATGAACTTCCGTTTTACGACAATCTTATCTTTAATGCAGAAAGTGGAACCGTCCAGACCATAGCTTATTTGGATAAGGATATCATGAACACCACTGTTCGAAATGAGTTTATTTTAAATGATCTTGCCGATTTGGTCGAGAATTTTGAAAAAGAAACCAATCTTGATGTTCATATTTCTGGCATGCCCTATATCCGAACATGGAATGCCAAGGCCATTGTAGACGAAATTGGATTATTTGTTGGAGCAGCCCTTTTGGTGACTTCTATCATTTTCTTTTTCTTTTTCAGGAGCTTCCGGGCCACTTTGATTTCAATGTGTGTCGTTATAATTGGTGTAATGTGGGCTTTAGGTATATTAGGGTTGTTCCAGTTTGAGATTACCATTCTAACCGCTCTAATTCCACCCTTGATCATTGTTATCGGAATCCCGAATTGCATTTTCTTGATTAACAAATATCAACAAGAGGTCAAAAAACACGGAAACCAAGCACTTTCATTGCAGCGAGTTATTTCCAAAATTGGAAATGCCACCTTAATGACCAACATTACCACTGCTTCAGGGTTTGCCACATTCATAATCTTGGATAGTGACCTACTAAAAGAGTTTGGTATCGTGGCTTCAATCAATATCTTGTGCATTTTCATTCTATCTTTATTAATCATTCCCATCCTGTATAGTTTTATGCCGCTTCCCAAAACGAAGCATTTGAAGCATTTGAACAAAAAATGGATCGATCTTTTCGTAAATTGGATGGAACGCATGGTAAGACACCATCGGATTGCGGTCTATATTACAACCGTTGTCGTTTTGATTCTAAGCATCATTGGAATCTACCAAATTGAAATTACCGGAAGTCGTATTGAAGATTTGCCCAAGGATACACACTACTTCAAGGATATCCAATTTTTTGAGGAAGAATTTGATGGTATAATGCCTATGGAAATTGTAGTGGATACCAAACGAAAAAATGGAGCTTCAAAACCAGCCACCTTGAAAAGAATGGACCGTTTGGGTACTGTAATTGAGGAAACCCCGGAGCTTTCAAAACCTGTTTCCTTGGTTAACCTAGTAAAATATTCCAAACAAGCTTTTTACAACGGCATTCCAAAATATTATCAACTGCCTACCTCCCAGGAGAACACCTTTATCATGGATGTTGTCCGAAAATCTGAAAATGATGGAGATCTTTTGGAAAGCTTTGTTGATAGTACAGGTCAAACCGCACGAGTAACCACCTTTATGCGAGACGTGAAAATTGATCGTATGGAGGAAATTGAGGAAGACATGCAAGAGGCCATTGCAAAAATCTTCCCCTCCGAAAGGTTCAACGTTTTTATGACCGGAAAGGCGTTGCTTTTCTTAAAAGGAACCAAATACTTGGTGAAAAATCTATTGCTCTCCCTGGCGCTCGCCATAGGTTTGATTTCATTGTTTATGGCCTATTTGTTCCGTTCGTTCCGAATGATCATCATATCACTCGTTCCCAACCTGTTACCCTTGGTGATCACAGCCGGCTTAATGGGCTATCTAGGAGTCCCTATAAAACCTTCAACCATTTTGGTATTTAGCATCGCCTTCGGAATATCCGTTGATGATACCATTCACTTCCTGGCAAAATATCGGCAAGAATTGGCCACGCACAAATGGCACATAAAACGGTCTGTTTATGCAGCCCTCCGCGAAACCGGTGTGAGTATGTTTTACACCTCTATAGTACTTTTCTTTGGTTTCTCCGTTTTTATCATCTCAAGTTTTGGCGGGACCAAGGCTTTGGGTGGGTTGGTTTCCGCAACCCTACTCTTTGCGATGTTGGCAAATCTGATCTTGTTGCCATCCCTTCTACTTTCTTTGGAACGTAGTATTGCCAATAAAGAAGTACTTAAAAAGCCGCAAATTGATATTTTGCCGAAGGAAGAAGTCAGCGTTAAGGACAAATAGCGTCTTTCCTCAGCATAAATATGCCTTATCCATTGCCCTCATATTTCATCAAAAAGCTATCTTTACCGCTTAATTTTACGATAAGCTGAAATGAACTCTTATTCCATTAAAGAACTGCTTAAAAAGCAACCTGTTGGAGAAAATGTTGAAGTAAACGGATGGGTAAAGACATTCCGTAGCAACCGCTTTATTGCGTTAAATGACGGTTCTACCATCCATAATCTGCAATGCGTTGTTGACTTTGAAAATTTTGAAGAGAGTTTGCTGAAACAAGTATCCACCGGAGCTGCTTTGAAGGTAACCGGAACCCTTGTTGAAAGTCAGGGAAGAGGACAAAGTATCGAAATCCAGGCTACCGACATTTTTGTTCATGGCGGTGCAGATCCGGAGACATACCCTATTCAGCCCAAGAAGCATTCTTTGGAATTTTTAAGGGAAAAAGCACATCTTAGGGTACGTACCAATACATTTTCGGCAGTTATGCGGGTTCGTTCCGTGCTGGCATTTGCCATCCATAACTATTTCCAACAAAATGGATTCTACTATATGCATGCACCCATTGTTACCGGTTCGGATGCAGAAGGCGCAGGTGAAATGTTTAGGGTGAGTACATTGGATGCGAAAAATCCGCCAGTGGGTGATAATGGCGAGGTGGACTATAGCCAAGATTTCTTTGGAAAGGAAACAAACCTTACTGTTTCCGGGCAGTTGGAAGCTGAGACCTACGCTATGGGATTGGGTAAAGTGTACACCTTTGGACCTACTTTTAGAGCCGAAAACTCCAACACTTCAAGACACCTTGCAGAGTTTTGGATGATAGAACCCGAAGTGGCTTTTTATGATTTGGATGCCAACATGGATTTGGCAGAGGATTTCATCAAATCCATTATTCAATATGTTTTGGATAACTGTGAAGATGACCTTCAATTTTTGGAAAAACGCCTTTTGGATGAGGAAAAATCCAAACCCCAAAACGAGCGTTCTGAAATGGCCCTTATAGAAAAACTGAAATTTGTTGTTGACAATAATTTCAAACGTGTCACCTATACCGAGGCGATTGATATTCTAAAGAACAGCAAGCCCAATAAGAAAAAGAAATTCCAGTTTCCAATTGATGAATGGGGTGCTGACCTGCAAAGTGAGCACGAGCGATTTTTGGTGGAAAAACATTTTAAATGTCCGGTTATTCTTTTTGATTACCCCGCCAACATCAAAGCATTCTATATGCGATTGAACGAAGATGGAAAAACGGTTCGTGCGATGGACGTGCTGTTCCCTGGAATAGGTGAAATTGTAGGTGGTTCGCAACGTGAAGAGCGCTTGGAGGTACTACAACAGAAAATCAAAGCTCTGGACATCGACGAAAAGGAACTTTGGTGGTATTTGGACTTAAGACGTTTTGGTACAGCGGTGCACAGTGGATTCGGACTCGGGTTTGAACGTATGGTACAGTTCGCTACCGGAATGGGAAATATTAGGGATGTAATACCCTACCCCAGAACCCCACAAAATGCCGAGTTTTAAATTGAATTCTTAAATTTATAAGAAGGAAGATTGCAAATCAATCCTAATGCTAAAACAACATTTACAGTTTAAGCTTTCCCAAAAACTATCTCCTCAACAAATTCAGTTGATGAAGTTGATTCAATTGCCTACTCAGGCTTTTGAGCAGCGATTGAAACAGGAGTTGGAAGAAAATCCTGCATTGGAAAGTGGAAAGGCTGAAAATGATACTTTGGAGGATGGATATGAGGATGCTTATGACGATTCTGCTGATAGTGAGAGCATCTCCGCGGATGAAATCAATATAGATGATTATCTAAGCGACGATGAGATTCCGGATTACAGGACCCAAACCAGTAATTACAGCCCGGATGATGATGAAAAAAGCATTCCATATGCTGCAGGAATGTCCTTTAATCAATATCTGATCAATCAGCTCAATACCGTTTATTTGGATGACGAGGAATGGGCGATTGCTGAATTTTTGGTGGGCAGTGTCGATGAAAGCGGTTATATACGCAGGCCGTTAACGGATATCATGGATGATTTGGCCTTCACCCAAAATATATATGTAGAGGAAGGTAAAATTGAGGCCGTCCTCAGGACCGTTCAAGAATTGGATCCTCCTGGTGTGGCTGCCCGTTCTTTGGACGAATGCCTAATTCTTCAACTTAAGCGAAAAGAGAAAACTCCTTCCGTAGAACTGGCCATTTCCATTTTGGAAAAGTCCTTTGATCAATTCACAAAAAAGCACTATTCCAAACTATTGCAAAAGCACCATATCGGTGAAGAAGAGTTAAAAGATGCTATCTCGGAAGTTGAAAGGTTAAATCCTAAGCCCGGCGGTTCCTATGCAGGGAATACCCGTATCATCGAACATATTGTTCCTGATTTTTCAATTAAAATTGTTGAAGGAGAGCTTGAGCTGACCCTGAATGGCAGAAATGCTCCGGAACTGCATGTTTCCAAGGAATACAGTAATATGTTGCAGGGCTATAAAAATTCCAAGGAAAAGTCGAAATCCCAAAAGGATACGGTATTGTTCATCAAACAGAAGCTTGATGCGGCGAAATGGTTTATCGATGCTATTAAACAGCGTCAACAAACTTTGTACGTTACCATGAGTGCCATTATGAACTACCAAAAAGATTACTTTTTGAGTGGTGATGAACGAAGATTACGACCCATGATCCTAAAGGATATAGCTGATCAAATTGATATGGATGTCTCCACGGTATCCCGGGTTGCGAATAGCAAGTATGTAGACACTCCCTATGGCACCAAACTAATTAAGGAGTACTTCTCCGAAGCCATGAAAAATGAGCAGGGAGAAGATGTCTCGACCAAGGAAATCAAAAAGATATTGGAGACGGTTATCCGTGATGAGGAAAAGAAAAAGCCACTAACCGACGATAAATTAGCCAAAATCTTAAAGGAACGTGGATACCCTATTGCACGTCGAACAGTAGCTAAGTATAGGGAACAGTTGGGAATACCTGTTGCCCGGCTTAGAAAGCAAATCTGATGGGACATTTTCTCAACATCATTTCCTATATATTCCATCCCTTGTTCATTCCGATAGGTGGAACCGTGTTTTACTTCTTGGTTACTCCCAAAGCGAGTTCCCTAGAGATTCAAAGCGGTAACATTTTGCCCATTTTTATCCTCACCGTAATCATTCCTATCATATTCTTTCTGATCTTGAAGAATCTTGGGGTGATCAACTCCATCTTTTTGCCCACTGTACAGGAAAGAAAGTATCCATTATATATTAGCTGCGTGCTGTTATTGATGATTCTCTACAAAGTAATCCCGAACAACTATGTGCATGAGTTGTTTTACTTTTTTACCGGGCTACTTACCGCTACAGGAGCCGCTTTGATTCTTTTGTTTTTAAAATTTAAGACCAGCATCCATCTTTTGGGTATGGGAAGCCTCTTAATGTTCATGATTGGTCTGAGCATCCATTTTGAAATCAATATTACCTTGGCCATAAGTATTTTTACCTTGCTCACAGGTCTGGTGGCCACCTCAAGATTGTACCTCAAGGCCCATAGTCGTGTTGAATTATTGATTGGGTTTTTAATTGGGTTTTGCTCCCAGCTGCTTACGCTTAAATACTGGTTATAAAATGTAGAAAATTACTCCTATCCGGAGTACACGAAGGTCGATAGCTTCTCCTCCATCAACCATAACACTATCTTCCAACAAGGGATTTAAACTATAGTAGGCATGGACATTCCAGGTATTGTATCCAAAACTTAGGATCAAACCATATTGTAGTTTTTGAATGTTCTCATTGGAAAACCCTGATTTGCCCGTATCTGTCAACAATCTCGATTTTCCGGAGAACACGTAGCCCAATTTGGCCCCGGTATATATTCTCCAAAATTTATAATCGCTGGCCGTAGAAGTCCTCCATCTTAGCTCAAAGGGCATTTCAACAGCATGTGTCTCGAACTTGCTCCTGCGAAAGCCCTCCACTCCCCCGATTTGATATGTGATGTCGTTGTTGGCTTGTTGTGCAACAATATTGCTATAGTACGAGTTTGTGGCATAGCCCAACCCGATACCAATGCCAAAATTTCTCATTGGAGTGAAAGGGATATCCTTGATAAAACCGGCCTGAAGGTTATACGATAAACTGGATTGCGTCACATTGGTGGGTTTGTTCAGTAGGATATTGAACCCAAGGCCAACATAAAATTGATCCTCCAGATACTTTTCCCCATATTGTTTTTCAGTTTGATTTTCTTGGGAGTACCCAAAAAGAAAAAACATCAACAGTATTGGTACAAGGTAACGTTTCATGTAAAAATAGGGTTGATACTAAAAACAATCCAAATTACACATTTGGATTGTTTTTACACCTAACCTTTAAGGCTTATTGTAGTATTCTTTCGGGATTGCCCTCGTATGTGGTATAATTCACCTTGAGCAAGTTCACCTTTCGGAGTTCTTGCTTGATATCTGAAACAATACCTACGTTTACATTTTCATCAACCTTTAAGGAAACTGTGACCAAGTTTCGAATAGCATCCGGCTTTTTGGCCAATTCCTCAAGTACATAGGGTCCCACTTCATTGACATTTGCCAATCTGTTACCAAGTTGAATTTTTGGTTCTGTACCAAGAACACCCGCTAACTCTGGCGACGGTTTCCCTACAAAAACTTCTATTATCCTGTCCTTTTTTGTCAACTCCTTTACTTGATTTGCATGTGGAAGGTTATTATCCACAAGCAACGTATTATCCTTTATGGTCGTAACCGTCATAAAAAAGAACAGCAGCATAAATACAATATCCGGTAACGATGCGGTCGAAACCGCTGGGAGTCGACCTGTAGTTTTCTTTGAAAATTTCATAATTGACTCTCATTAAAGATTAAACTTGGTTTCGGCTTCTGATAGCTTCATCGGGTACATATCCCGGACCTCCAGTATTTCCTCCTTAAGCTTCTGCTTGGTTTTGGTGGATGTTTCGGGATCGGAATACATTTCCTCCATATCCATAAAGTTCCTATTGAACAATCTTTGTGCCTCCCTATTACGGAGTTCGGTATAGGCCGCTGTAAGCTCGTTCTGCACCTTTACATACATGCCATAACTCGCTTCGCGGTCGCTATTGAATGCAATAATCGCCTTTGTTGGATTATCAGAAGCATCAGGGCTTCTATCACCCTTGCAGTAGTTGCAATACCCATCATTGCCCATTGCTTCGCCTCCGTTGTCCAAAAAAGCAATAGCGGCGGACTTTAGGTCCTTAATCTCCATTAGTTCACTTTCAACCATAAGTTTATCGTTTTTGTTGAGCGTTACCCGAAAAATGTTTCTTTCAGGGATTTTTGGCGGAGGAGTAGTTTCTTCAGGTGGCAACTTTCGGTCGATACCGACATCAGTCTGAATGGTCGTGGTAACCAGAAAGAAGATCAATAACAAAAAGGCAATGTCAGCCATTGATCCCGCATTCACTTCTGGAATCTCATTGTTTCTAGCCATAATAAAATGTTTTGTTGGATTAATGATTCGATTTTATCCCAAAGGGATAATTATGTATCACAACAATTATTCCAAAGAACATGATACCATTAGGCACAAAAAAACGCTCCAAGTATTTCACTTGGAGCGTTCTTCACTAAATCTAAGTAATTGTCTACTGTAGGTTATTGAATGCATCTCCTTCGTAGGTCGTATAGTTGACCTTAAGGGCGTTCACCTCTCTAAGTTGTTGTTTAATATCAGCGATAAGACCCATATTGGCATCTTTATCAACTTTCAACGCAGTAGTCAAAACATTCTGTAATTCTTGTGGTTTTTTGGCACGCTCTGCCAAAATATAAGAACCAACCTCATCTACATTTGCAAACTTATCATTCAATTGGATTTTTGGCTCAGTACCAAAAACCTTTTGATATTCTTGCGTGGGTTTACCTACATAAATATAGATTACACGGTCTTTCTTCTCCAACTTTTTGATTTCAGTTGCGTTTGGAAGCGTATTCTCTACCAACAAAGAACTATCTTTCATCGTAGTTACCGTCATAAAAAAGAACAGTAACATGAACACGATATCTGGCAACGACGCGGTGGAAACCGCAGGCAAATCGCCATCTTTCTTTTTTGCAAACTTTGCCATACGTTATTTACTTTAGTTACTTGTTGTTTCTGCCTCCGACAATTTCTGTGGAAACATATCCTGAATTCGCTTTACTTTATCTTTTAGGTCATCTCTTACACTGGATGGAGTTTCCGGATTCAAATACTCCTGCTCCATTTCAGTAAAGTCACGACCAAAGACTTTTTGGGCTTCCCGATCTCTTAAATCGTTGTAAGCTCCAACCAATTCATTTTGCACGGTAATATAGGTGCTGTACTTGGTCTCACGATCATTCTTTAAGGAGATAATAGCCTTGGACGGATTATCTGAAGAAGCAGGGTCCTTTCTACCTTTACAGTAGTTACAGGAACCATCTGCCCCGTTCTCAAGAAACGCAACTGCTGCACTCCTTAAATCCTTAAGCTGCATCAACTCATCCTCTACCAACAATTGACCATTTTTATTGATGTTTACCGTAAAAATGTTCTTTTGTTTAATTACCACATCTTCTTCTGGCGGCTCCATAGGAGGCAACATACGGTCTAATCCTGCATCAGTTTCAATGGTTGTGGTAACCAAGAAAAAGATAAGCAACAGGAAAGCTATGTCTGCCATGGAACCAGCATTTACTTCTGGCGCTCCTTTTCTTCTAGGCATAACTTTAGGTTTTTACTTAACAAACATTTTCTTCAACCCTGGCAATACCATAAGTGCAACTGCTACAGCCGTAAGGATAAAGAAAACATTTAATCCCATTCCTATATTCTTAACTGTACTTTCGGTCGCTCCTTTATCAGCCATTGCATCGGCTACTGCTTTTGCTTCATCTCCAGAAGAAAGTCCGTAAGAAATAGCAACAACAATTGCTAAACCTCCAATGGCATACAATGCTTTTTTAAGGCTACCTGGAGTGGAAAGCAATTTTTTAAGTCCAAAAAATACTGTTGCGACAACGGCAATAGCCAACAGCAGATACATGATTATGAACATAAAGTTCATAGAACCACTGTTTATCGCATCTGGATCATCACTTGATGGCATACCAAACCACAGGGCAGTGGCTACCAGTCCGATGACAATCAGTACTATTTTAATTATTTTATTCATGATTCTCGATAGTTTTAATTTCGTAATTATTTCTTGTGCGCCGCCAACATATCTATTAAAGATATAGAGGAGTCTTCCATGTCATTTACGATACTATCGATTTTTGCAATGATGTAGTTGTAGAAAATCTGAAGGATAATTGCAGTGATCAAACCAAATACGGTTGTCAATAATGCCACCTGAATATCTCCAGCAATCAAAGATGCACTTAAGTTACCTACAGCAGCAATTTTCTGGAAGGCCGCAATCATACCGATTACCGTACCCATGAACCCAAGCATGGGAGCAATGGCGATAAATAGGGATAACCATGAAACGTTCTTTTCCAATTGTCCCATTTGAACACCTCCATAGGCAACAACAGCTTTCTCAGCAGATTCCAATCCTTCACCTGCTCTATCCAATCCTTGGTAGAAAATAGACGCAACAGGCCCTTTTGTGTTTCTGCACACTTCCTTGGCTGCTTCAACACCGCCAGATGCCAATGCATCTTCTACTTGTTGTTTAAGCTTAGCTGAATTTGTGCTAGCCAGATTCAAATAAATAATTCTTTCAATTGCAACCGCCAATCCCAAGATTAAACACAATAGTACAATTCCCATAAAGGCTGGTCCCCCTTGGATAAACTGTTCTTTTAATACTTGAGTGAAACCTTTGCTGGCTTCGGCCGCAGCTTCGTCTTGCAAGATAGCTGCTGATGCATTTGTAGTTCCCAAAACAAACATTCCGGCAGCAGCCAGAGTAAAGGATATTTTTTTCATTTCTTTCAAACTTAAATTTAGTTAGTTAATAATGTTAAAGATATAAAAATTTTATAATTGAAAAATTTAAAATACCTAGCAGAGAGGAAGGGATTCGAACCCTCGATACACTTTTGGTGTATACACACTTTCCAGGCGTGCGCCTTCGACCACTCGGCCACCTCTCTATTGTTATAGTTAGGCCGACCAATAAACAAAAAAATAATTAGTTAATAAAATTTAAGCAGTTAATTTTAGTGCATTTCACCACGTAAGGATGTCTCAAAAATTGTCTTGAAGAGTTCATTGGAAATTTTACTGCCCAACAGATACATTGCTTTGGTTATTGCTGCCTCGGTCGTAATGTCCTTTCCATTAATCAATTGCATCTCCTTTAGCTTTTCACTCGTTTCATAATGACCCATGGCAACACCCCCACCGGAACATTGGGTTACATTAATAATATGTAACCCTGCCGAAGTGGCTTTTTTCAACTCGTTCAGAAACCAAGGATCCATCGGAGCATTGCCTGCTCCATAGGTTTCAAGTATCAACGCTTTTAATCCGGGAATTCCCAAAATCGATTTCAAAACCGATTCATTAAGTCCTGGAAACAACTTTAATACGGTAATATTATCATCCATAATTTTATGGACCTGCAATGGTTTGTTTCGGTCGGGCCTTTTGAAGAGGTTTGTATAGTGCACATTTAAATGTACGCCCGATTCCACTAGAGGTGGGTGGTTCAGTGAGGCAAATGCCTCAAAATGTTCCGCGTTTATTTTAGTTGTCCGGTTGGCCCGATACAGTTTATACTCAAAATACAATCCCACTTCCTGAACTACGGACTTGCCTTTTTCTTGCAATGCCGCAATTTGAATCGAGGTAATAAGATTCTCCTTGGCATCGGTGCGCAAGTCACCAATGGGCAACTGGGAACCTGTAAAGATTACAGGCTTGCCAAGGTTCTCCAGCATAAAACTAAGCGCAGATGCCGAATAGCTCATAGTATCGCTTCCATGAAGCACCACGAACCCATCGTATTTTTCGTAATTGTCCTCAATCATCGTGGCTATGGTCACCCAATGCCCTGGATTCATGTTGGAAGAATCAATGGGTTCGTCAAAGGAGATCCCGGTTAGCTTACAATCAAGTTGATTTAATTCGGGAATATTGGATATCAGTTCCTTAAAATTGAATGCCTTCAGGGCGCCAGTTTTGTAATCCTTCACCATACCGATGGTACCTCCGGTGTAAATGAGCAGAATGTTGGTCTTGTTCTTCATACTATATGCCAAAAACTTGTTTGGAGTTCTTTGTGGTTATCGCCGCTATTTCGTCCATTGGCATTCCATAGATCAAAGCCAACTTTTCCAGCACCTTAATTATATAGGCGCTTTCATTCCGCTTTCCGCGATAGGGAACCGGGGCCAAATACGGCGAATCGGTTTCAAGAACGATATGTTTCAAATCAATTTCATTCAAAAACTTGTCTATTTTCCCATTCTTAAAAGTTGCAACTCCACCAATACCCAACTTCATATTAAAGGATATGGCCCTATGTGCTTGCTCCAACGTACCTGCAAAACAATGAAAAATCCCATAAAGGTCATCGCCTTTTTCCTGTTCCAGGATTTCGAAAATTTCATCGAAGGATTCACGACTATGAATCACAATGGGAAGTTGATATTTTTTTGCCAATCGAATCTGATACACAAAGGCCTCTTGTTGTTGCTTTAAAAATGTTTTATCCCAATAAAGGTCAATTCCAATCTCACCAACCGCATAAAAGCTTCGTTCTGAAAACAACCGTTCCACATGGGCCAGCTCTTCCTTGTAGTTTTCTTTGACATGTGTAGGATGTAATCCCATCATCAAGAATACGTTTTCAGGATATTTGTTTTCCAAATCAAGCATGGCATCGGTATAGGTGGAATCAATTGCCGGGATAAAGAAGCGCTGTACTCCCGAATCCAACGCATTTTGAATCACTGCATCTCGATCTTCGTCGAAAGCCTCGCTATACAAATGGGTATGGGTATCGGTAATAATCATCAATCTTTCTGTATTAATCCTTAATGACCTTTGCTTTCTGGTATCTGTCAATGGCTTCTTTAAGCTTCAATCCGCCTTTCAGGCTTTGGTCATATAAGAAACCATCCAAATCGGGAAACTCCTCAGCGGTCCACGAAACCAGCTCAGTTCTATTTCTATCCCATAAATCGCTATTAAAAGCGACATATTCTACGATATCGATACTAAAAATTCCCTTATCATTGAAATAGATCCGTTCTTGAGTAATCATAGGCTCCTCGTTTAAAAAGAGAATTCTTTTGCATTCTTTGGAAACTTTCATTTCGACAAAATCCTCCTTCAATTGCATATCCAAAATCTTGTATGTCGGGCTAAAAACAGAGTCCCATTGAAACAATGCGCGGTAATCCTTTTTAGAAAAAGCACTTTTGTAAACGAGTTCATTTAGCCGGACACTATCCGAGAAAAAAGAAGCCGCTTGCTGGTAATTCGATGAATTTAAGGCCCCAATATAATTTTTAGACCATTCGAGCCTATCAATTTCGTTGTTCGCTTGTTTGCACGAACCAAAGACAAAAGGTAGTATTAGGAGAAAATAAATCTTGCGCATGCCAATCAATTGCTTCCGCAAAAATAGGTTTATCTTTAGATGTTTATACGATTTGATTTGAATAAAAAAAAGTCCTTAAAGTCATCTAAAGGTGACAAAAGAAAGCATACGAAATCCCTCAAAAGGTTTTTAGGGTCCAAAAGTTACGTCAGCATCCCCTTGGTGCTTACCGAGACCAACCATTTTGAAATATCGGCAAAAATCAATGGAATCTCTGGTAGGTTTATTTTGGATACCGGAGCTTCGAACACTTGTGTGGGTATGGATAAAATTGATTTTTTTAAAATGGTTTCTGAGGTTTCAGAGATTAAAGCTGCCGGAGCGGGAGCAACAGAAATGGAAACCTTGGTCTCCTCAAAAAACAAAATTCAGATTGGGGAATGGAAAAGGAAAAAACAAAAAATCGTGCTTTTTGATTTGGTCCACGTAAACCAAGCCTTGACTTCCCATAATTCGCTTCCCGTTGATGGTATTATCGGGGCCGATGTCCTAAAAAAAGGAAAAGCGGTTATCGATTATGACAAAAAACTTTTATTCTTGAAGCCATTATAGGAAAGTACTCTTCCCATATGTTAACTTATAAACTTTCACAGATGCTCTTTCAAAATTTAAGAAGGGGAGTACTTGGTTTTTATTTATTCATTTTCCTTTGAACTTCTTTTTCCAAACTCAAATCAAAAAGTTGGGTTTTAGAGCATTGGTTGATCCAAAAAGACAATTGCTCCTTTTTATCAAGGGAATCGAACATTTTCTTTGGCAGATAGGGTCCTTTTTTTCCAAATACAATGTAACGTTTGTGCATTTCGAATTTAATTCCACAAGAAGCTTTACCCCCACTTGTATATAGATAAATTATCTTGTCTCTTTGAATACCTTTATATGATTCATGAACCTTTAATTTATATGCTATCAATCTGATCTGAGTTTTCGCACCGTCTTTGTCCCTAACAAATTTGGAAATCACATTCTTCCCTATCACATCCCCAACCATAACCAAATCAGAGCTCTCTATTTCAGCGGCGATAGAATTAGTCGAAACGCACTTACAATTGGGCACATCCCATATTTGCATAAATGCTACTGAAAGAATAATAACAAAGGTTTTCATTGCCTTCCAATTAATATTATTTCAAAAACCTTTCTCGCTATTAATAAGGGAAAACAGGATTTAAAGCTCCAATGCTTTTTTCACATTGCCATCCATCAACAATTCTTCTGGACTTTCGAGAGCTTCTTTAACAGCCACTAAAAATCCTACGGATTCTTTACCATCAATAATTCTGTGGTCATAGGAAAGGGCGACATACATTATAGGTGCTATGACTACCTGACCATCTTTGGCAATAGGACGTTCCACAATATTGTGCATACCTAAAATCGCACTTTGTGGAGGGTTTATAATTGGAGTTGACAGCATAGAACCAAAGACACCACCGTTGGTTATTGTAAACGTTCCACCTGTCATTTCATCCACAGTAATCTCACCTTCCCTTGCACGAATTGCCAATCGTTTTACCTCTGATTCAACTCCCCTAAAGGTCAGATTCTCCGCATTTCGGATAACTGGAACCATCAATCCTTTTGGACCGGAAACGGCAATACTGATATCGCAAAAATCATAGGATAGCATTTCTTTACCATCGATCATTGAGTTTACTGCGGGATACATTTCCAAAGCACGTACCACAGCTTTGGTAAAGAAGGACATGAATCCTAGACTCACCCCATGCTTTTCCTTGAAAGTTTCTTTATATTCTTTACGCAAAGCAAAAATTGGGGACATATCCACCTCATTGAAGGTGGTCAACATTGCAGTTTCGTTCTTGGCGGCAACCAAACGTTCGGCCACTTTTCTTCGAAGCATGGAAAGCTTAGAACGTGATTCTCCTCTATTTCCGCCTGTTGGGGTTCCCATTGAAGGAACTGCTTTTACCGCGTCATCCTTGGTTATACGCCCATCCCTTCCTGTTCCAGTAACAGAAGCGGCATCGATGCCCTTCTCATCCAAAATCTTTTTGGCCGCTGGGGATGGAGTCCCGGAGGCATATGTTTCCTTTTTAGCTTCAGCTTGTTTGGGAGCCTCGATCTTTGCAGGTTCTTCTTTAGCTTCCGTTTCTTCAGCTACTGGCGCAGCATCACCTTCCGGCTTGGCCGCACTGGTATCAATCAAACAAACTACCTCACCAACAGCAACTGCATCACCCTCCTCGGCTTTCAGGGTTATAATTCCACTTTCCTCAGCTGGAAGTTCCAATGTCGCTTTATCTGAATCTACTTCGGCAATTGCCTGGTCCTTCTCAACATAATCACCATCTTGAACCAGCCATTCTGCAATTTCCACCTCGGTTATCGATTCCCCCGGTGAGGGAACTTTCATTTCTAAAACCATTGTATTCTAGTTTTACACTTTTGTAATTTATCTTCTTACCATGTTGTCCTTGGACTTATCAAAGACATATTCTATAACTTGGGCATGTCTTCTCTGTGAGCGAACCGCACTACCCGCGGCCGGTGCTCCATAAAATCTTCTAGAAGCTACCCTAAATTGTTTTGCTTCGTCAAAATGCATCAACAAATGTCCCCATGCTCCCATGTTTCTAGGTTCTTCTTGGGCCCATACTACATCATCGGCATTTTTATATTTTTTGAGGATGCTTCTCATTTCCTTAGCTGGTAAAGGGAACAACTGTTCCAATCTAACCAAGGCTACATCATCCCGCTTTAATGCTTCTTTTTTGTCCAATAAATCATAGTAAAACTTACCGGTACAGAAGACCAATGTTTTCACTTTGGAAGCTGAAGCATCTACATCATCAATAATCATTTGGAAACTTCCTTTGGACATTTCTTCTTTTGTTGAAAGCACTTTTGGATGCCTCAACAAACTTTTTGGAGTGAAGACGACCAATGGCTTTCTAAATCCAGCTTTCATTTGTCTTCGCAACAAATGGAACATATTTGCCGGAGTGGTCACGTCGGCCACATACATATTATCCTTTGCGCACAATTGAAGGTAACGCTCCATACGGGCAGAGGAGTGTTCGGCTCCTTGACCTTCGTATCCATGTGGCAATAGCAGCACCAGTCCGTTTTGTAATTTCCATTTGTCCTCCGCAGAGGAAAGGTATTGGTCTATGACAATTTGAGCTCCGTTGCTAAAATCCCCAAATTGCGCTTCCCAAATCGTTAGGGTTTTCGGACTTGCCATGGCATAGCCATAATCAAATCCCATAACAGCATATTCAGACAACAAGGAATTGTAAATATGGAATTTCCCGTTTTGATTGCTACCCAATTCATTCAGCAAGGTAACTTCTTCCTCGTGCATTTCTGTTTTAATCACTGCATGCCGATGTGAGAACGTTCCCCGTTCCACGTCTTGACCAGTCATTCTAACATCGTAACCTTCCTCTATCAAAGAACCATAGGCCAACAATTCTCCCATGGCCCAGTCGAGTTGGTTATCCTCAAAATACATTTTGTTCCGAGCCCCTACCAATCGCTCCAATTTGCGCAAGAATTTCTTTCCTTCGGGAAGGGCTGTGATGCTCTTAGCAATGGCATCCAATTTTTTCTGTGGGTATGCCGTTTTGATATCTCCCAACATGGCATCTTCGGCAACTTGACCAAAGCCTTCCCACTCATCTTGCATGAACGGTGTAATTACCGTCTTTTCCACTTTACGTGAGTCCAACAAATCCTCTTCGAGGTTTTTCTTGTATTCTGTTTCCAGATTCTTTACAAAGTCCTTATCTATGATTCCCTCCGCAATCAATCGTTCCGCGTAAATGTCCCTTGGATTCTTATGTTTGGAAATGGATTTATACAGCAAAGGTTGGGTGAATTTAGGTTCATCACCTTCGTTATGGCCGTATTTTCTATATCCCAATAAGTCCAAAAAGACATCCCTTTTATACCGCATACGATATTCCAGTGCGAAAGTGGCCGCGTGCACTACGGCTTCGGCATCATCAGCGTTTACGTGAAGTACCGGAGATAGTGTCACCTTACCCACATCCGTACAATATGTAGACGATCTGGCGTCAAGGTAATTGGTTGTAAATCCAATCTGGTTGTTCACCACAATATGAATGGTTCCACCAGTATGGTATCCATCCAAGCGTGCCATTTGTATCACCTCGTAAACTATGCCTTGCCCCGCAAAGGCTGCATCACCATGCACCAAGATGGGCAGTACTTCAGAAACATTTTCTTCGTGGTGTCTATCCTGTTTTGCTCTAGCAATACCTTCAACAATTCCATTCACAGTTTCCAAATGGGAAGGGTTTGGAGCAATGTTCATATTGACCACTTTCCCCGAATCAGTTTCCCTTCTGGAAGTCCATCCCAAGTGATATTTTACATCGCCATCGAAAATGGTTTCTTCATAATCCTTTCCATCAAATTCACTGAAAATGTCCTTGGGCGATTTTCCAAAAATATTGGTCAACACATTCAAACGGCCTCGGTGGGCCATCCCCATTACAAATTGCTTCACTCCTGCACCTGCCGCCTTTTCGATAATTACGTCCAGCGCTGGAATCAAAGATTCCCCTCCTTCCAAAGAAAAGCGTTTTTGCCCCACATACTTGGTATGCAAAAAGCCTTCAAAAGAAACTGCTTCGTTAAGCTTTCTAAGAATGCTCTTCTTTTCCTCTGGTGTAAAATTTGGATGATTGTCATTGACATTCAGCCAATCCTGAATCCATTGGATACGTTCCGGGGTGCGAATATACATGTACTCCACACCGATGGCATCGCAATAAATCCGCTCTAAATGAGCAACGATTTCTTTGAGGGAACTTGGTCCCTTGCCTATGACTTTACCAGCATCAAATACCGTATCCAAATCCGCGTCGGAAAGCCCAAAATTGGACAAGTCCAAAGTTGGATCATATTTTCTTCTTTCACGAACAGGGTTTGTTTGCGTAAACAAGTGTCCACGGGTCCGATAGCCATCAATAAGCTTTATGACCTGAAATTCCTTTTGAAGTGATTGGGGAATTTCAACTTGTTGACCATTGGACAACGCCAAGGTTCCATTTGCTCCGGCAATATCGAGTTCATCCAAAGAACTCTCCAAGCCAAAATCGAATCCTTGAAAAAAAGCCCTCCAACTGGGCTCAAGGCTATCGGGGCTTGTTAGGTATTTATCGTATAGCTCCGCAAAAAATGAGGTATGCGCAGCATTTAAAAATGAATATTTATCCATTGACAGTTTTTAGCTAAAACCTATCCAAAAATTTAACCAAAAATACAACAAATACTATAGGTAGGTCAACAAACTTGGCCATATTTGACAAAATCTACCTAGGAGTTATATTTATGTTTGAACCAAACCTTCTGCCACTCTCTTTTGAGTATTAAAAAACACATCTCCGCAGATGCATCCGCAGCGTCGAGAGAGCTCATTTTTCTTACCTCTCCTTCCGATATGTCGACCACATATAGAAGATTTAAATATTGTTGAAATTTTTCCAGGATAAGAAAGTAGATCTTCTCACGAAGCACTTCCTTAAACCGCAGCGGTTCCATGTCTTCCGAAAGTTTTAAATCCACATTGGCCAAGGCAAAATCCTTTTGGATCTGTTGTAGCAATGTATGGAACAAAAGCTCCTTTTGTGCAGACTGTAATATTTCTAGGCTTGTATTGAAATTGGATTTCATGCTGTATTTACGTCCAATTTCTTGGACTGGACTTACTCTGATTTGTAAATTTTTCCCTCTTTCATCACAAAATTTACATTTTCCAGCGTCTTTACATTCTGCAACGGGTTTTCATCAACAGCAACAATATCGGCGATAAAACCTTCTTTTAATTGCCCCAGCTCATTTTTCATCCCCAGTAGTTCCGCATTGGTTATCGTAGCGGAACGCAACGCATCGATCACTGGCATGCCCGCTTCATACATATACGTAAATTCTTTTCCATTGTCTCCATGAGGTGATACACCAGCATCCGTACCAAAAGCAATAGGTACTCCTTTTTCATAGGCTTTTTTGAAATTCTTCTCACTTACCGGACCAATCTCCCTAGCTTTTTTAGCAACAATTGGAGGTAAAAAGCCCGGAATTTCCGCCATTTGCGCAGTAGTTTTACCTGCAGAGATAGTCGGCACAAGGTAGGTGTTGTGCTTAACCATCAAATCCATGGTGGGTTCTTTCATCAACGTACCGTGCTCTATTGTTTTTATGCCCGCTTTGATAGCTCTTCGCATTCCTTCATCACCATGGGCATGAGCAGCGGTCAGCATTCCATAATCTTTCGCTGTTTCAACGATGGCTTCGATTTCTTCAACGGTAAACTGAGGATTCTGTCCGCTTTTAGCCACACTTAAAACCCCTCCAGTAGCTGTTATTTTAATGACATCGGCTCCATCTTTATAGCGTTGTCGAACGGCTTTTCGAGCATCTTCCGCGGAGTTAACCACACCTTCTTTTGGACCGGGGTCACCCATTAAGGAAATTTTCATCCCATTGGTTGGGTCAGCATGACCTCCGGTAGTCCCAATTGCTTTACCCGCAGTGAAAATTCGTGGCCCTACCACTAAGCCCTTTGCTATAGCTTTGCGCAGTGCAATATTTACCCCAGAGCCACCCAAGTCGCGAACAGTAGTAAAACCAGCCAGTAAAGTTCGTTTTGCGTATACTGTGGACTGAAATGCCACATCAGCATCATTTTTAGTGAAACGATCCAAGTAACGGGTAGGATTTGATTCTCCTTCAATATGAACATGCATATCAATGAATCCCGGAAGAACGGTTTTGTCCTTCAAATCAACTATTACATCATCGGCATCCCCGACCTGATAGCCATTTTGAATTGACTTAATGGTTTTTCCGGAGACAACAATGGTTTTTTCAGAAAGTATCTTTCCAGAATTTACATCAACAATGTTTCCGCAATGCAAATAAGTATCCTGGGCCAATGCCACGGAACAGCATAGCAAAAAAGAAAATAAAAGGGATTTTTTCATTGGTTTGAAATTTTACAGTTTGCCGAAAATGAAGAAACTGAGAATTTCATCATATCCAGTCATTCACATTATTCGAGTTAGCTAATCACCGTCTTAAATGTAAGCATAGATTTTGTGATAGCCATAAACTGTAATGTCGGAACCAATGCGCAATAAAAAAGCCCATCTTTTTGCATGGGCCTTGATATTATTTTAATTGCGGATTTTTAGTTCCCAATCCCATGCAGATTTCATGGAATCGTCTAAAGTGGAATGTGCCTTCCAACCCAAGACCTTATTTGCCTTTTGCGTATCGGCATAGGCCTTAATCACGTCACCAGGTCTTCTATCGACCACTTTATAGTTCAATTTATCTCCAGATACACGTTCAAAACTCTGGATTACTTCCAATACCGAGCTTCCCTTTCCTGTTCCCAGGTTGAAAACTTCGTAGTTGGATTCATTTTTTTGGTTCAGTAAACGTTGTAGTGCCACCACGTGCGCTTTGGCAACATCCACTACATGTATATAATCCCGGATGCAGGTACCATCCTCAGTTGGATAATCGTCCCCGAAAACTGAAAGTTGTTCTCTTAACCCAACACCCGTTTGCGTTATAAAGGGTACCAAATTTTGAGGTACTCCAATGGGCAATTCCCCAATTTCTACTGTTGGATGGGCGCCTATAGGATTAAAATATCGAAGTGCTATTGCTGAAAGATTCGAATTTACGTTACAGGTGTCCCTAATGATTTCCTCACCGACCTGTTTTGTATTCCCATATGGTGACTCAGCAGGTTTTACAGGAGCATCTTCAGTGATAGGCAATGTATCGGCTTGGCCATACACCGTACAGGAAGAACTAAAGATAAAATTACCCTTATCCTTCTTCGTAAGTTCTTGAAGCATATAGACCAATACGCCCAAGTTGTTTTCATAATAGAGTAATGGTTCAGCAACACTTTCACCCACTGCTTTGGAAGCTGCAAAGTGAATTACGCCCTCCAAATCGCTATGTCGTGCAAAAAAATCTTGCACTTTGGATTTCTCCCGAAGATCAAATTTCTCAAAAATGGGCTGCCTCCCTGTGATTGAGACTATTCCATCCAAAACATTTTCCGAAGAGTTGGAAAGGTTATCGATAATGACAACCTCAAAACCCTCATTTTGAAGCTCAACAACGGTATGGGATCCAATAAATCCCAGACCTCCTGTTACAAGTATTTTCATGGTTAATTATTTACAAAGTCAATGACCAGGTTGGTGATAAATGCTATTTGTTCATCATCCAATTCTGTATGCATGGGGAGCGAAATCACCTCTTTCACCAATTGATTGGTCACCGGGAAATCAGCTTCATCGTATCGCTCATCAACATACGCCTTTTGCAAGTGCAACGGAATTGGATAATACACTCCACATGGAACGCCATTATCATTCAAATGTTGCGCAAGTTTGTCTCTTTTTTCGTTCAAAATACGAAGGGTGTACTGATGAAATACATGGCCGTCAGGACCATCTCGAAGAATTTTTGGGACAACGATATTGGCCTGCCCTTCAAAAGCTTTGGAATATTTATCCGCGGATTCCCTTCTTTTTTTGTTGTACTCATCCAAATTGGGAAGTTTGGCTCGCAAAACAGCAGCCTGAATCGAATCCAATCGGGAGTTTACCCCGACCACATCGTGATGATATCTCTTGTACATGCCATGGTTTACCATTCCTCGAATGGTATGTGCCAAATCATCATCGTTGGTAAAAATTGCTCCTCCATCTCCATAGCACCCTAAATTTTTGGATGGAAAAAAGGAGGTCGAAGCTATATGTCCTATTGCCCCCGCTTTGCGCTTATCCCCGTTTTCAAATTCATGGCTGGCTCCAATGGCTTGGGCGTTGTCCTCAATAACATAGAGGTTATGTTTTTCGGCCAGTTCCATTATGGCGTCCATATTGGCGCATTGCCCGAATAAATGAACCGGAACTATAGCTTTTGTTTTCGGGGTAATCGCCTTTTCGATAGCTTTCGGATCAATATTAAAAGTATCGGGCTCAACATCCACCAATACAGGTATCAGGTTCAACAAGGCAATTACCTCAACAGTGGCGGCAAAGGTGAAGTCAGCAGTAATTACTTCGTCACCGGGTTTTAGACCAAGCCCCATCATACAAATTTGAAGCGCATCAGTCCCATTTGCACATGGAATCACGTGTTTCACATCCAAATAGTCCTCAAGTTCTTTTTGGAAAGCGTGAACATGTGGACCGTTGATAAAAGCAGAGGAATCGAGGACTTCGGTAATAGAGGTGTTTACCTGTTCTTTAATGCCCTCATATTGACCCTTAAGGTCAACCATTTGTATTTTCTTCATCCGAAAAAATCTATGAGTGGACAAAATTAAGAAATAAAGCTGCCATGGCCTATTGTGGAAAGAATGTATTTTAGCGGAAAATGATTTCGGTGCGCGCACTTTATAATATTTTACTGCACTTTTCCTGGGGGGTGTTGCACATAGTGGCCCTCTTTAACACAAAAATTGATCTATTTGTTAAAGGTCGAAAGCGCGCAAGAGCCCTTATAGGTACCAATCCCCTGGCGAACGAAAAAGTAATCTGGATGCATGTTGCCTCTTTAGGGGAATATGAACAAGGGCTTCCCATTATAGAAAAACTCAAATTGGATTATCCTTCACACAAAATAATCCTGACATTTTTTTCTCCTTCGGGATATGAAATCAAAAAAGACAGTACTCCGGCTGAATTAGTCATGTATCTGCCCATGGATACCATTTCCAACGCAAAACGATTCTTGGATGCCTTTGATCCAGAGTTGGCCATTTTTATCAAATACGAAATATGGCCAAACTATTTGTATGAATTAAAACAGAGAAACATTCCTACGCTATTGGTTTCAGCCATATTTTCAAAAAGACAGGCTTTCTTTAAGTGGCATGGAGGTTTTATGCGTAAAAGTTTAAGCACTTTTGAACATTTTTTTGTCCAAAATAGTACCTCGAGAGAATTATTAAGGTCCATTGGATACGACAATGTAAGCGTTAGTGGAGACACCCGTTTTGACAGAGTCTCTAAAATAATGACCCAGGACAATCGGCTTGGGTTTATGGAGAAATTCAAGAATAACCTGTTTTGTTTTGTTGGCGGCAGCACATGGCCCGAAGGTGAAGCACTACTGGTTGACTATATAAATTCAACAGAAAACCCAGCGAAATTTGTAATCGCTCCGCACAACATCAAACCAGCCCATATAGCTGACCTAAAAAATAGCATCACGAAAAGAAACATCTGTTTTTCTGAGATGGATGAAAACGAGCTTGCCGATGTCGAAGTACTTATTGTGGACACTATAGGCTTATTGACCAAAATTTACAGCTATGCCGATGTTGCCTATGTAGGCGGCGCCTTCGCCACTGGACTCCATAATACGCTGGAGCCTGCCACTTTTGGTGTTCCTATAATCATCGGACCAAAATATGAAAGCTTCCAAGAAGCCTCGGACCTTGTGAACAAAAATGGCATTCAGGTAGTTACAAACCAATCAGAGTTTAATAGCCTAATGGATCGCTTCATATCAGATATCGATTTCAGAAGGACAACTGGAGATGTTAATTCCTCATATGTGAATGAAAATACTGGGGCCACTGTCTTAATCTTTGATCATATCAAAACTTTTCTCTAACTTCCGGCGGCCTTAACAAACCAACTTCCAGATGAAAAATCGCATTTTTAGAATTTCACTCACCGCTGCTTTGGCGGGTTTTTTATTCGGCTTCGATACTGTTGTAATCAGTGGCGCCAATTTACCTATCAAAGAACTTTGGAATACAAGTCCATTGTTCCATGGAACTTTCATCATGAGTATGGCACTTTGGGGAACTGTTCTGGGCGCTTTACTTGGTGGTATCCCTACAAAAATATTGGGTAGAAAAAGAACCTTGTTCTGGGTTGGGATACTCTTTTTCATTTCTGCCTTGGGGTGTGCATTCTCGCCTGAACCTTATTTGTTTTCTTTCTTTCGGTTTATTGGGGGAGTTGGTGTAGGTGTGTCATCGGTAGCAGCTCCTATTTATATTTCTGAAATTACGACCAGTAGCAACCGCGGGAAATTGGGCGGATTATACCAATTTTGGCTTGTGTTCGGAATTTTAGTGGCCTTTATCTCAAATTGGGCGCTAAAAGGGTTTGACGGGGCAAACGATTGGCGTTGGATGCTGGGTATTGAAGCGGTGCCTGCATTGCTTTACACACTTATGGTGTTGAAGATTCCAAACAGTCCAAGATGGTTAATATCACAAAAAAAGGATGTCGATGCTGCACGGAGCGTATTCAACAGCATTTACTCACCTGAAGAGACAGAAAACCAACTTCAGGAAATCCAGTCGAATTTGGAGCACTCTACAGCCAATGAAAGCCTTTTTCAAAAAAAGTATTCCAGTATTCTATGGTTAGGGTTTTTGATTGCATTTTTCAATCAATTGTCGGGTATCAATTTCGTGTTGTATTATGCTCCCGAAATATTGGAACAAGCAGGATTAGGGGGAAAAGAATCCCTCTTTAATTCTATTGCAATAGGCATTGTAAACCTGATTTTTACTATCATCGGAGTACGATTGCTCGATAAATTGGGAAGGCGTCAGTTGATTATTATTGGTTCTATAGGGTACATATTCAGTTTAATCATGGTGGGCATTTGTTTCCAACAACAACTTGCTTCCTCATTTACGCTCCTTTTCATATGCCTATTTGTAGCTTCACATGCCATAGGCCAAGGTGCCGTGATATGGGTATTTATTTCCGAGATTTTTCCAAATCGTGTGCGTGCCTACGGCCAGTCGTGGGGTACAAGCACGCATTGGGTCTTTGCCGCATTAATCACGTTGGTGACCCCCATCTTTCTTGATGACCAAGAGGGTTATATGAAGGACACGGTATGGTACATTTATTACTTCTTTGCCGGCATGATGGTGTTGCAACTGTTATGGGCAATATTTAAAATGCCAGAAACGAAAGGAGTTTCTTTGGAAGAGTTGGCCAAAAAGTTGATTCGAAAAAACTAAATAATAACAGAACATACATAAAAATGTCCCTTTAATCGAATAACGGCCAGGAATTTACGATCGATAATTGAATAATTCCGTACATTGAAGGAAATTCACACTATTATGACTGATGAAGTTTCCTTTGGCAACAAGATGCTTGTTGGCTTTTTACGACTTATGGTTTTTGTTCTAGTGCTTATTTTGGTTGCAATCCCAATTTGTATTTTATTGGATTTTATTGGCCTATTATAAATGACTCAACTACACAATTGCCATTGCTATAAGAAAATTGACTAAAAGAGCACCTCTTGCTCCTGCATTTTATCTGCAATAAGTTTGATATATGAATCGATGGTCCTGTCCATATTGACAGGTTCCGAAACATCGATATTCCCCCTCCAAATCAGCTCTCTTTCCTTGTCTACGCAAATACAATACAGGGAGGTCTCTGCGTGATACACATTAAAGGTTTCGTAGTACTCTGCATCATAATAAATGTTTTGATGGTCCAGATAGTCATTACTGAAATTAGTGTACATATTACTAAGATTCTGCATGCGTTCCCTAAAAGTTCTTCTATTTTCCGTACCCACCACCTTGGTGAACAAAATGGCGTCAAATCCCTTGTCCAACAACTGCTGTTCCACCAAAGAAAGTTCTTCTTCCGACTTTTCGGAAGAGGTGAACTTGACGTCAAAAAGGTCTATGCTCCGCATAGCTTCGATGCCCTTTGTGTTAAGCCTGTCCTTCAAGCGGGTCTCGAACTCAACTCGTACATTTTCGTCCTGTGCCATCCCGACCACAAGTACTTTATAGGCATCGAACAATACAATGTCAGGGTTTTTCCATGTACTCACCAGTTTTGTGGAGGAACATCCTGATAAAATCAAAATACAGAGAGCAATCAATTTAGTTTTCATTGTACAGCGGTTTTAATTCATAACCTTTCCTATCTGAAGTTTAAGCATCAATGAGCGATAAACATCCCTTGTCTTTTTTCCAACTGACGTTTGAGGTCATCGATGGTTTCGGCCATGGATTTTTCAAAATCGTTTGTTTTTGCTTTAGCAAAAAGGCGCGGTCCCGGAGCACTTAGTTCAATCTCACAAACCTTATCCTCACCGGCTCTGTCATTTTCAATTTTAAAAAGTACATTGGCCTTGATCACCCAATTGTACTTTTTTCCGACTCTATCAAGCTTTTTCAACAAAAGTTTGCTCAACGAATCACTAGTTTTCATCTTCTGATATTGAATATTTACTACCATGACAATTTGCATTAATGTTTATACCAAATTACCCACTTGGGCATGGCCAAAAAATGACATTTGTCACTGTTTGAAGTCCAATAATCTATTTCAGGGAGAAAGGTTGACCTGTGCTCTGTAAAACGGAGAACCAGAATTCGCTTTCGAGGTCAATCTTTTTTCGTTTTTTGGTCACCTCTGCAATGGGGATATAGACATACTTGTTGTTCACCTTGCTTACCACGAATCTTGTTTTCCCAGCCATGGCGCCGTGCACCGCATGGTAGGCCAATCGACCACAGTAAACACTGTCACTGCTGTTTGCCGGGGCGCTTCGCACAATATAACTAGGGTCTATATATTTAATGGTGACCGGGATATCCGTAAAGTATTCTTTTATTTTTTCTTTGAGGAAAACCCCAATATCGGCATGTTGTATATTTCCAGATGCATCGGTAATCACATCCTTTTTCTTGAACAAGTGTTGGCCTGCTCCTTCAGCCACTACAATGACTGCATGTTTTTTGTTCTCGAGTCGGTTTCTCAAAGCTTCCAAAAACCCATTTTTCCCCTCCAAATCAAAATCCATTTCGGGAACCAGAACAAAATTGACAACTGGCATGGCCAATGACGCGGACGCTGCAATAAAGCCACTATCCCTTCCCATCAATTTAACTATGGAAATCCCGTTATATGCACCAGATGCCTCGTTATGGGCATCCCTTAAAATGGGACTTGCTACGTCAAACGCTGTTTCAAACCCAAAGGATTTGTCAATAAGGTCAATGTCATTATCAATGGTTTTTGGAACACCTACCACACTGATCTTTGCATTTCTTTTTTTGATTTCTTCCCCAAGCGCATTGACACCTTTTAAGGTACCGTCCCCTCCTATGGCAAATAGGATGTCTATCTCATTTTGAATCAAGGTGTCCACCATAACGGAAACACTTTGTGCTCCCCTGGACGAACCCAAATAGGTTCCCCCAAACTGATGGATATCCTTTACTTTTTCGGGATTGAGTTCGATTAAATCATGTCCAAATTCAGGATTTAAACCCTCATAACCATAAGGAACGCCCAGTATCCGTTTAATTCCATAAAAATAATGGAGTGCCATTACAACTCCCCGAATAACATTGTTGATGCCTGGACAAAGTCCGCCACAGGTTACAATAGCAGCGGTGGTTTGTGAAGATTCGAAAAAAATCTGTTGTCTAGGACCTGCTTTTTCCAAACACAAGGGTTCATCTTGATTGGAAACGCAATGTTGATAATGCTCCATCGAAAGATCGAAAACCATTCTATCGGTTTCACCTACGAAATTAAAAATACTATCTCCCCTTACAGTGCTTAACTGAAGGGGAGATTTGAATTTGGGGTCTCCCAATGTGTCAATATCAAATGTAACTTTCTCTTCCAATTCTCTAGTTGTTAAAAATGGTCATCCAAGGCATGGTGTGAGTCAATAAGTGGCCCTCCATTGAGTATTTCTTCGGATGCTTCACTAGCAAACTTATCAAAATTTATGTGGAATGAATGCGCCAATTGAATTGCTTTGCTCACATAAGCACCTTTTTGCAACCAAGTATTCATCGGATCCAAAATTTCCGTCGGAACACCTGGACAGTATTTAGGCATATGCAATCCGAAAATGGGGTGTACTTCCAATTCCACTTCGTCCAATTTACCTTCCAAGATTGCGGAAATCATCGCACGGGTATATTTCAATTTTATTCTAGACCCCACACCGTAAGGACCTCCACTCCATCCGGTATTGATAAGCCATACATTCACTCCTGCCTCGGTCATTTTTTTGCTTAGCATTTCAGCATAAACCGTAGGGTGCAATGGCATAAACGGTTCTCCAAAACAAGCAGAGAACGAAGGCACGGGCTCGTTAATACCTGCTTCGGTTCCAGCCACCTTGGCCGTATATCCCGAAATAAAGTGATAAGCTGCCTGTCCAGGGGTTAATTTGGATACTGGAGGTAGCACTCCAAAAGCATCACACGTCAAGAAAAATATGTTCTTTGGGTTTGAAGCGTAGGAAGGTGTCTGAATATTGTCAATGTGCTCAATAGGGTAACTCACCCGTGTATTTTGGGTTATGCTACTATCAAAGAAATCCACTTCTTTAGTACCTTCTTTGAACACAACATTTTCCAACAGCGCACCAGGTCTGATTGCCCTATAAATGTCCGGTTCTTTCTCCTCCGTAAGATCGATGACCTTTGCGTAGCAACCTCCTTCAAAGTTAAAGATGGTGTTGTCGGCTGTCCAACCATGCTCATCATCCCCTATCAGTTTTCGGTTTGGATCAGCAGATAAGGTTGTTTTTCCGGTTCCTGATAATCCAAAATAAATGGCGGTATCTCCTTCAACACCCACATTGGCGGAACAATGCATGGGCAACACATTTTTATCCACAGGAAGAATTAAATTAAGTGCGGTAAAGATGCCTTTTTTCATTTCCCCCGGATATTCGGAGCCACCCACAAGGGCTACTTTTCTAGTATAGTTCAAAATGGAGAAGTTTCCGGCGATGACCCCAAATTCTTTTGGATTTGGGCATTCATAACCCGGGGCACATAGTACCAACCACTCTTCATCAAAGTCTTCCAATTCTTCTTCAGAAAGCCTTATGAACATATTTTTGATAAAGTAATTGGACCATGGAAATTCCGTGACCGTGCGCACGTTTGTTCGGTACGCTGGGTCGGCACATACGGCCGCATCCCGCACATAAACTTCCTTCCCGGAAAGATAGTTCACAACCTCATCATAAAGCTTATCAAAATTTTCCGGTGAGATGGGTTTGTTGATTCGTCCCCACCAAATTCTATCCTTGGTGTAATCATCTTTAACCAAGAAACGGTCTTTGGGTGAACGTCCGGTGAACTTTCCTGTGTTAATGGCAAGTGTTCCATTATCAGATTCAACTCCCATTCCCTTTTCCAGGGTAATACGTTGTAAGTCCTCAGCACTAAGATTCCAATGTGCCTCGACATCCTTTAAGCCATATTTGCTTAAATCTTTTGTTTTTTCAATTATTTCGCTCATAATCCAATGTTTACTAAGGTTAAAAGTTCCATATCGCTGGAACCAGTATCAGTGTTGTCAAAAAGAACAGGAGAAGCAATGGTCCTCCTACCTTTATGTAATCTATAAATCGATATCCCCCAGAGGAAAGCACCATGGCATTCGTTGTGGTCCCCACTGGGGTCAAAAAGGCTGTTGATGCACTTATGGCCACGCCGATCATAAAGGGTTTTGGTGAAACCCCAAGTGTGGTGGAAGCCATTATGGCAATAGGTGCCATGAGCACCGCAGTTGCCGAATTGTTAATGGTTTGACTAAAAGTTGTGGTCAACAGAAAAATTCCTGCCAACAAGGCAATCGGATGAATGCTTCCCAGCGCATCAACCAAACTGTTCGCAGCCATCTGGGCAACTCCTTTTTTTTGAAGTGCCAAGCCCATCGGAATCATCGCTGCGATCATAATTACACTTGTCCAACTGATGCCCTTATAGGCTTTGGTAATCGGAACACAGCCTGTGAGCATCATAATTCCGGCGCAAATAAGAGCGGCGATAGCTCCTGGCAACAGTTTCATCACCAATAACACTATCATTAAAATCAAAGTAGCCAGGGCAATGTAACTGCGGGGAGTAAGTACGTCCACATTCTTTGAAAGCGCTTCTGGGCTTCCGGAAATGACCAGATTTTCATAGACCGAGGTCAAGGCGTCGATATTTTCCCATTGTCCCCTGATTACAAATGCATCTCCTGCTTTTATTTTGATTTTTCCCGTCAACGGCATATTGTTTCTTGAAGCAGCCAAAAGTTGCACCCCTGTTTGTTCCAAATAATGCCCTAACGGAATTGTCTTGCCGACAAAAACCGATTTGGGGGTAATGATCATTTCTGCCATGCCCACTTCTTGATTGATCAATTCGTTCTTCAAAGTTTCATGTTCAGGTTTTAATGGGATAACTCCCAGATGAAATTTCAAAATGAATCTATCCACATCCTCGACCTCCCCTTTAATGGTAATAATATCATGATAGCGCATATCTGTCTCGGCATCCGGCAATTCGACAAACTGGTGCACACCTTGCAATGGATTGGGGTGTCTTCTTCGTAGTCTCATCAACGAAACCTTATGCGTTTCCTCAAGGTCCCAATCCCCTACTTTGGTATTTATAAGGGGAGACATTGAACGTATCCGAAGGCGATAAAGATTGTCACCAATACTGTAGTTCTCCATCCATTTATGCATTTCTTCATCAATGGCCATAGGCCTGTTCGTTGTGCTATGGCTCGGTAGTAACCGGTATCCAACATATCTGAAATAGAGGATGGAAATCAGCAGCAATGGTAAACCGATGAGCGCAAACTCAAAGAAAGAGAACCCTTCCAATCCATTTTCCACCAAGGCATTGCTTGCAATAATGTTGGGTGGTGTTCCCGTCAGGGTAAGCAAGCCCCCAGTATTGGAACCAAAGGCAACGGGCATCAGCAATTTGGAAGGCAAGGTACCAGCGCTCCAAGCTGCCGTCACAGTTACAGGTAATAAAGCTGCTACCGTGCCTGTATTGCTTACAAATCCAGACAACAAACTAGATCCTAAAGTGACAATGACCAATAATCTCGGAACACTCTTTTTAGCCCATTTTACAAAGTAACGTCCTGCAATAGCGGTCCAACCTGTTCTTGATAAGCCCTCGCCAATGATGAACAAGGCCGCAATCATTATTACCGTTGTATTACTGAACCCAGACAAGGTTTCGGTGATATCCAGTATGCCGGAAAGATAAAGTGACAACATGGACATCAACGCCACTACGTCTGGTGGAAACTTGCCCCACATAAATAGGGCAATTGTAATACCAAGTATTACTAACAATGTGATCATATCTTTTGGCTATGTTGTCAATCCAAGGTCAAAACCGGGATTTCGGAGTGTAAAGTCAAGAGTTTTGTCAAACGTCCTTCTGACGGATCACTCATTTTTGCATGGTTACGCGGTAAAATGGCAAGAAGGTCTATGTTTTTCTTATCGATATAATTCAAAATGCCTTCTTCCACATCCTGGTTCTTTGAAAAAGTATGCTCTTCATAAAAATGCTCCAGATAATACTCCAACAAATTCTCTGTGCTCTCCACCACCGATTCCTCAGCATAAACAGACTCTTTGTATATAGTGAGCACGTGCACCCTCGAATCAAACCAACGAGCAATATCCAACAGAATTCTCAGTACTTTCTTATCATCAATCTCTTCTTTGCCCATTACCAAAGCAATATCTTTTGGTTCTTTTATGCTGCAGCCAAAGGGAATGGATATGACGGGACAATTGGCTTCCAAAACCAATCTAGAGGTGTTGGTTATGGCTTCGTCCGTAACTTGGTCTCCCATGGTTCCCATCATGATCAAATCCGTATAATATTCTTCTCTAGCGGACAGGATGGATTCTATCACCTCGCCTGTTTCGTAGATTAAAACGGGTCGTTTTTTCATCTTTTTTCTAAATGAACGCACCATTTTATCAAAATCATTTTGGAGTGTATCCTTTCCAGCTGGTGATAGTGGCATGGTGGACACATAAAGTGCAAATACATCAGCCTCTCTATTCGGGCCAACAAAATTTATCACATATTCCAAAGCATTTATAGAAGCTTCGGAAAAATCGAAGGGAACCAAAATTTTATCTATACTACTCATACCTATATATTTAATTGAACATAATCTTCACTTCAAAAGTAGAATTGGTCCTTGATCTAAAATATGATGGAAATCATGTTTTGCCTTTCGCTTTGGAAAGAATCAACCTATTTAATAGGATTTCGTACATGCTAATGGACCTGAATTATGGATATCGTAAGAACTTCTGAATTCCAACGATTTAGCTGATTATTATCATGTTTTTTGGTCTTGATGGATTCTAACTTTATGTCTATTAAATAAGATGAGTCATGAAACCGAAAAAGAACCCAAACGCAGATATCGGCCGCAACAGCAGCCTTTATTTTATGATTGGTCTTACCTCGGTACTTTTTGTCACTTGGCAATCGTTAGAGGTGAAGACATACGAAAAAGAATCCATGGCTTTGAACACTATCGAAGTTATGGATGACCTAAAGGAAGATGTTCCCGTCACGGAAATTGTTAGAACCACCCCTCCGCCGCCACCTCCTGCCGCCCCTGACCTGATTGAAATAGTTGAAGATGTTGAGGATATCAAGGAAACGGTAATTGAAAGCACGGAGAGTAGTCAAGAGCTATATATAGAAGATGCCGTGGTCAATGTTGAGGACATTGATGTCGAAGAAGTTGAGGAAGATATCATTGTTCCTTTCGCAGTGGTAGAGCATGTACCTGTTTTTCCTGGTTGCGAGAAATACGAGACTGAGAAGGAACGTAAAGATTGTTTTAATCAAATGGTGCAACAGCACATTGTCAATAACTTTAAATACCCTAAGGCAGCTTTGGAAATGCAGATTTCGGGGAAGGTTTTCGTCCAGTTTGAAATAAATGCTCAAGGGAAAGTAAGTAACATTCAAAAGCGTGGCCCCGATAGGCTTTTGGAGAAAGAAGCTGTGCGCATAATTGCTTCCCTACCTCAAGTGAAGCCTGGAATACAACGGGGAAAACCTACGAAGGTAAGGTATTCAATCCCCATAAACTTCGCCATAAAATAGCAAATGACATTCCATGATATCGAGGCCCTATCAATAAGGGCCTCTTTTTTTTCCCTTGAACCAATTGGTATGGGCATAGTCCTTGGTTCTAGAAGCTGCTTCCCTGCTTTTAACTACCAAATGGGTACGGTCATATTGCCTAGCACGATAGCCCAATAGGTGAAAAAACGATTTTGCCATGAATTTTGCTACTTTAAGGTTCACCTTCATAACTCCTTCCTTCTTTGATTTCCATGCAATTCCGGGCAATCTTACCAACAGGTGATCCACTTTAAATCTTCTAAACCCTTTTGACAACCAAAGCAGTGTTTTTGGGATAGACCTGATAAAGTAAAAACCCTCACCTCCCTGATCCTGATACAATGGCATAAAAATTTGTTTTTTACCATCAGTTTCAATGACTTCCCCATTACATTGGGCTATTTTGGTTCCCTTCGAGATTTTCTGAAAATTCTCAAATCCGGAAAGCATTCGAAAATTACTCCCATAATCAATAAGGTACTGGTAATAGATTTCATAAAAAGCAGGCAAGGAGTTGCTTCCATTATTTAGAGCCATCAATTCATATCCGTCAAAGCTTACAGCTTCTGCTAGGTGCAATGTACAGCGAATAAAATCCACACAGTTTTCAATGGCCTTTGGATCAGTATGCTGACCACTTTCGTATCCCAACGACACATATCCCAAGTCATTGATGTAACTCAAAAGAGCTCCCTCAAGATATTCTTCAATACCTAGAATAATTGGCAGCGAATAGTTGGAGGCAAATTTTCTATTGAGCAAACTGTCATTTAAGACAATAAAGGGTATGGTGTGACTAGATGTGGTGTGTAAATCTATGAAATAGAAAGGCGGCCTTCCATTTTTCAAAATGCTGAGCAGCTGATCATGAAGGTGCAACAACTCAACTTCCTCTGGGTTACATTCCCCATTTTTTTGTTGAATTTCATCAATTCTATCCGGGAACCAAATCCTGTTTAAGTCCTCTTGGTGAAATCTTATTTTTTTACCCAGTGCATTAAGATTTCCAGCTAGGGCATATATTTCTCCACAGATATCCACGTTAAGCCCTCTAAGTTCTTGTATGACATGTTCCAATGCCAAAACCCCGGCATGCTCGTTGCCATGGATTCCTGCAAAGAAAACAAGGGTAGGACCATTTTGATCACCCTTCATATGTCCAATTATTCGTTCGGTATATACTCCTTCAACCACGGACGGACTATCAACTTTAGACATATTATAAATCAACTTTGCTGATTATACCCACAAGATTGGAACCCGAACATACGGGTAGGCATCCTATTTGATAGTCTTCCATGAGCTTTTTAGCAATCTCAATTTTTGTTCGGGGTCTTACAGTAACAACTTTTTTAATCATAATATCCGAAATCTTGGAATGGTTGTCCTGCATATTCCCGAGTTGCTCAATATGACTCCACGTTAAAAGACCCACCAATTCTCCTTTACTGTTTTCTATGGGTAGATGATGAATGTTGTTCCACTGCATGATGGAAACCGCCAAATTTGCAAAATCATCTTCGTAAAGCTTCATCAACTTTGTGGACATTATCTGCTCCACCCATTGGAAGGATTTTTTAGTGTGGTGCACTTTTTCAATATTAGGCCATTGGTGCACAGGTTCATTATGTTTCTGATTGCCATGGATAGCCTTTGTCAATTCGACAAGAGCGGTATCCGTTTTCATTTCTTTTCGCAATCTTCTAAAATTTCTCACCTGCCACTCCGCACCGGTGTTTCCCTTTGTCCTGGCTTCAATAATACCAAGAAGACGGTCAATATCCTTGTCATCAACATTGTATTTCTTCAATCCTTCATAAGCTATCGGCAACAGTTCTTCCCGAATCAATTTTTTCAGGGTCATCGGTTTGCCCAACCATGAAAGTATGGTCTGTCTGCCATTTCGTGCTGATTTTATGAAATTCAGTTTTGCTTCCTTAAAATCCATAATGCTCGATATGGCATCGTACTTTTCAGGTCTACCAACCATTAAACCTACCCAAAAGGCAAAATTTGCCATCTGATCAATAACAGTAGGACCTGAAGGAATATATCTGTTCTCAATACGCAAATGAGGTTTGCCATTTCCAACTCCGTAACAAGGTCGGTTCCACCTATAAACCGTTCCATTAAAAAGATTTAACGCCTCAAGCTTGGGAATGGCCCCATTTTCAAGTAACAAAAGAGCATTATGTTCAATAGGTTTGGTCAAAAGAATACGGTGTGTGGAGATATCCTCTTTAAAGATTTCCACCACCGAATCTTTTTGCCAGTGTTCCCCAAAACTTACCCTTGCCACCTGTTCTTTAGGCTGGTCACTCCATTTTCGGGTATCCAGACTTTGTTGAAAAAGGGCTATTCGCGTCTCTTTCCAAAGCTCCCTTCCCAATAAGAAAGGTGAGTTGCAAGAAATACCGAGTACGGGTCCGGCAATGGCCTGGGCCCAATTATAGCTCTTCACAAAATCATTTGATGATACTTGTAGATGCAACTGAAAACTGGTGTTACATGCTTCAAAAAGCACGGAATCGTGGTGCAGGGACAATTCATCGACCCCCTTTAATTTTAGAGAAAAATGGTCTCCTCTCCAGGCTGTTAAAACATCATTTATCTTATAATAGCGGGGAATAGGGGTCATAAAATCAATCCCCAATTCATTCTTACTTATGGTTGGCAGTATTCCTGTCAGCACCACCTTTGTATCCATTTTATCGGCCTCACGCTCTGCCTTTTTCAGTAATTCCCTTAGCTGCCCTTCAACCTGCGAAAAACATTGTTTGTCCAACCTAAAAGGATCTAGATTAGCCTCAAGGTTATAGCTTGCCAACTCGGTCGTAAAGTGTGGGTCGTTAATGTTCTCAATAAGGCCGAGTGATATGGGCGAAGGTCTAAAATCAGTATCGACCACGCACATTTCCTGTTCTGCGCCGATCCTGGTCACATCATTTTCAATCATATTCCGATCGACCAGTATTTCCAGGGCCTTGATATCATCGATAAGATGCTGAACAAATGCCTTTCGCTCTGCCAGGTCAAATTTGCTTCCTAAAATATGTTCTCCCATATCAGCTAATGAATTCTGATTTGACAGAGACTAAACTACGAAGTGCACATTCCTTAAAATATGATACTTGTCATGGAAAAGATTCGCCTAGCCTGACAATTATCATGTTTTTTGTTTGGGCCCGAAACTACTTTTGAACTGTAACAGAAATCAATTATGTGTCAACTTGTTCAAAAATATAACGTGCCCGGTCCGCGCTACACCAGTTATCCTACCGTACCCTATTGGGATTTGGAGAATTTTTCCGGAAAACTATGGAAATCCAGTGTGGTCAAGGCATTCCATGAAGATTCCCAAAGTGGAATAAGCGTATATATTCATCTCCCGTTTTGTGAGAGTATGTGCACATTTTGCGGTTGCCACAAACGCATTACCAAACGTCATGAGCTGGAATTGCCCTATATCAAAACCGTTCTTAAGGAATGGAGGCTATATGTAGAGCTATTGGGGTCAAAACCACTTATAAAAGAATTGCATTTAGGAGGTGGTACACCGACCTTCTTTTCTCCTGAAAACTTGACACTACTTATTGAAGGAATCCTTCGCAATGGAAAAAAAGCACCGAATGCCCAGTTCAGTTTTGAAGGACATCCAAATAACACAACCAAAGAACACCTACAGGCCCTTTTTGATGTAGGGTTTAAAAGGGTCTGTTTAGGTGTGCAGGATTACAGTACCACAGTGCAAAAAGCCATAAATCGAGTACAGCCCTTTGAAAACGTAAAAAAAGTTACGGATTGGGCCCGTGAAATCGGATATACTTCGGTTGGGCATGATATTATCTATGGACTGCCCTTTCAAACCCTGGAAGATGTAAAACAGACCATAGCCAAGACCAACGCCCTTAAACCAGATAGAATTGCCTTCTACAGTTATGCCCATGTTCCATGGTTAAAAGGGAATGGACAACGAGGTTTTAGAGAGGAAGATCTCCCTTCTTCATCGGAAAAGAAAATGCAATACGAGTTGGGCAAAAAAATGCTGACCGATTCTGGATACAAAGATGTAGGCATGGACCATTTTGCCTTACCTACGGATGGTCTGTATGCAGCTCTGCTGGATGGAACCTTGCATAGAAACTTTATGGGTTACACTCCTTCGAAGACCAAACTGATGATAGGATTGGGAGTGTCCAGTATTGGGGACAGCTGGTACGGATTTGCCCAAAATGTAAAAAGCATAGAAGAATACGAGCATTTAGTTGAAAATGGGGTACTCCCTATTTTCAGAGGACATAGTTTAACCGAAGAAGATGAAATCATAAGAAAGCACATTCTTAATCTGATGTGTCAGTTCAAAACAGAACTGACAGAAGAGGATGGAGAAATCATTGATTTTGATAAAATCATCGAAAACTTGTCAGAACTCCAGTCGGATGGCCTGGTAACCATTGAGGCCAATAGTATTAGCGTTACCAAAAAGGGAAGACCTTTCATCCGAAACGTTAGCATGGCCTTTGACTTAAAATTGCACCGGAAAAAACCTGAAACCAGGTTGTTCTCCATGACCGTTTAATCTTAAAACCAGAAACCATGAAAAGCATCATCGTACCCGTAGATTTTTCAGAGCAGTCAGAAAAAGCATTAAAAGTTGCGGCAACATTAGCAAAAAATCATGATGCTGAACTCCTAGTGCTCCATATGCTCGAACTCTCACCAGCTATTATGAGTGAGTCTGGCTATGTTTCCCAAGAACAGGTAGTCCACTTAATTAGGATTGGTGAAAAGCGGTTTGCCAAGTTTTTGGACAAACCCTATATGAAAGATGTAAAGATCACTCCGGTCATTAAACATTATAAAGTGTTCAGTGAAGTCAATGAGCTGGCCGAAAAACACAATGCGGATCTAATTGTAATGGGATCCCATGGAACGGATGGACTGCAGGAAATATTCATTGGGTCGAACACCGAGCGTGTTGTCCGCACTTCTGATGTTCCCGTTCTAGTTATAAAAAATGATCACGATAAGTTCAAAGTAGAACGATTTGTCTTTGCCTGTGATTTCAACGAAGAAAACATTCCAGCACTTAAAAAAGCAGTGGAAATAGCTAAGTTGTTAAAAGCACAGCTTCATTTGGTATATATCAATACTCCTGGAGATGAATTTTTAAGCACTGAAGATGCCTATAAAAGGATCTCAAAGTTGTTGAACATCGCCACCTTAGGACTTGAGGTTGAAATTTATAACGATTATACCGTCGAAAAAGGAGTTCTCAACTATAGTGAATCTGTTGCAGCTGATCTTATTGGGATACCGACCCATGGTAGAAGAGGGTTGTCCCACTTCTTTATGGGAAGCATTGGAGAAGATATCGCAAACCACTCACAGATACCTGTGATCACATTTAAAATTTAAACTTGGTTTAGTTTATTTGATTGTTTTTAGTTTAACCTAACTTGAAAAAAAAGGGAAGTGTTCACTTCCCTTTTTTATTTCTTCTTCGTTATCGGTGAAACCTATCGTAAGCAGCCTTGTCCAATGCTTCTTGGTGATCTGGATGTGCAATTGATATCAATGCCTTTGCCCTTTGTTTCAAGTTCTTGCCGAACAAATTCACCACTCCATGTTCCGTGGCCACATAATGTACGTGCGCCCTGGTTGTTGTAACGCCAGCACCTTGCTTTAAAAAAGGTGTAATCTTTGAAACCCCTTTGTTGGTAATGGATGGCATAGCGAAAATGGGTTTCCCACCTTCTGAGAGCGAAGCCCCACGGATAAAGTCCATTTGACCTCCAACGCCAGAAAATTGGAATCCTCCAATAGTATCGGCACACACTTGTCCGGTCAAATCAATTTCGATAGCGCTATTTATGGCAGTCACTTTGGGGTTTCTTCGAATTTTGGCCGTATCATTGGTATAAGCGGCCTCCTTAAAATCGCAAAGCGGGTTGTCATCAATAAAATCATATAGCTTTCGGGAACCCACTGCAAAACAGCTTACAATTTTTCCTTGTTTTACGTTTTTTTCCTCCCCAGTAATCACTCCCTTTTCTATTAAGGGTAAAACTCCATCAGAAAACATCTCGGTATGGATTCCCAAGCGTTTGTGGTTAGTTAAATTGGACAAAACAGCGTTCGGAATATTACCAATGCCCATTTGGAGGGTGGCTCCATCCTCAATCAAAGAAGCCACATGGTTTCCAATTTCATGTTCAACGGTCGATATTTCCGTTGGCTCATGCTCGTGGATGGGACAATCGACCTCGATCGCATAGTTTATCTGATCAATATGGATAATACCATCACCATGTGAACGTGGCACCTGGGGGTTTATCTGCGCAATCACTTTTTTGGCCATCTCAATGGCCGGTAATGCGACATCCACAGATACTCCCAAGGAACAATACCCGTGTTTGTCGGGCGGCGATACTTGAATTAGAGCTACATCGAGCGGTAAAATATTCCTTCTGAACAACAAGTGTATTTCACTCAAAAAGATAGGCACGTACGCCCCATTTGGCCCGTTTATCGATTTACGAACGTTGCCGCCAACAAAAAGGCTGTTCATGTAAAAACTCTGGTTACAAGGAGCTTGGGTATATCTCGCATCTCCTTCGGTGTGAATGGAAACGATTTCGACATTTTTGATTTCTTGGTGCCTATCACAAAGGGCATCAATCAGTACGTTCGGGGTCATGGCGGCTCCTTGGAAAAAGACACGATGACCAGATTCTATAACACTTACCGCTTCTTCAGCCGATGTAATTTTCATTTTCTATTTTTTTTGAATTGATAAAAGCCTTTTAGGGTTGATGGCATTCAATGTTGGCGGATGCTGAATTCGTTGAAACTTGCTTTGGTGAAACATAAGGAATTCCCAATCCCAACCCCCTTATAATAAACAAAACTCCAACAAGTACCACAAAAGCTGGAATCAATTTCCGTAAACTCTGTTTTAAAGGGTTTTTGAAAAGTCCTTTGGAGAATACCACGGCTGTCATCAATGGGATGGTACCAGCACCAAACAGAATCATATAGAAACCTCCTTGCATTGCATTTCCATAGGCTATGGCACCCAAAAGGGCCATATAAACCAATCCACAAGGTAAGAAGCCGTTTAAAAAGCCAATGGTCAATAAAGCATCCGGAGTCTTTTTGTTCAGTTCCGCACCCAATCGAGATTTAACTTTGGCCAAAACCCTGTACACTGGTTTTGAGAATTTACCGGTCATAAAATACTTACTGGGCAGCAGTACCAATAAAATCATAACTATCCCAACCCCTATGGAGAGTTTTTGCTGGATTCCGAATAAAGAAAGCCCTCTACCCAACAACCCGAACAAGATTCCTATTACACCGTAGGCCAAAAGGCGTCCGATATGATAGATAGCAACCTGGGTGAGCTTTTTGACATTGTTTTGATGATCCAACGGCAACATAAAGGCAATAGGACCGCACATGCCCAAGCAGTGCAAGCTTCCCAAAAAACCCAATATGAACGCCGATGCCAACATTGTCTAATACGTTAATCGTTCTTTGAACAAAAATTTGTTTCCTTCGTATTGCCATTTTATGGTAATGTCCCAGCGACCGTCCACCAAGCGATTGTCAGGTATGAGCAAATGTGTTTTGGACAAACTTAAAGGAAAGTCTAAATCCAAATGCTTGTTAGACGGTCTATATAGGGACACTGTTCCCGTAATTTTTTTAGGGTCGAATTTTTCTGGAAAAAAAATGGTAATTCCATCTTTTGATTGCTCCAGCTTAAGTGTGGCACCCAATTCTGTCGAGGTATTGGATGCGTCAATTTCCTTTTGATAGGCCAATTCTTGTTTGTAGTATTCCTCGGTGACCAAATCATGGTTTGCGCTGTCATCCATACTCATGCGAACCACAAAGTATAGGATGAAGGTTATAAAAGCGATGAATGCGATTACAATTCCTGTTCCCCAGTTTATTTTCATCTCAGTATTTTTTAGTTATAACTTCTTGGAGCCAAAAATTGGGTCACTGTGGTCTCTATAAGCTCTTCACCACTGTAAACTCCTATTCTAAGCTTGTCTTTATCTCCAGTCAATGCTGAATTATTGATTTCAATGAACAATGTTCCTTCAGCAATTTCCTCAGCTGGAACCTTGAAACTTTCGCCAGAAACAACTTTTATGGTTCCCTTATGCGAAATAAGCTTAAAGCTTACCCCATCGATATCTTTGGAGGTCTTGTTAACCAATTTATAGGTATACACATTACTGATAATGTTGTTCGCTTTTCGTTCGTACAACTGCCCCGGCAATCGTAGAATATTCGCCTCAACATCATTCCTTAGAAACAACATTCCAATCAAAATACCCACTAGCACGGTCAAAACTGCGGTATAGCCCTTCATGCGAGCGGTAAACTTAAACTGGGACTTCTTGTTGATCTCATCCTCACTGGCATAGCGGATCAATCCACGAGGTTTTTTAATGCTGTCCATGATATGGTCGCACTCATCAATACAAGCGGTGCAGTTTACACATTCCAACTGGGTTCCATTTCGAATGTCAATTCCGGTCGGACATACATTCACACATTGAAAACAATCGATACAATCCCCATGGCCCAAGGCGTCGCGGTCTTCATTCTTACGAAATTTTTTGCGACCATTCTCCCCTTCTCCACGTTTATGGTCATACGCCACAACAATGGACTTATCATCGAGAAGCACCCCTTGCAGTCTTCCGTAAGGACATGCAATTATACAGACCTGCTCCCTGAACCAACCAAAAACAAAATAAAAGACCCCCGTAAAAATCAATAGCGGGACCATGGTTCCCAAATGGGCCATCGGACCATCAAATATGTACCGAATCAGTTTATCACTACCAATGAGATAGGCCAAGAAAATATTGGCAATCAAAAAGGAAATGATGAAAAAGATGGTCCACTTCAGCAATCTTTTGCGAATCTTTTTTCCATTCCAAGGGGATTTGTCCAATCTCATCTGGGCGCCTCGATCTCCATCAATCCAAAATTCAATCCTTCGAAAAACCATTTCCATAAAAATGGTCTGGGGACACATCCATCCACAAAAAATACGCCCGTAAGCCACGGTAAACAGCGCAATAAAAATTACCCCAGCAATCATAGAAACCACAACCAGGTGAAAATCTTGGGGCCAAAAGGGAAATCCGAAGATGTTGAATCGCCGCTCCAGCACATTGAACAACAAAAACTGGTGTCCATTGATCTTTATAAACGGAGAGGCAAATAGGAACAACAGCAGGCCATAACTCACATATTTGCGATACTTAAAAAAGCGTCCGCTCGGCTTTTTGGGAAATATCCATGCCCGCTTGCCTTCTTCCGTTATGGTTCCTATGGAATCTCTAAAATTATCTTCCATTGTGATCGTTTATCCCCTCCGTCCTTTCAGGAACTCTCCCCCTTAAAAAGGGGAGGAGCTTTTATTGTTTTATCTTATTCAGCTTCTGCATTTGGATCCACCCAAACATCTCCTTCAGGAGCTTTGGGATTTGCAGGTGTGGTGCCTTTCATCGTCATGATATAACTGGAAACTTGTGCTATCTCCAAAGGTTTCAAGCTTTGCTTCCATGCAATCATTCCTTTTCCAGCACGGCCACCTTCAGAAACAGTGGTAAAAATGTTCTTGATTCCTCCACCCAAAATCCAATATTCATCGGTTAGGTTGGGACCAATACCCCCACCTCCATCGGCCATGTGACAGGCTACACAGTTGGTTGTAAATATCTTTTCGCCAGCGGCCAAATCAGCTGCTTCGGAAAGGAACTCCACTGTATTGGCATCCACCAAATCCTTAGCTGTCTTCTTATATTCTTCAATCGCTACCCTTGCGGCAGCTACTTCTTGCTCATACTCTTCCGCTTGGGTATAATCACCTGCTATATGGAACCTGACAAGGTATATTACACTAAATACGATGGTCCCATAAAAGAGATATACCCACCAAGGCGGCAGTACATTGTCCAACTCACGGATACCATCGTAGTTATGGTCCATGATAATCTCACCTTCATCCTTAATAGCTCGGCTTTTGGTCAAGTTTTGGTAGACGTTCTTCGCCCATTTCCATTCCCATTTCTTGTTCTTGGAAGCCAAATATTTGGCTTTTCCTTCTTCAGAAAGTGTTTGGAACATTACATTTTCGATGGAATGTAATATCAGTTCTATAGCAATCAGGATCATCAAAACCAATAGCAGGAACAACTGCGTAATTGGATATTCGATAATTGCCGGTTTATCCCCGGAGTCTATAAAATATTCCATCAATCCGAAGATTAGGAAGAATAGTACTGGAATACGTATCCACCATGGTGTTCTTGTGCTCATACTACTAAAGTTTATTGTGTTGATCGTTATCTAAAGGCAATTCTCCCATCTCTTTGATGTGTGCTTTGGAGGCGGTAAACACCCACCAAAACAGCAAAACAAAAAACACGAAGAAGATCAAAAGCGATATCATAGGGTAACTGGCGATACCCTCGATACTTTCCATATGGTTTTTTACAAATTTCAACATAACGTTAATTAGATTTGAGATGTCAGATTTAAGAGGTCAGATAGAAAACTCTTTGATTTATCTCCTTTGTCTTACTTCTTAATTCTACCATCTGATTTCTTTTATTTTTTGTTTTGAGAGATTAATTCTTCAGTTTCTTGAACTTTGATATCAGTTCCCAATCGTTGCAGGTAGGCAATCAAGGAGACGATTTCACGATCTCGCATTTCAATAAAATCTTGACCGTTCTCCTGTGCATATTTCTTATCCGCTTCATAGGTTCTTGCAAACTCTGGATCTGCATACAGGTTTTTCTCGATCTGCTCAGCTTGTTCTGCCATGGATTGTGGTGCATTTGCTATATCCTCATCGGTATAGGGCACTCCCAACTTCACCATGACCTCCATTTTGCTTTGCACATCGCTTCTGTCGTGTTCATTTTGAACCAACCATTGATAGGCGGGCATTATGGAACCTGGCGAGGTTATCTGAGGGTCATACATATGGCTTAAGTGCCAATTATCCGAATATTTCCCTCCTATTCGAAGTAAATCAGGGCCGGTACGTTTACTTCCCCAAAGGAAAGGGTGATCATAAACGAATTCTCCAGCCTTGGCATACTCGCCATAGCGCTCTACCTCGCTTCTAAAGGGTCTTATCATTTGTGAGTGACATCCCACACATCCTTCACGTATGTACAAGTCACGTCCTTCCAATTCCAAAGGCGTATACGGTTTTACGCTAGTGATGGTAGGTATGTTTGATTTTACCAAAATCGTAGGTACAATCTGAATGATTCCCCCAATCAAAATGGCTATGGTAGCCAAGATGGTCAATTGAACCGGTTTTCTTTCCAACCAATTGTGGAAAGTCTCGCCAGCCACACGTCTTTTTGAAACCTTGGTCAATGCAGGAGCTTCTGCCAATTCATCTTCAACCCTACTTCCTTTTTTGATGGTTACGACAACATTATAGACCATAATTAGCATTCCCACTATGAACATGGTTCCTCCAATGGCCCTCATCCAGTACATTGGGATAATTTGGGTAACGGTCTCCAAGAAGTTTCCGTAAACCAAAGTTCCATCTGGATTAAATTCTTTCCACATCAAAGCCTGGGTGAAACCTGCAACATACATCGGCAATGCATAGAGTATGATACCCAAGGTGCCAATCCAGAAGTGTAGGTTGGCCAAACTCTTGGAATGCAATGTTGTTTTGAACATTTTAGGCACTAACCAATAAATCATCCCGAAAGTCAGGAAGCCGTTCCATGCCAATGCCCCAACGTGCACGTGTGCAATGATCCAATCACTAAAGTGAGCGATGGCATTTACATTTTTTAAGGACAACATAGGGCCTTCAAAGGTTGCCATACCATAGCCGGTAATGGCGACGACCATGAATTTCAATGTAGCATCGCTACGCACTTTGTCCCATACCCCACGGAGTGTCAACAAACCATTGATCATACCTCCCCAAGAAGGAGCAATCAACATTATGGAGAAAACAACCCCTAAATTTTGGGCCCAATCTGGTAGTGATGAATACAACAAGTGGTGTGGTCCAGCCCAGATATAGATAAATATCAATGACCAAAAGTGAACAATGGACAAGCGATATGAATAAATAGGTCTATTGGCCGCTTTTGGCACAAAATAGTACATCAATCCCAGGAAGGGAGTCGTTAAAAAGAAGGCCACCGCATTGTGTCCGTACCACCATTGCACCAAAGCATCTTGAACCCCGGCATACACCGAGTAACTTTTTAATGCAGAGACCGGCAATTCCAAACTATTGAAGATATGGAGTACCGCAACGGTCACAAAGGTGGCGAGGTAAAACCAAATAGCCACATATAAGTGTCGCTGTCTTCTTTTGAGAATGGTTCCGATCAGGTTCCATCCGAAGGCAACCCAAACCACGGCAATGGCCAAATCTATGGGCCATTCAAGTTCGGCATATTCCTTCGAGGTGGTATATCCTAAAGGCAAGGTAATGGCCGCAGCCACGATTATCAATTGCCATCCCCAGAAATTAAAATTACTCAAGGCATCGCTAAACATCCTTGTTTTGAGCAGTCGTTGCGTCGAGTAATAAACCCCTGCAAAAATTGCATTCCCCACAAAGGCGAAAATCACCGCATTGGTGTGAAGGGGACGCAGTCGCCCAAAACTTAACCATGAAATGCCATCCGTAATGTTCGGAAACAAAAACATAAAGGCCAACAAAAGCCCTATCAGCATTCCGACAACGCCCCAGAGCATAGTGGCGTATAAAAACTTTTGTACGATTTTGTTATCGTATCGAAATTGTTGTATTTCCATATTTATTGGTTTGTACTTTCAGTTTGTTTGATTTCTTGATTTTTAGAAATATTCTTGTCCGAATCGGTCAACAGCTCATCTTCAAAAAGCATTCTTACCGAAGGGGTATAGGAATCGTCATATTGTCCATTTCGTACTGAAAAGACAAAGGCTGCGAAAAAGACAATTGCAACGCTAATGCTTATTGCCAACAACACATATATAACACTCATACCTATACCAAATCTTGGGTAAAACTACTTTGATGGTTTCTCGTAAAAAATGACATATATCAGCTTTTGTTTTTAATTATCGTTGTGGCCAATGGTCGTTCCCGCATAAGGCTCAAAAGAGCAGCTACAATGACAAAATTCTTTCCGATATATTGTCCTAATAAGGTTGGTACCAAAGGTGGTTCTTGAAAAGATTCAGACGGAAACAATAGCAACGGGGTAAATGTTACCGCCATATGGAAAAGTGCCACTATTATGGTTTGTTTTCTCCATAAATTCATCAAAAGGCAAATCCCAATACCCACTTCCATAATGGCCAATAGGACAATGGAAAGTGAATCGGGCAAGAATCCAAAAGACAACTCATGAATTGTACTTTTGGCTAGGTTTTCGGCGGGACTAAGGCTCGGGAAAAATTTCAGGGTCCCGAACCATAAATACACCACACCAATACTTATGGCCAGTAAATTTGACCTCGCTTTTTCTCTTAAGTTTTCAAGTTTAGTTTGAATCATCGTTATTTTGAGTTGAGTTGAGTTTCTTTCCTATCAAGTTTGTCATCAGAGTAGTGAACACCACAATGCTTATAGAGCTTAAAGGCATCAAAATGGCAGCCACAACCGGCTGTAGCTGACCTGTTACCGCGAAGTAGAGTCCGACAAGGTTATAGCAGAGCGAAAGGATAAAGCTCATTTTTATAATCTTGATGGCTCCTTGCGAGAGTCTTACAAAAGTGGGCAACTTTGAAAAGTTGGAGGCATCCAAAATGCCGTCACAAGCTGGGGAAAAAACGTTGATATCCTCAGATATAGTGATACCCACATCACTTTGCGCCAATGCTCCCGCATCATTTAATCCATCTCCAACCATAAGCACTTTGCTGGATTCCTGCAAGCGCGCTATGAACTCGAGTTTGTCCTTGGGTTTTTGATCAAATAGTAATCTGGTTTTTCCTGGAAGTAGTTTTTGCAATCGGTTCTTCTCTCCATCATTATCCCCGGAAAGAATTCCTATGTCCATAGATCTGCCCAGATCTTTGAATAACTCTTCAACACCTTCCCTATACTTATTTTTGAATACAAACCGCCCCTTAAAGTCATCGTCGGAACTGACATAGACAGCGGTATTTGCATGGGATGCTGCCGTTTCTTCGCCTACAAATGTTGCAGAACCCACTTTAATGCTATGTTCCTTGCTCCTTCCTTCAATCCCAAGGCCCGTTTGCTCCTGAAATTCATCCAAAGTTTCAATGTCATTGGATTTTAGGATATTGTACAAGGACCTACTAAGTGGATGGTTAGATGCCCGTAGGGTAGTTTTTAGCAAAGCCTTCTCTTCATTGGTCAACGCTATTCCTTCATAGCTGACAATATCCTTGTTCGAGGTGGTAATTGTTCCGGTTTTATCAAAAATTGCCGTATCGACCTTGGCAAGCCTTTCGATTACGTTGGCATTCTTCAAATAAAATCCTCTTTTTCCAAAAATGCGAAGCATGTTGCCCAAAGTGAACGGAGCGGCAAGCGCAATAGCGCAGGGACAGGCGATAATCAAAACCGCAGTAAATACATTGAGCACCATAGATGGCATGTAGAACATCCAAAATATGCTCGCCACGATGGCAATACTCAAAACCGCGGTCGTAAAACGCTTTCCAATGCTATCGGTGAGTGACTGAAATTCGGAGACTTTGTCTTTTTGAAATACAGCATTACCCCATAGTTCGGTCAAATAGCTCTGCGATACGGATTTTAGCACCTCAACCTCAAGAACTCCTGAAAGTTGCTTCCCTCCGGCAAACAGTTTATCCCCGGATTCCTTGAAAATAGCTTGCGATTCCCCAGTTACGAAGCTGTAATCAATTTCAGCCTCCCCTTTTATCAAAATACAATCAACAGGAATAAGTTCCTGATTCCTTATCAACAATCGGTCACCGACCTCTACTTTGTAGACTTGTACACTCTCCTCCTTTCCATTGGAGTCCAATCGCGTCACTGCAATCGGGAAATAGGATTTGTAATCCCTTTCGAAAGAGAGAAAAGAATAGGTTTTTTGTTGAAAGAACTTTCCAAGTAATAAAAAGAATACCAAGCCCGTAAGGCTATCAAAAAATCCAGAGCCCAAATCGAAAACTATATCGGTGGTACTTCTTAAAAACAAGGTCAATACCCCAAGTGCTATAGGGACATCAATATTGAGAAGTTTGGAACGCAATCCTTTTATTGCGGACTGAAAATAATCTTGGGAAGCATAAAACACCACAGGAAGGGAGAAGGCGAACATCAACCAACGAAACACTGGTTTATATTGCTCCAACCAAAATTCCTCCACTTCAAAGTATTCCGGAAAGGAAAGCAGCATTACATTGCCAAAGGCAAAACCTGCAACCCCTAGTTTATAAATAAGTGACCTGTCTTTTTTCTGATTTTTTTTATTGAATTCTTCCAGGGAAATATAAGGTTCATATCCTATACTACTTAAAAGCATCACCAACGCCTTCAACGAAAAACCTGAAACTTCATAAGTGACACGAATACTTTTTTTCGGAAAGTCTACTTGGGAGTTTTTAACGCCAGAATGAAGTCGGTTCAGGTTTTCCAAAACCCAAATACAGGAGCTGCAATGGATGGTAGGTATGCTCAAATTCACAACTTGAATACCTTCTTCATCGAATTCAACAAGTTGTTTTACAATTTCCCTATTTTCAAGAAAATCGAATTTTTTAGGCACCTCATTTGGGGTAGTACCCGCCCTGGCTTCCAAATCGTAGAACTTTGAAAGTCCGTTCGAGGTGAAAATCTCATACACAGTTTTGCAACCGTTGCAGCAGAAATCCTTCTCATCAAAACAAACCCAATCTTTGCCACATTGATCTCCACAATGATAACATACCCTGTTTGTCATGTACATTTGCTTTACCTTTTGCAAATGTGATGCGCATTTTGGTGAAAAAACATGACATTTATCAGTTCTTGTTCAACACTTTACACCTAATTTTGTGGCATCGGGTAAATTAAAGAGTTATGGAGAGCAGGTGTGAAAATTGTATCATTAGGCAGTTCAACTCTCTGAGGGCCATGAGCAAAGAGGAGTTGAAGAAGGTTTCGGACACCAAAACCACCAAAAAAATCAAAAAGGGAGAACCTCTTTTTGAGGAAGGTGATAAGTTAAACGGTGTCTATTGTGTTCGGGATGGGGTTTCCAAGCTTTCGAAATTGAGTGCAAATGGAAAAGACCAAATAGTAAAGTTGGCCACCAAGGGCGAGGTCATCGGACAACGTTCGGTCATTGCAGAGGAATGCACGAACTTGTCGGCAATCGCCGTTAACGACATGGAGGTATGTTTTATCCCTAAGGAAAGTATAGTTCATACTTTACAAAAAAATCCGAATTTCACTTTGGAGGTCTTGCGGCATATGGCACATGACCTAAAGGAGGCTGATGATGTAATCGTCAATATTTCCCAAAAAACAGTAAAACAACGCATCGCCGAGGCCTTTTTATACCTTAAAAACAATTTTGGTGAGGATGAGGAGGGCTATTTAGCACTTACCCTATCACGGGAAGATATCTCGAATGTAGTGGGAACAGCAACGGAATCTGCCATCCGAATCATATCCGAATTCAAGAAAAAAGGATTGATCCACACTTCTGGAAAAAGAATCGGTATTAAAGATGAACGCAAGCTTACCGAGATGGTGGACGGCTTTTAAACGCGAATATTCCAAAAACTGACATTTGTCATAGTCTGCCCCAGTGCATCGACCTAATTTTATTCCATCTTTATTTTTGATGGAATGCAGAAAATTTTAATCCCTACCGATTTTTCAGAGAACGCTTGGAACGCCATTGACTACGCTATGCAGCTGTTCCGAAAAAGGAGTTGTACCTTCTATTTGCTCAACACCTATACCCCAGTTATCCCTAGTAGTCGTTTTATGGCCAAGATGATTGATGGAGTCCGAGTGGTCGATGCCGTAAGGAATTCCTCCGAGGAGGGATTGAAAAAAACAGTTGATCGCGTAAAACGCAAATACCGTAACAGCAACCATAAGTTCAAAACCATTTCATCTTTTAACCTATTAACAGATGAAGTGACTGATATTGTGGATTCGGAAGGTATTCAACTTATTGTCACCGGAACCAAAGGAGCCTCGGGAATCGAAGAGGTTTTTATGGGCAGCAACACGGTTAGAATCATCAAAAGCACCAAAAAATGCCCCGTTTTGGCTATTCCACAACATTTCAGATTCGTTAAACCTACAGAGATTGCCTTTGCGACCGATTTTAACAGATTCTATACCTCATCTGAGCTCAATCCACTTTTGGAATTGGCCCATATGTTTCAGGCTACCATACGCATTGTCCATGTTCAATATGGTATCAAGGCCCTATCTGAGCTGCAGCAATTCAACTTAAATATGCTCAGACGCTACTTGGATGGGACAGAACACTATGTGCACACGGTTTCTGAACTTCATTCTGTTTCCCAAACCTTGGAAATATTCTCCCAGGAGCTCGACATCCATTTATTGGCACTGTTGAACTATCAGCATAGTTATTTGGAAAAAATGACCCGCGAGCCTGTGGTAAAACGAACCGCATTCCATACCCAAATCCCTTTATTGGTCATTCCTGAATTGGGAATGGAGGGTGTTTCAAATGACTGGGAGGAACAGGAAAATATCGTATCCAAATAATCTTATGATCATATGGGGTTTATTTAGGATGGATTAAAACAGAATCTTCCCATCCTCCTTATATTTATGCATTGTTTTAGCACTAACAACGCATAATAAACTCGATGGACAAAAAACAGCTTATCGCGTGCCATGAGCGCATAAAACCGTTCATTCATAATACTCCCGTACTTACATCAAGACTCGTCGATGAGCTCGTTGACGCCCAAGTTTTTTTTAAATGTGAGAACTTTCAAAGAATGGGGGCTTTTAAAATGAGAGGTGCGACCAATGCAATCATGCAACTTTCCGAAGCGCAACGAAAAAGTGGTGTGGTCACTCATTCTTCTGGGAATTTTGCGCAAGCACTTTCATTGGCTGCCAATAGTTTGGGAGTCAAGGCTTTTATTGTAATGCCGAATAGTGCCCCACAGGTTAAAAAAGATGCCGTCAAAGGATACGGTGGCATTATTACGGAATGTGATTCGACCTTGGAAGCAAGAGAGCATACCACAGCGGAAATCGAACAGCGGGAAGGTGCTACATTTATACATCCTTCAAATGATGATGAGGTTATTTTGGGACAGGGAACTGCCTGCAAGGAATTAGTGGAGCTTCATCCAGATTTAGATGCTGTATTCACTCCCGTGGGTGGTGGTGGATTGATAGCGGGAACGGCCTTGGCCGCGAACTTCTTTAGTGAACATTGCATAACCGTTGGAGGAGAACCTTTAGAAGTTGATGACGCTTACCGCTCGCTAAAAAGTGGTGTTATTGAGACCAACGCTACCACAAACACCATAGCGGATGGCCTTAAAACCCAGTTGGGTGATAGAAACTTCCCCATTATCCAAAAATATGTGGACCACATCGTCCGGGTATCCGAAGCGGAAATTGTAGCAGCCATGCGATTACTTTGGGAGCGCTTAAAAATTGTGTGCGAACCCTCAAGTGCCGTTGCCTTGGCTGCTTTGATAAAAGACAAGCAGCAGTTTAAAGGAAAGAAAGTAGGGGTAATCCTTTCCGGCGGCAATGTGGATTTGGGAAACCTCCCTTTTTAAGAAATTACATCACAATATCATTCTTCCATTCGTAAGGTGCCGGGATATTGTCATCATCAATCAATTGACGGATATCAATTTCTATTCCCCTGCTCAAATCCGTTATGGGTACATCGTTGGGCCCACCTTCAAAGGGATTTTCAGTATTCTCACCAATGGCCTCCATGGTATGAAAAACCCATGCGACAAGCGCACTGAAAGGAATTGAAAACCACACAAAGTGTCTCCCGATAAAAAGCTGTAGGTTTTGGGTAAACTCAAAATAAGCAGGATTGACTTCCAAATAATCGACAACTTTGTTTCCAATAACCTCAAATCCTTCCATAATCCCGAAGGGGATCAATAAGATAAATATCCAAACAAAAACATAGTTCAGCGTTGCAAACTGGCGGGGATATGGAAAGTTTTTGATGCGCTCACTTTTTCCCTGTAAGGTGTAGAACTCGGTGAGCATTGACATCATTTCCATATGTCGGAAATCTTCAATGAGACCATCGTTCATTAATTCCCCCAACCTTCTGGATTGAATGCCCAACAATTGTGAAGCTTGATTTCCCTTGGCAAAAACCTCATCCATCTCCTGTCGGGAGATATATGGGGAAATCGCTTCTTCAATGGGTATGGTGTCTTCACAAACGGTGTATTGGGTAGCCCTGAATTCACTGTTCGATTTTGAATTCTTAAGGTGCATCTCCCAGGGTTTGTCCTTTCGTAATTGATACCGAAGTGCTGTTAACCAAGCTACATGACGATGGACCAATTCCTTCTTGATTTTCTCAAGTTCTTCATCATCCTTGGAACTTTTGGCGTGCGCATTGGTGATAAAATCCTTGACCATAATGGTCCATGACCTTGAGGCATTCACTATACCTCCCCATATTTTTCGGGCTTCCCAAAGCCGGTCGTAAGAAGCGTTGTTCTTAAAACTGACAATAAATGCAACAGCAGTACCCAGAACTCCGAGTGGAAGCCATGGTATATGCAACCATTTCCATCGAAGAATATCAAACAAAAAAACAGGGATAGTTGCCAATAGCAGAAAAAGAAAAATATGCCTTCGTGTCCATCTTATAACTCCCTTTACGGGAAATATGCGTCTTGTATACATGGGCTAAACAATCTAGTTGGTTCCACTACAAAATAGGGAATTTCAACAATTTAACCTCACTTGAGGTTGGCAAATAAAAAAAGTTAAGATTATATAAAAATTTAAAATTACTTGATATATCAATTATATTTGTATCAATGATACATACCGCTACAACATCCAGATTAGAGCATGTGCTTTTTTATATACTGGAAAAATCCATTAAATCCTATCGCCAGTTTGCCCAGCGCAATCTGAAAGAAGTCAATAAGGACATAACCATTGACCAATGGTTGACCCTAAAGACCATATATGACAATCCCAATATTAGTCAACGTGAAATAGCTGAGACCATTTTTAAGGATGAAGCTTCTATTACACGCATGATCGAGTTGTTGGTCTCAAAAGGGTTTTTGTTAAGATCCTCCCATTCTGAAGATAGGCGTAGGTATGGTTTGGAACTGACGCCATCTGGAATGAACGCCCTGGAAGAGGTTATGCCGATTATAATGCAAAATAGGAATACTGCCCTAGAAGGGTTAAGCATGAAAGAGATAGAAATCTTGAAAAATCTCCTGAATAAAATCATCATCAATTGCACAGATATTAAACATCAAAAAACGAAACAGTCATGAAAAAAATCTCAATTCCATTCATTGTCCTTGCACTCGGAATTTTCTACCAATCCCTTGCCCAAACCACTGTAAAGAAAGTCTCCGCAAATGAACAAAAGGAAGTTATCGACTCCATAACAACGATTCTCGGGTCCAGTTATGTTTTCCCAGAAGTTGCTTCAAAAATGAATGCACATTTGTACGATAAGCTCAAACAGGGGGGCTACAAAAATGTCGATGACCCGGATGAGTTTGCCCAGATCCTTACCGATGACCTTCAATCTGTCAGCAAAGATCTTCACCTACGCGTGCGTTTTGATCCTGAAGGAATCTCTCAAAGAAGAAACGCTTCGCTTTCTGCCGAAGATAGTATTGCCTTCGTGGAAAACAGATTAAAGAGAAATAGGGCCCGCAATTATGGCTTTAAGGAAGTTCGCATTCTAGACGGAAATATTGGATATCTCAATCTATCAGGATTTTCCAACGTGGATGCGGAGTCTGGAGCAGCGGCCCAGGCCGCCATGAATTTTTTGAGCAATGTCGACGCCTTAATCATTGACCTTCGGGTAAATGGCGGCGGAAGCCCTTCCATGATACAACTTATTACAAGCTATCTTTATGATGAACATCCCGTTCATTTAAACAGCTTTTACAATAGACCGGAGGATTCCCATTCGCAAACATGGACCCTGCCCTACGTCCCAGGCAAACGAAGTCCAAACGTGGATGTATATATACTGACAAGTTCCAGTACCTTTTCGGCAGCCGAGGAGTTTAGCTATAATCTCAGAAACTTGGAACGTGCAACTCTAATAGGTGAAGTTACCGGTGGAGGTGCGCATCCCGGGGGAACCCAAATCGCTACAGATCGGTTCACGGTTTGGACCCCAACCGGTCGGGCAATCAATCCAATCACCAATACCAACTGGGAAGGTGTAGGAGTTAAACCTCATATTGAGGTATCAGCAAACGATGCCCTAAACGTGGCCAAGATTACGGCCTTGGAGACTCTTGTCGAACGTGCTGGAAACAACACTGACTTTCATTTACAATGGGCCCTTGACGGATACAAGGCTGAAAACACTTCAGTTACGGTCGACAAATCCATACTTAAATCCTATGCTGGAGATTATGGCCCTCGAAAGATACGTTTTGACAATGGAAAGCTCTATTACCAAAGGGAAGGTAATACCCAATATGAACTTATACCAATGACCACGAGCATGTTCCGAATTGATGAAATACCCTATTTCAGGATTAAGATGCTTGAAGAGGATGGCAAAATAGTAGGGGTTCAGGGCTTGTACAGTAATGGAAGAACCGATAAAAGCGTGAAATCTGGGAATTAGAGATGGTGGTCAATGGTGAGTGTCAATGCAAGATCCTGTTTTTTTAGACCTTAATTTCATCAAACACCTCTTTTAGGCACATATTTATTGCAACCTAGGGTTCGGGTAGTTATCTGATTGGTCCTCGATAGTGTTATCCAGACAAGTAAAGTCCTTTTCAACCAAAATAGAGAGGGCAGAAGTGTCATTCCAATCTATGGAATTGCTGTACCCTACCCTATTGTTAGTAGCCCATGTCAATAATTCCTCTTGTGGCATATAAATGGTAATGCCGTTATTTACAAAATCTGCCTCCAATTCAGAGATTCCGGATTTGCCTTTAAGGGCATAGGTCAGGACATTACTTGCAAAATTCGTGGTCTCTTCGTAAAACCCCTCCTTACAGAATGTTTCCACTTCAGTCTTGGTCAACCTAAACCGAACCGAATTACCTTTGATCCTTATTTTCATGCTCTTTTAGTTTGATTTGTTCAAAACAGCTTTATCAACTTTATAATTGATGGTGACCCTAGTACCCTCTCCTGGAATCGAATTAATAAACAAGCGTCCATTAATATAATTTATGCGTTCCTTCATAAAAAAGACACCCATACCTCCCTCGCTATTCTTTTTGGCAACCTTATCCAAAACCGAAGGATCAAACCCTTTACCATCATCATCAATTACCACACTTAAAAGTCCATCAGCATGATTGATGGTCACGAGAATATAATTTGCCTCAGCGTATTTTATGGCATTATTGACCGCCTCCTGGGTCACGCGATAGATATTTGTTTCGGCCAGGGAATCGAAGCGGATGTTCTTCTCTGTTTTGTTCTCATACAAAATATTTTTGCCCGTGAGCTTGCTCAATTCTACTGTCATTTTTTGAAGCGCTGGGAAGATTCCATGATCCTCTAATTCCGGTGGGGTAAGGTTGAAGGTGGCCGTTCGGACACCCTTGATTAAATCAGAAGCAAGTGTTTTCAAATAGGCAATTTTCTCTTTGCTCTTTTCCTTCTGATTCAAATTAATGGACTCAATATTGAACTTTAACGCGGTCAACATTTGCCCAATTCCATCATGTATATCCTTTGCTATTCGCTTCCGTTCCTCTTCCTGCCCCTCCACTATTTGACTGGCCTGCAATTGCTTTTGTTGCATTCGCTCCTCATAGTTCTGTTTGGTGAGCTCCTCAATTTTTAATTGGTTCTTCTTGCGTTCTGTAATATCAGAGCACAATATCAGCACACTTTGTTCCAAGCTGGACTGGTGCATGGGTATAATGGACATGTCCAACCATAAATATTTGCCTTTTTTGGTTTTGATTTCAATCTCCTCGGTGCGGATGCTTTTACGTTTACTGGTCAAAATTTCCCGTAGATACTGTTGTTGTCCTTCATCCTCGGTTAGGATTTCGGCTAGTGGAAGATTCACTTGGGTTTCGGTACGTTCCAACAGCCCCAAAAACTTTTTGCTGATGAAGACTACAGTTCCATCCTTTCTGGTACTGGCGAAAAGTGCCGCATTGTCGATTACAAAATTAAGTTCTTGCAATTGTTGTAAAGAGCGTTCTTTTTCCTCGAAAAGACGTTTTACTTCGGAAGCTGTATTGTCCGATTTTATTTGGCTCTGAATCAATTTGGAAATGGTTTCCCTTATCTGAATGGAAAGTGGTCGAAAGATAAGAACCACTTCTAGAAATAAGATCAACAATGAAATTGCAAGCAGTCCATACTCCTTTAATTTGAGCTTTTGTAATTTTTCCTTGCTCTGGGCATCATACTCATTTACTATGGCGTCCATTTTGGTCAAAAAGGCCTGCTCATTATTCAAAAGTACTTGCAACTGCCCATCATAGGAAGGAGGAACAAGGCTTAGGCCCCCACTATCCCCAAGTATATTTTCTGCCGCTTCGACCATGGTTTCATGGTGGGGATTCAAATCCTTAAACAGATCCAGGATTATTTTATTTTCTTCCTTTGGAAGGCCAATACTATCGTTTCCGTTTTGGAGCCCATCATGAGAAGTTTTCCAAACAAAAAGTGTATGTTCCAGGTCATTTCGGATGCTTTGGTACGCGACCTCGTTGCCACTTGCATTCTTTAACAGCAGCACCTCCTTGACCAGTTTTTGACTAAATGCCCTTTGCCTACCAGCTACATTGATAACTCGTGAATCGTTTAATTGTGAATTCAGGTGTTGCTGAATCAGAATTTGCGCAACGATAATCGTCAAGGCTATGGTCGCCAAAGCCAACAAGTACCACTTTCTAACCCTTAAAAAAGTAGCTGTGTCCAGCGCTTGTTGTTGCTTGTGGTTTTCCATGTCCATCAGTGTTAATCTGATTTTGGCAATTAGCCCGAAATCGCTTTGGTTACCAACGCATGTGCTGTTTTTGAAAATGATAATTGCAGGGCCGCCTGCTGGCCTTTTTCAGACATTTTCCGCCAAGTTTTTTGTAGAATGTCCACAAGTTTTGCCTCTTCATGTTTATGGGCAAAAGGCTCAAAATAATGTTTGAGAAATACCAAACACACCGCATCTTCAAGAGTTTGGGTCTCCTCATTTCTTTTTAGCTGTTTCTTCAGAAGTAAAAATTCAACTTGTCCTATGGTTTCCTCATCATAGCCAACCTCTTCCAAGATTGCTTTTGCCTTGGATACATGGAACTTTTTTAGTTCTTGGCGCCATTTTAAATATCCTGTACGGTTCATTTCGTAATTATCCCTAGGAATTCCCCATCGGCAAATGTGCTGGCATCGCGCTGCAAGCTTTAGTGCTTCTGAGGCATCTGGCGCAAAGGCATTAAGGGTCTCTGTCATTCTAAGCGCATACAGCACTTCCTTGGGGTAGGTTTGTCCCTCCGCCATTTCAGTATTGGGGTCATGGCTGTTGGCCTCATCAAAAAGACGAAAAGCTTCATCCAATTTCTCTGTATTTCCCATATATCCCTTTATATGTCATTCGGAAAAACCAATATACACAAAGTTCTCCTCAATCTTGATGGGATAAGTGGCAATAGCATCTAAGTCTCCGTTGAGATTCTCTCCTGTTTTCAATGAAAAGGTTTTCTTGTGCAACGGGCAGGCTACTTTAGGGTGTTCTCCTTCTACGCCCACCATTCCTCTTGATAGGACCATTTCCATTTTATGGGGACATAGGTTTTGACAGGCATACCATTCCCCTTTTCGGGTAAAATTGAATACCGCAATCTGCTTGTCCTTATATTTTATGCAAGCTCCGCCATTCTTCGGGAATTTGGATGTTTCGGCTGCTTTGAACCAAACGGTTACCTCTTCAAGTTTGGTTGCTTCGTATATGTTCAATTCTGATATCATAATTCAAAAATTTTGCGGTTGTCTGAAAAGGTAGACTCTTCAATGATTAGGTCCAGGCTTTGGGCATTTTTTGTCCGCGCATGGGCACAAACTCAATATTACTATCCTCTTCTTCAGAATTTACAAAGTGGGTATATCGTGCTCGGATTTCTGGGGTTTCCACCGCCTCTTTCCATTCACATTTATAGGTATCGGCATAATGTTGCATTTCCATATCCAACTCCTCTGCGATGCCCAGAGCATCATTGATAACCACGTTTTTCAAATAGGTAATTCCACCTTCGAGTTTTTCCAACCAGGCTGCAGTTCGCGTCAATGGAGTAGCAGTTTTGATATAGAACATCAAGAAGCGGTCTACATATTTAACAGCAGTTTCCTTGTCCACTTTTTCCGCCAATAATTCGGCGTGTTTTGGATTCGCACCACCATTACCGCAGACATAAACATTCCATCCACCTTCAACCGCGATAAATCCAAAATCCTTACATCTAGCCTCTGCGCATTCCCGAATGCATCCTGAGACCCCCCCTTTCATCTTATGGGGCGAGCGGATGCCTTTATAGCGGTTTTCAATTTCAATGGCAAAACTCACGCTCTCATCCATTCCATATCGGCACCAAGTAGAGCCGACACAGCTTTTTACGGTTCGTAGCGCTTTCCCATAGGCATGTCCACTTTCAAAACCTTCCTTGATCAATTCCTCCCAAATCAATGGAAGTTCATGTAATTGGGCCCCAAACATGTCTATACGTTGTCCACCAGTGATTTTGGTGTACAGGTCATATTTCATTCCGATGCGCCCTAGGGCTATGAGCTGTTTTGGGGTGATTTCCCCACCGGCCACCCTAGGCACCACCGAATATGTTCCGTTGCGTTGGATATTGGCCAGGTAACGATCATTGGAATCTTGAATGGTTTCTTGTCGATTGGCCGTCTCATTATAAACACTTGCAAAAATGGCGGCCACTGCCGGTTTACAAACTTCACAGCCATCTCCATGACCCACCGTATCGAGCAGTTCATCATAATCTTGAATGTTTCGAAGCTTTACGATATCATAGAGCTCTTGTCGGGAATAATCAAAGTGCTCGCAAATACGAACTTTTACGGTCTTACCCAGTGCTTTCAAACTTTCAGTTACCAAATCCGCCACCATGGGCTTGCAACCTCCACAGCCGGTAGTGGCCTTCGTGGCCTTAGCCACACTTTTGACACTTTCATGTCCGTCCTCGGTTACCGCGCAACAAACTGCCCCCTTGGTAACAGATTCGCAGGAGCAAACCACTGCCTCATCGGGTAAATCCATAACGTTCCCGATCGCAGCTCCTTCACCTCCCCGAGCTCCTAAAATCAAATCTTCTGGATTTTCAGGTAAGGGCATTTCATTTTGTTGAAGCTGGAGAAGCATATTGTAATCCGCTGCATCTCCTACCAAAATACCTCCCAACAGTTTTTTTCCATCCCTGGAAACGTTGATTCGTTTGTAAAGTCCCAGAAGTTTGTTTTCAAATACAATGGTATGTGCTTCTTCCTCTGTTGTAAAGGGATTTCCAAAACTGGCCACATCAACTCCGATGAGTTTCAATTTGGTCGACATATCAATGTGTTCCGCCATTAAGGTCTCTGCTCCCACAATTTGGTCCAGGGCCACTTGCGCCATTTCATAACCTGGGGCCACCAACCCGTAAATCATTTCATTGTATAGGGCCACTTCACCTATGGCAAAAATATCGGGATCTGAAGTACGCATGGTCTGATCCACCACTATTCCGCCTCGAATGCCGGTTTCAAGATCGCAAGTTTTGGCCAGCTCATCCCGGGGTCTAATTCCCGCCGAAATAATGAGCATATCCACATTCAAAGAATCTCCTTCAGAGAATTCCATTCCCTGGATACTGCCATTTCCCAAAATTTGCTGGGTAGCCTTGTTCAAATGTACTTTGATGCCCATTTCGTTCATTTTGGATTCCAAGGCTTTGCTCCCGTCATCATCCAATTGTCTGGGCATCAATCGTGGGGCAAATTCAACCACGTGGGGTTCAAGACCCATATCTTTAACGGCTTTTGCTGCCTCAAGCCCTAAAAGACCTCCTCCCAGGACAGCAGCTTTGCTTCCTTTAATCCCAGCAGCGTAGTGCATGGTCTGTTCAAGATCCTCAATAGTTCGGTATACAAAAACCCCTTTCTTATCAACTCCCTTAATGGGTGGCACAAAAGGTACAGATCCTGTGGCCAACACCAGATAGTCATAAGCAATGACCTTATCACTCAAAGTAGTCACAGTTTTGTTATCCCTGTGAATATCAACTACACGTTCATTTGTATGGAGCTCTATGTTATGTTCATCGTACCACGATCTAGGCGCCAAGGTCAATTGTTTAGCATCTCCATTTTCAAAAAACTCACTAAGATGGACGCGATCGTAGGCCACTCTCGGTTCTTCTCCAAAAACAATGAGCTTAAAATTCTTGTAATCCCCATGAGCCACAAACTTCTCGCAGAATTTGTATCCCACCATTCCGTTTCCAATAACCACTACCGTTTTCATAATTGTATGCTTCAATTAAAACTGAAGTACAATATTACGTATATTTACGTAGTTTATCATTAATTATATGAGAATAATTACGTATTCTTGTTGTCGAATTGATAAAAGAGCACTATCCTAAATTACAATGATGCAATACACAAAAACTCCCGAAGTTTCTTTAGTCGGCGCAGGTCCCGGAGCCAAGGACCTAATAACCATAAAAGGTTTGCGAGCACTACAAACCGCCGACGCTGTTTTATATGATGCCCTTATTGATATGGACCTGTTGGATGAAGCTCCCGCAGGGATTCCGAAGATATACGTAGGTAAACGTTGTGGAAAACATTATGCAAAACAAGAAGAAATCAATGGCCTACTTGTTGATTATGCCCTTAACCATGGCCATGTAGTTCGTTTAAAGGGAGGAGATCCCTTTGTTTTTGGCAGAGCTTCTGAAGAAATCGCCCATGTGGAGTCTTTTGGTATTCCCGTTACAGTTATTCCAGGAGTTTCAAGTGCGATTGCCGTTCCAGGAAATCAAGGCATCCCATTAACCCAGAGGGGGATTGCCAGTAGTTTTTGGGTGATGACGGCCACAAAAAGAGACGACTCTTTTTCCGAAGACCTCATTTTGGCTGCAAAATCTTCCGCAACCATGGTCATTCTTATGGGGGTTCGAAAATTCATCGCTATTGCTCATGAAATAAGGAAATACAGAGGAGGTTTAACTCCAATAGCACTGATTCAAAATGGAACATTAAAGCACGAAAACTGTATTGTTGGCACCTTAAATAATACTGAAACCCTTTTTGAATCCGTAGATATTTCGCAACCAGGTATCATAGTGGTAGGAAATGTGGTCTCAGAACATCCTTCCTTTTTTGAAGATGATATTCAGCGCGTACTGAACTCCGCAATCTAAAGTATATATTAAGGAATACTTATACACTTACCCAAGAATCCAATCCATCTGTACAGATTCTAAAATTTCAAATTCAATAATTACGGGTCCTTTTTTTTGACAACTTCTAATTTTTGGAATCTAGGAATTTACATCCACGTAAAAATGCAGTTTCTACGTAATATTTTTACATTAACTACGTATTAATACGTAAATATTGCAGTAAGTTTGCTTCAATAATTATGTAACTCAATTTAAAACACACGTATTATGAAGTCAATCACAGTAAAAGCGCTTAGCACACTTTTCTTGCTTGCCGTTATGGCCTGCGGAGGAAAATCCGAGAAGAAATCAAAGGAAACAGCCCAAGCCGATATCCCGGCCGGCACACTGGAAATAGAGAAGCCCCAGTTGACTTTTGGATTTATAAAATTGACGGATATGGCCCCATTGGCTATTGCCAAAGAAAAAGGATTCTTTGAGGAAGAAGGACTGTTTGTTTCGGTAGAGGCACAGTCAAATTGGAAAAACGTACTGGATCGCGTCATCGATGGTCAATTGGACGGGTCACATATGCTATCGGGGCAGCCTATCGCAGCTGGAGCTGGATTTGGGAGGCAAGCAGAATTAGTAACTCCATTTTCCATGGATCTAAATGGAAATGGCATAACGGTTTCCAACGATGTGTGGTCCAAAATGAAACCCAACGTTCCCAAAGACGCTGATGGGAAACCGAAGCATCCTATCAAGGCAGATGCTTTAAAACCTGTGATTTCAGCATATAAAAACAGTGGAAAGCCTTTTAAAATGGGTATGGTATTCCCAGTTTCCACGCACAATTACGAAATCCGTTATTGGTTGGCAGCTGCTGGTATTCACCCCGGTATGTACACCGCGGATAATGTGCAAGGGCAAATTGATGCGGAAGTTTTACTATCGGTGACCCCTCCGCCACAAATGCCCGCCACTTTGGAGGCTGGTACTATTTATGGTTACTGCGTAGGCGAGCCATGGAACCAACAAGCAGTTTTTAAAGGTATCGGAGTTCCGGTAACTACCAACTACGACATCTGGAAAAACAATCCAGAGAAAGTATTTGTAATGACAAAGAAATTTGTGGAAGAGAACCCGAATACCGCTATCGCCGTGACCAAAGCCCTGATTCGTGCCGGAAAATGGCTGGATGTTCCAGAAAATCGTGCCGAAGCTGTAAAGATTCTCTCTATGCCTCAATACGTTGGCGCCGATGAAGTGGTTTTGGCCAATTCCATGACAGGAACCTTTGAATTTGAAAAGGGAGACAAGCGCTCCATGCCCGATTTCAATGTATTCTATAAGTACAATGCCACCTATCCGTTCTATTCCGATGGTATTTGGTTTTTGACACAAATGCGAAGGTGGGGCCAGATTCCAGAAGCAAAACCAGCAGCTTGGTATGAGGAAACCATCAAGGATATCTACAGACCTGACATTTGGAAACAAGCGGCCGAACTCTTGGTTACAGAAGGCCATATTCCGGCCTCTGACATTCCCGTAACGGATGGATACAAGCCTGCCACAGCTGATTTCATTGATGGCAACACCTATGATGCAAAGGACCCTATCGGCTATATCAACAGCTTTGAGATTGGAAACAAAGACGATTCTTCGCTATAAAACACGGTAAAATTTACAACTATGAAGCAAAGTGTGACCGTAAGCAAAACCCAGGAACTGAAATTGGCCAGCGCTGCAAAGGCGATGCTATCCAAATTCAAGATCAAAACACCAAAATTTGATTTTAAAACGATTTTGAAGAAAGCAATTGTACCGCTTGCCTCCATTCTACTTTTTGTAGGGTTATGGCATATGGGTGCTAAGGCCCTTTTCAATGTGGAGGCCAATTTCAAGATTCAAAAAGCGTTGACGGATCAGGGACAGGAAGCGGCAGACGCCATGGCTGCGTGCATCGCCTCCGGTGATATTAGCTGTCAACCCAATACCCTACCCTCACCAGCACAGGTTTGGGAGTCCTTTAATACGCTAATTGCAGATCACAAAGTTATCAGTGCCGATAAATTAGCCTTCAAGGAAAAAACAGCGGCTTTAAATGAAAAGCGTATAGCAGAAGGAAAGGAGCCTATTACCTACACAGGTAGACCTTCCTTCGTAGATCAAATCTTTACAAGCTTGAAAACCGTTTTTGCCGGATTTGTCTTGGCATTCTTTATTGCGGTTCCGATAGGCATAGTCATAGGCTTAAGCGAGACATTGCGTAATTCCTTCAATTGGCTGATTCAGGTTTTCAAACCGGTATCACCTGTGGTATGGTTACTCTTGGTATTTATGATCGTGAAGACCATGACAAAGGATTCTAATTCCGATAGCGCCTTTATCATTTCCTTTATAAGTGTTGGACTTTGTGCCATGTGGGCCACTTTGGTGAATACCGCCATGGGGGTTTCATCGGTGGACAAGGATTACATCAATGTGGCCAAAGTGTTAAAACTAGGGCCCTTACAGAAGATTTTTAAGGTGATTTTACCTTCCTCATTGCCCTTGATCTTTACAGGACTACGCATTACCCTCTCTGTGGCGTGGATGGTGTTGATCGCTATTGAGCTGTTGGCACAAAGTCCAGGTTTGGGCTCATTTGTTTGGGAGGAATTCCAGAATGGCGCCAATGATTCCAACTCCAAGATCATCGTGGCAATGTTCATTATCGGCATCATTGGTTTCCTGCTTGATCGAATCATGCTGGCCATCCAGAATATGGTGTCTTTCAACAAAAATGCAAATGCTTAACATTTGAAGTTATGGCCTATTTAGAATTAAAAAATGTAAACAAAACCTACGGTGAAGGTAAAAATGCCACGGAGGTGTTGACCGGCATCAACCTTACCATTGAAGAAGGAGAGTTTGTGGCTATCGTAGGTTTTACAGGAAGTGGAAAGACTACTTTGGTGAATCTCATCAATGGGCTTTTGAAACCCACAAGTGGAGAAGTCCTTTTTAAAGGAGCACCTGTGATGGACACCAGCCATGATCGCGGTGTGATTTTTCAAAACTACTCCTTATTGCCTTGGTTGAGTGTGGGGCAAAACGTAGCCATGGCAGTAAAAGAAGCGTTTCCCAACCAGAAAAAGAAATTCATCAAGAAGCGGGTGGTACAATATGTTGAAATGGTAAACCTATCGCCGGCCATCAACAAAAGACCCAAGGAGTTGTCCGGAGGTATGCGGCAACGTGTGGCGGTAGCCCGAGCCTTGGCCATGAACCCCGAGATGATCATTATGGATGAACCACTAGGAGCCTTGGATGCGTTAACCCGTGGCAACCTTCAAGATGAAATCCTAAAAATTTGGAGTAAGGACAGACGTACCGCTTTGCTCATCACCAACGATGTGGATGAAGGCATTTATATGGCGGACCGTATAATTCCCTTGCGACCAGGACCGAAAGCGACTCTTGGACCTGAATTCAAAATTGATATTGACCGCCCTCGGGACAAAACCGAATTGAACGACAATCCGGTATACAAAAAAACGCGTAACGCCATTATTGAATATTTGATGGGGATAGGGGAAGAACGAAAAGCGACATCAAAAGAAATTTATGAATTGCCCGAACTGGCTCCCAAAAGCTTTGTGGCATAAAAACAACGAATATGGTACTGGAAGAAATCAAGGCAAAAGAATCACATGAAAACGGCATTTCATTTCCTTCGGACAAAGTTATGCTGGACCTGAAGGACTTGAAAAAAGTGTATCCCACCCCAAAAGGAGATTATGTGGTATTGGAGCATCTCAATCTTCAGATTCTGCAAGAAGAATTTGTAACCATCATCGGTCATTCCGGATGTGGAAAGACCACAATGCTGTCCATGATAGCAGGGCTTAACCCCATTTCAGGTGGCAACATTGCTGTTTTGGGAAATCCTATAAAAGGACCAGGTCCCGATAGAGGAGTAATTTTTCAAGCTCCAAGCCTAATGCCATGGATGACGGCATTGCAGAATGTGCTTCTGGGTGTCAATCGCGTTTTTCCCCATGCGACCAAAGCGCAGCGTAGGGATATAGCCAAATACTACCTGTATAAAGTTGGACTTGATGGAGCTTTTCACAAAAAGGCCAACGAACTTTCTCAGGGAATGCAGCAGCGTGTCGGTATAGCAAGGGCCTTTGCGATAAAACCCAAAGTGTTGTTGTTGGATGAACCTTTTGGCATGTTGGATTCACTGACAAGGGGCGAGCTCCAAGATATTCTCATCGAAATCTGGAATAAGGAGAAAATTACCGCAGTTATGATCACACATGATGTGGATGAGGCCATTTTCCTGGCTGATCGTGTGGTAATGATGACCAGTGGCCCAAGAGCCAAGATTGGTGACGTACTCAACATAGATTTTGAACGTCCCAGAACTCGAAAAGCGGTATTGGAACATGATGATTACTACAAATACCGCAAACATTTAATTGATTTTTTAGAACACTAAATCGAATAACCCGATAAAACTTAAAACTATGAAAAGAGGTTACATTACATTTATCCTAGTTACCCTATTGGTTCAATCTGCTATGCCACAATTTACTCTGGATGGACAATTCAGGCCAAGGGCAGAATATAGAAACGGATTCCAGACGTTGATTCCAGATGCAGCGGACGCTAGTTTCGCTATAAACACCCGCTCCAGGTTGAACGCAGGTTATGCCACTGAAACTTTTAAGGTTTTTATAAGTCTGCAGGATGTATCTGTGTGGGGTGAGAACGCACAGATCATACCGATAGATTCCAACGATTCATTTTCCATTTTTGAAGCTTGGGCTTCTTTGAAATTAGGGAGTAATTGGTCCACAAAATTGGGTCGACAAGTCATTTCCTATGATGACCAACGTTTCTTCGGAGGTTTGGATTGGGCACAACAAGGACGTAATCACGATTTGGCCAAATTGAGCTACAATGGTGAAAATTTCATATTTGATCTAGGTTTGGCCTTCAATCAAGACTTGGACGGAAATGGCGGCCCATTGTTCGGTTTCCAAAATCAGGGCACTGCCTATCCCGCCAACAATCCTTTCCAATACAAGACCATGCAATACGTTTATCTAAGGCAACAATGGGAACATTTCTCTGGAAGTTTCTTAGCTGTCAACACCGGTTTCCAGAATTTTGATGATGCAGACGTTGCTGATGGTGTAAACAGCACCTTTACATTGGGAACGCACCTCAACTATAATAAAGGAAATTTTGGCGCTGCTGCAAACGCATTTGTGCAAGGTGGAAAATTCTTCACCGGACTAGATATTAGTGGTGCATATCTTTTAGGTCTTGATCTTAGCTATAAGGCCAGCAGCTCCGTTGGCTTGGGACTGGGTGTTGAACTTATTAGCGGCGACGATACCTCCACGGCAGGTGAAACAGAAGCCTTTTTGCCCACTTTTGGAACCAATCATAAGTTCAACGGATTCATGGACTATTTTTATGTAGGCAACCACGTCAATTCCGTCGGACTCTTTGATATCCATGCCAGCGCCAACTTTAAGCTAGGTGAAAAATCAAGTCTATTGGCCAAGGTTCTTAATTTTTCAGGAGATCAAGATCTTCCCAGCGGGGAAACCTCCCTTGGCACGGAAATCGACTTGGTGTACACTCAAAAATTTAAAGGTTATGCCCTTAAAATCGGGTATTCCCATTTATTCCCTGCGGACGGTATGTACGAGTTAAAAGGAGTGGCCGAAGCCGATGCTGCCGACACACAAAACTGGGCATGGGCCATGTTGATCATCAAGCCGAAATTCTTTTCTACGGAGAAAAAGGAAAAATAAAGGAAGTACACGCACTTTGCTTCGACGGGGTTGTCTCAATATCATTGGGGCAGCCCTTCGCTTGTTTTAGACCAAGGATTTTTGATGGTGTTTCCATATCAGGAAATCGCTTATTTTTGTGCCATGGGGGATACCGTACTTCAAAAGACCATAAGTATTGTTTTGGCTGATGACCACTTATTGGTCCGCGATGGGATAAGAGCTTTATTGGAAGAAGAATCCAATCTAGAAGTGATAGGAGAAGTATCAAACGGATTCGAAGCCCTCGAAATGGTAAAAAGCCACACCCCTGACATTCTTATCATAGATATCCGTATGCCGCAAATGGGAGGCATAGAGGCAGTGGAACAGTTAAATGTGTCTGGTGGAACAAAAACCAAATGCATCATTTTATCCATGCACGATTCCGAGGAGTATATTCTAAAATCAGTGCAAGCTGGAGCGGCAGGTTACTTGTTAAAGGATACGGATAAAACTGAATTTATTAAGGCCATACATACCGTGCATGAAGGTGGCAAATACTTTAGTGGGGATATTTCAAACGTCCTTGTCAATAATTTACTCCATCCCAATTCTTCAGAAAAAAGTCAACCTAAAAAAAATAAAGAGACTCCCTTTGATCTTACTAACAGGGAGTTACAAGTGCTGCAGTTGGTCTTGCAGGGATTTACCAATAAGGAGATTTCTGAGAAACTGCAGAACAGTAAACGTACCATTGAGACCCATCGGTTCAACCTCATGAAAAAGATGGAGGTCAAGAACTTAATAGACCTATCCAAAAAGGCCGCAAAATACAACTTGACTTAGATTCCGATTCCTCAGTTTTCCTCTTCAATTATTATTGATTTCAAGATTAATAGGCCCCACTTTTGCCGTTTTATCACTACGTATTTATACGTAAATACCTAATTTTCCATCATCAAAAGCAACACAAGATTTTTGGTTTTCAATGCAAGGTAAAGAGACCCATAACACTATATGTTCCTATTGCGGGGTGGGTTGCGGAATTACAGTGACCAAAGACGCAAAGGGAACACTCTCGGTCGAGGGCAACGAGGCCTATCCGGTAAACAAAGGTATGCTTTGTTCAAAAGGAAAAAACCTCAACTATGTGGCCCAAGATATCAGTGACCGAATCCTGCATCCTCAAATGCGCTGGAGCAGAAACCACCCGCTACAAGAGGTCACATGGGACACTGCTTTCAGAAGAGCGGCCGCGGTATTTCAAAGTATCATTGATAAACATGGCCCTGATAGCGTGGGATTTTATGTATCAGGACAGTGTCTCACGGAGGAATATTATTTGGCCAACAAATTGACCAAGGGTTTTATTGGGACCAACAACATAGATACCAATTCACGCCTCTGTATGAGCTCAGCGGTAGTGGGTTACAAAAAAACCGTTGGTGAAGATGCGGTCCCTATTGCTTATGAGGACATAGAGCTTGCAGACTGTTTTTTGATTGCCGGTGCAAATCCTGCATGGTGCCATCCTATATTGTTCAGGAGGTTGGAAAAACACAAAGAGGAGAACCCCAACGTAAAAATCATTGTTGTAGATCCAAGAAAAACACAGACCTGTGCGCTGGCAGACCTCCATTTACAAATACTTCCGGGCACCGATGTCATCCTTTTTAATGCGATGGCCCGCTGGCTGATTGAAAAAAAGAAAATCAACACAGCCTTTATCAGAAAATTCACTTCGAATTTTGAGGCCTGCAAACAAAAGGCATTTGAGCTGAGTTTGAACGAAGCTGCCAAAAAATGTGACATTTCCGTTGATGATATCAAAAAGGCAGCTAAACTCATAGCAAACGCCAAAGGTTTTATCACGATGTGGACCATGGGGCTTAATCAGAGCGTCATAGGAGTGGATAAAAATGTGTCTTTACTCAATCTTTCTTTATTGACCGGACATATTGGAAAACCTGGATCTGGCCCTTTTTCCCTAACCGGACAGCCCAATGCCATGGGTGGTCGTGAGGTCGGTGGCATGGCCAGTCTACTGGCAGCTCACCGTGATTTAGGCAACGAAGGACACCGGAAGGAAGTGCAAGAATTTTGGGGTGGAAAGCCCATCAAAAAAGAACCTGGTCTTACCGCCACCGAAATGTTCGATGCGCTCGAAAAGGGCTCTTTAAAGGCCATTTGGGTAATCTGTACAAACCCGGTGGTAAGCATGCCCAATGCCCACAAAGTGGAAGAAGCGCTCAAAAAAGCCAACTTCGTTGTGGTACAGGACATTTCCCATAATTCGGAGACCACAAAATATGCAGATTTGCTATTGCCGGCTGCTGGATGGCTGGAAAAGGAGGGCACCATGACCAATTCGGAACGCCGTATCAGTTATCTGCCCAAAGTCTTAGATCCTCCTGGGGAAGCGCTTCCTGATGCCGAAATTTTATGGCGTTTTGGCCAGGAAATGGGCTACCCCGGTTTTGATTACAACAATGCAAGTGAGGTCTATGATGAATATTGCCTAATGACAAAGGGAACCAATATTGATATCTCTGGACTTTCCTATGAAAGACTTAAAAAACAAGGTAGTTTTCAATGGCCGGTACCTCATGAAACCCATAAGGGCACACCAAGGTTGTTCGATAATCATCAATACTACACGGCAAACCAAAAGGCCCATTTCAATGCCCCAAAAAATCTTTACAACCAATCGGAACAAACCAACATCGAATATCCACTGATATTGAATACTGGTAGGGTCCGCGATCAATGGCACACAAGAACCAAAACAGGGAAAGTAAAACGCCTGCTTACCCATATTCCAACACCTTATCTCGAAATGAATAAGGTTGATGCCTATCTGTTAGGGCTAAAAGAGGATGACATTGCCATTGTTAAAAGTCGCCGTGGAAGTGTTCGGTTCAAGGTTAAAATCAATTTCGACATTCGGGAAAAAGTGGTCTTTCTGCCCATGCACTGGGGCAAAATCCTCAACAGTGATTTCAGCAGGGCCAATAATCTTACCAATGACATCGTCGATCCCATTTCAAAGGAACCTGATTTCAAGTATTGTGCTGTAAGGGTGGAGAAGTATGAAAAACGAAAGCAAAAGATTGTGGTAATTGGTGCTGGCGCAGCAGCCTATAGGTTCATACAGTCATATCGGGAAAAGAATACCACAGATGAAGTACATGTTTTCTCCAAAGAAGCGTATCCTTTTTACAATCGGGTGCTATTACCTGAATATGTCAATGAGGAATTGGAATGGGACGCGCTACAAAAACTAAAACAAGGTGAGCTGGACAAGCTTCGCGTCCAACTTTATCCCAGCAACGGCATATCCGAAATCGATACGGAAGAAAAGTTGGTATCGGATGAACAGGGAAATAGTCATAAATATGATCTACTGGTGATGGCCACCGGTAGCAGGGCCTTTGTGCCTAGTGAAGTACGGATGGATTTACCCGGCAGGTTCACCATGCGAGAACGCAACGATGCGGATAAACTCAAACGCTATTTGAAGGAAACCGGATTGCCCGCCACGGAGCAGCATGTGGTCATTGTTGGAGGTGGACTTCTGGGATTGGAACTGGCAGCATCCCTAAAAAAAATTGATATAAATATCAGTATAATTCAACGTGCACCAAGGCTCATGGAACGCCAATTGGACCCTGTTGCAAGTCGACTATTGGCTGAAGACGTTAACGAACGTGGTATAAATCTATATTTTGACAATGAGGTCAGTACTGTTTTTGAAGATACCTCGGGCAAACATGCGCTTCTGGTAAATCTAAAAACCGGTCGTACCATTAATTGCAATGCAATAGTCTACGCCATTGGGACGAGACCCAATATAGAACTGGCAAAACAGGCCAATTTGGAAACCCGTAGAGGCGTATTGGTGGATTCTTATCTAAAAACAAGTCATCCCGATATTTTTGCTTTGGGTGAAATTGCTGAATTTGAGAACTCCCTTTTTGGGATTACCTCCGCGGCCGAACAACAAGCGGATATTGCTGCCAACTACATTTTGGGTGATTTGGGAAGCATCTATACGGGATCGGTACTGATGAACATCCTAAAGTTCGAAAACCTTGATCTATGCAGCATTGGCATGGTGAATACCCCTAGCAACGATGACACCTATGAGGAAATTATCTTAATGGATGTGCGCAAACGTTTCTACAAGAAATGTATCGTCAAAGACGACACGCTTAAAGGCGCCATCCTAATGGGAGATAAAAATGAATTTGCAGAGTTCAAGAGATTGATTGAAGAAGAAATTGAGCTGTCCGAAAAACGGGACGAGCTTTTGAGAGGGGCACCAAACTCCAACCCCTTAAAGGGAAAGTTGGTCTGCTCGTGCAGTCAAGTGGGTGAAGGCAATATTCAAGAGGCGATTCGCAATGGCTGCACAGAATTCACAAAACTCTGCGCCGAAACCGGTGCAGGTCTCGGTTGCGGTAGTTGCAAGCCCGAAGTAAAGGCATTAATGGAGGTTGAATTACAAACTGTAACATGAGCCTATGAACGATGATTTGCACCGCATATTGATCAAGGGAGGCGTTACCTCTCCAGGAGAGTTAAAGGATAGTATCACAATGTTGGAGGCTGCTGGACTAAACGAAGTGTATTTTGGTTCACGCCAGGATCTCTTGTTTCCTCTGAACTCCAAGGATGGGATCACTATTGAAAGCGTATCCAAATACAATACGGATGTCATTGGTAACCGAAGCTACCAAAACATCATTTCCTCCTATGTCTCGGCGGATATTTTTGATATGACCTATTGGCTCAAGGGTTCCACATATCTCTACATTTTGGAGGCCTTTGATTATTTGCCCAAACTTAAAATCAACATTACCGATCCCAAACAACGTTTGGTACCCCTGTTTAGCGGAAACCTCAATTTTATCGCTTCCGACCAAGAAGATTATTGGTATTTGCATCTTAATATCCCCGGTTGGACTAATGTTGATTTTTATCCGGTATTGATTTACAGCTGGGATATCGTGACCATTTCCAAGATCATTGAAAAGATATATACCCAAGCTCAAGATGTCGCCTCACTTTTTGATTTGTTGAACGACACCCTGGAGACAAACAACAAAACCGTTCAAAAAAAATTGGAGACTCCCTACCTCACCTTCCCTTACTATGAAGGCATGAATCGTATGGGGCTCGACCAATATTGGCTAGGGCTGTACTGGCGAAACAATAGATATGATTTAAAATTTTTAAAGGATTTCTGTGGATTTTGTTTGGATAACAGTATTGGCAAAATTTGCATTACCCCATGGAAATCCTTTATTGTAAAGGGAATAAAACAAAAACATAGGCCGGAACTCGAGCGCTTCATTGGCCAACGGGGAATCAATGTTCGCCATTCCCAGTTGGAAATGAACTGGCATTTACCCGTGGATGATCTGGAGGCTTTTGAATTGAAAAAGTTCTTGGTGCGTAATTTTGACGAAAACGATATCAGCACCTATGGCCTCACCTTTGGTATAAGCAACGACGTGGGTAAGCGATCGCACTTTGCTTCCATTATTATTGAAAAAAACCAATCGCCCGTAATCGTAAAAAACTTCAAAGTACGTCCAACTTATAATGTATTGCATTTTAAAGCTTTTGACCCCAACACTTTGACATATGTTTCCTATGCCCAAGATGTTGACAAGATGGAACTTCCGGGGCTTTTGATGGAACTCAGCAAAAAATACTTCGAGCAGTTGGGCAATTCTCGGGAAACCGCCCAAGATTCAACAAAGGCTGAGATTGAGGAATTAACCGTTTACCAATGCTCCTTTTGTTTGACCATTTATGATGAGACCGTAGGGGACGAAAAAAATGGCATTGATTCTGGAACTTCTTTCGAAAACCTGCCTGATTCCTATGCTTGTTCTGTTTGTGAATCCAGCAAAGCAAAATTTGTCCCATCCACTATGCGGGTGGAACAAACGTAGAACGCTATATTTTCAATGCGTTCTCCGGTAGTTTGGATCTGATAATATGGCTTATATACGGTCCAAGACCATCGATGATAAATCTGACCAATCCACTAGAAACAAAAAAAGCTTCTCATAATGAGAAGCTTTGTCTTTTTCAGTGCGGGTGAAGGGAGTCCCCTCGACTTCGCTCGGGATAAACTTCCCCTCCCACAAACTCTTTAAAAACAAAAAAACCGCTAGCTTTTTTTAAACCAACGGCCTTACATTATGTGCGGGTGAAGGGAGTCGAACCCCCACGCCTCGCGGCACTAGATCCTAAGTCTAGCGTGTCTACCAATTCCACCACACCCGCAGTTATTTCAAAATGTCATTTGCAAAATTATGATTTCAAGGTAACCCGATCGCTAGACTTTCTAGCGTGCCCGCCCGGATGAACTCCGTTCGGACGGGTCTACCAATTCCACCACACCCGCAGTTATTTCAAAATGTCTTTTGCAAAATTATGATTTCAAGGTACGCCTATCGCTAGACTTTCTAGCGTGCCCGCCCGGATGAACTCCGTTCGGACGGGTCTACCAATTCTACCACACCCGCAAAAAGGTGTGCAAATATAAATCAATTTTCCGATTCGTTGATACCCTCCTTTTAAAAACTTGTTTTTTGTACTTTTAGTGTCCTTTTAAACAATTTCATGGAACAAATAAAAGACTACATTAATACCCACAAAGACCGATTTATTTCCGAGTTGGTCGAACTTCTAAAAATACCATCAATCAGTGCCGATACGGCCTTTTCGCAAGATGTTTTGGAAACGGCAAGAGTGGTGGAAAAAGCCCTTGTCGATGCCGGCTGTGAGAACACTGAAATTTGTGAAACCAAGGGATATCCCGTGGTTTATGGTGATAAGATAATCGACCCTAAGCTTCCAACCATTTTGGTGTATGGGCATTACGACGTACAACCCCCGGATCCTATGGAACTTTGGGAATCCCCTCCTTTTGAGCCTGTTATCAAAAATACCGAACTACATCCCGAAGGGGCAATTTTTGCCCGAGGAGCATGTGATGACAAGGGCCAGATGTTTATGCATGTGAAGGCTGTGGAGTTTATGATCAAGCACAATCAGCTACCTTGCAACGTTAAATTTATGATCGAGGGAGAGGAAGAGGTAGGTAGCAATAGTTTGGCCGATTTTCTGGAAGATCACAAAGACAAATTGTCCAACGATATCATTCTGATTTCAGACACCGGCATGATGGCAAATGATGTTCCATCCATAACCACTGGACTACGAGGATTAAGTTATGTAGAGGTAGAAGTGACAGGACCCAACCGGGACCTACATTCTGGAATATATGGTGGTGCCGTACCCAATCCAATCAATATTTTGAGCAAAATGATTGCCTCCTTGCACGATGAGAACAACCATATCACCATTCCAGGCTTTTATGATAAGGTAGAAGAGGTCTCTGCGGAAGAAAGGGCTGAAATGGCCAAAGCCCCCTTTAGCCTTGATGCATACAAAAAAGCATTGGACATTGGTGACGTTTATGGGGAAAAGGGGTATTCAACCTCAGAGCGTTATTCCATCCGTCCCACTTTGGATGTCAACGGAATTTGGGGAGGATATACCGGCGAAGGGGCCAAAACCGTAATTGCCAGCAAAGCCTACGCAAAAATATCCATGCGTTTGGTTCCAGACCAAGATCCAGAGGAAATTACCGAACTCTTCACCAAGCATTTCGAATCCATTGCTCCCGAAAGTGTGAAGGTAAAAGTTACTCCGCACCATGGCGGTTTGGCCTACGTGACCAAAACGGATAGTCTGGGTTACAAAGCTGCTGCCAAGGCGTATGAAACCACCTTTGGAAAAACCCCGATTCCTGAACGTACTGGAGGAAGCATCCCCATTGTAGCACTTTTTGAGCAGGTTCTTCAAAGTAAGACCATCCTAATGGGTTTTGGGTTGGACAGTGATGCCATCCATTCGCCAAACGAGCATTTTGGGGTTTGGAACTATCTCAAGGGCATCGAGACCATCCCATACTTTTATAAATACTATACTGAATTATCAAAATAAGGGTGTTGCCCATCCGGTTCAAAATTGAACCGGATGGGCCGCGCTATCCGCTACTAGTTTTGGCTCAAAGCCTAAGCTCGCCAAAAGCTAACCGCTAGTATCGCTAACACATGAGCAAACAACACCACAACCATCTTGTTTACCTGCTTTTAGCAACACTTTTTATAAGCACCTCGGGTGCTTTGGGAAAGTTTATAGACTTACCCGTTCCGGTGACGAATTGGTGGCGTTCTTTTTTGGCCTTGTTTGTATTGTACACTTTCTGCAGGTACAAAAAGATCCCCTATAAATTAAAATCGAAAAAGAACATCGTTCCCTTTGTACTAAGTGCCCTGTTCATGGCCGGACATTGGATAACGTATTTCTATGCCTTAAAATTCTCCAATGTCGCCATTGGAATGCTTTCATTGTTTACCTATCCCATCATAACGGCATTCCTGGAACCTTTGTTTATCAAAACTAAGTTTGACCCCGTGTACATTGTGTTGGGAGCGTTGGCTCTTTTGGGCATTTACATCCTAGCTCCCAAATTTGATGTGGAAAGCGCTATGTTCCAGGGTATCTTTCTTGGGTTGATATCAGCATTGCTCTATGCCCTAAGAAACATCATTTCAAAAAAGTTAATTTCCGAGCATCACTACAATGCAACGGCAATTATGCTATATCAAATAGGCATTGTGACCATTGTACTGACACCTTCTCTGTTGTTTATGGACACTTCAAACATTACAACACAATATCCCTACATTATTCTTTTGGCTATTATTACCACAGCTGTAGGTCATACGCTTTTGGTAAACAGCTTAAAGCATTTTACCGTAAGTACGGCAAGTATCATCAGTAGCGTGCAACCGGTTTTGGGCATTATTATTGCCTTTATTTTCTTAAAAGAAATCCCCAGTTGGAATACGTTTTGGGGCGGAATGATTATTCTATCAACGGTAATTATTGAAAGTATTCGAAATCAGAATAAAACCAAACAAGATTAGAAATAGCAATAACGCAACCCTTCAATTTAAGCACTACTACTTGTAAATTAGCTGTTTAACTTAGTGTTTGTCCAAATAAAACAACTGAGGTTTCATATTCAATCTTTGGCCATATAAGCGTTAAGTTCAAATCATGGTAAGGTTTAAATTCTCTCTACATTTGTAGAATTTAAAAATTTATTCTATGTTTGTAGAGTTAATTCTAAATCCATAGAGCATGTCCTTGTCAAAATCCGAAGAAGAACTAATGAATATCATCTGGAAACAACGGAAAGCATTCATGAAGGACCTTCTTGATGCTTATCCTGAGCCAAAACCGGCCACCACTACGGTAGCGACCCTTTTAAAAAGGATGATTGACAAGGGTTATGTCGCCTACAAAAGTTTCGGAAGATCACGGGAATATTACCCCTTGGTCAAAAAGCAGGATTACTTTTCCAAACAGGTAAAAGGTCTCATCAAGAATTTTTTTAATGATAGTCCAAGCCAGTTTGCTTCATTTTTTACCAAAGAGACCGACCTGAGCAAAGAGGAACTTGAGTCTTTAAGAGCACTTATCGATGATCAAATCAAAAGAAAGTAATCATGTTGGAATATATTTTAAAATCTACGGCTTGTTTGACAATCTTGTTTTTGTTTTATAAGATTTTTTTAGAGAAGGAAAGCGCACATATCTTTAAGAGATTTTATCTGTTGGGTGCCTTGGTCCTATCATCGATCATTCCATTATTGGTTTTTGTGGAATATGTTTCCATTGCGGATCCTCATGAAATGGATATCCTGAATGCATCTGGATCAAGTGACCTTTTGGGAGCTGGTTTGGGAACACAAGATTCCAATCTGCAATCCCTCAATTTCGCTACAATACTATGGTCCATCTATTGTGTGGGTCTGCTTTTGTTTGGAATAAAATTTATCCAAAACCTTGCGCAGACCTTAAGGCGTATCCAAAGAAATCCAAAACAAAGATTTGAGCGGTGCACGCATGTGCTCATGCAAGAGAAATTGCCTCCGCATACTTTCTTCAGGTTCATTTTTCTGAACAAACATGAATTGAAAAGTAATAAGATACCCCATGAAGTGCTGGTTCATGAAGAAGCCCATGTGGTCCAAAAGCATAGTTGGGATGTTATTTTCATCGAATTGCTTCACCTTATGCTATGGTTTAATCCGCTTATGATTCTCTTTAAAAGAGCTATAAAATTAAATCATGAGTTTTTGGCGGATCAGGCTGTTCTGGCCAAAAACATGGATACATCAACCTATCAAAATACGCTTTTGGCATTTTCAATATCTGACAACAGCAAACAATTTCAGCCAGCATTATCCAATGCCATCAATTATTCATCAATCAAAAAACGTTTAACAGTCATGAAAACAAAAACATCATCAAGATCAATGCTAATAAGAAGCTTGCTACTGCTACCATTATGTTCACTATTACTTTATGGCTTTGCTGATAAAAAAACAATTCTAAAGACCAATGCAGAGGAAATCTCAAAATCTTCTGTTACACCTCAACAGAAAAGGGCTGTAAATGCATATAAGTCCTTGTCAAATGAGTATCTCAAGGACTTGGAATTATTCTTATCCGAAAATCGACATGATAACAGCGATTTAAAAAAGCAAAAAACTCGAATCGATAGGCTCTTTAGCAGTATCCCCGCGGAGCTTAAAGAAAAATTTGATTTGAAAGAGCTCCCGCCGGTTCCAAAAGCAAAAAGAATAATTCAGCAAAGCGCCACAAGAAAGGAGATGGCGGAATACAATAAGTTGGCCAAGTACTACAATGATATGCCCAAAAACAACATGAGAATTAAATCCAGGGACGTGGCAAGACTTACCTACATTTATAATATTATGTCTGAAAAACAGCGAAAAGATGCAGAACCTTTCCCCAACTTTCCCGAACCTCCCCCACCGCCAAAAGCACCTTCAAGCACAGAGATAAAGGAAGCTGTTCCTCCAAAACCTCCTAAACCTTCCAAAGACGAAGTCAGGGAAGTTGCCCCTCAGCCGCCGATACCACCGGCACCAAAATCCCCAGTTGAGCACATCAAGGAAATAGCAAAAAAAGGAGCTGTGTTTTATTACGAAGGAAACCAAATTAGTGCTGAAAAGGCAATTAACATTGTTGAATCAAACAAGAGTTTAAATATCGATTCCAGAAGTGACTCCAAAAATGGCAAACCCATGGTAAAAATCTCCAAAGATCCCATCGTCATCAACTAGTTCCATCTATAAAACAAAGATTAAAGCCCTGAAAACAGGGCTTTTTTGTGACTCATAGTTACCGGCTTAAGGTAAATAAGAATACCCTTTTCTTGTCTTCCAAAGGAAATATTTTTCAAAAAGCACCTTGGAGAAATCATAAAAAATGTTGGGAATCATAATTGCAAAATTTCTTGGTTTAAACAAGTGATCACTAATAATAATGACTTCCTTTTTACCGGCATCCATAACACAGATTCCGGGTATTTTACCCCAGGCTTTTTTCTTTAGTTTAGTTTTCCCATTACTTATTCGAACAATATTTTCAGCCACAATCTTCCCTGTTTCATCAGAAGGATATCCCGTTTTAGGACCTGAAAAAGGTACTTTACCAGGGGTAAAGGGCAATTTTACATCGACCGCGATTCCCGCAGACCATACATTTGGGAAATCGGGATGCCTATAGTCTTCTCCAACCGGCAAGTATCCAGAAGCGTTGGCCTTGAGTTCTGGCGAATTGGTCACAAAATCAACCCCAAGGAACGGTGGCATCAGCATGGTGAACTTACTTGACAACACCTCTCCCGAAGACAATACAACCATGTCTTTGGTTACTTCCTTTACTCCAACTTCAGTCCGGTAGTGTATGTTGAACATTTTCATGAACGACTTGAGCATGGTTTCACCTCCCGTGATACCATCGATTCCAAAATGGCCTAAAAATGTTTCTGGGGTTATCCAATAGAGCTCCACTTTTTTTCTGATCTTCTGTTCTCGCAACCATTTTTCAACATTGAACAAAAATTCATAAGCCGCGCCCATACATCCAGCATTTTGGGTAGCACCTATCACAATAGGGCCTGGATTTTCCTTAAAATCTTCCAACGCCTTTCTTGTCTTCATCGCGCCTTGCGGAGTACCAATATAATAGGAGTGTTCCGCAACCCCGGGAGCTACATCATATTTTACCTTTGGACCAGTGGCCACGACAAGATGATCATACTTAAAATCTCCTTTGGTGGTATATACCGTTTGGCTGTGCGGGTCAACTTCCAAGGCCTCGGCATGAACAAAATCTACCCCTTTCTTTTTAAGAATACTATCTTTTCTGAATGAAATGTCTTTAATCTCACGGCGTCCAAAAGGGACCCAAATCAAGGAAGGAATAAAAAGAAATATGGGTGATTTATCAATTAACACCACTTTATGTTCTCCTCTTCCTTTTCTTTTAATTTCCAAAGCAGCGGTCATTCCAGCAAAATTTCCGCCGATTATTACCGTAGTCGTCATAACTTCAAATTTTATGAAGTGAAGTTACGCCTCTGTGTCTTCAAAAAATATGACAAAAATCAACTTAAAATATCCAATCGTTTGGAATTCAACCCTTTGTTTCGGACGAAAAGTCATTTTGGATATAAATATTGTAACAAATCTTTTAAAATCGCGTTCTAATAGTCAACCTGTGCTGGGTCTGCACATACTCAGCTTGGTTGAAGTATCAAATCATCAATCAAAATAGAACACTATCATGCTACAACGATTTTTCATTTTCTGCTCTGGGGCAGATACCCACATTCTTGAGAATTGCTCCAATGGCGAGCGCAATAAATATGCCGGTATTGGGGCCACCGTTTTCTTTACCGCCATTATGGCCTTTATTGCCAGCGGATATGCCCTTTATACCGTTTTCGACAATATTTATACTTCCATTTTCTTTGGTTTGATTTGGGGTCTGTTGATTTTTAATCTGGACCGCTATATTGTTTCCACGATTAAAAAAAGGGATAGCTTTAAGAGTGAACTGCTTCAGGCCACTCCGCGGATTATCTTGGCCATGATCATTGCCGTGGTCATATCCAAGCCCCTTGAAATGAAAATTTTTGAAAAGGAAATCAATCAGGTATTGTTGGAGGAAAAAAATGCCATGACATTGGCCAACAAAGAGCAGTTGGCTTTGCAATACACTCCAAAAATTGAAAGTCTGAATCAAGATATTACCAATTTGAAAACCGAAATTGCCGATAAAGAAGCTGAGACCAATGCCTTATACGATATCTATATTACGGAGGCTGAAGGTACTGCTGGCACAGGGATTCTAGGCAAGGGTCCGGTTTATAAGGAAAAAAGAGAGAAGCATGATGCTTATCTGGCCGAATTGCAGCAGCTAAAAGAAACCAATGCCGCTAAAATTGCGGACATAGAAGGGCAAATTGCAGTGCTAAACACCGAATATGCGGAAGTAGTGGCTGGTTCACAACCTATCATTGATGGTTTTGATGGACTTATGGCGCGAATCAACGCTTTGGGCAAGCTTCCATGGTTTCCCTCCTTTTTTATTTTCCTGTTGTTTTTAGCCATTGAAACTGCTCCAATCATTGCCAAACTTTTGGCGCCCAAAGGGGAGTACGATTACAAGTTCGAAGAACAGGAAAGTGTTGTTGCCACTTGGGTTACCCAAAAGGTAGCACAGCGTAAGCTGTTATTCTCAACCGATGGGGAACTCAACCAAAAGATTTACGAGGATATCAAAAACGAAGAGGAGCTGTACCGTTACAAAAAGGAAAAAGCAGAAGAACTGCTCAAACTTCAGGCGGATTCATTTCATAAGGTCCAGATAAAGGGGTTGTAGTTAACATAACCACCTTAAAAATTACTTTAAGTTCCTATGGTGTCCGAAGGATGGAAAGGGTGGAAAGCATAAAATCCCTTCCGTCTTCCAACCTTTGGTTGGAATCCACCTTCCCTTGATCAAGGGAAGGAACGCGTAATATTCCATTAAAGTTTTCGTCAATCCAAAACTCACGTCCACTATTTAGCTTTTGAATCTTAAACTGAAAATCACGAACTTCACTTATCGTTGGATATAAATCATTAAAACGGATTCATATCCGATTAGATAAGTGCAGGTAAACATCTGATGGCAGGGAAGGAATAAATTTTCGTGCTAATTTGTGAAATTCGTGTCAACTTGTGTTGAAAAAACACACCTTAATTCCCTTCAAAGGGACATTCTATTAAATATTGATTTTGGAATAGGCTTTTAGAGCTACTGCCAAGCTATCTTTCCAATGAGGAATTTGAAGTCCAAAGGTGTTTTTGATCTTGGATTTATCCAAAACGCTGAATTTTGGTCGTTCCGCGGGTGTAGGATACTCCTCCGAACGGATAGGTTTTAAGTTGACATCGATTTTATACTGATGAAAAATTTCCTTGGCAAAATCATACCAACTTCCAACGCCCTCATTACTGTAGTTGTATACTCCATAATCTATGCTATGTGCCTTAATAATATGCAAAACCACATGGGCCAGATCCAAAGCGTAAGTCGGTGTGCCCACTTGATCATACACTACTGAAAGCTCTTCGCTCTCCGCTCCCAATTTGAGCATGGTCTTCATAAAATTATGTCCATATTCCGAATACAACCATGACGTTCTTATAATAAAATGTTCTTCCAAATTATTGATTATGGCCCGCTCCCCTTTGTATTTGGTGTCCCCATAAAACCCTATAGGCCTGGCGATATCTTCTTCCAAATAAGGTGTATTTAAAAACCCATCAAAGACAAAATCAGTTGAAATATGAATCAAAACCGTACTGCTCTCATTGCAGTTCATGGCCAAGTTGCGGGCTCCGGTCACATTTATGCGATAAGCCAAATCGTTCTCCGCTTCGGCTTTGTCCACATTGGTAAAGGCCGCACAGTTAATGCAGTAAGCATAGTTTGAAGAAACCAGTTCTTCATTGACAGCATCAAAATCGGTAACATCCAATTCTTTTGAAGATTTGAACACAAACTCTAAATCTTTTGTTTGTTCTTGAGAAGCAAGGGATTTAAATGTACTTCCCAATTGCCCTGATGCGCCTGTGACCAATATCTTCATAGTATATTATGCTTTTATAAAAATACGTTTTATCGTCATACTGAACTTGTTTCAGTATCTCATAATCATGTTAAATGAGACCCTGAAATGTACTTCGACTGCGCTCAGCATTCATTCAGGCTGACGCTCAATCTTAAACTACTTATTAATGTGGAACCGCTTCTTTGAAAACGGGTAAAAACTTATCTTTTTCTGAAATGATCAAATCCTCGCTATCCAATATCCAATCAATATTAAACGTTGGATCATTATAAATTATTCCTCCTTCCGAGGCCGCGTTGTAAAAGTTGTCGCACTTGTACGAAAACTTGGCGGTGTCGCTCAAGGTCACAAAACCATGGGCACATCCCCTGGGAATAAACATCTGCTTTTTGTTATCTGATGAAAGTAAGGTTGAAACTACCTTGCCAAAGGTTTTTGATTCCGGTCTAATGTCCACAGCGACATCCAACACTTCTCCGTCCAATACCCTTACCAATTTGGCCTGTGCATCCTCTCCTTTTTGAAAATGAAGCCCCCTTAGCACTCCCCTGGTCGACATAGATTCATTATCCTGTACAAAAAAAGGTTTTGCCCCGGTAAGCAATTCAAATTTTTCTTGGTTATAACTTTCAAAGAAGTACCCTCTTTTATCTTCGAAGATTTTGGGCTCTATAATAAAGCATCCTTCTATTTCAGTCTTGCGTACTTCCATGTTCTATGATAAAACTTCCAACAATCGCTTACTATACCCACTTTTCAAAAAAGGTTCGGTAAGCTTTTTAAATTGATTTTTGGTAATGAACCCCATTTTGTAGGCTGAGGATTCAATAGCTCCTATTTTAAGCCCTTGTCTTTCTTCAATCACTTGAACAAATTGTGATGCCTGCATCAAGGATTGAAAGGTTCCTGTATCCAACCAGGCCGTTCCCCTATCCATAATGCTCACTTTGAGCTTTCCTCTCCGTAAATATTCTTGGTTGATATCGGTTATCTCCAATTCTCCTCGTGCACTAGGCTCAATATTCTTTGCAATTTCCACAACATCATTATCGTAAAAGTAAATCCCTGGAACCGCATAGTTCGATTTTGGTTGCTTTGGTTTTTCCTCAATGGAAATCACCTTTCCGTCCTCATCAAACTCAACCACACCATATCGTTCAGGATCATTAACGTGGTAGGCATAGATTATGCCTCCATCCGGATTATTGTTGGATTGCAATAGTTCTTCCAATCCTGTTCCATAGAAGATGTTATCGCCAAGTATAAGGGCTACTTTATCATCTCCAATGAACTTTTCACCAATGATAAAGGCTTCTGCCAATCCATTGGGTTCATCCTGTACGGCATATTCGAATCTACAACCATATTTTCTACCATCGCCCAACAAGCGTTGGAACATGGGAAGATCATGTGGGGTTGAAATGATCAATATCTCCCAGATTCCCGACTCGATCAAGGTTGAAAGCGGGTAATAGATCATGGGTTTATCGTAAACGGGCATCAATTGCTTGCTTACCGCCAAAGTGATGGGGTGCAAACGCGTTCCTGAGCCTCCTGCTAATATTATTCCCTTCATCGTTTTTGGTTTTAAGCTAAGCTTTTGCTTTTGTTATTGATGAATTTGTTCAAGTACCAATCGATGGTCTTGTCAATGCCACTTTCAAAATTCTCGTCAGCTTCCCATCCCAAATCATTTTCAATTTTTGAAGCATCAATAGCATATCTAAAATCATGCCCTGCCCTGTCTTTTACGTAGGTAATCAAATCTTTATAAGAAGAACCTTCAGGCCTTGGATGTTTCTGATCCAACAGATCACATACCGTTTGGGCGATGTACAAGTTGTTTCTTTCATTCCGTCCACCAATGTTATACGTTTCACCTGAAACTCCTTTTTCATATGCCAAGGCGATTCCCTTACAATGGTCTAGAACGTAAAGCCAGTCCCTTATATTGGAGCCATCCCCATAAATCGGAATGGGTTCTCCGGCCAATGCTTTGCGAATTATGGTTGGAATGAGTTTCTCATCATGCTGTTTTGGACCATAATTGTTGGAACAATTGGTGGTCACCACATTCATACCATAGGTATGATGATAACTTCTTACTATAAAATCTGAGGAGGCTTTTGAAGCACTGTAAGGACTATTAGGCGCATATGGTGTAGTTTCCATGAACAATCCCTCTTTCCCCAATGTTCCATAAACCTCGTCGGTTGAAACATGATGGAATCTTGAATTTTTATAGGCTTCTTTATACAATCCCGGACTCACCATCCAATACTTTTTGGCAACATCTATCAAATTGAATGTCCCCAAAATATTGGTCTGCATAAAGGCATCAGGATTGGTAATCGAATTATCTACATGCGATTCTGCAGCGAAATGGATAACCCCTTGAATATCAAACTTTTTAAAAACTTTCTCGATAAGCTTTCTATCGCAGATATCACCTTTGATAAAGGTATATCGGTCATGATGCTCGACCTCTTTCAAATTCTTTAAATCACCAGCATAGGTAAGCGCATCAATATTGACCAGATGAACATCGGGGTTTGCCTCTAAAAAATAGGGCACAAAGTTGGATCCTATAAATCCCGCTCCTCCCGTAACTAAAATATTTATCATGCAGAATATGCTTTTGTATTACTCACTTTGTAAATATAATCCTACTTTTTGTGCTCGTTCAATTATTGTTGTGAATGGCTGGTTTTTGTTGGTGGAACACTTTAATATAGGTTTTAAAGCTACATAAACCAATTTATATGGTTTCAAAATTATCTTTCTGACAGGTAATCCTGAAAAACGTAAAATCTTTTTCCTACTTTAGTATTGGACTCTTTTACACCTTAAATGGAAAACCAAGTTACGGAAAAACCTTATATCCTGGCTGTGGATGATGAACAGCTAAACCTTGAACTTATCCGATTTATTTTAGAGCGAAACGATTATCTCTACGAAGGCACCAGTGATGACGATTACTTTTTTGAGTTGTTGGAGCAACGAAAGCCGGATCTTATCCTTTTAGATGTGATCATGCCCCGCATAGAAGGTTTTGAACTCTGTGAGAAAATTAAAAGCTTCGAGGAATACAGGGACATCCCCATCATTTTTTTAACCGGAAAAGTCAATGTCAAGGATAAAGTAAAGGGGTTCGAAGTTGGAGGTGTCGACTATGTGACCAAACCATTTAATGAACAAGAACTCGTCGCACGCATACAAACCCATGTGGAGCTGGTTCGCGCAAAAAACCAAATAGAGCAACAAGCCAAAAACTTAAAGCAGTCCAATGACCTTAAGGATAGAATGTTCTCCATTATTGGTCATGACCTTCGCTCCCCTTTGAGTGCAGCTAAGCTCAAAATGGACTTTATCATGCGTGGAATTATCGATCCGAAGGATGACAAATTCTTGGATGAAACTGTTTATGATCTGCTAAAGACCATGGATGAGGCTCTCAACCTTCTTCAAAACCTGTTGGGATGGGCGAAATCTGAGAGTGATCAAATTCAAATGATTCCCGAGAAATTGAATCTCAACGATTTGGTGGAACAGACGTTCCGACTTTTAAAATTGGGAAGCGATCATAAAAACATAGCAATGCAGAACAATGTCCCGGAAGAGCTTTTCGCCTACGCAGACAATAACATGATCAAAACTGTATTGCGAAACATTCTTTCCAACGCCATAAAGTTTACACCGGTGGAGGGGGTAATCAAAATCAATTCGAAACAATCGAAAGATCATGTGGTCATAGAGGTCGAAGACAATGGCAATGGAATTCCCAAGGAAGACATCAAGAAAATCCTGAATCCGAACGAGCATTTTAGCAAATTGGGAACAGAAAAGGAACCTGGTACCGGTCTCGGACTCATTCTGTGCCAAAACTTTGTCAACAAAAATGGGGGTGACCTAAAGATTCGAAGCAAAGTCGGGGAAGGCAGTACTTTTTATTTTGACCTTCCTGTATTTACAAATCAAAGTTAATTTCTTTGAGCACAGCAGTTAGTTGCCTGCTGCATTCTTGAGCTGTAACGATTTTGCCTTTAATCGACGAAGTAATTTGCACATATCCTCAGTCTTTTTAAGTGCTTCATCAGAAGTGTACTTGCTATTGGTATACGGATTTGTCATTTCTTCCAGCCTACTGACCGTTTTACGAGCTCCCAAAGGGGTACATGGGTCCAAAATAGCACCCGCCACTTGGTACAACCCTCCCAAGGCTTTAAAGACATCGGTTGGAATAACACCACCTGTCCTATCTTCAATCAAATTGCCGACGGGTGTTTCCAAAAAATCAGGGAGCCAATCCCAAAGGCCAGGTACCTCTTTGATGCCTGCACTTCCGATCAAGCCTAGCTCCTTAATATTATCCAATAAATATTTCCTGCGTTTTTGTATGCGTTCCTTATTTCTGGCGATGGAAGCCAGTCTTTGTTCTTCAGCAATTCTAATTCGTTCCGCTTCGGCCGCTGCCGCCTCAGCTTCCTTTTGCTTTTTGATTCTATCGGCTTCTGCTTGGGCTATGGCAGCTTTTATCTTATCACACTTCTCTTTTACCTTTCGCATACATTCGTCATAAGCTTTTTGAGCAACATCAACTTCGGCCTGTTTTTCATCAGCTATTTTTTTGGAAGCATCTGCTTTTGCTTTGGCCTTGTTATAGGGTTCCTTGGCTTGGTCTGCAGCTTCTCGTGCCTCTTTGGCTTTCTTTTTAAGCTTTTCCTCAAGTTCCTTTCTCTTTTTTTCCATTTCCTTGAGCGCATCCGGGCCACTTAACTCTTTTAAGCGATCTTGATATTCATTCACATTGGTGGTACCATCTTGGTAATCGTCATAAGCTTCAGCTCTTAAGACATCCAACAGCTTATGATCAATCATTTTATAAGTATAACCCTCATACGTTATAGTAGCTCCCTCGTCCGGTGGAATTGCATCTGTTTCGGCTTTTTTGGCTTTCTTTTCAAGATCATCCGCGATCTTTTTTAGTCTATCTGCTTCCTTTTTATCCGCATCGTATTTATCCTTCGCAGTTTTGGCGATAGCTTTTTTCGCATTTAAATCGGCCAACAAATCATCGCACGATTTCTTTAATTCCTTACAGGGATCTTTCTCGTCAAAATCGGAACTGATTGCAACCCCCTCTCCTGAATTTGGAAATTCGGGTTCGGGCAATTTTAATTCAGTGGAAATTGAAAATGAACCGGTTTTAATACTTCGCACATTCCATCTTTTAATAAACGCAGCGTCTTGACGTGGAATCATAATGGTTTGGGAATTTCCTCCCTGCAAGGAAACCACGGCAGGGGTCAAATTGGTGACCGTAAGTGGAATCGGTTCTTCAAGAAAGTTCAATCCCGTTATATTGGCCTGTATAAATGTGCTTTGTCCCCTTTTTAAATTTAATTGACCGGCATTGAGCTCATAGTTTACCAATCGTACTTTTTCGTTGGCAACCTCCTCATTGTTTTCCTTTATCTTAAAATTATGCTCCCCCGTACTTAATTTTGGGGATTTGAAAAGAGTCTGAACCGGCGATTCAGCCAGAACCTGGACTGTTTGCCCTCCCAAAGTCAAGGCAGTGGTCTTACTATTTCCATCAAAATTTCCAATGACTTGAGACCTGTCATCACTTTGAATCCCTTTTGGAAAACTGAAACCATTTGGCAATCCTTTATCCAAGAGTTTAGGGCTGTAAGATTGTATCACTTTCCCTTTGGTGTCCAACACCGAAACATTTAGTTGATCTGTATTCAGCACTGCAGAAAACACTTTTTCCTTGATACTGAATTTTCTGTTGCCCAATTGCAAACCATATTCGAGCAACTTCTGGGTGTTTTTTTGGATATCTCTGGTCGAACTACCTACCGCTTCCAAAAAATGAGAACCGGAAATTGGCTTTCCTGCCACATAATTTTCAGGTAAATACGTATAGATATTCCCATGTGGGGTTTTTGTTTTTAACGTGATAAGACCATTATTTGTGGTAGTGGTTTGAGCTGTCGAAATAAGAAAACAAAAAAAGAGACAAAGGGTGGTTAGACGTTTCATAATCAAGGGTGTTTGGTTTGTACATAAATATAACCAAAAACCCCGTAAAAGCCTCAAAAACAGCTAGTTTTGATTTGTATGAAGTGAAGCGAATGCTGGATTGTTAATCCCGCTATTCAACAGACAAGGCCTCAGTTCCCATTCCTCTTTTGGCACGCTCCCATTTTACCGATTGGTTTCCTTTAATGTATCTCGCGAAACCGAGATAGACCGATAGGTTCATGATAAAAAAGTAATATGGGATAAATAATATTTTTAAACGGATTTGTCTGTTTTCCAAAAACCATCCCAATAAAGCAGCGGCGTAGAATAACGCTTGCCCCCAAAACAGGATGCTGAACAATCCGAAAGAGAACAATCCCTCATTTTGTGCCAAAACAAAGTTCACGGGAATAATCAAAAGCAACAATAGCGGCGTTAATGTCCAGCGAAGTACCCTATGCGAAACATATTGAAAGGACAATGTTCCGTATTTGAACACATTCAACAATGCCCTTAATCGAACCACGGATTGGATTCCTCCCGCTGAAATTCGGACTTTACGTTTAAGTTCCTCCTTTACGTTTGCCGATGCATTTTCAATCGCGTAAGCCTCGGGGTTATATTGGATTGTGTATCCAGACATTGCTACTCGAAGCGATATGATAAAATCATCCAATAAAGTATCTTTTTCAACCTCTTGCCATAGTTTCGTTCGAATGGCAAAAAGTTCTCCTGCGGCGCCCACAACCGAATAGAGCTCGGCATCCCATTTTTTCAATTGCGACTCATACTTCCAATACATGCCTTCTCCAGCACCGGCTGCGCTATCCATTTCTTTGGAATAGATGCGTTTTTCTCCGGAAACACAACCTACTTTCGGATTTCTGAACAATCGCACAATCTCCCTAATCGAATTTTCGCCCAAATCGGTATTGGCATCCGAAAAGATGACAATGGGAGTTTCTACAAATTGTACTCCACGATTCATGGCTGCAATCTTTCCAGCTCTTTCGTCTTTATGATAAACCTTTACCCCATCATATTTTTTTAGCAAATCGGGAGTTCCATCATCCGACCCATCGGTTACCCAAATTTGTGTGACCTTTTCTTGGGGATAATTCAAACTCTGGGAATTTCTTACTTTTTGATCCAAAAAATCCTTTTCATTAAAAGCGGTGACAAAAAGTGTCACTTCCGGTTCATAATCTTCATTTCCCTCGAAGGATTTTGCCAATCCCAATATCCTTCTCAGTTTGATGATCAAGAATAACAGTATTCCATATCCCAAATAGGAATAGAAAATAATGAACAACGAAATCCAGAAAATTATTTGTAAAACCTCCATGTTGAATCTTTATTAGACAGCCACCATCTTCTTGGGAACCCGTTCCCATTCCCCAGTGCTGTGATTAAATGTTTTCATAACCCTTGCCGGATTTCCAACCGCCACGGAATAATCCGGAATGTCTTTGGTAACCACACTTCCACCAGCAATTATGCAGTGCTTACCTATGGTCACTCCTGCCAAAATGGTACTATTGGCACCTATCCAGGTCTCCTCCCCGACCACAATTTCCTCTGTTGATACGCCTTGCGCATGGATGGGCTGTGAAATATCCTCATAGTTATGGTTAAGTCCTGAAAGCACAACATTTTGCGCCAAGCGCACATCATCTTTTAAGGTAACCGGGCCAATCAAGGTGTTTCCAAGTCCCACTCTAGTCCTTGCACCAATTTTTACTGCCCCAACCCCATTATTTACCGTGGAAAAATCTTCGATTGTGGAATTCTCACCCAACTCAAAAGTATTCCACGGCAAAACATCCATTCGGGTTCTTCTACAAATGGTTGCGCCTTTACCTTTTTTATGGTAAAAAGGATTTACAAACCATTTGACCCATAATCGAGGCTTTGCCTGATTTTTGGGCACTAATAACCAATGCATGAACTTTTTAATGGCATCGTTGTTTTTGATTTTATCCTTGAACCCCATAATCTTCTATTTAGGCTGATTTTTTAATAGCGTCGTAAATCGCGCGTACATTGTTCTCCCAAGTATGACTTTTCGCAAATGCGATACGTTTATTTTGCAGCTCCGGAGAATTCTCTTCCAAAGCTTTTTCAGCCAATTGGATATATTCCTCTTTGGTTGTGCCTAGATAGACATGGTCCTTGAACATTTCCATGGCCTTGGTCTGGGTGGCCAAGGTGGGTTTTCCCATGGCCAAGTATTCATCAATCTTTCTTGGATAGTTCCCAATGGTCCAATCGTTTACCACTTGAGGATTCATCGCAACGTCAAATCCCTTGACATAACTTGGCAGTTCCGAGGAATCCTTGCTTCCCAAAAAGAAAACATTATCCATATGGTGTAAATTCGATTGTCCAAAATCGTTATCCTCAGGGCCGACCAACACAATGCTCCAATCTTTTCGGGTTTGAGCCATATGCTCCAGTAGTTCAATGTCCAGTCGCATACTTGTCAAATAACCGACATAGCCAATAATGGGTCTTGGAATGGACTCAAACTCCTTAGGAACTTGAATACTTCCGTTTTCATCATTGAAAAGGGAAACATCGCATCCTTGACCGACCATAAAGCTGTTGGGGTTGTGCTGTAATCCATACTCCGCATAAAGCGTGGAGTTATTTACAACTACATCGGCTTGTTGAATCACTTGAGGTTCAATCCGCTCCCCATGTTTTCTCCAGTATGGCACCTTTATTAAGTAATCACGCATGTAGTACGTATAGCTCTTGGGTGCCAAAAATTCTTTCAAATGCAATCCCAGGAACATTGAACTGTCGTTAAAAATCAGGATATTCCTAAATCCAAGCTGGTTCAAGGCTTCTTGAATATCGCCGGAGAAAATCTTGGCATTTCTTCTATTGAAAATTTTAAAGATGGGATGAATCGGAATCCAGTTGATGGATTCTGTCATTGTTTTTGGATAAAGGTTCCACAGGTTTTCCCCTAACTGTACCAAACCATCTTCTTCTCCATTTTTGACCCTAATCCTTTTTTGGATCTTTTCGGTGTTTTTCTCCCTTTTTAAGGAAGCCCTATCCAACGGCGGATTTACATAAAGTACCCTATTGTGCTTGGCAAACTCTGAAGCAATATTCTTGCAATTGCTTCCAATTTCGATGTCCCAAGCTTGAATACCCACAACAACAATGTCTTGACCCTTAATCATATCAACTGTTTTTTAGTTCATGGTGAACATCTTCATATAGCTCAAGTACATTTTTCGCCATGGCCTCCCATGAAAAATGTTTAGCGCGCTCAATCCCTTTTTCTGAAAGTACATCAGCCAACATTTTATCCTCTATCAAGCTTCTCATAGCCTCTGTTATTTCAATCGGTTTCAAAGGATCCACCATTAATGCACTGCCATCTCCGGCCACCTCTGGCATCGAAGATGTGTTCGATGTAATCACCGGTACTCCGCAAGCCATTCCTTCCAAAATGGGAATACCAAAACTTTCACGCAGTGATGGATATAGGAATATGGTGCTCTGGCTTATGATTGCAGGCAAATCCGTATTTGGAACATATCCTGTTAAATGAATCAATTTTCGTATTTCACGCCCTCCAGTGGTTTCCAATAGTTTGAGAAGTTCTTCCTCATCGTAATCCAACATTACAAGCCTATATTCCGCTGGATAAATCTTGTTGAAATCCGTGAAGGCTTTTAAAACTCCTTTGGTATTCTTCTTGGGATCTGTGTTGCCCAAAAAGAAGAAGAAGTTATCCGGAAGGTTATATTTTTCCTTTATTGCCCTGAGTTGTGCGGAATCCGTTACTTTTTTGAAATGGGCCCCAACACCATTGTAAATGGCCGTCAACCGGTTATCCGTAAAGCCAAAATGATTGTTGATACGTTCCTTTTCATAGTTGGAAACCGTAATCACCCTTTTACTTTTTCTAATCACTGGGGGTACAAAATACCTGCGGTACATATTCCCCAATTTTTGATACCATGTCCCTTCCTTTTTGAAAAGGCTTATACTTTCGAGGTAAATGATATCGTGCAATGTTGTGATAATGGGCACCTTCGAAAACAATGGCCCTGTATTGCTTGTGCAGTGCAGAACATCGCACCCTTCCCTATATGCAGCCTTGGGTAATTCTATTTGTTCCCAACCTGGATACCCCCATTTGGAATTCAGTTCCACAATCTTAAAATTGGGTGCATTGGGAATGCAGGTGTTATCAAAATCGGGTTTCACAAAAACCACATATTCATTTTTCTGGTCAATTCTTTGAAGGTTTTTGATCAGCTCCAAAGCCACCATATCCATACCGTGTTTCTTTTTTCTAAAAAGACGTTGTCCCTCTATACCTATTTTCATTTCAATTATTGACTGTTAATGGTTCCGTGCTGGGTATGAATAAACTTTTTGTTGGCTCCTTTTAATTTGAAAAGAGACAAGAACATAACTGCAAAAGCCTTGGGAAGCGTCAGTAAAGCATTGAACGTAGTCTTACTGTAGAATTTTTTCGGAACGGCAAAGGCAAAAGCGAAAATCACCAAACCAAAACTGACGTACCACAAATATCCGGGCACCGCCATTAGGTTTGAAGGCCAAATCAGATTCAGCATAAAGTACGCAAAAGTGATAATCGAAACCAACCCCAATAAAAGCACTCTGGGTGGGGATACCATTTGATAGACCTTATCAAAAAAGTCAATATTGCCCCTGGTCAACAGCTCTTTCAACCCTGGCATAAAATACCTTCCGAAGTAGACAAATTGGGCCGACAACCAACGCTTACGCTGATTGGCAAAGACATCTGATTTTTGAACTTTTTCATCCAAAACCAGGGCATTGTTGAGATATTCAATCTTTGTCCTGTTTTTCAACAGCTTCAATTCAAGCTCTTTGTCAAAGCCCCCTACAGCATTTACATTGGCCATGGTACTCTTGAAAAAGTAATAGTCAAAGGCCATTCCAGATCCAATCAGGGCCGAAGAGAACCCTAAAACCCTGTGCCCCTTACGAAAGATATGGTTGTTAATCTCCTCACTGATCGCATCGAGAATGGCAAATGAAGTATTGGTATTTTTTGCAATGCGGTGCCCCTGCACCACCTTGTATCCTTGATTAAAGGCCTTGTTTATTTTTTCAACAAACCCTTCTTCCATAATGTTATCCGCGTCTAAAATCAAAGCAACATCATAATCATCCCCAATTACCTTCATGGCTTGGTTTAATGCCTTGGATTTGGTGCTTTTATCAAAGGAGACCTCAACTACCCTGAGGGGCAGTTTTTTTAGCTCATCCAAGGTTGCTTTCTGAAAAGAATCCGCAATCACGACAACTTCAAAAAGATGGGTGGGATAGGTTTGCTGAAGCGCCTTTTTGGCAACCTCAACAATCACATTATCTTCTTTATACCCAGGAATCAGTACAGCGAACTTTCGCTGTTTCTGCAGTATTTCGCGCCTTTTGCGAGCTTGAAAAAGGCCTGCAAGGGAAAAAATGAACACATAAATGGATGCAAATCCAAAATACCCTATCAAAAGGATCTCCAAACTATTGACCAAAATTTTGACTACATCCATATTATGCATTCGAATTAACTATTACTACCCTTCTACTAATTCTTTGATGGATTTTTCCTTGAGCAGATTATCAAAGTACTCAATGGTTTTTCCAAGACCTGTCCTTAAATCCACGCTGGGTGCCCATCCTTTCAACTTCTCCTGTGCAAGTGAAATATCCGGTTTACGTTGCATGGGATCATCAGCTGGTAAAGGCAAATGAATAATTTTTGATTTGGATCCTGTTATATCGATAATGTTTTCAGCGAGTTCCAACATGGTAAACTCTCCCGGATTTCCAATATTGATTGGACCGATGAAGTCATCTTCGGTGTCCATCATTTTAATCATTCCATCCACCAAATCGCTTACATATTGGAAACTTCTGGTCTGGGTACCATCACCAAAAATGGTAATATCCTTTCCTTGCAATGCTTGCATGATAAAGTTTGACACCACACGCCCATCATCCGGTTCCATTCGAGGGCCGTAGGTGTTGAAAATTCTAATAATCTTCACCAATACATCGTTGGAATTATGATAGTTCACAAACAAGGATTCAGCACAACGTTTGCCCTCATCGTAGCATGATCTAATTCCTATGGGATTTACATGGCCCCAATAATCCTCTGGTTGCGGATGCAGCTCAGGATCTCCGTACACCTCACTGGTAGATGCTTGAAGGATTTTTGCCTTGATGCGCTTGGCGAGTCCAAGCATATTTATTGCCCCCAAAACTGAAGTTTTGATGGTTTTTATTGGGTTATGCTGATAGTGTACCGGCGATGCTGGACACGCCAGATTGTATATTTCATCTACCTCCAAGAAGTAAGGTAAAGTCACGTCGTGCCTCACTACTTCGAAGTATGGGTTATCCATTAAATGGACAATCTTACTTTTTCTTCCCGTGAAGTAATTATCCATACTTATTACTTCATTGCCCTCTCTTAAGAGTCTTTCACATAAATGGGAGCCAACAAAACCTGCCCCTCCGGTTACCAATATTCGTTTCATTGCGCTATTAAATGTTTACGGTTTCGTTTTCAGTGCTATTCACCACATTTCTGCCGATACTGTAGTACGTAAATCCAATCTCACCCATTTCCTCGGGATCGTATACATTCCTTCCATCAAAAATGAGCTTCTCGTTCATCAGTTTATCCAGAATCCTGAAGTTTGGCATTCTGAACTCGGACCACTCAGTGACCACTATTAAAGCATCTGCCTCAATGATCGCGTCATATTCATCTTTTGCATATTCTATTTTATCTCCCAGAATGCGGTGGGTTTCTTCCATAGCTACTGGGTCATACGCTCTGATATTTGCCCCCATGGCCTTTAACTGATCAATAATCACCAAGGAAGGTGCTTCACGCATGTCATCGGTCTTAGGCTTGAATGACAGTCCCCAAAGTCCGAACTGCTTACCTTTTAAATTCTCTCCAAAGTGAGCTTTGATTTTTTCAACCAATACTGATTTTTGACGATAGTTAACCGCTTCAACTGCTTTCAAAACTTCCAATGAATGTCCATATTCATCAGCAGTGCGGACCAAGGCCTGAACGTCTTTAGGGAAACAACTACCTCCATATCCTGTACCGGGATAAATGAACTTATTTCCAATTCTGGAATCTGATCCAATTCCTTTTCGAACCAAATCGACATTGGCACCGACCAATTCGCATAGGTTGGCGATATCGTTCATGAAACTGATTTTGGTTGCCAGCATTGAGTTCGCCGCATACTTCGTCATTTCAGAAGAGAAAATATCCATGAACAACAGCGGATGACCATTCATAAGGAAAGGCTTGTAAAGTTTACGCATCACTTTTTCCGCGCGCTTGCTTTCAATTCCGACGACTATACGGTCGGGCTTTAGAAAATCATCAACAGCACTCCCTTCCTTAAGAAATTCAGGGTTGGACGCCACATCGAACGGAATGCGGACCTTTCGCTTGGACAACTCCTCTTCTACGGCTGACTTTACCTTGAATGAAGTTCCAACTGGTACCGTACTTTTGGTGATGATTACTTTGTAATCTTCCATATGCTGCCCGATTTCCCGAGCAACTCCCAATACATATTTTAAATCTGCACTTCCATCTTCGTCAGGTGGGGTGCCTACGGCAATAAAAACCGCATCACTATCCTTGATCCCTTTTTTAAGGTTGGTTGTGAAAGAGATTCTGCCCTTGTCAATATTACGTTCTAATAGTACATCGAGTCCTGGTTCGTAGATAGGAACCTCCCCATTGCGTAGTTTTTCAATTTTCTTTTCATCAATATCCACGCAAACGACATTGATTCCGGTTTCTGCGAAGCAGGTTCCTGTAACAAGGCCTACATAGCCCGTTCCGATTACTGTAATATTCATAACTTGATATTTCTATTAAGGTTGATGTTATTTTTCTTTTTAATCATTCGTTTATTTTACATACCAATTAAAATCCTGGGTGCCACCCTAATTGGCCCAATTCACCAACTTTGGATACTGTAATGTAATAGGGATTGATTCGGGAGGAGCGACAAAGTCAGCATAGATATTTATCGCCCATGGCAGATTGATTTCTGTCTTATAATATCTACCTACAGGAATGGCATTAAACTCTCGAAATTCACCTAAATTACCTCCTTCACTTAACGCATAATCAAATCCGTCAGGACCATTTAGTTCTGTAAGAGAACCAGTAGGATTGGTCTCACCGAAACATGGGGAAGCGGTCAAAACCAAAGCACTAAGGACAGTAATTCTTAAAACTTTAAATATCATGGTAGGTATAATATTTTTGTAAATATTATCCTACATTTTAAGAGAGAAAAGTATTTGTTGTAAAGTATTGAATTCGTGTTGTCAATACGCTGCAATGGGGTTCTTGCGACCGAAATTCATCAGTTTTCGCTTCCAAACTTAACCATCATAGTCAAGGTCCAAAACAAATTAAGATTGATGGATATTCAAACTAGTCTTTATACTGGATGTATAAAAGTTGTTCTTCTTTGTTTAACCTTGCGTTAACCTTCTTCCCATAAAAATTAATTACACCCTGCAAATCGACCATGATAAAATCTTTCGAAGAAATCACAAACTCCCCAGGTTGGACGGAAGTTTTTATCATAAATGATTTTTCTTGGCAATTTTCCAGGGCTTCCGACTCATAGGTTTTGGTATTTACGTTCCATTTTATTTCGAAGTCGTTGCCAGAATCCAAATCAGTCAATTCAGCTGTATGAGTCCGTATCTGTTCTCCTATGTTTTCCGTGGTTTGATTTTTAAACAAGGTTTGGAAACATGACATATTCCCCGAGGTTACATAACCATCACTGCTCTTTTCTGGATAGTCATATATTTGATAATTGCCACATATTAAATTGACAATATCTTCAAGTTTATCAGGAGCTGCATAAAGTTTATCATCATCTTCAAACAACTGTATAAAAGGAAATATTACAGGACTTTCATTCATTTGAATACTGCTTTGCACAGCTTGATCTCCCAGATAGGAATATAAATATGTTTTACCGTCTTTTTGCAATACCAAGTTTACAACACTAGTATTGGTCTCACTGGTGAACATTAAATAGACCATAAATCCACTAAAAAAAGTAATACCCAGGACGAGGTAAATTCCCCAACGTTTTTTTCTTTGCGCCATGCTCATTATTTTATCACCTAAAAATAGCAAATATTGCTCCCGACACTTTGTCAATGGATAAAATAGGGGTAGCGATTGATGGTTATTGAAACGGGCTTATCCCATTTCCGCCCTATGGGTCAAATTCCATGAAATGGCCTTCCAAAAAGCCTTGAAATGCTTTAGTTCCCTTTTGATCAGAAATTGCAAGCTGTTCTTAGGAATGGACACAAAGCATTGGAACAATAAACTAATGCCCAACTGTAAAGGTTTGAAGTTACGCCGTGCAAACAAGATTCTATTTCGAGATATATAATAGGTCTTCAATGGACTGAATTTACCCGTAGAAATCGATTCTTTATGAAGGATATGTGATTTCGGTTGATAGTAAATTTTATATCCTGCTCTCTTGATCATTTCCGCCCAATCGTGCTCCTCATAATATAGAAAGTAGATCTCGGTCATCATCCCGACCTTGTCCACGACAGTTCTAGGCACCATCATTGCAGCTCCGTGAATGGATTCGGTTTCTCCTTCAGTGTCAAAACGCCCATCATCCTTTTGATGGTATCCAATACTGTTGTTACGAATGGTCCAATGATTCATTGGGGTATAGCCCGCATATTGTATAAGTTCTGGATTCCAATGGAATTTTATTTTAGGACTCACCATCCCTATGGTTTTATCTTCTTGTAGGGTTTGGACCAGCGGTTCGATGAACCCTTCCGGAACGATAGTGTCATTATTAATGAACAACAGATAATCTCCGGTTGATTGTTTGACCCCGAGATTGTTCCCACCCGCAAATCCAAGATTTTCCCTGCTTTTGATCAAACAAACCCCAGGATATTGTTCTTTGATTATATCGGGACTGTCATTTGGTGAAGCGTTGTCCACCACAATCACCTCAATATTGGGATAAGTCAATCCCTTTAGGGATTCTAACATCTCCAATGTTACTTCAGATTCGTTATAGTTTATGGTGATAATGGACACCAATGGAAAATTTTCTGTCATACGTTGAGTTTTATGCTGCAAGAGCCAGTTCTTCCTGTTCCAATTGTTCTTTTTCTTGCTGGATCTTTCTATCCCATTTTGGGGAAAGGAATATGAAAACCATGCCCACATACATTAAAATCCCTGTGGGAAACTGTCCAAATACCCCATTTCCATAGGAAGCCAACATGATTCCTGCCATACCACAAACCAATGCGGTAATCTGTCCCTTGATCCAATCATCCCGAATTTTAAACATGCAATTGTACGCTCCGGTTATCAGAATAAAGAACAAGATGAACAGGTGCAAATAAAGTCCAACAATACCCATATCGGCCCAAATGGCCACAAACCAACTATCTGTTGCTGTATTGGCCAAAAAAGTATGTGGGGTAAATCGCTGTCCCCAATTACCCGTGGATCCGATACCACCTCCAAAAGGTCGTGAAGCCAAATACCCTGAAAGCTTTTTTTGATTATCCAAACGTACTTGCAAAGAAGCATCGTTAGGGTCAAATGCCGTCCGCATCCTTCGAATCTGGTCGTTGTTATTTCCTATTGTGGTATACTTGAAAAAGACAAAAACGGCAATTCCCGCCATGGCTCCCAACACAATACTTGGAATATGTTTTCTTATGATGATGAACATGACCCCGCCCATGGCTGGAACAGCAATTGCTCCTCTGGTCCCGGAAATCAGCATCCCATAAAGCCCCATAATGGCAACAAAGCCAAAAAATGCCCTTAACTTAAAGTTGTCTTTCATGAACAAGGCCAAAATGCCAAATACCACTCCGGTATGTCCTTGAGATGCCCCAAACTGTCCTGCATCAGAATAAAATGAGAATATCCGAAGCTTTCCAAAAAGCACATGGGTAACTGCACCTCCACCATCCAACCAAGCTTGTTCGAAAGGGTCGACCCCGAGGGTCAACTGCATAATTCCTTTTAAGGTTCCCAGGATACTGATTCCACCCCAAATCATAAAAAAAAGCATCAAATCTTTGGGTCGATTGAACAGGATAAAACACAAGGGAATGATCAACCATTGATACAAGGCTATTCCCCTCATGGCATAAAACCAAGCTTCAATACTTACGGCTTCTGGGTTTACTGCCTGGAACATGGCATATCCAAACCAGACACTCACAAGAATGGTCAATTGGGAACGGGCATTGTTCCAAGGTATGCGTATTCTGAACTCCTTGAAAAAAAGGGCTGCATACATCATGAACAAAAGTCCATCCACAAGCAGGCCCCAAGTACCCGGCAAGTACCTTGAAATTCCGGTCACAAAAAAACTGAAAGCTATTATGGTAATGATACCTATTCTTGGGGAAAGAAAAACATTGATTACGTAGAGCATCCCCAAGGGAAATGCAATAATGCCAATTCCGGCAATAAGGCCTTTTGACGCGATAAGCAAAGCTGATGCGATGACCAACGAAAACAATGTAAGAATGGGCAATGGTTTCTTCAACAAGTCCTGGCCGTATGTTCGCTCAAATGGATTCATGGTGCCAAATAGGTATTAAGACTTTTGAAGAAAAGTATCCCTTCGGGAAAAATCCGTCTGGATTCGATTTGTATTTCTCGGCTCAGATAATAGAAACCGAGAAAAATCCCAATTATGGTGAATATTACTGTTCCAACCGCAACTAAAGCCAATGATTCAAACACAAAAACAGCAACAAAATCGACAATAATATTCGCCATCGTCATGATTATGACCTTGTTCAAGTTCAATCTTGGTTTGTTGATACTGTCCAAAAGGACACCTGTGAATCTATCAATAGGCAGCAGTAAAGTGTACAAAGTGAATATTCTAAAAATCAATGTGAGTTGGGGCAATACCTCAACATATTCATTTCCTCCCAAAATGAGCACAAGCTCTTCCGCGAAAATGAAACATACGATGGATACCGGCACGAACAATAAGGTAATTGCACCGGAATAGGCATAAAACGTTTTCCGCACTCCCGGTATATCACCATCAATGCATTTTTTTGACATCCGTGGATAAGCGGTCATCGTGAAACTACGTAGCGGAATTCCTAAAAGGTCGGTCAACTTCAATGGAATGGCATACATTGCAATTCCGGCGGACCCCAAAATTGGACTCAGTCCAATGATAAAAGTATCAGCGCTTTTCAATAAGCTAGACCCTATCAAGGTTCCCATGGAGTATTTCCCAAAATTGATAAGTTCTTTGGTGGTATCGCTATCGGCATGTTTTAGGTATAGACATCCGTCCCATTTCTTTACCATGCACCAAATACTTGATACAACATTTACCGCCAAGTGGACATAAAGGATTTCAAGGATTCCCAAATGCAACCACCAATGGTTCAAAATGAGAAAAACCACAAATAGCCCAATGTTGGAAAGGCGGACATACATCATGCCCTTAAAGTCTTGCTTCGCCTGGAACAGTGCCATGGAGTTGTTCCAACTTAAATTGGTCAATCCCAAAATGGGATACCAAGCTAAAAACAATATATATCCATAGCTTATTTCAAAACCTCCGGTAAGGACAAAGGCATATAAAATCCAACAAAATGCAGTTATTAGAGCGAGCAGTTTAAGATTGATCTTAAAGCTCGAGCCCATCAGTTTTTTATAATCCTCTTGCTTTGCACCTGCTAATAATCTTACTGAAGAGGTTTGGGTCAATCCAAATCGTAAAAGATCCACGAAAGTGGCCAGTGTAACATAGAGGACCCAATCACCGAAGAGTTCTTTGCTTAATTGCCTGGTCAATAGCATAAAGCTCATCAATCCCAACGCTGCGATAAGCACATTGGTCATCAAGGAGCTCATGTTTTTTTCCCGTACTATGTTCCCCAATCTTTTCAACATTAGGCGACCGTTTTTTTTGCGAAGAATCGGAGTTGCACCAATCGCTTTATAAATTTTCGTATCAAGGATCGTTTTTTGGGTAGGTCACCAACCACAGTTTCCATTTCCAAGATTTTGACCCCATTTAGTATAATGGTAGGTTCCGGCCCAGTGGTTGCCTCATTGAACAGTGCAAGTGCGTTCTGGTCTGCTTCTCCCCAAGCTCTATTGGCCCTTACCACCAAAAAGGAATGGTCCATAGTGGCTGCCAATTTAACGGGGAAAGGATTTTTAATGATCCCTGGCAGCTCCAAGATGATAAAATCGAATAGGTTGAAATCCGCTACCACGGAGTTTTGATCAAACTCTTCAATATTTGAAATCTTATAAAGCTGATCACTTACCTCATAGGTGATTTTTTGGTAACTCTCATCCTGAATGGCCAAGTCAAAATCATCATAGGTAATATGCAGTGTTTTATACCCCAATTCACATAGTTTGTCTATCAGGTGCTTACAAACAAATGTCTTTCCTTCACTTTCCTGTGTTGAAAACAACATATTCGCAACAGGGCCATCTGATTTTTTCTTGAATTGATTAAGTATGATGTCACGCGATATGGCATTTACCGCCTTGTTTTGAAGGTATTTATAGTCGATTTTTTTGTTTTTGCTGCTAATTACCGGGAAAATTGAGGAAACCTTCAACTCCATCTTTTCCTCTGCCCTTTTGGCGGTATTGAGGTTACCATCAAGAAATTCGAGGACCAAAACTGTTATGGCCACCAGAATAAAACCAACCACCGCAGCCACAATGACCAGCATCATCCTCTTGCTCGGATTAGGTTTTATAGGAAAAAATGGAACCTCCGTAATTTTGAGATTTGATTGCAGTTCCACATTTTGTTGTCTTAGTTTGGCCAGTCCCAGACTATGCAGAAGACTTAGATATTCTTGTTCTTCAATGTTTATTTTTCTTTCCAATTTCTTCATGGTTGCACCCAAGGGAGCATACCAAGTATACAGCTCATCAAATTCTATTCGCTTCTGATCTAATATTTGTAGCTCCGCCTTCGCTCCTTCAAAATTGATGGTATTGGACAACCAATCGGTTAGAATGTCCGAAGATGCTACCCCGTGTTTATCATGATCGACAACAAATACCGTATCAACTGCTTTTTTAAGTTCCGTTTTGACCTTGTTCAATCTTTTGGTAGACTCGGCAATTTTTTCCGCATTTGAGGCTTGAACTGTGGAATCTCTTGATAAATCCAAACTTTTCATCGAGATAGCGTAGTTGAGTTCGGCCAGTTCGTTCCTTAAATCCAATATCCTATTGCTCTGAAGCCGTTTCTTCTCATGAGCGCCCAATTTTTTCTCCAACTCTGGAAGTACTGCTTTGGCCGCATGATATCGTTGTTGTACTTCTTGATATCGCAACTCAAAATTTTCTCTACGCGAAGCCAGCTGTTTGGTCTGTTCGTAGTAATTCATGATTTTGTTCCCCTTATTGAAATTGAGCAGTTCTTTTTCAGCGGCGTTGAGTTGACTAGTGGTTTTATTTAGTTGATTTTCAAAGTAATTGACCACTGCATCTGACTGATTTGCCTTTATGTCCGCATTTGCTTTGATAAAAGTTTCTGAAAGAATCAGCAATGTGTTTTGACAAATTCCGGGATCTTCGGATTGATAGGTTATATCAACAAAATCACTTATGGAAATACGTCTGACACCTATCTTCTCCAATATTTTCGCAATACTATAATCGGGATGCTCCAGGTTTAGAAGTTCATTGATAAAATTATCATGTCCTTCTTCTTTATACTGTAAAAAGCTTTCATAGGTTTTTTGTAAATCTCCCTTGATTACCAGCGCTTTCACGTCTTCTGGCACAATCTCCATTAATTCGCCATACTTCTTTTTGGAGATTATCCTAATATCTGCGCTGTCCAAAAGCATATGCTGGGCGAATAGCTTGAGTGCCACCGTTTCTAGTGTAGTTCTTGATTTTATGAGGTTTAGAAGGTTGTCGTAGGCAATATTGGTCTTGCTATAATCAAATTTGGTGTTGTCCAACTCTATGGTCGATCCCGAAGCAAATGCAGTATAGATCCTAGCCTTTGAATCGTATACCTTAGGTTGATTTTGGGTAAGGACAAAAACAAGACCTCCGAGCACAATTGGCACCGTGATAAGGAGCCAAATATGACGCAGCAGTATCCTTACAAAAAACAACAGATTAAACTTCATCGCTACTTAAATATTCAGTTTTATCCCTACAACTTCCTCTAAAAGAAGAACTGCAAGGCTCAATTCGGATTTTTGGGATTCATGGGCCACAATGGCTTCGTTGAGCATTTGACTAAGTCGGGTATATTCCGACACAGGAATAATTCCATTTTTATAGTCGGTCTCAGCACGTAGTGCCTGCACCTTGTACGTATCCACAATGGTTCCATAAACAAATAGCAGTCTGTGTGCTTTTAACAGGCCATTGTAACGGGTAATCACAAGTTCACGAATCCTGACTTTATCAACCTCTTTTTCATACCTGGATTTTTCCGCTTCAGCTTTGGCAGATCTTACGGTATTTTTTCTGTTGAGAATTGCGGAGATTGGTATTTTTAATGAAGGGCCAACGGTGTACCTGTCCTGTTCTGTTGAAAACAAGGTTTGACTCGGTTGTGGCGCCCCAGAAAGTTGGGAAGCCGTAAGGTTATCGAATACCCCATAGCTGTAAACAGCTTCCAAATAAAGGTAATCCAACCATTTTGTCTGTGCCAAACGTTGTCTTGCCTTCCAGTATTTTTGATCGGCATCACGGTACTTCAGCTCTGGCGAATTTTGGTGTGCCAAAGCGATTAGGCTGTCCAATGACGGTAGTACCCGGGTAATATCATTTTTTTTGAGGTTTTCAGCTATAAACTCGTCGATTTCTTGACTTATGGATAATTGCCCCAGCAATAAAAATGTAATTACCATAAATTTCATTCTCATTGCTATACATTTTCTTTTTGGAAAACTGCCCTAAAGGTTCTTAGCACGATCCACATATCAATTAAGAATGCAAATTTGCTATTGGCATATTCCACATATTTTACATCGAGCTGTTTTCGTTCTTCTGGAGACATTTTAGAAGATCTTCCCCTGGCTTCTACCTGCCAAAGTCCTGTAATTCCGGCCGGACCATTGAATCGTTCAGTCCATTCGTCCGTAGTCAACATTTCTGCTTCATACAGTGGCAAGGGCCTATTGCCCACAATCGACATATCTCCTTTTAATACATTGATCAATTGGGGCAACTCATCAATACTAAGTTTCCGTATTATCTTTCCAACTTTGGTTATCCGTGGATCATTATCAAATTTCACAAAGGCACTCTCTGCACTTTTTTTCCTTTGAGTATTGTGCAAGATTTCGTTCACCTCTGTATCATCGCCTATGAGCACGGTACCCTTATCCGGGATTTCTTCGGAGGCCGCAGATTCAGTTTCCTTATCATCATCATCGTTTATATATTGATTTAGATGTTCAAACTCCTTTAAGCGCTTATCTGCGTCAGGGTACATAGACCTCAGTTTTAAAAAATTAAAGATCTTATAGCTGGTTCCGACCCTTTTGGAAATGTAATATACTTTCCCCTTGGACTCCAATCTGATGGCCAGGATTACCAACAAAAGAAAAGGAGACGCCAACAATAAAACGGTAGAGGCAACAGCGATATCAAAACTTCTTTTCCAGAATCCGATCTTATATTCTTTGATTCCTTCTTTTTCCGAAGAAATTTTTTGTTCCCTTAGATTTGATTTGAGTTCTTTCAAGAATCCAATACGCTCTAGCACTTGCTCAAAACTGATGGGGTGAATGAAAATATCGTCGAAACCTTTTTCCAATGCTGCAAGTTTATCTTTCTTGCTCGCCTTTTTACTTAATAGCACAAAGGGTATCTTTTTTGATGGATCGAACACTTCTTCAACATACTCACTGAACTCATTGAGCTGTTTTACGGGAATATTTTGCTCACAAAGAATTGCATCAACATTTTGATTTGCGTTTATCCACTTTTTTGCCTTGAAATCACAGTTAAGATGCAGCCATTTGATAGCATCCACTGTGGTTTGTGACGAGCTTACCTCCACACTTTCGGAAAAACGATGGAATTCATCTGCAAATCTGGTGTTGTCCCCTAGATAAAGTATCCTTGTTTTTTTCTTTGTAAGTACTTCCATACTATTGTCTAATTAACAACTTGTCTACCCGTATCATCAATTCTTCTGGATTGAACGGTTTTACGATATAGTCATCTGCTCCCAACTTAAGGCATTCAACCCTATCAGAGCTACTGTCCCTACAGCTTAAAACTATGATTGGAATGTCGGAGAAGACCCCTGATTGCTTGATTCTTCGAATAAGCTCGAAACCATCCATTTCTGGCATTTCCAGATCAGTAATGATCAAATCAGGCATATTGCCTTCTTGTAGCCAAGAAATGGCTGCCAAACCATTCTCCATCGTGGTAACTGAATGGGACTGCCCCAAAAACTGAGCTACCAATTCACTCAACGATTGCTTGTCATCTACTACTAGTATTTTCATGATATCTGTTTTTGTAGTACTTATTTTAATTTAAAAGTAGGATTTGTATTACTTTATCTAAATTGATTGTTGTAAAAGGCAAGCTTTATGTGGTGTGGGTGTTTAATTGTGATATTGTCCCCACCATGAAGGAAGTCTTAGCAAAACTGTGTTAACGCGCCAACCTAACCCAAGGAGAAACCCAAACTACAGATCATTCCTCAAAATCCTGACGTCGATTTAAGTGGCAAACTACTAAGCATGTGCAATTGAATAATAATATTGTAGGATTTTTCCTTCTTATGGATTATCTTCTCCGCTCAAATCCTACCCAAACCTATCGCTGTGCTTTGGCATTTGAACAAATGCTAACCTTAAACACTATACCATTATGAAGCATAGCGGATTACTTTATGTGTTCCTACTGTGGACATGTTTTACTTTCTCCCAAAATTGCAACTGTGATGTAACATTGACCGGGCTGTCGGCAACTTCTCTCAATCTTGTCTGGGCCTCTCAAACAACCTATTCTCCTGGTGATACTATCTGTATTCCTGCCGGGAATTATGCGGGCATTCGATTCTATGACTTTGAGGGCACCGCTTCACAACCACTTATCATTAAAAATTGTGGTGGAAAAGTGGTTTTGACCGAGAGTGTCTACACTGGGATATCATTCAAGAAAAGTAAATTCATCCGGTTAACGGGAACCGGAGATTCTTCACATACCTATGGTATTGAAATAGCAGGAACAGGGAGCCATGCCGCTGGGGTAAATGTCGAAAATTTTAGTACCGATATCGAAATCGACCATATTGAAATTTCATCCGCTGGGTTTGCCGGAATTATGGCCAAAACTGACCCTTATTGCAACGATCCCGATACCTGGCGGGCAAATGGTTTTGTTTTGGAAAATCTGGACATTCATCACAACTACATTCACAATACCGGTGGAGAAGGCATCTATGTCGGCTTTACCGGCGGGTATAAGATAAATTCCAATAGAAGCTGCAATGGCACCAAGATTTTTGGGCATTGGTTGGAAAATGTAGACATCCATCACAACATTATTGAGAACGTCGACTGGGACGGAATCCAATTAAACCTGGTAAGGGAGAATGGAAAAATCCGAGACAATTACATCAGCAATTATGGTGTTGACAACGTGTATTACCAGGACTTTGCGATGAGTATAGGCGGCGGAATATTTGAGGTATACAACAATACCATGATCAATGGTTCGAGCGGAAACGGACAAGGTATACAATTTATCAGCGCGGAGAGTGGAACCAAAATCTATAACAATGTTATAGTGCGTCCTGATTTTCATGGAATTTTCATGCACAACCGACATGAGTTCGACGATACAACGGAAGGGTATTATATTTTAAACAATACTATCGTAGAACCAGGGAATTCGGGTACTTTTTACAATACGAAGATTACGGAAACCAACGATCCAACGAAACTTTATACTTCGCAGGACGAGGTGCCTTCCTATTTCGTGAACAACCTGATCGTTGATCCGGGCAACGATTACGAAGGGGGAAACACCTGGAAACAAAATCACGAAAGCTATTTTGATTTTAACGACAGGTCAGCGCGGGACAGTTTGTTATCCAATATCTATTCCAACATTATGACGCGCCAAATGGATACTTTGGGATTAACCGATATTTTAAATGATGATTATAGTCCCAGTTCGCAAACATCAGATGTTGTCGACGCTGGTTCCGACGTCTCATCGTGGGGAGTAAGCTTTGATGCGGAAAATGAAACAAGACCATCTGGGACTACCTTTGATATTGGCGCTTACGAATACCAAGTTTCAGGCGGTACTCCCTTGAGAGTAAGGATTCCGGACGAACCCGAATTGATAGATGAACTTCCCAAAAAGTTTAAGGCAACGGTTTTTTATCCCAATCCAACCAGATCAGCCTTTTACCTGAACAATCAGGAAATGAAAAACCCAACAATTCAAATTATCAACTTGGATGGAAAGGTAATGTATGAAGGCAAATACCGTATGGGAACACCTTTTAACGTGGAAGGGTATCGCGCTGGACTTTATTTTATCAAAGTAATATCAGAAGAAAAGTCTGAAACCCATCGACTCATAATCAGGTAAGGAGAAAATTGGGCACCCCAATTATAGGATGCCCATGTTCTGACGTTATATTCTATCTGGACTTAGTATATAATTTGTCTTGGTAGCATTAAGGATTTCCATGACATTGGTGTTTTGTCTACCAATCAATGAGACCACTTTGTTTTGTCGCGCCGATTTTTGGTAAAGTTTCTCAAAAAAGTGTGCAGCTGCAGAATCCAATACAGTAACTTTTTCAAGGCTGACCACCACATTTTCATGTTTTTCCAGGATATGATCAAAATACGAGTTCAAAGCCCCGACATGTTGCGTGGTTACTTTTCCAAGAATTTCAAAAATCCCTCTGTTTTCCTTAATTTCCAATGACATATGCTAAAAGTTTTAGTTGGTTATATCCTATCCATTAACATTTTCAAAAAGTGCTCGTATATATAACGTAAAACAAATGTTAAATTGTAGTATTTTTCCTTCTTTTTTATAAAAGATTCAATCGCTGCATTAATTCAGGTCTGTTTGATCGGCTTATCGGAATAACACTTCGCTCAATCAATACACTATTGTCCTGAATATCTATTATTTGGGTAAAGTTGATAATGAATGACCGGTGTATTTGCAAAAACCGGGATTGAGGCAGTTTTTCCTTGATTTTTTTTAATGTGGAATGGACTCGATATCGTTTATCCAGTGTTTTGATCTCAATATAGTCGCCCTGCGCCTCTATAAGAAGTATATCCCTAAATTTTAGCTTTATGAGTCTGCGGTCAATGTTGATGTAGAGATCTTCATCTTCTGCCTGCACCAATTGGTTTTCCATTTGTTCATCTGCAGCTTGTTTTAAAGCGCTTTTTAATTTGGCCACACATTTTTGAAAACGTTCCTGGGTTATCGGTTTGACCAAATAATCCACTATAAATTCATAACCATAGGCTTCTATGGCAAAATCCTTATCCGAAGTGGTCAATACAATTTTTGGTGGATTATTGACCGTTTCGATAAAATCAACACCTGTAAGTTTGGGCATATGGATATCCAAAAAGATCAAGTCCACACTCTTATGCTTCAAAAACTTCAAAGCTTCCAATGCATTTGGGAATTCTGCCACCACCTCCATTTCAGGAATAGTCTTGCACAATTCCATAACTATGGCCCGTGCACTCGCTTCGTCATCTACTATTATACACCTCATCTTAAGCTATTTTTAAAATGAATTCTTCCACCGACTGTAAAATATCTTCAAACTCATCCTTGAGTTTCGTATCTCCGTACTTCAGGTCCTCTTCGTACTTCACGGCCAATTTGTACCCTCCGGTCAATCCAAGAATGCCTAATTTGTGCTTTATTTTGTGCACAATCTTTGCAGACTCCTCCAAATTGTCACTTTCCAGGGTTTCCAGATAATCGCTTTTTTCCTTGGGAAATTCAGTTTGAATGATCGTCAAGAATTTCTTTTCGAAATCCTCGTTCCCACCTGAAATTTCCTTTATATAATCTAGATTGGGTTGCTCAGCCATTGGGGTTATTTTTAATTGTAAAAAAGAAGGTGGTACCCATGCCCTCAGCCGAGGACAACCAGATATCTCCTTTGTAATAATTTATAATTTTCTTTACCAGCGCAAGTCCAATTCCGGTTGCCCCGGAATTGTTTTCCAGCTTTTTGAACATTCCGAAAATTCCTGTCTGCAAATGCTTGGGAATTCCCTTTCCATTGTCACTAACGCTGAAAAGCCAGCCGTCGAATTCCTCTTTCACATCAATCATGATACAACCATCTTCTTTTTCTTCGGTGGCTGTTATGGCATTTGTGATCAGGTTTTTAAACAGCTGTTCTATTCGGTATTTGCCCGTGAACAGTATGGGCAGGTTCTTGCTCTTTTTTATGACCACGTTCGATGGCACATAAATGGTCCGTTCAATTTCAGCAATAAGATCCTGCAGGTTCACCGTAGATGCATTCTCTTGAATGGAATCTATGGTAGAATGTCTTAAAATACCGTCAATCAAACTGTCCATTTTAGCCAGGTTCTGAAAAATCAACTGCACATTTTCCTTGCTATTCTCCTTAAAGCTTTCTTGCCCATCCTCAAATACCCAACTCACTAATGAGTGAACATTTCGAATTGGGGATTTAAGGTCATGTGATACCATATGGGCATAGTTGTTCAAGGACTCATTCTGTTGTTCCAGATTCCTGAGGAGCATATCTTTTTCCGCTGTCATCTCCACAAGCTTATGCGCCTGTTTCTCAATATCCTCCACCAATTTTTGCGGATTAAAGTCAATGCTTCCGTTGATTCGGTCCGAGGTTTTATCCTGCATGGAAGCGACCGCCTTGCTCAAAGACTCCAAAACTTTGCGCTGGCTGTCGGCCTCCTTGTTCAAACGTAGGTTCGCTGCGTATAATTCTTCTGAACTTAAAGACGTCGCCCGTTGAATCATCTTCAGTTTTTGGTCAAAATCTGAATATGACTTATTAACGGATTCAAAGAACACCTCCAATTCGGAGTTGTCCCACAATTCCTTGGGTAAAAACTTCTTTATTTGTCTTTTAAGCAGCGAATGCATTTACTCACTCAATAATGTTAGTGTCATGGTTTGATTGTGCAGTTGACACTCGTTTTTCCCAGCGAATGGTGCCATTTCACCATAGGAATAGAACCCAGTAATCTTCGCTTGGTTTCCAATAATATCGGCTACCTCCTCTATCTCATCTTCCGTACGCTGGTCCAGTACCAGTTTTCTTCCTACGCAGCTCACCAATATGGCAAGCTCAGGCTTACTTTTCCTATCGCGCATGGCCAATTCAGCCGCGTTGGACGCTCCTTCCGCGATATCATCCATTGTGGACATCATTAACTGAACTTTGGAGTTCAAAGGAACATCTCCAGCTAGAATCATGGAGTTTGCATCCTCATCAATATTTAAGATGGTTCTTACCAACGGTTCTGATTCATCATTTTGCTGTACGGTCAATGGATATAAAAGAGCGGCTTGTGGTAGTTCGGCTGCCTTATCACCAAGATACTTCTTGTACAGGTCAAGTGCCGGTTTACCATCTATCTCGTACAATACGTTTCCTTCAGACTTGGTAATGGTTCTCTCAGGTCCAAATGGAGTCCATCCGCCAAAATTGGCATACGACACTTCTAAATCCTCTCCATAGAAACCTATGGCCACTACCTCCCCTTGCTTGGGATTTTCGTTGTATGAAGTCAAGGTTTTTTCAAATCGAGCGCCGTCTCCACATAAGCCTCCTGTTATTGAAGCATCAAATCCATCAGCGGATTCCAGGCCATCTATCAATCCACTTCCATTTACGAAGCTACCATCTGAAACAATGAACATATGGTTTAAATTTTTAGCGTTGAATTGATTGGAAATGGCCAGTCCCATTTTTTCAATATCCACAAAATCCGATACATTTTCACTCACGATTTCGAATTTGGTACGTTCAAACTCTATCGCCGTTAGGGCAATGCTTTCTTCAAAAACATTGGTTTCTATTATCTCCCCGGAAGTTGACCCAAAAACGAGGTGTCCATCAGGATAAAGTTGTCTTACCTCGTCGAGTAAGCTTTCGGATTCTAACAGGAATCTATCTCCAAAAACCAATACCAATGGTTCTTTTAGGGGTAGATCTTGAATAAATTCCCATTCGCCGTCTTTAAAACGTTTTGCTTGATTTACTTTCATTTTTTCTTGTTTTTAGAATCTTTTTGTAATGTAAAATAGAAGGTTGTGCCTTCGCCAATCTCACTTTCCAACCAAACTTTTCCGTTGTACCTATCAATAATTTTTTTGACAATGGAAAGTCCAATTCCAGTGGAACGTTCGTTATTTCCTATAGATTGAAATATTTGAAAAATCTTTTCGTGATATTCCTTGGGGATTCCTACACCATTATCCTTGATGCTAAATTCCCAGTGGGTCTTATGGTCTTTGTAATCAATCTCCACCAAACCATCCTTTTTATCAATGTTTACCACGGCATTGCTTAAAAAGTTCTGGAACAATTGATGGATTTTGGTCTTGTCCGCTTTTATGGACGGTAATTTTCTCTTGGTTTTAATCTTTACATTTTCAGGGATGTAGATAATCTCCTCGATTTCCTGGATAACCTCGTTCACATCCACAGCTGTATGATCTAAGGTATCGCTGTTGACCGTGGAGTACTTTAAAATTCCTGTGATCAATTTGTCCATCCCCTCGATTTTCTCCTGCATCATCTTAAGATTGTACCTGCCATTTTCATCCAGGGAATCCTTATAATCATCATACAACCAACTGGCCAGTGCACTTACACTTCGCAGTGGGGATTTAAGGTCGTGCGAAACAATATGGGCGTATTCTTGCAAGCCCTTGTTACTTGCTTCGAGTTCCTTCAACAGATTTTCTTTTTGATGCTCAAGATTCTTTTGTTCGGTAATATCCAAATGGATCCCAATCGACCCGATAACCTTTCCTGCATCATCATATCGGGGGGCACCGCTGATCAACCAATATCTTTTTTCTCCATCGGCAACTTTAACTTCCACTTCATAGGAATCTGAAATTCCCTCCTGTCTTTTTTGGTTATGCAGTTCCAATTTCTCCCTGTCCTCTTCTACGATACTTATTGCCTCTTTTGCGTTTTTTCCAATCAGATTATCAGCTGAAAGTCCGATCATATCACTAAAACTTTGGTTGACCATTAAAATGTTTTCATCACTGTCAACCTCAACTAGACCTAGATTCATATTGGCTATTATGCTACTGTATTTTTCCTTTTGTATCTCGAGATTCTTTCTGTAGTTCTTTCTTAAGGTCACATCGTTGTAACTCCACAAGTGTCCTTGATACTCCCCATTGTTGAACAAGGGTATGTAGTCCCGCTCAAAAGTTCGACCATCCAACAGTTCCATTTCGTCTGCTGTGATCACTTCTTTCTTTTTTAGGACCTTATCAATCCTTTTAATCTCGGCTTCGGGCTCCAAGAACATGTTCTTGTATTTATGGATTGATTTTTTACTGTTTATGCCCTTTAAAACATCTGGAGCGACCGGAATACCGAACATGTCACAGAATTTTTGGTTGGCCAGGACAATTTTTCTGTTCTGATCTTCCAACAAAATGCCCGTTTGCAAATTCTTGATAAGTGTGGCCATTCGCTCTTCTGAAGCCCTTAATTTTTCCTCTGAAATTTTTTCGTGGGTTATATCCTCGATCATGGCAACACTGTATTCAATGTCCCCGCTGGAATCCATAAGGGAACTCATGGATGTTTTTCCATATAAGGTGTCACCGTCCTTTTTGTAAAATTTTCGGACAATGGAGAATTTCTTGGAATCATTTTCCAAGCTTTTTTGCACTAGATTTTCATAGAGGTTGCTATCCTCCAATGAGGAAATATCATTGATCGAAAGTTTTTGAAGTTCCAATTCGGTATAGCCTAAAAGATCAACAAAGGATTGATTGGCCTTTATTATTTTATCCTTTACGATCAAGAGAATCCCTAATGAAGAATTTTCAACAATAATGTCCTGCTGCTTTTTTTGGTTTTCCAAGAGCTTTCTTATTTCTACCTCTTGGGTAATATCCCGGATTACTCCTTGCGCTGCTATGGGGCTTCCGTTCTCATTATAAATTAGGCTTGCGTTGATATTTACGTGTTTCTCACCAAGGTTCTTGGTGATGATCCGTGCTGAATAATTTTTCAGAATTCCTACTTGGAGCAGCGTTTTAAAAGATTCTGCTGTATACTCCAAATAATCAGGGTGAACCAAATTGGAAAGATTCACCTCTTCCTTGGTATGGTCATATCCCAAAAACTCTTTAGCAGAAGCGTTCATATTGATAACGTTCGTCATCATGTCCATGACCACGTAGGGATCGATAATATTGATGAAGGCACTATCAATACGATCTCCCTTATTATTCAACAAAGCCTCCAAACGACCGTTGGCTTCCTTAAGGTGCAAAGAAGCGTCATAAAGCTCTTTGGCTTTACTTTCCAATAGGTTTTCGGCCACTTTTCGAGATTTCTTTTCCCGTGCCAGTGCCCGCTTTAGTATGGAAACTTCGTTGCTATCCGTTTTGGACGATTTCGAACCTGACCTCTGTGCCGCTTTCATTCAACAGTTTATATTCAACTTTTACCATTTTCTCGAAATGCTCAAATGTTTTTACGATGAGCCCATGAGCAAGGGCATACAAGCCTCGAGAAGAGCTATAGATCATTTCCAGTGAATTCTCTGTTTTCGAGAGAATCTTGAATCGCGGAAGTTCAGCATCGGGATAGAGTTTTTTCACATGAACATGTATGTGGTCCTCAATACAGTTTAAAAGACCTATGGGACTTTTATAGCTCGATACCACATCAGGGTGCGCCGCTACCAGCCCATTAAACAAATAGTGTCCAAATGAGTACAATAGATTTTGTTGGGAAATACCAGTCGTCCTGCTCAATTCTGACAACAGACTGACCATTTCGTTGAAGCTGTAGGTACCCACAGAAGTATATGCGCCTCCAGAAGGAAGTTCACAATTTTCGATAATGGCATCGACCACTTCCAATCCATAGGTAGTCTCGACCATTTCCAAAAACTCGGTAAAAACAATTCCTTTCATAATAAGAATATTATGATCTAAAAGTAGGAATTGTACTACCTAACTATAAAAATAATGTTGTGAAATACGGTTTTTTGTTAGCCTTTGATCAATTCACTGATTTCCCAGTAGTCAAAAACCTTTTTGAGTTTGGATTCGTAATCCTCGTATTTAAGCGGTTTTATGATGTAACCAGCGATGCCAATTTCAAAACATTTTAAGAGATCCACTCGATTTTCAGATGTGGTCAAAATGATTGTTGGAAGATATCTAAGCCTTTCGTCGTTTTTTATCTGGGTAAGAAATTCTATCCCGCTCATTCGCGGCATATTTAAATCCAAAAGAATGATATCTGGCAACACACCATCCTTTAAGATTTCCCAAGCTTCTTCTCCATTCTTGGCTTCGATAATCTTGTGCTTGGATTCAAACTTTGAAATCGCACGCTGCAACTTCATTGTTTCGATCATGTCATCTTCTATGAATAGCACGTTCATGGCATCATCAATTTAGGATACAAAATTTCAAAATTATATTCAGAAAAGGACTACAAAATAGTTAAATAAAAAAAAACTGTCGATGAATGGCAAAAAAGTTTCGGTGAATTTCAGAGGATTTTTCTTATTATCCTCTATAATGTGTCCAGTTCTTCTTTTAGTTTCTTGGTCAGCCCGGACACCACCAAATCGTATGAATGGTTTACCAGCTCTTTGATTACATCGGGAGGGAGATTATCCAAAAAAAGAGTGTTCCAGTGTTTTTTGCTCATATGGTAACCTGGCGTAATAACTCCATCATACTCCTCGCGAAGCTCAATCGCCCTTTCTGGATCACATTTTAAATTGCACTGTGGTGGAATCCTTTCCAATGGAATCAATGCATACATTTTTCCCATTACTTTAAAGACCAATGTGTGCTCGTCAAAAGGAAACTCTTCGGTAACCCCTTTTTTATGCAAGCAGAAATTCCTTAGTTCCTCAACATTCATTCTTCTATTCCAGACGAATCATACACGATTACCTTTTCCCATAGATCTTTGCATTCTTCAATAAAGACCAAGTGTGCTTCCTCTTTTTGGTAACCTTCCTGGGCTTCTGCAGATTCGAAGGTCACTATTAAGGAATAGGTAAACGAACCATCCACAACCTCACGGGTAGCCACTGGCGGTGTTCCTATAAAATTGGTTTTGGCAAATTTGGAGTTCTCCAGGAACTTCCTAAGCGAAGCTTCAAACTTTGCTCTGTCTGCCTTGTTATCGGGGTCTTTGAACCAAAAGTAAACAGTGTGGGCAAATGCAGAGTCAAAGGTTTTCATAGTATCTGATGTTTGTGCAAAACTGGTTGTTGTGATTATCGCTGTCAATATTAAAGTAATAAATCCCGTTTTCATAATGCTTTTTATTCTTCCAATAATTGTTTTTCTCTATTTGTAATTTCCAGAGCGGAATAATCCAAGGTCCAACCAATGGTCTCAACAATTTTTTCGACCAATAGCACAGCTTGAAGTGCTTCCTTTCTAGCAGTCTGCATAAGACCGCTCTCTGGTATTTTTTGTTTGATGTGTTCTTTGGCTTCTTGATTGACCTTGGTCAAGTCCTCTGAAGAAAAGCTATTGAACAATCCGTTCTTCACATCATAATATTGCAATTCGGGTTCAATGGACAACACCTCGGGTTCCGGAAAATTGGTCAAAATAATTCTTTTGTTCTTGTTATCTGCCTTCAATCCCAATTTCTGAAGGTCATATCCAATATGAGCCTTTGCCTTGACTATGATCAGTGCCTTTTTCTTGCTGCTCAAAAGGTTCATCAATCCGCCCTTGGTATTCTCATAGTGGTAAATCTCGGCAAAATCCCCTTCGACCGAAATCAGTTTGCAAACACTTTTGATCTTGTCCAACAACACTGTGGATTGTTGACTCGTGACCTCCCTGTTTTTCTTTTTTCGAAAGAGGGAAAAGATCCAATACATAAGTATTGCACCAAGTACAAGACCTAAAAAAGCTTCCAATACACTATCCATATCCGTTTACTAATTTATACATTAAATTGCTCCAGGTGATGGTTTAAGTGATATATGGCCGTTTTCTCCCATTTTTCTTTGGATAAATTGCCAAAATAGGGATGCGGGGCAAATTGATAATCCTCGGACAAGTGAACAAACTCAAGAATGAATTTTTTCAATTTTATCTTGTCCTCTTCAAATTCCATTGGCTTTGTCCCCTCTCCCTCTACTTGTCCAAAACCTTTTGGTGAAGGCACTGTTTCACCTCGCTTTGCACGTTCAGTAATTTCCCTTGGGTTTACTTGTCCGTACTCCAGTGCTTTCTTTTGCCCGAATGCCATCCTAAAAAAATCTGTGCAATGGCAAAGCATTTGATGGGCGTTCATTTTACCAAATGAAGGCTGTTCTTCCCTTGACAGATTATCGATCCGTGAAAAGAATCCCTGCATAATCGCTTCGGTGAAAATTTCAGACATATCAGAAACTTATCGGGTGTATCATTTGATAATTTCAAACAAAACTGGTCTGCTTGGGCTGGCATCATTTTCAAAAGGTGCCACCTGAAGGTTTAAGAAGTAGCAACCATCCTCAACCGTATTCGGCACATAAATGAACTCTGTGATGGTAGCTCTGGTTCTGGGCTTACCGGTAGTGTTCCAGAAGGCATTGTGTGCCAAGAGGGCTCCATCGTCCTTTTCCTTATCAACTGATGGAAGATCTATCAACAAGTGTTCTATTTCCTTTTCCACAAGATATTTGGCAGCTTCTTCCAATAAATATGGTGGATTTGTATGGGAATACTGCATGGATCGTTTGTTCTGCATATTCGGAATGGTCCTTATGACCAAGGCCTCCCGTTTTTTATTCCCCAAAGCATATTTTAATTGTTTCTTGGATATCACAAAGTCCTTCCCAAGTCTTTCCGGAGCCACGGTAATCACCTCGGCCAAAAAAAAGAATTGTTTCAGGTTTTGATTTATGGACTGAAAGGCCTCCGTAATATGACCCAAACACTCGGTATGCGTCACATGTGAATGCGGATTGAACCAAATATCATTGAAATTCACCGGTGCGCCTTCGGAAACTTTTCCAATAAAATCCCCCTCTTGATGCGGTGTTATTTTGGGTGCATCCAAGTACCAGGCATTTACATTTTTATCCCCCCCTTCAAGCGGTATGGAAATATCCAAGGGCATTGATAAATCTATTTTGAGGTTTCTGGAATTGTATTTTATACTCGCTATCAAGAATGTAGATATTTGTCATTCCCAACTTGATTGGGAATCTGTTGTACTTGTGGATTCCTGCTTTTGCAGGAATGACAATTTACTACTTTAAATTGATCATGAACAAGTTAGAAGCGATCCCATCCACCAAAAACTTCCCTTTTTGGGTAGCCAATAATTTTCCGTCATCTACAATCAGTAGTTTTTGATCTAAATATTTTTCGGATTGTGTGAGCAAATACTTTGAATATGTTGTTCCAAAATCTTTTTCAATTTTATCAAGCGAAACTCCCCAAATTGTTCGAAGTCCCGTCATCACATATTCATTATATCTATCCTTGGTTGTCAAGGTTTCTGTTTCCTGTGGTACCTCCCCGTTTTCCAAAGCTCGAATATATTTTATGTTGTTCCTGATATTCCAACTTCTGTTTTTCCCATCGAAAGAATGTGCAGACGGACCTATTCCCAAATATTTATTTCCTTGCCAATAGGCAGTATTGTTTTTTGAGAAGAAACCAGGTTTTCCAAAATTGGAAATCTCATAGTTTACAAATCCGTTGTCTTCCAAAATCTCGACCAAAATATCAAACTGTTGCTGGGCCTGTTCGTCATCAACGTCAGGAATTATGCCTTTTTCAATGAACTTTTGGAGCGCTGTTTTGGGTTCCACTGTCAAAGCATAGCTTGAGATATGGGGTAAATCAAAAGCCAGCGCCATGGTAATGTTGGACCTCCATCGGTCATCATCCATTCCAGGGATACCATAGATCAAATCGATTGTGATGTTGTCAAAATACTTTTTTGCTTCCCTAATGCTCTCTTCGGCCTCTTGCGCATTATGGGCCCGGTTCATCAACTTTAAATCCTCGTCATAAAAGGATTGGATTCCTATGCTCAACCGGTTAATGGGGCTTTTTGATAATCGGATAATTTGTTCTTTGGACAAATCATCGGGATTGGCCTCCAGCGTGATTTCAGGATATTCAACTACATCATAATTATGGTATACCGTATGAATAAGGTTTTCTATCTCCTCAATTTCCAAAACTGAAGGAGTTCCACCTCCAAAATAAATGGTTTCAACGGTCTCGGAGGCAAACTCATCCTTCCGCAGCTCCATTTCTTTTTTAAGCGCATTAACCATTTCTTCTCTCTTCCCCAGCTGGGTCGAAAAATGAAAATCGCAGTAGTGACAGGCTTGTTTGCAAAATGGCACATGGATGTAGATTCCTCCCATTGTTAAGTAAAAAGTGAACAGCCTAAGCTTTAGGTATAGTTCTTTTTTGAACCAAACTTACTTGGATTGTTAATCATATAATGTATTAATTTTCCTATTTCCAAATTTCGTGATAATAGCTCTTTAAAAACAATTTCATCTATATAACCACATGCTAAAGAAAATTGTAACCATCCTCGGGTTTCGAGATTTTCCGCATCTGAGTCCGTCAACTTGCTTATAAAGTGTTTTTGATATCTTCTTTTCCCATAGGCCTCAGCAATATTAATTGCAACGCTTCGAGAAGAACGCCTAATTTGGTCCGTTAATGAATAAATCTCCTCTTTTGGATATGATTTAGACAGCTCAAAAATTTCCATAGCAAGGTCAAATGATTTTTGATAAGCCAATAATTCATCATATTTCATGGTTAAGCTTTTAAGATTTGGGATATTGTTCACTTTTTACTTTTTACTTTTCACTTTTTACTTTTTACTTCTTATTCACCTTATCACTATTTTGCTTCACAAAGGCCTCCCATCCTGTATAGTGTTTTCCAACCTCGACCCTACCTTCATTGTAAAAATGGCAAACGGCGGCAGCCAACCCATCGGTACTGTCCAAATTTTTGGGTAGTGTTTTGAGCTTTAAGACACTCTGAAGCATTTTTGCCACCTGTTCTTTGCTTGCATTCCCATTTCCTGTGATGGACATCTTAATTTTTTTAGGCATATATTCCGTAATCGGAACCTGTCTGGAAAGTCCAGCGGCCATGGCCACCCCCTGTGCCCTACCAAGTTTTAGCATCGACTGTACATTTTTACCATAAAATGGAGCCTCAATGGCAATCTCATCGGGATGGTATGTGTCGATGAGTTCCAAGGTGCGCTCAAAAATCAGTTTAAGTTTGGTATAGTGATCATCATATTTTCGAAGCATCAACTCATTCATTTGAACAAAGTGCATCTGCTTGTTGACTACTTTGATAATCCCAAAACCCATAACTGTTGTTCCTGGGTCAATTCCTAAAATAATCTTCTCTGCCAAGGTATTAATTCGTGTTTAAAATAATGGGAAGCTTAAATCGCAAACTGACCGGAATACCACGCTTTAACGCCGGTCTTACCGTGGTCAAATCGTTTAATTGGTCCGATATTTTGCTATTGAAATCTTCGATTTCATTTAAAATATTCTGATTTTCCTCCACCTCTGTAACGGAAATAAAGCCATGTTCATCAATCACAAAATGGACATAGACCGTATCATTTAAATCCGTGTTTACTTGAAATTGCAAGCTATCCAATGCTCGGGAAAAATACCCCAGCATAACGGTTTGGAAACATTCCTGTTGAATTTGTTTGGTGACCGTTTCATCACAATCATCAAAAAGGGGATATTGGTCAACATCGTTCCAATCGATGGCTAGGAGTTCTTCATTCACCCTATTCTTGGTCTGCTCCTCTTTGGATGTGAAAAGTTCACAAGAGGTAAACAAACCCAAAAATGACAACAATATAAGCTTCCGCATACAACCCCTAATATTTGGCTGAAATTACGATTTTTTGGTTATATCCATTTCGGCGATTTCCACATAAATTCCCAATAGTGCTGTAACAAATAGCCCTTATATTTGTCTCATTAGCAAAACCTAGCATGGACATAGCTCTTCTTATTATAGGATTCCTGTTAATGCTCGTGGGTATCTTGGGCAGCTTTCTTCCCGTGCTACCAGGACCGCCTATTAGCTGGGTAGGATTGTTGTTGCTTTATTTGACCAAAGCCGTGCCCGATAATTGGTGGATTTTGGTAGGAACATTAATTCTTGCTTTAGGTGTAACCATTATGGACTATGTGATTCCCGCAGCAGGAACCAAAAAATTTGGCGGGAGCAAAGCTGGTATGTGGGGTACCATTGTTGGGCTTTTGGTTGCAATATTTTTCCCCATATTTGGCCCATTTGGTATAATTATTTGGCCTTTTGTGGGAGCTTTGGTAGGCGAACTTATCAATAAAGCTGACCAAAAAACCGCTATGAAAGCCGCCTTTGGTTCTTTTATCGGTTTCTTGACAGGAACCTTCATGAAGTTCGTGCTAACCGCCGGTTACTTGGTTTTCTTTATTATAGTTACGGTTAAGTACGCTTCTGAACTTTTCTCATTCTAACCACACTACCTTTTCCTCAACAGGTTTGCGTGCTACGGAAGGTGGTTCTTCATCATAATATCCCAAATAGAAAAAGCCAAGGCATTTTTCGCCTTCGCCCAAGTCGATAAACTCATCCATATATTTTATGAGTCCAGGTGAGCTCCAATAGCATCCAATTCCCATTTCGGTGCAGCACAACCACATATTCTGAACAGCCATTGCCGTAGCCGCCAACTCTTCCCATTCTGGTAAACTTTCATTGGGATCCCGTTGCATACAAATGGCAATTACCGCCGCAGCCCGCATTGGGTTTTCTTGCAGTTTCCTGATCTTTATCTGTTTAGGGCTTGGGTCAACTGCTTGATACTTTTCTGAAAGAAACTTTCCCAGAGCCTCTTTTTTCCCGTTCATGAACACCTTAAAACGCCACGGTTCGGTTTTTTTATGGTTCGGTGCCCAATTGGCCGCCTCCAATAGTTTCTGAATGGTTTCCTTTTCAATGGGCCTGTCATTATATTGAACTGGGAAAATACTTCTGCGGTTCTTAATCAAATCAAATACCATGGTCAATTTCTATTTCGCGCAAAGGTACGTATTGCCACCTTTTAATTATGGATTCAAAAGTAAATCGATACAATTCTGCAATGCCGGATTCCTATTATCCTCTTTCCAGACCATGGACAGAACAGCACGTTGTTTTATTTTCTTCAATTCGATGAACTTCACTTCCATTTGAAATCCATATTGCAGCGCCGTGGGCACAATAGCAATACCCAGTTTATTCTCTACCAATTTAAAAATAGTCTGGGCATGAACCGACTTATGCGAAACATTGGGTGTAAAACCCCCATCCTCACAAATACTCATCACCGTATCAAAATATAAGGGACTATAATCCTGGGAAAAGAGAATAAAATCATCCTGTGCGACTTGACGGATTCCCCGGAAGCTTTTTTCATCCAAGGGATAATCTTTTGGCAAGACCAAGGAAAATGTATCTTCAAAAACAGGTTTAATCTTTAGCCCCTTAGGTGCTCGGGACAAGCGGACAAAACCAAGATCCAGTTTATCCCTTAAAATGGCACTTATTTGGGCCTTATTGGAAAGTTCATCCAGACTGGTATGCACAAGCGGATACTTCTTTTTCATATCCAACAACAGTTTAGGAACCACATTTTGCATGGCCGAACCCAAAAATCCAATTCTAATCTCACCTGAATGTCCATCACCAATGAGTTTTAATTGCTTCTGGGTTTGTTCCAAATGATTCAAGATGAATTCCACTTCTCCTTTTAAAAATTCCCCTGCAGGCGTCAAACTCACCTTTTTCTTGTCCCGAACAAACAACTGTGTTTGCAAAATCTCTTCCATTTGCTTGATCTGCGTACTCAATCCTGGCTGCGAGATAAAAAGCTTTTCTGCCGCTTTTCTATAGTGCAGTTCTTCGGCCACAGCCAAAAAATAAATGAAATGTCGTAACTCTATCTGATAATTCATGGTTATTAAATATTACAAAAATAAGTATTGGTAATTATTAATAATGTACAATACCTTTATATTTCTTAAATGAAGCTTATGCAGTTACCCAAAACATTTCATTTTGGCGAAGACCATTTAACGGCAGGTATCGCCATTGGCATCTCTGAAGGTGGGATCAAAGGTGTTTTATCCGATTCATGTTTGGAAAAAATCAAGGCCAGTCAAAACCGGGTTCAAAATATTGTAGAAAAAGGTGAGACCGTCTATGGAATCAACACAGGATTTGGCCCTTTATGCAACACCAAAATTTCCAAAGAGGACACGAAAATCCTACAATCCAATATATTACAAAGCCATAGCGTTGGCGTTGGCAAGCCCATTTCGGAAAAGCTGGCCAAACTAATGCTTATTTTAAAGATTCATGCCTTGGCGAAAGGCTATTCCGGAATAGCGGTGTCCACTATTGAACGTATGCTATGGCATGTTGAGAATGATGCCATCCCTGTGGTTCCTTCGCAAGGTTCTGTAGGAGCTTCAGGTGATCTTGCTCCCCTTTCCCATTTATTTTTACCACTTATTGGCTTGGGAAAGGTCCATTATAAAGGTGAAACGATTTCCACCGGGCAATTGTTCCAAAAAACAGGGCTTAAGTCGGTGGAACTTGGCCCTAAAGAAGGCTTAGCCTTGATCAATGGCACCCAGTTTATCGCTGCACATGGGGTTCTGGTTGTTCAAAAACTCCAGCATTGCTTAAGACAGGCTGATATTGTCGGGGCCATGATGTTGGAAGGACTCCAAGGCTCGATAAAACCATTCTTTGAAGAATTACATGCGCTTCGTCCGTTTAAAGGGAATCAACATGTGGCTGGAAGAATTCGAACCCTGCTTCAAGGCTCTGAAATTTTGGAAGACCATATCGATTGCGAACGCGTGCAAGACCCATATTCGCTCCGATGTATTCCACAAGTTCATGGAGCTTCCCGAAATGCTTGGTTACATCTAAAAGAGTTGTTGGAAGTGGAGCTCAATTCGGTAACGGACAATCCTGTCATTATAAATGATGAACTGACCATTAGTGGTGGAAATTTCCATGGACAACCTTTGGCCATGGCTTTGGATTATGCAGCCCTGGCTGCATCGGAACTTGGCAATATCTCTGACCGAAGAATTTATTTGGCCTTGGAAGGTAACAGTCCCGGAGTTCCTAAATTGTTGATGGAGGACACGGGAATCAATTCGGGTTATATGATTTTGCAATACACTACAGCGGCATTGGCCAGTGAAAACAAAAGCCTGTGTTTTCCGGCAAGTGCGGATAGTATCCCCACCTCTTTGGGTCAGGAAGATCATGTGAGCATGGGATCCATCAGCGGAAGAAAAGCACTTCAGATTATTGAAAATGTCGAAAAAATATTGGCCATCGAGTTGCTTACCGCCTCCCAAGCATTTGAATATAGAAAACCCTTAAAATCTGGTGTTGTATTGGATGAAATCCATAAATTCATTCGAACCAAAGTCTCTTTTGCAGATAGTGATCGTGTTTTTGCGGACGATATTGAAAAGGGAATCGACATCATCCAACAAGGCGGAATCATAAATTTGGTTGAAAAAACAATGAAGGACAAAAACCTTCAGTGGAATGCACCTCATCTAGCAGAATTTGAAACATATTAATCCATGAGCAAACCCATATTAATAGGTCCGTTTACCCAATTACTGCCGATGTCTGGCCTACCCATAAAGGGCGCACTAGCAGATGAGCAATTGCCCATTATTGAAAACGGTGGAATTGTGGTTTCCGAAGGAAAAATTCAGAAAATTGGTGTTTTTAATGATTTAAAGACAAGTGATATCGATATCCATCATATAGAAGGAGAGCAAGTTTGTCTCCCTGGATTTGTCGATGCCCATACCCATATCTGTTTTGGTGGCACCCGCGCAAGGGATTATGCGATGCGCAATGCGGGAATCTCTTACTTGGAAATTGCCAAAGCCGGCGGGGGCATATGGGACACCGTAACCCAAACCCGAAAAGCTACTCAAGAGGAACTTGTTGAGGGAATTTTAGAACGAAGTCAAAAACATTTGCAAAATGGCATCACTACAATTGAGGTAAAAAGTGGTTATGGCCTATCTGTGGAACAAGAATTGAAAATGCTTAGGGCCATTAAACAGGCCAATGATAAAACTGAAGCTGATTTGGTGGCCACCTGCTTGGCCGCTCATATCAAACCCAAAGATTGGAGCGGTAACAACACATATTTGGAGGAAATGACCTCTACCTTGTTTCCCACAATCAAATCAGAAAACCTAGCTACACGAGTAGATGCTTTTGTTGAAGAAAGTGCTTTTTCCTCGGAAGAAATTGCTCCATATTTTCAGAAAGCAAAAGAAATGGGCTTTGATATTACCGTTCATGCCGACCAATTTACTGCTGGAGGAAGTAAGGTAGCTGTGCAATTTGGAGCTTTAAGTGCCGACCATTTGGAGGCAAGCACCGAAAAAGAAATCCAGCTCTTGGCAAAAAGCGATGTAATTTCCATGGCTTTGCCCGGAGCTTCCATGGGATTGGGATGTGCCTATACCCCAGCACGTAAGATTTTGGATGCCGGAGGAGCATTGGCGATTGCCAGCGACCACAATCCCGGGTCAGCTCCTATGGGGGATTTACTTACGCAAGCAAGTGTTCTGGGAACTTTTGAAAAGTTGTCGAATGCCGAAGTATTGTCCGGAATCACCTTTAGGGCAAGTGCTGCTTTAAAATTGACCGACAGGGGAGTTTTACAAATGGGAAGCCAAGCCGATTTTGTGACTTTCCCAACCAACAACTATCAAGAAATCACCTATCACCAGGGACAGTTAAAACCCAATGCCGTTTGGAAAAATGGAAAAAAGATAACGTCATTCTGAACGGATGCTGAGCGGAGTCGAAGCATGTTTCAGAATCACACAAATAGAATAATGAGGCCCTGAAAAAATTCAGGGAGACGAAAAGAAATCATGATAAAACAAGAGTTTAAAGTCAGCATTCTTCAGGGCATTCCTTCAGCATTGCCTTCGAAAAAAGCATATCCCGAAACGGGAAACCCAGCTCCTAAACGCAAGGACATTCTATCCGCGGCAGAGAAAAAACTGGCCATTCAAAATGCGCTGCGTTATTTTCCAAAAGCCTGGCATCGGGAATTGGCCGTAGAATTTGCCGAGGAGCTCAAGACCTATGGTCGAATCTACATGCATCGTTTTAAACCCGATTACCCGATGTATGCCCGTCCAATTGCTGAATATCCGGCAAAAACCAAACAGGCTGCTGCCATTATGTTGATGATCCAAAACAATTTGGACCCAGCCGTGGCACAACACCCTGAGGAACTTATCACGTATGGAGGCAATGGGGCAGTCTTCCAGAATTGGGCGCAGTATCTTTTGACGATGAAATATTTGGCCGAGATGACCGAGGAACAAACCTTGCACATGTACTCAGGGCATCCAATGGGACTATTTCCATCTTCGAAAGAAGCGCCTAGAGTTGTTGTGACCAACGGTATGATGATTCCCAACTACTCCCAACCGGACGACTGGGAAAAATTCAATGCACTTGGAGTTACCCAATACGGTCAGATGACCGCTGGCTCCTATATGTACATTGGCCCACAAGGTATTGTCCATGGAACGGCAATTACCGTAATGAACGCTTTTAGAAAGGTATTGGACAAAGGTGATTCCCCAAAGGGCAAAGTATTTTTGACCGCTGGTTTGGGTGGAATGAGCGGGGCCCAGCCCAAAGCAGGAAATATTGCCGAATGCATCACGGTTTGCGCCGAAGTAAATCCTGAAGCAGCCAAAAAAAGACACGAACAGGGGTGGATAGATGAGTTATTGACGGATTTATCCGAGCTTGTTCAAAGAACAAAAACTGCCATTGCCAACAATGAAGTTGTTTCTCTGGCTTTCATCGGTAACATAGTGGAAGTTTGGGAACGATTCCTTGAAGAAGATGTTTTTGTGCATTTGGGCTCGGACCAAACCTCATTGCACAATCCCTGGGCAGGTGGATATTATCCTGTTGGATTATCGTTTGAGGAATCCAATCTGATGATGGCCGAAAATCCATCAGCATTCAAAACCAAAGTACAGGCGTCATTGCGACGACAAATTGATGCCATCAATAAACACACGGAAAGGGGCACTTATTTCTTCGACTATGGCAATGCTTTCTTGCTCGAAGTATCGCGGGCAGGTGGTGAGGTTATGGCCGAAAATGGTATCGACTTTAAATATCCATCATATGTACAGGATATCTTGGGACCGATGTGTTTTGATTATGGTTTTGGTCCATTCAGATGGGTCTGCACCTCTGGAAATCCAAAAGACCTACAAAAAACGGATGCCATTGCTTTGGAAGTTATGAAGCAAATCAAAGCTGAAGCTCCAGAGGAAATCCAACAGCAAATGCAGGACAATATTAAATGGATCGAGGAAGCAGAACAGAATAAATTGGTCGTAGGCTCCCAGGCTCGGATTTTATATGCCGATGCCGAAGGTCGGGCCAAAATTGCAGATGCCTTTAATACAGCCATAACCCATGGTGAAATATCCGCACCTGTAGTCTTGGGTCGGGACCACCACGATGTCAGCGGCACCGATTCTCCCTTTAGGGAGACCAGCAATATTTATGACGGGAGTAAGTTCACTGCCGATATGGCCATTCACAATGTGATTGGGGACAGTTTCCGCGGAGCGACATGGGTTTCCATTCATAACGGAGGCGGTGTTGGTTGGGGCGAGGTCACGAATGGTGGCTTTGGAATGGTACTCGATGGTTCGGAAGAAGCTTCCATCCGATTAAAGAATATGCTGTTTTATGATGTGAACAACGGTATTTCCCGCAGAAGTTGGGCTCGAAACAAGGAAGCTTTGTTTGCCATCAAAAGAGAAATGGAGCGAACTCCAAATCTTAAAGTAACTTTACCAAATCTGGTGGAGACCGATATTTTGGACCACCTTTTCGATGCATGATGAAACACTATAGCAAACCCAAGAAGGACATTTGGCAAGGTCGGATCAGCAACAAAAGCCTTTATCTTCATGAAAAAGTGAAGTGCGCTCCGTTGGAAGAAATCCCCGAACCACCGAAAAAATCGATTACCTTATTGGGATATGCTTGTGATGAAGGGGTAGAACGAAACCAGGGAAGAATTGGGGCCGTTAAAGGTCCGGAGGTCATTAAAACCAGTTTTGGGAAATTACCCAATCACCTTCCAAGTCATGTACAATTGTACGATGCGGGTTCCATAACCTGTAAAAACAAGGATATGGAAGCGGCCCAAAATGCACTTTCCCAAGCGGTGAGCACACTTTTGGCCAATAAACAATTCCCCATTGTCTTGGGTGGAGGGCATGATATAGCTTATGGACATTATCATGGCATCAAAAACCATCTCGACGCAAAGAAAGAAGGGCAAACTATCGGAATTATCAATTTTGATGCGCATTTTGATCTTCGGAAGAATGTTCCCAATAACAATTCGGGTACTCCCTTCTATCAAATAGCAATGGAGTGTCAAAAAGAGGACAGCAATTTTAATTATCTCTGTTTGGGTATCCGAAAAGATGCCAATGATCGGTCACTTTTTCAAACTGCAAAGGACCTGGATGTCAATTTTATCTTGTCCGACACCTTTCAAATCCAATTTTTGGATGAAATCAATACTTGGATCAATGCTTTTATCAAAACGGTTGATAAAGTTTATGTGACCATAGATTTAGATGGATTTTCTTCCGCTTACGCGCCAGGAGTCAGTGCCCCCTCTCCTATGGGGTTCACGCCTCAAATTGTTTTGGAGTGCCTAAAGACCATTATCGGTTCGGGAAAATTGATAAGTATGGACCTTGCCGAAATGAATCCTAAATATGATATCGATGGACAAACAGCAAAGCTGGCCGCTTCATTGATCCATCATGTGATACACACTTTGTACAAAGCCTGAGGATTCCGCCATACGTTTTAGTTCAGCAAAAGCTTCCCAAAACCCAAGTTCTTGTTAACAAAAAAAGCCTTCCATATGGAAAGCCTTTCATTGGCGAACATCGTTTTAGATGTTTCAACCTGATTCCAATCATATAGATTGAAATCCAACACAACACGGCAAAGATATAAATGATTTTCCGATAAAAGTCAGATTCCCGTTATTCTATTTCTTTTATTGGATATTTTCCATTTTTTAGGAATTATTCCATAAATTAGCTGTTCTCTCAACTGAATAATGGAAAAGACCATTCTACATCTAGATCTGGATACTTTTTATGTGTCCGTGGAGCGTATCATCAATACGGAGCTTAAAAACAAGCCGCTATTGGTGGGTGGCACAAGTGATCGTGGTGTAGTGGCTGCGTGCAGTTATGAGACCCGTGGTTTTGGGGTGCACTCGGGCATGCCCATGAAAATGGCGAAGGAACTTTGTCCTGAAGCCGTGGTCATTCGGGGCAATGCGGGCACATACAGCAAATATTCGGATGTGGTCACGGAAATGATCAAAGAGCATGTGCCGCTTTTTGAAAAATCGAGCATTGATGAGTTCTATGCTGACCTTTCCGGGATGGACCGTTTTTTTGGGTCCTACAAATACGCCTCGGAGATGCGTCAAAAAATCATAAAGGAAACAGGACTCCCAATTTCCTTTGGCTTATCGGTAAATAAGGTCGTTTCCAAAGTGGCCACCAACGAGGCAAAGCCCAACAATCAACTCAAAATAGATTTTGGACGTGAAAAACCTTTTTTAGCCCCGCTGTCCATCAAAAAAATTCCCATGGTGGGAGACAAAACCTATCAAACCCTTCGAAACCTGGGTATCCGAAAAGTACAAACGGTACAAGAAATGCCCATGGACATTATGCAGCGGGTATTGGGCGCCAACGGAAGGGTAATTTGGAAAAGAGCCAACGGAATGGATAATACCCCCGTAATTCCGTTTTGTGACCGAAAGTCAATTTCAACTGAACGCACTTTCGATAAGGACACTATAGATGTGGTGAAGTTGAAGGGCATTTTGATCGCCATGACCGAAAATTTGGCCTATCAGCTACGCCGAGGGGATAAATTGACTGCCTGCATCGCCGTAAAGATTCGGTATTCGGATTTCAATACGTATTCCAAGCAATTGCGCATTCCCTATACGAGTGCGGACCACATCCTTATCCCAAAAATATTGGAGCTTTTCAAGGTTCTATACAATAAGCGAATGCTGGTGCGGCTGATAGGAATACGATTCAGTCATTTAGTTTCAGGAAATTATCAGATCAATCTTTTTGAGGATACCGAGGAGGCCTTAAATCTTTATCAAGCTATGGATTATGTGAGAAATAGATTTGGTAGCCGAAGTGTTGTCCGAGCCTCTGCCATGGGTGCCAAGACCATTGGCAGTATGCATAATCCTTTTAATGGAGAGCCTCCTGTGGTTCTGGCGCACAGAAAACAATGAACGGTTTACAATGGGCAATGAACAATGGACAATGGACAATTAGCAATGGGCAATGGGCAATGAACAATTAGCGATGAACAATGGCAATTAGCAATAACTGACATCTGACATCTGACAACTGACATCTGACAACTGACAACTGACAACTGATAACTGACAATTGTACTTAAACTGCCACACATATTACAGCATGCGTTACGGAACATTTTCCGAACTGGAGCTATTGGAGCTTGCCCAACAAAACCAAGTGACCCAACTAGCGCTCACAGATATCAATAACACCTCTGCTTGCCTCAATTTTGTGCGAAAGGCCCCAGAATATGGAGTTAGGCCTATTTTGGGAATCGATTTTAGAAATGGCGTTGAGCCTTGTTTTATAGGAATCGCCCGAAACAATGAAGGCTATTTGGAGCTAAACAATTTCCTGTCCTACCATCTTTATGATGATTTGGAAATTCCCGAACGGGCTCCAGCGTTCAAAAATGCATTTGTCATCTATCCTTTTGAACAGGTCTTGCTCAATAATCTACAAGATTTTTCAGACCATCAATTTATCGGGATTTCCATACAAGATTTAAGACGGTTGCCCTTTTCAAGATTGGTCAATCTCAAAGACAAATTAGTGGTCCAGCAATCGGTCACCTTTCGCAACAAAAATGATTTTAATGCCCATCGCTTATTACGGGCCATCGACAACAATGTATTACTGAGCAAACTTCCGAAGGAAGAAGAGGCCAATGAAAATGAAAAAATGTTCCCTGTTCAAAATTTGGCAGCTGCTTTTTCAGAATTCAGTTTCATTTTGGAGAATACCGAAAAACTCCTCAATCGCTGTAGCATTCATTTTGATTTTTCCAAAGGTCGAAAACCCCAAAATCTCAGCAGCTATAGTGGAAGTGTGGAAGAAGATGAAAAACTCATTGAAAAACTATGTTATGAAGGGCTTCCTTATCGCTATAAAGAGATAGACAATTCGATTCAAAATCGATTGGATAAGGAGTTGAACCTCATTAAAAAAATGGGGTTTGTTTCCTATTTCCTTATCAATTGGGACATTGTGTCCGAAGCACGCCGAAGGGAGTTTTATTATGTGGGGCGTGGTAGCGGTGCCAATAGCATTGTGGCCTATTTGCTCCGCATTACCGATGTAGATCCCATGGAGCTAGACCTCTATTTTGAACGCTTCATCAATCTTTACCGTGCCAATCCACCTGATTTTGATATCGATTTTTCTTGGCGCGACAGGCCTGCCATGACCCAATATATCTTTGACCGTTTTGACCATGTAGCCCTTTTGGGCACCTATGTTACCTTTAAAGAGCGGGGAGTAATCCGAGAATTGGGTAAAGTTTTTGGGCTCCCGGCACAAGAAATTGATTTTTTGATCACAGGGAGGTACAATCCATCCCAGTTGGACAGCATATCCAAACTCGTCCTTAAATATGGAAAGCTGTTAAAGGACAAGCCCAACTATCTGAGCATACATGCAGGGGGAATATTGATCAGCGAAAAACCTTTACATTGGTTTTCGGCCACCCATCTCCCTCCAAAGGGATTTCCCACCACCCAGTACGATATGGTCATTGCCGAGGATGTCGGCCTCTACAAATTCGATATTTTGGGGCAACGTGGACTAGGCAAGATTAAAGAAGCTTTGGAGATCATTGCCTACAATCAACCGGAAAAACATCAAGAAATCGACATCCATGACATTAAAGGTTTTAAAACGGACACCACCATAAACAACCTTATCAAAACTGCCCAATGCATGGGATGTTTTTATGTGGAGTCGCCCGCTATGCGGATGCTGCTCAAAAAATTGGAGGTGGATAATTACTTGGGATTGGTGGCTGCCAGTTCCATTATTCGACCTGGAGTCGCCAAAAGTGGGATGATGCGAGAGTATATTTTGCGTCACCGCAATCAGGGAAGAGCGGAAGAAAAAGCACATCCCGTAATGCTGGATATTATGCCGGACACCTATGGCGTAATGGTCTATCAGGAAGATGTTATCAAAGTAGCACACCATTTTGCAGGTTTAGATCTAGGTGAGGCCGATGTGCTTCGTAGGGGCATGAGTGGAAAGTTCCGTTCTCGGGAAGAGTTTCAAAAAGTGAAGGACAAATTCATCTCCAACTGTAGAAAAAAAGGTTATGCTGATACTCTTATTTTTGAAATATGGAATCAAGTTGCCAGTTTCGCAGGCTATGCCTTTGCCAAAGGACACTCCGCTTCCTATGCCGTGGAAAGTTATCAAAGTCTTTTTTTACGCGCCTACTTTCCTTTGGAATACATGGTGGCCGTTCTCAATAACGGAGGAGGGTTTTATCGTTCTGAATTTTACATTCACGATGCCCGCATGATAGGTGCTACCATCCATCCTCCCTGTATCAACAATAGCAACATAAACAATCGTATTTGCGACACCCATATTTATTTGGGGTTGATGTACCTGCGTGATTTGGAAAGCAGGGTTATGGAACGCATCATCAAGGAACGAAACCTCAATGGAAGCTTTGCTTCTTTGGAAGATTTTTTGGACCGAACTATCATTTCTGTAGAACAGCTCTCCATTCTCATCCGAATCGATGCTTTCCGCTTTACCGAAATCAACAAACACGAATTACTATGGAAAGTACATTTAATGCTCTCTAAAAATGACCGTTTGGAACACCCTAAACTCTTTCCGCCTCGTCATCAAAAATTCAAGATTCCCAAATTACACACTACGAATCTGGAAACTGCTTTTGAGCAATTGGAACTTTTGGGTTTTTGTCTTTGTAGCCCTTTTAAGCTTTTGGCCGAACCTCCGAAGAATTCCAATGGCCAACGGGATTTACTTCATTATTTAAATAAGCATATCGATATTTACGGCTATCTAATCACCGTAAAAAACACCAATACCCATAGTGGCAAACGCATGCACTTTGCTACTCTTGTGGATCAACACGGCGAAGTCTTCGATACGGTACTTTTTCCGCCAGTGGCCGCCAAATATTATTTTAGGGGGAAGGGCATTTATCGTTTTTATGGAAAAGTGGTAGAGGAGTTTGGCTTTTTGAGTATTGAGGTCATAAAAATGAAAAAACAGGATTACATTCCCGACCCCCGTTATGCGGACATGAAAACCAGCAAAAAAGTATTTGAAAGTAAGATTTCCAATGCGCTGGACGAGCCTAAAACAAATGCTTGACCCATTTTGCGATTCGTTCTGGTAGTCTATAGGGGGCATATCGTATTGGAGGATCTATCCAGTTTCCTCTTTTTACAATCGCTTTTTTATGGGAAAATACATCAAAGGAGGTTTTACCATGATAAGCACCAATCCCACTATGTCCCACTCCTCCAAAAGGCAATTTTTTGTTAGCGACCTGAATTACTGTATCATTAATTGCCCCTCCTCCAAAACCATATCTTGCTATAAATTCTTTTTGAGATGCCCTTTTGTTTGAAAATATGTAGGCCGCCAAAGGTTTTTCATACCGTTTGACAATCTCATCGATATCCGATTGATTCTTATAGGAAAAAATAGGCAGGATAGGTCCAAAAATCTCTCCCTCCATCAATGGACTGTCCAAATCAGGTTCATCGACCAAGGTAAGGCCCATAAAGTTATCCTCACCTACAGTTTTGCCTCCGTAAAGTATGTGTTGATCTTCCAAGAGTGATTTCAAACGCCCATAGTGCCGTTCATTTACAATTCGAGCCAAATCTTGTGATTCGGTCTGGTCCTCTCCATATGTTCCAACAATCTTCTCCTTAAGCTTCTGAACCAATTTATTCTTAACAGAATGGTGCACCAAAAGATAATCCGGTGCAAGGCAGGTTTGACCTAAATTCAAGGATTTACCCCACACAATTCGTTTAGCAGCTAGGGAAATATTTGCAGTTTCATCTACAATACAAGGATTTTTCCCGCCCAACTCCAATGTGACCGGCGTCAAATGCTTAGCTGCACTTTCATATACAATCTTTCCAACTCGTGGACTTCCTGTAAAAAAAATATGGTTCCAACGTTTTGCCAACAACCTTTGGGATACCTCCACTCCACCCTGTACAACGACCACGTATTCATCATCAAATACTTGGCTAATGATTTTTTCAATAATTGCAGAAGTATTTGGGGTAAGTTCCGAAGGTTTTGCCACTACGGTATTGCCAGCGGCTATTGCACCGACCATTGGGGCTAAGGTCAAATAAAAAGGATAATTCCACGGAGCGATGACCAAAACCTGCCCCAATGGTTCCCTATAAATATAATTCTTGGATGGAAAGTTGGCCAAATTACCAGGAACCCTTTCAGGTTGGGCCCAAAATTCAAGATGCTTAAGCATGGTGTTGATTTCCGCCAATACAAACTGCGTCTCGGCCACAAATGTTTCGAACCGTGGTTTTTTGAAATCAGTATAAATGGCTTCGGCAACAGCATCTTCTTGCTTTACAATTTCATCTCGAAGTCGCTTTAGCGCCGCTTTTCTAAATGAAAGATCCTTTGTCTTTTGGATCGAGAAGAATGTTTTTTGCTTTTCGTAAAATTCCATAGCGTGGCATGATTCGATATTGCTATCAAATTAATCCTTTATGTTTTCCCAACAAAGTATGCTAATTATTTAAAAGCAGGCATCCCTGTAATATCCGCTCCGGTAATCAATAAATGGATATCGTGGGTACCTTCATAAGTAATCACACTTTCTAAATTCATCATATGGCGCATAATGCTGTACTCGCCAGTAATGCCCATTCCACCCAAAACCTGCCTTGCTTCCCGGGCAATTTTAATGGCCATATCCACATTATTTCGTTTGGCCATCGAAATTTGGGCTGTGGTCGCACGACCTTCATTTTTAAGTTGACCCAATCTGAAGGCCAAGAGTTGGGCCTTGGTAATTTCGGTGATCATTTCGGCCAATTTCTTTTGCTGTAACTGTGTAGCAGCAATAGGTTTCCCGAATTGGATACGTTCTTTTGCATAGCGCAATGCAGTATCATAACAATCCATGGCCGCACCGATGGCTCCCCACGCAATACCGTAGCGAGCAGAGTCCAAACAACCCAATGGTGCACCTAAACCACTTTTGCCCGGCAATAGGTTTTCCTTCGGTACTTTTACGTTATCAAAAATCAGTTCCCCGGTGGCGGAAGCCCGCAATGACCACTTATTATGGGTTTCCGGGGTTGAAAAACCTTCCATGCCCCTTTCAACAATCAACCCGTGGATTCGTCCTTCTTCATTCTTCGCCCATACTACGGCCACATCGGCAAAAGGCGAATTAGAAATCCAAAGTTTGGCACCATTGAGCAAAAGATGGTCCCCCATATCCTTGTATTTAGTCTCCATTCCCCCAGGGTTGGACCCATGGTTAGGTTCAGTAAGTCCAAAGCAACCCATCCATTCACCGGTTGCTAATTTTGGTAGATATTTTTTTCGCTGCTCTTCCGTTCCATAAGCAAAGATGGGATACATTACCAACGAAGATTGTACCGAAGCAGTAGATCTTACCCCACTATCCCCTCTTTCAATTTCTTGCATAATCAAACCATAGCTAATTTGATCTAGACCGGCACCGCCATACTCCTCTGGAATATATGGACCAAAAGCCCCTATCTCTGCCAGACCTCCAATTATCTCCTTTGGAAATTCCGCTTTTTGGGCATATTCCTCGATGATTGGCGAAATATCACGCTTCACCCATTGCCTGGCCGCATCACGAACCAATTTGTGTTCTTCGGAAAGTAAATCATCCAAATTGTAGTAATCGGGTGCTTCAAATAAATCAGGTTTCATGCAAAAAAAATTTGGCTAAAGGTAAGAATGAAAAACAACAGAGCAAGCTGTTTTTGTTACATTTTTAAATAGAAATCCTTGGTCAGGTCGATATATTCCTCCGTGTATTGATGACGTTCCAACTCTATGGTCAATTCATCTTCCACAACCATTTCTTTGGAAAAACCAAATGCCAAAAGACTCCGCTTTACATCGGTATTTGGATTTCCCTTTACCCTTGTTATGCTGTTTGCAAAAAGACCAAAGCTTTCTGCCAATAAAACAAAATCCCTTTCTTCCTTAAATGGAATAATTACCGAAAAAATACCTTTGGGGTTTAGTAATTTGGATACTCCTTCCAAAAGTTCATCGAACGGAAGCGAATTGGCTTGACGTGCCGTATCCCGAGCTTCATCCCCGCTCGAAACCTCTTCCGAATAGAACGGAGGATTTGAGATAATCAAATCGTATTTGTCCTCAATCTCATCCACAAATTCATCCAAACCTGCATGGTAACAAAATAGTCGGTCTGCCCAGGGTGAAGCTTCAAAGTTCTCGACACACTGTTCATAGGCGCTTTCGTCCACCTCTATGGCATCAATAAGTTCTGCATTACTGCGCTGCGCCATTTGCAGGGCTATCAACCCCGTACCTGCACCGATATCCAAAATGGAATAGGGCTGGGATTTCAATGTAGTCCATGCTCCCAACAAAACCCCATCCGTGCCTACTTTCATGGCACACCGGTCTTGATGGATGGTAAACTGTTTGAACTTAAAGGGCTTCTTCATCCAACCTCCCCGGCTCCCTAGTTTCTGAACCCTCCAACTCAAGTAAGGAATCTCCCAATTTCTTTCGCATGTTATTGGCCAAATATTTGATGTGGGCAACCACATCCGGGTGCTCATCGGCCACATTTTTGGTCTCGCTAACATCGTTTTCAACATCATATAGCTCAATTTCCTCCATATCGATCATACGGTATTCCCCAGGTTGACCGTCTTTCCCTGGTTCCTGTCCATCCATAGTGCGGTAACGATGTGGGAAGTACAATTTCCATTTGCCGTGGCGCACTCCAAACATCTCGTTCACGCGATAATAAAAGAAATAAGCTTCTTGAACCGGTTCTTTGCTTTCTCCGGTCAATACGTTCCATATGCTTTGACCATCGATAATCTTCTCAGGAAGTTTTGCATCGGTGAGTTCAGCGATGGTAGGTAGAATATCAATGGCCATCACGGGCACATTGATTTCCTGTCCAGCTTTAAGTTTGGCCGGATATTTCATAATAAATGGCTCCCTTTGCCCGCCTTCCCAAGCAGTGCCTTTTCCTTCACGAAGAGGCAAAGCGCTTCCAGCGTGGTTGCCATAGGATAACCAAGGACCATTATCCGAAGTAAAAATGACAATAGTGTTCTCCTCCAATCCATTCTCTTTTAACGTGTTCATAATTTGGCCGACCGACCAATCGATTTCCATAATCACGTCGCCGTACAATCCACGTTCAGATTTTCCTTTGAATTTTTCCGAAACAAACAACGGGACATGTGGTTGTGGATGGGGCACATATAAAAAGAAGGGGTTGTCTTTGTTTCTATTGATAAAGTCTACACTTCGTTCTGTTATTTGGGTGGTCAATTGAGATTGTTCCACCACGGTGTCAATTACTGTTTCATTTTCATAAAGAGGTAAGTCTGGAAAATTGAAAATGGGCCCTTGTTGAGGGTGAAATGGCCACATATCGTTTGAATATGGAATGCCAAACCATTCATCGAACCCATGTCTTGTGGGTAAGAACATCGGATGATGCCCCAAATGCCATTTACCATAAATTGCCGTGGTATAGCCCTTATCCTTAAGCATTTCAGCCAAGGTAGTTTCAGAAGCATTGATACCATGGGTATTGTCTGGCCCCAAGGCATTGTGAATCCCGATACGATTCGGATAGCATCCGGTCAAAATTCCTGCCCTGGATGCTGAACAAACCGCTTGGGCCGAATAGTAATTTGTCAGTCTTACACCCTCAGAAGCCATTTGATCCAGATGTGGTGTTTTAATATCGGGAGAACCAAAAACACCTACATCTTGATAGCCTTGGTCATCAGTAAAAATCAGTACAACGTTTGGCGGTGAATTAGGCTTTTCTTGTTTGGTAGTCTTCTCTTTGCACGAAAGAAAACAAAAAACTAGGGCAATTAAATAATAGCGGGTCATGGTTGGCTTTAAAAGTTGGACATAAATATAACCCTAATAGTTATATCAATTCAACTCGGGTTTGTGTAAAGTCAAACGCCCCATTCGTTAGATTACAAGAAAAATCCCCTTGCTCCCAACATACATTCAGAGCTAATTCAAAACACTTAAACACAATTAGTATGAAAAAATTCTTTTTTGTTGTGGCTGTTATGGCGGCGATGACTCATTTACTACAGGCACAGGAGCAAAACAAATTCAGAGTTGGTCTTGACCTAGGATATGCCGTTCCAGACGGTGGGGGTGGGGTTACTATTGCCCTTGAGCCAAAATACAATATTGCCGACAATATGAACATTGGTCTGCGTATTGAATCCGCTGCCATGGCCAAAAATATAAGCGATGGAGGGCTTCCCCAGGAAACAAATCTTGCTGCCAGTTTATCGTATACCGGTACTTTTGATTACTACTTTAATTCCGGAAGTTCATCATTTGCTCCTTTCTTGGGTGGTGGTATTGGATTCAGCTCCTTAGCGAATGCAGAACTAACCGATGAAGATATAGAAGTGGATGGTAAATTTGGAGGTTTGGTCCGTGCAGGGTTTGAATTAGGCAAACTGCGGATAGCTGCCACCTACAATCTGATCGGTAAATCTGAGATTGACGATGGAGCTGAAATTAAAAACTCTTACATCGGAATCTCATTAGGTTTCTATTTTGGAGGCGGTAAGTGGAAGAAGTAAATCCCTTATCCCAAAAAATAATCAGAAAGGAAGCGAGTAGCTTCCTTTTTTATTCACTTCCCAAATAAAGGTCCACCAACCCTTCGGGAGTCTTTACATGAATAATCTTCGACTTCCTATCGACTTTGGAAATGATATCGTCACTTATGGGAATCAACAATTCCTTACCGTCTTTTTCAGCTTCAAAAAGCTCTTGGGATGCACTATCGTTGACCGCCTTAATGGTTCCAATATTTCCATGGACCTCATCCATTAGTGTAAAGCCAATCACTTCATGGAAATAAAATTTGTCCCCGGTTAGCGGTGGAAGCATTTCCAAAGGAAGATACAATTCGGAACCTATGATCTTATTTGCCGAGGATTCGTCCTTTACTTCTTCAAAATCGATACGCAGCAAAGCTGACTTGTGCAGTCGACAACGGTCAATAAAAAATGGAATCAGATTGTTTCCCAATGAAACAAAAACTGATTCCATGTTTTCGTAGATTTCGGGTTCATCGGTATCGAGTTTTACCAATACCTCGCCCTTAAAACTATATTTTGAAACGACTTTGCCCAGGTAGAAGCAATCTTCCTTGCGCATCGCCAGAGTAATTTACTCTTCTTCTTTACTTGCTTCAGCTTCTTCAGCAGGAGCAGCCTCCTCAGCTTTAGCTTCAGGCTCAGCAGTAACTTCTTCTTTTGCCGGCTCTGCAGGAGCTTCTTCTACAACTGGAGTTTCTTCTGCAACAGTTTCAGTAGTTTCGGCTACTTCTTCAGCAACTTCCTCAACAGCTTCTTCTTCTACCTCTGGCAATGCAGCGGCAGCTCTTTTATCGCTAAATTCTTTCTCAGCTTCCAGTGCTTTGGCTTTAGCGTCCGCTTTGGCTTTATCCAGGCCACCAACTTTAGCAGCAATCGCTTTTTCTTTTTCTTCTACCCAAGCATTGAATTTTTCTTCGGCTTGTTCTTCAGTCAAGGCTCCTTTTCGAACACCACCTAATAGATGATGTTTCATCATAACTCCTTTATAAGATAAAATAGCTCTGGCAGTATCAGTAGGTTGTGCACCATTGCTCAACCATTTAACAGATCCATCTACATCCAAATTGATAGTAGCAGGATTGGTATTTGGGTTGTAGGTTCCCAATTTTTCCAAAAATTTACCATCCCTTTTCGATCTTGAATCTGCAGCAACCACCCAATAGAATGGTTTACCTTTTTTACCGTGTCTCTGAAGTCTAATTTTAACTGGCATATCACATTAATTTGTAGGGTGCCCGACCCTGATTATTAATTCTATTTTAATCGCTTTCTACTTAAGCGGGTGCAAATATACTTGATTTCTTTTAATGCACAATGACATTAAAGACTTTCTATTCCCTTTCTGCCAATTGGTCTTTCCCCGGCACCAACTTGGATTGGTGTTCTTGGACCAACTTCTGGATCTCTTGGATAATTTCATCATTCCCTTCGGCAATGTTGAACTGTTCCGATGGATCGTGATTTAGGTGATATAATAGTGGAGTATCATGCGCCATCCGATCACCAAATTGCCCGTAAGCTCCTTGTGTGATAAAGTGGGCTTTATAATCTCCCAAGCGGGCAGCGTATAACTCTGTTCCCCGATAGTATAAAATACTTTTTCGCGGACTTGGGTCATGATGCAATAAGGTTCTGCTCAAATCGACCCCATCCACGATACGGTCCTTTGGGGCTTCAATACCAGCCATGCTGCTAAATGTGGCAAACAAATCCATTGTTGAGCCCAAGCTTGTTACCAAACCTGGCTTAACAAGTCCTGGTCCCCAAAAAATAGCCGGTTCCCGCATACCGCCCTCCCAGGTGGTTCCTTTCCCAGCTCTTAAAAGTCCCGCGCTACCCCCATGGTTCTCAAAAGGCAGCCAAGGTCCATTATCTGAAGTAAACATAACGATGGTGTTGTCTGCTAATCCTTCATCCTCCAAGGCTTTTAAAATTTCACCTATGCCATGATCAATTTCTTCAACCACATCGCCATACAAACCCCGCTTACTTGTGCCCATAAAATCTTTAGAGGCAAACAAGGGAATATGTGGAAGGCTATGCGCCATATAGACGAAGAAAGGTTGATTTTTATTTTGTTTGATAAAGGAAATGGTCTCCTCGGCATATCTTTTTGTAATCGTATTTTGATTTGCCGGGCGCTCAACAATCTCCGTGTTCCGTAGCAACGGCACATTATAGCTTTCTGTTTTAATTCCCTCCGGATTTTCCAAAGCCAACTTTTTATAACCCGGAATATCTTTTCCAACATAATCCATGTCATTGGAATAAGGTATTCCAAAATAATAGTCGAATCCGTTATTGGTCGGCAAATACTGCTGCTTGTGCCCTAAGTGCCATTTTCCGATACATGCCGTGTTGTATCCGGCCTTTTTCAATTGCTCTGCCAATGTAATCTCACTTGCCGGTAATCCATTCTTCGAATTCGGGAAAAGCACACGATGTTTGTTGCTGGCCATTCCACTTCTAACAGGCAATCTCCCTGTGAGCAATGCGGCCCTGCTAGGGGTACAAACGCTTGCACCAACATAAAAATTCGTCCATTTTTGGCCTTCATAGGCCATGCGGTCGAGGTGGGGAGTGCTAATTGTAGGATGTCCATAGGAACTTAAATCACCATACCCTAGGTCATCCGCAAAGATGATGATGAAATTCGGTGGATTATCAACATCCATTTGAGCGCTAGTGCTTAAGGGAATGCCGAAAAAAATTGCAAAAAGTAATACGATGACGGAATGTTTGTTTCCTTGGTTCATTTTCATTTGGTTGAAGTTTATTGGCTATATTATTATGACTAAATAGAACTGTAAATAACATCAAAAAAAATTATCAAGTCAAAATAATACCCATGTCCGTTAGGGTTGAAACAAAATTGGAAAATCATTGGTTAATAACTCCTAAAAACTACTTTTTATAAAACCTTGATGTTTGTATATTTTTAAACGCTATTTATTTGACAGGCAAACAGCGCTCACATGTACTTAATTTTTGATACTGAAACCACTGGATTACCAAAACGATGGGATGCTCCGATCACCGATACGGACAATTGGCCCCGATGCATTCAGATTGCATGGCAATTGCATGATGAAATGGGAAATCTTGTGGAGCATCAAGACATGTTGGTACAACCTGATGGATTCAATGTTCCGTATGAAGCAGAGCAAATCCATGGTATTTCCACGGCGCTGGCAGAACAAAAAGGTAAGCCCTTAACCGAAGTTTTAGAGGCATTCAATGCCGCTTTGAGCAAAGCAAAATTTGTGGTCGGTCAAAATGTAGATTTCGATATCTACATCATGGGATGTGAATTCCATCGTATGGGAATCGAAAATAGCATGGGACAACTCCCTGTTTTGGATACTTGTACGGAAGCCACCGCAGAATTGTGCAAAATTCCCGGTGGTCGTGGAGGGAAATTCAAGTTACCTACATTGACCGAACTGCATGAATTTCTTTTTGGAGAGCCCTTTGCAGAAGCACATAATGCAACAGCGGATGTTGAAGCTACCACCCGGTGCTTTTTGGAGCTGGTTCGTAAAGAGCATTTTTCCATTGAGGAGTTGGATGTACAACCTGATTACTTCGAACATTTCTCCGAAGCCAATCCAAAGGAAATCCAGCTTATTGGATTAAAGCATATCAACCTGAAAAAAGCTTCTAAAGAAATTGCGGATGCCCTTTGGGCCAACGACACAGGTGGAATTTCAGAGGATGAAATCAATCAGAATGTCGAGAGTCTTGCAGACGCCACTTTTGCCCACTTGCACAACCATTCACAGTTTTCGGTGCTTCAGTCCACCATAAACATCAAAAGCTTGGTCAAAACAGCCGCCGAAAACAATATGCCCGCGGTGGCCCTGACCGACCATGCCAATATGATGGGTGCCTTTCATTTTGTAAAAGAAGTAAAGGCCCATAATAAATCGGTCAAAGAAAAGAATGCCGAATTGGTCGAAAAAGGTGAAACTCCTTCAGAAAAGGAAATCACTCCCATTATTGGTTGTGAATTTTATGTTTGCGAAGACCATACCAACAAAAATGTAAAAGATTACGGTTATCAAATTGTGTTGCTAGCCAAAAATAAAAATGGCTATCACAATCTGGCAAAAATGTCTTCCATTGCCTATACCGATGGCTTTTATTACGTTCCTAGAATTGACAAAAAGGTCATTGAACACTATAAAGAGGATATCATCGCCTTTACTGGAAATCTTTACGGAGAAGTTCCCAATAAGATTCTAAACATAGGAGAAAAGCAGGCAGAAGAAGCTTTGTTATGGTGGAAGGAACAGTTTGGGGATGATCTGTACATGGAAATGATGCGACATGGCCAGGAAGATGAAGATCGGGTGAACCAGGTTTTGGTTCCTTTGGCCAAAAAGCACGAGGTAAAAATCGTCGCAACCAACAACACCTATTATTGTGACAAAAAAGATGCGGAGGCGCATGATATTTTGCTCTGTGTAAAAGATGGTGAAAAACAGGCTACGCCTATTGGCCGAGGACGTGGTTACCGTTACGGACTGCCCAACCAGGAATATTACTTCAAGTCTTCGGACGAAATGAAGACGCTTTTTAAAGATGTCCCTGAAGCCATTCTTAACATACAGGAGGTCATTGATAAAGTCGAATCTTTCGATTTGGCACGCGATGTACTGCTTCCAAAATTTGATATCCCGACCAAATTTAAGGTTGAGGAAGATTTAACCGATGGAGGTAAGCGGGGAGAAAATGCATACCTAAGACACATTACCTATCAAGGTGCTGAGAAACGCTATGGTAAAATCACAGATGAAATCACCGAGCGCATCGATTTTGAATTGGGCACCATTGAAAACTCCGGTTATCCCGGTTACTTTTTGATTGTAGAAGATTTTATCAGGGAAGCTCGGAATATGGGCGTTTCTGTAGGTCCAGGTCGTGGGTCCGCAGCGGGTTCCGTTGTAGCCTATTGTTTGGGAATAACCAATATAGACCCACTAAAATACGATCTGCTTTTTGAGCGATTCCTAAATCCAGATAGGGTATCCATGCCCGATATCGATATTGATTTTGATGATGAGGGCCGCGGAAAGGTTATGGACTATGTAATCGATAAATATGGCGCCAATCAGGTTGCACAGATTATTACATACGGTACCATGGCCGCCAAATCCTCAATTCGGGATACGGCGCGGGTTTTGGACCTCCCCTTAAACGATGCCGATCGCATTGCGAAGCTTATTCCAAACATGTCCAAACTGAACAAAATCTTTGGCGTGGAAGAATCCGAGCTGAAGAAAAAGTTCCGTTCGGATGAGCTTGAAAAAGTAAACGAACTACTGAACATTTCGGAAGGAGATGATTTGGAGGGCCAGACGGTTAAAATGGCCCGGGTTCTGGAAGGTTCATTAAGAAATACAGGAATCCACGCTTGCGGGGTCATTATCACCCCAGATGACATTACCAATTTTGTACCTGTTGCCACAGCTAAGGATTCAGATTTATATGTGACGCAATTTGATAACTCTGTCGTGGAGAATGCCGGACTGCTCAAAATGGATTTCCTTGGACTAAAAACCTTGACCTTGATCAAGGATACGGTAAAAATTGTCAAGGCGCGCACGGGAGTTGAGTTGATTCCTGATGAATTTCCGCTGGATGACGAGAAGACTTATGAACTTTTCCAACGCGGTGATACCGTAGGGATATTCCAGTACGAATCCCCGGGGATGCAGAAGCACATGAAAAACCTGAAACCAACGGTTTTTGATGATCTTATTGCCATGAACGCCCTGTATCGACCTGGTCCGATGGAATACATCCCCAGTTTTATTGCCCGAAAGCATGGCGAGGAAGAAATTACCTATGACCTTCCCGATATGGAGGAGTACCTGAAGGAAACTTATGGGATTACGGTCTATCAAGAGCAGGTGATGCTGCTCTCGCAGAAGCTAGCCGGATTCTCTAAGGGTGATGCCGATGTACTGCGGAAGGCAATGGGAAAAAAGATATTTGCTTTACTGCAAAAACTAAAACCCCAGTTTCTGGATGGTGGGGAGAAAAACGGGCACCCGCGGGATGTCTTGGAAAAAATTTGGAAGGACTGGGAAGCTTTTGCCTCCTATGCTTTTAATAAAAGTCACTCTACATGCTACGCTTTTATAGCCTATCAAACAGCCTATTTAAAGGCCCACTACCCTGCTGAATATATGGCTGCCGTGTTATCCAATAACATGAACGACATTAAACAGGTCACCTTCTTTATGGAAGAATGTAAGCGTATGGGGCTGGAAGTGCTGGGACCAGATGTAAACGAATCCTACTACAAATTTGCGGTAAACAAGAACAATGCGGTGCGTTTCGGAATGGGCGCCATTAAAGGGGTTGGTCGTTCTGCTGTGGAGACCATTGTAGAGAATAGAAAAAAGGATGGCCCGTACAAATCCGTTTTCGATTTGGCAAAACGTGTTGAGCTGCGATCAGCCAATAAAAAATCTTTTGAAAACTTGGCTCTCGCCGGAGGTTTTGATTCATTCGGTGACACGCATAGGGCACAGTACTTTCATGATGAAGGCGATGGAATCACTTTCTTGGAAAAAGTAATCAAATCCGCAGCGAAATATCAGGAAAACCAGAACTCTTCCCAAATGGATATGTTCGGAGGAATGAGTGAAGCACAAATTGCTGAACCCACAGTACCTCCGTGCGAAGATTGGGGGACTATGGAAAAACTCCGAAGGGAAAAAGAGGTTGTGGGCATCTATATTTCTGGACATCCTTTGGATGATTTCAAAAAAGAAATCAAGGCCTTTTGTAACAGTAATATCTCCGCTTTCACCGAATTGGAACCTTATGTTAACCGTGAACTGACGGTGGCCGGCGTAATTACGGATGTGCAGCATCGGGTTTCCAAGAATGGGAAAGGCTGGGGACTTTTCACCCTTGAAGATTATAGCGACACCCACGAGTTCCGAATTTTTGGCGAGGAGTATCTGAAGTTTAGGCATTTTTTAATGATCAACTCCTTTGTACATGTCAAAACCTTTGTTCGCGAAGGATGGGTCAATAGGGAAACTGGCAAAAAGGGAGATCCCCGACTGCAGTTCAACGATTTTAAACAGCTTCAAGATGTGATGGATGCCTATGCCAAGAAGCTGACCATCAAATTGGACATAGCCCGTTTGCAAGAAAAACGGATACAGGTACTTAAAGACACCCTAAGATCACACAAAGGGGACCACACGCTCAATTTTGTGGTATACGAAATGCAGGATGAAATCAAACTAAATTTATCCAGCAGGAAACAGAAGGTAAAGATCAATAGTGAACTGCTTTCCACCCTGGAAGAGAACGAGATACATTACAAATTGAATTGACCAAGCCCATAGTTTATGCTGATGGCACAATAATTAAAATGAATCTTTGCGCCGTAAGGAATATGGGCAATATTTGACTAAATTTGCGAATATTAAAACAAATAAAATGGCACTAGAAATAACAGATGCAACTTTTGATGAAATAGTACTTAAAAGCGACAAACCCGTTGTTGTGGATTTTTGGGCGGCATGGTGTGGTCCTTGTAGAATGGTAGGACCTATCATTGATGAAGTAAGTAACGAATATGAGGGTAAGGCGGTAGTCGGAAAAGTTGACGTTGATGCAAACCAGCAATTTGCGGCCAAATATGGTGTACGTAACATCCCTACGGTTCTTGTTTTCAAAAACGGTGAGATTGTAAACCGTCAAGTTGGGGTTTCTCCAAAGAAAGCTTACACTGACGCAATCGAAGCTGTATTATAATATAAGTTTCTAAAAAATAGATTTTAAAAAAGGTTTGGCTTTTGCCAAGCCTTTTTTGTTTTATCTTGATCCTTTAATCGATCATGGACATTAGATCAGAACTTCATAAAGCACAATTGTTCCAAAATCTGGAACTTTTGGCCAACCAGATTGTGGAAGGCTTTATCAGCGGCATTCACAAAAGTCCGTTCCATGGGTTTTCCGCGGAATTCGCCGAACATAAAATCTACAATCCTGGGGAAAGCACCAAGCACATTGATTGGAAATTATATGCCAAAACTGATCGTTTGTATACGAAAAGATATGAGGATGAAACCAACCTAAGGTGCCACATGATCTTGGACAATTCAGCTTCGATGTACTATCCGAAGATAGAAAAGCTGGGATTGGAGAACCTCAACAAAATTGGTTTTGGTGTGTTGGCGATAGCTGCGTTAATGCAAGTCTTAAAAAAACAACGTGATGCGGTCGGCTTGAGCATTTATTCAGATTTGTACAACTTCTATTCTTCGGAAAAAAGCAGTGAACGACATTTTCAAATGCTTTATTCAAAGCTTAATGAGGTTTCAAGTACGGTAAGTGAATCGCAAACCACCAAAACATACACCTATCTGCACCAAATAGCGGAAAAAATCCACAGACGTAGCCTTATATTTCTGTTCTCGGACATGTTTCAAACGGAAACGGAGGAAGCTCAGCTATTTGAAGCACTACGCCATCTAAAGTATAACAAGCACGCGGTGGTTCTTTTTCATATTCTGGATCACAAACATGAATTGAGTTTCGATTTTGAGAACACCCCCAAGCGTTTTGTGGATGTAGAAAGCGGGACACATGTCGATGTATATGCCGACAATATCAAAAATGCCTATAATCAAAAAGTGGAAGCATACGTTGAAAATTTAAAGTTGAAATGCGCCCAATATAAAATCAAATATGTAGGTGTGGATGTGGGCTCTAACTTTTCGCAAGTGTTGAATACTTTTATGATAGAACGGCAGAAATTTGTTTGATCATTATTTTTAAAAAATCTCTTGTCGAATAAGAATTGACAATGTATATTTGCACTCGCTTTGCAAAAAGCAATTTGAACAAGATTTGAATCTGACTGTTGTCAGGGTCTGAAAAGATAAAATCATTGGTCTGGTAGTTCAGTTGGTTAGAATACCTGCCTGTCACGCAGGGGGTCGCGGGTTCGAGTCCCGTCCAGACCGCAAGAAAGTAAAACCCTTCACCTAAGTGAGGGGTTTTTTCGTTTTGGAGCACTTGAGCTTGCTCGAAAGTGCGGAGAAATGAAAAAAAGACTGTGACGGCTTTGCCGTCTAAGGGTTTGGTTCATTGCAGGACCGTCCCTAGTGGCCCATTTCGAGCGAAGTGAGAAATGAATCCCGTCCAGACCGCAAGATAAAGCCTCACATATGTGGGGCTTTTTTTATCCTAAGTATTAATTCCTACAGCCATAACCCATATAGAATTCCATACCCCTTAGAAAACCACAATACCTAAGAACATTTGCTTACCTAAAGTACTGAGAATCGCCTTAATACTTTTAAGTAAGGTGTTGAATGCGAAGGACGACCATTGGGATTTATATTCTAGCACCAGAATTTTATGCTAAACAAATTAATGCTCGATAATAAAGGACAAAGTTCAAAAACGATTTGTTAGCACCAAGTTATTGATCTATACAATGTTAAAACCTTGTCAAAGGGCCTTATAATTGTCGATATTCTTATTTAATCAATTACCTTCTGCAAAATAATGTATGGCCAGAAATAGCAACCTTGAACATCATTCCATATCAATATATTAATTTGAACACGATACTATGAAATCCTTGAAAACAAAAACCAGTCTTTTACTGCTTTTAGTACCAATGCTATTGTTGAACGCACAAGGAGAGCTAAAATCGGTTGAGGGCTATTCACCACAGATTGGTCTAATGGTCTATATGTTAGAAGACTTAAAGGACAGAATTACCCAACAAGTTAAGGACTTAGACCAATCACAAACTGACTTCCTATACGATTCTGATGCCAATAGCATAGGATCATTGATCATGCATTTGGTGTCCACGGAATCATATTACCAAATAGCGACATTGGAGGGTCGGGAATGGACAGAAGATGAGCGAACCGGATTTGGTATGGCAGGCGAACTTAATGAAGAAGTAAGGAGCATTCTTAAGGGTAAGCCGATCAGGTATTATTTGGATTTATGGGATGAAGTCCGTAAAAAAACCCTAAATGGACTCAAAACCAAAAATGATGATTGGTTCTCATCGACTATAGAGGAGGGATTAAACTACCATTATATCTGGTACCACGTGATGGAACATTCGGCCAACCATATGGGGCAAATAGCAACCATAAAGAACCGCTTACCCAAATAAAACCATAAGGTCAAAAACTTTCTCCAGGAGCATCTATGACTTATTATTATGGCATCTCAGGTTTGGTCTTAAATATGGACAAAGAGGCCCAAAATTGGGGTGTTGAATGCGGAGAAGAATTGACTATATTAAGATTTATTGAATAACTTTCGTTTCAGTTTATAAAGTCATGAAGATAAAACTATTAGGGTTTTTGGGAATTCTTCTTTTTTTCCTTTGCGCATGTCAAAAAGGAAAAAAAACGGAATTGTTCAACGGTAAGAATTTAGAAGGTTGGCATATGGACGTTCCTAAACTGGACAGTTTGCCCAATTCCCCAAAACCGTTTGTCGCTAGAGAGGGCATTTTAGTGAGCTTAGGAAAACCTGGAGGTCACCTTATTACTGATTCAACCTTTACGGATTATCGCCTTGAAATTGAATATCGTTTTCCTGGCGAACCCGGCAATTGTGGAGTATTGGTACATGCTTCTACACCTAGGGCATTGTATCAGATGTTCCCAAAGTCGTTAGAAGTTCAAATGAAACACGAAAATGCTGGGGATTTCTGGGTAATTGTAGAAGATATCACGGTAGATGATATGGAAGCGCGAAGAGGGCCAAAGAATGAATGGGGTATTACGGAAGGAACAAAACGCAGAATTATGAACCTTACCGATGGTTCCGAAAGACCGCTTGGAGATTGGAACAACATGGTAATTGAATGCTATCGCGACAAGATCAAAGTCTGGCTTAACGGGGAACTGGTAAACTATGGTTATAATGCTACAGTAAGTAGCGGACAGATTGCCATTCAGGCGGAAGGTGCAGAGGTGGAATTCAGAAAATTGGACCTACAAAATATCAATGGGTTGACGGAATAAGATTTAAGGGCCTGCATTAGGACTCGTTAGTAACATGTCTAAAATTCATAGAATACAACCTAGTTAAGTTTAAGTTCAAAAAAGGAATCAGACAATGTCATTCTTTCGAAATAATCCATTTACCAAGAGTTTTAGAGAATGGCTTAACGCTAAAGTATATCGAAAATGGGTTTTATATTCCTTTATTGCAATCGTATGGATTATTGCCCTCTTAAAATCGATAGGTGTACCAATCCTATAAAAGTTTAAATTAACGATAAATCAATTTTGAGTTTAGAGGAAGAAAATAGAAAGAAGCGAAAGCAAGCAGATTTGACAACCAAGGAATGGTTGGATTTTTTCTTTTTTCCCTCCACTTCAATTTTTGGGAATAAATTATTCCCAACGCATGATTTTCAAAATCAAGAAGTAGAAAGATTACAAAAGTTTGGATTTGACAAAAAAGTAAAGCAAGCAAGCCAGGCTCGAACTTTAGGGCTCATTTTTTATGTTCTAATGTTACTAATCTTAATAAGGCTTATCGACATTTATCTAATGTGAACTAATCAAAGTTCAAACAAACGATTCGCCTACCTTAATACAGGTTATTTGGATTGAGGGTTTGAGGTCTAAATGAATTGTAAGTTTAATATATTTTGAAACAATAAACCATACCAAATGCTACCCCCTCTAAAAACCTCAATACCTCTCGAGAATAATTACCTACCTATAGTCCTGTGGATTGCTTTGCTATTTTTAATAAATTAAAGGGATAAAGCAGGAAAAAGGTGGTACGTCAGTAACTCTTTGAAGGATTCGCAGGGAATTAGGGATAGAACAACCTACATTTTGCTAGCAATAAACTCTTTTAAACTCTTTGGTTTTGGATGTATTCTTTAAAAACTACAGTATAAACATCATTGTTCTTTTATTGCTCCATGTCTCGTTCGGGCAAGCCCAAGAAAATATGTCCATTCCCTATCTAGAGAAAAAATTGGACCGGTACATTGAAAACGAGGGGCCCGAAAAAGTATATATACAAACCGATAAGGACTTTTATAATATCGGTAATACCATCTGGTTCAAAGCATATTTGGTTGATGGGGTTAAACATATGCAAAGCACTAAGAGTAAAGTGCTGCATGTGGTGCTATTGAACGACCAAGACAGTGTCATCGCCAAGCGAAAACTCTTTGTTGATACTATAGGCGCTAGCGGAGATATTAAAATTACAAGTAATCTTGAACAGGGTATCTATAGATTGAGGGGTTATACCAGATATATGTTCAACGAAAAAGAACCTTTCTTTTTTGAAAAAGAAATTTCCATTTGGAATCAAAGAACCAATCAGGACAAGGTCAGCAATGATGTTGCCAAAAAAGAAACCCAAAAGGTTGCAACATCCAAAATATCAAAACCTCGCATGGAGTTTTTTCCAGAAGGGGGATATTCGGTCAGCGATCTTGAGAGCAATATCGGAATTAAGGTGACCGATTCCATTGGTAACGGTATAGCACTGAAGGGTAAAATTGTAGATCAAAATGATACCATTGTATGTTCATTCGAAAGCCATGATTTTGGATTGGGTTTTATAAAATTTGTTCCAAAAGCTGGTAAAAACTATTATGCACGCTTTTTAAACGACAAGATCGAAGAGAAGTTCGCTCTGCCAAAACCTTTGAAAAAAGGGTACGTGATGACGGTCAAAAACAGAGGTGACCATGTGCTATTAAGAGTAGCATCCAATATCCATAGAGGTTTGGCGGGTGCATTAGTAGTAGCTCACCTTCGTGGGCAGGTCATTTTCAAAAAACGCATTGCCACTACCAACGGCAATGATTCCTATTTGGTCAAATTTTTAACCGACGGATTAATGGACGGGGTAGCGCATTTTACGCTGTTTACCGCAGAAGGGGAACCAGTTTGCGAACGACTTGTATTTATTGACCCCCAAGACAACGATACTTCGCTTTCCTTGACAACTGATGGTGAAACATATGGCAACCGTCAACCGGTTGTTACAAGTTTACAGCTTAGCGACAACAATGGCCTTCCGCTAGATGGAGATCTTTCTATGTCCGTTGCGAACTTGGGCAAACATTTGGGAAGTCAAAGCGTATCGAATATTAAAAGTTGGTTGTTATTGGAATCGGATATTGGTAATACCATGCCCAATCCGGACTATTTTTTCGAAAAACCTTCCTTTTCAAAAAAATACATATTGGATGCGTTTATGCTGACTCATGGGTGGCGAAGATTTGTTTGGAAAAAGGTTCTTGACACCACAACATCAGCGCCGTTAACCTTCTTGCCCGAAAAGGGTATTGTGATAAGCGGAAATACTAGGGCCTTCAAAAATCCGGACAAACCAATGAAGGCAGATTTAAAGTTGAGCCTTTTAGGATTGAACAGCGATGTTTACCAAGAAAATGGGAAGACAGATGAACAAGGTCGTTTCCATTTTGGGCCATATGTATTTATGGATACGGCAAAGGTCATTATCGAGGCAAATGGTAGAACCGCCAAAGGGAAAGCTCGGAATGTAACAGTTCAAAGAGCGCCCATTGAAGTGGAAATTCTTCCGAAAAGAATTGGTTCAGAAAGGTATAAGACCTTTTTTTTCAATGATGTTGACCGTGATTTTGAGGAGAACCCTTTCAAAACCCCTATGGACTTTGAGTTTGATCCCAGATTGACCGTGCTCGAAGGGGTGACCGTTTCTGCAAAGAAAAAGACCGAACAGGATATAATCAATGAGGGCATCAGGAAACTTAAGAAACCCTACCTCACCCCTGACTATCGCATGTTTGTCGATTCCACCAGTTTCAGCGTTACAGATGTTCTTAGAAAACGTGGTGTTCGAGCTTCAAGAAGTGCAGTTTACGTTCTAGACGGTATGGTAATAGATGCTGAGATGGCAGAACTTTTGAATCCCTCAAGTATTGTAGTTGTAGATGCGATCAAAACTTATGACAAAAGTGGTCCAAGGATTGCCATGGTCGCCATGTATACCAAGCAAGGTTTAGGCATTCCCCTGGATGATGGGCCTTTTCCAGGAGTCGCCAACTTTGAGGTTGCAGGGTTTTCCAAAACAAGGGAGTATTATGCTCCATATTATGGAAAACACAAAGAAGAACATAATAGGCCGGACTACCGTACTACTTTACATTGGGAGCCCTTTGTTAAAACCACCGAGGAAGAAAGAAATCCGATAACTTTCTATACTGGGGACAACAATGGTGAATATGTAATCAAAGTAGAGGGACTTACAGAAGATGGACGTCCTGTATATGGTTCCCATAAGTTTGTGGTGGAATAATAATAGTCCAAACTTCAAACACTAAAACCTGCAAAGCAACGTTTAAGTAGTGGAACCTACTTAAAATGCTACAATGAAAAAATTGCTGTCCCATATCGGCATTCTTACTCCGCTTATTTTCGTTTTCTTTATTTTTTTCAATCTGGCTTGTTCAAAATCCGATGAAGAACTGCATAGTCCCTTAATTGACCTTGGAATGGATGATGACGAGGTTGAGTCCAGGCTCACCACCTCACTGGTCGGGGAATCTCCTGACGGCGATGGAAATCCTGAAAACCTTTGTGCAGACGGAGAGATGCAACTGATGTCCGATGATCCCTATTGCGGATATGTCGATGTTGGTGAATACGCGGTGAATCAAATTAATGAATACAGGGCCAAGCATGGATTACCTCCTTATGTCAGGGCCATCGAATATGAATTATGTGCGGCTCGTGAAGCTAGATTAGCTGCGCAAAACGACACTTTTCATTGGAGCGATGGTTGTGGCTGGCAATCGCAAGGTGCCGCAGGAGGAGGAAGAGGTGGCGATGATTCTGAAGGCACCGTGGAAAAATCAGTCTGGTGGGTTCCCAAACTTTTTTACCAAGAAGGTCCTGAAGGCGGACATTACCATGCCATGATGGAGAAAAGAAGTCGACGTGTTGCCATAGGTTATTTTGCCATTGACCGAGACAGACATGGCATCGTTGTCAATTACTACGATTAATCAGTCTAATACTAAAAATAGTATCTGATCCAGATAACAAAACCCTCCCAAAATTGAGAGGGTTTTTCATTTTTAGATTGTATTAATTTGATTCCATTAAAAAAGCTCTTCGCTTATTTAGTTCTAATCCAAGAGCTCTAAAGTCACCAAATAAGCGCAATGATCAGAGGCATAGGTGTCCGCAATAATCTTTTTGTCCAGCACCTTCCACCTATTTTTCGGATAGAACATGACATAGTCAATTTTAACGCGTGGATTATCTGAAGGAAAGGTGGGTTCGGGATTTTCTTTATTGTAAGTCCCTTGCCATACCTCTTCCAAGGTGTTGATCGGGGCACTGCCAGGTTTCGCATTTAGGTCCCCGACCAAAATTGTTGGGTATTTGTTCGAGGCAAAAACCTCATTTATTTTTTTTGCCTGTATTTCTCGTCCCTCGTTGGTCTCATGGGCGAAATGTGTTCCCACGAATGCTATGGTATCTTTTGAAGGCAGTTCCGCCACAACCTCAATCGCTGCCCTTGGCTCTTGTCCGTCCAAATAGGGTAAGGCCACATTTCTTGTGCTCAAAAAAGAATATTTTGACAATACTCCTTCACCATATTCTCCGCCATCGTAATACATAGCACGTGCAAAAATCGGAGCCATTTTGGTCCTCCATCCAAGTTCGGTGACCAAATCATATTTTTTGGATCGATTCACCTTATAATCCACTTCCTGCATGGCCACAAAATCGGGGTTTGCGTCTTTGATAAGTTTAGCCAAGACATCCAAATTAAAATCTCCTTTGGTGGTCCTCCCTCCCAAGATATTGAATGATAATACTGTAACCACTTTTTTGCTTTCTTTTTCTTTTTGAGCAGAAATCGGTGAAAAAACAAGTATTAGGAGTAGACCGATTAATATTTTTGACTTCATTGTTTTCATCTGTTTTTGATTGGTTTATTTAATTAGGTGATTTTAATTCAATTTGAATTTGGCAGTAATTCCCAAATGATCGGAGGGATAGCCTGAATGCTTGAATTTTCCTTTAAAATCTTTAACAAGTGCTCCGGCTTCCATTAATTTCAATTTGGCTCCTTTATAGTAGATATAATCGATTCTATTTTTACCACTGGGAGCTGTGAGACAAGGGTATTCTTCTACATCTGGGTACAATTCTCGATAGGCATCGCTAAATCCTTCATTCGTCATAAGCTTACTATGACCGGATTTGCCGATGCCATCATCCAAATGCGAGACAGAATTGAAATCCCCGGCCCAAACTATCGGTATACTATCCGTATTTTTGACCAACGATTCCCAACCTTTTAAGGCTCCTTCCAAATCTTCAGGTTTGTTTGCATTGTACCAATTGGAAAACACCAGTACACTTTTGTTTTCCGACAATCTAATTTTGGCTCCTCCATTGTTAAAAGCATAATTTTTACCATAATTGGAAGCTTCCTCAATCATATAGACCTCTTCAATGGGGAATCTGCTCATTACGGACAAATTAGCTCCCCAAACTGCGCCAATTGCGCTGGAAGCCTCATAGTAGTAAAAACCCAAACTGCTGGAAATTCTAGATCCAGCCCCATACGTTTCCTGCATCAAAACAATATCTGCCCCGGACTGCCTGATCAACTCGATAATCCGTTCCACACCATCAAAACCATCGCGATCTTTTAAAAAATGTGTTCCGCCATGCCATATATTCCAATTTAACACGGTCAGAACTTCATTTTGTATTTCTGGTTCTTGTATCATCTCTCTATGATCAGTAAACAACTTTTGAACCTGATCGTGTGATAGTGCTTTTTTCCAAACCTGGACCTCATCCACAATTCCGGGAAAAGATGCATGCGAATTTCCATTACTCCCAATGTGCAACACATTGGGACTTGCAAAATCCTTGTCGGCCAAATCTCCCAAGCTCAATGTTGCCCTATTGACTCCATCATAAAATAAGCGAGCTTCTTTACGGCCAGCTTTATATGAAAAGACAATTTGATGCCATTTGCCATCAGCCACTGGTTGGTCTATAACCAATGGCTCGTAATTATAATGTGATTTTCCATTACCAATGTTCCATCCCCAGCTCCCATTGCAGCTAAAAAAAGTAAAGCCCTTGTGGATCCTTCTCTTGCCATAGATCCCCATATCGTCCTTCCTGAAATCGGCATTGGAAAGAATAATCGTGGTGTCTTTTGATTTAACCTCGGATTTGACCCAGATTGCCACGGAAAAGTCTTTTTGATCAGTAAACCATTCCCTTCCCAACCCGGTCAACGCTGGAATAGCTTCGGAATCAAGCAAATCCAATCCTTGCCCTTCAATCCCGCTATCGTATTTCTGATTTTTGTAGGACTTCCCCAACCCAGAAAAAGTGTTTTGGTCAAAATCCAGGTTCAACAATACATCCTCATTCTTTTGAGCATAAACCGAATTGGGCACGAATTGTAGTGATCCAACTAAAATCAAAAGGAATACATAAACCAGATAGTTGCTGTTTTTCATTATAAAACAAAATCAATTCAAACTATAACTCAAAATTTCCATCAATCTCTGATCAATGTTTTTCGATTCAGCTATGGATTCCGCCTTCTTTACATCTTTGCCGTACAATGCCAATATCAATTCCGCATTCGAGTTTTCACCTGACATTTTCTTGAGTTTGGAAAGCAATGCTTCTTTATCACCATTCCTTCTTAGCTTATCAAGTGCCAACAGTTTAAAAAGGGTGTTGGTGCTTGCGACATTACCGCCTTTATAATTGGATACCTGCTCAAAATGCGCACTTGCCTCGGTTTGTTTCCCAAGCTTTTCATTGCATAGTGCCAACAAATAATTTGGTAGTCGGTCATCAGGATTATAAGGAGTACCAACTCCTAAATTTTCTGGCCAATTTTTTGATGCCTCAAGTAAATCCGTCGCTTTGGCAAACTGATTTTTATCCATGAGCTGCTTGGCCAGATAAATATGCGCAGCGTTGTAGATATTTTTACTTTCCGAAGCATGTTCAAATGGAAGAATGTTCAACCCTCCAAGAACAGAAATCGCCCTTGAATAGTCGCCGGTGGCAACCAAAGCCTTCGCATGGCTAAGTCCCACGTTGTAGTTGTTAGGAAACTTTCTAACTGCTCTTTTCCCAAAAGCTGCCGCATCTTTATTCTTATCGTTTTCTAGATAAAAAAGCATAAGATCATCCCAATTTTTCCAGTAATCTTTGTTTAAATCGAAAGCCTTCGTATAATCTGCCAATTTGCTTTCATAAGAAGTATTGTCCAAAGTTTGGGCTCTAAATTTGTAAAAGGTATCGTTATTTGGGGCTTCTCCGCACTGCTCTAAAAGAGTATTGGCCTCATCTTTTAAGCCAACCGCCAAATAGTTTTGGGCCAAGTAATATTTGAACTTCCAGTCATTATTGGTGCCAACCGCCCATTTCAGAACCGGTATCATTTCCCGACGATAGGGAAATACAAAATTGGGAGATTCGTTTGCCACATCTTGAATCAAAGCTCCACTCTTATCTCCATTTTTATGTTGAAGCAAATACGCCAAGAGTAGTTTAGACTTGCTGTCGGCCGAGTTTAATTCCAACAATTCCCTAGCGGTCCTATCCTGTCCTAAATTGAGATAATCCAAGGCCAGTTCCAATATCGTCTCAGCTCCAAATTCATTATGAACACTTTTCAAAATCGAGCCTACCTCCTGACCTTCAAATTGTATTTTCTCTAAGGTCGCAAAATGGTGTATTGGACTGATTTTACCCATTTTGTTCAGTTGCTTGGTAAATGCTTCCTTGTTATTGGATTTTCGAAAGGCTACCAGCAAGACTTGTCTTGCATTCAGGTTATATTGATTAAAAGCCAAGGCTTTTTTGGCATAGGTCACCGCCTTTTTCACCTTATCCCCATGCAAATAAATCTCGGCCATCTGCGCGTAGGCGACAGACCGATATTGCACAGAACGCGCAGCCCAGCCTAATGATTCCAATGCGTTGAGCGCATCATCTTGAGCCCAATATGAGATTCCCGCCACATAATTTGCTCCGGGGTTATACGTGTCGAGTTGTAAAAGCGTATTGGTATGTTCCAAAGCTTTGTCATATCGTGTTTTTCGATATTCCGCCTCGGCCAAGAGTAACAATGCCCTAGGATGGGAGGAATCCAAAGTCAGCAACTCAGCTAGCTTTTCATTTGCAAGATCATATTCGCGATATTTCATTGCTTCGGAAGCTTGATGAAACAATTTTTCGACTTCGGATACCTTGATTTCCGGATTATGTTCAAAGTTTCTTTTGAGCAATGTCTTGTTCACTGATGTATATGCGAGCTTATCTCCTCCCAAATAAACTTGTAGGGTATCCGCATCCTTGCAAGGGAAGGTTTTCTCAAAAACCTGCATGGGTTTCATTTCAAGATTTTCCAAAGACACCTCTTCTCCATTAATAAAAATCTGTAGCGGCTGATCAAATGCCTGAAGCGCATTAATTCCCAATTTTGCATTAGCTCCATTCCGCTCGACGTTCAACACTCCATATTCAGATGCTGCTTCCATTCCGCCAATCTGCTTGATAGGGAACCACAGTTCTTGCCATGAATCCATAACATAAGGGTCAAAATTGACCTGTGAAACCGGGTTTTCCGCCCCTGGAAAATATTGATTGAACAATCTTCCAGCTTGAAATTCGATATACTGCCCATCAGTATCTGTGAGCAGGTCTTCCCATATGCCTCCTGACCTTGAGAGTGCCCATAGCCAAAGCTTTTGTCCCGGCATTTCCTCATAGGGAGACAAGTGCCCAAATCCCACATTGCTGTTATGGTAATATCCTCCAAAGTAGTTTTTGTAATCTCCCACGATATGGTAGGACTTTGAAGGTCCGAAGTTATTGTTCTTATACATGGACAAATCTCTTCCCTTATCATCAATAGGCCATTTTTGCCATGTTCCATTATGTTCCAAATAGCCATTTCCAGGGATGAAGAATTCCAGGTCATCGGTGGCCGGCGCCGCTCCTGTCATCCAATTGTAATAGGATTGATTTAGTGGAGTTCCGTTGTACCAAGAAGCATTGGTTTCGAAATAGGCTTTATCTCCTTCAAGTCGCACCTCTACTTGCCAATAGGTTCTAGAGGGTAAATCGAGATTACCTACAATACAACTCACACTGCCATCATCATTCGTCTTTGTTGCATAGTCCACAGGCGTAGCTGTAGAAGGATGGTGCCCTATTATTCCGAAATTGAATTCTATCCCGCCCGAGGTCCAAGGCCCTCTCATAGCTATGTTCCGAAATTTGACCACTTCGTTCCTGTACAAAAATTCATTGCCCGTACTCTTCTCAATAGCACCCCAAACCTTGCCTCCAATTTCAGGAAGCACAAAGACTTCGATATAATCGTTCTCCAATTTTACCACCTTCCATCCCTTTTTTTGGGAGGTATGGGAATAACCTTCAAACTTAAAGTAGGGGAATATCTTTGGGTTTTCCGTAAGAATCGGAACAGGATTAGGAGTTCCGAAACCATAGGTGTCCAATTGTCGGATTTCTTCAGTAATGGTCGCCGATTGGGATAATAACAAGCTTGGCAAGAAAAGAAGTATTGCCAGTACAGCCTGTGTTTTTGAAATTAACAGGTCTGTGGCCTGTTCTAATTGCGTTCTCATTTAATAGTTGGTTTATAAATTGTCATTTTTTTGAAATCAATTCCAAGCTCATCAGCAGTGGTAGGTGATCGGAAGCTACAGGTTCCTGTAGTGCTTCCACCTCGACAACCTTCCATCTGTTTTTTGGTCTTGGAAGAACATAATCGATCTGTTTTCTTGGATTTTTTGAAGGAACGGTGAACAATTCCTCATTTAAATTTTCATAAGCCCATCCTTTTTCTGCTAGGAGTTGCATAGGCACAGAGCCGGGTGTTACATTCAGATCACCTGTAAGAATAGCGAGGGAAACATTTTCTGAAAAAAAAGCCCGTTCTATAACCTCAACGCTTGCTTTTCTTGCTTCTTTGGAACCAATGGTCTCCAAATAGTCGAAATGGGTGTTGACAAACCTAATTTTATCATCTTGCCCGGTTAGTCTTGATATGTCAATATCAACGCACATAGCTTCATATCTACTACTGCTAGCACTTGGAATGGAAACATTGCCGATATTTTCTATCGGATATTTGGATAGGATGGCATCGCCATAAAACAATTGTGATTTTGGAACCGGAATGCCCAATAGGCGATATAGGTTTGGTGCTTCTTTTTCTGTTGATGCTCCAAAGATACCTTCCATATCTGTTAAGCGGGCGAGTTCAGCCACCATGATGGAATCACTTACTTCCTGCAACCCAACAATATCTGGATCTAGCTTGTTGATCACGCTCGCTATTCGTTGAAGGTTTTTTTCTGAATCAGTACCAACACCATAATGAATGTTATAACTGAGGACCTTTATAAGGTGTTTTTCTCCTTTTGCTTTTTGGGCACAGGAGGAGATAAAAGCGCTCATCAAAACCAGGACAAGCATAAGCTTCCTGTATTTTTCCTTTAAAATAGAATCCATTACATCAACTGTTTTTGTGTACAGAAAGAATTTCTTGGTTTATTTAAGAGCTGTTAGGTAGTAGCTTATCATTTATCCCAAGTATAAACCTCAACGGGGCCATTGTTCTTGACAAACACGACTATTTTTTTATCGTTGGCCAAATTCAAAAGTGCTATATCCCGGACCTCTCCATCAATATTCAATCCGTTTTCAGCAACGTCAGTTCCCGCGAAGTTTCCTTTACCATCACCTAAAAGTAATGTCCCTTTGCTGGCATCGTATCTACCGTATTTTACCCGTGTACCAAAAAAGTTGCCTCCTAAAAGGATGTCTTTATGGCCATCCCCGTTGAAATCTTTGGAAAGCATTCCGTATACCGGAGATAGTTGCGCCTCTTTGGGCAATGCCTTAAAAGCAAATTGATCATTTCCTAAATTTTCCAAATAGCCACTGCTGAAATTTTTTGCTTGCAGTATTTGGCTGTCTTCCAATTCTTGAGGGGAAAAAACATCGGTAATCCTTTCATTGGCATAGTCTTCATAGCTTACATATTTGTTTTTTAAGCCATTCAATTGTTCCACCAGGTCATCTTTGGAGAAAACTGGAAATTCTTCTCCCATAATGTATGAGCATAGTACGGGATCTAAGGAACCATTGCCATCAAAATCTTTTACATACAAAGAAACAGGTTCGGAAATTGAAGCTTTAAGCTGTGAGTTCAAGCCAAAGTTGCCGAGGGCGAAATCCACATCTCCATCGTTGTCAAAATCATCAGCAATTATCTTGTTCCATAGTCCTTCTGAGTCTTTTAGCCCTTCAGTTTCGGTAATCTCGTTTAGTTTAGTGCCATTATTTACAAACATCCTAATGGGCATCCATTCGCCTACAACAACAAGGTCTAGTTGGTCATCTGCATTAAAGTCTACCCAAACAGCATCGGTAACCAATCCGGGGAATTCCAATGCTGGATTTGCTTCACCTGTCCCATCTTCAAAATTGCCGTGGCCATCGTTGATCAACACATAACTTCTGGGTGAGGTTGGATATTCACCCGGAACAATCCTTCCGCCAACAAACAAATCCAAATCACCATCGTTATCATAATCCCCTGAGCTTATACATGAACCACTTGTGAGCATTTCGGGCAGGGCATCGGCTTTTTTTGTGAAATCACCTCTCCCATTGTTGATGTACAACCTGTCTTGAAGCTCAATATCATTTTTATCAAAGGCATTCCCTCCACTTACCACATAAAGGTCAAGGTCACCATCGCTATCCGCATCAAAAAAATGCGCTCCAATGTCCTCTGATTTGATATCCGCAGACAGGAATCCATTATTCTGGGCTATAAAACTTCCATTGTTATCTTGATGAAACAATTGCCCCGAACTTCCTTTGGCCCCTCCAATAAACAGGTCTTCCAAACCATCGCCATTCACATCTCCTTTGGCTACTTTAGGCCCTTGTGTTGACAATTGATGTGGCAACAAACGTTCTCTTTTGAAATCGTTGTATTCATTCTCCACATGCTGATAGGTTATTAGGCTATCAACAGTTGAATTGATAAAATGGCCTGAATGCTCACTGATTTTACTTTTAAGAATTGTTATCGCTTCGCTGTTTGAAAGTACATGGGTCGAATTTGCCTGAACGTCCTGCAATTCTTGAACCTTCCCATCGGGCCAATTGATCTTCAATTTTTGAACAACACTATCCTTTCCCAATCCAAAAATGAGATTGTACGGCATTGAGGATTGGTACCCTCTACTTGGCATCATTTCCTGGACAATTGTTTTTCCATTATGCTCCACCACGATTTTTGCACCAATGCCAAATTTGTTGTTCTTGCTTCCCTTTAGTTTTACCTTTAGGTAGTTGTTGTCTTTTATAAGCTCATTGTTATTCCTATATACAAATGCCTTTTCATCTATATTGTTGACAACAAGGTCTAAATCTCCATCATTGTCCAAATCACCGTATGCCGCACCATTTGAAAGAGACTTTTGCTGCAATCCCCAGTCAGCGTTTGCTTTGTTAAACGTTAAATCCCCATTATTGTGGTACATGTAATTCTCAACAACAGCCGACGGCATGTTCTCCAATAGTTCCGATATAGCTGTACGTTGACCTGTTTTGTTCTCATTCAACTTTTCCTGGACAGCATAGTTGATGAAGTCCATATTGGTATAGTCTCGTTTATAACCATTGGTAATGTAGACATCTTTGAATCCATCGTTGTCAAAATCTGCAATCAACGAGGCCCAACTCCAGTCCGTATTTGAAATGCCGGAAAACTGTCCAATTTCGGAGAACGAATTCCCTTGATTGTTCAATTGCATCATATTCCGCATGGTTTGATGGTAAAAACCGGATTTCTCCAAAAGACTATGCTTTTCATAGTTGTCAGGTCCAGATACCATTTTCTGACGGTAGTTATCCTCCGGCAACATATCCAAAGTGATGATATCCGTATAGCCATCGTTATTGACATCGGCAATATCACTTCCCATGGAAAACAGGGAAGTATGCCCTAAATAGTTTTCCAAACTTTCCGTGAATGTTCCGTCTTGATTGTTTAGATAGAGGTAGTCTTGTTCATTGTAATCATTTGATACGTACATATCCAACCATCCATCATTGTTCAAATCCGAAACAGAGATTCCCAAACCAAAACCCAATACATTGGAGACAAGTCCGGCCTCTTCGCTTACATCTTTGAAGTGGCCACCTTCATTTTTGTAGAGCTTGTCGGAATACGCACTGTTCTTGCGATTTTTTAATTTATAGGTAATTCGGTCAAAGCCTGCATACTCTTGAGTAGAATGATTCAATACATAGAGGTCTAAATCTCCGTCGTTATCATAATCAAAAAAGGAAGCTTGTGTTGTATAACCAGAATCATCTATACCAAATTCTTTGGCTTTTTCGGTAAAAGTAAGGTCTCCGTTGTTTATGAATAATAGGTTTTTTCTTTTGCTCGGGTCTTTAGCAGCTGATCGGCAAACATAGATATCCAATAGTCCATCGGCATTTACATCGGCCATTGCCGTACCTGTATTCCATAACCCTTCTGCAAATACTCCGGCCTTCTTTGCTATTTCCTTAAACTTAAAGTTTCCCTGGTTTAGATACAGATGGCTTCCCACCATATTCCCTGTAAAGTAAATATCCAATAGGTCATCATTATTGATGTCGCCTATTGCAACACCTCCCCCATTATAGAGGTAACCGTACTCCAAAACATTGAATTGCTCCGTTTCTTGAAGCCTATTGACAAAGTCAACTCCAGTTGTCCTGGACTCCAATTGCGTGAACATTGTTTCGGGCTGGGTCTCCTTACATGACAGCAAAGAAATCAACAACAGGAACAGTGTAAACTCTTTAAAAAGGGAATTTCTCATATCGATAAATAGGGTAATAAAATTCTTATCCAACTATTGAAACTATGTTGGAAAAAGACAGCACAAGAGAAAAAAAATACCAATGCTAAAAATCACATTGGTATTTTCACTACTTAAACCTAACTCAAACTAATTATTTTTTATCCCACCATACTTTGGTGCTGTTTCTGTCACCACCTGACATTTCAGGAAGCGCTATTGCAGCATTTACGGCATCGCCATTGGTGTCAAATTCACTTTGCACATAGACCATTCTTCTCATGATCTCATCTACCCCTACATCAGGGTTTTGTGATTCAACCCTTGCGTATTGTCTAGGATAGCCTGTTCTTCTAAGTTCAGCCCAAGCTTCCCATCCGTTGGGATATATTGCAATCCATTTCTGGGTGATAATTTGTTCTAGTTGTCTTTCTGCACCACCACCTGCATCAAATGCAATTGGAATATCGGTAACAGGTACAGTACCCGCATCATAAAGAACAGGAACGTTTGCACTAGCGATGTATGCGTCGATAGCTGCCCCATCTGCCCCAGTTTTTTGGGTCATGGATGCTCTAATACCATCTTCATACAAGCTTTGTGCTGTTCCGCCCATTGACCATCCTTCCAGAGCTCCTTCAGCTCTTAGGAAAAAGATTTCCGCAGCGTTCATTAGCTCAATTGGTGGGTTTTCTCCTCCTTTGGCCACATCGATAAATTTCGTTGCCAAATCAGAGTGTCCTGCATTCTTGCTCGTTTCCAAAGAAACCCTTGTTTGACCATTCAACAGTCCTTCATAAGGAATTCCATCTCCATCGGAATCTCCATCAACTGCTGGTGCGAAGTACTCTGCCATTCGAGGATCATCATATCCTTTAAGGATACTTTCCATGGTAGCACTCATTCGGAACTCACCCCAATCGGTAATAGTTTCCAATGGGTTTCTGTTGATATCATCAACATCAACAAAAGCGTTGTCAGCATTGTCAGTAATTACTCCAGCGTTTACCGCTTTTTCAGCTTCAGCTTGCGCTCTGGCTGGATCAGCGTATTTGATACGAAGTGCCAAACGTAAACGAAGGCTATTGGCAAATCTTAACCATTGGGCTCCATCACCACCATAAATTCTATCACTTCCTGCATAGGATGAACCTCCACCTGATAATTGTGCCACTGCCTCATCCAAGGTAGTGAAGAAATTATCATACATGGATTCCTGGGAATCATAGGGCACGGAAAGTTCTCCGTTACCGAAAGCCGAATAAGGAACAGGTCCCCAATAATCGGTAATTCTATGATAGGAATGGACTCTCCAAATTTTGGCCATGGCATTACCCACATCATTGCCGTTTGCCGCGGATAAGTCCTCTATCAACCTGATCTGCGGAGCGGCCTGTCCGTAAAAGGATCCCCAAGCCAAATCAGCCCAACGACCTACCTGAACATAACGGTCAGAATCGAATCCAGATGCTGTGGTAGCAAAGTACTGGCACCAAATGTCCGAAAACAAGTTCTGCGAAATCTGGAAGCGCCAGTGCAAACCATTTACGGCTACATATTGGGCCTGGGCGAAAGCTTGGCCCTGTAGAACCTGACTCTCTTCCAATGCACCAATATCCAAAGCCAAGGGGTTTGTGTTGATTTCAGTGAAGTCGCTGGTACAGCCCGTGAGCATTGCGCCCAGCAAGCTTAAATAACTAATCTTTTTAATGAATCTTTTCATGTCTTTTTCTTTTAAATTTACAACTTTTTTGATTTAGAATCCTACTTTTAGGTTAAGACCTATACTTCTTGTAGCAGGAGGTGCAAATGAACTGAATCCATCAACAGCGGTACCTGTACCAGTAGTTACTTCAGGGTCTACAGTCGCATTGTTTGAAAAGAAAAACAAGTTTCTTCCAACTAAAGAGATCTTAGCTGACTTAATCGGGGTTTTGTCTAACAACGATTGTGGAAATCTATATCCAAAAGTCATCTCACGCATTCTAATGTTAGATGCATCTTCAGCAAATGCTTCACCAGCCGGTGAGTTACGTCCTCCAATTTGTCCCCAAAATGCTTCCGCGGTTACGGAAGTTGTATTTGGTGTACCGTCTGTGTTGACCACCTCTAGATTTGGGAATATGTTCTGACCGAATACCAAGGAACCATCTCTTCCCTGAAGCGTTCTTGTAAGAGCTCCATCGGAAGCCAAAATTGCGTTGGTAAAGGTACCTACTGTACCACCTTGACGTATATCGATCAAGAAACTAAAACTAAAGTTCTTATAGTCGAAGTTATTTAAAATACCACCCAACCAATCTGGGTTGAAGTTACCAATAAGGACATCTTGACCTACAGTAACCTGTGGTAAACCATCTGGAGTCACCAACACTCTACCCTGTGCATCTCGCTCAAAACCTCTAGAGTATACATTACCCCACTCGTCTCCAACGTTCAACTCAAATCTTCTGAAGAAATCACCTCCAAAACTCAAAGTTTCAAGACCTTCGGCTAGCTCGATAACTTCACTATCATTTTTGGTAAAGTTAGCTGTGATGTTCCAGTTGAAATCTGCTGTACGAATTGGATTGGCAGTTACAATAATTTCCACACCCTTGTTTTGGATATCCGCTCCGTTGATAAAACGAGTCGCAACACCAGAACCTTGAGGTACCTGCTGACCAAACAATTGATCCTCACTATTTGACTTATAATAGTTGAAATCAATTCCTAAACGGCTATCCAAGAAACGGGCATCAAAACCAAACTCAATTGAGCGTGTACGCTCTGGTTTTAAATCCGGATTAGGCAAAACAGTTCCCAACTGAATGAAACCACCTGGCTGCAAGCTTGCTATTCTTGTTAAACTAAACGGAGCCGTATCGTTACCTACCTCAGCATAGTTGGCTTTCAATTTCAAGAAAGAAAATGCTTCTGGTAAATCCACCAAATCAGAGAGAACTGCACTTACACCGGCAGAGTAGTAGTCAAATCTATTATTATCTTCCGGCAATGTAGAACTCCAATCACTCCTGTAGGTCAAATCCAAGAAAATGGCATCTTTATAAGAACCTTGGCCAAAACCATATAGTGAATTTACTTCTCTACGGTTTAATGTTTGACTTGCAGTTAAGTTCATGGCATTGCTTATGGCAAATATGTTAGCTGCATTGAGTCCGCCATTGCTTGTTGATACTGATTTGGCATTAGCTTGTCTGTTGTTACCACCAATGCTCGCATTAAAGGCCCAATCATCGTTGATTTGCTTGTTGTAGCTCAAAAGGAAATCCGTATTCCATTCCAATGAGTTGGAATTATTGGTTTGATATTGACCATTGTCAGCAATAATATAAGAATCATTAAAATCTCTATCTTCCCTAGAACCACTGCTTTGATCGATAGCGGTCCTCACCAATAAATCCAAATTATCGTTAAAATGATAGGTCAATGACAAATATCCCAAAACTCTATTGGTAATAATCTCATTAAGGTTTCTGTTTATGGTCCAATATGGATTCGCACCACCATTATTTCCTGGATCCCAATAATTCTGTCTGGTATTACCATTGGCATCAACATATTCGAAAACCTCGATATCTTGTGTACGAATGTTACGAGGCAATCTATAGGCATGTCGTAATGGGTTAGCAAATGATTCACCCGTATCCAATTGATTGTCGATGTTGGTCCGGATATAGTTGATTCTTGCACTTAAATCCAACTTACCTTCAATAATTTCATTATCAATCTTAAAGTTGGCATTGTGTCTTTGCAACTCATTTCCACTAACAATACCCTTTCTATCGTCAAAGGTATATCCAAAAAAGGTCTGTACCCTTTCATTTCCTGAACGGACAGAAATGTTATACGCTTGGCTAAAGCCCGTCTCAAAGAAATCTTTAACATTATCAGATTGAGCATTAAATGGCAATTGCCCTGTGATATCTGGACTTGGAGACCAGTTAGCTACAGAACCCCCTCCAAGAGCAGGACCAAAAGAAAGCAATGAAGCAGGGTTATATGTCCCCCCACTACCCTGACCAAATTGGTTTTGATAATCGAACAAAATATTTGCAGTCTCAGCTGTAGTTGTCGCACTGAAGTCTATTGAAAAGCCACCTGCCGTTCCCGACTTAGTTGTAATTATAATGGCACCATTATTCGCTCGGGCTCCATAGATCGCAGCAGCATTCGCTCCTTTAAGCACGTTGATAGAAGCTACATCGTCAGGGCTAATATCTGCAATATCACCACCTAACGGCACACCGTCTACAACATATAACGGTTGACTACTACCAGCAATGGAACGGTTACCCCTCAATACAACTTTGGAAGCTCCACTAACGCCGTTACCTGATGTTTGTATGGAAAGTCCAGCAACTCTACCCGATAAACTATTCACCAAGTTTTGCTGTGGTCTTGCTTCATCAATACCATCTGTCTCAACGGATTGTGTGGCATAGGTCAGGGATTTTTTCTCTCGCTTAATACCCAAAGCGGTTACCACAACCTCATCCAATTGGCTCGCATCTTCTTGTAAAATAATGTTGATCGTATTAGATGCTCCAACGGTCACACTTTGCGTCAACATTCCCAAATAGGAGAATACCAATACTGAGCCTTCAGATACTTCGATGGTATAGTTTCCATCAAAATCTGTCTGCGTACCGTTCGTAGTACCTTGTTCCAAAATACTTACGCCAGGCAGTGGTCCCCCATCGGAGGCAGCGGTTACGGTTCCGGTCACTGTTTTTTGTACGGCTTCCTTTTCTATAATTGCAGGAGACTCTTTTTCAGGTCTAGGAGAAACAGCAATTGTGCTATTAATCCTTCTAAAACTAAGTGAAGCTTCTTTGCTTATTTGTTCCAATAGATCATATACGGAATGTGACCCGGTGGCAATACTAAATTTTGTTCTTCTGTTCACATCTTTCTCATCATAATTGAATTTGAAAGCGGATTGGTTCTCGATTTCTTCAAAGACATCCAACACTTTTACTTGGCGGACGGAATTCCACTCAAGGTAGATGTCTTTCATGCTTTGCGTATACCCTTCGTTAGCCATTGCGAAATAGCAGAATATTACTTGCAAAATAAATATCCTAGAGAGCATAGCGATTGTTTTAGATAGTTTAAATTTCATACTTTTACATCGGTTTAGTTGATATACATTAATTGAACTTTTGATGATAAGTTTGTCTCCATCGAAAGTGCCATTTTCTTTGGAGCAAACTTATTTTTTACGGGTAGCTTTTCATTCTCATAAGTTTAAGTGTTAGTAGTTTTTATTTAAAAGTTATAGTTACTGCTCTTTCATTTTCTTCATCGATTTCAAAAGAGAATTGTTCCACGAATGCTATTCTGGCCAAAACACTTTCCAAGCTTTCACTGGGGAACTCACCTGTATAGGTTATGGGCCTGTTCAAGTTTTGGACGGTGATATCCACATCGTACCAGTTTTCCAAGGCTTCCACAATTTCATCAAAACCTGCCGCTTTAAACACCAAAATCCTTTTGGTCCACTTGTAAAAGTCCATATCGTCATATGCGGATATATCCAATTTCCCATCTAAGGCATCAAATACCGCCTTACCACCTCTATTGTTAATGATCTCGACATTATCATCTTCCGAAACGGATGCCACAGAGATTTTTCCGGTCACCAATCCAACTTCAACTTTTTTGCCTTTGTGGGCCTTTATATTGAATGATGTTCCAAGTGCCTTGGTCACCAAACCATTAGAATTTACAAGGAAAGGTTTGGCAGGGTCTTTTTTGACTTCAAAAAATGCCTCACCATCTAAAAAGACTTCTCTTTCGCCATTAAATTGGGAAGCATAAGACACCCTACTGTTGTTATTTAAAAAGACAGTTGATCCGTCCGGTAAAGTAATTCTTGATTTTTGGCCCTTAAAGTTCTCTTTCACGATATACCTAACAGAACTAAAAACAGGTTCCAATTTGGCCGAGGTAGAGGTACTATGTCCGATGGATAATGCAATCAACAATAATGCGCATGCCGCAGCTTGAACCGCAATGGAATACCATCCCAACTTTTTAACCCCTGGTATTGGCTTTCTTTTTCCTAAAATAGACTTTAGTAATTCTCCTTGATCCTTATCATCGACTTCACTTCCAGAATGAAACTTCAGTGAGAGTATTATTTCCTTTGCGGCAAAAACGGTATTTCTTTTGGATGGATTGGCCGCCAACCATTTCTTCCAAAAAAAGTGGGAAGCGGGGTTGGGCTTCAAAACCCAGTTTCTAAACTCTGGGTCTGCCAGAAAATCTTCCAATTCATATTCATGATAATCCATACGTTGGCCTCTCTTATACATAAGACGTTAAAAATTGTTAAATGACATCAAAATAAATTGCTTTTCTTCCAAAAAAATAAAACCACTATTGATGTATCTGTTATAATTGCTGCAAAAATCGGAATAATCAATAATTCATTGAAACACTTTCTTTTCCTTTTTTGCCTTACACTTTTCATTCAGCATAACCCACCAAAGCATAACAATGCGCAGATAGTTTTGCGCTGTTTACATTCAGCCGTTAAGTCCAAAAAAGGTGTAGATAGTTTACATGTAAAGGTTAGAGGAAATATGTATCTGCTATTTTTCGGATACTTGCGCCTTCTTTTTTAACTCTGTAAGTGATCTATAGATCAAATTTCTTGCGGCACGCACACTTGAGAAACCCATGACATCTTTAATTTGAGCGTACGAAAGTCCATTGTAATAGAAGTAATAAATGGCCTCCCTTTGCCTTCTAGTCAATTTGTTCAAGGATTCTTGCATCAATTGTATTTGATCTTGCCGAAATTGTCTGCTAATTAGCACACTTTCGTGGGAAGGAGTCAAAAGAAACCCAAATGAGTTCGAAGAATAATTTAGCCTCAAATTCTTCTTTTGTTTCTTTTGCTCGGTAATAATTTTGTTACGGTAACATTTTATAAGAAACGCCTTTACCGAAATCACTTTATGCAATTTATGTCGTTTCTTTCGAATATTGATAAAAGTTTCTTGAAGGGTATCTTTCAACAGATCCTGATCGCCAGAAAATTGACGGCCAAGATTGTATAGCATCTGAAAATAGTGATTATAAATTTTAACAAATGCAGATTCACTGCCATCGCAAAATAGCTTCCATTCTACGGAGGGGTCGAACTCAAACGATTTCGTAACTTTTCCTAAATCACCCCTCTCGTCATCTTTATTATTATCTGATAAAAGCTCAGTAAATGATGACATTTTCTCAAAGATTAGCTTAGTTAGTTTAGCACAATATATAAAAAATATCTTGTGATCGTATTTTTATCAAATCGGAACATCTTTAGATTTTATCACTTCCACCCTTTAATTTCAAACAAAAATTACGAATAATTTAGTCAACGATAGTTGGAGAAAAATGAAGGTTTTACCCTACATAAATCCATGGTTAATGTCGTTTCTCCGATACTTTATGCTACTATGTCAATAGTCCAATTTCCATCACCTTTTCATCCTCTAACCCCTTCCAAACAATCCAATTGATCAATGACATTCTCTACGTCATAATCCACAATTTTTCGCGTGCTATAGCTTCTTTTTATTCCGTTCAAATAGGTATGTACCTCCAAGGTATAATAGCTGTCCACCTTAAATATTGGGTTATGCATCAAATCGTTATCTGCAACTTGGCTGCATTTTCCAAAAGCTCTGGCCACATAAACAATTTTACAATCCATATTTTCAGTGTTAACCCATTCAACCGTGACTTCAATTGAATCCCCTTTTTGATCCTTAAATTTATAGATGGCTCTTTTGGGTATATTCCCAATTTCGTATTCTGATTTCACAAGATCTAAAATCCATTTTTCCAAAAAATTGTTCCTCATAGTGTTTTATACATTACTCTTTTTCAGACCTTTAATAGGCCCTTATTTTTATTTTACTGTCTTGAGGGTGATTTTTGGGCTCCATCTCCTTATAGAGGTGCATCGGATGTATGGAACATGACCTTTTGGAGGATGATAGTTTAGAACAATTCAAACGGTCTCTTAATTGTTCTAATTTCTTTTGGCTTGAAATTTTTTAGTTCTCAAACCACAAATCTTGAAGCCATTTTATGGTGTTATTTCTGGCGGTAGTACTGTGTGATACATCGTCGTAGTCAAAACCGTGACCTACACCACTATATAAGATGAGTTCTATTGGGGCTCCCTTGTCCATAAGCAAATCGACCATGCAAAGTGTATTATCTGTTAAAGAGTCTTCTTCCGGAATATTGTAAAGTATTGGCGCATAAGGGAAGAATATATTTTCTTCCATAGCTTCAGAACTACACGGATGTCTTCCCCAATAGTTATGACCTACTGAACCCCCATAGTAGAAAACACCTCCAGAGAAACCAATTTCCGGTTTGCGCTGAGGAGACAAAACTCCGTCAGAAGCATCATATTCTTTCCCATTTTGACTCTGTGTCCATTCAAAATCATCTGAAATTCTATCTGTGTCAATTAATGTGGCTGCAACGGCACTTGCGCCATCTGAAAAGCCTAAAATAGCAATCTTATCTATTTCCACAACATAGCTCCCATCATCAAAGGTCAGGTTCTGAAGCATGGAAAGTGCTGCATTTGCATCCCTTGGCCTAACAAATTGTGAACTAATCCTAAAGTTATCTGGTAATTCTTCCCACTTACCAGTCTTGGTCAATATTCCCCTACCGGTATAACTATCCACAAAAGCCCCTACAATACAATTTTGAGCCAAAAGGGCTTGCCACTCCCTAAATTGTCCCGACATAGTTTCTGTACTTGGATCGTCATTGCTCCACATTCCACCTGAACCGTGCATGACAACTACAGCAGGTAAGGGCGCATTTTCACAGCCAGCTGGTATAGAAAGATAAATGGGAACTTCAAAATCATCAACGGATACGTAAACAAGGGTTTCTGTTGTCCCCTCGGGTATGGCTCCCACACTTTGTCTCGAGCCAAGATTATTATCCTCGTTACCACAGCCAAGGACTAGCAAACAAATGGCAAATAACCCTGTTAGGTGCCATCTACTTCTTCTTAAAAACATTTTCTTTTAATTTTCATTTATAATTGTTCAATATGTACAGGTGCAATTGGATATCCCCTGGAAAAGGTCTATGCCCAGCGTTACGACATGTGTTCCTGAGGAATACCCAAGTATTTGGTTCATAATAAGTTGATAAGAGTATCCAAAATAAAAGTCCCCTTTTTTCAATCCTATAATCGGAGCCACATATAGAGGATTGCCGGGCTGGTCGTTTAAAAAACGGTACGTAAATCCTGCATAGTAATAATCCAGAAAATCATACCACCTAAGCTTAATGTTCGCATCCGTAACCGAACGGCCATCGTTTTCAAAATATTGAAAGAATACTGATGGTTCCAATTCAAATTTATCCCTAGGGTGTTTGCGATATTTATAGCCTGCATATAGATAATAATTTCTAAGCGTATTGGGTTCAAAAATAGGGTTGAAATTTTCTAGGTTTTTATTCAAGATGTTCCCTGCATTCAAGCTCAAATAAAACCCTCTTTTTCGATATAAAATCCCTAAATCAAAATTCGGATTGTTCGAAGATCGATCATCCACCACTGCCTGATCATTGTTGTTTCGAAAATTTTCAATATCAATCCGAAACTGGTTCATATTGAAACTCAGTGCGAACGAAAAAAAATTGTCCTTGTACTTGTCTATAATTAGATGATGGGCAAAGGAAACTTTACCTCCTCGTTGCTTGGTCTCCCCATTTGAATCATTGTATAGAACCAATCCAATTCCTGATTTATTTCCTAACCTAACATCTGCAGATAGCGATTGGGTATCGGGAGCATTTTCTACGCCCACCCATTGGGTAAGCCCGTTCATTCGAACCTTAACATAATTACCTATTCCTGCGTATGTTGGAGACATCAAAAAAGGGTTGTCCGATAGGTATTGCGACAATTGCGGAATGGTTAATTCTTGTCCTTTTACATAGAAGACCCCAAACAATATCAATAGATACACTATTCTTTTCTTCATCATTAGTTTTTATCTGTATAGGGTAAAATTCCCCACAAATTCACGTTCACTACCATCATTAAGTTTTACGATATACCAATAGTCTCCTGAAGGCAAAGGTCTACCTTCATAAAAACCGTCCCAACCATTTCCTATGGCTCCCATTATGCGGATTTCTCTACCATAGCGATCAAATATAATGGTCTCTATATTTGGGAATCCTTCAATGTTCCTCGGACTCCAAGTATCATTCTGCCCATCATTGTTTGGGGTAAAGAAATTGGGTATTTCTATATCCAAGAATTCAAGCGAAATAGTATCAAAAACCTCGCAACCATTTCCATCCAAAACTCGTACCGTATGCAATCCGCTGTACTGGATAGAATAGGTATTCTCACCAGAACCTGGCTCGTCATTAAAGAAATAAGTATATGGAGGAGCGCCTCCTGTAACCGTAGCAGTAATTTGGTTGATTCCAGAACTGTTCAAGATTAAATTTAATGGCTCTCTATCTTCTATCTCAAAAGGGATGGACTCCATGCAACCATTCGTATGCAGAATAGATAAAAAGTGGGTTCCAACTGAAATATCGGTAAAGTCTGGATTCAATACAAAATCATTCGGATTAACGGAATTCAAAGCGTACATCACATCGGATGCAACAGAAGCATCCATTAAAACAACATCAATACCGTTGGAAAATATGCCTAGGTTGCAGCTATAAATAGGTGTAACTTCAGCACCTAGATTTATTCCATCGGCTTCTATATCAAATACTTCATTCGTTATGCAACCTTGTGCATCGATAATACTTAAGGAATAATTGTCGGAAATCAAATTACCAATAGTAAAATCATCCGTATTGAAAACCATTACTGGCATCGTATTCACTTGGACCGTATAAGGAGGAACTCCATTATTCATGGAAACATTTATGGAACCTGTACCACTGTCCAAACACAACTCGTTGTCCACGCTCACTAAAGCTGAAATTGAATTGATCGTCACATCGAAGCTGTTCTCCACATCGGGACAGGAGCCCGTGCCCGCACTGTACACATAGAGCGTCGTGCTGGT
>NZ_JBSIOV010000001.1:0-928783 GCF_053642935.1 Flagellimonas sp. 2504JD4-2 | reverse complement strand
GCTTATCACATCACCGGCAGAGTACGCAGTGCCCGTGCCGCCGGGGCCGCCGAAGTAGTTTCCGTTGGTCAGCGCAGGGAGCGTATAGGAGTCGCAGGACTCAACATTGGCGGGAGCGTCGGCAAGCGGCGTCACATTGATCGTCACATCGAAGCTGTTCTCCACATCGGGACAGGAGCCCGTGCCCGCACTGTACACATAGAGCGTCGTGCTGGTGCTTATCACATCACCGGCAGAGTACGCAGTGCCCGTGCCGCCGGGGCCGCCGAAGTAGTTTCCGTTGGTCAGCGCAGGGAGCGTATAGGAGTCGCAGGACTCAACATTGGCGGGAGCGTCGGCGAAAGGCTGGACATGATTGGTGATAACCACATCGTCTGTGCTCATACAGCTGCCGTTGGTTATCGTCCACCTAAGGGTCGCACTGTCCCCAAGGGCAAGGCCCGTGACAGTGGTCGTCTCGCTGGCGGGGGTCGTTATCGTTGCCGTACCGAGGACCAAACTCCAGCTTCCCGTGCCCACGGTCGGCGCGTTCGCCGCCATGGTGAAGTTCCCGTTGTTGCACTGTGCGATGTCGGGACCGGCCGCCGCAACGGTCGCTTGTGCGTCTATACTAACGGTGACTGTTGCAGAGTCATTTGGACATATAGGATTAACAGCTGTTACTGTATATGTAAAGTCATAGTTCCCAACAGTTATACCTGTAAAATCTACATTAGTAGGGTCAGTAAGGTCAACACCCGTGAAGTTATCGTCGCTCCAGCTACCGCCAGCGTCGGCCCCGCCAAGGCTAGCAAAGAGATCAACTGAAGTATCATTCTCACAAATGTTTATAGAATTATTTGATCCGGCATTTGGGGTTGTGTAAACCTGTATGGTTTGTTGTACATCAGTAAAGTTCCCCGAGGTATCCGTTATTCTGTAGGTACGGGTAATTGTCTCTGGGTTTATAAGTCCATCCGAAACATCTCCTTGATGTGTTACCGTATCCACCTCACAATTATCATCTAGATTATAAACATCGGTGGTGTCTACCGCTGGTATCGAATCACAAACAACAACATTATCAATGGTTCCAGTTGGAGGAGTAATATCTGGGGAATGTACTATGGTAAAGACCTCTTCATCCTCAAAGTTTACATTGTCAAAATAGACAATACTATTACCAACATCTATGCTTGCAGCTTCAATATAGGTTATTGGGCCATCAGTAAAATCACCATTGCCATCAGTATCTATTGCCAGATAAACTGGACATATGATGTCCGATCCCGAAAGTTCAACCCTTACGCTTACCCCATATATTGGTGTTTCTCCGCCTGAAGTATTTTTTTGTACTTTCCACTCCCTAGCAATTCTTTCGGTTGGAGTAAAAACTACCGGACCTGGAAGAAGAAGTCCAGTACTGGGAAGCTCAGTAACTGTAGACGTTAAAGAAGCGCGGTCACTGGCCCATAAAAGGTAGTTATGGTCATAGTCGCGTCCATCTCCATCAATATGTGGTCTTATGCTATCATCATCCCGTACATCTCTATCGTCTCCCGATATAAAATCGGGACCTGTGGATATGGTGACAATTGCATCGGTATTTACACTCTTGGAAATTCTTTGATCTAGGTTGTAGCGAAGTTTTATCTCGTCACCTCCTCCTATGTTCACATCATCATGTCTATCTACGCCAATTCCTGCAATATCAAACCTATACTGTATGTGCGGTGCCCAGATTACCGTGCCATCGGCCGCTAGGTAGCTATATGAATCATTTCCGTTGCTACTTCCGAGGCCTCCAAGTCGTGCTAATGTTATACCATATTTTATGGCCAAATAACTTTCTGCCTTAATAATTTCATTGGGATAACTAGTAAGCGCATCATCTACCAAAAGAATTTCAGCAATCTGGCCTGTAAGGTTCCTATTTGCATCATTACTATTAAAATGCCTCCCTATGCTATTAAAATAAAAGAAGGAATCTCCAGCATCATTCCCACTGTATATTAAATCGATATCATGTAAACCATTGACCCAAGTATCCAATTCATCATCCCCTGCACTATAATTCCTTGTAAAAACCCCAATAGTAGGTTCGTTGTTCAAATCGATGCCCCCTGATTGAAAATAACTTTGATTGGTGCCGCCATCCCTCCAAGTTCTCCCTATTGAGAACCGGTTACCATCTGATATGCCCAAGGATAAGTTGGTATTGGCAGCAGTGTACGAATCCATATCACCTCCAAACAACAGGCGCTGGGTATCGGCAGAGTTTCCAGCTCCCTGACCGCGAAAAACGATAAAAACGGTAATGTCATTCCTTGTACTAGATCTAAAATGAAGTGCCTGCCCGACACCTCCATTATCCGAACCATCAAATTCGATTACCGGATTAAAGTTCATTTCATTTCTTTGAAGTGTTGGGTTTCCCGCTGGAGCAATTAAACCGAGGTTTATATAAGAGCCAGCAGAATACTCAAACCCAGGATCGGTTGCCGCAGGATATTCATTAGGATACGCAGGAGCGTTTGGATAGTGTAACGGATTGGTAGGATACCTATAAGCATCCTGAGGGGTAAAATCCACAAGATCAGACCAATACTCTACAACCGTGCCATCAGTCGGAGAGAATGGCGTGAGTAAATACAGGTTACTTGGACTATAAGGTAATGATTGCGCATTCACAGCCCTGTCCGCCGCAAACCAGGTATCACATTCTATATCCTGTCCAAGAACAGTATACGATGAGCTTATCAGAAAAAACAATAAACATACGCCCTTAACTCCTCGGGGCCATAAGGTGGAATGGAACAAATGTTCCTTTCTTTCCAAAAAAAGAATTGACAATACACTAAAAAGTAATTGTTGGATCATAGGCTAAGATTTTGGGTTTAGGGACAAAAACCGATTGGGTAGTTTTTATCCATATTAAAAAAAGCAATAAAGGCCGGGAGTGGGTTTGCGGAATTAACGAATGCCTTATATCAATTGACCAATGCTTAAAATCAAGGCACGGATTTTACGGTATGTTCCTCTAAAACAATAATTTAATAGGAAAAATATGTCAATAAATTACTTTGGCTTTAAACTTTTATCCATAAAAAAAATCCAGCTAAAGCTGGATTTTTCTAACTTATTTATACATGGGATTCATCCCAAAGTTTTACATCAGTCCTTCTTTCCAATTAACTACATTTCCCGAATACAGCGCATCCAGGCCCATTTGTACGCATATTGCCGCTTTCGCTCCACTGATGACATTGGACTTTGGCGTCGTGTTACTTAAAATGCTGTCCCTAAAATCCAGTAATGCTTGTTTACTTGGATCTAAATGTTCTACTTCAATAGGTACTCCTTTATCTTGATCCCATTTTACGGTAGCCCCTGAAACTCCATCGACCTCCCCAATCTCTTTTGGCTTTTCCCTATTTTCTGGATAGAACCAAGCTTTGGCGTAATCAATGGTTATTGTTCCCTTGTCCCCAAGAACCTTAATCAGGTAATCGTCCTTTGAATTACTGGTCAAACAGGTGAATTTTGCCCTCACACCGTTGGGATAAGTGTAGATCATATGGACATTATCAAAAGTTTCTCGGCCATCTTTCCAATAGTCGATACCGCCATCGCCAACCACCTTAATTGGAACCGCATTCAATACCCAATTGCTGAAATCCAATTGATGCGAGCATAGTTCTGCCAACAAGCCGCCGGAGAATTGTTTGTACATCCTCCAATTGATGGCCCTTTCAAGTTCAGGACTTGGAACCGGCCTACGCCAATTCCCATTTCTATTCCATTGACATTCAATTGCAGTTATCTTACCGATTTTGCCATTCTTTATTAAATCCACCACATGGGTATAGAGTCTAGAGCTATGATATTGGTGTCCGGTTTGGAAAATGTTTTTCGACGAGGAAGCTTTGGCAACTAGATTTTTTGTGGCATCGTATCCTTTTACCATAGTTTTCTCGCAGTAGACATGCTTTCCCGCATCCAAGGCGTCAAGGGCTACGTGGGAATGCTCACTAAAAGGTGTTGCTATCAAAACAGCGTCCACCTTCTTATCATCCAAAAGTGCTTTGTATTCTGAATACGCTTTTGCCTTACCCTCTACCTTCTCCATTGCATTTTGCAATCTGAAAGGAAGAACATCGCAACAGGCGGTCACTTTAAGCCCATCAATCTTGTTGATAATCGGAATAAGTCCCCCTCCTCGATCCCCTGTACCGATGACTCCAATATTGATCACTTCATTTTTTGATGGATAAAACGCCCCAGCATTCATTGCAGATATTCCTGCAACTGCCATTCCAGTTCTTGCCACAAAATCTCTTCGCTTCATTTTTATAGTTTAGGCTCCCACCCTTTTGCATATTCTCTTTTCCAACTCTTCTTCATAATGGCATCATCATTAAGCACTTTTCCCGTTTTTGTGTCCACTTCCAATGAGTGTCCGGCATCTTGCGCCATATTGCCCAAGTGACACAACATTGTTGAAATACTGGCATCGTTGATGTCCGAATTCAACGATTCATCCTTTCTAATGGCATTAAAAAAGTTACCAACATGATCAACATCCAATCCGCCAATTCCCCTAGTATTTGTAGTTGCACTTTGTGTTTTTTCAAACTCCAACTTGATAGGATTGCCAGCCAGGTCATATAATTTATAAAAATTTCTGCTTAGTTCGATGCTTCCCTTGCTTCCATAAATTGTAATTCCCCTACCTGGACGCTCAGGTTTCATGATACCTCTGCTATGCCCTGTCCAAGTGATAAACTTGTTCCCAGGGAAGGAATAAGTTACTTGTTGATTGTCCACAAATTCCCAATCATCATCATAGGTATATTTTCCACCAAAAGAAGTTACGGTTGATGGCAAATCCACTCCAAGAGCCCAACGACAAATATCAATTTCGTGGGTTCCATTGTTATGGATTTCCCCGGTACCCCAAGTTCGGAACCAGTGCCAGTTATACGGATGTACGTTATCTCTGTAATCCTCCTTTGGAGCAGGTCCTTGCCAAAGGTCCCAGTCCAAAGTCTTAGGTATGCTTATTTTATTTCCTATTCCAATCGATCCCCTATTATTGGAATAATAAGCCTCCCCCTTATACACTTCGCCTATAATTCCATTTCGAATATCCATAACTGCTTGCATAGAGGTCCTTGCCGAGCGCTGCTGATTCCCCATCTGCACCTTTTTGCCATACTTATTTTGGGCTGCAACCAGTAATTGGTTTTCATGTGGATTATGACTACAAGGTTTTTCCACATAAACGTGTTTTCCCGCTTGCATGGCCATGATGGACATTGGAGCATGCCAGTGTTCTGGAGTGGCGATAAAAACCGCATCCACATCTTTATCCTCCAAAATTTTTCGGAAATCCTTTTCAACTTTTGGAACATATCCAAGATTTTCTTGACACCATGTATTGTGTTCTTCAATGATCACATCATCAACATCACAGTTATACAGGATTTTGGCATTAAGGTCTTGATGTATTGCTATGCAATGTGCCTTAGCGCGACTTCTAACTCCAATAACCGCAACTCCAAGGCGATCATTGGCCCCTAGAATACTGGAAAAACCTGTATTGGACATTAATATTCCGCCAACCGTCAATCCAGCTGCTCCTGCTGTGGATTTTTTGATAAAATTTCTTCTTGTACCCATGATATTAGGTTTATAGTTGTTTGATTTTAATATTTCTAAAGGCCACTCTATCTCCATGGTCTTGTAATAGAATGTTTCCTTTATCAGCTTCACCAAATTGCGGCCATTTTACATACTTGCTCTCAGAAACCAATTTTCGATAGGCATCACTTTTGCGCTCATACTCCAATACCTTGACCCCGTTCAACCAATGTTCCACATGGTTGTTGTTTGAAATGATATGTGCTGTATTCCACTCACCAATCGGTTTTACATATTTATTGGTATCCGCTTGAATCAGGTCATAAAGTGAACCCACGGTTCTACTCCCCTCATGGTTCCCAAGCTTGGCATCTGGATGGCGTTCATCATCAAGAATCTGAAATTCCAATCCAATTGATGACCCGGCTCCTTTGTTCAAGTCGGTATTCACGTAGTATTTGATTCCGCTATTGGCTCCTTCGGTAATCTTGAAATCCAATTTTACCTCGAAATTGTCATATTGATTCTCCGTAACGATATCTCCACCAGCCTCAGACTCTCCTCCACCGGAAGCCAAAACAATCAACTCACCATTTTCGATGGTCCACCCTGTTTCTGGAAAATGGTCCAGTTTTGCACCTCTCCATCCTTTTGTTGTTTCACCATCCCAAAGCATGGTCCATCCAGCTTTTTCCTCATGTTGGGTCAATTGGTTTTTGGTAACTACTGGTTCCAAGGGAGACTTAGTACTGTACTTTTCCAAATCATCTGTGAGAATTCGAATGTTTTTCCAGCGTATTTCAGTTCCCGCCTTTTGCTTTTCGCCAATACTATGCACCTGTAATCCAATAAAACCTGAAGCTGTAACGTCATCAATAAGATATGCCGCCGGAACATTGTTGATCCAAGTTTTTATGGTATCCCCAATCGCTTCAATGCGATAATGGTTCCATTCATTTTGTTTGAATGCTTTTTGGGCGGCCTCATTTTTGGATAGTGGATTCAGCCATCCCCTACGTCCTTCTTCATAAACACCTGCACTCCATGCACGATCGGATGGATCTATCTCCACCTGATAACCGTGTACGCGCCCGTTGTAATAGCCAGGAATGCTATTACTCCGAATTTGTATACCTGAATTCATCGTGGAATCAACCAAATACTCCAAATCCAAAATAAAATCACCATACATTTTATCAGAGGTAAGAAAGGTATTCGGGGTATCGTGCTTTGTTGTACCTACAATGGCTTCGTCATCCACCGAATATTCGGCCGTACCACCTTTTACGGTCCATCCATCAAGGGTCTTGCCATCAAAAATAGACACCCAAGGGGTATTATCCTTTGGTTTTTGTTCGCAACTGGTTATAGTCGCCAAAACCAAAATCATGGACACCCTCAAAAGGGTAATTTGTTTGTTCTTCACTTTTCTACATTTTAAATTATTCATGTTCAATTCGTTATAAATCAAATAAATTAGGCAACCACATTGTCAACTGTGGGATATAGGTTATTAAAAACAAGGCTATGATCATCGCCAAAAACAATGGCAACAATGGTCTTATCACTTTTTGAATAGAGGTTTTTGCCACACCCACGCCCACAAAAAGTACTGACCCCACTGGCGGGGTGCACAACCCGATACAGAGATTCAAAATCATGATGATTCCGAAATGAACTGGGTCTATTCCCAACTTGGTCACCACAGGCAGGAAAATTGGTGTAAAAATGAGCACTGCAGGTGTTATGTCCATAAAAATGCCCACAAACAGCAAAATGGCATTGATAATCAGAAGCACTACAAATTTGTTATCGCTGATTCCCAGTAAAACATCACTTGTAGCTTGGGGTATATTCTCGTAGGACATGGCCCAAGACATACTAATCGATGCTGCTATCAACAACATAACAATGGCCGTGGTAAGCGATGATTCCAATAAAATGCTTGGGAGGTTTTTGAATGAGATTTCCTTATATAGAAAACCCAAGAGCAGGGAGTACAAAACTGCAATTGCCGAAGCTTCTGTGGCAGTAAATATGCCCGCAACAATTCCACCAATAACGATAAAAAGCAATAATAGACTTGGAAACGCGTCAACAAAAGTCTTTACGATCTCTGAAATACCAACGCTTCCTTTTTTGGTGTTTCCGGTATAGCCTTTTCTTTTGGCCCATATCACGGTCACTATCATTAAAAATAGTCCTGTTAAAATACCGGGTACATATCCAGCCAAAAACAATGCCGCTATGGACACTCCTCCACTGGCCAAAGAATAAACAATTAGGATATTACTTGGTGGAATTACCAAGCCGGTTGTCGCCGATGTAATGTTAACGGCCGCGCCAAATTCTTTTGAGTATCCTTCTTTTTCCATTTCGGGTCCGAGGATGCTTCCCATGGCCGATGCCGATGCCATTGCTGATCCCGCAATAGCTCCCATCAGCATAGCTGCAACAACATTGATCAGAGCAAGTCCACCAGGAAGTGCCCCTACCAAAGTCTTGGCAAAAGCAATGAGTCGATGCGCCATACCCCCTTTGTTCATCAGGTTCCCTGCCAGAATAAAAAAGGGAATTGCCAAAAGCGCAAAACTATCGAGCCCCGCTCCCATTCTTTGTGCAATGGTTGTTGTCGCCGGCAAAAAGGGAATACTAACCAGCATGGTCAACAAGGCTGAAATTGAGATACTCCATGCCACTGGAGTGCCTATGGCCAGCAAACCCAAAAAACTTATGATCAACACTAAAACCGGAATGTACTCCATCAAGCAGTAGGTTTTAAAATATCCGAAATTTTGTAATACACTATCAATAGCCCACTTATCGGAATTACAAGATAAACGTAAGCCAATGGTATTTGTAAAGCTGGTGACAATTGTTCCAAGACATAGGTGACATAGACCAATCTGCTACCTCCTACAATCATCGCTGTTAAGGCGAACAGTATTACCACTAATTTGACCGTAATGGACAACTTCCGTTGTGTGTCTTTGTCAAACTTCTGCGGCAACACATCAATGGCCACGTGCATGTCCTTACCTGATGCAAATGCGGCTCCAAGGATTCCAACCCAAATCATCAAATAGCGGGCAAGTTCATCCGTAAACGAACTTGGTGTGCCAATCACGAATCGCGTAAATACCTGCCACAATACATTCAAAACCATAACGGCCATTATTATAATCAATGCCCAACCCAATATTTTGTCTATAGCTTTTCTAATTTCCATGGTCAGTTTACCGCTCTTATTTGTTGTATTAAAGAATAAAGTGCTTCGTCGTTTTGATACTTCTCGTATAACCTGTCCGTTCGTTCAGAAAAAGGAATCTTGTCCGGCCTTATGATTTGAACGCCCGATTTTTGAATTGCCTCTAAGGCTTCGGCCTCGGCCTTGGCCCATAATTCCCTTTGGTAAATGACTGATGCATCTACGGCCTGTTGAAGCCAATTTTGTTCTTCCTCAGTAAGGCTATCCCAAAATTGTGTTCCTACAATCACAACATCCGGTGAAAAGGTATGCTCGTTCAGCGAATAGTATTTACAGATTTCATAGTGTTTGGATAGGTAAAAACTTGGAGGATTGTTCTCGGCCCCATCCACTACACCCTGCTGTAATGACGTATACAATTCTCCCCATGAAATTGGTGTAGGCGAACCTCCAAAACCTCGAACCATTTCCATGGCAGTTACACTTGGCATTACCCGAATCTTTTGTCCTTTTAAATCATCAGGATGCTCAACCACTTTTTCTTTGGTGTAGAAGCTTCGGCTACCAGCATCGTAAAACCCAAGGCCCTTCAGCCAATATTTTTTGCCGTCATTCAGTAATTCCTGACCAATGGGGCCATCGAATACCTTAAAGGAATGTTCCCTATCCCTAAAAAGGTATGGAAGTCCCAAAACCTTGGTCTTTGGGGCAAAGTTTTCAAGAATTCCTGCAGAGACCTTGGTCATATCCAAGCTACCGATTTGCAGCAATTCCATAGTCTGCCGTTCCGTGCCCAATTGTTGGTTGGGATATATCTCCACGGAAAGTTTGCCATCGGAAAGTTGAGCCAAATCCTCCCCCATTTTTACTAAAGCCATGTGAACGGAATGATTCACATCCAGACCATGCGCCAGTTTTATGGTCTTGGACGTTCCAACTTTATTACACCCCCATAGCAGGAAAGTTAAAGCGGCCAGAAAGAGATATTTGGACTTCCTCCTTATCATTTTTTAAGCTCTCAATTTTTTAATTAGGTCCAATGTTTCTGAAACCTTTTCTTGAAGACCTTTATAGTCTTCATTGGCAATAATCTCTTTGGAAATTAATTTTGAACCCATACCCACACAGGTTACTCCAGCATCAAACCAAGCTTTCAAATTATCTTCATCTGTGCTTACCCCTCCTGTGGGCATGATATTCGTCCAAGGTTGCGGAGCTCTTACCGCCTTTACAAACTCAGGTCCATATATTGAACCAGGAAAAAGTTTAACAATCTCGCATCCCCATTCTTCAGCTTGTGCTATCTCCGTTAGCGAACCGCAACCAGGAGACCACAATACCTTTCTTCGATTGCAGACTTTGGCAATATCTTCCCTAAAAACAGGTGTGACCACAAAATTGGCCCCCAATTGCATATATAGGGATGCTGCTCCCGCATCTGTAATGGAACCCACCCCTAAAATCATTTCTGGTAAGTCACTTTGGGCATATTTCACCAGTTCTCCAAATATCTCAAAGGCAAAATCACCGCGTGCCGTGAATTCCATCAATCTTGCCCCTCCATCATAACATGCTTTAAGGACTTTCTTTGCCACGGAAACATCGGAATGATAAAATAGCGGAACCATTCCTGTCTCCTTCATTACCATAGCTACTTCCAATCGTGAATACTGCGCCATTCCTTTCTTGTTTATCTAGAGACCCTTCCCGAGGCATCTCCTCCCATTAATTTTTCAACTTCCTCAACTGTGACCAAGTTCGCATCGCCCTTTATGGTATGTTTTAAGCAGGATGCGGCAACAGCAAAATCCAAAGCGTTTTGATCATCATCTGGATAGGTCAATAACCCATAAATTAATCCTCCCATGAAAGAATCACCTCCACCCACGCGATCCACAATATGGGTGATTTGGTACTGACGGGTATCGTACATTTTCTTGCCATCGTAGAGGACTCCCGCCCATGTATTGTGTGAAGCGGAAATAGAACCTCGCAAAGTTGTGATTACTTTTTTGGCATCGGGAAACTTCTCCATCATCTGTTTACAGACCGATAAAAATGCTTCGGCCTTCACTTCATGTCCCTGGGTGGTGATATCCAAATCTTTTGGTTTGATGCCGAAGTGCATTTCCGCGTCTTCTTCATTGCCCAAGATGATATCGCAATAGGATGTGAGCTCTGTCATTATTTTTTCACGATCCCCTCCATATTTCCATAATTTTTTTCGATAATTCAGGTCGGTGGAAACGGTAATTCCCATTTTTTTTGCTGCCTTTACAGCTTCCAGACAAGCATCTGCCGCTCCTTGGGAGATGGCCGGAGTAATTCCGGTCCAGTGGAACCATTGGGCTCCATCAAATACTTTTTCCCAGTTGATCATTCCTGGTTCTATCTCTGCAATGGCCGAATGTGCACGGTCGTACACCACTTTGCTCCCACGGCTCACCGCTCCGGTTTCCAAAAAGTAGATACCCAATCTATCCCCGCCATAAATGATGTTATCTGTGTTCACCCCTCGTTTGCGCATTTCCATTTTTGCGCATTCTCCCAAATCGTTTTTGGGTAAACGAGTCACAAAATCAACAGGAATCCCATAATTGGCCAAAGAAACGGCCACATTGGATTCTCCTCCTCCATATACAATATCGAATTGGTTGGTCTGCGAGAACCTTAAGAATCCCGGTGGGGACAACCGCAACATAATTTCACCGAAGGTGACTACTTTTTTCATGTGTCTATAAGTTTTTAAAATCGAAATATTCCTTTGCATTAAAGTAACAAATATCTCGTATGATCTTCCCGATCAAATCCATATCATTTGGCAATTCGCCTTGCTTTATTTCTTCTCCAAAAAGATTGCACAACACCCTTCTAAAATATTCATGTCTTGGGAATGACAGAAAACTTCTGGAGTCCGTCAACATCCCCACAAAACAGCTTATTAGTCCAACATTGGACAGCGCATTCAACTGCTTGGTAATTCCATCTTTCTGATCCAAAAACCACCATCCAGAACCATATTGAACCTTCCCTTTAACGGTACCATCATTAAAATTTCCTGTCATGGCCGCGAAGACCTCATTGTCCGCAGGATTGGAATTGTATAAAATGGTCTTGGCCAGTTTGTCCTTGGAATCCAGGGCATCCAAAAAACGGGACAGGTTTCTGGCCTGTGAAAAATCTCCAATGGAATCCCATCCTGTGTCGGGACCCAAGGTCTTCAACATTCTGGTGTTATTGTTTCGTAAGGGTCCTAAATGAAATTGTTGGACCCAACCATTATCGCTGTACATTTCTGAAAGAAATAACAACAGCGCTGTTTCAAATTGTTTGATTTCTTTTTCTTCAAGTTGATGTCCACTTCTCCTTTTAGTGAAAATTTTGGATACCTCAGTTGGCGTCGCCGGTTCGAAAGGTATGTTCTCCAATCCATGATCCGATAACGTACATCCATTGGCAGCAAAATATGCAACTCGTTCTGCCAAAGCTCCGCATAAATCATCATAAGAGCTTATCTCAACACCCGACACCTCTGCCAAAGTATCGATGTATTCATTGTAGTTCTGTGACCCTATCAAAATCGCCTTGTCGGGCCTGAAAGAAGTCCCCATAAACAACCTTGGGTTCTCTTCAGCCATTTTTTGATGGTGCTCCAAAGAATCCGTCGGGTCTTCGGTAGTGCAAACCACCTCTACCTTCATTTTGGAAAGCAGGGACCTGCACGAAAAATCGCTCGACCCCAACTGCTCGCTGGTTGATTTATAAATTGTTTGGGCATTGTTTTCGTTCAACAAATCGAATACATCGAAATAGCGAGCCAGTTCCAAATGTGTCCAATGGTACAATGGATTTCTAATGGTTTGCGGAACTGCCTTTGCCCAAGCCAAGAACTTCTCCTCATCGGAGGCACTTCCGGTAATGTATTCCTCACCAATTCCAACTGTTCTCATGGCGCGCCATTTATAATGATCTCCATGAATCCAAGCTTCCGAGATATTATTAAAAATACGATCGGTTGCTATATCCGCAGGAGAAAGATGGCAGTGGTAATCTATTATGGGTAAATCTTTTGCATAGTTGTGATACAGTTCCTCCGCAAAACTGTTTTGCAATAAAAAATCTTTATGTATAAATGATTTTTGCATCATGACAACAACACGTAAATTAAGATAGTCACAAAAGTTAGGGCCACTCCAAAAGCATTAACAAAGCGCCAAGGTTTCTCATCCCTACCTTTTGTTTCAACATATGCAGCTTCAGGATACATTCGCGACACCAAAAACATGATGATAAAATTCAGCACAAATTCTATTCCCCAGAGGTGGACAAAATGGATATCCACATTCAAAATAAAGGTGGTCAGAATGTAAAATGCAAAGCCAAAGAAAAGGCCCGCCTTAGCTCCAGTTTTGTTGATGTTCTTAAAGAAAATCCCCGCTATAATCACCGACGAAATGGGAATAAAAAAGATTCCATTGAGTTCTTGAAGTAAAAAATACAGGCCATCAGGGGCATAAGCGACCAAAGGCGCAACACCAATGGCCAATACCGCAAGGATGACCGAGGTGATTTTTCCGTAGTGCACCAATCTAGCATCCGATACTTCCTTGTTAATTAGTTTTTTGTAGATATCATAACAAAAAATAGTACTTGCCGAATTGAGCACACTGTTGAAGGTACTCAGTACAGCTCCCAAAACCACCGCTGCAAAAAATCCAAAGAGGTAGGTCGGCAATACCTTTTTGACCAAAAGTGGATAGATCAAATCTGGTGTATCTATATATTGATCTTGAAAATAGTAATACGCAATCAACCCTGGCAACACTATGATCAAGGGTACGAATAGTTTAAGTATGCCGGTATAAATCAGTCCCTTTTGTGCTTCGACCAAATTTTTGGCACCGAACGCTCTTTGTATAATGGCCTGGTTCATTCCCCAGAAATACAATTGGTTAATCATCAAACCTGTAAACAGCACGGAAAACGGCATCACTGAATCTTCACTTCCCACGATATCAAACTTGTCTGGCGCAAAGTCGTACACTGTGCCCAATCCACTAAGAATATTTCCATCACCGATTTGATACAAGGCAATGGCCGGAATCAATAATCCTCCCAACAAAAGTCCTACGCCATTCAAACTATCGGAATATGCCACAGCCTTTAGTCCACCAAAAATGGCGTACATGGAGCCAATAATCCCTATTACAAACACGGTAAAGAGCATAGCTCTTTCCTTTCCAATGCCGAACATTGTGGAAAAGTCAAAAACACTTTCAATGTTAATGGCACCCGAATATAAAACAATGGGCAAAAGTGTTATCACAAAGGACAACATCAACAGGAAGGCAACTATAGAACGTGTAAACCCATCATATCTTTCTTCTAAAAATTGGGGAATGGTGGCCAGTCCCATTTTAATGAACTTGGGAATAAAAAATATGGCCGCAATTACCAAAGCAATGGCCGATGTGACTTCCCAAGCGATCACGATAATCCCATTTTTATAGGAACTGCCGTTCATCCCGATCAAATGCTCGGTAGAGATATTGGTCAGAATCATAGATCCCGCGATAATGGGGCCCGTAAGACTTTTACCGGCCAAGAAGTACCCCTTGGCAGATTTAAAGTTGTCTTTGCGTAATCTGTATGTGGTATAGATGATTACGAAAAGAGTAAATCCAAAAAAGCCTATATAGGTGGCCAGCATTTGGTTGGATGGTTAGGTTAAAGGGATTAAAATTTCAGTTTTTCAGGTAAATACTTGGCCACTAAATCTTCATAATAGGGTCTCAGCGCCTTGGAATCAGGAGGCACCGGTGCCTTGGAGTACAAGTCGTATGGATTGAATTTTTTCACCCATTCGAACATCTTATGGTCATGTTCACTCATGAGATGGTCATATGCATTTTCACGATGTTGTGCATAGAATGAATGGTATCGAATCATGTACAGGGCCGGTTCCGGTAAATAGTCTTTCATGATTTGATAGAGATATTCATCATGACCCCAACTCATTTTGACATTGTCCAGACCGCAATTTTCTTCATAAACTCCATATGTATGATTGTAACGCTCGTCCTTTGAATCCGTGTTGGTTTCAAAATATTCTGGATATACAATTTTATCCGAGAATTTGCATCCCACTGGGAATGTATCGCCAACAACGGCCCACTGAGGTTCTCCAAACAAGCACAATACCTTGCCCACATCGTGAAGGAAACCCGTTAACACAAACCAATCAGGGTGACCATCAGCCCGAATAGCTTCACTGGTCTGCAACAAATGCTGCAATTGGTCCAAGTCAATATCAGGATCGCTATCGTCCACCAAAGTATTCAGAAAGTCTACGGCTTCCCATAACGACATTTCCCTTTTATCGAACTTTAAAAACTCTTTTTCCTTTTCGCAGACAAAATCATAGGTCTGATATTGGTGATTGAGTTTGTAAAATTCCCGAACGGTATCCACCCTATCCGAATTCTGATAATCCCTGAATTCTTCTTTTTCCTTTTTTGGGGCATCTGGATCGGGGTAACGTTTCAACACATCATCTTCCCAATGTTCCAAAGATTCCAAAGGGTTGTTTTTATCAATATTTTGCATGTCCGGTAGTTTTTTGAATTATCATTGATTCACAAGGGATTTTGCAATCCCTATTTCCAATCCTCTAAGCTCTGCCAACCCCCTTAGTCTCCCAATACAGGAATATCCAGGGTTTGTTTCCTTCTTGAGGTCATCTATCATTTGGTGCCCATGGTCTGGTCTCATCGGTATTTCAATATCCTTCCGACCTTCATCAAAGCGTCTTTGCTGCTCCAAAAGCACCAATTTTATCATTTCGTACATATCCGTATCGCCATCCAAATGATCGGCTTCGTAAAAATCTCCCTTTTCCGTGCGTTTAGTATTTCTAAAATGCAGAAAATGAACGCGATACGCAAACTTTTTAAAGATTTCTGACAAATTATTGTCTTCCCTAACCCCCAAGGATCCCGTACAAAAGGTTATCCCATTATGTATGGATGGAATCTTATCAAATATATATTGATAGTCTTCTTCGGTACTCAAAATTCGAGGTAAACCAAGAATCGAAAAAGGTGGGTCGTCCGGATGGGCGCAAAGAAGCACATCAACTTCTTCTGCCACTGGAACAATTTCCGAAAGAAAATGCACCAAATGCTCTTGCAGTTTGGATTTTGAGATTCCCTTATAGGCATCCAAAACGGCCTGAAAACTTTCCAAAGAATACTCCTCCTCCGCACCGGGCAAACCGGCCAGAATGTTTTTGGTCAATTTGGTAATATCCTTTGGAGTCATCAGTTCACATGCGGACTTGGCCTTTACCTGTTCTTCCGGGGAATATTCCTTTTCAGCTCCAGGTCGTTTCAGCACATACAAATCGAATGCGCTGAACGCATTCTTTTCAAAAAGAAGCGCCATTGAGCCATCTTCCAGCTCATAATCCAATGAAGTACGGGTCCAATCCAAAACGGGCATGAAATTGTAGCAGACAATATTGATTCCACAATCTGCCAAATTTCGAATGCTTTGCTTGTAATTTTCGATGTATTGTTGAAAGTTCCCTTTTTGGGTTTTGATATCTTCATGGACCGGCACTGATTCAACAACCGACCATTCCAACCCCTGAACCTCAATGCTATCTTTTCGTTTGTTTATTTCGTCTACGGGCCACACATCCCCATTGGCCATATGATGCAATGCGGTAACAATCCCGGTAGCTCCAGTTTGTTTGATATCTTGCAAAGAAACAGGGTCATTTGGACCGTACCACCTCCAGCTTTGTTTCATCCTCAACTCCATCATACGCCACTAAAAATATTAAACCCTCCATCCACTGGAATTACCGCTCCCGTCATAAATTTTGATGCATCACTACACAGAAAATGTAATGCACCGTTGAGCTCATCGGGTTCACCAAACCTGCCCATAGGCGTATTTCTAATGATATCTGCACCCCGCTCTGTAAACGAACCATCTTCATTCAGGAGTAAGTTTCGATTTTGGTTTCCAATGAAAAAACCGGGAGCAAGGGCATTGACCCTTATTTTATCGCTGAACTTCGTTGCCATTTCAACAGCCATCCATTTAGTAAAATTTTCCATAGCCGCTTTGGAAGCGGAATAACCGGCGACCCTAGTAAGCACTCTCGGTACCGCCATGGACGAATAATTAATGATGGTTCCGGACCCTTGGTCAGCCATCACCTTACCAAATACCAAGGAAGGAATCACCGTGCCGTTTAAATTCAATTGGGTCACCTTATCGAAATCTTCCAGCTCCAAATCAAAAATGGATTGTTCCGGACCAATAGTTGCACCAGGCATGTTTCCTCCAGCGACATTGAGAAGAATATCAACCCGTCCAAACTTTTCCAAAACAACATCCCGGACTTCTTCCATAGAAGTTTTGGACAAAACATTCCCTTCCAACAACAATATTTCACCGCCATTATCATGAATTGTTTTCTCCAAATCCGCACCGTTCTGCCTGTTTGTTGTCAATACGGCCAACTTAACCCCGGCTCCTCCCAAACTCACAGCTGCGGAACTACCTAAAACGCCAGTACCTCCGGTTATCACGGCAACCTTATTTGTTAAGTCGAAAATTGATTTCACAAGCTTGTTTTTTTATGCATTTAGAGCAATTCCGTGTGCGCACACGATAAAAATATAAATTCATCCCACATAATACAAATTCACAAGGCAAAAAATTATTGAAGGTTGTATATTAACGGCTTTATTTGACCTATGATCACCATTAAGGAAATAGCCAAGCTTGCCAATGTATCGCCGGGAACAGTTGACCGGGTCATACATAATAGAAAGGGTGTTTCCGAAAAAACGGCGCAACGGATACGGGAAATTATGAAGGAACATAATTTCAAGGTCAACCGCATTGCCCAATCCTTGGCAAGGAAAAAGAAATATACCATAGCCGTTCTGTTACCCGATCATGATGAAGAAAATCAATTTTGGAAGTCTCCCTTGGAGGGTATTCAAAAAGCCAAAGAGGAGGTGATGAGTTTTGGAGTGGATGTCAAAACCTTCGCTTTTGACCAAAAAAACCCCAAATCCTATATAGATTCTTTTGATTCACTCTTAAAAGCCAATCCTCAAGGTGTTGTTTTGGTCCCAACTTTTAAAAAGGAGACCAAGAAGCTTACCAGCTTATTGCTGGAAAAGGAAATTCCGTTTATCTTTCTGAATATCGCCTTGACTGGGCATGAAAACCTCTGTTTTGTCGGACAGGATTCCTTTAAAAGCGGTTTTCTGGCGGCCAAGCTCATGCAGCTTTGTCTTAACCAGAATGACCATATCCTTACCATCCACTCAAGACCTGATCTTTCCAACGTCAACAATATATCACAGCGGATTGAAGGTTTTGACCATTACTTCGCGGAACAACAGCTCAACAATGTCAACCATAAAATTGAAGTGGAGGATTTTTGGGATGCCAAAAGGTTCCCGGACAAAATTGCTTCGTTACTGCAGGAAAATCCAAAAATCACAGGAATTTTTGTACCCAATAGTAGAGCCCATATTATAGCAAAGCATATTGAAAACTTCAGGGGTCAAATCCCATATTTGATCGGATTTGATATTACGGAACATAATTCAAAGGCACTTGTAGACGGTAAAATCACTTTTTTGATATCACAAAAACCATTTCAACAAGGATATCGGTCTGTGAGCAGTCTTTCGAAGTACTTACTTTACAAAACACCACCTCAAGCCAAGATTTTATCTCCCATTGAAATTATTACCAAAGAAAATTTACCGAACGGACAGCAAAAGGAGCATGCCATATTTCCATAAGGGTTTGGCCTCTTATGTGTTTGAAATGTATCTATCTTGAAAAACCGTCAGTTCGAGTTTTCCTGTCAGATTGAACGCAGTCGAAATCAAAGGAAAAGTCCCTCTGGTTTTGCTACAAAAATTCGGATTCTCGATACAATTTTTCAGGATCGAATCCAGAAAAATCACTCGAATTGACGAATTTGAATCAAGATCTAGTTAAAAACCAACTCGTCCAAAAAGATAAAGCTGTTTCCGCCCGGAACTGCGTGCCAATCCGGATTCTTCAAGGGGCTTTCTACCAGAAGTCGTACCTTTTTCAAAGCTACCGGGTCAAAATCTATACTGTAGGCCTTTCGCTCAATAATTACAGATGGTTTCTGAACTCCAATTTTTACCGTTTTAAGTTTACTAAACGTATTCCCATCGGTGGATCCCCAAACAGTATAGCCCACGGGAAAGAATATCCAATTGTTGGGTATCGAAAGGCTGCCCACGGAAACGTTGGAGACAACGGTCGGTTCTTTGAACTCGATTGTGGCCGTCATATGTTGCGCTTCAAAGCCTACCCAATTTCCATCCACAAAATTTGTTGTCCCCCTCCTTAAGTCCATCAAGGTCTTGCCTCCTTTGGCCGCATATTTAGGGTGTGGTGCGCGCGCCAAGGACACACCGCTTATTTCCGCTTTGCTCTTTAGGAAATTAGCGTGACTTGGTTCACTGGGCTCCCAATCATTTAAGGTGGCATATGCCTTTAAAGTAGTTGTTTCTTTAACATAAAATGGCCCAGTATATTTCTTTGGAAGGGTATCATTTTTGGCATTTTCGGTAACATAATACACTTTAGCTCCCTCAAAAAACTGTTCAATCGATACCTCTACCGAATCTTTAAATATTTCGTTGTTAGCCACTATTGTGGGAGGTGAAAGGGAACTTGCGGCAAATACACTATCTGCAATCTGCCCCTGAACCCTTACCTGATTGCTTTGGTCCTTGAAAGCCAAAATCCCTTCATCCGACATTTTGGTCCTCCAAATAAAGAGTGTTTTCAGATTTGGAAATTTTGCCAAAGCCTGCAAAGCAGCATCATCGAGTTCCGTTCCATACAGGTTGATCGATTCCAAATAATCAAATTTCGCCAGCTGCTTTATTGTTTCGTTGCTAACATCGGTATGCTGCAACTGAAGATTGGTCAGGTTTTTAAAGGGCTTTAAAAGCTTAACCAATTCATCGTTGAAATTCGTATACCCCAAGTTCATGCCCACAATGTTCTTTTTATGTTCTTTTAAAAGATCAAAGTCGGCCTCAGAAACATCTTTGCGTTTCATGAAATTCACCGATATGAGGGGCATATCTTCAGAAATACGTCGCGCTGAAATCTTGTTTTGGGCAAGAATGGAAATAAATTCCAACGGAACCTCATCCACTTTTTCAGCGATCAAAGCCCTTGTGGAGGTATCCTTTTCCAAAGAGGCCAAAATGGCATCCAGTTTTGGACTCCGGGGCAAATCTTTCGTAACACAAGCAAAACAATTCTGGTTTTGCACCCACCATTCCATCAATTGCATTTCTTCTGAAGTCAACTGCACCTTTCCTTTTGGTGGCATATGGTCCTCGTCTTCCAACGGGAGTTTAAGGTGATACATAAAACGAGAGGTTTGCTCCACTTCCAAAGAATCAAATAACGATCCGGATTCCCCTCCAGCCAGCAACTCCTTTTGGGAGGTTAGCAATAATTCTCCCTTGGACTTCCCTTGATTATGGCAACTAACACATTTTCGCTGCAGTACGGGTTGGACGATATCAGCAAAAACCATGGCTTTGTTCACATCCACAATCACGGGGTCTTCATACTCCTCTTGAAACAAAAAATCTTCTCCGTGGGTAAGGCTACCTCCATAATGCCCTGTTAATGTCAAAAGCACCAACACTACAATAAAAGCAGGAAAATAAGCCCTTTGAGCTATACTTTTGGTTGACCTCTTTAGAAAAAAGAGCAGCAAGCTTCCAACTGCAAAAGCCACGGCTATCCACTTGTGATTGGACAACAAGGTTTCATCGTATCCTCCCCCATCACCTAAAAACCACCCGGAAACTACTGAAAATATTGAACTGAGGGCACCGATGCCTAAAGCAAACAAAACTGTTCCGTTATCCTTTGGTGCCGGCCTATTTTTGTAATACAGCTCCATAAGAAAGGCCAGAATCAAAATACCAATAGGTAAATGGACAAATAAGGGATGTAAATTGCCTAATTGCATGCTTCGTTTTTCGGTTATTCAATCAAAATTTCATCCACAAATGTCCAGGGCATGGTTCCTTTGCCAGGATGCCAATCCGGGATTCCTTGTAATGCATGGATGATTATGGTTATTTGGTCATATTCTCCTTTTTCCACCGGGATTTCGGTGAAACCCATTTTCTTGCTATCACCATTTTCCGAGGGTTTAAGTTTCAATTTCCCAATAGACTTATCGGCTGCTTTGATCTCGATTGCTTCAGGAAGAAAAATCCATGACCCATGATCTTGTAAGAGTCCGATCAGTACTTTTTCAATGGATGTTGTCTCTGCAAATTCAAGATTTACCACCGTTTCAGTGGTTTGAAACCCTAACCATCGATTCCCACTTCTAAAATTGAACTCGCCTTTCCTGCCATCAATGAGCGTATTGGGTCCCATTGCCTTATAGCTTTCATGCGGTTCTGGCTGAACGGATATTGTTGACCCAGAAATGTCTTTTGCCATTTTGATTATGGTTCTATCCACCACGTCGCTTGCATTAAAATCCGGATGAAAGGCCTTAACTTTTAAATGCGTAGTTGCGGAGACCATTATTGGCTCAGTATAGCTGGGTGAATCTGGGACAACCTCACTACCGTCCAAGGTATATCTTATATCATCTTCATCACTTCCACTGGATAATTTAATATGGGCACTTTCAATAAATAGCAAGGAATCCACCTCAATATTCGCCGGCGCCAGTTGTACGGCCTCAGTCATTAAAAATTCTACCTTTTTTGATTGACAGGAACTCGTCAAGACCAACAAGGAGCCTATCAAAACAAGACTGCGGACGTGTAGTCCCCATACATTCAATCTAACCCGTTTTTTGATCATACCCGATATAATTTTATGGGATAGGTGTTATAGGAATTCCATTGGGCCACATAGATATTATCGTCCTCATCAATGCATACATCATGAGGGTGTCTGAATATTTTTAACGCTTGGTGCATGTGGTTTAGATTCCCGTCCTGATAGGTAGGTGTGCTTCCTCCTGGAGCAGATATCAGTTTGTTGTTTTCATCGAGGATGGAGATGAAACCGGTTCCCTCAGAACCATCTCCCGACCATATGGTGGCCAAATACACCTGTTTGTTATGGATTACAGGCCTACAGATATAGGCCCCGGGCAAATCAATGGTTTCTAAATATTTTCCGGCCATCGAAAAACGTTTTAGCTTGTTTTGTTGCCGTGCTGTAATCAGCAAGGTTGGATTATTGATGTCCCTATCGTCTATGCAGATACCATGGGCGTTGTTAAACAGATGTTCTTCACCACCTGGTCCTCCAAATACATTTTTGACATTGCCCTTGGCATCGTAGTGAGTAATATACTGAGCACCGTATCCATCAGCCACATAGATATCGCCATTATCCGCAATGGCGGTTTCCGTAGGGATGTATTCCTCTTTCTTTTGATATTTTCCAGTTTCCTGTGGAAATGGAAAGACCTGCATCACCTTGCCGTCAATAGTGGTTTTTATGACCTCATGTCGATTGTTATCACAGATATACAAAAACTCTGTCCCATTTTCGTCATGCAGTGTGAGTCCGTGGGCTCCAGGGTAATCTGTTCCCCACGAATCCAAAAGTTTTCCGGACTTATCGTAAATAAGGACATTATTTTGAGTATGGTTGGTCAATAATATGATTCGTCCTTTTGCATCCTGCACCATTTCATGGCAATCTTGCACCGGAAATCGTTCACTGTTCAGTTTTCCCCAGTTCAGGTCAACTTTGTACTTATAATCCCCGTGTCCAATTACCGCATCTTTTAGAAATGCGGAAGAAAAAGACATGGGTCCCAATGAAGCCAGTCCAACTCCTGCCAAGCTACTTTTTTCAATAAATTTTCTGCGCTTCATCATGCCAAAATATCTTTCACTATATGCCCTTCCACATCAGTCAGTCTGAATCTTCTTCCCTGATATTTGTACGTAAGCCGTTCATGGTCTATTCCCAACAAGTGTAATAAGGTGGCTTGAAAATCATGAACGTGAACTGGATTTTCAGTAATGTTGTATCCAAAATCATCGGTCTCACCATAGACGATTCCGGGTTTTATGCCTCCACCGGCCATCCACATGGAAAAACATCTCGGGTGATGATCTCTTCCGTAGCTTTCATCTGTCAATACTCCTTGTGAGTAGTTGGTTCTGCCAAATTCTCCTCCCCAAATCACCAAGGTATCTTCCAACATACCCCGTTGTTTCAGGTCGGCCACCAATGCTGCGGATGCCTGATCGGTATCTTTTGCCTGTTTTTCGATGGCTCCTGGTAAATTATCGTGCTGATCCCATCCCATATGATAGAGCTGGATAAACCGCACGTCCTGTTCTGCCAATCTTCTTGCCAAAAGGCAATTCGCTGCATAGGTTCCAGGAATTTTGGCTTCGGCACCGTACATTTTATAAATGTAATCGGGTTCATTTTCGGTATTCATCACCTCGGGAACAGAAGTCTGCATGCGATAGGCCATTTCATATTGGGCTATTCTACTTTGAATCTCCTCATCCCCAAATTCGTTGTACTGTTTTTCGTTTAGTTCAGCAAGGTTATCAAGGATACTTCTCTTTGTTTCTTTGGAAATACCCTGGGGATCGTTCAAATACAGCACAGGGTCTTTTGCTGATCTAAATTGTACCCCTTGGTGGAGCGAGTGCAAGAAGCCATTCCCCCAAAGACGGGTGTACAATGGCTGCCCGTTAGGTCTACCTGTCCCCCTTGACAGTAAAACAGTAAAGGAGGGAAGGTTTTCGTTTTCGCTGCCCAATCCGTAACTAAGCCAAGACCCTATACTTGGACGACCAGGTTGTTGTGATCCTGTTTGAAAAAAGGTAATCGCGGGATCATGATTAATGGCTTCCGTGAACATTGACTTTACAATGCAGATATCATCCACCATTTTTGCCGTGTATGGCAACAAATCGCTTATCCATGTTCCATTCTTTCCATATTGTTTGAATCCAAAATTGGATCCCACCAACGGAAATCTATCCTGTCCGGACGTCATCCCCGTCAATCGCTGTCCATTTCGTATAGATTCAGGAAGGTCTTCCCCTCGCCTTTCGTTCAATAGAGGTTTGTAATCGAACAATTCGAGTTGTGAAGGTCCCCCACTCTGAAAAAGGTATATGACCCGTTTTATTTTTGCGGAGTGATGTGGAGAATGTAAGATTCCCTTAATTCCCATGGAGTTATCCGCTTTTACAAGCAACTCCCCTTCTTTTTGATAAAAATTGCACCCCAGTAATGTTCCCAATGCGGCTCCTCCGATTCCTAGGGCGGATTTCCCCAAAAATGCACGCCTATTCATGTTAAGGGCATTGTCGGCCAATATTTTCTTTTCTCCCATGTTATCCTCTTGATATGGTTTCGTCCAAATTTAAAATGGTATGTGCAGTCAAAGCCAAAGCCGCCAATTGATCGGCTGGAACATTTTCGGAATTTCCAAACTCCCCAATGGAAAGGTATTCCTCAGGAATCACTTCTCCGGTTTTAATTCTTTCAAGGGAGGCTTGGTATAGATTGTTTAAAATTGTCAGTTCTTCTTCTTTCGGTTTTCTCGAGGTAGCACTCTGGAATATAAAGCTGATCTGATCGCTCAAATCCGGACTAGTGGCGCTTAACGTTTTTATGGCCAATGCTCTTGCTGCCTCAATCAACTGTGGGTCGTTCAAGAGTATCAAGGCTTGAAGCGGTGTATTGGTCTCTTGTCGTTTTACCGTGCACAAATCCCTAGATGAAGCATCAAATGTCATCATACTTGGCGGGGGAACGGTTCTTTTCCAGAAAGTATAAAGGCTCTTTCGGTACAGGTCTTTTCCTGAGCTTTGCACATAGGTTGCCGTACTTCCGCCGCCACCACCTGTGGTTTCTTCCCAAATGCCTTCGGGCTGATAAGGTTTTACACTTGGCCCACCTATTTCGTCATTTAAAAGTCCACTTATTTTTAGTGCTTGATCACGAATCATTTCAGCGCTTAATCTAAGACGTGGAGCTCTGGCCAAATAAGTGTTCTCAGGGTCTTTCTCGTTCATTTCCTTGGAAATTTCGGTGCTTTGCTGATAGGTAGCGGACAAAGCCATGTATTTCATCATCTGCTTTATGTCCCAACCTTCTGTTCGAAATTTTATGGCCAAGTAATCCAATAATTCAGGATGCGAAGGCAATGCACCTTGATTACCAAAATCATAAGAACTTTCTACCAGACCTTTTCCAAACATGCGCTGCCAGATGCGGTTAATGGCTACCCTGGCTGTCAACGGGTTATCTTCATGGAAAAGCCATCTTGAAAGCCCCAATCTGTTCCGTGGAAGTTCCTCCGGAAAGGGCATGATGTCCTCGGGGGTTGCCGGAAACACCTGATCTGTTGGTTGATCATATACCCCTCTGTTCAAAACAAAAGTCTCTCTCGGAGTGGACATATCCTCCATGACCATAACCTCAACTTTGGAGCTTGAAACATTGGTCATATTTACAAAATCCAAAACGCCTTCGGCATCTTTTTTAGTGATTGCCATGTATGGTTTGGGAATGACCTGTGCTCCGTTCATCAGGCCGTCTTCGTCCAGATTATTGAAGAACCCGAACAATTGGAAATGGTCTTTTTGGCTGACCGGATCATACTTATGGTCATGGCATCGGGCACATTCCAAAGTCATCCCTAAAAATGCCGTTCCAAAAGTATTGGTGCGATCCTCTACGTATTCAATACGATATTCTTCCGGAATGACACCCCCTTCGGCGGTTATTTTGTGATTGCGATTAAACCCAGTTGCCAATATGGATTCTTTGGTGGCATTAGGGAGCATGTCACCGGCAAGTTGGTACGTAACAAACTCATCATAGGACATGTTCTTGTCAAATGCATGAATGACCCAATCGCGCCAAGGCCACATAATGCGCTCAAAATCATCTTGATACCCATGGGTGTCGGCATAGCGCGCTACTTCCATCCAATCTGCCGCCATATTCTCAGCGTATGCTTTTGTGTTCAGCAGGGAGTCGATAATTTTTTCGTATGCCCCTTCCGAATTGTCATTTACAAAAGAATTTGCTTGTCCAACGGTTGGAGGCAGGCCAGTGATGCTAAAAAAGGCACGTCGAATCAAATATTCTTTACCTGCTTTTTTAGAGGGTGAAAACCCTTTGAGGTTTAACTTCTCAAGAACGAATTTGTCGATTTCATTTTGGCTCCAATTATCCTCATCAATCTCTGGTACCTGGGATTCTTCTGGCGGTACAAACGCCCAATGTCTTTTATATACAGCACCTTGGGCCACCCATTTTTTCAATAATTCTTTTTCATAGTTCGACAAAGTAAGATTCGACTCGGGCGGAGGCATCATTAGGTTGGGGTCTTCTTCAAAAATGCGCTTTATCAATTCGCTTTTCTCAAGATCTCCAGGAACAATGGCATATCTATCTTTATTTTCACCTATGGCCGCATAAGCATCTTCAGCCTTATTCAACGAAAGACCCGCCTCTATTGCATTTTTATCCGGTCCATGACAGGTGAAGCATCGGTCGGAAAGAATAGGTTTAATGTGGAATGAAAAGTCAACACTGTCGGGAAGCTGACCAACGGAACCGGTCTCGGACATGGACACGTATTTTTCCTTCCCATCCTTGCAACCAACTAAAGCTGCGACAAGAGAGGTCAAAAAAATAACATAAACTATTTTTTTTCTTGATAAGAGAATGGTAAACATGTCAAGAGATATTAAGCTTAATTCGTCCTTTAAACTAGCTCGATAATCCTTTACAAGTTAAAATTTTTCGACCAATAACTGGGCAGCAAAGACTAATGAAAGAATTGATAACTATATAGTTATACACTTACCCAATGTGTGGAAATAACCATGAATCAATATTAGCTGGAGCTGTCATTCAAAATTCGGCTTTTAGCCTCATTTAAATAACTTCTTCCGATGACATATCTAATGCCGTCTATTTCCAAACTATTCCCCTCTATGGCCTCCACCTTGTCAATGGCTATGGTATACGACCTGTGTATTCTAATAAATTTATCCGAAGGCAACTCATCGGTGAAGCTTCCCAAGGTTCTATGAATGATATATTTTGCCGAAGTGGTTTTGATTCGGATGTAGTCCTTAAGACTTTCCACAACTACAATTTCATCGATAAAAATCTTTTGCAGCTTCTTTTTGTCCACCTTAACAAAAATGCTGGGCTTTTCATTGGACGACCCCCCACCAGATTTGGCCGATGTCTGTTTTAACCCAATGATACGGTTCACCGCTTTTAAGAAACGTGGAAAAGGAATTGGTTTAACCAAATAATCTATCGCCTCAAGCTCAAAACTTTTTAAGGCATATTCCTCATGCGCTGTTGTAATAACAACCATCGGCACTGTCTGCAACGATTTTAAAAAATCCATTCCATCCAAGATGGGCATATTGATATCCAAAAAAATGATATCTACCTCATTTTCCTGCAGGAATGATGTCGCATCAATTGCATTTGAAAAGGTCTGGACCAGATGAAGTTGTTTTACCTGTTCCACATAGTTTTTTAGCACATTTATGGCTAAAGGTTCGTCATCTACTATAATTACCCGTAACTCCATCACACTTTAAGTTTTAAATCAACATGGAACATTTTATCTTTTTCAAAGATAGAAAGTTCATAATCCTCTGGGTCATATCCCAACTCCAGTCTTTTTTTTACGTTTGATAGCCCTATCCCCCCACTGCTGGTTTTCGCTTTGCTTTTGCTGTCTTTCTTGGGAATTGTATTGGACACTTTGAAATTCAACAGATCGTCCGTTACATCCACATCTACGGAGATATGCATATCTCCAATATTTTTACTTGCTCCGTGTTTAAAGCAATTTTCAATCAAAGGAACAAGCAACATGGGAGCTATGACCTTATTGTCCATGTCCCCTGAGATTCCAACGTCTATTTGCAGCGTATCGTTAAATCGGATACGTTCCAAATCAATATAATTCTGAATGCAATCGATCTCACTTCTCAAGTCCTGTTTTCGTTTTCTTGTGGCGTATAGCAAATAACGCATCATCTCCGAAAGTTTAAGAATTACCTCGGGTGCCTTGCCAGATTTCTCCAATGTCAGGGAATAAATATTGTTCAAGGTGTTGAAGAAAAAATGGGGAGACACTTGGGATCTTAAAAACTTCAATTCCGTCAACAACTGTCTTTTTTCCAGGTCATGTAGCTTACTATTTTCCCTAAGCCAATCCACTGTGACCTTAATGGCGGTGGCAAATGCCACCACATAAAGTTCCCCTATCATCGTGGTTATAGCATAATTAAAAGTTATGCTATCCGTTATCCCGGAGCCCTCAGGCATTACGTTCGTGCTCACCAAATAATACGTAAGGTTAAACTTCACCAAAAGCATTACGAAAAGTGAGATCACCACCAAAGCCGCGTAGGTCACATACTTTCGGGTATATACAAATTTGGGCATTAAAAAATAGATGTTGAAATAGGACAATGCTATGTGAATCGGAAAACCAATAAGATTGGTTTTCACTGATAGTGTAAAATCGTTGTGGACAGCTCCCCATCGTAAGATATTGATGAGAAAATAGATAAGCCAAAAAATAATATGATGCTTATAAGTAATGCGATATTGTCTGGGGGTTTCGGCGTTTAAAAGCCCTTCCAGCTTGTCATTTATGTACATAAATTTCTAGGTGTTTTTTTGTACGGTTTTTCTGTTGTTTAGCTTTTAGGGCTGGTTATTGGTCTAATTTTATTCCTCTGCAGGCTAAAATTATAAATATTTAGGAATACAATAGCGTAACCTATAGTAACCGAAGAACCTGTTCCTTTCTTTTACTTAGCTAATTCAATTAACCCAAGTACTTTTTGTGAAAAAGTATAAAAAATATCATTACTGAAGGCTGATGGACAAATTCCTGTACATTCCAGTGTTGTTGTTATTGTTTGTAGGCTCTTCGTGCGAACAAAAAAAAACAAGTGATTTTTCCGAAAGTTTAACATCCTATGTGGATCCATTTATTGGTACTGGAGGCCATGGGCACACTTTTCCAGGCCCGACTGCCCCTTTTGGCATGGTACAACCCAGCCCGGACAATGGTACCGGAGGATGGGATTGGTGTTCAGGATACCATATTACAGATTCCATTATATCAGGCTTTGGGCAACTACATTTAAGTGGAACGGGAATTGGGGATTTGGCCGACATTTTACTTATGCCCACAAATAAATCAGTTGATATAACACGATTTGGAACTCCTAAAGACAGTCTTCCGTATACCTCGAGTTTCTCGCATACATCAGAAATCGCCTCTCCCGGCTATTATAAGGTAGATTTGGATGACGCCAATATTAAGGTCGAGCTGACAGCAAATTCATACGTTGCTTTCCACAAATACACCTACCAGACCGAAGGTTCTCCATCCTTTATTCTCGATTTGGGATATGCGGTTAACTGGGACAGACCAACCGAAAGTTCAATCCATATGGAAAGTGACACGCTTTTAACTGGATATCGATACAGCACAGGATGGGCCAAAAACCAAAAAGTATTCTTCGCAATAGAATCTTCTGAACCTATAGTAAATTCAGTTTTTGGTTCAAATGGAACTGTTTTGGACGACGCAAATGAAGTGTCTGCAACAAAAACAGGTGGACAATTCTTTTTTGACCCCAACGCTTCAAAGGAGGTCGAATTGAAAATTACCGTTTCCTCCGTAAGCATCGCCAATGCAAAACAAAATTTGATGCGGCACGGAAACTCCTCTTCTTTTGATACCGCGCAAAAAAGTGCATCGGAACAATGGGAAAGCTTGCTTTCCAAAATCAAAGTGGAATCCCCACAAGATTCCTTAAAAACCATTTTCTATACGGCACTTTATCATACCCAAATTGCCCCGGTGCTTTTTAGTGATGACAATGGGGAGTTTAGATTACAAAACGACAGTATTGTGAAGGCTGAGGGTTGGCAGGCATACTCCACACTCTCGTTGTGGGACACCTTCCGAGCAGAAAACCCCTTATTGAACATCCTTCAACCTGAAAAAGTTAATAGCATAGTTCAATCCATGCTCACCTATTATGAAGAGCAAGGTCGACTTCCGGTATGGACACTTTATGCCAATGAAACCAACACAATGACCGGTAATCATGGGGTTTCCATGATTGCAGAAGCATTTATAAAAGGAATTCGAAATTATGATGTGGACAAGGCCTACGAAGCTGTTCGCAATACCATGATGGGTGATATCCGTGGATTGGAGCCCTATAAAAAATATGGATTCATTCCTTACACCGAACAGGATGAATCGGTGACCATTAGTCTTGAGTTTGCCTATAATGATTGGTGTGTTGCCCAAATGGCCAAAGCTTTGGGAAAAGAGGATGATTATGCCTATTTCTTGGAACGGTCTTCCGCATTTAAGCGCCTCTTCGACGCTGAAACAGGTTTTATGAGAGGGCGTTCCGCGGATGAAAAAAGCTGGAACGAACCCTTTGACCCAAAATACTCCAACCACAGGGAACATACCGATTATACCGAAGGGAATGCATGGCAGCATAGCTGGTTTGTACTTCATGATGTTCCAAGTTTTATCGAATTGCATGGAGGAGATGAATCCTTTACAAAAAAATTAGAGCAACTTTTTACGGAAACTTCGGAGATTTCAGGCGATAATATATCGGTTGATATTTCAGGTTTGGTCGGGCAATATGCCCATGGTAACGAACCCAGCCATCATATCTCCTACCTGTTTAACAAGGCAAAAAAACCATGGAGAACCCAATATTGGGTAAGGGAAATTTTAAGTTCCCAATACAGTACACAGCCGGATGGTTTAAGCGGTAACGAAGATTGCGGACAAATGTCGGCTTGGTACGTTTTTAGTTCCTTGGGCTTTTACCCAATGAATCCTGCTTCAGGTCAGTACGAATTGGGCAGTCCTTTATTTAACAAGGCAACCATAGCTGTTTCAGAGCAGAAGAACTTTGTGGTTTCAGCAGAAAATACTTCATCAATCAACAAATACATTCAATCAGTAAAACTAAATGGAAAGTTATTGCAACGAACCCATATCACCCATGATGAAATTATGGCTGGGGGTACGTTGGAATTTGAAATGGGCGCAGACCCGAATAAAAATTGGGGCCTCTAGCTAAGGCCGGTACGAACATATGGATGTAATAGACATTTCAATTATAGTAATCTATGTATTGCTAACGCTTTTTATCGGAATTTGGGTTTCCAAAAAGGCTTCCAAAGGCCTGGAATCCTATTTCTTGGGCGGAAATAATATCAAATGGTATTACCTAGGACTTAGTAATGGGTCGGGAATGTTCGATATCTCCGGTACTGCTTGGATGGTCGGAATCCTTTTTCTATATGGCGTAAAGAGTTTTATGTTCATGTGGCTTTGGCCTGTTTGGAACCAAATTTTTGTTATGATGTTCTTGGCCGTCTGGATTAGGCGTTCCAACATTATGACCGGTTCTGAATGGATTCTTACCCGCTTTGGGGATGGAAAAGCAGGCAGGGCTTCACACAGTATCGTTGCCATATTCGCCATTGTATCCGTTGTTGGATTTATTGCCTATTTCTTTGAAGGTATTGGTAAGTTTTTGACCATCATATTACCTTGGGACATTCCATTGGAAATTGGCGATATGCTCTTGCTCACTTCCGAACAATCATATGCCCTTATCATAATCTTCCTTACCACAATTTATACCATTAAAGGAGGAATGTTCTCTGTTGTGGCAACAGAGGTCCTGCAATACATTATCATGGTCATCGCGGGAATTCTGGTGGCAGGATACACCTTTTTTGCTATTTCCGATGTTGAGATTAACTCCATAATATCCCAAGAATGGCGAAGCATTTTCTTTGGAAATGAATTGGGAATGATCTGGAGCGACAAATTCCAAGCGTTCAATGATCTAATTGATTCCGAGGGTTATAAAATGTTTGGGGCCTTTATAGGAATGACCCTGTTCAAAGGTTTCTTTGCGAGTATCGCCGGACCGGTTCCGAGTTATGATTTCCAACGGATCCTTTCAACCAGGACAGTAAAAGAGGCGGCCTACATGAGTGGTTTCACCAACCTTGTGCTCTATATTCCACGATATTTATTGATTGCCGGGATTGTTGTTATAGCCTTGGTTGTGTTGGCTCCCAGCATGAGTGCGAATCCTGAACTTGTAGGTGGTGATCTAGAGGTGATTCTTCCTAAAGTGATCAACTTTCACGTACCGGTGGGCATCAAAGGTCTGTTGTTGGCCGGATTGTTGGCTGCTTTTATGTCTACCTTTTCCGCCTTTGTAAATTCAGGGCCAGCCTACATTGTGAATGATATCTATAAAAAATATATCAAACCCGAAGCTTCCAATAAACATTATATCAAGGCCAGTCATATTGCTTCCTTTTTTGTGGTAGGATTAGGGGTTTGCATGGGCTTCTTTGCAGAATCCATAAACTCGCTCACCTTATGGATCACCAGTGCACTTTATGGCGGGTACGTTGCGGCCAACTTTCTAAAATGGGTGTGGTGGCGATTTAACGGCTGGGGTTATTTCTGGGGCATGGTGGCCGGGTTGGTTATTGCCACACTTCAATTTATCCTTGACCAGAACAAAGCACACATCATGGAAGGGGATTTGTTGTACAACATTGCCCACATGCATGCCATTTACCTATTTCCGATAATATTTGGATTCTCGCTTTTGGGATCATACCTCGGCACTTATTTTACCAAACCAACTGACATTTCAGTCCTAAAATCATTTTACAAAGAGGTAAAGCCTTGGGGATTATGGAAACCTGTCGTCAACCAATTAAAATCGGAAGACTCCAGCTTTGAAAAGAATAATGATTTTTGGAAGGACATGATGAATTGTGTTGTCGGTATCATCTGGCAATCCAGTATGATTTTATTGCCCATTTATTTGGTGATCAGGGATTACCCAAAAACCATTGTCGCATTGATAATATTTATAATAACTTCTATAATTTTAAAGTACACTTGGTTGAACAAGGTTCAAAAAATACCGAATTAAGTTTCCCAACCACTGTTTAATTAAACAATGAGCAATCAGATTTCAACAAAAATAGCAGCTATTCCATGGCAGGACAGACCTGCCGGCACCAATGATATTGTTTGGAGGCATTCCGAAAATCCAATTATCCAAAGAGATGCCATTCCAACCTCCAATAGTGTTTTCAACAGTGCGGTGGTCCCCTTTGGAGATGGTTATGCCGGAGTTTTCCGATGCGATAACAAAGCGGTGCAAATGAATATTTTTGCTGGCTTTAGCAAAGATGGTGTCAATTGGGATATCGACCATAATCCTATTGACTTTGAGGCTGGAAATACCCAAATGATCGATTCTGATTACAAATACGATCCCCGTGTTACTTTCTTGGAAGATCGGTATTGGATAACATGGTGCAACGGATATCATGGCCCTACCATTGGTATTGGGTATACTTTTGATTTTAAGGAGTTTTTTCAGTGCGAAAATGCATTTCTTCCCTTCAATCGAAATGGGGTACTTTTTCCAGAAAAAATCAACGGTAAATATGCCATGCTGAGCAGGCCCAGTGATAATGGGCATACCCCTTTTGGAGATATCTACATCAGCTACAGCCCAGATATGAAATATTGGGGTGAGCACAGATGTGTAATGAAAGCTTCGCCTTTTGAAGACAGTGCTTGGCAATGTACCAAAATTGGTGCAGGATCAGTTCCCATCTTGGTAGATGAAGGGTGGCTAATGATTTATCATGGGGTAATCAATACGTGCAATGGCTTTAGATATTCGATGGGAGCGGCCATTCTGGACAAGGATAACCCTGATCAGGTAAAGTATAGAACACAACCCTACCTCCTATCGCCCCAAACCTCCTATGAATGTGTGGGCGATGTTCCCAACGTGGTTTTCCCATGTGCCACGCTGCACTCGATTGAAGAGGATAAGATTGCCATATACTACGGGGCTGCTGATACGGTGGTTGGACTTGCTTTCGGGCACATCTCCGAGGTGGTACAGTTTACAAAGGAAAATAGTTTATAAAATGAAAAAATGGATGATGTGGGGAAACATAAAAAACTGATTAGCCTTGTTCTCTTTTTGGTTTATGTCGGTTGCATTTTGTTATGCGCCCAAGAAAAACCAAGAAGCTATGTAGCCTATAAGGCCATTGATTCCATTGTTATTGATGGAAAAGCAAATGAGTCCTCCTGGGCAAATGCTCCCTGGTCCGATTTGTTTATTGATATCGAAGGGCAAAAAAAGCCGACCTACGATACCCAAATGAAAATGCTTTGGGACGAAAACAATGTCTATTTCTTCGCCAAGTTGGAAGAACCACATGTATGGGGAGATATTACCGAACACGATGCAGTAATTTTCCATAACAATGATTTTGAAATTTTTCTGGACCCGGAGGCAGATGTGCATGGATATTACGAATTGGAATGGAATGTTCTAAACACTGTTTGGGACCAATATTTGACCGCTCCCTATCGAGCTGGCAATGAAACCATAAATGGATGGGAAGCATTGGGAATGAAGTCAGCGGTTTCAGTGCAAGGCACGCTGAACGACCCTTTAGATGTTGATCAAGGATGGACAATTGAAATAGCCATCCCATTCAGGGATCTGCGCACTGGATATTATGACAATAACAGCCCGAAAAACCAATTTTGGAGAGTTGGATTTTCTAGGGTCAACTGGGATTTTGATGTTTCCGATGGAAAATATTCAAGAAAGAAAAATCCACAAACTGACGAACTGCTTCATGAATACAATTGGGTATGGTCTCCGCAATATGTGATAAACATGCATGAACCTGAACATTGGGGCTATGTTTACTTCTCTGAAAATGAAGTGGGAAGTCCCCTATTTGATTTTGAGATTCCAAAGGATGAGCACATCAAATGGTATCTCTACAAATTATATCGGGATTTGATTCAAGAAAAAAACATGGATGCCAATTGGAAAAAGGATTCAGATGGAGTTCATATTGGTGTTCCAAAAGAGATTTTTGGAAAATCTATTACACCCACACTCGAAAAATACACCAAAGGATTTGTTCTTTGGACAAAAAGTCCGTTTACCAACAAGCTTTTGACCGTAACCAAAGAAGGTAAGTTCGAAAGCTATGAAAACTAGTCGTCTCACCCCTTTTATATATCAATGGGTATTGTGAACTAATCAAATAACACGATTGTAGGTAGATTAAAAATGAAGTTTGATTTCGCATATATAGGATTATTGATTTTGGTCTTAGGTTGTTCCCCTCAACCCCAGAAAATTGATGCTGTTGAATCCCTAACTGATTTTGTAAATCCATTTATTGGCACCGATGGGCCCGGAAACACCTATCCTGGTGCAACTACTCCTTTCGGAATGGTGCAGTTGAGTCCGGATATTGGTATTCCAGGCTGGGATCGTATTGCCGGATATTATTATCAAGATTCCATTATCACAGGCTTCTCGCACACACACCTTACCGGTACCGGTGCAGGTGATCTATATGACATTTTGGTGATGCCGACCAACAGTCGGTTTTCCGATAGTATCTCCGAGAACAATTACAAACCCTATTCAAAGTTTGACCATGGGAAGGAAGGTGCTTCACCAGGATATTATTGGGTAGATCTGTTGGATTACGGAATCAAAGCGGAAATGACCACGACCAGTCGTGTAGGCGTCCATAGATATACATTCCCAAAAGATAAAAACACTCAAATCCATGTAGATTTGGGTTATTCCCTCAACTGGGATAAACCAACGGATACTTTCATCAAAGTGGTCAACGATACCACTTTGCAAGGTTATCGCATGTCTACGGGCTGGGCCAGAAACCAGCGGCTATTCTTTCAAATGGAGTTCTCAAAACCATTCATTTCGAACGAGATCATCTTAAACTCCGAAGGCAATTTTTCAAAAATCATCTTGGATTACAATACAGCAGAAGATGAACAACTAGTGATCAAGACCGGTTTGTCTTCCGTAAGTTCTGAAGCTGCCGGCAAAGCTATTAAAGTTGAAGCGCAAGGAGATTTTGACCTCATCAAGAAAAACACCCAAAATATCTGGCAAAAGGAGCTTGAAAAAATCAAGATAACATCCCAAGATATCAACAAGAAGACCATTTTTTATACGATGCTCTATCAATCCATGCTGGCCCCTACTTTGTACAGTGATAGCAACAATGAATATAAAGCAGCCAACGATTCTCATGGAAAACTTAGAGCCGGAACTGATTCCATTGCCAAAGCAATTGGTTACAATCGTTATGATACTTTTTCACTTTGGGACACCTTCAGGGCCGCCCATCCGTTGTACACTTTGATCCAACCGGAAAAAGTGCCCGACATGGTAAAATCACTGCTGGCACATTACAAGGAAACGGGAATTCTTCCCGTATGGTCAATGCAAGGGAGCGAGACCTACATGATGATCGGCTATCATGCTGTTCCAGTCATAGTGGATGCCTATTTTAAAGGATTCGATTTTGATGCAGAACTCGCCTATAAGGCTTGCAAGGAAAGTGCCATGGTCAATGACCGTCAAATTGACATTTACAAAAAGAGAGGATATATTCCAGTGGATGAGGGTCATGAAAATTGGTCTGTTTCCAAAACCATGGAATATGCTTATGACGATTGGTGCATAGCTATGTTCGCTAAGGAATTGGGCAAAACAGATGATTATCAATACTTTTTGCAACGTTCAGAAAACTGGAAAAACCTATACAATTCCAAGAGGTCATGGTTACAGCCCAAAGATCCTGACGGCAACTTTATTGAACCCTTTATTCCAAAGGAATACACCCCCTATTTCTGTGAAAGTAATGCCTGGCATTACTACTGGTTCGTTCCTCAGGATGTAGAAGGCCTTATCCACGAAACTGGAGGAAAAGAGCGTTTTATACAAAAATTGGACTCCATGTTCAGCTATGCTCCAAGTGCGGAAGACAAGCTCCCCTTGTTCAGTACAGGAATGATTGGCCAATATGCACATGGAAATGAACCCAGTCACCACGTGGCCTATTTGTACAATTATGTCGACCAACCTTCCAAAGCGCAAAAGTTGGTTGGCAATATTCTGGAAAATCAATATAAAAATGAACCTAATGGGCATTGCGGCAATGAGGATTGTGGACAAATGTCTTCGTGGTACATTTTGAGTTCTTTGGGGTTCTATCCGGTGAATCCCGCGCAGGGTGTTTATGACATTGGACTTCCACAATTTGAAAAAGCCGAAGTACAAGTTGGAAATGACAAGACATTTACTATACAGAAGAAGGGCAACAACGAAGCTACTTTTGTTGCAGCGGTATATCTGAATGGAAAAAAATTGGAAAGAAGTTTCATAACCCATAAAGAGATTATGGCTGGAGGGACGTTGGTTTTTGAAATGACCCCAAGTCCTGAACAAGCTGATAAAAACATCACAAAATCACCTGAGACCGATAAAATCTATTAATACAATGGAAGCAATACGAACATATAACTTGAGAAAGCATTTCTTGGTTTTGGCAACAATTTCAGTTTTGCTTTCCTGTCAAAAAACAAAGAATAAGGATGTTGCAACTACAGAAGATCAAGAAGAAAGCTCCTTGCTTCAATATGTAAATCCGCTCATGGGTACCGATTCCGATTTCAGTTTGTCCAACGGCAATACTTATCCAGCAATAGCGACACCATGGGGCATGAATTTTTGGACTCCCATGACTTCAAAAATGGGGGATGGCTGGACTTATAAGTACGATGAGAAAACCATCCGTGGAATCAAACAGACCCATCAACCCAGTCCATGGATCAACGACTATGCGGCATTTTCATTAATGGCTGTGACCGGAGATTTAAAATATAAAGAAGATGAGCGTGCTTCGCACTTTTCGCACAAGGCTGAAACCGTAAAACCCGACTACTATGGTGTTTATTTGGCCGATTATGATGTGGTTGCCGAAGTGACGCCTACCGAACGCGCTGCCCACTTTCGGTTTACCTTTCCGGAAACTGACAATGCCTACATCATACTTGATGCTTTCTTCAAAGGTTCGATGGTCAAGGTTTTACCGGATGAACGAAAAATAATTGGCTATTGCAGAAACAATAGCGGAGGTGTTCCGGAAAATTTCCATAATTATTTCGTTGCCGAGTTCGATAAGGATTTTGAACTTACCCATACCTGGGGCGACAACTGGGAGCTACAAAAAAATTCTTTCGAAAATAAGGGAGAACATGTTGGAGCCATCATAGGCTTTAAAACCAAAAGGGGTGAAAAAGTAAATGTAAAGGTGGCTTCTTCCTTCATTAGTCCCGAACAGGCTCAATTAAATTTGGACAGGGAGCTTGGAACCCAAAGTTTTGAGGAAACAAGTGCCAAAGCAACAGCCGCATGGGAAAGAGAACTAGGCAGAATTAGAGTACGCACAAAAAACATAGATCATCTACGTACATTTTATTCCTGTTTGTACCGTGTATTACTCTTTCCAAGAAAATTTTATGAGTACAATGCTGACAATGAAATTGTGCACTATAGTCCATATAATGGACAAGTTTTACCGGGTTATATGTTTACGGACAATGGCTTTTGGGACACTTTCCGTGCAGTATTTCCTTTTTTCAATATGATGTATCCCGAATTGAACGGTCATATCATGGAAGGGTTGGTGAATACCTACAATGAATCCGGCTGGTTGCCAGAATGGGCCAGCCCAGGTCACCGCGATTGTATGATTGGTTCCAATTCCGCCCCTATTATTGCAGATGCGCACCTAATGGGCGTGGAAGGCTTTGATAAGGAGACTCTGTTGCAAGCCATGCTCAAAAATGCTACAGTTCCTGATGGGAGACCCGTAAATAGCGTTGGCCGCGCCGGTTTGGATTACTACAACGAGCTGGGCTATGTTCCTTACGATGTTGGTATTCATGAAAATGCTGCCAGAACCTTGGAATATGCCTATGCTGATTTTACCATAGCCCAAATGGCCAAATCATTGGGTAATGACGAACTGGCAAACAGCTATTATGAAAAGTCCCTTAACTACAAAAAGCTATTCGACCCCACCACAAAGCTGATGAGAGGGAAAAACAAAAACGGGGAATTTCAATCACCTTTCAACCCATTAAAATGGGGCGACGCGTTCACCGAAGGCAATAGCCTCCACTATACATGGTCCGTTTTTCATGACGTGCAAGGGCTTATTGATTTAATGGGAGGCGACAACGAGTTTGTTGGTATGTTGGATGGCGTTTTCAATATGCCTCCCGATTTTGATGATTCGTATTACGGTTTTACCATACATGAAATCAGGGAAATGCAGATAATGAACATGGGTAACTATGCCCATGGCAACCAACCCATTCAGCATATGATCTATCTGTACAATTATGCAAAACAGCCTTGGAAGGCCCAAACCAAGGTAAGAGAGGTTTTGACAAAACTCTATACTCCTGCTCCTGACGGTTACTGCGGTGACGAAGACAATGGACAAACCTCGGCTTGGTATGTGTTCAGCTCTTTGGGATTCTATCCTGTTGCCCCAGCCACCAACCAATATGTAATCGGCAGCCCGCTGTTCGACAAAGCTGTGTTGCATCTTGAAAATGGAAACACCTTTACGATTTCAGCGGATGGCAATGGCAAAAGAAATCCGTTTATCCAAAATGCCCGTTTAAACGGGAAATCGTTCAACAATACATGGATTTCCACGGAGACCGTTCAAAATGGGGGCGACCTAGAATTTACTTTGGGTCCGGAGCCAAACAAAAGCTGGGGTATTTCAGACGCTTCAGCTCCTTATTCATTATCCAATCATTAAGAATTACGAAAAAATGAAAAAATCAATTATCGCATTATGTATTCTTTTTGGATTAGGAATCAATGCTCAAACCAACAACAATAAAGTGGATCACCGTTTGGATTGGTTCAAGGAAGCTAAACTTGGGATCTTCATTCATTGGGGTTATTATGGTGTAAATGGCATTACTGAATCTTGGTCACTTTATCATAAAAAAATAACCTATGAAGATTATATGAAGCAGGGGAAAAAGTTCACCGCGGCTAACTATAATCCTGAGGATTGGGCCGAACTTTTTAAAAAAATTGGAGCTCGATATGTAGTAATGACCTCCAAACATCATGACGGTGTAGCCTTATGGGATACAGAATTAAGTCATTTAAACGTTGTGGATAAAACTCCCGCTAAAAGAGACCTCATTACCCCATACGTGAATGCACTCAGAAATAAAGGGTTGAAAGTAGGACTTTATTATTCGCTTTGTGATTGGTCCCACCCAGATTACAAGGTTGTTTTTCCGAGACCAAATACCAAAAGAGACTATCCCCAAAAAGGCCAAAAACAAATGGACCCTTGGGAGCGCTTTGTTCTATTTTATCAGGGGCAACTAAAAGAATTAAGTTCACAATTCAACCCAGATCTTTATTGGTTTGATGGTGATTGGGAAAAATCAGCTGAGCAATGGCGCTCCAAAGGCTTAAAAGATTCGTTGCTTTCATGGAATCCCAACCTTATTGTGAATTCAAGGTTGAACCAGTACGGTGATTATAGAACCCCAGAGCAAGGAATTCCAGTTGTTCGTCCAGATGGTCCATGGGAATTTTGCATGACCATGAACGACAATTGGGGATACTATCCCTCAGATAAAAACTACAAGCCCATTTCGCAGATAATAAGAACTTTTGTTGAGGTGATTTCCAGTGGCGGAAACTTATTGTTGAATATTGGACCAAAACCTGATGGCACCATAGCAAAGGAACAATTACAACGTTTGGAAAGTTTGGGGACCTGGGTCAATAAGCATCATGATGCCGTTTTCAAAACTACAGCCGGTTTACCATATGGACATTTCTACGGGCCGTCATTGATATCGAAAGACAAAAGGAAGATTTATCTATGCCTTCTCGATAATCCAAAAAATTATATTTCGTTAAAAGGACTCCAAAGCAAAGTAAAATCGATAAAAGTGCTGGGAACCAACGAAGAATTGTCCTTCGAAAGAAATGGAGGAGCTTCCTGGAAAAACATTCCAGGAATTCTGCGAATTTCCATTCCCAAAGAAAAGAACCTGGACAAATATGTAACTGTACTTGAAGTTTCTTTGGAAAATAATCTTGAATTATACCGTGGCCAAGGTCATGTTTTCCAAATGAAAAAAGAAATAATCTCCGAATCTGACAATTTGGTATTATTAGGCCATGGACCAAATTCTGAACAAAAGCCAACAAATTTCAACAAATGAGCATAAACCTAAAACTTCCGTTGATATTTCTTGGCGCCATCTTGTTATGTAATGCCCAGGTAGAACCCAGCCAATATGTAAATCCATTTATCGGCACTTCCAATTTTGGAACCACTAATCCCGGTCCCATAGCGGTAAGAGGAATGGCGAACGTCTCTCCTTTCAATGTAGTAGGGCCACAGAATCTACCTTTCGAGAAAGATAGTCGATGGTGGTCCACGCCTTATACTTCGGACAACAGCTTTTTAACGGGCTTTAGCCATGTCAATCTAAGTGGTGTTGGTTGCCCCGAATTGGGGGTTATTTTGGCCATGCCCACCACTGGAGACATCATCACGAATCATGTTGAATATGGGTCTACCTATTCTGACGAGGTTGCCAAAGTGGGTTATTATTCCAATAAGCTGGATAAATACAATATCAAAGTAGAAGCCACAGCCAGCACACGAACAGGAGTCAGCAAATATTCATTTCCCAAAGGGAAAGCCAACATTTTATTGAATCTTGGGCTTGGGCTGACCAATGAACAAGGCGCACAGATAAAAGTCGTTTCCCCAACTGAGATCGAAGGCATACGCAGTGTTGGCTCGTTCTGTTATTATAAGCCAGAAGAGGCCTATCCTGTATATTTTGTCGCCCAGTTTTCCGAACCTGCTGTCGAATTTGGCGCTTGGAAAAAACCAACAACATACAAAGGCGAAGAGGCCCAGTGGATGGGTTACAATGGAAATACCCGATTGATGAAAGGATACACCAAAGAGGTTGTTGGGGATAGCATTGGCGCTTATATGAGGTACGACTTTAAACAACCCACCCAAATAGAAATGAAGGTTGGCGTTTCTTATGTCAGCATCGAAAACGCAAGGGAAAACCTAAAAAGAGAAACAGCAGAAAAAACATTTGACCAGATTCTCGAAGCTACCCAAAAGGAATGGAACGAGCATTTGTCCAGAATTGAGGTCGAAGGCGGTTCTCAAGATGACAGAACCATTTTCTATACAGCTTTATACCATACTTTGATTCATCCAAGTACCCTGAATGACGTCAATGGGGAATATCCAAAAATGCGAACTCGAGAAACCTTAAGGACCGATGGAACCCGTTACACCGTCTTTTCCCTTTGGGATACCTATAGAAATTTACATCAATTGATGAGCTTGGTCTACCCAGAACAACAATCCAATATGGTTAAAAGCATGCTGCAGATTTATGACGAATCCGGGTGGCTACCCAAATGGGAACTGAATGCTACAGAGACCACCACCATGGTTGGAGATCCAGCGGGAATTGTTATCGCGGATACCTACTTAAAAGGAATTCAGGATTTTGATATAGAAAAAGCTTATGAAGCCATGGTGAAGAGCGCTGACCAGCTGATTGAAAATCCATTACGTCCGGGAATCAACGATTATATCACAAAAGGTTATTTGACCACTAAGACCACAAATAGCGGTTCTGTATCCACCACGCAAGAGTACAATATATCAGATTTTGCTATTGCCCAATTGGCCAAAGTGCTAAATAAGAAAGAAGATTATAAACGTTTTTCCAAGCGTTCCATTTCTTATCGCAGTCTGTTTGACAAAGAATTCAACCTGCTACGTCCTAAAAATGATGATGGCAGCTGGTTGACCCCCTATAACCCTGAAACTGGTGCAAACTTTATAAAGAACCTAGGGTTTATTGAAGGAAATGCATGGCAATATACTTTTATGGTATCACATGACGTGAAAGGGCTTATTAAATTGATGGGGGGGTCTAAACCTTTTGTGAACAAGCTGCAAGAAGTGTTTGACAAAAAACAGTTTGATATGGCCAATGAACCTGACATAGGCTACCCTTATTTGTTCAATTATGTCAAAGGTGAGGAATGGCGTACTCAGAAAACGGTTTCAGAATTGCTTTCAACCTATTTTAAAAATGCCCCTGACGGACTTCCAGGAAATGACGACACCGGAACAATGAGTGCTTGGGCCGTTTTCTCCATGATGGGAATCTATCCTATAAGTCCAGCCGATACGGTTTATGCGATAACGGTTCCAAAATTCGACAAGATTACCATTCGTTTAAATCCAAAATACTACAACAATACTTCAGTTCAAATAACGAAGGAAGGAACTCAAGGTAAAAATCTGGATATCCAATTGGACGGAAAAAAAATAAATACGCATTTTATTGCACACCGGAAACTGACCAATTCAAGTCGTTTACATTTTGTTTTGGAATAAAACCGATTATAAAGGGCATTCATCCAAATTGTCTTAAGCCTTGATTTTCTGTGAAATGGGCGCTGTATCCTTCCAAAACCCTAAATTTCAAACGTTATAGTTTCAATGTCCTTTAGCTTTTCAGTTTCGTCATTAGTCGAAATTATTTCCTATATCCTGAAGGAATTCAAATTTTTATATATCAAACATTTTAAGCTAACTTTTAGCTTAATTAACAATAACCTAACTCTAACAGTATGATCAAAAGACTTCATTACTTTTTAATGATTGTGTCGTTGCTATGCCTACAAGGCATATCGGCACAAGGGAAAACCGTTTCAGGAACGGTTACTGACGCGAATACCGGAGGTCCGCTTCCAGGTATTAATGTCGTCGAAAAAGGTACTTCAAATGGTACCTCGACGGATTTCGACGGAAATTACACTATCAACGTGGCAGGTGATTCGGCCATATTGGTATTTTCGGCCCTTGGCTACACCACAAGAGAGGTGACAGTTGGCGGGCAATCCGTTGTTAACACAACTTTGGAGGAAAGCACAGAAGCTTTGGATGAAGTAGTTGTAACTGCACTAGGTATTAGCAGGGAGAAAAAATCCTTGGGATATGCGGTAACTGAAGTAGGGGGCGATGCAGTTTCCTTGGCAAAAGAACCCAATGTGGTGAATTCCTTGGCAGGCAAGGTAGCTGGGGTCGTAGTATCACAAGGTACCTCGGGGCCAGGTAGTGGATCCCGTGTGGTAATCAGGGGGAACAACTCCATTACAGGAAATAACCAGCCACTGTATGTGGTGGATGGAGTTCCAATTGACAATACCGCTTTGGGGGCTCCAGGTGGTTCAGGTCAATTTAATATTAGCAATCTAGGTGACGGGGTTTCTGACCTTAACCCTGATGATATCGAATCCATTTCTGTATTGAAAGGTCCAAACGCAGCTGCACTTTATGGATCAAGAGCCAGTAACGGGGTAATTATTATTACTACCAAGAAAGGTACCCTTAACCAAGGTATAGGTGTCTCTTTTACTTCTAATGCTTTATTTGACGACCCTTTGGTATTACCAGAATACCAGAACGAGTATGGTAGAGGTACCGATGGCAACTTCCCTCAAATAAACCCAGACGACCCTTTAGCAACACAAGTGAATACCGTTGCAGGTGCCGGATCTTGGGGGCCAAGATTTGATGGGTCGCAACAATTGGCCTATAACGGTCAGCAAAGAGCTTATGTTGCTCAACCAGACAATGTCAAAAACTTCTTTGAAACCGGGACTAGTTTTATCAATACCGTGGCATTTAGCGGTGGTAATGAAAACACCTCTGTTCGTTTCTCATATACCAATTCGGATATCGAATCCATTCTTCCAAATTCAGGGATTGATAGGGACAACTTTAATTTAAGGGCCTTTTCCAATTTGTCTGATAAGTTGACTTTAGATGCCAGGATTACTTATTTTAAGCAAACCGCTAGAAACAGACCAAATCAAGGTACTGAAGGTGTTGCTGCTTACCTATGGCCTTTGGCAAGAAATGTAAGACTTTCTGACCTTCAAGTTTTCCAAGATATTGAGAATCCTATAAACCCAAATGATATTTACAGGGTTATAGCTCCTACTTCCTCAGGTGGAAATCCTTATTGGATTTTAAATCACGATTCCAACATAGATCGTAGAAGTAGGGTTACAGGTTTTGCAAAATTGCAATATGAGTTTACTGATTGGTTGTCGGCTTTTGTTCGTGTAGGTACGGATGACATTACCCAAGATACCGAAAGTGTTACTAGAGTGGGTCATCATTTCTTTGGTAGCGGTAGACTCAGCTTCGGTAAAAACGATAGAACAGAGACCAACTATGATTTCTTGTTTATGTTTAACAAGAATTTGAGTGACAAGTTTAATTTAACAGCCAATGCTGGCGCCAATGCACTTCGTTTTACAACAATCAGCTCCAATACTCGTGGAGAAAACTTTAAAATTCCAGGAAGACCTATATTGGCCAATACAGAAGAACTATTTGCAGACCAAGGCCAGAGAGTACAGAAAAGCATTAACTCTATATACGGATCCGCTTCCTTGGCCTATGACAATACAATTTATTTAGATTTAACTGCCAGAAACGATTGGTCTTCGGCCTTAGCTGCCGGTAACCGGTCTTATTTTTATAGCTCTGCAAGTTTAGCAGTGTTATTGAACGAGGCGTTTGATTTAGGAAGTTCGATTGATTTGTTAAAAGTGAGAGGTAGTATTGCCACTGTGGGTAACGATACAGACCCACAACAGTTGGTAAACACTTTTAGAATAGCGGCAAATGGTTTCTTGGACAATGTGGTTGTAAGCAGGCAAAATACTCTTTTTAGCGAAAGCCTTCGTCCAGAAGAGGTTACTTCTACAGAATTTGGTGCTGAGTTCAGGGCATATGGAAATCGTCTTTATGCGGATCTTTCTTATTACAACATTGAGTCCACAGATTTGATATTTGATGTGCCATTAGGAGCCGGTGCTGGATTTGACAATTTCAGAACCAATGTAGGGGAAATCACCAATAAAGGTTTTGAAATATTAGTGGGAGGAGTCCCTGTACAAACAAATAATTTCTCATGGGATACTTCCATAAACTTGGCTCGAAACAAAAATGAATTGGTGAGTTTGGTGGAAGGTCAAGATCTTTTCAATTTTAGTTCAGACAATACCAACACCGTAGCTGTAGTGGGGAGAGCGGGTGAAGGTTTTGGCGATATAGAGACCACGACTTGGCTTCGTAACGATCAAGGGCAATTAATTGTTACCTCCGAAGGTCGCCCGCAGGCTACCTCCGAGCGTGAAAAGTTTGGAAATTATCAACCAGATTTAGCTGGTGGATTTACAAATACCTTCCGCTATAAGGATTTTACTTTAAATACATTGATTGACTTTAGAATTGGAGGGGAAGTTTATTCTTTTACGGATGCTGCCCTCGATGCTTCCGGAGTTTCCGAAAGGTCTTTGCAATTCCGCGAATCTGGTATTTTGGTAGAAGGTGTTGTGGACGATGGTAACGGTAACTTTACTCCTAATACAACCACAATTAGTGCTCAAGACTATTGGGGTGCTGTAAGTGGTATAGGTTCAGAGTATGTTTTTGACCAGACCAATTTTAGATTGCGTGAAGTAAGCTTGAGTTATTCATTCCCAAGTAATCTACTGAAAAACACCTTTGTACGAAGTGCCACGTTAAGTGCAGTTGGAAGAAATTTATTATTTTTATACAAAAAGGCCGATAACTTTGACCCTGAATCAAGTTACTCTACCTCAAACTTTGCTCAAGGAGTATTGTTTTATGCCCTTCCTACCACAAGAAGTCTAGGACTTAGCCTTAATGTTAATTTTTAAAAAATTGTATGATGAAAAAAATTGAATTAATTGCATGCATGCTGTTATGTCTGATCGTAGCAACATCTTGTACCGAGAAGTTTGACGAAATGAACACGGATCAGAGCGGTTTTCTTGCTGACGAAGTAAGTGCCAAGTTCTTCCTTACGGATTTGCAGTTCCGATTGTATTCTCCTGATCGTTTTCCCTATTGGAGGGCACATTTAATTCACGCCGATCGTTATGCCGGACATTTCACATTTGGACATAACTCCTCTTGGTGGTCAGATGAGCTTTCCTATACTTATAATGCGGGTTATACTGATGCCACTTTTGGCTGGCTTAACAGTTACCTGGGAAGGATACTCAATTTTCAGGAATTTGTAGAGGAAGGTGCTGATTTGGAAAACGAGTTCATGTACGCCATGTCACTAATAATCAAAGGACTATATTATCAAATGTATACGGACACTTTCGGAATGGTTCCTTATACAGAAGCTGGTGTAGAGGGTATTTTAACCCCAGTATTTGATGATCAAGCAACCATTTATCAAGGAATTATTACAGATCTTAATCAAGCCATGGCCACTATCGGAGACACCGAAAGAACCGGAATTGGTGTTGATGATGCCGGAGAAAATGATATTTATTGTGGTGGAGATCTACAAAAATGGAAGCGTCTGGCAAATACTCTAAAACTTAGGATTGCTTTACGTGCACTTGGAGCTCCTGGAGAGAGCTTTGCTAATGCTGCTATAAATGAAGCTTTAGCAAATCCACTTCTCGATGATGCCACAGGAAGTGTTGTAATGACAAAGGATTTTGTAATCAGTCAATGGGCGGCTGCCGCATATGGCGATATTTGGCACAATTTTGGCGGCGGATCTGATTGGACCGTGGGTGCTACTCTTATCAACATGTTGCAAGACAATAACGACCCAAGATTGTCAGTCTATGCCAAACCAGCTGTTGGAGGAACATTTCTTTTTTCTGATAATCCAGAAAGTCCAGATCCCAACTATCAGGATAGATTGGATTTTATAGTTGCCGCTCTTGATCGTGCAGGTGCAAATTATACCATGTCCACGGCTGGGGGAGAAACAACAATTGAGCTTCCGGCTGGGCAGTACATAGGTCAACCCACAAGAATCAATGGTGATACGTATCCATATGTACGCTATGACTTGTTTAGCACACCAAGTGATCTAGTTATACAAGAAAAAGGTAGTCAAGTTGATGCCTATCCAGAAATTATCCTGACCAGTGCCGAATCTTATTTTCTACAAGCGGAAGCCGCTGTTAGAGGATTATCATCTGGAGGTGATGCCCAGGCCCTTTTTGAAGCTGGCATTAGACAAGCCATGAGTTTGTGGAATATTCCTGGTGGCGATATTGATACTTATATTGCAAACGAGGCAGCCGCCGATATCTCAGGAGGTACAACTGACGAGAGATTGGAAAAAATAGCCCACCAAAGATGGTTGGTTAGCTATACAGATGGTTTCGAAGCTTGGGCTGTTGTTAGGGATACTGGTTATCCTTCAGAGTTAGCAGCCGGGGTATCTGACCAAGTTATTTTCGGTCTAGGAAATCTAAACGGTGCATATCCCCAGAGGTTGAGATATGGCGGAGGTGCCCAAGACAATCCAAATTATGACGCTGCGATTTCTGCTCAAGGTCCAGATGTTCAAGCTACAACCCTTTGGTTTGCACAATAAAAAGCTTGCTGTAAAGTAATCCATTAAGTAGATTAATTTATAGTTTGAGTTAGTTTTATTCATAGTTAATTATAGTAAAGGAAGAGCAATCTTCCTTTACTTTTTTCTACCAGATTCAAAAGGAACTGGTCTTATGCTTAATAAAATTGAAAAATGAAAATTAGATTTAGATTGTTGTATCTCATTGCTGTACTATTGGCTACTTCCTGTGATAGAAAAAGCCAAAAGGGGCATTTAACCCTTTTTGAGGAATTGGATAGCGACAGGACCAACGTACATTTTGTAAATAAGATTGTTGAGAATAAAATCACCAACTCCTTTCATTATGAATATGTGTACATTGGAGGAGGCGTTGCTGTAGGGGATCTCAATAGCGATGGATTGGATGACATTTACTTTATTTCCAATCTTCATGCTAATAGACTATATCTAAATGAAGGAAATTTTAACTTTAAAGACATCACCAAAGTCACAAATACACAAGGTAAGAAAGGATGGTCCACCGGTACTAATATGGTGGATATTAACAATGATGGGCTTTTAGATATTTACATTTGCAAATCAGGACCTTATACCTCAAAATCATTGTTAGCCAATGAATTGTATTTGAACAAGGGCAATGGAACGGATGGCATACCCATATTTGAAGAAGTGGCTGCCCAGTTTGGGTTGGCGGATAGCAGCAATTCCATTCAATCTGCTTTTTTGGATTACGATAGAGATGGGGATTTGGATATGTATTTAATGAATCATAACCCCCAAAACATAAGTTCCTTTGATACCGAAAAGTGGTCTCCACTAGGGGATAAATTCTATAGGAATGATAACGGAAAATTTGTGGATATCACCAAAGAAGTGGGCATTTATTCCAACGCTATTTCCTATGGATTGGGCATTGGTGTAAGTGATCTTAACAATGATGATTGGCCGGATATTTATGTTTCCAATGATTATGATGAGCCAGACTATTTGTACATCAACCAAAAAGATGGCACTTTTAAGGAAGTAGCGAAAAAAGCCACCAACCATTTTTCCAATTTTTCTATGGGAAATGATATTGCTGATTTCGATAATGATGGCTTTATGGACATTATGACCTTAGATATGGTAGCTGAGGATAACTATGGGATGAAGACCAGCATGGCCAGCATGAACCCCGAAAAATTTGAAAGAAATGTAAAGGCAGGCAAACACTACCAATACATGTACAATGCCTTGCAAAAGCACAGTACCTACATAGACTCCTCAGGTATTCCCCACTTTTCAGATGTGGCGCAGATTGCTGGAATCTCCAATACGGATTGGAGTTGGGCTCCCCTCTTGGCTGATTTTGACAATGATGGGTTAAAAGATCTTTTTATTACCAACGGTATAAAAAGGGATTTTAGGAACAAGGATTTTTATGAAGGAATGGAGAAATATTTGAAGGAAAATCCAGGTGCTCTTTCAGACGAAAAAAAAATCATGCATCTTGTAAATACCACTCCCCATCGTCCCTACAAAAACTACTTTTTTAAGAACGAAGGAGGGCTTAGTTTCAGTAATGCATCTTCAATATGGCAAGCCAATCCCAAAAGCACGTATTCCAATGGCGCCGCTTATGCAGATTTGGATAACGACGGAGATTTGGATATTGTAGTAAACAATGTGGATGCCAAAGCAACGGTATTCAGGAATAATTTAGATTTACGGGAACCCTCCAATTACTTGAAGCTACAGTTCAAAGGTCCATCCCAAAATTCCATGGGAATTGGAACTAGGGTAAGAATCTATTCCAACGGTCAGGAACAGGTCTATGAAAATTATAGCGTTCGAGGTTATCAATCTTCTGTTCCACCTAAGATTCATGTCGGATTGGGAAATGAAAAGTCTGTTGACTCACTTATCATCATTTGGCCAGGAAAAAAGGTCCAACGTATTTACAATCCAAGTATCAATAGCTCAATAACCATAACATATAATCCTGAGCAAAATCAAATGGGCGAAGAACAATTAATTGAAAACAAAATGTTCCAATCCGCTGTTTTGGGCATCGATGTTTCACATATTGAAAATGAATACGACGATTACGAATCACAGGTGCTGCTGCCCCATAAAATGTCAACCTTTGGCCCTGCTTTGGCCGTTGGAGATGTTAATGGGGATAAAAGGGATGATTTGTTTTTGGGTCAAAGTACCGGAACTCCCTCTACCCTATATATTCAAAAATCCGATGGCACATTTCAACTGCAACAAACATTTGATAAAGAAGCCATTTACGAAGATGTGGATGCCCAATTTTTTGATTTTGACAATGATGGTGATAATGATCTTTTAGTTGCTTCAGGGGGCAATGAATTTGAACCTAATTCATCCAATTATGTTGATCGTTTATATGAAAACCGTAATGGAAGATTCGTACTAAGAAAAGATCTGTTCCCGCAGATTGCTGTAAGCAGTTCAAAAATTCGCATCTCGGATTATGACAATGATGGCTTTAATGACATTTTTATAGGTGGTAGATTCGTTCCGCATGACTACCCCTCCCCTGCTAGTAGTTATCTTTTCAAAAATGAAAACGGAAAATTTATCAACGTAACCGAAAGTGTGGCATCAGAGCTTACCGACATTGGACTTGTTACGGATGCCACCTGGACCGATTATGATCAAGACGGTGATCTAGATCTTACCGTTGTGGGTGAATGGATGCAGCCTACCTTTCTTACCAACAACAATGGAAAGTTCAGCAAGGAGAATTTAAGCTCGCTCGAAGGACTCGACGGATGGTACTTTTCTATAAAATCCCTTGATTTGGACAATGATGGTGACGAAGATTTCATATTAGGTAATCTTGGGCAGAATTATAAATACAAAGCAGATGAAAAAAATCCTTTTGAGGTTTATTATCACGATTTTGACGACAATGGCAAAAAGGATCTGGTGCTCGGGTATTATAATTTTGGGGAACTTTTTCCGGTAAGGGGCCGGGAGTGTTCTTCACAACAAATGCCTTCCATAAAAAAAATAACCCCCTCATATGATCTTTTCGGTAAATCTACGATTGCAGATATATATGGTCCGGAAAAGCTCTCAAAAGCGCTTCATTTAGTCTCCTATAATTTTAAAAGTGGAGCTTTGATCAACAATGGCAATGGAAATTTTGATTTTGTCGAATTCCCGGAAATGGCCCAAATTTCTTCCATAAATACGGTTTTGGATCAAGACCTTGATAATGATGGCCTGAAGGATTTGATCATTGCCGGAAACCTATTTGCTTCTGAAATCGAAACCCCTCGAAACGATGCGGGTTACGGAATGGTTCTTAAAAGTAGTGGTGACGGACATTTTCAAGCAATTAATGCAGATATAACCGGATTGTTTCTGTCACAGGACGTCAAAAGTTTAAATTTCATCAACATTTCGGATGAACTTCATGTAATGGCAGGAAACAACGGCGCTGCGCTGCAATTAGTAAAATTATCTTCAACTCCAACACCCTGATTTTGACAAACCAAACTAATGTGATTGGAGTCGATATCGGAGGCACCCATATTTCTTCGGCCGTTGTCGCATTGAACCAAAAGAAATTGTTGCAAGAAACCTATGCCACAAGCCATGTGGCCAACATGGAGTCTAAAACTACAATTCTTGAAACCTGGGCCAATTGTTTGAACCAAACCTTAAGAGCAGCAAATGGATTTCAGTTGATGGGCATCGCCTTTGCCATGCCCGGACCATTTGACTACGCCAATGGAATAGCAAAATATCCAGAAGGTTTTAAATATGGTGCACTATATGGTTCTGGGATTGAAAAAAGTTTAAACCCGCTATTGGACCACGAGACGGTATTACCTATTCGTTTTTTGAACGATGCCACTTCTTTTGCGGTGGGAGAAGCCTGGCTTGCCGAGAGCGAGGGTTATAAAAAGCAACTTTGCGTTACCTTGGGAACAGGTTTGGGCGCTGGTTTTATTGATAATGGAATTCCGGTCACTTCAGGAGATAAAGTTCCTCCCAATGGAATACTTTGGAACATTCCTCACAAAGATGGCATGGCGGACGATTATTTTTCCACCCGTGGTTGTGTCAATGCCTATACCGAAATTTCAAGAGAAACCGTTAAGGGCGTCAAGGAACTTGCCGATGCTTTTGACACTAACCCCAAAGCTAAACAAGTATTGAAGGATTTTGGCCGTGATCTGGGTGATTTTCTTTCCCCGTGGCTTAAAAATTTTGATGCTGATGCCCTAGTTCTTGGTGGTAACATTTCCAAAGCTTATTCCTGCTTCGGGAATACACTGCAGCAGGTGCTCAATGCAAATGGACTATCCATAGCCATTAGAATATCGGAACACATGGAAAAAGGTGCCATAATAGGTTGTACACGTCTATTTGATGATTTCTTTTGGGAGTCGGTTAAAAACAATCTGCCAAGTATTTAATACCATAAAACCTTTGGATAATCCTTAGGAGTTACTTTATCATTTTCAGGTTTACCACCTCTTGCTCGGTCAAATAACGCCAATGGCCTCTTGGAAGGTCCTTTTTGGTCAATCCGGCAAAGATGACACGATCCAATTTGATCACATTGTATCCTAAATGTTCAAAAATGCGTCTTACAATACGGTTACGACCACTGTGGATTTCAATACCAATCTCCTTTTTAGGCGCTCCTTGAATATAGCTTACATCGTCCACTTCAACGGAACCATCTTCCAAAGTGAGCCCCTCTTCGATTTTTCGTAAATCGGCCAAAGCAACATTTTTATCCAAATGCACATGATAGATCTTTCGAATCCCATGCTTTGGGTGGGTCAACTTTTTGGTAAGATCTCCATCATTTGTGAACACCAACAGTCCAGTTGTATTGCGGTCCAGCCTGCCTACCGGCAATAAACGGGCTTTTGAGGCGCTGGAAATCAATTCCATCACTGTTCGTCTGCCTTTTTCATCACTTGTAGTGGTGATAAAGTTCTTGGGCTTGTTCAGCAGAATGTATTCCTTTTTCTCTGGATTGAGTTTTCTGCCATCAAAGCGAACATCATCGGTCAGCTTTACTTTGTAACCCATTTCAGTTATTACTTTTCCATTCACAGATACATTACCTGCTGCGATATAAGTATCCGCTTCCCTTCGTGAACAGATTCCTGCATTGGCCACATAACGGTTCAGACGAATCTCGTCGGGGTTTGATTTTTTTACCGGTTTTTGAGGTTTCTTTCTAAATCCCTCTTGTTTGGAAAATGTTTTCTTGGGATTTCTCTTTCGCGGATTTCCAGAAGGCTTACTGCCCCTGTTATAGTCTGATTTCGCCATCAGTCATAAATTTTTTGCAAAAGTAGTGTTTTTAATCTCTTAAACACCCTACAAGGAACCGAATTACATCATACTTCATTCTTCAAATTCAACCGTAGATTGTCGCTCCCGATTCACACTCAATTTGGTCACATCAGGCCGGGAATAATGCCCTACGGGGTCGAAATTCTGGCGTTCTTCATAAACGCGATTAAAGTCCAAGGTTTCATAAATCAATCCTTCTTTGTCGACCACGGGTTGAATGATCCACTCGCCATCCGGTCCGGCAATACAGGAACCTCCATTGGCCAACACCTTTGGTGCTTTTTCCAAAATCTTGTTCAAATGCGGCGTATTCTTAGGAAAGTCCGAGCTGCGCATCAAAGAGGAAACTGAAATCACATAACTTCGTGATTCCCTGGCAATAAACCGGGTAATATCTTTGGTATTGTGCAATCCACCTGGCCATACGGCAACGTGCAGATTTTCTCCTTGACCATACAATGCCGTTCTGGGTAATGGCATCCAATTTTCCCAACAATTGAGTCCCCCTACGGTGAATTGTTTTAACGGGTGTACCTGAAGTCCATTGCCGTCTCCGGGAGCCCAGGTCAAGCGTTCATCATAGGTTGGTTGCAACTTTCGATGTACCGATTTTATCTCGCCATTCGAATTTATATAGACCAAGGAACAATATAAACTATGTCCCCCCCGATCTTTGGCGCGCTCCATCATTCCCAAATACAGCGCTATTTGATGGGCTTTGGCCAACTTACAAATGGAATCCAATTCCCCAGCTTCAATCTGTATGGAGTTTCGGGCATAGTGGGCATGCAGTTCCTTATTTACTTTCAAATTCCAAGCGGCTCCTTCAGTATAGGCCAGCCAAAAGGGATATCCTGGCAAAAAGCCCTCTCCAAATACCAAAAGCTCGGCACCATTGGAGGCTGCCTCATTGATAGTAGCTTCAATTTTTTTAAGTGTCCCTTGCTTATCCAACCAAACGGGCGCAATCTGCGCCATAGCAACCTTTAAAAGATTTTCCATTAAAGAATCCTGTTTAAGACCAAATCCACATCAATCAATAGAATACTGAAAACACCGGCCACGATGATGAATTTGAGAATATTATGCAACCAAACATAGTGTTTTTTGCCCTTGGCTTTTCCCAATAAAACAATAAAAAGGCCCAAAAGTATAATGCAACTGTAAAAGTAGATGTACATGTACCCCACATCAAAATAGTTGATGAGCAAAAGGGCAGGTACCAGGGTCAATAAACTCAAAAATCCGATTAGGACCTTTGAAAAGCGGGGGCCATATAAAATGGGGATGGTCTTATAGTTCTGCGCCATATCCCCAGCCATATTTTCCAAGTCCTTGATCATTTCCCTGGCCAAAATCAATAGGGTCAAGAACATTCCATGCACAAAAATGACCTTCTCAAAATTTTGATAGTACACAAAAACCACAAAAAACGGTGCAATCGCCAATGATGCTGAGACCAAATTTCCAACAAATGGAATCCTCTTGAGTTTGTGGGAGTAGAGCCATATTCCGAAAATATAGGCCGAAAAGAAAAAGACCGCCCTAAAGGAGATATAACTTGCCGCAAAAACCGCCAATAGATTAAGGATAAAGTATGTGGTCAGCTTAAACCGCTGACTTACCAGCCTATCGAGCATACTTTTCCTGGGCTTGTTGATCAAGTCTTTCTCGGCGTCATAAAAATTGTTGATGATATATCCGCTGGCAATGACCAACGCGGATGCCGTAACGATCAAAAAGAGGTTGAGGTCAAATATTACCTCTCGTAGCGGTAAATCAGGTGAAAGAATATAAATTGACGCTAAATACTGCGCAATGGTTATCACCAAAATGTTATAACCACGGACAACGGAAAACAAACTCAACAGCTTAAACAGCAGGAGTCTATTTTTTCTACTAAGCATACAATGGATTTAGAAGTGGTATACCACTTCCAATTTGTGTCCTTCCAATGCCTTTTTGGCACGTTCAAAGTCTTGGGTAAAGCCCAAAATATAACCCCCGCCACCAGAACCACAGAGTTTCAGGTAATAATCGTTGGTCTCAATTCCCTGACGCCACAATTTGTGGAATTTAGAAGGAATCATGGGCTTAAAATGATCTAACGCAACGTGTGAAAGCTGTTTCAAGTTTCCAAACAGGGATTTAATATTTCCATTCAAGAAATCCTCGACACAAGCATCGGTGTGTTTCACGAATTGGTTCTTGATCATATTGCGGAAACCTTCCTGCTTCATTTTTTCCATGAAAATCTGGACCATTGGTGCAGTTTCCCCTGTCATTCCGCTATCCAACAAAAAGACAGCTCCCTTGCCCTCTTTATTTTGGGAAGGAATACTCGTCGATTCAATATTGTCTTTGGAGTTGATAAGAATAGGCAAGCTCAAATAACTGTTCAAAGGATCTAACCCAGAAGATTTGCCATGGAAAAAGGATTCCATTTTTCCAAAAATCTCCTTGAGCTTCAATAATTTCTCGCGGGTCAAATTTTCCAGGACGGTAATTTTGTCCGTGGCATATTTATCATAAATGGCCGCCACAAGGGCACCGCTACTTCCTATACCATAACCTTGGGGAATTGAACTATCAAAGTACATTCCCTTGGCAACGTCCTTTTCCAGTGTATCCAAATCGAAGGAAACCAAACCTTGTTCTTCTTTTTGGAGTTTTCTCAAATAGGTTGTAAATCCCTTAAGGCTTTCGTTCGATTCTTTAGCTAAATCAGAAGGATTGTCATCGGTCTTAAGTGCCCCCTTAAAAAAGTTGTAGGGAATTGAAAGACCTTTGGAATCTTTTATAATTCCGTACTCTCCAAAGAGTAAAATTTTAGAATAAAATAAAGGTCCTTTCATATGCTTTACTAAGATACAATTATTTTGTTTAATGAATTTTGAAAACTAATAAACAAAAATAACAATCTGTTTTTAATCCAATTTTCGAGCTCCATCACCAATACGATCGCAAATATAGTGTCCATTCTCACAATGCGCAACCAATTCATTCTGAATAAATTGAATTGCCTGCTCCTTTACCGACTCAGGATAAAGTACATGAACATTGGCTCCAGCATCCAACGTAAAACAAATCGGAACTCCTGTATCCTTTCTGAAGCCCCATATTTTATGGATAATTTCCAAGGTATCGGGCTTCATCAATATAAAATAAGGCATGCTCGTCATCATCATAGCATGTAGCGTAAGTGCCTCACTTTCTACTATTTCAATAAAATCTTCCACGTTTCCTTCGGAAAAAATACCATTCAATTTATCGAGGTTTTCATGCGCTTGCCCGAATCTATTTTCGGCAAACGGGTGATTGTGCATCAAATTATGACCCACTGTACTGCTCACTTGCTTCTCCCCTTTGTGCACCAACAAAATAGTATCATGGAAGTTTTTAAAAACCGCATTCACCTCATACGGATATTTAATTCCAAACAAATCGGAGCTTTCGGCTATCCCCTGATAGCTTCCCCATTGGATCAAATCCCCTTCAATACTTCTACAGGCACTTCCTGAACCCAAACGGGCCAAAAACGAGGCCTTTTTATTAAAAAAAGCTTGATCCATTCCAGGGTCAAGTCTTTTTTCAATATCCATCAAACATAATGACAGTGCTGCCATTCCGCTTGCAGAGGACGCTATGCCGCTACTATGCGGAAAGGAGTTGGAAGTTTCTATTTTAAAGTGATACGATACTAAGAAAGGTAGATATTCTGCGATGCGTTCGAAAAAGGTATGAATTTTTGGTTTGAAATCTTCCTTGGGTTTACCATCCAAAAGTAGATCAAAGGAAAATTGCGAAACATCCTTCTTTTTAGCATAGCTGACCGAGGTTGTGGTTGCACAGGCATCCAAGGTGAAACTTATGGAAGGATTGGCCGGTATTTGATTTGCCCTTTTACCCCAATACTTCACCAGGGCAATATTGCTTGGTGCTTTCCAGGTAACTTTTCCTTCTGCTGGTAAGTCGGCATATTGATTTGGCAGAAAGCCTTTTTCAGTCATGGATCAAAACCTTTGGGCAAATATAAATGAAGCCGCTCGCTTCGCGCCTAAAGGATACAAATAAATTCTTATTTTAGACAAAGTTGCACCAACCATGAAAAAAAAGAAAGTTGTTAATATTGGAATTGCTATTGCCATCTGCTTATTGATCGGCTTTCTTTCCAGCTTTGCCACCCAAAGTTCCGTCAATGATTGGTACACCACCTTAAACAAGCCTAGTTTTAATCCTCCAAATTCAGTTTTTGCACCAGTTTGGACAGTTTTGTACGTGCTGATGGGTGTTTCGGCAGGTATTGTGTGGTCCAAGGGCTTTCATCATGTTTGGGTAAAAACCGCACTGTATCATTTTGGTTTTCAATTGCTTCTCAATGCCTTATGGAGTATTGTATTTTTTGGATTAAAAAGTCCGTTTTGGGCTCTTCTTGTAATCCTGGCCCTGCTCACTTTGATTATTTTGACCATGAAATGGTTCAAGGTGGTAAGTAAGGTAGCAGCTTTTTTATTGATTCCCTATTTGCTCTGGGTATGCTTTGCCACAGTTCTGAATTACAACATTTGGATGTTGAATTGAAGCTTAGTTCCCTTTTGCTAAGTCAACCATTTTTAGCATGGTTCTCAGATTGCGTGCGGTAGCTTCCACTTTTAATTTTCGTTCAATCAAGTTATTACTGAGCTTAGCCTTGCCATATCCGGCTTTGCAGCGTAGATAAACGCAATTATCGGTAATTGTAAAATCTTCGTTTTCAAATTTAACCTGGCTAAATGCTCCTACCAAATCAGAGTTCGGTTTGGTTTTGAGCATCACGTAGTATAAACTTTTTGTATCGGGCTCGTCTGCGTATGGATTGGACTCTAAAATCTGCTCTAGTTCATCCAAGGTCAGCACCAAGATAGGAACATCAAACCCAAAAGCGTCCAAAATGGTTTTGTTAATTGTAATCTCCAATTTTCCAATGTCAGTCTCATCTGATTCGAATACAAGATTCCCACTTTGAATATACGTAACAACATTTTGTAGTCCACCGTCTTCAAGTACTTGTTTTAACTCGACCATTTTAATTTTCTTCTGTCCACTTACATTTATCCCTCTAAGAAACGCTATAAAAGATTTCATGATTTGTTAATTAAACTCGATTAGGTTACCCAATTTATTTTATTAAATTCAAGCACGCTAAATTAACCACAATGAGTCAATATATCCTAGCCCTAGATCAAGGCACCACAAGTTCCCGAGCAGTGGTTTTTGACAAAAAGGGAACCATAGTCTCCGTAGCGCAAAAAGAATTTACACAGATTTTTCCCAAACCGGGATGGGTAGAACATGACCCCAATGAGATTTGGGACACCCAATCAGGTATGGTCACTGAAGCGTTGGATAAACAAAAAATAACTGGAGAGCAAATTGCTGCCATAGGTATCACAAATCAACGGGAAACCGTGGTGGTATGGGACAAAAATACCGGAGAGCCTATTTACAATGCCATTGTTTGGCAGGATAAGCGCACTGCTGGCTATTGTGATGCGCTGAAAAGTCAGGGGAAATCACAAATGATTCGTGAAAAAACGGGGTTGGTGATTGACGCCTATTTTTCGGGAACCAAAGTGAAATGGATTCTTGATAATGTTGATGAAGCCAGAAACAAGGCCGAAGCAGGAGATTTGGTTTTGGGAACCATAGATACGTGGTTAATTTGGAAAATGACCAACGGAGCCCTTCATGTTACTGATGTCACCAATGCTTCGCGTTCGTTGCTATTCAATATCAATTCCATGTCATGGGACAAAGAACTTTTGGACTTGTTCAGTATCCCAGAAAGTATGCTTCCTGAGGTAAGACAATCCAGTGAAGTTTATGGAAATACGAGTGGCGATTTTTCTGTTTCCAATGTGCCGATTTCCGGAATAGCCGGAGATCAGCAGGCAGCATTGTTCGGACAAATGTGCACCAAACAGGGAATGGTCAAGAACACCTATGGTACAGGATGTTTTATGTTGATGAATATTGGGGATCAGCCCATTGTATCAAAAAACAATCTACTTACCACCGTTGCGTGGAAAATAAATGGTAAAACTACATACGCCCTTGAGGGCAGTATTTTTATCGCCGGAGCCGTAGTGCAATGGCTCAGGGACAGTCTAAAAGTAATCGAATCTTCCTCGGATGTGGAACAATTGGCTGCTTCCGTGGAAAGTTCCGATGGGGTTTATTTTGTCCCTGCTTTTGCAGGTTTGGGTGCTCCGCATTGGAACCAACATGCGCAGGGAACCATTTTTGGATTGACCCGTGGCAGCACGGATGCCCATATTGCAAGAGCGGCATTGGAATCTATAGCATATCAAACCATGGACATCCTAAAGGCTATGGAAGCGGATTCTGGAATTTCGGTCAAAGAACTTCGTGTTGATGGCGGTGCTACCGTGAACAATATGCTCATGCAATTTCAAGCCGATGTATTGAACACTTCAACGGTTCGACCCAAAATTGTTGAGACTACAGTAATGGGAGCCGCGTATTTGGCCGGATTGGCGGTCGGCTTTTGGAAAAGCCCAGAGGAAATTCAGGACATTTGGCAAACTGACACCCATTTTAATCCTTCACAGGAAAGGGAAACCATAGAAGCAGGAATCAAAGGATGGTACAAGGCCATCGATGCCCTAGAACATTGGACCAAGAATAACTAAACCAAAATAATATGACTCCTTTTATTGCCGAGATTGTCGGCACGTTCTTATTGATTTTATTGGGCGTTGGCGTAAATGCCAATGTCTCATTAAAAAATACTTATGGAAATAATTCTGGTTGGATCGTGATTACCACCGGATGGGCTTTTGCTGTTTATACCGGTGTCGTTGTTGCTGGCCCTTACAGCGGAGCGCATATGAATCCAGCGGTTACCATTGGCCTTGCCCTTGCCGGTGAGTTTCCTATATTTGATGTTCCCAATTATATTTTGGCGCAATTTATTGGAGCCATGCTAGGTGCATTCTTTGTATGGCTGGTGAACAAGCCTCAATTTGAAGCTACGGAAGACGGCAACACCAAAAGAGGGGTTTTTTGTACCGCTCCAGCCATTTCAAATACTTTCACCAATGTTTTGTCAGAAGCACTGGGCACCTTTGTTTTGGTTTTTGCAGTACTCTATTTTACGGACGCCGTTTCAACCAAAGACAATACCATAATAGGCCTTGGATCCTTGGGTGCTTTACCAGTTGCCATTATTGTCTGGAGCATTGGGTTGTCCCTAGGAGGAACAACCGGTTATGCAATCAATCCTGCACGGGATTTGGGACCAAGAATTGTTCATGCTCTGTTACCGATTAAAAACAAAGGTTCAAACGGATGGGGGTATTCCTGGGTTCCGGTTGTGGGGCCAATATTGGGAGCTGCCATTGCCGCCGGAATGGCAATCTATCTTGGTTAAGTTTCAATTCGAAGTAATGGCTTGGGCAGCAATATAAGCGCCGGTCCAGGCATTTTGAAAATTGAACCCTCCCGTGATGGCGTCAACGTTGATGATTTCACCCGCAAAATAAAGGCCTGGAAGTTTTTTACTTTCAAAGGCTTTAAAGTTGATTTCTTTTAAATCAACACCACCGGCTGTCACAAATTCTTCTTTGAAGGTACTTTTCCCCCGTACCTTAAAGGAGCATTCGGTCAATTGCAATGCCAAGTTTTGAAGTTGTTCTTTGGTAACATCCGCCCATTTCAAGTCTCTTTCAATTCCTGCAGCGCCCACCAAATTCGTCCATAGCCTTCTGGGGATATCGACTGCTTTGGTCCTCAAAACTGTCTTTTTCGGCTCAACATCCTTGACCTTCCTTAAGTAGTTTTCCATTGACCCTGTGGAATAATCCGGAGTCCAATTCACATTCACCCGAAACCTATAATTATACTGATGTAAAATGTTGGCCCCCCATGCTGAAAGTTTAAGAATTGCCGGACCACTAAGACCCCAATGCGTAATCAAGACCGGACCCTCTGATTCCAATACCGGTTCTTCCCGGTTTACACTTTTAAGTTTGATCTTGATATCAGGAGCGAATACCTTTTTTGATGGAATCTCCACTTCTGCCTGCACACTTATACCCTGAATGCCTTTGATTCTATCGTCATCGATATTAAATGTGAACAAGGAAGGTACCGGAGGGACGATATTGTGCCCGAGCTGTTCGAGCATTTTCCATATTTTGGGATTACTCCCGGTGGTTAGGAGTAGTTTGCTGGCAACATAATGTTTGTTCATTGTGGTTACCTGCCAACCTTCTCTTTTTTCAGTTCTTTTTATCTGTTTTACGGCACTGTTCTTTAGCATGGTTATGCCCAAACGTTTGATTTCTTGCAAGAAACAGTCAATAATCGATTGTGATGAATTGCTCTGAGGAAAAACACGTCCATCGTCCTCGATTTTCAAGGGAACTCCACGTTCTTCAAAGAAGGACATCACGTCACCTGGGGCATGCTTATGAAACGGTCCCAAAAGTTCTTTTTGACCTCTTGGATAATGGGTAACAAGTTCACTCGCCAAAAATTCCGCATGGGTCACATTACAACGCCCACCACCGGAAACTTTAACTTTGGAAAGCACAGTTTTCCCTCTTTCAAAAATGGCTATTTTAAGGTGTGGTGCCCTTTCTGCAATATGGATGGCAGCATAAAATCCGGCGGCCCCACCTCCAACTATAATAACATCAAACATTAATGCACGCGCTCCGGGTAGTTGGAAATTATACCATCCACTCCTAAATCCTTCATTTTTTGTATATCCTCAGCCTCATTGACCGTCCATGTATAGATCTTGAAGTTTTCTTTGTGAATTTCCGCTACATTTTCCTCATTCAAGGTTTTAAAATCAGGATTTATAGCTACCGCCTTCAACTCTTTGGCCATAGCAATAGCATCCAAAGGATTTTCCTCCGTCAAAACAGCAATCTTGATGTTATTGTTCAGCTGGCGAAATTTCTCCAATTCATCCCACCTAAAACTGGAAATGATGAAATTTTCTGCATCCCAACCTCTTGAACTACTGTAATAATCCGTGATAAAGTTCACCCTATCCGAAGTATCCGCGCCTTTCAATTCGATATTCAAAGCAACTTGGTTGTCGATTAATTTCAAGACATCCTGCAATAGCGGAATCTTGTGGTTTCCATCCAAAACAAGCTGTTTCATATCCACAACATTGTAATCTTCAATACGTCCGCCTCCATTGGTCAACCTTTCTACCCTCTCATCATGAAACACAACTATCTCTCCGCTTTCAATTTTGAACACATCGATTTCGATCATATCAACACCCAGATCCAAAGCCTTTTGAATCGAGGCCAAAGTGTTTTCCGTTTCATGTCCCATCGCTCCCCGATGTCCAATAACCAAAGTGGTATCTGTCATAGTGCAACCAATTAACAAAAAAGAGGCCATTGCAGCCTTCATTAGGTGTAGTTTTATTTTCATTTTTTGGATTTGAATTAGTCCTTAAAAATACAATATGAAATTGATATTCTAAGTACAAACCAAAATGTAAAACTGATACAATTTTAACTTGATAATACGAATTTGATATTTTTATATATCACTTTTTATCAATATGTTAAAATATATTTAATACTTTTGCCGAATTAATAACCAATAAAATAACTAGCATGTTTTCAAAATCTAATTTGATCGCAACTGTGGTAGCCACAATTGTGATGTTCGTTCTTGGATACCTATTATGGGGAATGGCCGCAGAAAGTCTAATGGGCGATCACGTTATTACCAACGTAATGAAAGATCCACCAGATTTTCTCTTCATCGTTTTAGGAAACCTTGTTTCAGCATTTGCCTTAAGCAATCTTTATGGTAAATGGGCGCGCGGACATCACAGCGCAAAAGAAGGAGCAGAATTCGGAGCTTGGATTAGCCTTTTTGCTGGTCTGGGAACTGCCTTGATCTGGTATGCCACTGCCAACATGTTTGATTTGACTGGTCATTTGATTGACTTTGTTTTGGCCTTAATATTTTTTGTGGTCACAGGTGTTGTCATTGCAATTGTACATCAAAAAACAGCAACAAAAGAGGGGTAAAGTAAACTAACCGACCCTAAACCATAGGTGGATTGCTTTGCAATCCACTTTTTTTATTCCTTTACCTTAAATATAAACGATTCCAAAGGTTGAAGGGTCATTGCAATACTTCCTAGGTTCCCCTTCACTGAAAGTGTGGCATCCGCCGCATTGTAAAGTGCTTCTTCCAGTGGATAATCACCTGCTCGCAGTTCCCATTTCTCAATAACATCGGCCGGAATCTTTAAATCAAAAGTATAGGAATCTGCATCATCAAAATTGGATATGACAATCAGTTTTTCATTTTCGGACCAACGCACATAGGACAATACTTTATGGTTATAGTTTTCTGTATTGTCTTTATTGAAAAAATGGATTTCCTGGTATTCGCCCATTAGGGCATCGCTGTTGATGGTAAAATTCAAAAGTCGTTTGTAAAAATCACGAAGGTCTTTTTCATGGTCGGATAGTTGTCCGCCATCAAACTTTTTGTTGTTCATCCAACGCTGATGGTGGGGTACACCGATATAGTCGAATATGGACGTGCGGGACGGTTTTCCGAATCCGGCTTCTTCCGCCCCTGGCTCGCCGACCTCTTGTCCAAAATATATCATTGTTGGTGAGGTGCTAATGGTTGCCGATACCACCATGGCCGGCTTGCCCAGTTCAGCTTTTCCGGCAAAATCGGGACTGGCTATTCGTTGTTCATCATGATTCTCCAAAAAATGGAGCATATGGTGCTCTATGTCCGCCATTCCTTTTTGGACAACGGGAATGTGATCTGTCCATCCGTAGCCTTTCATGATATGTTTTATGCTATCGTACAGCTCCACCTTATCATAGAGGTAATCCATTTTTCCCTTGTGGATGTAATCACGATAAAGACTTGGGTTGTACACCTCAGCCAATAAAAAAGCATCAGGGTTTTTCATTTTGATGTTGGAATTGAGATAGCTCCAAAATTCAACAGGGACCATTTCTGCCATATCAAATCTGAACCCATCAACCCCAAAATCCAACCAGTATGAGGCAATATCCCTAAACTTGATCCAAGAATCCGGAACGGTTTTTTCGCTCCAAAATGAAAAATGCGCTTTGTAATCTTCTTGTTCATACCCTTCGGGCAGTTGATCAAAATCCTCTGTTCCATCGGATCTAACTCCATAATTCACTTTCACCGTCTCGTACCAATCGTTGAAATGGGGCTGAGCCAATCTAGATCCATTTCCGGTCCACTTGGCGGGAACTTCATCAAACTTTCCATCTACAATAGCATGGCTCTCTCCTCCTAGGGGTAAATAACCATCTTGCCATTCCGGCACCGTGAACGGGGTATTGGGAACATAATAGAAGTTGTTGTTCTTGGCATATTCGATTGAAGTATCGTCATCCGCTCCAAAATCCGAAACTCCATCCGGATTGGTCAATCCCTCATAGTTTCGCGCAACATGGTTGGGAACGATGTCAATAATAACCTTCATCCCAGCATGATGTGTCCGCTCTATGAGTTCCTTGAATTCCTCTAACCTCTTGGACGGGTCCAGAGCCAGGTCAGGATTAACATTGTAATAATCCTTTACCGCGTAAGGAGATCCAGCGCGCCCTTTTACCACATCGGGGTCATCATTGGAAATTCCATAGGCCGTATAATCATTGATCAACGCATGATGGGGAACTCCTGTGTACCATACATGTGTAATGCCCAACTCCTTTATTTCCTGTAACGCTTTTTCGGTAAAATCGGCAAACTTCCCAACTCCATTATCTTCAATGGTTCCCCAAGGTTTGTTAGTGGTATTTGTATTTCCAAAAAGTCTTGTAAAAACCTGATAAACAACAGTTTTTTTCTTCATTGTGGATTCAACGGGTTTTTTATCGGTTTTTTGTTCGCATGACAGTGCAACTCCAAGTATTATAAAAGTAATACTATAGAGGATTTTTTTCATGCCTTAACAGTTTCCCCTGGGGTTAAGGTTACAGGTTTGCCATTTACTTGTATGGTGAGTTCCTTATCTCCGGTTACCCCAAAACTCACGTCACTTTCAGAAACCGTAATTGTTACGATTTGATTTCTGAAATTAATTTTAAAAGAAAAGGATTCCCATTGTTTAGGCATCTGTGGTGTAAAACAAAGTTGGTCGTTTTTGACACGCATTCCTCCGAACCCTTCCACAATGCTCATCCAAGTTCCCGCCATTGAGGTAATATGCAAGCCTTCTTCCACTTCTTTATTGTAATCGTCCAAATCCAATCGTGACGTTCTCAAATAAAAAGTATAGGCTTGCTCCATTCGACCCAACTTGGCGGCCTGTATGCTATGCACACAAGGAGAAAGTGAGGATTCATGTACTGTGAAAGGTTCATAAAAATCGAAATGCTTTTTTAAGTCCTCATCGCTAAAATCATTTTCGAAGAAATAAAATCCTTGAAGCACATCGGCTTGTTTTATGTAAGGGGAGCGCAATATTCTATCCCAACTCCATTTTTGGTTAATGGGTCGCTCCGATTTTTTAAGATCATTCACCTTAATCAGCACCTTGTCCAAAAAGCCGTCTTGTTGTAAGAACACCCCATGTTTTTCAGAATAGGGAAAATACATATTGCTGGCCACTTTGAGCCAATCCTCAGTTTCAGAAGCTGCTATCTTCGTTTTTGAGGATATGCGCTGATAATCCTCGGGGTATTTCTCTTTGACCACATTCAATTGCTCGGCTGTATATTCTAAACACCATTTGGCCGTGTAGTTGGTGTACCAGTTGTTATTGACATTATTCTCATACTCATTTGGGCCAGTAACCCCCAACATGACGTATTTACCCTTGTCCTCCGAAAAATTAACTCTCTGGTACCAGAAACGTGCTATGCCGATCAGCACTTCCAGCCCCATCTTTGGAATATAACTGTAATCTCCAGTGAACCGGTGGTAGTTATGGATAGCAAACGCAATAGCTCCGTTACGATGGATCTCCTCAAAAGTGATTTCCCATTCGTTATGGCATTCCTCCCCATTCATGGTCACCATAGGATATAGGGCAGCTCCATTTATAAAACCAAGTTTTTCTGCATTTTCTATCGCCTTTTCCAAATGATTGTACCTGTACTCCAGGAGACTCCATGCCACTTCTTGGTTTTTAGTAGCCATGTAGAAAGGCAAACAATACGCCTCAGTATCCCAGTAGGTGCTTCCTCCGTATTTTTCGCCAGTAAAACCTTTTGGCCCAATATTTAGACGTGAGTCCCTACCTAGATAGGTTTGATTTAACTGAAAAATATTGAATCTGATTCCTTGTTGGGCTTTGGTATCACCCTCGATGGTAATATCGCTCATCTCCCATATTTTGGCCCAGGCATCCTTTTGTTTTTGAAGCAGGTTGTCAAAACCAATATCATCAACTTGTTTCAAAACATTCTTTGCAGCTTGCACCAATTCAGATCCATTATGGTTTCTTGAAACGGTATAGCCTCCATATTTGATGAGGGATACTTTTCCACCTTTTGAAATCTTTCCTTCAAAATCAAGAGAAATATAGGTGTCAGCCTGTTTACCTATTTTGGGTTCCAATGATTTCCCTGAATATTCGGCTTCCGCACCCATATAAGTGCAGGTGGCAAAATTGGTTTTCATGGTATGGGCCTCAATGAAGGCACTTTTTCCTTCATGTTTAACCCCGGTGGTATTCCAGAACTTATCATCCCAGTTGGTGTCCTCATTGGTTATTCCACTATCCAAATAAGGTGACAGTCGCACTGAAGCATCAGCATTGAGTAATTCTATTTCCATTTTTATGGCGCCGACCTCATCGATATCCAAACTTAAAAATCTGATGATATTTGTAGAAATTTCTATTCCATTGGAGAGTGTTGCAACAAAACTTCGTTGATACCACCCTTCTTTCATGTTAAGTTCGCGTTTGAAACTTGAGACCTTATCGCAGGTATTCAAGTCCAACCGCACATCATCAATGTAAACATCAATACCAATCCAGTTTGGTGCATTTAATACTTTGGCAAAGTATTCAGGGTATCCATTCTTCCACCAGCCCACCCTGGTCTTGTCCGGGTAGTATACCCCGGCAATGTAACTTCCCTGAAATGTCTCGCCAGAATAGTGCTCTTCAAAATTGGCCCGCTGTCCCATGGCACCATTGCCAATACTGAAGAGGCTTTCTGAGGATTTGACCGTTTCCCGATCAAAATTATCTTCGATAATGGACCACGGGTCCACCTTTATATAGTCTTGGTTCATTATTAATTATAGTAAGCGTTAGTTAGTAAACAAATTCGTCCTTAAAAAAGGCGATGAACTTAGTTGATTGTGGAGTTTCTAATCACCAATGTCGGTTCCAAAATTTTAGTTTGGAAAGATTCCTCTTCTTTTTCGCTTTCCACTTTATCTATCAGCATTTGGGCTGAAATCTCCCCCATTTTTTCTCCATGCTGGGCCACAACGGTTAGACTGGGGTTTGCATATTTTGACAGTTTCCCGTCGGTAAATCCAATAAAAGAAATGTCCTCTGGAATGTTAAGTCCCCTTTCTTGCACCAAGCGCATACTGTACACGGTAAAAATCTCATTTACGCAGAGTACCGCATCCACCTCATTGGTCTCAAAAAATTTCTGAATGCTTTCCTCGTCCATTTCCATGGTCGATAGCTTTAGAATCCTAGAATCATCAACCTCAATATTGCTTTCCTGTAGTGCCTTACGATACCCTTGCGATCTGGCTTTGCTTACACTGAGATAGTCATCAGTGGTTATAAGCGCTATTTTCCTTCTTCCTTGGTCTATCAGCTTTTTTGTTGCGATGTAACCACCCAATTGATCATCAATTATTACTTTATCGCAATCTATTTCATTGGTGATACGGTCGAACAATACTACGGGTATTCCCTGCTCCGTTACCTCTTTTAAATGATTATAGTCCCCTTTCTGTTGGGTTTCCGAAGAAAGCGACATGATGAACCCGTCAATACTTCCATTGGCCAACATTTCCATATTGATGACCTCTTTGTCAAAAGACTCCTCGGAAAGGCACACAATAACATTGTAACCCCTTGCATTTGCATACTTCTCAATACCGCGGATCACCGTGGTGAAAAAATGGTGCACAATGGCCGGAATCACAACACCAATATTCTTGGTTCTCTTGTTCTTCAGACTGATGGCGATATTGTTTGGCTTATAGTTGTATAGCTTGGCAAAAGCCTGAACTTTTTCTTTTGTATCCCTACTTATTTCCTCACTGTTCTTAAGCGCCTTCGAAACTGTGGAAATCGAAACTTCCAGTTCTCTTGCAATATCCTTTAAGGTAATTTTCGCTTTCAAAAATGTTCTAAGTTTTGACTGTACAATTTAGTGCTAAATTTTGAAATATCTCATTTCACATTGCAACAATACATTTTTGACTTTATGTTTTAATGAAAGGTTAAAAAAATGAAACGAAATCCTTTCCGATTGTAAAATTTCTAGAAAAAATAAAAATGGTATATTAGCCGAAAAATTACATTTTTCCTTATATTCTTATAGCAAAGTTGTGATTTGAACAAAATAATTGCTTAAATTTTGTCAAGCTTTCACAACATCTAAAGTTATTAACACGAAACCGTTTTCGTAACATACGATTATATGGTTGGATTTCGAATAATACTTTTTTTGCATATGTTTAACACTTGAATTAAAATTAACTAAACTTAAAATTAATTATTTATGAAGATTACGCTACTAAAAAGCCTAATGTTGCTTGGGGCATTCATATGCTTCAATGCGGCCAAGGCACAGACGGTATCAGGTACTGTTTCTGATGCCAATGGTCCGCTACCAGGAGCTAGTGTCTTGGTGCAGGGCACTACAAATGGTACCCAGTCGGATTTTGATGGTAATTACACGCTGAACGACGTAGACAACGGTTCAGTGTTGGTCTTCAGTTATATTGGTTTCAGCTCACAGCAAATCACGTATAACGGACAGGCGACCATCAATGTAACGCTTCAAGAGGACGCAACTGCTCTCGATGAGGTCGTAATTATTGGTTATGGTTCAACAACCGTAAAAGATGCAACAGGTTCTGTTGCCGCTGTGACATCTGAAGATTTCAACGGCGGGGTAATTTCCTCTCCTGAACAGTTGATCCAAGGTAAGACCGCGGGTGTAAATATTGCACAGACCAGTGGTGAACCCGGTGCTGGTATCCAAGTTAATATTAGGGGTGCAAACTCGGTACGTGCCAACAACAATCCGTTGTTTGTCGTTGACGGAGTACCTCTTTTTGGACAAAATACGGATGCCGCGGGTACATCAGGAATTAGTAGTACTCCAGGGGTAAGTGGAAACTCCGCAACTGGTAACCCACTGAACTTTTTGAATCCCAATGATATCGAAAGTATCAGTATCTTAAAGGATGCCTCCGCAACCGCTATTTATGGTTCCAGGGGAGCCAATGGTGTTGTTATCATTACTACTAAAAGTGGAAAAGCAGGTTCTGGCGGATCTCTTGAATTCAGTACTAACTTGAGTATATCAACTCCTGTAAGAGAGCATGACCTATTAGATAGAGATGGTTTTCTTAACGCTATCACTGCTTCTGGTGGAAATGCAGCCGGTGTAGATTTTGGAGGCAATACGGATTGGCAAAATGCTGTGCTTAGAACATCTGTTTCCAATTCGAGTAACATTGCCTATTCACATAACTATGGCTCTGGAAATGTTAGAGCTACCTTTGGTTATCAAGATCAATTTGGTGTAGTGGAGAAGTCTGAATTCGAAAGAATAACAGGAAGAATAAATTGGAATCAAAGATTTTTGGATGACAAATTAAAAATAAGTATCCAAAGTTCCATTTCTAGAACAAATAGAGGACAACCTCCATTAGAAGGTGGTTCTGGATTTAGGGGTGATATTTTAGGAGCAGCATATTCTGCGAATCCAACCATTCCAAATGACCCTACTATTGATCCAGGAGGCGGACTTTTGAATGCAGCCAATTACCTTGAAAATATCCAAAACGAAACTACTACCGATAGGATATTGATTAACGGATCTATTGAATACGATTTTACATCTGAACTGACCGGTAAGATAAATTTAGGTTACGATACCTCTGATAGTGACAATGTTTCGGTTTTGTCAGGAGATATTTTCAATGTTGATGGTGTCCAAGGAATTGGAGCAGGAACATTCAATCGTCTTGAACGCGAAAACCAACTTCTTGAAGCTACCCTAAGCTATGCAAAGGAGTTTGACAATTCCAATTTAGATGTGGTTGTTGGATATGCCTTCCAGGATTTTAGAACCTTTGGATTCAACAGTGCAGCTAGAGGCTTTGGAACCACTGTACTTGATGAAATGAGCAGAGATTTGACTACAACCGTGAATAGTGCGGTCAATTCGATTTCCGGCTCTTTCCAACAATTTTACTATGCTCCAAACAGAGCGGATTTGACAATTAACCGTCTCTTCCCTAATCCAGTTACCGAGAATGTCGGATTCCAGTTTAGAAGAGGGGTACAAGCTTTGGTCTATGATAACTTTGACAACACTGATGAACTTCAATCATTCTTCGGAAGGGTAAATTACAGCATTGCCGGTAAATACCTTTTTACTGCAACAATGAGGGCTGATGGTTCATCTAGGTTCGGTCCAGAAAATCAATATGGATACTTCCCTTCAGGTGCATTTGCATGGCAATTGGCCGAAGAAGATTTTGTAGGAGACTCTTTTTCCACATTGAAATTAAGACTTAGTGCCGGTATCACAGGTAACCAAGATGGTCTTGGATTTGGACAGTTTGTCGCAAGACAGCGTTACAGCGCTCTTACACTTGAAGATAATATTAGTAATGGAGGAACTATCGATAGCGAAAATGGTTTGTCCATTGTAGCAACTGATCAGCCAAACCTGCGCTGGGAGGAAACTCTTGATTTTAACATTGGTTTGGATTTTGGTTTTAACGATGATAGATTTAATGGTAGTATTGATGTGTATCGAAGGGATACTCAAGATATCTTGTTACAGACTCCACCGGCAGCTCCTTCCATTAATCCATTCCAATTTGGAAACGTGGATGCCAGTGTGATCAACCAAGGTGTTGAAGTTGCTTTAAACTATGATTTCATCCAGTCAGATGATACTTCTTTCTCCGCTGGATTCAACATTGCATATAACGAAAATGAGATTAAGGATTTTGATGGATCGATCAACTTAGGTCCAATTAATGGTCCTGGTCTATCTGGTGCCTTCGCACAACGTTTTCAGGCAGGTCAACCACTTTTCTCTTATTACGTAGCCATTTTCGAAGGATTTGACGGAAGTGGAAATCCAGTTTACACCGATATCGATGGTAATGGCGTAGGTGATCCCGATGCCGATAAAACTTTTGTTGGTGAGGATGGTCTTCCTGATGTTACTTCCGGTCTATCTCTGAATTTCAGCCATAAAAACTGGGATGTGAGCACATATTTCGCAGGGCAGTTTGGTTTCTCCGTATATAACAATACAGCAAATGCCTTGTTCAATGCCGGACAGTTGAATACTTCTCGTAACGTAACTGTTGCTGCTGCCAATGCTGGAGAATCTCCCAATGCATCAACTGCGGTTTCCACAAGATTTTTGGAAAAAGGTGATTTTGTAAGATTACAGAACGCAACCGTTGGCTATAATGTGCCTCTTAGTGAAGGTAGCGTATTCAAAAGTCTGAAACTTTCAGTGACAGGTCAGAACCTATTCTTGATAACCGACTATAGTGGAATTGATCCTGAAGTAACTACCAATACCGGTCAGTTAAACTCAGCTGCCCTACCAAGTAGAGGTATTGATTGGACGGCTTTCCCAAATCCAAGGACTGTTACTTTTGGTATAAATGCATCATTTTAATAAAAAAATTGTAGAATCATGAAAAGAAATCGAAGTATAATTTACACGCTATCCCTTCTGGTTGTGGCAGGACTCTCGTCCTGTACCGACTTGGAGATTGAAGAATCGGATTCGTTTATTGATGAAGGCTTCCAAGGTCTTGCCAATACGTCATCTGCCGTGACAGGTTTATATGGATCGGTAAGTGGTCATTTGGGAGACCAAGCAAATATCTATGCTCTAAGAGAAGTTACCACAGACGCTTTACTTATCCCAACAAGGGGTGCTGACTGGGGTGATAACGGACGTTGGAGAAAATTGCACCAACATGAATGGGGCTTGGAAGAAGGAGATATCATTACTCCTTTTGATAACTGGAATGCCCGTCAGCTTGATGCATCACAAATCTTGGATTCAAGAAGTAATGCCTCCGCAGGTGAGGCTGCAGATGCACATTTTTTAAGAGCATATGCAATGTGGTCAATCTTGGACCTTTACGGTCAAGTTCCTTTTAGGGACACACAACTACCGTCCACTTCGGTACCTGAGGTATTGACTGGAGCTACAGCCGTAGATTTTATCTTGGCTGATTTGGATGCTGCGATAGCAGGTTTGCCAACAACCGCTGCAGGTAGTGGTGCGGCTTTGAATAGAGGAAGTAAGGCTGCCGCGAGATTTTTGAAAGCCAAAGTGCTTTTGAACCGTCATATTTATGACAACCAACAAACTGGTGGTGGTGGTTCTCCAAATGCTGCGGATATGAATGAAGTAATATCTTTGGTAGATGCTATCACTGCTGATGGATTTGCTCTTCAAGCAGGTTATTTTGACCTTTTCAAGCAAAGCGACGACAATGAAACCATCTGGTGGACAGAATCAGGTGTAGGAAATCGTATTTTCAACGGCCTTCACTACAATTCAACTTCCATTGGTGGTGGCGGTTGGAATGGATTCAGTACGTTGGCTGAATATTTTGACCTATTTGAAGGAGACCCAAACAGTAATAATGTTGATTTGGACTTGACACCACAAGACGGTCAGGAAGAACGAAGAGGTGGTGTGCCTAACATGGGACTTGCTTTTACCAATAGAGATGACACTGCCGACAATGGAGGTTTCGAAGATGGATCTAATGTTGGTTTCGGATTCTTACTAGGCCAGCAATACGATTTAGATGGTACTCCGCTAGAAGATCGACAAGGTGCTCCTTTAGTATTTTCAAGAGAGTTTGTCGATGGTGATGGAGCTCCAAATCTTATTAACAATGATGAGAAAACCGGTATCCGTGTAATGAAGTATAATCCTCGTTTTGGTGGGTTCACCAGCCATAGTATTCAATTCAGATATTCAGATGCCCATTTGATGAAAGCTGAAGCTCAAATGCGAAGTGGTGGAGACCCAACTGCATTGGTAAATGAACTTCGTGCCATCAGAGGTGTAGCACCAATCGGAAGTGTTAGCGAAACCGATTTGTTTGATGAAAGAGCACGCGAATTGTTCGTGGAAGGTTGGAGACGAAACGATATGATTCGTTTTGGTCAATACCTAAGAGACTGGGAATTTAAAGTGTCGAGCGAAATAGCAAACGATACTCGATTGTTGTTCCCAATTCCGCTTCCACAAATATTAGCAAATCCTAACTTGGTACAGAACCCAGGTTACTAAAAGCTTCTCTTAGAATTCTCACAAGAGAGAATAGCGATAATTGAAAAAGGCTGCCGATCGGCAGCCTTTTTTATTTCATAATGTAAGATTACCTTCTCTTAAAATACTCATGGGAAGAAGCTACTTCCTCATATTCACTATTCCTTATCCAATATTGCTCAAACCAGAACAGACCATAGACCTTAAACGCCATTATAGGATATAGCTATAGAATAAAAATCCACACAACTATTACTATTATTCAATCTCGTGTTGTTTATGGAGTACATTTCCCAGAACAATAACATAGAACTATTATAAGAAAAGGGCATCCCTTTACATTGAAAGAATGCCCTCAACTTTGAACTGTTATTTTCTAATAGCTATTTGGCGAAATAAATGTAAATCCCTATCACAATAAAACAGATAATAGCTCCAGCCTGCTTTACATATTTGTAGGGTGTAATCTCAACCTGTTTGGTGTATTGCTGAACAAACGCTTCTTTCTTAGGGTAAAATTTACCTATCAGTAACATGATTCCAGCATTCAACAGAAACAATACGGCCATTACATGCAGATAATGCGGGTAGGCATCTGCCTCTACCAATCGAAGCGCAGCATCATCCGTTATCCCAGAAGCTTTAGCAGCCTCCAACGCCTTCTCCACTCTGTTCGGACCAATAATAAACTGACTAATAATATAAAGTCCTGATCCCAAAAATATAGCAATTTTTGCTGCTATTGCAGGTACACGCTTTGTAAGGTATCCTACCACAATAATGGTTAGAATGGGAATATTATATATTCCATTGATTTCTTGAAGGTAGTTGAACAAACTTCCTGCGTTGGCAATTAATGGTGCAATAAACATTGCCGCAAGGGCCAAACAAACCCCAAATATTTTACCGTACTTCACCACAGTGGCTTCCGAAGCTTCTTTATTGATATGCTGCTTATAAATATCTATTCCGAAAAGGGTTACCGAACTATTCAATACACTATTGAACGAACTTAGAATTGCCCCGAACAAAACAGCCGCAAAAAACCCGACCAAGTATTTTGGCAATACAGCACCTACCAAAGCTGGGTAGGCAACGTCACTTGATTCCAAATTTCCTTCAAAGTAGTGATAGGCAATCATTCCAGGTAATACCAAGATAACGGGGCCCAATATTTTTAGGAAAGACGCCAATAACAATCCTTTCTGACCTTCAGCCAGATTCTTGGCTCCCAACGCCCTTTGTATAATCTGCTGGTTGGTTCCCCAGTAAAACAGTTGCACCAACATCATACCAGTAAAAATCGTGGAGAATGGTACTTCTTGTCCATGATTCCCCGTAGAATCAAATCGTTCAGGATTCGTCGACATCAAAGTATCCAACCCATCAAATACACTTCCATCACCAATGGCCATCAAACCAAAAACAGGAATCAGCACGCCACCAATGATAAGTCCGATTGCATTGATACTATCGGAAACGGCAACGGCTTTCAGTCCACCAAAAACAGCGTATATGGAACCTATAATCCCAATCCCCCAAATACAAATTACCAGAGCTGTAGAATCTGAAACATTGAGCATTTCCGGCACGTTGAACATTCCACTGATTGCCACCGACCCCGAATAAAGAATTACTGGCAACAAGACCACCACATACCCGGTCAAAAATAATCCTGACGTTATTGTTTTTGTGGCAACGTCAAAACGGTCTGCCAAAAATTGTGGCACGGTTGTAAGTCCTCCCTTCAAATATCTGGGCAATAGAAATACCGCTGCCACAATCATTGCTATCGCAGCCAAGGTTTCCCATGCCATTACAGAAAGTCCATCCTTGTAAGCACTTCCATTTAAACCAACAATTTGTTCAGTAGAGAGGTTGGTCAAAAGTAAAGAACCCGCTATAACACCGGCGGTCAGACTTCTCCCTCCCAGAAAATATCCATCTGAAGATTTTTCATTTGTGCTTCGTGTTGCTAAATAAGCAATGACCCCAACAAGTCCCGTAAAGCCCAAAAAAGAAAGTATTCCAATCATAATTAATTTGTGTTTGGTTGTGACCTCTAAATATAGCCCGATTATTTTTTAAAAATGAAGGATTTTTGGAAAAATGGAGTTCTGAAAGCCATAATCACAAACCCTCATTTTTTATAGTCAAAACATCACAAATTACCTTTATACTTACCTTAAGTTTACTTATATTGTACGCTTATTTGAGAGATGTATGAAAAGGAAGGTGATCGCAGTTTTTGTACTCCTTTTTTCCGCGATTTCTTGTCAAAATAAAGTGGAAAAACAGTTCAAAAAATTACCATCTGAACACACCGCAATCGATTTCGCCAATCAACTTTCCGAAACTCCTGAGTTGAATATTTTAACCTATCTGTATTATTACAATGGGGCAGGTATTGTTGCTGGTGATTTCAATAATGACACATTGATCGACCTGTATTTTACAGGGAATCAAGCGTCGGATGAATTATACTTGAACAAAGGGGATTTGACATTTCAAAAAATCACCCAACAGGCGCAAATTGCAAATGATGATGGATGGACTACAGGGGCCACCCATGTAGATATCAATAACGATGGTCTACTGGATATCTATGTGTGCAAGGTGGGCAATTACAAGCATTTGGACGATGCAAATCGCCTGTACATCAATCAAGGAAGGGATGAAAATGGTATTCCCTCCTTTAAAGAAGATGCAAAATCCTATGGTCTGGATTTTTCCGGATTCTCCACGCATGCCGCGTTTTTTGATTTTGATTTGGATGGTGACCTGGACATGTACCTGATGAACCACTCCGTTTTTCCGAACAGGACTTATGGCAAAGGAAATCAACGCAAAAAAGTGGACAGACTTTCAGGGGATGTTTTATTTCGAAATGATGATGGAAAATTTGTGGACATCAGTGCCGAAGCTGGAATCTTTCAAGGCAAAAGTGGTTATGGCCTTGGACTTTCCATAAGCGATTTGAACAATGATGGATATCCTGATATTTATGTGGGAAATGACTTTTTTGAAAACGATTATCTCTACATAAATCAACAAGATGGCACCTTCAGCGAAGCCATTTCCAAACCCGAAAATAAGTTGGGCCACACCACGCACTTTTCAATGGGCAACGACATTGCAGATGTCAATAATGACGGGCTTATGGATATTGTTTCCCTTGACATGCTGCCAGAAAACTTGGAGACCTATAAGACCTCCGGGCTGGAATATGGATTCCCAATTTATCAACAGTACCTAAAAAATGGGTATGCTCCGCAATACATGCAAAACACGTTGCATTTAAATCTGAACGGCGAAAGTTTTGCCGAAATCGGAAATTTAAGTGGGCTAGCGGCAACCGAATGGTCATGGGGAACACTATTGGCGGATTTTGACAATGATGGAAAAAAAGATGTTTTTGTATCCAACGGAATAAAAGGAGCAACCAACGATATGGATTTTATCAATTTTATTTCCAACGATAATATTCAAAGAAGAATTGAGCAAGGCATGTCAAGTTCCGATATGCCGTTGATAGAGGAAATCCCTGAAAAGAAAATTGCCAACTACTTTTTCAAAAACAACGGTGACCTCACTTTTTCTGATGTCACCGAGCAGTGGCTGGATAAAGAAACATCGTTTAGCAATGGAGGCGTATATGCGGACCTCGACAACGATGGCGATCTTGATATTGTGGTAAACAATGTTGATCAAAAGGCCTATGTATTGGAAAACACAGGCACGGAAAACAACAGCCTCAATATCAAGTTTAAAGGCAATACAAAAAATAATTTCGGTATTGGAGCCAAAGTCTTGGCGTATTCAAAATCACATAAAATATCGCAGGAAAATTTTGTTTCCAAAGGCTATTTATCCGCAGTTTCCCCGGATATGCATCTAGGTTTGGGCAAAGATTCCATATTGGATTCCCTAAAGGTTATTTGGCCAGGAGGCAGTTATCAAACATTGCACAATGTTGCCTTGGGAAAAACCATAGAGCTAAATCAAAACAAGGCAACCGCCAACTACTATGGCACCGGAAATGAAATTCCGCAATCTAGGTTTTCAAAACTGGATTCCTTGATTGATTTTACCCATAAGGAACGAACCTCTTTGGATTTTGATCGCGAGCCGCTTGTTCCTTTTGCCAATTCCAACGAAGGTCCTGATATTTCAGTTGCTGATATTAACAATGACGGACTTGACGATTTTTTTATCAGCGGAGCAAAAACCCAGAGTTCCTCACTGTATGTCCAAGGAGAAAATGGACAATTTCTGCCACAACAGCAGCCTCTTTTTCAAGAAAGTGCTGCCAATGAAGATACCTCGCACCTCTTTTTCAATGCTAATAATGATGAATTTCTAGATCTTATTGTTTTAAGTGGTGGTAATGAATTTAGAAGCGGAAAACCACTTAAGCCTAGATTATATCTCAACCAAAATGGACAGTTTAAGCTTGATGAAAACCAATTCAATAAGATAGAAATCAATGCTTCCAAAGTCGTCGCCATGGATTTTGATAAAGATGGCGATCAGGATATCGTAATGCTCTCAGATCAGGTTCCCGGTCAATATGGAAAGACCCCTGAGCAATTTGTGTTCCGTAATGATGGGAAAGGGAATTTCATGGAACAAACCAAAGAAATTGCCCCAGAACTTGCCTTTTTAGGGAATATCAAAGATGCGGTTTGCACCGATATTGATTCAAACGGTTACCAAGATCTAGTTGTTGTTGGACATTGGATGTCGGTTTCCATATTCTTAAATGACGGCAAGCAATTAAAGCTTCAAAAAACTAATGGTTTGGAAAACACCCAAGGTTGGTGGAATTCAGTTAAAGTGGCGGATATGGACAATGATGGGGATTTGGATCTTATTTGCGGTAACTGGGGCCATAATAGCAAATTCAAGGCTTCAGAAGAGCAACCAATCAGACTCTACCTCGATGACTTTGATGATAACGATTCCGTAGAGCCAATAATCACCCACTATCATAAGAGTACTGAAACTCCTTTTGCTTCAAAGGATGAACTGGTAAAACAGATGCCCTTTTTGAACAAAAACTATCTGTCCTATAAAGATTTTGCATCCGCCTCAATTCAAGATTTGTTCGGCAAAGAAAAATTGGACAAAGCAGAAAAAAAATTAGTGGTAGAACTTGCAAGTGTATATTTTGAGAACACAGGCCAGGGAAATTTTAGTAAAAGGGAGCTGCCCAAAATGGCCCAAGCATCCTCAGTATACGATTTTGCATTGGATGATATAAATGAAGATGGTTATCTGGATGTGTTAATTGTAGGGAATAATTATGAAATAAGCACCCAGTTGGGTAGATTGGACGCTTTTCATGGATTAATTTTACAAAACGACACAAACGGTGGCTTTAACATCGCAAAAAATCATGGCTTTGATGTTTTTGGAGCCATTAGAACGTTGAAAAAAATTACTATCGCCGACAAACCATCTTATGTTGTTGGGCGCAATAACGATTCACCTATTTTTTTGGTCAAAAATCAATGAAAAAATGAGAACACCTATTTTGAAGATATTTTGTTTGTCGCTGCTAATTGGAGCGTGTAACTCAACAGAAAAGGAGACCAGTTCAGAGGAAAAATCCGAAACCCTGTTTACTTTGCTATCCTCGGAACAGACCGGGGTCAATTTTGTAAATAAAGTCGAAAATCAGAAAAACTTCAACATTTTTAAATACCGTAATTTCTACAATGGAGGTGGGGTTGCCATCGGCGATATCAATAACGATGGTTTACCCGATATCTACTTGACTGGAAACATGGAACCCAACAAATTGTATTTGAACAAAGGCGACCTACAGTTTGAGGACATTTCTGAAAAGGCCGGGGTAACCGGAAACAAACCATGGTCCACCGGAGTGGTTATGGTGGATATAAACGCCGATGGGTTATTGGATATTTATGTGAGCAATGCCGGGAATTTGGAAGGCAATAACCACGACAACGACCTCTACATCAATAATGGAGATTTGACCTTCTCTGAAAAAGCCCATGAATACAATTTGGCGGAAACTGGCTTTTCCACCCATGCTTCATTTTTCGATTATGATAAAGATGGGGATTTGGATGCCTATATTTTGAACAATAGTAACATTCCCGTAAGTAGTTTGGGCTATGCAGAACAGCGCGAAGTACGCGCCCAGGATTGGGAAGGTGTACCCCATATTTTTAGGGGCGTTGGCGATATGCTGCTAAGAAATGACGATGGCAAATTTGTCGACGTCAGTGAGGAGGCAGGAATTTATGGAAGCCTAATTGGCTTCGGTCTAGGGGTTTTGGTCACAGACCTCAACAAAGATCTCTATCCAGATATTTACGTATCCAACGATTTCTACGAAAGAGACTATCTATACATCAATAACCAAGACGGTACGTTTAGGGAAGAAATAAAAGATTGGACGCAACACTTGAGCCTTTCGGCCATGGGAATCGATATAGCCGACATTAATAATGATGGGCACAATGACATTTTTATTACCGATATGCTTCCGGAGCCCGATCAAAGGGTAAAGTCCGTAATGGAGTTCGAAGGATACAACATCTATGAGCTAAAGCGAAGCAAGGATTTTTACCAACAGTACATTCAGAACACCTTGCAACTCAATAACGGAAATGGTTCATTCTCTGAAATTGCCTACTATAGTGGTGTTGATGCCACTGATTGGAGTTGGGCAGGCCTAATGTTTGACATGGACAATGATGGCCTTCGGGATATTTTTATCACCAACGGCATCAACCATGATCTTACCGACCTTGATTTTGTTGACTTTTTTGCCAATGAAATCATCCAAAAAATGGCGCTCACAGGTCGTAAAGAATCCATTGACTCCATCATCAGTAAGATGCCAATAAAACCACAACCTAATTATGCTTATCGAAATAAAGGAGATATCACTTTTGATAATGCCAATAAAGATTGGGGATTTGAGCTTCCAACCCGGTCCAACGGAGCGGCCTATGGAGACCTGGACAACGATGGCGACTTGGATTTGGTAATTAACAATGTTAACACAGAGACTTTTATCTACCGTAACAACACCAATGAACAGAAGAACCATAATTACATCCAATTAGAGTTTGAAGGTGAGGGCTCCAATCCTTTTGCGGTAGGAACAACGGCATTTCTGTACTACGATGATCAAATTATCAATCAAGAATTGATTCCATCACGAGGGTTCCAATCCTCTATGGATTATATGATGACCATAGGTTTGGGAGATGCCAAAAAGCTGGATTCCATTAGAATTGTATGGCCTAATGATAAAACCCAAAAGATAGTAGATGTCGATGTCAATCGAGTATTGAGTTTTAAACAATCTGATGCCACGGAAACATATTCCGCTCCATCGGAGAAAATAAAAAAGACCCTAATTCGTGAGTTGAAAAATACCGCGTTGACCTCTCATGAGGAAAACACCTATAGCGATTTTGACTATGAAGGGTTAATCTATAAAAAGACATCCCAAGAAGGGCCTTCTTTGGCCGTTGGTGATGTCGATGGCGACGGAAATGAAGATGTTTTTGTTGGGGGAGCCAGGGGGCAGTCTGGTATCATTTACACCCATAGAGGACAGGGGCAATTATCCAAAACTGCACAAGGAGCTCTCGAAACAGATAGCTCATACGAGGACACTGCTGCGGCATTTTTTGATGCCGATAGCGATGGCGACCTAGACCTTATTGTGGGTTCAGGAGGTAACGAAGTTGGAAAAGAGCGCACATACCGACCGAGATTATATTTAAATAATGGTAATGGCAAGTTTTCAAAGTCCAGTCAATCGCTACCTTCCGCTTTTAAGAACATCTCTACAATATCCACCAGCGACTTTGATGCTGATGGAGATATTGATGTCTTTATCGGTTCAAGAAATATTGTTGGAGTGTATGGGTTGGATCCTAACCACATCCTACTGGAAAATCAAGGGAATGGGGAATTTACAGACGCTACGGAAAGATTGGGATATGACTTAAAAGATGCTGGAATGGTCACGCATTCCCTTTGGGTAGATATGGATGGTGACGAAAAGGAAGATCTTGTAACTGTTTCCGAATGGGGTACGCCGAAAATATACAAGAATTCGGGCCGCAGAATATCCAAACTAGATACTTCATTGGATACCCTCAACGGTTGGTGGAATATCGTAGAGGCCGCGGATTTGGATAATGACGGTGATTATGACCTAGTGCTCGGTAATCAAGGTGAAAATCTGCACTATACGCCAAAAGAAGGACATCCCATGAAAATGTGGATCAACGATTTCGATGACAATGGTACCATTGAACAGATTGTTACCCAAAACTATGATGGGGGGGATTATCCTGTTCATCAAAAAAAGGAACTGACCGAGCAAATGGTATCCTTGAAAAAGCAGAATCTGAAGGCTTCGGATTATGCAAAAAGAACAATTCATGAGCTTTTCCCAAAGGAAGTTATTGAACGCTCCATTGTGAAAAATGTCAGTTACTCTGGGTCTGTGATTGCCATAAACGAAGGAGGTGGCAGGTTCACCATCAAAAGATTACCCAGTCGCGTTCAGCTTTCCTGTATTTGCGGAATTACCTGTACCGACATCAACAATGATGGCAATCTCGACTTGATTCTTGCCGGAAACGATTTTGAATACAAACCTCAATTCTCTCGATTGGATGCAGGGTATGGCAATATTCTACTTGGGGATGGTAAAATGGGCTTTGATTGGCAGAATTATGACGAAAGTGGGTTCTTGGTTCGCGATGAAGTGAAACATCTTAAACAATTCAAGGATCAAAACGGCAAAAGGTTTCTTATAGCCGCAATCAACGATGAAAAACCTAAGATTTTTGCACTTGATGAATAGAATAATAGGTTTTCTCATTGGTATTAGTTTGATGGTGGGGTGTACAAATAGCAATTCGCTGTTTGAAAATCCCCCACCAAGTAAAACCGGTATTGGATTTGAAAACAAGATTACGGAGTCGGACGACCTCAACATTCTCGACTACCTCTACTTTTACAATGGTGGAGGTGTTGCCGTGGGGGACATCAATGGAGATGATCTACCCGATATCTTCTTTTCTGGAAACCAGGTAAAAAACAAATTATATCTCAACAGGGGAAATCTTCAATTTCAAGATATAACCAAGTTTGCTGGAGTTGAGGGCAACAGTACCTGGAATACTGGTGCCGTAATGGGCGATGTTAATGGCGATGGCCTGTTGGATATTTACGTCTGCGCGGTAGTTGGAATCAATGGTTTCAATGGGCATAATGAGCTTTACATCAACAATGGTCCTTCTGGTGACTCGGGAGCAGTGACTTTTACCGAAAGCTCGATAAGGTACGGGCTGGATTTTGATTCCTACAGTTCTTCTGCTGCCTTTTTGGATTATGACCTGGATGGCGATTTAGACCTTTACCTTCTGAATCATGCTGTGCACACCCAGGATTCCTACGGGAAGGCTGAGCTTCGGCATAAAAGATATTATGAGACTGGTGATAAACTATTGCGAAACGACAATGGGAAATTCACTGAGGTGAGTGAGGAAGCGGGAATTTTTGGAGGTATCAATGGCTATGGGCTTGGTGTTGCCGTTTCCGATTTTAACCAAGATGGCTACCCCGACATTTATGTTGGAAACGATTTTCATGAAGATGATTATTACTACCTAAACAATGGCGACGGAACTTTTACTGAAAGCTTGAAAGAACATTTTGGTCATATCAGCAGATTTTCCATGGGGAATGATGTTGCGGATATCAACCATGATGGGCTTCCGGACATGATTTCTTTGGATATGCTTCCAGAAGATGAAGTTCCATTGAAGTCTTCCGAAGGGGATGATAATATCCAAACCCAAAAGTTACGCATCGAACAGTACGGCTATCATTATCAATTTACCCGCAACATGCTCTATGTAAACCAGCAGGATGGCAATTACATGGAAACCGCCCTTATGAGCGGCATAGCGGCTACAGATTGGAGCTGGAGTGCCCTTTTCGCCGATTATGACCAAGATGGGGAACAAGATCTTTTTGTATCCAACGGTATTCCCAAGCGCCCAAATGATTTGGACTTCATCAACTTTTTATCCAGTGATCAAATACAGAGCAAGGTCAACAACACCAAATTGGTGGATCAAGAGGCCCTCAACATGATGCCAACGGGAGCTACCCACAATTATGTTTTCAAGGGAAAATCCAATTTGATGTTTGAGGATATGTCTTCCCAATGGATTTCCAACGACACATTGATATCTGGGGCTACAGCACTTGGGGATTTTGACAATGATGGTGATATCGATATCGTAACCTCCAACTTGAATAGTCCCGCCTCTTTGTACATCAATAGAACCAACGGGAAATCAAATTACTTGAAAATTAAGTTCAACTATTCCAAACCCAACACCTTCGGGATTGGAACCAAGGTATATGCCTATGCGCAAGGACGCCTTCAATTCAAAGAATTGTATCTAAGCAGGGGATTCCAAGCTTCCAGCGAACCTATAATACACTTTGGATTTGGATTGGACGAAAAGGTGGATTCCCTGAAAGTAGTTTGGCCAAATCGCACCTATCAGATATTGAAAGACATCAATACCAATCAAACATTGACGATTTCGCCTGAAAACACCAAACCTTTCAATTATGACGGTACAAAGGGTCAAAAGCCAACACTTTTTGAGAAGGTTGACGGTGCTCTGGGCATTGATTTTGTGCACAAGGAAGACAACTACATCGATTTTAACCGGGAAAAATTGATTCCCTATAAAGCTTCCGACCGAGGACCTGCAATGGCCATAGGCGACCTAAATCATGATGGAAAAGAAGACGTTTTTCTCGGAGGTTCAAAATTTATTCCATCCAAAGTTTTTATCCAGCGAGATTCAACTTTCATTTCAAATAAAATCCCCGGTATTAGTCGCGATTCCATCAAAGAAAATGTAACTGCAGCTATTGTGGATGTCAACGGAGACCAAAAAAACGATTTGATTGTTGGGAACGGGGGTGCCGATTTCTTCGGACAATCCAAGCACCTTGTGGACAATGCTTATATACAAAATGATTCAACTTTTGTTGAGAGCGTACTCCCTGAATACTTTCAAAATGCCAGCGTGATCGAACCGTATGATTATGATCAAGATGGTGATATGGATGTATATATCGGAAATCATATTGTTACTTCCAAGTTCGGTGAATCCCCTACCTCCTATTTGTTGAACAATGATCAAGGTGAATTTTCCATTGTAAAAGATTTTGTTGCCGGCCAAGCTGGAATGATTACAGACGCTATATGGCACGATTTTGATGCTGATGGAGCAAAAGACCTTATTGTGGTCGGAGAATGGATGTCGCCGCAATTTTTCAAGAATACCAATGGGACTTTTTCGGAGGCGAAGCCAATGAGCATAAATGGTTTATGGCAAACCATAGAACCTTTTGACATTGATCAAGATGGTGACGATGATTATTTACTAGGGAATTGGGGTGAAAATTCAAAGTTCAAGGCTTCCGAAGAAAATCCGTTGAAAATGTTTTTTTCAGATTTTGATGACAATGGAAGCACCGAAACCATCATCGTGCTCAATAAAAATGGAAAAGAATACCCTATCCATGATTTGGACGACCTAGCTTCCCAAATGGTGTCGCTTCGAAAAAAATTCAACAATTATACCTCCTTCGCAGGTAAGGAGATTAATGAGGTTTTGGATGCTGAGGCCATAAAAGTGGCCCAAATCTTGTCGGTTACCGAACTGCGTTCAGGGTATTTGAAAAATGAAGGAGGGACTTTTACGTTCGTACCCTTTTCGGTTGAACTACAGGTTTCGCCCATTATGGATTTTCTCTCTCATGATTTTGACGGGGATGGACAGTTAGAAGTGCTGGCCGGAGGCAACTACTTTGGCGTGAAGCCATATCACGGTAGATTTGACAGCTTTCCGGGGGCATTGATTAAAAATGAAAATAATGTAATTTTGGGCAATCGCCTGGGGCTCGATTTCAATCAGAAGTCGTTACGTCACCTTGGCGTACTATCTATTGAAGATAAAAACTACCTACTTGCCATTTTTAATGATGAAAAAGCCCAATTATATCGAATCAACAAATAAAATAAATTGGTTATGAAGAAAAGTTTAGGAACACTGCTGATCATCGCACTTACATGTTTCTCTTGCGCAAAAAAACAGGAGCCCATTGTAATAACCGCAGCAGATTATCACAGTTCGGTTGATAAAGTGACGGAGGTTATGATCCATGATATTTTTTCACCACCCGTAGCCAGTCGGATTTACACGTATCCAAATGTGGCCGCGTATGAAATATTGGCCTTAAAAAATGATGATTATAAATCACTACAGGGCCAGGTAACCGATCTGTCCCCTATTCCGCAGCCGGAAAATGCCGAGCATGTCAATTATGACCTAGCAGCCTTGATTGCCCATATTGATATGAACAAAAGATTGATTTTTTCAGAAGATCGCATTGAGGCTTATCGCGATAGCTTGTACCAAAATTGGGAGGAGCAAAATTCCGTTGAATTTGAAGCTTCAAAAAAATTCGGTCTTAAGGTGGCTGACCATATTGCGGCTTGGATGGACAAGGACAATTACAAACAAACCCGAACCATGCCCAAGTTTACTGTTGATTCCGAAGATCCTTCAAGGTGGCAACCCACGCCTCCTTCGTATATGGATGGCATTGAGCCCCATTGGAACAAAATAAGACCCTTTGTCATCGATTCTTCCAATCAATTTAAACCAACACCTCCACCACCCTTTTCAATGGAAGAAGGTTCTGATTTTTACAAGGAGGTTGTCGAAGTATATGATATTAGCAATGAAATTACAGCCAAAGGAGATGATTCAGAAGAAATAGAGATTGCCAAATTCTGGGACTGTAATCCCTATGTTTCGGTTACAAGAGGACATTTAATGTTCGCAACCAAAAAAATTACCCCTGGCGCACATTGGATTGGTATTGCAAAAATTGCTGCCAAAAAAACGAATGCTGATTTTGGCAGAACCGTTTATGCTTACACCAAAACCTCCATTGCCATAGCAGATGCTTTTATAAGCTGTTGGGATGAAAAATATAGAAGTAGCCTTATCCGCCCAGAAACCTTGATCAATGATCATATTGACGATAGCTGGGAACCGGTTCTTCAAACTCCCCCATTTCCAGAGTACACCAGTGGACACAGTGTGGCCTCAGGAGCCGCAGCAATGGCTTTAACCAGTGTTTTTGGGGATGATTTTGCTTTTGATGATGACACCGAAGTTCCTTACGGACTGCCCGTTAGGTCATTTACCTCTTTTAAGGCTGCAGCGGATGAAGCAGCCATAAGTAGAATGTATGGTGGAATCCATTACAGAGCCGCTGTTGAAATCGGGGTCAATCAAGGTCGATCTTTGGGGCAATTTGTTGTGGACAATCTTGATATGAATTAAAATCCTAAATCCTTTAAAGTCTAGCTTCATAGTATGAGAAAAGTTCTTTTGAGCGTTTTGGCAATTTTGCTGTTGGCCCTAGCATGGTATTTATTTATTAAACCATCTGATTATACGGTGCGGTTTGAAGCAAAAACCTTCCCCGGGGCCATTAACCAAACTCTAAAACTTTGGGAAAAAACCTTGGATACAGTAACTGCTATATCCCAGGAAGGGGATGATATCTACCGTCTACGGCAAAAGGTCAAGTTTGGAGATTCAATCCATGTTTACGATTGGGAAATGGAAGCGATTACCGATTCTACATCCAAGGTAAGGGTAAATATCCATGATGAAAATCATAGCTTGTCGAACAAAATCAAAATCCCTTTTTCCGATACTGATTTTGAAAAACGCTCCAGAAAGACCGTTCTGGATTTTATGGAAAACCTAAATGACCACGTAAACAAATTTAAGGTTACCATTATTGGGGAAGAAGAGATACCAACCAAGTATTTGGCTTATGTTCCTGTAAAGGTCACCCAATTCCAAAAGGCCGGCGGGATGATGAGAAATTTAAACTACATTACCCACATTTTGTTGGAAAACAAGGTACAATTGGACGGCCAACCTATGGTTCAAGTTACCAAATGGAATATGGAAAAAGATAGTCTAGAGTATAATTTTGGGCAACCCATTATCCGGTCCGAAACCTTGCCTATGGACACAGAAATCAAGTACCAACGTATTTTCTCCAAAAAGGCCCTAAAAGCAGAGTATAATGGAAATTACATAACTTCGGATAGAGCCTGGTATGCGCTGTTGGACTATGCCAAAGCAAATGGCATTGAAGTGGAGCCGACCCCAATTGAAATTTTTTATAACAATCCTAACTTTGGAGGTAATGAGCTAAGTTGGAAGGCCGAAATTTATATGCCTATTAAGGAGGGAAATGAATAAGCTTGTTCCCATATTGCTTCTTCTTTTTGTACAAGCTTGTGCTCAAAAACCTTGGTACGGCGATTTAAAATTCGAGTGCAAGATCCCTTCAAACTTGAGTGAAGTTTCTGGTATTGTATCAACCAATTCTTCCACCATATGGATTATCGAGGACAACGGTAACAAAGACCATATCTACGCACTCAACCTAAAAGGGCAGTTGGTTAAAGAATTCAAAGTAAAAAATGCCAAGAACAATGACTGGGAAGATTTGGCCAAGGATAAAGAGAACAATATTTACGTTGGAAATTTTGGGAACAACCACAACGACCGAAAAAACCTTTCCATCTATAAAATCCCTGACCCCGATAATGAACCGGGCAATAAAATTGAAGCCGAAAAAATAGCCTTTCACTATCCAGAGCAAAAGAAATTCCCTCCCAAAAAATCAAAATTACTGTTCGATTGCGAGGCCTTTTTTTATAAGGATGGCTTTTTATTCCTCATCACAAAAAATAGAACACGACCCTATACTGGGAAAGCTTTGATCTATAAGATTCCAGCAGTCCCAGGTTCGTATGAAGCAAAATTGGTGGGTGAATTTACCTCTTGCACCAATCAAAAATTCTGTTCCATTACCTCCGCCGATATTTCACCGGACGGAAAAACAGTTGCCTTGTTGGGCTCAGGTTATATTTGGCTGTTTTCTGATTTTTCTGGAGATGATTTCACAAAAGGAACCCAGAGAACCATCGATGTACAACATCGAACCCAGCAGGAGTCCATTTGTTTTAAGGACAATACTACTTTACTGATTGCGGACGAGCAATCGCAAACAAAGGGCAGAAATCTGTACTCGTATAAAATCGATTAGAAACCGAATCCTACGCCAAAGGCAAATCGCATTCCGTCGGAACTGCCAAACAATCCAAAATTTGCAGATAGAATATCGGCTCCGTTCAAAAAGAAACCTCCTCCGTATGAATTATGCCATTTGTCCGAATCATCACCTGGGAACCATACCCTACCATAGTCAAAACCGCCATAAATTCCAGGAGTAACCGGTAACAATCCGGTTTGTCTGTTTCTAAAACTTAAGCGGAGATCCGTATTCTGGTAAAAGGCTGATTTTCCCGTAAAACGTTGGAATCGGAAACCTCGTAATCCATTGTTGGCGCCAATATTGGCCCCTTGGTAAAACTCAAAATCATCTCCGATGTTCACATGTCCTTTGATCTTGGTCGCCAAAACCAGTTTCCCATTGGAGCACAATTTTTGATCGATGGACAGGCTTGGGATGATATACCCGAACGCTCTGTCAGAATCGCTGATGTTGGCTTTGTATCCCGCATGTAACGAAAAGCTCATACCCATCGTTGGGAACGCTTCGTTATCCGTATTAGAATAGCCATATTCAGCGTCCACACCGAAGAAATCTTGTTGGGTATCTCTTCCCATATCCGTAAAAAAGTCCTCAATAAAACGATCTTCCGTTTCCTCAACATCATAATTTTCATAGGAAACACCCAAACGTACCTTTGAGCCCAATCGTCCCCTCCAGACCAAGGAAGGCGCAAACTTGATAGTCTTGATTTTCACTCTATTGAAATCAAGTTCAAGGGGTTCATCATCGTCATTGTTTACGGTTTCATTGCCAAATCCAAAGAAGTTGATGGCAAAATTTGGACTGGTAAATCGTGCATCCAGCTCCAAGTTCACTCCTTCAAAGACATTTGCGAATTCTCCATTATATCCCAAATCAAAACCATTGGTTGCAAAATAATAGGATGCATTAATAATGTGTCGTTGTGTAAACGGATTCTGCCTAAAACCATTGAATATATAGGTATTGGTAAACCCGATTCGAAATCCATCATCTGGGTTAGCGCCTATTGTAGGTAAAAATTGATTGTTGCTAGCCTTAATTTTAAGAAACTCATAGGTGTTGGTATCATAATCGTTTATCTGATGGATGGTACCCCCAAAAGCCTCATCATACGTATTCTTTTTGGTTCTAAAGTCGTAGGTGTGCACCTTTCGGGACTTTTCATCAATTTTATAGATATCGTTGTTCTGACCACCCACGATTCGAACCCTGATTTTTGATGTTTTGGTATTCACATCAAAAACGTCATCATCATCCAGACCATACACCCAAACCTCTTTGGTGTATTCGGGTTTGTAAGTTTTCTTGAAGAACAGATCTTTCTTTTCACCATTTTTGATGCGATAGGCGCGTACCTCCAAATCCCCGTTTGGAGCGGAAACAATGCTGAAATAATCATCCTTATCGGTACCCGTGATCACACTGTACTTGTTGATGACTCTAAAATACTCTTGAGCGGTTCCTACAAGATTACGCTTGCGGGACAACAAGGTGTTTTTGATCTTGGTGACGGTTTCATCCCGCACTTCTTCTGGAAAATTCAAAAGGGCTTTATCTATTGTCGCTTCGGTGATATGCTGTTGAATATATTTGGCTTCTTCTACCCATGTATCCAAATCGACCTCAGAGAGAATTGCCATATCCAAAGCAAATGTTCTAGGGGATGAAGTAAAACCCTTCACACTTCGGATTTCCTCACCAAAACCTTCAAAAATTCGAAGCCCTGGCACGGCCTTAGAACCAAATCCCAATACAAAACCGTCTCCCCATTGGGAATATGCTTGATCCCTATCCCTTGGAATAGGTTTATATATTTTTTGGCCATCCTTGTCTTCAAATTCTGCCCAACGCCATTGGTCTACATGACGATCCCAATCGCCAATGAGCATATCGAACAACCGCGCTCTGGCATATGCTGTCCCATCCAAACTATATTTTTCATCCTTGCGCAATTTTTTGATAAGGTCGTAGGTACTCTCAATCTTTTTGGTTTTTCCAAAACTCTCCAAATCAGAATGTCCGTCAGAAACATGTTCCTCAATCATGTACAATCCACCACCAAAATCATCATTGAAATCACCCAAAACAGATTGTTTTGGGATATAGAATAGTTTTGGATTGGTGTGGTAAATGCCAACAGCATCCGATAGTGCCCCAACGGTGAATGGAGCATATGGATGGGCCCCAGTATACAAATCCAACAATAGCTTTTCGGTATAGGTATCATCAAATTCACCAATAACAAATCGTTCTTGAAAGGCAATGGCCTGCAAATAACGTTCAGCGCTCTTGCGAAGATCCCTCATTACATATTGTTTGCCATCACCATCTTTTAATCGAAGTGAGTTAGACTGGTTTCCACCTCCCTTTCTTACCACTGAAAGACCTCCATAAAGAGTATCGAGCAACACCGTTGGCGCCTCCACTTTGGTTGCATAGTATTTTCTGTAGCGTTCTCCCCAAAGCCATTTATGGAATCCACTTTTATCAATTTCCTCTTCCGTATATATAGATGCCGCTTTAAAGGGCGGAAAATCACTGCTGTACGACACACTTTCCGTCGATTTGTTCGGCGGAAGTACTTGGGTATGAAAAAGCAGCTCTTCGGGACCTTCTCCTGCACCATAATAGGCAACTTCAGATGAGCCATCCGTAAAGACTTTCAATATGGCATATCCCGTTTTTCCCGTGGAAAATTTGCTGCCATTCAACAATCGAGTCGCGCCTTTTTTAGCCCCAGATCCACTTACAATCTGAGGAATCCCATTTTCAACAATATGTTGAAGGGTATGCTCATGGCCGGAAACAAAAATCACCTTATCTGAATACTGGGACAGGGTAATAATCCTATTCTTCAAATGATTGTACATTTTGTTCGATAAATCGGTGGTCGAAGCTCCGGATGTTTCCCGTAACAAATTTGCCAGTGAGCTGATCCCTGGCAGTGGAAAACCTTTGCCGCTGGGGTTCATATGTTCTTTAAACGAAAAATACCCTCCATGCGAACCATAAGTGAACATGGGATGGTGCATCGCCAAAATGGTAGTTTTATCAACATTTTTCTTTATCAAGCTCTCCAATTCTTCAAACAGTCTTCCGCGGTCCTTGATTTCACAATCATCGTTCATTGTCGGATGTCTGTCCCAATTGGTTAAGTACCACTCCGTATCTATGGCTATCACCAAGATATCATCACCTATCTCAATTTTTTCAAGAGGACAACCATTATCTGGCAGAAATACATCTTTGCTATCCAAAGCTTTTTGCACGTATTTCTCCTGACGCTCCAACCCTTTTAGTCCATTGCTGTACCAATCATGGTTCCCGGGAATAAAAACGGTTCTTCCCTTGAACTCTTTTACCGTGTTCAGTTGGGCATCTAAATGGTTCTTTGCCAAAGCATGCCCTGAAGGGTTGCTATTTTTATCAGGAAATCCAGCTGGATAAATATTATCACCTAGAAAAAGCACTGTACTATTCTTGTTCGCCTTTTGAAGTCGACCCTTAAATTCCTTTAAGGTACCATTCATATCTCCCATCGGGGATTTCCCGGCATCTCCAATTAAATAAAAGGTATGTTCAATTTCTTTGTCAGCGGAAACATCCGTTTTATTGAACGGAGTGGCATATTTTGCTTCGTAGGTTGCACAACCGGTTATAAGAACTAATAACAGTGCAGCTAAGTAATGTTTTTTCATATCTCTGAGGTTGATTCCAAAATTTTGTATTTTGGAGAATTCAAAGTACTGTTATGTCGGAAATTGTAGAAAAAGCTGAACAATTTGTCTCTGAAATTTTGGAAAACAAGTTAGATCCAAAGTTCCTATATCACAATTTGCGACATACCCAGCGTGTAGTTAAAAGTACTAAAGAATTGCTCAATTTCTACAATTTGGGAACAGCGGAAGAGGAAAAGTTACTTTTGGCGTCATGGTTCCACGACACAGGTTATACTAGAGGGGTCCAAAACCATGAAGAAACAAGCTGCGAAATTGCAACCCAATTTTTGACCGAGCATAAATACGATGCCAAAGGTATTGCAGAAATCAGTGCGAACATCATGGCCACCAAGCGCTATCACGAGCCTGAAAATTTGCAGCAAGAAATTATCCGGGATGCCGATGCTTCCCATTTTGCCCAAAAGAGTTATTGGGAGACAACTGATTTTTTAAAGGAGGAACTGGAGCTTTTAGGCATCGCCAAGTATTCCGGTAAGGAATGGAGAGACGCCAACATTAAAATGTTCCGGAATGAGCATCAGTTTTATACTGATTATGCCAAAGAGCATTGGGAGGAAGGCAAAGAGCGCAACCTAAAACAATTGGTCAAGGAAAAAAAGACCGAAAAAGAAATCGCCAAAAAAGAAGCGTTAAAGGCCAAATATAAGAGCGAAAGCCCAGATCGAGGGATTCAAACTTTGTTCAGGGTCACTTTAAAAAACCATTTGACGCTAAGTGATATAGCTGATACCAAGGCCAATATTTTGCTTTCTGTTAATGCCATCATCATTTCGGTGGCCTTATCAAACCTTATACCCAAGCTTGATAACCCATCCAATGCCTATTTGATTTGGCCCACGGTCATTTTTATCACTTTTAGTGTGGTTTCCATGGTCTTGGCCGTGTTGGCGACCCGACCCAATGTCACCAGCGGTAAGTTTACCAAAGAAGATGTGGAAAACAAGAAGGTAAACTTACTGTTCTTCGGTAATTTTCATAAAATGAGCCTTGGGGATTACGAATGGGCCATTCAGGAATTGGTCAAGGACAACCAATACATTTATTCTTCGCTGACCAAAGATCTTTACTTCTTGGGATTGGTCCTCGACAGAAAGTATAAGATATTACGGTTGACCTATACCATTTTTATTATTGGTATTGTGATATCCGTAATCGCCTTCGCTATATCATTCAACTTTTTTGGCGGAGTGGATAGGCTGTAAATTAAGATTTCAGCTCTTCCATCAAATCTTCGTACGTATAGGTACGTTCAGATTTAGTGTCTTTGGTATAGAGAATTTCGGCCCTGATTGCTTTTAATCCGGTAACCCCTTGCAATCCTTCCAACTCTACAATCTCAATATTGTTGGTAAAATACCCTTTGGACTTCAAGAATTTGATATAACGCATATATTCCTTCTCGTCCTTGCGTTGACTGTAAACGATAGCAAGCTTTCCTTTTTGGGTCAAACGTTCATTGGTTCCCTTGATGTAAGACTTGTCGATACGTTTTTTGATAATCTCATATCTGGCATTGTAAGTTCCATCCACATCAAAACGTTTTTCATCCATCCTAAAACGAATGGCTAACGAAGTACTATAGACCAAAATCAGGGATGCAACATCCAATTTTACGGGCAATTTTGGTTTTAGCGCGTAATACTTGTTTTCCATATCGCACATTACCTGAAGTTGCCACAACCTAAGATTGCTCAAATAGAGCTCATTGAAATTTCTATCATTGGCGATGGAGCTTCCAATGTACATGTTGTGTTCCACCCCATCGGTTTTGTAACGCTCAAAATAATGCGGGAACATCTCTTGGGCCTCTACTTGTTTTCTATCCAACAAAGCTGCCAACTCCATATTGGCCTCCATGACACTGTTGTCATAGTTTCTTCGATGGTCGTAGTATGACTCCGTACTTTCATCTATCTGGGCCTCGTAGTTTTCCACCAAACCCTTCAACACCTTGTTTTCATCCTTTAAATGTTTGAAAACAGGAGCGATTTCTTCTTTTACAAAATCAAAGATGGCCTGTTCGGTATGGGTGTATAAAGCATCTTTTACTTCTTCGAGATAAGTATTTACCCTGAACATCAGCTCCTCATAAATGGGCAGCTTGAATTTTTTGAAGGCCTCTTCCAAAACTCCATTGATTTCGGAGAGTTGAATCATTAAATCGCGTTGAATTGAAAGATTTCTCTGCTTTGAGGATTCCTTGATGTCAATTTGACCATAAAGCGGATAAACATCCTTGAAGACGATTTCCTTAAAAACAGGTTGATTCCCTACCAACTCATCTCCCATAAATCGTTTGGCCTCTTCTTGAAACTTCCAATACACTGACGAATGAACGGTAGTACACTCGTGTTGGATAATGGCGTCAATCAGGTTTTCCTCTTCTTCGATAGATCGAAGCACGGCGGAAACAATAAATGGCATTACATCCTCCAATTTATTGGCATTGACACTGTTCAGCTCATTTACTTTAGTGGAGACCAGTTCCAGTACACCCAACAAATTGCCATCGCTGGCAATAGGAGCCAAAATGGCACTTTTAATACCCTGTTCATACAGGTTTTTATAGGGTTGTTCCCCATTTGACCTCTTATAGTATTTCTCTACGTTGGAGATAGCAAAATAGGTGTTGTCCTTAAAGAGTTTATCGTGGGAATAGCTACATAGCATATCATCGCAAGATTCCATATCCTTTCCTTTAAGGATGTAGCTTTCTATACCCTTACCATAAATTTTAAGGAATCTATTGGTATGCGAATCATAGCCAGCAAACCCAACATTTATTTTTCGCAGATTGAAAAGCGACCTAAAAGTTTCTTGAAAACTGTCCATAAAGTTTTCATTTGCCCTTTTGTTGCTTCCTATCAGCGTAGATTTAATTTCTGAAATGGAATGTTCGGCGGTTACATCGAACATATTGGAAATCACAAAGCCTTTGGAAATAAAACTATTTGGTGGAATTTTCTCCTTCCATAGGTCAATGTTGTCAAAGTTCTCAAGAAGCTCGTCAACATCGGCCTGCGTAAGCTCTTTGGCTTTTTCCGTAGGCACAATTTCCATAAAATCCGCATTGTACAATATCCGGTAATGGCGCATTACCCCATTGGCATCCGGAATATCATAGAACAATGGTCTTCTAAAATCCATCATAAACCCGTAGTAAAAACTCAATACCACGGTACAACGCATAATATAATCTACGTTCTGCGGAAGATTCCGAATTTCCAGCTCGAAGCCTTCGCCTGCGTTTTTAAGAATATTTTGAAAACGTTCAGAGGAATTGAAAACCAAGGTTTCAAAAGGCGTGGATGCCGTTTTGATCTCGTTTTTTGTAAGTACGGGTGAAAATGTATCGGCCAAAATAATGCCGATTACATCCTTATGTTTGTCCAAAAGCTTGACATCACTAAACCCCTCCCTTAATTCTGGGTACGGCGCTTGTGCATCAAGAACATATTTGGCTCTTTCCGCCAAATGTTTGTCTTTGCTTTTTAGCTGTTCATCATAGTGTTGCAACAACTTGTTGAAACTAACCAGATGCAACATGGGACTCTCTGCCTGGTAATTCTGCTTCATACAGTATAAGTCGAGGTTTACTGCGCAAAGTTACAAAAAGAAAAAATGCACTCTTGTTAAGGGAATCTTTATGGATTTGTTGGCATTTTTTGGATATTTAGTGAAAATAGTTCCATGTCGTCCAGTTTTAGGTTAGATCGAGCATACAAAAAGGCCAAAACCATCTCTTTTGATGATGCGTCGAAATTTATCTTCTTCAGCGACTGCCACAGGGGCGACAACAGCTTTGCCGATGATTTTGCCAATAACCGAAACATCTATTTCCATGCCCTAAGTCATTATTATCGTGAAGGATTTCAATATTGTGAACTTGGTGATGGTGACGAACTTTGGGAAAACCTACATTTTGAATCCATTTTTGAGGCCCATAAAAACGTATATCAATTGTTGCGACAATTCCATTTGGAACAACGGCTCCATATGGTATGGGGGAACCACGATATGGTCTATCGTCAAAAATCGTATGTGGACAAGCATCTCTCGAGCTATTTTGAGCCCATAGATGACATGGACAAAGAACTTTTTCAAGGAATAACCTATCATGAGGCACTGATTTTGAAACATAAAGAAACCCAACAAGAATTGTTCTGTACCCATGGGCACCAGGCTGATTGGTGGAACTATACTTGTTGGCGTATCGGTCGTTTTTTGGTCCGAATTCTTTGGAAACCTCTTCAAGTGGTTGGGATTGCTGATCCCACCAGTCCCGCTAAAAATTATAAGGAGCTTATCCGCATTGAAAAGCGAATCAAAAAATGGATCTTAAAGAACAATCTTCGAATTACCATTGCAGGGCATACACATCGACCTAGATTTCCCGAACCAGGCCAGATTCCTTTTTTTAATGACGGTAGCTGCGTCCATCCCAGAAGTATCACCGGTATCGAAATCGAAAATGGTGAAATTTCATTGATCAAATGGCAAATCTCCACCAAAATGGATGGTACGCTCCAAATTGTAAGGGTACTATTGGAAGGACCAGAGAAACTTTCGCACTATACCCGATAACCCATATTTAGGTTCGCTTTGCCAAAGTTTTCATAGCATCGACAAAGACATCCAGCTCTTTAGTAGTGGTGTAAATGTTTGGGGTAATGCGACAACCAACTACACCGGACTCATCAATGGCCACCGTCCAAATCTTGAATTCTTCAAGTAAGGTTGTAGCCAAGTCTTTAGGTTTTATGTGCACAATTCCGACATTGGCTATGCCACAACTTCGATGTTCTTCAACGGGTGTATTGACCAAAATATTTGGGACATTCCGCAATTGATTGCTCCAATATCGTTGCAGATATCGTAATCGTTTTTCTTTTCGATGGATTCCCATAACTTTCAAATAATCGATGGCTTCGTTAATCGCTAAATAAATCTGAACCGGGTTCGTCCCAGTATGGTTCAAGCGTAAAATATCATATGGTTCCCTTCTGTGTTCTGCCAATAAGGGCCATATTTTGGGAATGTTCTTTTTCGCAACATATAACAATCCAACTCCCAAAGGAGCATTCAGCCATTTGTGAAGACTGGATCCATAATAATCGCAATTCAGCTCTGAAATGTTAACATCGATATGGCCTACCGCATGGGCACCATCTACCATTACTTCAACCCCATGTTTATGGGCCATGTCACAAATTTTCCGAATTGGAAGTATGTGTCCGGTTATGTTGATCATATGGCACACCATCAACAACTTTGTTTTGGGCGTAATCCGGGATTCATATAATGCTACAATTTCCTCGTCAGATTTGGGGTGATTAGGCACGGATATCTCTTTGCAAATTACCCCATAACGATCTCGAATTAGGTAGAAGTGATCACGCATGGCACCGTAGTCCTGGTGTGCAAAAATGGCCTCGTCCCCTTCTTTCCAGGGAAAACCTCCTATGATAAGATCAAGAGATTCCGTGGCATTCCTTGTAATAACCAGGGTCTTTGGGTCACATCCCACAAAATCTGCTAGTTTTTCGGTTACCTTTTGCTTGTTTTCCCATTGTATGGTACGCATGTAATAAGAACCCTCATAATTCACCATTTGGGTATGTTCCCATAATTTATTCAATACCGGGGTGGGCGTAATGCAGTAATAGCCGTTTTCCAAATTAATGTAATCTGGTTTTAACCTAAAGTCTTGTCTAATACGTTCCCAAAACCCATCACTCTCTGGAACCGGATAAGATAATTCAGTATATGTTTCTTGACCATTAACTGTGAATGGCACAAAAGGCACCGCTATTCCTGCCCGACCCAAATACTTTAAAAATTGTCTTTTTTCCATTTTTGGACGAATTACAAAACGTATTAAAGCTTGTTAACCATCAAGTTACAACATTACGCTCCAGATGCCCAAGTTTTGCTCAAAAACTACATGGAATGGTTTCTTTATATCGAAAATCCAGCACATTTAACAGCTATTTATCACTTCTATGGCAAGGTATTTGTTAACTTTAAGAAAAGTTATCGACCTATTTGCTATGAAAAAACTGGTAATTTTTCTGTCTTTCCTTGTATTATCCGGCATATCAGTACAGGCTCAAGGAGATATTCCGACCACCCGACCGTTAAAAATTGGGGAACGGAATAATTTGGATATCAAATCCAGCAACCAAGGTACTTCACTTCGAATACCTTCGGTTATCAGCGAAAACCTTACTTCCAAAAACGAAAACCCTGGTGTTAAAATGTTACCGGATAGGCAATTGCTGCAAGCGGGACATGACTTGGTAATTGACCCCAAAGTAGGCGAAAAAGAGAAAAAGGGCTCTGACAAACATCACGGTGATCAATATTTGGGTGATATTAAAACCACCGCTAAGTTCATTGGGATTGTTTGTAGAGACCATGAGTACGTTGACGGTGATCGGGTAAAAATTTACCTTAATGGTATTGTAGTTGAAGCCAATATATTACTTACGGGTTCTTTCAAAGGGGTCAATATCGATTTGGTAGAAGGCTTTAATCGACTCGATTTTGAAGCCTTGAACCAAGGTTCTTCTGGTCCAAATACAGCCCAAGTGGTCATCGCCGATGACAAAGGGCAGGTTATTCATAATAATCGATGGAATCTTTCTACAGGCTCCAAGGCCAGTTTAATTGTGGTCAAGGAAGAAAAGTAAACACTGTCATTCTCCTGGCTTGTAGTTTTTAACAGCCCTTTTTAGCACATCTTCTTTGTAATACGCTGCTTCTTTCCATTGAACATCTGCATACATTTGAATTTGGTCATCAAAATGTGGTGAATCAACATCCCCGCTTTGTCCCCCGGCCAAAATGGTCTTGGCCCTGACCTTATCACCAAACTCCACAGCTGCCACAAAACTGTTACCCCTAGTTCCGTATATCTTTTTGGTTCCATTGGTATAACGAGCTCCATATGCGGCCAATGCTCCCCACCTTCCACTGGCAAAACCGATCGGAATACTTGGTTTGGCATCATCAAAAGCTTGTCGGATTTCACCATTCAGCCGCTGATATCGGTTCACCTCTCCCCACGCCATTTCCCAAGTACCAAAATCAGTTTCAAGTTTTTCGATTATCTCCTGAAATAGTCTAAGTTTTTCTTCATTTGGAGATTCACTTCCCCAATATTCCACCAATTGCAAGGCATACTTTCCTTCCGGGCGTTCCGCTTTGGCATAACAAATGGTTCCATAATAATGGGCCAAAGTCATCGCCACAGATTCTACGGAAGTTTTAAAATCCCAATCCCGTAATGTTTTAATGGGTGCTTCTAGTTTTGCGTTTGGATGCTGATCATACGCTGCAATTAATCCCGGTATTAGCGCTTTAAACGCCGGCAAATATGGGTCATGCCCCAACTGAATTAAATCATCCAAAGTATACCCGCTTCGATTCGTGAGCAGTTCGATAGCATGAACTCCCCTAAAATTTTCTTGGTCACGGGACATGTATTTCGGATAATCGCCGCGTCTCGGACTATATTCCAACGCCGCCGTATATGGGGTGGAATTGCAGTTTTGAATCCAACCATTTTTGGGATTCAATACTAAAATGTTTTCATCAATCGTATGCAAACCTTTCCAATCCGTTAGCGGATTGCTACCCTCCACAGGTTGGGTAAAATCAAAGCTATCATCCCTTTTAGGGATAAAATTTCCGTGGAAATAGGCAATATTACCTTCTGCATCGGCATAGACCGTATTGTTGGAAGAATTGGTTCGGATGTCCATCATTTTTCTGAAACCATCGTATCCGTTCTGTTTGGTTCGGATGTAGGATTGTTCCAATGCCTTGACAGGTTCCCACATCATGGCCGATGCGGTCCATTGTCCATCAACAGCATGCGTAATGGGTCCGTGATGGGTTCGATACATCGGGAAAGTTTTTTCTTTAATGGTCTCTCCATCCTTATACTTTAATGTTACCTCTTTGGAGCCGACCAGTCTTAACTCATCTCCATAGTGATAAAGGAGGTTATCATCGTTTTTTACAATGGTTTCCTTAAATTCATCCAGTACATCCGTGTAGGTCGAGGTATGCATCCAGCCCGTTTTCTCATTAAAGCCTTGATATACAAAAAACTGCCCCCACGTCACAGCTCCATAGGCATTTAATCCTTCTTCACTGACTACATGAACCTCACCTCTAAAGTAAAATGAGGTGTGCGGATTTATCAATAACATCGTATTCCCTGACTCGGTCAATTTTCCAGAAATCGCTATACCATTTGAGCCCTGTGGCTCAGCCATCTCAGCCTCCTTTTGGCTTTTTATGAGTTGCATTTCGGGGATTTCCATTCCACCTTCATAAAATGCTTTGATTTTTTCCACGGAAATGCGTTCAATATCTCCGCCAATACTTCCTTCACTGAAATACATAGGCATCCAAGGCTCAAATCGCGTCAATAACTTGGGTTTCACTTCTGGATGGGTATGCAAATAGTAGTTGATCCCGTCAGCAAAAGCATCGCAAAGCTCTTTAAGCCATTCCGGACTCTTCTCATAATTGGCAATGGCTTCTTCTTGGGTCATGAAGAGTCGGGCACGCAAATCGCTGTACAAGGCCTCTTCCCCTTCTACCTCTGCCAATCGGCCTGTGGCCCAAATATAATTTTGTTCCACGCGGTTAAAATCATCTTCGCACTGAGCGTATAGTAATCCAAAAACAGCATCGGCATCGGTTTTTCCATAAATATGTGGCACTCCAAAATCGTCTCTTATAATGGTAACGTTTTCGGCCTGGGCTTGCCATTCTTCAAGTTCGGTTTGCGGTTTTTGGCTACATGCTGTGAAAAGCAGTACGATGGTCGCCATGCACAAAAATCTCATAAGGTCCATTTTATGTCATCAATGTACTGTAAATAGTTTTGATTTGCCAATCCATAAAAAAGCATTTCCCATGAAAGTTACCAGCTCCCACTGGCGCCTCCGCCCCCAGAACTTCCACCCCCTCCAGAAAAGCTACTGGAACTGCCTCCAGAGGAACTAGAGCCAAAAGAATGACTCCCGCCCGATGAGAAAGTTTTGCTCATGTAGGTGCTATCGCTCTTGAACAGTGAAAGTTTGAATCCTTCTTTTCCTTTGATAAGAATTTTGGCCATTGCCAATAAAACCGTAAACCCTAAAAAGCCTGCAAGAAGATAATATCCCCATGAAAAGTCATCCAACAAATACAAATGATTTTCGAGATTAATGCCAAGACCGAATATTTCAGTTGCAAAGAATAAGGGCATCAGAATAAACACCATCGAAAAGACAATAGGTATCATCTGAAAAATTACCATGAACACACCTTGTACAATCCCGAGTTTACCAATTAACATTCCCCTAAATGCCTCTACAGTTCCCGAGTATGTTTTGACGAAAATAAAACCTCCGGCAGCAACAAATATGAGCAGGAAAAAGCCCATAAAAATTCCGACTCCCCAACCAAGATCATTTTCAGATTCCAGGGCCGTTTTAAATTCTTCCAGCGCTTCGGGATTGTTCAAAAACTCAATAAGTTGATCAGTTGCTAGGTTCAATCCTTCAAAATAATCTTCCTCCTTAAATTCCGGAATCATGGTATTTCTAATAATGCCAGAAGCAACCGCATCTGTAATGTAGGGTTCCAACCCATAGCCCACTTCTATCCGAACTTCCCTGTCTTCCTTGGCAAAGAGAATGAGAATACCATTGTCCTTCCCTTCTTGTCCCAATCCGTTTTGGTTGAATGTTTCATTCGCGTATCCCTCAATGGTTTCATTTCCAAGAGCATTGATGGTCAAGATTACCAATTGGTTTGTGGTTTCGGTCTCGAATTGGGTAAGTTTCGCCCTTAGACCCTGAAGTTCATGGGGTGTGAAAATTTGGGCACTATCAGTAACGATTTCCTCCAACTGTGGATAGGACCGTTGCCCATAGGTTATTATGGAAAATACCATCAAAAAAACAAAAAGAAGGCTTTTTTTCATCATAAGAACACTACGGAACCATCTAAATATACGATATGTTGGCCCGTTCCGATACTTCTTTTGTACAAACTGTATCAATGGTTTTATGTCCGTATAATTTCAACTAACTTGTACTTCCTTTTGCACGTTTTAATGTCCGAGAAAAAAGTAAGTATTCTAACAGCATTCAAAACCATAATCTGGCCGAAAAGGAAATTGGTCTTTATTGGTTTATCTTTAATTGCCATTAGCAAAGCGGCAAGTTTTGTTGCCCCGGTTGCATCCAAGTACCTTATTGATGATGTCATTGTCAACAAAGATATCGGGATGCTCAAATATTTGGTAGCCGGTGTGATCCTGGCTATTTTTATCCAGTCGGTCACCTCTTTTTTGTTAACCCGGATTTTAAGTGTACAGGCACAATTTTTAATCTCGGAGCTGCGCGCCAAGGTTCAGAAACACGTACTATCGTTACCCATACGTTTTTTTGACAATTCTAAATCAGGTGCTTTGGTATCCAGAATTATGACTGATGTTGAGGGCGTACGAAATCTGGTAGGTACCGGTTTGGTTCAATTAGTGGGGGGAATTATTACAGCGGTTGTCTCGTTGATTCTCTTATTGGATATCGATATTTTTATGACGCTTTTCACCTTTATTCCTCTTATCATATTTGGTTTGATTGCCCTAAAAGCCTTTAAGATTATCCGCCCCATTTTTAGGGAGCGAGGTAAAATCAATGCCGATGTTAAAGGCAGGCTTACCGAAACTTTGGGAGGTATTCGGGTCATCAAGGGATTTAATGCGGAAAAGCAAGAACACACCGTTTTTGAAGAAGGTGTTGACCGTTTATATCGAAAAGTCAAAAAAAGCCTTACCACAAACGCATTTATGACCAGTTCATCTACTTTTCTGTTGGGTGTTGCGACCACGAGCGTTATGGGGTTTGGAGGTTATAAAATGATTGAGGGAACACTTTCTTTGGGGGAATTTGTAGAGTTTAATATGCTACTTGGGTTTATGATCGCTCCCATTATGCAGATGAGCAATATTGGGAGTCAATTGACCGAGGCATTGGCTGGTTTGGACCGAACTGAAGAGCTTATGAATATGGTTCCGGAAGCAAGTGAAGCTGAACGTAGTGTTGCGCTTGAATCCATTCATGGTGATATGGACTTCAACGATGTTTCATTTGCTTACGAAGAAGACAAGGAAGTTTTGCACAATATCAGTTTTAAGGTGAAGTCGGGGCAAGTTATTGCCTTGGTGGGTAGTTCGGGTTCTGGGAAATCCACTATTGCGGGATTGGCCGCAAGTTTTTTGACCCCAGATTCGGGTATGATTACCATAGATGGAAAGGATATGTCCAAAGTCAACCTCAATAGTTTTAGAAAACACTTAGGTGTGGTTTTGCAAGACGATTTTTTATTTGAGGGCACCATTAGGGAAAATATTCTGTTTCCGAGACCCGATGCAGCGGAAGATTTGCTTCAAAAAGCCATTAAGGCAGCATACGTAGATGAGTTTACCAACCGATTTGATGAAGGATTGGACACTCTAATCGGGGAAAGAGGAGTGAAATTATCTGGTGGGCAACGGCAGCGGATAGCCATTGCCAGAGCCGTTTTGGCCGACCCCCGGATATTAATTTTGGACGAAGCTACCTCAAACCTGGATACCGAGTCGGAAGCACTGATCCAGAAAAGTTTGGCCGAACTCACCAAGGGCAGAACTACCTTTGTAATCGCCCACCGCTTGAGTACTATTAGAAAGGCCAATCAAATTTTGGTTATTGAAAATGGTAGGATTGCCGAACAGGGCACCCATGATGAACTGATTGCTTCCGAAGGAAGATATTACAATCTGTTTACGTACCAAGCAAGGATTTAAGCTTCCTCTGGGGCAAGCTCAACCTCCAGGCCTTCGAGCTCTGGGGTCATATGGATTTGGCAACCCAGTCTACTGTTATCCTCAACAAAAAAGGCTTCGGCAAGCATGGCTTCCTCATCGTCTGACTTTTCAGGAAGTTCATGATCAGATTTCACATAACATTGGCATGAAGCACACATCGCCATTCCCCCACAGATACCAATGGTACCTTCAGGTGCCAGTTCGTAAGAGCGAACTACTTCCATTAGATTCATGTTCATATCCGTTGGTGCATCTATTTCGTGTTGCACACCATCACGGTCTGTTATCTTAATCTTTATGTCTGACATTTTATTTAGTGCGCTAGTGGTTTAAGTTAATGAGTGGGTTAGTAGTTATCATAAATAGTCGATTGAGATCAAGCTTTATTTCATGGATTTGATAAAAGCATACAACATTTTTGAAACCTCATTGGTCTTTTCAATCAATAATATCGATTTGTTTTTGTCGGTATAATTTAATCTTTCTGACAAATATAACATTGACCTTACTTCACTATTGGAAGCTAGTGCGAAGTAAAGAAATCTTTTGAAATCGGCATTGGATTGTCTTTCGAAACCTTCGGCTATATTATTGGAAATGGAAACTGATGCCCTGGTTATTTGATCTTTGAACCCAAAATCCTTTATGGCCGAAAATAGGTTATAAATTTCGACAGCCAAATCTTGGGATTTTTGCCACATTTTTAGATCTTCAAAACGTTGTACCGTCATATTTTGACTATCTCACTGTTCCACTATCCAACTGGCAACTTTAATCAATAGATTTAACGACAGCTTTTGGTGCTTCTTTTTTACTACCATCAAATCCAGTAACGCCGCCTACCGTGGTATACTTCATCACATATTTTTTATCCGGAAAGATTCTTTGATACGCACTTTGGCACATCAACGTGGCTTCATGAAAACCACATAATATCAATTTTAGCTTACCCGGATAGGTATTTACATCGCCAATGGCATAAATGCCTGGAATATTGGTTTGATAATCCAAAGTGTTGTCCACTTTTATGGCATTCTTTTCAATTTCCAGTCCCCAATCGGCAATCGGGCCCAATTTAGGTGAAAGTCCAAAAAGCGGAATAAAATTATCCACCTCCAGATCAATTTCTTCCAAATTGTCCGTTTTTCTAACAATTACCTTTTCAAGCTTATCGGTTCCACGAAGGTCGATTACCTCGGCAGGGGTTATCAAATTGATTTTTCCCTGGTTTTTTAACTGCTGTAATTTTTCCACAGAATCCAAAGCTCCCCTAAATTCATTACGACGGTGCACCAATGTCACTTCGGAAGCCACATCGGCCAAAAATATTGACCAATCCAAAGCGGAATCACCTCCACCTGCAATCAATACTTTTTTATCACGATAGACCTCGGGTTCCTTAATCATATAGGCTACTCCTTTGTCCTCAAAATCCGAAAGGTTGTCTAACAATGGTTTTCTGGGTTCAAAACTTCCCAAACCACCTGCTATAGTCACAATCGGTGCGTGATGTTGGGTTCCTTTGTTGGTGGTGACAACAAAAGACCCATCTTCTTGTTTTTCAATTTTTTCTGCCCGTTCCCCCAAGGTAAAGCCGGGTTGAAACGGTTTTATCTGCTCCATTAAATTATCTACCAACTCCCCGGCCAATACTTCGGGAAAACCAGGAATATCATAAATGGGTTTCTTTGGATATATTTCTGAACATTGCCCTCCAGGTTGTGGCAAAGCATCAATTAAATGGCATTTTAGTTGCAATAGACCTGCTTCAAAAACGGTAAAAAGACCCGTAGGTCCTGCTCCAATAATTAAAATATCGGTTTTAATCATTCAGAATCGTATTTGGATATCTGTGCAACTTATGATTCGTAGCGGGAAGGATTTATGACTTTTATCAGCCTAACCAACGTTAATTACTTCTTCAATTTGCGGGGCATATTTTTTAATGGTCATCTCGACCCCGCTTTTAAGGGTCATTTGGTTGACGCTGCATCCAATACAGTTCCCTTCGAGTTTCACTTTTACGGAGCCATTATCTATTGAAATCAACGAAATATCTCCTCCATCACTTTGAAGAAATGGTCTTATTTCATCCAAAGCTTTTTCAACGTTACTTTTAATTTCTTCTGATGTCATGCTCATTTCTTTTTAACAGCAGCACAACCTGCCATTGTTGTAATTTTTATCGCTTCAGTAGGTGGTAAATCTGTATTTCGCCTTACCAACTCCTGAACCACATTTTTGGTCAATTCCTCAAATGCCTCTTCAATTGGTGTTGCGGTTTGTAAAGCCGCCGGTCTACCAACATCTCCCGCTTCACGAATGCTCTGTACCAATGGAATCTCACCTAAAAATGGCGTATCCAAGTCTTCTGCAAGATTTTTGGCGCCATCTTTCCCAAAGATATGGTATTTGTTGTTAGGCAACTCAGTAGGAGTAAAATAGGCCATGTTTTCCACGATTCCCAGTACAGGAACACTAATTGCCTCTTGCTGGAACATAGCTACTCCCTTTCTTGCATCGGCCAACGCAATTTCTTGTGGAGTACTTACCACAACAGCTCCAGTGACTGGCAACGACTGCATTATGCTTAAGTGAATATCTCCTGTACCTGGCGGTAAATCCAACAACAGAAAGTCCAGCTCGCCCCAGTGGGCATCAAAAATCATCTGGTTCAGTGCTTTGGATGCCATAGGTCCCCTCCAAATTACCGCTTGGTTGGGTTGGGTAAAGAATCCAATGGACAACAGCTTAACCCCATAATTTTCAACAGGCTTCATCTTAGACTTGCCATTGACATTGACCGATAGGGGTTTTTCAAGGGCCACATCAAACATAATGGGCATAGACGGTCCGTAGATATCAGTGTCCAACAAACCTACCTTAAAGCCCATTTTAGCCAAGGTCACCGCCAAGTTAGCCGTTACAGTAGATTTACCTACTCCACCCTTTCCGGAGGCTACGGCAATAATGTTTTGAATTCCCGGTATCGGGTTTCCTTTAATCTGGTTCACCTTTGGTTTTGCTGGTGCATCAACCTTAAGGTTTACCTTTATCTTGGCCTTTTCGTAAACTTCCCTGTGTATGATCTTTAAAATCTCAACCTCAGTTTTCTTTTTGGCCTGAAGACTTGGGTTTTTAATGGTCACATCTACCTCAACTTCATCACCAAATACTTGCACATTGGTCACTGCTCCACTCTCCACCAAATTTTGACCTTCTCCGGGAGCGGAAATGTTTTCCAATGCTTTAAGAATATCTGCCTTGTTCAGCTTCATCGATCCTGTTTTTGTTTGCAGTCGTTTAAACTTATTCTAAATTACAAAGATACGGCTTGGTCTTTATTTTAAGAAGTTTGGGCATTGAAAATGAAGATGATGTGATTGGGTAAGACTATCGTAGAAGGGTGTAAGGGAGATTGGGTGTTGGGTGTTGGGTATAAAGCTAGCTGTTTATTCGTTTGTTCGTTTGTTCGTTTGTTCGTTTGTTCGTTTGTTCGTTTAAATACTACAAAGTTTCTCCACTGACAACTGACCACTGACAACTGACCACTGACCACTGACCACTGACCACTGACCACTGACCACTGACTAAATTAATTCCTTTCCTGGATCCCAAAAGTGCTTTTGCAAATCGATAATCTGGTTGTCCTTGACTTCAATTCCCTCATTTTCCAAGAGCTGTTGCATGAGACTTGTTCCATCAAAATGATGCTTTCCCGTAAGTATTCCTTTCCTATTTACCACACGATGGGCAGGAACCTCCTTAGCGGCAGAATTATTCATGGCCCACCCAACCATCCTGGCACTTCGTGCAGCTCCTAAATATTTGGCAATTGCTCCATAGGAAGTCACCTTCCCATAAGGAATCAATCTGGCAACTTCATAAACCTTGTCGAAAAAGTTTTTCTCTTCCATATTACTTATAGAAAATACGAATCAAAGTAATGACCAAAAGTACCAACATCAAAGCACTCAGTATGTAATTCGAATTTTTTGAAAATCGATTGGTCTTGGTCTCAAGCTTGTTAAAATAAAAGGTATAAAGGTACAGCACGGAAAATGTCCCTGCTCCTGCAGCCACAACAAAAGTTGTGATGTCCCAAGCTTCAAACTTGATCCAGCCAGCTTCATTCCACATGGCGTTCAGCCCACTATAGTAAGGTATTGTGAGTAGGTTGAGCGCTGCCAACAAAGTGCCTTTAAAAAAGCTGTTTTTCCTGCTAACCTTAACCTCCGTTATCTTCTGTTCTTTCTTGCGTTTCGCGGTTACGAAAAAATAGACCGCAAAAAAGGCAAACACCAACAAGGCAATCTTGAGCAGTATATCAATTACCTCAGGATTTCGATACAAAAACTTGGAAATCAAGACTGCTATATAGGCCTGGACCATAATCATGGAAGAAACTCCCAAGCTGAAAATAATGCCATTCAGTTTTCCCTTTTCAACACTTGTTTTTGCCGCATTCATGTTCAACAAACCGGGAGGAACTGTTGCCATAAAAGCAGCCGAAAAGGTCGCAAAGAAAAGTATAAGTACGTGCGTCATCGGTTAGTTGACCCTAAACTGGATATAGGTAATTGGTTTTCCCTGATCAAGATACTGATTTTCATAAAATGTCTGGATTTCAAGAACTTCCGGTGGACTTCCCGCATTCTTGTACACATCGTGATTGGAATACAACATTTCGTGTCCTTGTCCTTGCAACAGCCCAAGTGTATAGCCGTGCATAAATTCGCTGTCGGTTTTCAGGTGCACTACTCCTTTTGGTTTTAAAATATGTTTATATTTCTGTAGAAACACCGGGTTGGTAAGACGGTGTTTGGTTCGTTTGTATTTGATCTGGGGATCCGGAAACGTAATCCAAATTTCATCTATTTCATTTTCCTCGAAGAGCAGGTCAATCAATTCAATTTGCGTGCGCAAAAAGGCTACATTTTCCATGTTTTCTTCTATGGCCGACTTGGCACCACGCCAAAAACGTGCACCTTTGATGTCTATCCCAATGTAATTCTTGCTTGGATTCCGTTCAGCAAGCCCGACCGTGTATTCACCCTTTCCACAACCCAGTTCCAATACTATGGGTTGCTCTTTCTTAAAAAAGGAATTCCACTTTCCTTTGAGCTCAAATCCTGCAATTATCTCATCCCTTTTGGGTTGAATAACATTTAAAAATGTCTCGTTCTCCTTAAACCGTTTTAGCTTGTTCTTACTTCCCACCTCCTTTAAATTGAGCAAAAATTTAATGTTTTGGCAAAACTAAGGAAATCCAAAAGCAAAACAGCTTTTGTTTTTTTGTTGTCATGGAAAGTTCTAAACGTATCCTTGTGGCTCCATTGAACTGGGGGCTTGGACATGCTACTCGTTGTATCCCGATCATTAATGAACTTTTGGCCCATGGCCACCAACCCCATTTGGCTTCTGATGGAGTAGCTCTATCGCTTTTGCAGAAGGAGTTTCCCAATCTCCCCTCGTTCGAGCTGCCCTCTTATAAAATCACCTATGCTGAAAAGGGAAAGAATTTCAAAATAAAAATGATTTGGGATTCTCCCAAGGTGGTCAAGGCAATGGCGAAAGAAAAAAAGGTCGTCAAAAAATTGGTCAAGGAGCATCAAATTGATGGCATCATCTCAGATAATAGATTAGGTGCCCATTATAAAAAAGTGCCATGCATCATTATCACACACCAATTGAACGTTCTCTCCGGAAATACCACTTGGATGAGTTCCAAAGCCCATCAAAAAATCATTAAAAAGTTTGATGTGTGCTGGGTACCTGATGTGAAGGACAAACCTAATTTGACCGGAAAGCTTGGCCATTTAAAAAAATCCAAGATGAACATAGAATATCTAGGCCCGTTAAGTCGCTTTGAAAAAATGGATGTCAACGTGATTTATGACCTGATGGTGCTTCTTTCAGGTCCCGAACCACAACGTACATTTTTGGAAGAGAAAATTCTAAGCTTGCTTGCCGAATACCAAGGGAACGTGCTTTTTGTAAAGGGAAAAATTGAGGACAAACAAACCAAAGAGGAAACCATTTCAAAAAATGGAACTGTTAAAATTTATAATTTCATGCAGTCCGATGAATTGCAATTGGCATTGAATCAAAGTGGCAAAATTCTATGTCGTTCTGGATATACCACAGTAATGGATTTGGCAAAGCTGGAAAAAAAGGCATTTTTCATTCCTACTCCAGGTCAATATGAACAGGAATATTTGGCCATACGTTTGCAAAAGCAAGCTTTGGTGCCTTGCAGTTCGCAAGATGATTTTCAATTGGATGACCTGAACCGCTTGGAAGACTTTAAGGGATTGACTCAGTTTGATTCGCCTGTTGATTTTACAGTACTGTTCGAAGCCTTTTCCAAGGTGAAGGAAAATTCAGAGCCTACCCCTTCCTCACTTTCCACATAAATCTTTTCATCATGGGCCTCAATAATATGCTTAACGATAGATAGCCCCAACCCTGAACCTCCTTCGTTACGGCTCCCACTTTGGTCAACACGGTAAAATCGCTCAAAGAGCCTTGGAATATGTTGCTTGGGAATTCCATAACCGTTGTCCGTTACCCTGACGATTACCTTGTTCTTAATCAAATTTTCTACACTTACCTCCGTTGTTCCATTGGAGTGGCCATATTTTATGGAGTTCACCAGAAGATTACTGACCAGCTGTTGGATTTTTTCCTTATCAGCGTTCACATAAATGGGCTCATACTCCATATCGAACGTAAGCATGACATCTTTTTTGGCAGCCCTCATCTCCAATAGATCAAAGACATTTTGAATCAGCTCTATTATGTCAAAACTTTCACGTTCCAACTTTAACTCCCCAACTTCCAGCTTGGTGATCAGATCCAAATCTTTTACGATATAAATCAATCTTTCAACCCCTTTATTGGCTCTATTTAAATATTTTTCCCTGATTTTTTTGTCGTTCATTGCTCCATCAAGCAAAGTAAGAATGTAGCCCTGGACGGTAAACAAGGGAGTTTTAAGCTCATGGGATACATTCCCCAAAAAATCCTTTCTGTATTCTTCTCGGATTTTTAAAGTATCTATTTCAATCTTCTTGCCTTCAGCAAACTTCTCAATTTCCTGAATCAAAGTTTTCATATCGGTAGTAACATGTTTTGAAGAGAATGATGAAGATTCCAAAAGAGAAACATCATCATATATTTTTTTAACTCTTCTATAAATGAACCGTTCGACCCTTACCTGAATAATTATAAAACAGATCGCAAAGGTGATGAATGCATCGAAACCAAGAACCAACCAATCCAATTGATCGCTGGAATTGAGAAAAATGGCAAGTAAAGTGGTAAGGACTATTGTAATCAGTAGTGATGACCTAATGGCAAATTTGTAAGATTTCCTAAACCGTACAGCCATTATAAGACAAACTTATACCCCACGCCCTTAACGGTTTTAAAATGATCATCGCCAATTTTTTCGCGTAGTTTTCTAATGTGAACATCGATGGTACGGCCACCAACTACCACCTCATTGCCCCACACCTTGTCCATAATCACTTCTCTTTTAAAGACCTTATTGGGTTTTGAGGTAAGTAAAGAAAGTAGTTCAAACTCTTTTCTGGGCAACAAAACCTCCTCACCGTTGTTGATAATTTTATATTCTTCTCTATTTATAACAATGTTACCCACCTTTACAATCTCTTCAGATTCTTTTTTATCTTCCTTCAAACGTCTAAGCAAAGCCTTTACCTTACTCACCAATACTTTTGGTTTGATAGGTTTGGTGATATAATCATCGGCACCGGCATCAAATCCAGCAACCTGGGAGTAATCCTCTCCACGGGCAGTCAAAAATGTGATGATTGTATTTTCCAATCCAGATGTGTTACGAATAACTTCACAAGCTTCTATTCCATCCATTTCTGGCATCATTACATCCAGAATAATCAAATGGGGGTTCTTCTTTTTGGCCTTTGCAACACCTTCTGCTCCATTTTTGGCTGTGTAGACTTGATATCCTTCCGCAGTAAGATTATAGCTAACTATCTCCAGAATATCTGGCTCATCATCTACCAATAAAATCTTTATGTCCTTAGTATCCATAGGATAGTTTTTACAATGATCAGTGCCCAAATGTAAAGATAATACTATAACGGTGTTAATGCTTAACATTCATTTAATGTCATAACATTATTGTAACAGTTTTCAAATAAACACTTAACCTGACCGTAACATCGCATTTACACCCTGTAGCGTTCTTTGCCACCAAATTAAAAAATCCAACAGCGTTTGTATGAAAGCTTATTTAATACTTGTCTTTTCGTTTTTCACCTTAGCTAGTATTGCGCAAGAAAACGGCAGTATTGTGGGTAAGTTAACCGATAAGGAACTTAACAATGACCCGCTTCCTTTTGCCAATGTATTGATCAAAGGAACTACCCAAGGAACAACCTCAGATTTTGATGGCTTGTTTGAAATTGCCGATGTTGAATCTGGGACCTACACCTTGGTGATCAGCTTTTTGGGGTACGAAACATTGGAAATCCCCAATGTGGTGGTCGAATTGGGAAAAGTTACTGAAATCAATGCCGGATTGGGTGCCAGTAGTGTTGGATTGGACGAAGTGGTTGTAACAACCACTGCTAGAAAGGATTCAGAGGTTGCGCTTTTACTACAGCAGAAAAATGCGCTTGTCATTCAAGAAGCCATCAGTGCCGAAGCACTTACTTTAAAAGGCATTGATGATGCCGCTTCCGCGGTTGCACAAATTTCAGGTATCTCCAAGCAACAGGGATCGAGCAATGTATATGTAAGGGGGCTTGGTGATCGATACCAAAATACGACCATGAACGGTTTGTCCCTTCCATCCAATGATGTAAACAAGAAAAACATCGATCTTGATCTCTTTTCCTCAAGCATTATAGAAAATGTTTCCGTAAGCAAAGCTTACAATCCATCTTTTTACGGAGATTTTGCCGCAGGGAATGTCAACATCGATTCAAAAGAATATACAGGTGACGGTTATTTAGAAATTTCACTGGGAAGTGGTTTCAACAGCAACGCTTCTGGCGAGGATTTTGTAAGAAGCGAGGGACCAAGCAATTTTGGATTTTACAACAGGTACGACAATGATCCTTTTGCCGTAGTTCTTTCCCATGGTGTAGATCCACAGGAAGCTTGGAATCCCGTCAATATTTCCGGAGCAATTGAAGGAGGGTATTCCTTCAACTTTAATGATGATGAGTCCAGATTAAGTTTCTTCGGAGCCGCTAGTTTTAGCAATGGCTATCAACTGTTGGAAGGTCCTGCGCGGGACTTTACCAATGTTTTGAAAGTTGACTTTCCCAATGTACAGGAATTTAACTATAGCACGACTACCACAGCTTTAGCAAACGTTACCTATAAAATCAATAATGAACATAAACTGAAATACAGTTCTCTTTTTATCAACAGCTCTTCTGACGCTGTGGGCTTCTATGGTATCAACGGGCAGGGGACCAACCGGGATGCGATCATCACGACCGATGAAGGTTTTTATGTGATGAACGTTCAGTTTAACCAAGATATGATCTTTGTTAACCAATTGACCGGTCAGCACATATTTAATGAAAAGCTTACTTTGGATTGGGGAACTGGTTTTAACAAGGTGTTTTCCGATGAACCTGATAGAAAACGGATCACTTTGGAGAATTATCAGTTCGCATTGGACAATGATGATACTACAAATCCTGTTTTCTATACCAACATTCCTTTTGACAACCAACGCTTCTTTCAAAGCATTGAAGACGACGAATTAAATAGCTTCGTAAATCTTGGTTATCAAGCTTCTGAAAAAGTCAAGTTCAATTTTGGCTACAACGGCAGAAGAAAGGAAAGAAGGTTCAACAGTATCCGCTACGGGTATGAAATTCAAGATAGGGACAATACACCTATTACAGATGTAAACAACTTCAACACCATTTTTGATGTCAATAACATCAATATTCCAGAAGGTGAAGGGCTTTGGGATCTGCTTGTATTGAATCCCATCAACAACGAAATCGGTAACCGAAATAGACCAGGTCTTCCTGAAAACACCTATAAAGGTAATTTGAACATCCATGCCATCCATGCCGCTGCAGAAATCAGTTTGGGTGAAAAATTGGGCATAGTACCTGGTGTTCGATTGGAATCGTATAGCCAAAAAGTGGAATACGACGTGATTAACATCAGCGCGGTAGACCCAGGATTCAGAAGCGTTTATGAAAACATCTTCTTGCCCAGCTTGAACGTTCGCTATTCCCTGACTGAGAACTCTAATCTGAGGCTTGGGTTTAGTAAAACCGCATCTTTCCCAGAATTTAAAGAGGTTGCACCGTTTGTTTACGAATCCGTAACGCAAAGGGTCGGTGGTAACCCAGATCTTTTGGGTGGATTGGATGGAAATGGTTCAACATACTCGGACATATTCAACTACGATATAAAATATGAATGGTTTTTGGAACGCGGTGAGATTATCTCCATTGCCGCCTTTGCAAAGACCATTAAAGACCCCGTCAACAGAGTTGTTGCTGCCGATGCAACTGGTACGCAGCGCTACTTTAGAACCGGTGATCAAGCGGATATCTATGGTGCTGAATTAGAGGTTAGGAAAAACCTTTACACAGATGCTGATGACAACGCAATTGTATCGGTAGGTCTGAACGCTGCTTACACACATACAGAACAGGATTTGAAGGACATTCCAGGAGGTACTGAAAACACCTTCGGAACTGCATTTGACCGTGATTCGGATGAGCTGGAAGGAGCTTCACCATTCATTATCAATGCCGATGTAAACTATAGTCCAATCATTGGAAATTATAGACCAAAAGCAACTGTCGCCTTTTCATATTTCTCCGATCGCATTTTCTCATTGGGATCCGGAAGTTTGGGCAACATTGTGGAAAAAGCTGTTCCCACCTTGAACTTCGTATGGAAAAACTCCTTTGGAGAACATTTTGAAGCAAATCTAACAGCGAAAAACATCTTAGATCCAGACGTTACCCTTGTTCGTGAAGGAACGGATCTTGGAGACATTATCATAAGAGAGTATAACCTTGGGGTTAACGTTGGGCTAACCCTTAAATATAAATTTTAAATTTTTTTAAACTAACAGAAATGAAAAACAAGTTTTTATTTTTAGGTATAGCCGCTGCATTATTCATTGCTTGTGAGAGCGACGACACCTCAGACATCATCATTAATGACAACAGCATTACCACCACAAATAACAACAGCGGTGGTGGAGGTGACACTGATAGTTCCGTTAACCTAAACGGATTGTACACAGAGAACCTTACCCTGGATGCTGATATCGAATATATTATTACTGGACCAGTTTTGATGGCAGAAGGCACTACTTTGACCATTCCTGCTGGTATGACCATTAAGGCTGAGCCTATTGGTGTAAATGCATACATTGCCATTCAGCAGGGTGCAAGAATCAATGCGGTTGGTTCATCAAGTGAGCCCATCATTCTAACATCGAACGCTGCAACTCCTTCATCAGGTGACTGGGGAGGACTGATTCTTTGTGGTAGAGCACCTATCAACTCTACTCCTGATGGTTCTGACGATATCGCAACATCAGAAGTTGGCGCTTTAGGTTTCGGTGGAAATGTCCCTACGGACAATTCTGGTAATGTAGAATATGTAAGAATCGAATATGCTGGTGGTGCAATTGATGGAAACGCCGAGCTGAACGGTCTTTCTGTTTATGGTGTTGGTACTGGTACAACCATTGATTTTGTTCAAATATTTGAAGGATCTGATGACGGTTTTGAATTCTTCGGAGGGACTGTAAATGCAAGCCACTTGGTTGTTGTAAACGCAGAAGATGATTCTATTGACTGGACCGAAGGTTTCACAGGTTCTTTGACCGATGTTTACGTGCAGCACGGAACTTCACATGATAAAGCTTTTGAATGTGATGGATTCAACACTGACTTCAGTAACGAAGCAGGTTATTTTTCTGCACCAACAGTTACCAATGTAACCATTGTAGGAGCAAATGATGCTAGCGAAGCTATCAGATTGAGAGCTGGTACCAGATTTACCTTCACAAACATCGTATTCAATGATTTTGATGAAGCTTTTGATTTGGACGATGCCGATACTGGTACAGGTGTTGTTAACGACGAATCCAATATTATTGATGTTACCTTTAACAACGTTACAACCAACTTGAAAAACGATACGGGAGCTGCTTTCACAGAAGCAGATGTTATCTCAGGAGTGGGTAACGGAACAGGTACCGACGTTGCGACTTGGGGTGCAGGTTGGACCAGAGGCATCAACTAAAGCATAACGTATTTCAACGATAAAGCCCTGCAATGCAGGGCTTTTCTTTTACCGTTCATCGAAAAATGTAGCTTTTTTCCACATCTAAAGTCCTCTCAGTCTGCAAATTAATTATATTTGTGGCATAACCTTTGCAACCAAATCTTTATGAAGCAACTTTACTTCGTCTTTTTCTTTTTTGTTTGTTCTCTGGCATTTTCCCAACATGCCCAGAAGAATGCAGATATTGACGGGTTCAAGTTGTATCCCAATCCGGTTACTTATGGCAAGGTTTTTATTGAGACCAATCTCAATGCTCCCAAGAAAATTTTGATTTTTGATGTGCTTGGCACCCAGGTGCTGCAGACCACCATATTGGGCAAAGAGCTTAATCTATCCAGTTTGGACAAGGGAGTTTACATACTTCGCGTATTCGAAAACAATAAAGTAGCCACTAGAAAACTTATTGTCAAATAGTTACTGTTTTTAGCGTGTTTTGGCGATAAAACACCATCTTTTATCTCTTTACATACATAATTCTTTGTTTCACAACATTTTGTAGCCCAAAAAGGTAGGTTTATCTATTTTTATATTGCTATACCCCAAATCAGCATTCATGAAGAAAATCTACTTTCTATTCATTATGGCGTTACCTATTTTCAGTTTCGGTCAAGAATTGGTCAGTGTCAATACTGAGCAAAGACAAGAACTTAAGGGATTCAAGATGTATCCCAACCCAGCTTATGGAGATGAGGTATATGTAACAACCGCTTCAAACGGAACCAAGGAAATCAAGATATATGATGTTTTTGGTGAGGTGGTATTAACGGACAAAATTTCAACCAATACCTTAAATATATCCAGACTGGTTCCGGGAGTATATGTGCTGCAGGTAACGGAACAAGAAAAAACCATGACCAGAAAACTGGTCGTCAAATAAAAATTGCTGTAAAAAAGGCCTTTCCTCGGAAGGGCCTTTTTATTTTTGGGTACTTTTATCCACCAATGGAAAACAAGAGTATTCAACAAATTTTCTCCATATCCAGTCAAACTGATTTTAAAGAACTGGCGCTAAAAGTCTTTGCTTTTCAATTTCAACATAATCCTACATACAGAGCGTATTGCGACCATTTGCAAAAATCCCCCTCTAACGTTTTCCACATCCCAGATATTCCATTTCTTCCCATTGAGTTTTTTAAAACTCAATGGGTGGTTTCCTCTACAAAAGCACCACAAGCAATCTTCGAAAGCAGTGGGACCACTTCAGACAATACAAGCAAACATCATGTTGCAGATCTTTCCCTTTATGAAAAGAGCTTCGTTGAAGGATTCAATACCTTTTATGGACCGGTTGAAGATTATTGTATTCTGGCTTTGTTACCCTCCTACTTGGAACGCGAAGGTTCTTCTTTGATTTATATGGTCAATGACTTAATCAAGCAATCAAAGCATCCGAGTAGTGGCTTTTATCTTAATAATTTGAGCGAGTTGAGTCAAAAGCTTAATGGACTTCAAGATCAGGGGACCAAGATTTTGCTCATCGGGGTTTCGTTTGCTCTATTGGATTTGGCTGAGCAATTTGAAATGCCCCTGCGCAATACCATAGTCATGGAAACCGGAGGAATGAAAGGTCGTAGAAAGGAACTGATTCGGGAAGAACTCCATAGCATCCTTAAAAAGGCTTTTCAAGTTCCGGAGATTCACTCAGAATATGGAATGACGGAGCTGCTTTCCCAAGCCTATTCAAAAGGTGACGGCCTATTTGAATGCCCTCCCTGGATGCAAATAGTCACCCGTGACACCGAGGATCCCCTTGGAATACAATCCCATGAAAAAACTGGTGGGATAAACGTAATTGATTTAGCGAATGTGTACTCATGTTCCTTCATAGCGACCCAAGATTTGGGCAAGACCTATGCGAACAGGACTTTTGAAGTTTTAGGCAGATTTGACCACTCCGATGTTCGGGGTTGCAATTTGATGGCGCTTTAACCCTTTGTGTAGAAATAAGTAATCTCATCATCGGCAATCAATGGCTCATCCACAAAATATAATGTCAAAGTATCGTCTTTGATTTCATAGGTGAACTGTTTCCCATCTATTTCAATGATCTCTCCATTGTCTGAATAGGAATAAGTGCCTTCAGGAGCTATAAAGGGAGTCTGCTCGCTGTTCGCTATCAGTACTGTTCCATTTGCATCGTTAAAAGTCAAACTGTGGTTGGTAAAATCGAAGTCATCGCCAAAGAAACAAAAGCAGACCACATTTTGCAGCACCCACTTTTCTCCTAACTCGGGATTAATTGAACCGTCGTCCGACGAACAGCTCATCAGCACCAAAAGAATCACAAAAAGACTGATACCTTTTCTCATTTTATTTTAAGATTGATTCACCTTGTAGACGAGAAATTAAGCCAAGCGTTGCGTAATTAAGCAACAACCAAAACAAAATAATTTCTTCTACCCCGCTGAAGAATTACAAACTTATCATTGATCAAATCCACTTCGGTAATGCTGTAATCCTCCTTTACCTTCTGTTTGTTTACAGAAATGGAATTCTGTTTTAATTCCCTGCGTGCCTCTCCGTTTGAACCTAAAAAGCCTGTTTTGGCAGCTAGGGCACCGATCATATCCAACCCCGCATCAATATCTTCTTTGGATACTTGAGCTTGGGGCACTCCTTCAAACACATCCAAAAAAGTTTTCTCATCCAACTGCTTTAAGTCATCCGAGGTAGATTTCCCAAATAAAATATTACTCGCTTTAATGGCATTTTCCAAATCTGATTTGGAATGTACCATCGTGGTTATCTCCTCTGCCAATCGCTTTTGAAGTAATCTTAAATGTGGTGCTTCCTGATGCTCAGACACCAAACTTTCAACCTCTTGTTGCGTCAAAAAGGTGAAAATCTTGATATATTTTTCTGCATCCTCATCAGAGGTGTTCAACCAGTACTGATAAAACTTATAAGGAGACGTGCGTTCAGCGTCCAACCAAACGTTTCCACCTTCGGTTTTACCGAATTTGGTACCGTCCGCCTTGGTAATCAACGGGCAAGTCAGGGCAAACCCTTTTCCTCCACCAATTCTGCGAATCAGTTCGGTTCCCGTTGTAATATTTCCCCACTGATCGCTCCCGCCCATCTGTAGGGTACAATTATGGTTTTGATAGAGATATAAGAAATCATATCCCTGCACCAACTGATAGGTAAATTCAGTAAAGGACATTCCTTCTTTGGCGTCGGAGGAAAGTCTCTTTTTAACGGAATCTTTGGCCATCATGTAGTTGACGGTAATGTGTTTCCCAACATCCCGAATAAAATCAAGAAATGAAAAACTCTTCATCCAGTCATAATTGTTCACCAAAACAGCCGCGTTGGGCTCATCGCTTTCAAAATCCAGAAATCGACTTAACTGCGATTTCAGCGCTTCTTGATTGTGGCGAAGTGTTTTCTCATCCAAAAGATTCCGTTCTGCGGATTTTCCCGATGGATCCCCGATCATTCCAGTAGCACCTCCCACTAAAGCAAAAGGCTTGTGGCCAGCCAACTGAAAATGCCTTAGCATCATTACGCCTACCAAATGTCCAATGTGCAGTGAGTCCGCAGTAGGGTCAATCCCAACATAAGCTGCTTGCATTTCCTCCATGAGATGCTCCTCCGCACCCGGCATAACATCATGAATCATTCCTCTCCATTGTAGCTCCTGAACAAAATTCTTCACCTTCAAAATCTTTTAGAATAGGTGCAAATATAAAATGAAGTTCTTACATCACTGAATAAATCCAATACAATTGGGTACTTTTATCCAATGATTTTGGTAACTGGAGGTACTGGTCTAATAGGTTCGCATTTATTGTTCCATCTAACAAAAAGTGGGCAGCATGTAAAAGCCAGTTATCGAAACAAAGATTCCATTGAAAAGGTCTTGGAAATTTTTGGGTACTACTCTGACCACCCTAACGCTTTATTTGAGAAAATAACATGGATAAAAGCCGATATCTCGGATATCAGTTCATTGATGCCAATATTTGCGGGCATTGAATATGTTTATCATTGCGCAGCTCTGATTTCTTTTAGTCCAAAAGATTATCGGGCCCTTGTTAAAACCAATATAGATGGAACAGCCAATATTGTGAACCTCTGTTTGGAACATCAGGTAAAAAAACTTTGTTATGTAAGTTCCATAGCGGCAATTGGAGCGAGTGTCAAAGGAGAGGTCACTCATGAGGATAATGAATGGAACGATACGAATGTTTCCGTATATGGACTCACTAAGAATGAAGCTGAGTTGGAGGTTTGGCGTGGGTCGCAAGAGGGACTTTCAGTGGTGGTGGTGAATCCAGGTGTTGTTCTCGGGCCGGGCTTTTGGCATTCTGGAAGTGGAACTTTTTTCAAATATGCATCCAAAGAGAAAAAAAGTTATTTCCCAGGAGGTACTGGCTTTGTTTCCATTAATGATGTAACCCATGCCATGATTGCCTTAATGCATTCCAAGATTGATAGGGAACGATTTATTTTGGTAAGCGAAAATCTCTCCTATCGGGAACTTTTTGAAAAAATGGCTTCTAAGTTGGGCGTACAGCCCCCCACAAAACCAATTCCGTTTTGGCTATTGGAAATCCTCTGGAGGATAGACTGGTTGCGAAGTAATTTGATGGGAAAGAGAAGGAAACTTACCAAGAATGTTGTCAAAGGATTGTATCATCAAGAAACATATAGCAGCGATAAAATCAAAAATGCCATTGATTTTAAGTTCGAGGATTTAGATGACGCTATCGCGTTTTGTTGCAAAAAATTTAAGGGGTAGGAGTTTTATCTTTTGCCACCTTTACAATGGAGTCCCTTTTCTTTTCTTGGGCTTTTCGAACACTATCGTTTCTCTTCTGGGTAATCTGTTCTAAATCACCTGCTTTTTTCTCCAATATTGCCTCTACCTTTTCATAAATGGATTGATATTCCAACGGTATTGAAGCGTAATATAGATCGCTCTGTGCAAATTGGATACTGTCAATATCATACTTCTCGTAAAGAAAATCCATAATCTTCACCCCATTTTGCTCGAGAGCTGCTTTGTATGAAGATTTGGTTGAATTGAGCAGCGCCAAATCATGTAAAATGGAGACCATTTTTTCTTTTGGAATCAGGTTTTCGGGCTCTTCCACAACCTTCTCGTTGCAAGAGAACAACAATATTCCCAAAAAGAACAAAATACCTCTTTTCATATTTTATCGGTCGAAAGTGAGTCGTTTTGCGTTCTTTTCCGTTGAAAAGCTACCAAATTCGTAGGCCAAATGACCATTGACAAATGTGCGTGCCACTTCTGAGCCAAAGGTAACGCCTTCAAACGGGGACCAACCACATTTATACAAAATATTGGCTTTTTTAACTTCGTTTTGTGTGTTTCTGTTCACGTGGACCAAATCAGCATAGTAGCCTTCTTTGATAAACCCCCGTCTATCCAAATCGAAAAGTTTAGCAGGATTATGACACATCTTTTCAACGATTTTCTCCAAAGAAATCTTCCCTTGTTGTTCTTTTTGTAGCATCGCCAACAGCGCATGTTGCACTAATGGCCCTCCTGAGGGAGCTTTGGTATATGGATTGTCTTTTTCCTCTAGGGTATGGGGTGCATGGTCTGTGGCAATTACATCAATCCTATCGTCCAGTAGTGCTTCCCAAAGTTTTTCACGATCAGATTTTGTCTTTACCGCTGGGTTCCATTTGATCAATGTTCCTTTTTCAGCATAATCTTCATCCGAAAACCATAGATGGTGAATACATACTTCTGAGGTAATCTTTTTTTGTTCCAAAGGAATTTCATTGGTGAACAAATCCGTCTCTATTCCGGTGGAAAGATGAAAAACATGCAATCTCGCACCTGTTTTCTTGGCCAAAGCAATCGCATTGGAGGAAGAAATATAACAGGCCTCCTCACTTCTTATGATAGGATGAAGTTCTATCGGAATATCATCGCCATACTTTTCCTTGTATTTGGCAAAGTTGGTTCTTATGGTAGTCTCATCCTCACAATGTGTGGAGATAACCATTTCTGTGTTTCTGAAGATTTTTTCAAGTACTTCTTCGTTATCGACCAACATATTACCAGTTGAAGAACCCAGAAACAACTTTACACCTGAGCAGGCATTTTTATCCAACATTTTAAGCTCTTCCAAATTATCATTGGTACCTCCGAACAAAAAGGAATAATTGGCAAAAGAATCCCGGGAAGCTATTGCAAACTTTTCTTCCAGTTTTTCAATGGTAGTTGTTTGGGGATTGGTATTGGGTTGCTCCATAAAAGTTGTAATTCCGCCGGCTATCGCGGCACGACTCTCAGTAGCAATATTGCCCTTGTGGGTAAGCCCCGGCTCCCTAAAATGGACTTGGTCATCAATTATACCTGGAAGTAAAAGACTACCCTTTAAATCAATGGTTTTTGCATGGGAATCCGTTATATCGCTGTCCAACCGGGTTATGAAATCCCCTTCGAGCAGTACATCAGTTTCAAAAACCCTGTTTTCATTGACAACGGTAGCATTTTTTAGGAGGGTCTTCGACATTATAAAAAACTCTTTTTGAAAAATATACTTCTAAATTTCATGGCAATTACGCCAAATATGGCTTCGCGGATAATGGCGGAATTCATCTTCGATTTTCCATTGATTCTATCGGTAAAGATGATGGAGACCTCATCAATTCTGAATCCCTTGAGGTACGCCCTATATTTCATTTCTATTTGAAAGGCATATCCGATGAAGCGTACTGCATCCAAATTAATGGCCTCCAAAACTTTTCTATGATAACATACAAAACCTGCCGTGGGATCGTGTACCCGCATCCCTGTGATAATCTTTACGTAAAACGATGCGCCATAGGACAGCAATATTCTGAACAAGGGCCAGTTTACCACATTAACCCCTTTTTTGTATCTAGATCCAACGGCAACATCTGCGCCATTTAAACAAGCGCGGTGCAATCGGGAAAGATCGGCAGGTCGATGCGAAAAATCGGCATCCATTTCAAAGATGTACTCATAGTCACGTTCCAGTGCCCACTTAAAACCATGGATATAGGCGGTGCCTAGACCAGATTTTTCTTTTCTTACTTCCAAAAAAAGACGGTCAGCAAATTGATTCTGCAACTTTCGAACGTTATCGGCAGTGCCATCAGGCGAATTGTCATCGACTACCAGCACATGAAAATGCTTTTTTAAATCGAAAACTGTTTTAATAATGGCTTCAATGTTCTCAATTTCATTGAAAGTGGGTATGATCACCAGGCCGTCTGCCATTCGCAATAGATTAGAAGCGCTAAAATACGGTTTTCTCTGTTGCCGATCTATGTTGATAACTGTATAAATCACTATGCAGTAATCCAATATTTGTACCTTTGCGCCATCTAAAATTTCATTTGATGACCCAAAAGTTTCCCAGACTTTTTCTTGTTCTTCTGGCCATTCTTTTTGTTCTCAACCTTGTACAAAGCTATTTTACCGAGCTTATTTACGACGAAGCCTATTATTGGTACTACGCACAGCATCTGGACTGGGGCTATTTTGACCACCCCCCAATGGTTGCTTTTTTGATTAAGTTGAGCAGTCTCTTTTTTGATGGGGAACTCGGAGTGCGTTTTATGAGTTGTGTACTTTCTGTAGGAACATATGCCTTTCTTTGGTTACTTATCGACAACCCCAAAAAGAATGATTATATAATCCATTTTTTCCTATTGATGTTCTCAATGACCTTGATGAACGCCTATGGGTTTTTAACCTTGCCAGATACGCCTCTTTTGTTTTTTACAGCGCTGTTTCTTTGGTTGTACAAGCGTTTTTTACAGCATCCCTCATTGTTGATCTCAGTTTTTTTGGGTATTACAATGGCTGCTTTGATGTACAGTAAATATCACGCGGTACTGGTGATTCTTTTCGTATTTCTTTCCAACGTTAAACTGGTTACCGATAGAAAAGCGTGGTTGGCGGTGGCTGTTGCCTTAGTGTGTTATATTCCACATTTCCTATGGTTGTATCAGCACGATTTTGTTTCCATAAAGTACCATTTGTTCGAAAGACCCAACCAGGCATATTCCTTTGAAAAGTTCACATTGGGTTACTTTATAAACCTTATTGCCATTTTTGGACTGTTGTTTTACTGGGTCTATTTATCCCTGATAAAGACCAAATCTTCAGATCAGTTCGTAAAAGCATTGAAGTACCTAACCTATGGGGTGATTATTTTCTTTTTTATATCGAGTTTTAACAGAAGGGTGCAAACGCAGTGGATCATTGTGATTTCCATTCCGATGGCGGTTCTGGCATTCAACCATCTTTTGGAAAGTGCAAAAAGCAGAAAATGGATGCATCGGATGGGAATTGTCAGTTTGGTCATCTTGCTTTATGCCAGGGCTTGGTTGGTACATCAACCCTTAGTTCCTTTAATATTTGAAACCCATGGAAATAAACAATGGGTAAAGACATTGAAGTCCAAAGCGGAAAATGCTCCAATCGTATTCGCAAACTCCTACCGAAGAGCGCCCATGTATGAGTTCTATTCTGGAGAACCCACCTTTTCTTTAAACAACCATATGTATAGGAAAAATCAATATTCCATTGATAATTCAGAAGAACGTGTGCGGCATAAAAGAATTCTGCATGTCACCCAATATCGAAAAAGTGGTGATATTACATATTCATCCCCTTACGGGACAGTTTTTCATGGTGTTTTTATGGATGATTTTCAATCCTACCGTAAATTGCAATGTTTAGTGGCATTGTCAAGTGATTCAACCTCGCATGTATTGAAAGTTTACAATCCATATTCGTTTGACATTCCATTGGACCAATTGAGTTACAAAGTGGCGTACTCCAATAAATACAAAGAGGTGAAACAATTATTGCCAATCAAGGTAGCACCCCTTGCGGACAATCAAATTTTATTGAAATCAAACGATACAGCATATTACAGTTTTAAACTCCCTAAGCCGACAATTGAAAATCCTGGCTATTTTCGAGTTGGTGTATCAGAAAATGGACTTCTCCCTGGACTTAATGGCAAACCAATTAAAGTAAACCGATGAACCCTGTTTATAAAGTAGTGGATTCTTTAGATTGGATGACCATGGTCCTTTTCCTCAGTATGGTGGTACTGGCCCTTGGAAAGTATCTTTTTCAAAACAGATTCTTGAACTTTATTATTCTACCGTTCAATAACAAGTATGTGGTACTCCATAGCAAGAAAGGTCGATTATTGAATTGGTTTCATATTTTGTTGACCCTGTTCCAATTGGTGAACTTTTCGTTATTCCTTTTTCTGGTCGCAAAGACTTTCTTCAATTTTGAAACCGAAGATTTGCTCTTCTTTTTTATAATAATGGGAGGTGTTGTACTATTTCAATTGCTTAAATTGGTGCTCCAGTTGGTCAAGGGCTACATATTCAATACCCAAAACCTGATTGCAGAACTTCTTTTCAATAAAACTTCTTATCTAAACTATAGCAGTCTAATTATGTTTGTGGCCAATGTAATCCTTATTTACATTGCAAATGACTCTAAAATTGTGTTTTATGTGGCTTTTATCTTAATTGTTTCCATAAATGCCATAGGTTTTGTCAAGCTATTAAAGAACTATCAAAAAGCCGTTGTTCCGCATTTGTTCTATTTTATTTTGTACCTTTGCACACTCGAAATCGCACCCCTAGTGATAGTTGGAACCTATCTAAAAGATTGAAAGTTTATGAAAGTAAAGACAATTTTGGTTTCCCAACCTGAACCTAAAATCGAAAATTCACCTTATTCACGATTGATTGAAAAAGAAAAGGTAAAAGTTGATTTTAGACCTTTTATCCATGTTGAAGGAGTTCAAGCCAAAAGTGTAAGGCAACAAAAGATCGATCTCAACAATTTTACCGCCATAATTCTCACAAGTAGAAATTCTGTTGATCATTTTTTCAGGATTGCGGAAGAAATGCGCTTTAAGGTTCCGGATACCATGAAGTATTTCTGCCAATCTGAAGCGGTAGCCTACTATCTTCAAAAGTATGTTGTATACCGAAAGCGTAAAATATATGTAGGCAAGAGAACCTTTAACGAATTGGTTCCCTTAATCAAAAAATATAAGGATGAAAAATTCCTTCTACCTTCATCAGATACTTTAAAGGTTACTGTTCCCCAAGCATTGGACGAGCTGGAAGTTGATTGGAAGCGAGGGATATTCTACAAAACCGTTATTAGCGACCTTTCCGATTTAAGAAATGTCTATTATGACGTTTTGGTGTTCTTTAGCCCATCGGGAATTGAGTCCCTGCTAAAGAATTTCCCAGATTTTGAGCAGAACAACACCCGAATTGCGGTATTTGGAAACAGTACGGTCAAAGCTGCCACTGCTGCAGGTCTTAGAATTGATATTCAAGCGCCAACTCCTGAAACTCCGTCAATGACCATGGCGCTTCAGAAGTATATTACCAGCGTGAACAAATAATAGTTTCTTTTACAGAAATAAAAAAGGCCCGATCATCTGATCGGGCCTTTTGTTTAGAAAGCATATCGTTGCGGACCTCCCCGCCTGATTTCCTCACTGGCATAGGCCTCATACTTTTTGAAATTTTCCCGAAACGCATTCGTCAGTTTAAATGCCGTTTTATAGTAGGCATCATCATTGTTCCAGGTAGCTCTGGGACTCAGCACACTAGTAGGGACTCCCGGGCACTCCCGTGGTTGCGCCACACCAAAAACAGAATGGATATGGTAGTTGTCATAGTTGTACAATCCCAACGCACCACTTAAAGCCGCACTGATCATTGCGCGCGTGTATTTTAATTCCATACGTTTTCCAACTCCATATGGCCCTCCGGTCCAACCTGTATTGATCAGCCAAACATCGACTCCCGATTCCTGCATCTTGTTGCTCAGCATTTCTGCATACTTAGCTGGATGCAAAGGCATAAAAGGAGCTCCAAAACAAGCTGAAAAAGAAGGTTGTGGTTCGACCACACCAGCTTCCGTACCCGCTACCTTAGCTGTATACCCCGAAATAAAATGATACGCAGCTTGCGCTGGTGTCAATTTGGAAATGGGAGGAAGCACACCAAAGGCATCCGCAGTTAAGAAAAAGATATTTTTTACGTTTTTACCGATGGACGGAGTTTGAATATTATCAATATGATGGATAGGATAACTAACCCTTGTGTTCTGGGTGATTGAGGTATCTGCAAAATCGACAGTGCCTTTTTCATTCATGATCACATTCTCTAGGATTGCTCCTTTCTTAATGGCTCCATATATTTCAGGCTCCTTCTCTTTGGATAAATCGATCACCTTGGCATAACAACCCCCCTCAAAATTGAAAACTGCGTTATCCGCTGTCCACCCATGTTCATCATCACCGATCAATTTACGATCAGGGTCTGTTGAAAGGGTGGTCTTACCTGTCCCGGAAAGACCAAAGAAAATTGCGGTATCCCCTCCTTCACCCACATTTGCTGAGCAGTGCATGGGCAATGTGTTCTTGTACACGGGAAGAATGAAATTCAGCGCTGAGAAAATTCCCTTTTTTATTTCTCCGGTATACCCTGTCCCTCCTATCAATGCAATTTTTCTTGAGAAGTTCAAGATGGCAAAATTATGTTGACGTGTCCCGTCTACTTCTGCATTTGCAATAAACCCTGGGGCGTTCACCACTGTCCATTCGGGGTCAAAACCTGCCAATTCCTGCTCGGTTGGCCTTAAGAACATGTTATGGGCAAACATGTTCGACCAAGGATATTCATTGATTACCCTAATGTTCAGCTTGTAATCAGCATCCGCACAGGCGTAGCAATCCCGCACAAAAAGCTCCTTGTCGTTTAGATAAGAGATGACCTTGTCATATAACTTATCAAACTTTTCACTCTCAAAAGGGATGTTGATATTTCCCCACCATACTTTATCCTTGGTGATTTCATCTTCCACAATAAAGCGGTCCATAGGCGACCTTCCAGTAAACTCTCCTGTGTTGACGGCCAAAGCTCCCGATGAGGCTTCTTTTCCCATTTCTTTTTCAATGGTAACTTGATGCAAATCATCAGATGAAAGCTGATAATTAATACGATTGTGGTCGATTCCATAAGGCTTTAACGAAATCGATTTCGTAGTTGAGATAGGCGTACTCATTTAATTAATTTTAAGTTGGTACAAAGCTAGAAAATCTAGTCAGTTCCACCTTAAAATATTGCTTAATTATCTGATTTTTTGGTTAAAACATAAATGCCGAAGAGTGCCCATTTTGTCAATTCAAACCCTACATTCATCAAACCTATATCTGTCAACTTCCCATTTTGCATAATATTAGCCTGAATAATTGTAACACCAAAGTATGAAAATTACATCTGCCACCATTTTTACCACAGCTTTGGTTTTTCTAATGAGCTGTGGGAATAATTCGAGAACCAATAAAATTGAAGATTCCCAATCTACTAAAGCCTCCGTCCTAAAGGATTCAGAAATAAACGTTAGCGAGGAAGTGATAAATGCCATTTGCTTATGGCCAAAAGTTGGCTTACGCGACCACCCAGGCAGAAAAAACACTAAATACCTGACCACCATCTATTTTGGGGAAACTGTTCAATTTCTTAACAAGAGAAAACAAGCAGATGATAATAAAGAATATATTAATGTTAAGCTGTCCGATGGAACCGAAGGTTGGGTCAATGAATATTTGTTTGCCATGGATGGAAAGTTAGGTGTAATTGAAAATGCCACTGAAATATATAAAAGACCTGATGTGATGACTTTTCAGGGAGAAAAAATGGACCCACTTGACATGGTGATGGTTTCGGAAGCCGAACAGGAAGGTTGGTATAAAGTTGTTGGCCCAAAAAAAGAAAAAGAGGGGTGGGTTCAAAATACAGATGACATTATAATGGATGAACTTGAAATTAAAATGGGAATTCTTTATTGGCGAGCACAGGAAGAAACAGGAGTAAAGAAATATGATTTACTGGAAAACATAGTAAATAATCCTGCCTTTGAAAGAACAAAATTAATCACCCTTGTAAACGAGGTTCTATATTCTGATGAGGATTTGCAAGAAGACCATGCTTATATTGACGCGATTGACGAATTCATGAACCTTCCTTCTAATAAACTCGGAATTACTGTCTCATCGGTAAATGTGAGAAGTAATCCTGAGATAGATGTTGACAATGTAGTCTTTCAACTTGAACAAGGTGTCATTTGTAATATCATTGCCCAAAGCGATACTTTGGAAAAAGTAAATAATAACACCGATCGCTGGTATAAAATTAATTACCAAGGTAAAGAAGGATGGGTCTTTGGAAATTATACAACAAAACGAAGAAATTAAAATATTAGACTTTTCTTGAAGCCAATATGTAATAAGCGGTAAAACCCCAACCCAAAATCAAAAGGACACCTCCTATAGGGGTCAAATAGGCAATGGCATTAAAATCAATGCTCATTAAGCTTTTCAATGCAAGCAAGTATATTGAAAATGAGAAAAGAACAGTCCCAATAAATACCATTTGGTATACTCTCCTTTTTTGTCTTTCTGTAATGCCGTTCCACATTCCTAAAAAAAGCAAGAACAATGCATGATACATTTGATAACGAACCCCAGTTTCAAATGATTCTATAGCATCTTGGTCAACAACTTTTTCGAGACCGTGGGCACCAAATGCTCCTAAAATTATGGCAGTCAACCCAAATAGGGTTGCCGTCATCAAAATTGTTTTGTTCATAACTTTGTAATCTTATTTTTTTATAGATATAACAATTTGATACTTTAGTGTCCGTTTTAATCAAAAGTAAATAAAACGCATGGTTCGTACTATTTTGGTTCTTGGAGCAGGAAAATCCACCTCATATCTTCTGGATTATATCCTTAAGAATGCTGAAAAAGAAAAACTTCAGTTGGTTATCGGTGACCTTCATCCTGAAAACATTTCCAAAGATATTTCCTCCCATTCCCATTGCCAAGTCGTTGCCCTGGATATATTTGATGATGACAGCAGAAGAAAATTGATTGAATCATCTTCCATCGTAGTGTCCATGCTGCCGCCAAGGCTGCATATTAAGATTGCCGAGGATTGCATCCATTATAAAAAGCACCTTGTTACCGCCTCTTATGTTAGCAATGAAATTGAGAAACTGAATGATGAAGCCAAGAAAAATGGTCTAGTTTTTATGAACGAAATCGGCCTTGATCCCGGAATCGACCATATGAGCGCTATGGAAGTTATAGACCGTATTCGCAACAGTGGCGGAAAAATCCTTCTTTTTGAATCCTTTACAGGTGGATTGGTAGCTCCTTCAGACGATTCCAACCTTTGGAATTACAAGTTTACATGGAATCCTAGAAATGTGGTCCTGGCTGGACAAGGAGGTGCTGCCAAATTTATTCAGGAAGGTACCTACAAATATATTCCCTATCAGAAACTTTTTAGACGTACGGAACTTGTCGACATTGAGGGATACGGCACATTTGAGGTGTATCCAAATCGAGACTCTCTGAAATACACGAACGCCTATGGCCTCCAAGACGCTCTGACCTTATATCGTGGAACGATGAGACGGGTCGGTTTTTCCAAAGCATGGCATGTTTTCGTAATGCTCGGCATGACGGATGATAGCTATACCATAGAAAATTCCCAGGGAATGTCTTTCCGAGATTTTGTGAACTTATTTCTGCCCTACTCTCCGACAGATTCGGTCGAGTTAAAATTGCGACACTATCTAAAGATAGATCAGGATGATATTCGATGGGGAAAACTGCTCGAATTGGATTTGTTCAATCCTTCCAAGAAAATTCCTCTAAAGAATGCCTCGCCTGCCCAAATATTGCAGTATATCCTTGAAGACAGTTGGACTTTGGAAAAGGACGAAAAAGATATGATCGTTATGTACCATAAGTTCGGTTATGAAATGGATGGTCAAAAAAAGCAGATTGATGCCAATATGGTGGCATTGGGTCAAAACCAGACCTACACCGCAATGGCAAAGACCGTTGGTTTGCCGGTTGCCATAGCTACACTTCAGATTTTAAACAAAAAGATTACCACTCCAGGCGTCCAGATTCCCATAAGCAAAGAGGTATATGAACCCATTCTTTCAGAACTGAAATCTTACGGAATCACCTTTAAAGAGTATGAGGTTCCTTATCTGGGGTACAATCCTGATACCATTGGAAGTTAGTTAATTTCTGTTTTTCGGTATCTTTAGCTTCAATTTAGAAGCTTTGACATGAAAAACGCTAACACTTCAGTAAAGATTGATGGGATTGACAAAAAAATACTCAGGTATTTAATGGAAGATGCCCGTCGGCCAATTTTGGAAATTGCCCGGAACATTGGCATTTCTGGTGCGGCAATACATCAGCGTTTACGAAAGTTGGAGAATTCCGGATTATTGTCAGGGTCAAAGTTCGTCATCAATCCCAAAGTATTGGGATATACCACTATGGCCTATATTGGTATTTTTCTGGATAAGGCAATGTCCAATCCAAAGGCGGTGAAGGAATTGGAAAAAATTCCCGAAGTACTGGAATGTCATTACACCACCGGTAACTGGTCTATTTTGATCAAGGTACTCTGTAAGGATAACGAGCATTTGATGCATGTGTTGAACAAGCGAATCCAACAAATTGAAGGGGTTTCACGAACTGAAACTTTTATTTCCTTAGCGCAACAAATAGACAGGCAAATTCATATCTGATATTTGGATTGAATCTAAATAAGCATTATTTTCGCTTCGTGAAAGTAATATATCGGTCCACATACTACACCTTATACCAGTCGGAGAACGAGCGCTGTTTTTATATTGATTTTGCCCAAAAAATAGTGCGCGTTTCCTTTTGCCAATTATTGGCCATTCGACACAAGGTGCTATCGATTCCCATAGAGCATCATTTCGACAGTGAACTGAACCAGCATGGATTTGAACTTTTACAACTTTGCAACAAAGAGCATCTTTTTATCCTGAACACCTTTGAGGTCCTTGACCTAAAGGAACTTGTTGAGCATGGATTTGCCCTGCTCGGCATTGCTTCAAACAGTAAAGTTTCTGTGGCTTAGCCCTTCTTCTTAGCTAGCTTATTTTTATTCAGTCTTAAATTGCTTTTAAATAGAGGGTTAGCTAAAAAGCGCCTGTTAAATTCCATACTTTTACATTGGAAAATGAATTTTTGAACGATAAACTATTCACAAATGAAGGATATAGCCAGACAATCAATGAGCATTAAAGTGGAATCCATGGATTTGCTCAACAATCAGATAAAAATGGAAGCCCATGCCTCGGCCACTTATTTGGCGATGGCATCATGGTGCGAACAGAACGGTTTTTTCACCAGTGCCAAGTTCTTTCGGAAGCAATCTGAAGAAGAGCGCGAGCATATGATGAAGATTTTTGACTTTTTGATTGATGTGGGTGGAAGCCCATATTCCCCTGAAGTCACTAACTTAAATCACGATTATTCATCCATCGTAGAAGTTTTTGAAACTACTTTGGAACACGAGACAGCTGTAACGCAGTCTATACACAACATTGTTCTACAAGCACGCAAAGTAGGTGACATTACCACTGAACGCTTCTTAGATTGGTTTGTATTGGAACAAGTAGAAGAGGAAAACACCATACGTGATATCCTGGATATGATTTCAGTCACTGGGACAGAAGGTGTGGGATTACAACTCATCGATGACCATGTCGGTAACTGGATAAACTAAGTAACCAGCATAAAAAAACGGAGCATTTAGCTCCGTTTTTTGTTTCTTCTTTTCTCTGTTTGGGTTAATCCCGCCCTCCAAAAACCTGGAAGGCCCAATATACCAAGGAGGCCAATGCACCCAAGGCAGCAACCAAATAGGTTCTGGCGGCCCATTTTAAGGCATCCTCAGCACCAGCGTATTCTTCTTGGCTTACCATATTCTTTTGTTTCAACCAAGCCAAAGCACGGTTACTGGCATCATATTCCACAGGAAGAGTGATGAAGCTAAATACCGTCGCCAATCCCATCATTACCAATCCGGCTACGGCAATGTAATACCCAAGTCCAACTCCAGCGGCTGCGCCCAACATTAATCCCCCGAATACAATCCACGTGGACATTCCAGAAGTAACACTTACCACAGGAACCAATTTAGAACGCATGGTCAGCCACTCGTAAGCTTGGGCGTGTTGCACAGCATGACCTACTTCGTGTGCAGCCACTGCCGCTGCCGAAGCATTTCGTTGGCTATATACTCCTTCACTAAGGTTAACGGTTTTGTTTTTCGGATTATAGTGGTCCGTAAGCATTCCTGGAGTGGAAATCACCTTTACATCGCGGATACCATGGTCATCCAGCATTTTTTGGGCAATTTCTGCACCGCTCATCCCATTACGCAGATGTACTTTGGAATAGTGCTTGAATTTGCTTTTCAATCTGCTGCTTACCAACCAACTGATAAGCGCGATTCCACCAATTAATATATAATATGTCATCATAACTGTTTCGTTTTGTCTTATAAATATACCAACAATACAGCAAAAATCTAGCCATTGCCATGATACTGACATTTTGCTAGTCGGCTTATACTCAAGTCATCAATATTTTAATTTGAGAACAATGACAAAAACAATCAATACTCCCGTAACCGCATTGGCCAAAATCACGGGAAGACTTCCGATGGACATGCCGTAATAAAACCATAGTGCAACCCCCGTGAGCATGACAAGATACATGGATAGGGAAACATCTTTGGCTGACTTATTTTTCCAAGCTTTAAAAACTTGGGGCACAAAAGCAACAGTGGTAAGCGTAGCCGCTAAAAGACCGATGATTTCAGTAGTGTCCATATCATATGGTTAATTACAACATATTATTGCGCACAAAAGACACACCCCTAATGTCCCACTTCGACTGCGCTCAGTACAGGCTCTCAAGGGGACAATGGCATTTATCAACAAACTCATTCGAGCAATTTGTGCAATTCGTGTCAAATTGGAATTCACCCCCAATCATCCCTTCCGTCTTCTGACCATTGGTCAGAATCCACCTTCCCTTAAAAAGGGAAGGAGCTAATTCCAAAAATTATTAAATGACACTTGTGATAATACGTATCATTACACTCAACACCATTTATCCCACAATGTTAACAATCTTGCCGGGAACTACAATCACTTTTTTAGGTGTTCTCCCCTGTAACTGTGCCTGCGTTTTTTCATGTGCCATGACAGTAGCTTCAATATCTTCTTTGCCCATATCCAAAGGCAACTCCAGTTTGAAACGCATTTTTCCATTAAAGGAAATCGGATATTCCTTGCTACTCTCCACCAAATATTTCTCCTCAAACTTAGGGAACGAAGCTTCAGAAATAGATTGGGAATGTCCTAGTTTCTCCCATAACTCCTCAGCAATATGAGGCGCATATGGTGATACCAAAATAGCTAATGGTTCCAAAATGGCTCTGCTGGTGCATTTTTGGGCCGTTAATTCGTTTACGCAGATCATAAAAGTTGAGACAGAGGTGTTAAATGAAAAATTCTCAATATCCTCTTCCACCTTTTTGATCGTCTTGTGCAAGGTTTTTAGGTTTTCGGCAGTGGGTTCCGCTTCGACTTCGCTCAGCGAACCATCTATAAAGGGGGAATAGAGTTTCCATAATTTTTTAAGGAAAGAATGCACCCCGGTTATCCCAGCCGTGTTCCAAGGTTTGGATTGTTCCAACGGCCCTAAGAACATTTCATACAAACGTAATGAATCTGCCCCATACTCTTCACAAATGGCATCAGGGTTGACCACGTTGAACCATCTTTTGGACATTTTCTCCACTTCCCGGCCTACAATGTATTTTCCATCTTCCAGAACGAACTCAGCTTCTTTATATTCAGGTTGCCACTTTCTTAAACCTTCTATATTAATTTCATCAGAAGTATTTACCAAATTGACATCAACCCTCAATTCTTCCACTTCGTAATCCTTTTTTAAACCAAAGGAAACATATTTGTTGGTCCCCGATATCCTGTAGACAATTGCACTGGTTCCCGTAATCATACCTTGGTTGATCAGTTTTTTGGCAAATTCTTCTTTAGGAGCAATGCCCATATCGAACAAAAACTTTTGCCAAAAACGCGAGTACAATAGATGCCCCGTAGCATGTTCACTACCTCCAATATATAAGTCTACATCCTGCCAATAGTCAATCGCTTCTTGGGAATAGATAGCTTCATTGTTCTGAGGGTCCATATAGCGGTTAAAGTACTGGGAGCTCCCAGCCCAGCCTGGCATGGTATTCAATTCCAGTGGAAAAACCGTTTCGTTATTGCTCAATTGATTATTGACCACTGTGCATTGTTCCGAATCCCAAGCCCATTGCGTAGCATTGCCCAATGGTGGTTCCCCCGTTTCCGTGGGAAGGTATTTCTCCACTTCAGGCAATTCCAAAGGCAAATGCTTATCCGCTATCATTTGGGGCATTCCATCCACATAATAGACAGGGAAAGGTTCTCCCCAGTATCGTTGTCGACTAAAAACGGCATCCCGAAGACGATAATTGATCTTACCTTCACCCTGACCAATCTTTTCCAACTCGGCAATGACCTTTTTTGTTGCGTCTTTATAGGAAAGGCCGTTTAAAAAGTCGGAGTTGCCAATAATCGTTGTGGCCTTGTCCGCAAATGCCTCTTCGGAAATATCCACTCCTTCAAAAATGTTTGGAATTGGAATGTTGAAGTGTTTTGCAAAATCGTAGTCACGCTGGTCACCGCAAGGAACGGCCATAACAGCTCCTGTCCCGTAACTTGCCAAAACGTAATCCCCAATCCAGATTGGAATAGGTTCCTTGGTGAAAGGATGTTCCGCATAACCTCCGGTAAACACTCCTGAAATTGTCTTTACATCAGCCATTCGGTCACGTTCAGAACGCTTAGCGGTAGCTTCTACGTAGGCATCAACGGCTTCTTGTTGTTCTGGTGTTGTGATTTTGGCCACAAGTTCATGCTCTGGGGCCAAGGTCATAAAGCTCACCCCAAAAATGGTGTCGGGACGAGTGGTGAATACTTCAATTTGATATGGGTGATTGCGCGCAGTCGAAATCACATTTTGGTCGCTTCGACTACGCTCAGCGTCCAAATTATCAATGACATTAAATGTTACAGAGGCCCCTTCAGAACGTCCAATCCAGTTGGTTTGGGAATCTTTTAAAGGTTGAGGCCAATCAATAGTGTCCAATCCGTCCAACAAGCGTTGGGCATAAGCCGTGATACGCATCATCCACTGTGTCATTTTCTTCCGGATCACCGGATGTCCTCCCCGCTCCGAAACTCCGTTGACCACCTCATCATTGGCCAGAACAGTACCCAATGCCGGGCACCAGTTCACTTCTGCATCCGCCAAATAGGTCAATCGATACTTTAAAAGCATTTCTTGCTGGGTCTTACTGGAAAAACTTCCCCAATCTTCAGCAGAAAATGTTGGTGTATCGTCATCACAAACAGCATTCACAGTTGTGTTACCTTCTTTCTCAAAAATGGAAATCAAGCTTGAAATGTTCTCGGCCTTACCCGATGCTTTGTTGTACCAGGCGTTGAAGAGTTGAATGAACACCCATTGTGTCCATTTATAATATTTTGGATTTGAGGTCCGCACTTCCCTGCTCCAATCAAATGAAAATCCCAATCGATCAAGCTGCTCTCGATAGCGCTTGATGTTGGTTTCTGTAGTAATTGCAGGATGCTGTCCGGTTTGTATAGCATATTGCTCGGCAGGCAATCCAAAGGAATCATACCCCATGGGGTGTAGTACATTGAATCCCTTGTGTCTTTTGTAACGGGCATAAATATCACTGGCAATATATCCAAGCGGGTGCCCAACATGTAATCCAGCACCGGATGGGTAAGGAAACATATCCAATACATAATATTTTGGCTTGTCCGAACCATTGTGGGCCTTGAATGTTTGGTTATCTGCCCAATACTTCTGCCATTTGACCTCTATTTCCCGAAAATTGTAATTCATTTTATATCTTACTCCGTTGATTTGGCAAAAATAGGTTTAATAGCGCAAAGCGGAAAAGATAAAATGCGCTGTCCTGTAAAGCCCTAAACTTTAGCACAATTGCAAAAATTTACTCGACTATTTTCAATCCTTGTTTTTTGCATAATTGTCCATCAGGCAGATGCCCAACTTGGCTTCTGTGGAGGAAATTCAGGTGACGCCATATTCACTGAAACTTTTGGCACCGGAACCACCAATGGTCCTGCCTTGCCTCCCGGTACCACAACGTATACCTATTCTAATGGTTTGCCAATGGATGGAAGCTACACCATTTCTAGCTACACTGCTTATTACGATTGGTTCGATACCGAAGATCATACCCCTGGAGATGTGGATGGAAAGGCGTTTATAGTGAATGCAAGTTTTACTGCCGGAGAATTTTTTAGGAGAACAATAGATGGTCTCTGCGAGAACACCTCCTACGAATTTTCTTCTTGGTTAATTAACCTCCACCCTGTATCAGGATGCGATGGTAATGGTATCCCTGTAAATGTGAAGTTCGAGATTTGGGACAATACAGACTCGAATTTGCTTGCATCAGGGGATACTGGAAATATTTTTGACAAGAACCGTCCAGTTTGGGAACAGTATGCCCTGGTTTTTCAGACATTGCCGAGCCAAACGTCAGTCATCCTTAAAATGATAAACAATGGTGCTGGAGGTTGTGGTAATGATCTGGCCATAGATGATATCGTTTTTAAGACCTGTGGGGACAGAATTACTTTGACAGATGCCTTCAATAATACAAGATTATATGGGGTGTGTCAAGAGAATTCCCCTACTACGGTGGACTTAATGGCAAATCCTGATTTTTCAGTCTATAGCAGTCACACTTATCAATGGCAGGAAAGCACAGATGGCATAAATTGGGCAGATATTGCTGGGGCAACTAACCAAACCTACTCCTCTCCGTTAATATATGGGGACACTTTTTATCGAGTAAAGGTGGCGGAGGATGCTGTGAATCTTGCTAACCCTAAATGCAATACAGTATCTGATGTCTTCCAGGTTGTTATTGAAGGGAAGCCACAAGCTCCCACATCTAATGGAGATGTTGTCAGGTGTGCTGATTCACCTGGTGGAGTCTCTGCAGCAGTCCCGAGTGGTATTACTGTAGATTGGTATGACGCCCCAACAGGTGGAAATCTTTTGGAGGCCGATAACCTATTTTACGCGACAACAATTAGCGGTACTTATTACGCCGAGGCCGTCACAGAAATTGCTGGTTGTTATTCAGATACAAGAACTGCTGTTTCAATTGCTTATAATGACCTGCCTGTTTTGGAAGATGAAAATCTGATTTTATGTGAGGGCGAATCTTTGGTACTTTCTGCAAACTTCCCAAACGCCACATATTTATGGAGCACCTCAGAAAATACAGCTGATATTTCCATAGAATTACCAGGCACATATACAGTGGTAGTTACTAACGTTAATGGCTGCATGGCAACCAAGACCATTGAGGTTACTCAAATTGACAAACCCCGAGTTGAAGGTGTGGTTTCCAATCATCGGGATTTGACCATTGTTCTTCAAAACACAGGAGATTTTGAATATTCCCTGAATGGATTTACGTATCAAGACAATCCCATCTTTGAAAATCTGACCGGAGGAATTTACACAGCTCATGTTCGGGAAAAAAGTAATTGCGGCATAGTTCAGTTTCCTTTTGTCCATTTGGTCCTTCCCAAGTTCTTTACTCCCAATGGAGATGGGTTCAACGACTACTTCGCCCCAGAAGGCATTACGGTATTTGAAGATTTTGAGATCAGTATTTTCGACCGTACCTCTAGACTTATTGCCCAGTCCACAAGTAAGGACTATTCTTGGGATGGCACCTTCAATAATAAACCATTACCTGCTTCAGATTATTGGTACACCGTTAAAATTGGTGACAATCTATATAAAGGCCACTTTGCGTTAAAGCGCTAATTGCATAAGAATTATACGGTTGTTAAAGCATACTTTTCTATTTTTACACACTCATTTAGTTCTATGGCCCAATATATTGAACGATACCAACGAAGAAGGCTTATTTCTTCCTATTTCTCCGTAGTCTTAAGTATTGCCCTTGTTCTTTTTTTGTTGGGGGTATTGGGGCTGTTGGTATTGAATACCAAAAAATTGGCCGATCACTTTAAGGAACAAATCACCGTTTCCGTTTTTTTAAAGGACAATGCCAAGCCCGTTGAGATAGAACAATTGCAAAAAAGCTTGGCCATGGCCGATTATACCAAATCGGCGGATTTTGTTTCAAAAGAAGACGCTGCGGAGCAGTACAGTGAAGATATTGGAGAGAATTTCATTGAGTTTTTGGGATATAATCCCCTTAAGAATTCCATTGATGTCAATTTGAAAGCTGACTATGTATCCACAACACAGATTGCCGAAATTGCCGAAGAGCTCGCGGCCAAAACCTATGTGGATGAGGTGAGCTATGACAAGCCCTTGATTTCTTTGTTGAACGACAATGTCAAAAAAATCAGTCTCTGGATTTTGGTGGCTAGCGCTGCTTTTACTTTAATAGCCGTTTTGCTCATCAATAGTTCGATAAGACTTTCAATCTATTCCAAACGATTTATAATCAAAACCATGCAAATGGTCGGGGCCACCAAAAAATTTATTCGAAAACCTTTTGTTTGGACCAATATTAAACTTGGTATGTTAGGCGCCTTGATCGCACTACTTGCATTGGGAATTGTGCTCTACTATGTGAATACCAATTTCCCCGAGTTGAACATCTTTCAAGATGTGCTGGTTCTCATAATCCTGTTCGCCGGGATTTTTGGCCTTGGCGTTTTGATTTCATGGTTGAGCACGCATATTGCAACCCAACGTTTCCTGAATTTAAGGACAGATGATCTTTATTATTAACTTTACAGCATGAGTAAGAAAAATAAGAACGTCCAAAAGCCAGCCAAAGCGTTTATATTCCAAAAGAAAAATTACATTTTCCTTTTTATTGGTCTGGCATTAATTGCTTTAGGGTTTATTTTGATGAGTGGAGGTGGAAGTGATGACCCCAACGTCTTTAATCCGGATATCTATCATTTTAGAAGAATCCGTTTAGCTCCCACTTTGGTGCTCATCGGTCTTGGCATTCAGGTTTATGCCATTTTGTTGAACCCTAACAAAAACAAGAAATAACTTTGGATATTATTGACGCCATTATCCTTGGCATTATTCAAGGACTCACGGAATTTTTACCCGTATCATCAAGTGGACATTTAGAATTGGGAAAAGCTATTCTCGGGGCAGAGGCACTTCCTGAAGAAAGTTTGTTATTCACCGTTGTCTTGCATTTTGCAACGGCTTTGAGTACCATTGTTGTCTTTCGGAAAGATGTTTGGGATATCATCAAAGGATTGTTTCAATTCAAATGGAACGAAGAAACCCAGTTTTCGCTAAAAATTGTCATTTCTATGATTCCGGCGGCTCTCGTCGGCTTCTTTTTGGAAGATTTTTTGGAAGTCTTTTTTGATGGCGCCATCATAATTGTAGGTATCATGTTGCTGATCACAGGATTCCTTTTGTATTTGGCCGACTTGGCCAAAACTACAGATAAAGGTGTATCGTATCGTAGTGCATTCGTGATCGGTATGGCTCAAGCTGTAGCCATATTACCGGGTATATCGCGTAGTGGCGCCACTATTTCGGCTGCTGTACTATTGGGTGTGGACAAATCCAAATCTGCTCGGTTTTCTTTCTTAATGGTGGTTCCATTGATCATTGGTAAAGTGGCCAAGGACCTCTTAAGTGGTGACATCAATTTTGTGGGCGATCAAGCTGTAGCCATGGGAGTAGGTTTTATAGCCGCTTTTATCGCTGGACTGGCGGCTTGTACTTGGATGATCAAACTGGTGCGTCAAAGTAAGCTTACCTATTTCGCCATTTACTGCGTAATTATTGGTCTTATCGCCATTGCTTGGAGTATTTGGGGGTAATCTTATGTTAGTACCTTTACCTCAAAACCTGCAGATTTGTTAAAAACCAAGGACGACTTTCTAAACGGACAAATCCTCTTGATAGATAAACCTTTGGAGTGGTCCTCATTTCAAGCGGTAAATGCACTCAAATGGGCCATCCGCAAAAAGTTCGACCTTAAAAAGATAAAAATCGGCCATGCAGGCACATTGGATCCATTGGCCACCGGATTACTGATTATCTGTACTGGAAAGTTCACCAAGAAAATTCCAGAACTTCAAGGGCAAGTCAAAGAATATACCGGAACTTTCACCTTGGGTGCTACCACCCCTTCCTATGACTTGGAAACCGAAGTTGACCAATCCTTTCCTGTTGACCATATTACGAAGGAGCTTATCCAAGATACACCCCAACAGTTTTTAGGGGAAATTGAACAAGTACCTCCTGTGTTCTCTGCCTTAAAAAAAGATGGCAAGCGTATGTACGAATTGGCAAGGGAAGGCAAAAAATTTGAGGTAAAGCCCAGAACCATCCAAATATTTGAGTTCGAGATTACTCAAATAAGCATGCCCAAAGTTGATTTCAGAGTGGTCTGTAGCAAGGGGACATATATTCGTTCATTGGCCCACGATTTTGGTCAAGCGCTAGGGTCAGGGGCTCATTTATCTGCTCTCAGAAGAACCAAAATAGGTGATTTCAACGTAAGTAATGCTGTAAGTCCGCTTACTTTCAAGGAAAATTTACAGTCCGATTAGTACCGATTCTTCTTGAAAAATGGGCTTGGACCTGAATATTGGGTAAAATAATTTTGCAAAAAAAAGGTTATAATAGGACCATGAATCTAAACAGAAACCAGTTATCATTTTTAATAACTTTTTTCTCCATGTCCATAATTGTCTTGTTGTTGTTCAACATTCATTTAGGGGGCATGCAGGAAGAAGAATATGTTATTGAAATGAGTCTGGCGGACGAGGACATCGAAGAATTGCTGAAAGAAGAGGAAAAAAGGTTGGAAGAATTGATGAACAATGACCCCATTAAGAGCCATATGGCTTTTAATGAAACTGCAAAACCTTCTGTAAAAAGTCCCGAGCCTTTAAAGACGTTGGAAGAACTCATGGAAGAGCGAGCATTGAACAGCGATGCCGGTGAACCTTCCGAAGCTGATGGTGCGTTCGCGGAACACCTCAAGGAATTGGCCGCAAAGCGTGAGGAGAAAAAACAACAACTTAGTGAACGTGAAGCCCAAAAGGAAGAATTTACCAACAACTTGAAGGATAAGCGAACCTCTATTTCCTATTCTTTACTTGACAGAAATGCGTATTCACTCCCCCCTCCCATTTATACCTGTATTGAGGGCGGCAAGGTTGTCATCAACATAAAAGTGGATTCAAGTGGATATGTAACCGAAGCCACATTTAACGATAGTAGTTCAGGTACAAGCAACGGTTGTTTGGTAGATAATGCCATTGCTTATGCGTACAAAGCAAGGTTTAACCCAGATTCCAAAAATTCCCAGATAGGGACCATCACCTACCTATTTCAAAGTAAGTAGTTCGGCGAGGTCTTTTACAATATTCTGCCCTTTATCCTTATTGTACCAAACTTGTAAATCTTGTTTGAATTGCGCATCCAAATGACCGTGTTCTTTTTTGTGATCCTCTACCATTTGAGTGGCAATACTAGGTCTTGGCCCCCATTCGCCAACCACTTCTTCGCTTTGGTCATCAAAAATGATTAGTTTAGGGATTGAACGGGAACCATTGGTCAAGAATTCGTCCATCAACTCCAAATTTTCATCCCGCAATACTATTTTAAAGTCAATATTGGGATTTAACTCGGTAATCTTATTAAGTACCGGAAGGCTAGGAGAGGCATCTCCACACCAACTCTCACTCAAGACCAAAAACGTAATTTTGGTGTCTATCTTGGCGATTTTTTCTAGAATGATAGTAGGAATTTCTAAGGTTTTATCCCATCGTTTCATCCTTCTGTCATTGAGTTCGGTATAATTGATCAACGATTCCAATTGCTCTTCACCGGTCGTTTGCCGGTTCTTGGCCAAATCACTTACCAAATCGCGATACTCTTGATAAGACATTCCTTTAGCAATGCCCTTCTGAATATATTCCAATTGCTTTTCTGATATGTTTCTTTCTGCTACTTGCATGTCAAATTTTCTCCAAAGTTAAACTGCATAAATCTTCTAAAACGTGACTTCCGTCATTGGTAGGTTTCTTTGGACATACCTTACAATCAAGAAATTATTGTGAAAATTTAGGCCTTCAGGAATCTTTTTTTGACCATACCTCCTTTTGTATCGTTGATACTGCTCATGACCACAAACGCTGAGGGGTCAATCTTACTGACTTCAATATTGAGTTTTCTTATTTCCAATCGGGTGATCACCGTGTAAATCACATCATACTCATTTCGCATCCCCTGCTTGCCATAACCACCAGTGGCCTTATACACTGTAAGCCCCCTTCCCAGCTTTTCGGTAATTACTTGCCGGATTTCTTCACTTTTTAATGAAATAATGGTTACCCCCGTATATTCCTCGATACCTTCCACCACAAAATCCAAAGTTTTGGATGCCGCCAGATAGGTCAGCATGGAATAAAGTGCAGTTTCAACCGAAAGCAGATAAGCTGCAGCTAAAAAGATTATAATATTGATAAGAATGATGACATCACCAATCTTCACCGACATTTTTCTACTTAAAAATATGGCCAAGACCTCAGTGCCATCCAAGACACTACCTCCCCGAATTGACAGTCCTATTCCGGCCCCCAGAAAAAATCCCCCAAAAACCGCCACCAATAATTTATCCTGGGTCACTTCGGGAAACTCAACTAGGGCAAGTGTCAATGCCAAACCTAAAATTGCTGCAATGGCCTTTATGGTAAAGGTCCTACCAATCACTCGATAACCCAATATCAAAAAAGGAATGTTCACCAAAACAATGAGTATCCATAAGGGAACAGCGGTAATTTCAGAAATCAAAAGAGAAATCCCGGTAGCACCACCATCAATAAATGTATTGGGTAATAAAAAACTTTCAAGACCAAAAGCTGCAGAGAAAATACCAACAATTATGAAAAACATATCCCTCAAAAAGGACTTCAGGGTAATCTGTGTCCGTGGTGTCTTCAGTAATCGCCTGTATATCTTCCATGTTTTGATCTCCGCTCTCATAATCTAAAGTATTTCTGGGTTAATGGCCAAGGTTTTAAACAACATTGCCTTGGCATGGAAAAATTTATTCTGTACCTCATTTTGCTTTAGGTTAGCGTCAATGAGCTTCCCTTCTCGGGAATTGATCAAAAAGACAGAGCTTTCACCAAAACTGAATTTCCGCTCTTCCGCAGTCAAAAGAGTTTCATAATCTTGCACAATATTGGCAATCAACCCATTTTGGGTGGTATAGGAATCCAGTTCCCGATAGATGCCAATTACCTTATTTTGAATCTCCACTTGGGCATTGTCCCTTTCAAACTCTGCATCCCTCAATTTGAACTTGGCCAGTTTCAAATCTCCACGTTCCTTTCTTAAAAATAGTGGAAATCGGAATGTAAGTCCACCCTTGAACTCCTCAGTCACAAAAGAATTGATAAGCTCGGGACTCTCGGTCAAAAAGTTGTATTCCACATCCAATTTAGGCAATAATTTGTTCCCTTTTAAGCGCTTATTTACCACAAGTCCATCCACCTTGTATTGCAGAGACCTTATTTTTGGATGGTTCTCCAACACAAAACTATCCAAGGGTTTTTCCATAATTTCCAAAGTGGCATCAATATCCGTTTCAACTTGGATATCCGGAACTACACCAGGTTGTAATTCTACGGGCACATCATTGATCCATAAAAAGTTAGACAGCTCCAAAGATTTTTTCATCAACTTCACCTTTGCCTGCTCTAGGCTCAAAGCGCGATTCTGAACCGTGATTTTCGTCTCCACAGTGTCAATTGCCGCTATATCCCCAGCTATTGCACTTTGCTTTATGCCTTGGAAACGGATGTTGGCGTTTCTTAGAAAATCAGCAAAGATTTTAGTGTCCTGATAGGCTCTCAACCAATCAAAATAAGCAAGGGAAGCTTCATATAGTACCTTGTTAACCAAAATATCCTGATCTGCCCGGGACTGTTCCCTAAAAAATTTGGCTTGTCGTAAGGCCGCCATGCGCTCGTTGATCCAGAAACCCTGTCCCAATGACATGGAAACCCCTGCGCTGTAAAGACCATTCGATGGAACTGTTTCAGCGCTATTTATAAAATCCCCTTGATTTTGCTCAAAGTTTCCTTTCAGTTCAATCCCAAACCAGGTCGGAATCTTAAAGGTAGTGTTCAATCTATCCCAATATTCGGTTCCCTTGAATTCCTTTCGGTCGTAATCCACTTCGATTTTTGGGTCAAAACCTCCTCTCGCCTTCATTAAATTGGCTTGCCCAATTGCCAAGGTCAGATTAGCCTGCTTAGCAGTAGGGTGGTATTTTTTAACATACCCTAGATATTCCTTAAACCCCAAGACTAAGGAATCATTTTGGCCATAGACGCTCAATCCCACAAGAACAAAAATGACCAACAATAATTTTCTATTTTTTCTTGGCATCGGCCACGGTATTTTGAGGTTGATAATAATCTGGAGGGAAGCCATTCAATTTTCTCCAAAGCTCGAACCAGATTGGCACATCGTTGAGCAAGGCGATTGTATTGGCTCCGGAGCCCACCCGTATTGCTTCAGGCCAGGGTGCATCATTTTTATCTGGAGCCAAGAGCACCCGATACTTTCCATTGTCACTAATAAATGTTTCAATGGCCACCACCTCACCGCCAAAAGTCCCGAAAGAGACATTGGGCCAGCCATTAAAGACTATAGCTGGCCAGCCATCGAACTGAATCCTTACCTTTTCGCCGATATGCAACAAAGGCAAATCTATGGGTTCAACAAAGGTTTCAACCGCCATATCATATTTTGCGGGCATTATTCCCACCAAGCGGTCACCTTCTTTAAAGGTTTCCCCTATACCAGACTGAATGGCTTTATTAATAAAACCACTTTGCGGTGCCCGAATGTACATCAGACTGTTCCGCATTTCATAGTTGGTATATGCATTCTCGAGCTTCGTAACTTGGGCTTCTGAATCAAATTGATTGGATTGGGCAGTGAGCATATCGCTTCTTGCCTTTGAAATTTTATCCGTATACTCAGCTTTGATCCTGCTTATCTCGACCTGTGCATTGATAACATCGTTTTTGCTGGCCAAAAGTTTATTTTCCTGTGAAATCAATTTGGCCTGGGTCTCTTGGAGCTTAAGTTTTTTGCCTTCCACATCCGTTATGGCCTTAAGTCCTTCTCCCTGCAACTGCAATGTTCGATTATACTGCCGATCTGCAATGGAAATATTGGTTTTTGCAGCTTCCAGGTCGATACTATCACTCTGAACTTTCAGTTTGGATTGAATCAATTTGTTTTCGGCCTGCTTCAATTTCAGCAGACGCTCATCGGTTAGGGCTCCCACTTGAAGATTCAATGCCTTTACTTTCTCCTGATAGGAATTGACGGCCATGGTTTTGGCTTCAATTTGCTTACCGGTACGAGCAACCAGGTTGGGGTCGAAATATTCACTTTTGATTTCGGATATATGCAGGATCGTATCTCCCTTTTGCACAAAATCACCTTCTTTAACATACCATTTTTCAATACGTCCGGGTAAGGGCGATTGAATGGTCTGGGGGCGTTGGTCCGGTCTAAGTGTGGTCAGGTAACCTTTACCCGAGATGGTCTGGGTCCAGGGCAAAAACATAACAATAAGTGTAATTGCCGAGAAGATAGTCAATAGCCTATTAAAATGCTTATTATGCCTCGGATTAAACACCTTTTGGCCTGCTTTGTAAATGGTTAAATCAACTTTTTGGTTGAGTTTATTAGGGGATATATTAAGCATGGCGTTATCTTTCGTTTATTATTTTTCCGTTTTCCATGGTTATAATGCGTCCACAGCGCTGTATCCATTTGGGATTTTCGCTAACAATTACCAAGGCCCATCCATTCTCCGGACTGGTCAAAAAGTTCATAATTCTTTCCGCTTCCACCTCGCCGAATTGATCAAGGGGGTCTTTAAGAATCAGTAGTTTTGGTTTGCTTACAATACTTCGGGCCAGAACAATTTTTTTGGAAATGGCATAAGGTATCTGACGTCCCTCTGGATATAGCACAGTTTTCAATCCCTGGGGCTGCTCCTTCACAAATTGGGTAAGCCCTGTATTTTCGAGGGCCCAATACACATTTTCCAAAGCAATTGACTTATCACCAAAGGTGATATTGTTCAAAAGTGTTCCTTCAAATGGCGTTTCTTCACTGAGTGATTGTCCCAAATGCGAACGATAATAATTCAGGTTCATTCCCTGGATTGCAACATCATTGACAAAAATCTTCCCTTCGTCTGGCTCCAAAATACCGGCAATCAGCCTCAAGAGCGTTGATTTTCCAGACCCACTGGAACCTTGTAAAAGAATAGAACATGATGGAGTAATAGTCAGGGAAACATCATCGATTATTTTCTTGTCCCTTTCTGGAACGTTGTAAGAAATATCACTCAGTTCCACCGTAAATCCTTCGTCCTTGCCAAAAGGCTTCTCGCCATCCTGGGGCTCCAATTCCTTATCCACAACCTGACCTAGTTTTTCCAAAGAAGTCAATAGGTCATAAAAGGTCTCAAGACCCAATATCATTTTTTCTACGGAACTGATTACAAGGATTATGATAATTTCCGCGGCCACAAATTGACCAATGTTCATTTGTTGGTTCAATACCAATAATCCTCCTATTAAAAGCAGTCCGGCCGTAACCAACACCTTAAAACCAATCATTTGAATGAATTGGACCACCAAAATCTTGAAATGACCTTCCCTTGCATCCAAATAATCTGCCACCAGCGTATCATTTTTGTCCAGGGCATGTGTTGTTTTCCCAGATAGTTTAAAGCTTATCAGAGATCTTGCAATCTCTTGAATCCAGTGAGCGACTTTGTACTTATTCTTAGATTCGTCCAAGCTCGTTTCCAATCCTTTTTGAGCAGTGAATTTGAATACCACATAGATCAGAAATACCAATAGAAGTCCATATAATATGAAGAAGGGGTGATAGAACGAAAGCAACAAAAGTCCAAAAACTACTTGCAGAAATGAAGCTGGAAAGTCAATCAGAATTTTTGAAAGTCCCTTTTGAACCGTCAATGTATCGAAAAATCGGTTTGCCAACTCTGGCGGATAATAGTTTCGCAGTTCATGCATCCGTATTTTAGGGAACCGATAGGCAAATTCGAAGGAAGATCGCGTAAAAATCTTCTGCTGTACATTTTCGATAATACGCATCTGCATTAACTGTAGCGTCCCAGAGAAAGCCACGCCAAGTGTCACAAGAATTACCAAAACGATCCAGGAGGTACTTACCTGTGCCCCTTGAATGAGATTGATGATGGCCTGTATCCCCAATGGAAGGGAGAGGTTCACCAATCCGGCAAATATTGCATAGTAAAAAATTTGGAGGATATCTTTTTTATCCAGTGCAAGCAGCCCCATTAGGCGCTGCCATGCGGTCAAGACTTTTTCAGCCATTTGTTCTTAAGGTTTTAAAGTTCGGAAAACCAAGTCGATAAAATATTGGGTAGGTGTTGTCTTGTCATCACAGTCCGTAAGCATCGGAAAATGCTCTTTTAAAAAATATTGGTGTAAAGAGCCTTCCAAAATAGTACTGGCCAAACTAGAAGGATAAGGATATGCTCTATCCATCGCTACAATCATATCATGTAAGCGATTAACCAGCCTTTTGTATATTTCAAAGTAACCCTCCTTGTTTTCTTGGTCTACTTCCTTAGTAAGGTATGATTTGGAATATTCATTGATCACTATTTTGTTCAAAAGCACCTCGTTGACATGTGAGAATGACACATCCTGTTGAACAGTCTGTGTAAGTATTTCAATTGCCTTGTGCAGTTTTTCACTGGGATCAACAATGGCGTTGGTGGCAAACACCATTTTGTACTCCAACCAACCCCAATACCATGAAGCTAGATAAAGCAAAAGTTTGTGCTTATTTTCAAAATAGCGATAGATGGAACTTTCGTTGGACTTGATGCGGTCCCCAAGCTTCCTAAAGGTAAAGTTTTCAAAACCCATCTCATCTATCATGAGTATGCTTTGCTCCACTATTCTTTTTCCTAAATCAGATGATTCAGGTTCCTTTATATAAATCTTCTCATTGATTCCTATTCGAATGGATTGCATAAGTCTTTCCATGAGCTCCTTTTTTTATTTGACATCAAAAATAATAGTATTGCTATTAATAATTAATAGTTTAACTATCTTTTAACAAAAGTAATACTTTTCATTTCGCGATTATACCTATTTTTATGTTGGGAAAATGAATTGCTATGAAAAAAATTTTACTGTTATTGTTTTTGGTCGTCTTGAGCGCAAACGCCCAGCAAGAGCGTTATCACTTGAAATTTGAACACTTTGTGGAGAGTAGAGGGGATTTTGAATCTGGAATGCTCTTGGAAATACCATATTCCAATGTGGTAATGGTCGAAAATTCGCTGAAAACCTCTTCAGGTTTCGGGCTTACGCTGAATTTCCATGGCCACATTGTGATGATAGATCATATGGAAACGCTTTCGGATGGAAGTATTCAGGTTGTGCTACGAAGGGAAGATGGCCGAAGTTTTTATGGGTATAAACCCACAATAAAAGCTATCTTGGTAAAGGATACTCATCCGGACAGGAAACGGATTTGAACAAAAGCATAATTCTAAAACCTAACAAATGAAACAGATTTATTTCCTTTTAGCTGTATTTTTCTCGGTATGTAGCATGCATGCCCAGGAAAACTATGTAGATCTTGTACAAATTGGTGATCAACTTACTCTTGGCGAGCCTTCTGGGGCTTCTTATGCACATGTATTGGTGCCTAGAAAGAACTTTATCATTAAACGTGGGGCTATTCCCAATGTAAAGGCTTTGGAAGACACAAAGGTGGTCATTACCGATATTTCGTACGGAAAAACACCGCAAATAACTTTTAAGAAGTCTGACGGCACCAAATTTTTTAGATTCTACAAAACAATGACGGCCAACTTTAACCAAGCTGTGGCCTCAGGAGAATTAAAAATTCCGTCAAACGGTGGAAAAGGAGCTGTAGTCAGATAAGAATGTTTCCATATTCCTATAGCGCACTAAGCAGCATAATGCTTATGTGAATAGGACCGTATGGGATAAAATCCGCTATTATGGTGATGATTCATATTTGCTGTAATTCTGTTACCGAAGCCCATGAGATTGCTAATGTTCTCTTGGATGAAAAACTTTTGTCCACAGCGTCCATCAATAAAAATCTTTCGACCATGGGACCAGGGGAAAGCTCCAAAAGCGATGGTGATCAAACTTTGTTGTTCGGAACGACCAAAGCTTTGCTTTTCCACAAAATTGACATCCTCTTAAAATCGAAATTTCCCGGGGCCATCTCATCCATCTATGCCATCCCTATAATTTATATGGGCGAACAGGAAGCCCAAAAAGTGAAGAACGAGACCCAAAAAGTATAGTCATGAAAAAATGTCCAAATCATAGGTTTTGGTCAAGTGAAATGATTCTCCAAAGATCGTTTTTGCCTTATCTTTAGCGAAAAACCATATAATATGGCAAAACATCGCTGTGGTTGGTGTGAGGGAGATTCGCTTTACGAAGCTTACCATGATGAAGAATGGGGCACACCTGTAAAAGACGATGCATCTCTTTTTGAGTTTTTGGTATTGGAAACTTTTCAGGCCGGGCTCAGTTGGATCACCGTGTTGAAGAAGCGCGAGAACTTTAGAAAAGCCTTTGACAATTTTGACTATTTAAAGATTCAGCAGTACGAACAGTCCAAAATTGATGAGTTGCTTAGCGATGCAGGTATTATTCGAAATAAATTAAAAGTTCATGCCACCATTTCCAATGCCGAGGCCTTTATGAAGGTGCAAAAAGAGTTTGGAAGTTTTAGCAAGTACATTTGGGCGTTTGTTGGACACAAACCCATCAAGAATTCATTAAAAAACTATAAAGAAGGGCCTGCGACCACACCGCTTTCGGACAAAATCAGCAAGGATCTAAAAAAACGTGGATTCAAATTTGTAGGAAGTACAGTGGTGTATGCTTTTATGCAAGCTACCGGAATGGTCAATGACCATGAAACAAGTTGTTTTAGATATGATGAGGTGTAGATTTGTTATATCAATATCTTTAAGAACTTCTCTCTTGCTATATGTCGAGCTCCCAAACTTTCCAAATGATCGGTATGCACTTGGCAATCTATGAGTTCGTATCCTTTTGCATGTAATTCTCCCACCATTTTAATAAAGGCATATTTTGAAGCATTGGGAACTAGACTGAACATGCTTTCACCACAAAATACGTGTCCCAAATCCACCCCATAAAGTCCGCCTACCAGTTTTCCATCGATCCAAACCTCATATGATTTTGCCAATCCCCTTTTGAACAGCTCCATATAGGCCGACTTCATCTTTGGTGTTATCCAAGTTCCTTCTTGATTTTTGCGCTCTACCGTTGAACAATTATCCAGTACTTGTTCAAAACAAGTGTTTTGTGTAAGCCTAAACTGCTTACTTCGCAAGATCTTGCGCATACTTTTGGACACCTTAATTTCTTCCGGGTAAAGAACCATTCTGGGGTCAGGGCTCCACCATAAAATCAGGGCATCTTCATTAAACCATGGAAAGATTCCATTTTTATAGGCAAGTAATAAGCGTTCAGGGGATAAATCACCGCCAACTGCCAAAAGACCATCTTCATTTGAAGCTTCCACCGGTGGAAACTCCAATCGATCTCCCAAAAAGAACAATGGAAATTTTTTCTGATTCTTTTTCACAACGCAGTTTTACATAAAATTACGTAAAACCAACTAAAATATCAGAAGTCCTGCAATATAGATAACACTACCCACCAACATAAAAATTAGGGTATAAGGCAGTATTTCCTTGGCCTTAAGCTTGGTGATTCCCAGAAGCGGTAAGGCCCAGAAAGGTTGTAACATATTTGTAATTTGATCTCCGTATGCCAGGGCCATAATGGCTTTGGGCAATGGAACTCCCAATTGCAGTGAGGATTCGAGCACCAATGGTCCTTGAATGGCCCACTGGCCGCCCCCACTTGGCACAAAAATATTGACCAACCCCGCACTAAAAAAAGTAAATATGGGCAGCGTAGTTGCGTTGCTAATCGATGCAAAGAAATCGGAAATGCCCGTAATCATCCCGCTACTGGACATGATTCCCATAATTCCGAAGTAAAGCGGGAACTGAATTAAGATTCCAGCGGTGTCGCCAATAGCTTCCTCAACTGCCATCAAAAAACTTTTAAAGCTTCCATGAAGCACAATAGCCAACCCCAACATAAAAAAGTTGAGCATATTTGGTGTAATGTTAAGCGAGCGTAGCGCCGGTAGATATTGGAATAAAAAAGTCAATAGCAAAAGACCTCCGAAAATCGTGGCCGCAATTTTGGAATAATCCAATTTTTCGGCACCCTTCAAATCCTTCTTATCAATGGATTGGAATCTGTATTCTATCAGTTCCAATTTCTGGGGAGACGTCTTTTTTCCCAAGTAATAGGCCATTACACTAACAGCTAGCACAACCAAAACGAACAGTGCAAGGTTCCAGCTGCTAAATACCGTAAGTGAAGTGGAAATAGTTTCAGGTAATTGATTGGCCAATTCCATATTGGAAATTCCACTGACCAATTCTTTTAAATGACCCGCTTCTGCAACTTTGATTGGAGCAGATCCGCTTATACCCCCATGCCAAATCATCAATCCCGCATAGCCTGAAGCGCCAATCAATGGGTAATTGATAGGGATATTGTTTGCTTGCGCATATTCGCCGACCTTTCTTGCCAAAATTGCTCCGAATATCAACCCAAGCCCCCAATTGAAAAAAGAGACCAGCATGGTAGACAAGGCAACCAATACAGCAGCATTGGAGGTATTCTTAACAGACTTGGTAATGGCAAGAATCAATCGCTCCATGGGCTTGCTCAACACCAAAACATGCCCCAATACCAAAATGAGCATCATTTGATAGGCAAATACCAAGAGCCCATTGTTCCAGATCCCATTTTCCCAATAGGACAGAATGGTTACAAAATGATTTTTCCCTGAATTGTTTTCGGTAAAAACGAGGGCCAAAACAATTGTCAGAACGGTTAATAGGACCGCAATTGTAAAAGGAGAAGGCAAATACCTTCTGAAGATTCTTTCTATAACCTTAGTAAGGCCCAAAATGTATTAGAATGGTAGATCGTCATGGTCCTCTTCATTGAGGTCATCAGCCGGTTCAAAGGCTTCCATTGGAGGTACAGGTGGCATCTCATCGGTGCCTTGTGCCGCTTCCAAATTTTCAATGCGCCATCCTTGGATAGAATTAAAGTATTTGGTCTCTCCCTGCGGGTTGACCCACTCCCTACCTCTAAGATTGATGCTCACCTTGACCATTTGGCCCACATTGTACGAATTCAACAGATCACATTTGTCCTGTACAAATTCCACCAATATATGTTGAGGATATTGCTCCTCTGTAGTAACCACCAATTCTCTTTTTCTGAAACCATTGTTGCCGTAGGTTTTGGTCTCATCAATCATTTTAATTCTTCCTTGAACTTCCATGTATTTTACTTTTCAATAGGCATCAAATGTACATAAAATGAACACCCTTAATAAAATATCGAATAAAGAACTATCAACAAATTTTTACTTTTTCCGTTATCTTTAAAATCAATTCACCCAAAAATGAACTTCAACCCCAAAAAGAAAGCTTCCAATATCATATTGCTGATTTCCGCTTTTGTAATTGTAAGCCTTATCCTTTGGAACACCAACAGCTTTTTTAAGAAGTTCAAAGAGGAGGAACGCTTGAAAATGGAGATATGGGCAACCGCCCAGTTAGAGCTCATCCAATCTTCGGTAGATCAAGAATTGGGGAATTTGACCTTAAAGGTTATGGGAAACAATACCTCAACCCCCATGATCTTGGTCAACGAGGAGGGAACCATAAAAACCCATAACATTCCGACAGAAAAAGCTTCGGACAGTGTTTACATACAGAAAAAAATACGGCAGTTTTCCAGTGAAAATGAGCCCATCCATATTATTCAGGAGGGTGAGCTTTTGGAAACCCTTTATTATGGGAATTCAGAAGTATTGAACAAGTTAAAATACTACCCTTTGGCCCTATTGCTCATTATATGTCTTTTTGGGGCGGTAATTTTCTTTTTCTTCCGAATCAATAAAGCCTCTGAACAAAATAAGCTCTGGGCAGGAATGGCCAAGGAAACAGCGCATCAAATAGGAACGCCATTGACCTCTCTCCTAGGATGGAACGAGTTATTGAAATCGGAGAACATCAAACAAGATATTACCAAGGAAATTGAAAAAGACATTAGGCGACTACAGACCATAACCGAACGTTTTTCAAAAATAGGATCCATTCCCAATCTTGGGGAATATGATATTGTTGAAGAAACCGAAAAGGCCTATCAGTATTTAAAACGAAGGAGCTCTAAGCTCGTCCACTTTTCATTTAGTTCAGAAATAGAAAAGTTACCTGTACTTCTTAATCCTCCGTTGTACAACTGGAGCATCGAGAATTTGGTCAAAAATGGCATTGATGCAATGAAAGGCAAGGGCAACATCGCCATTCAAATTGAAAAAAAGGGGCAAAACGTCAATATTTTGGTCTCGGATACTGGTAGAGGTATCCCAAAAAGTGATTTCCAAAACATTTTCAACCCTGGAGTGACCTCTAAAAAAAGGGGTTGGGGGTTAGGACTTTCACTTGTTAAAAGAATTATTGAAGAGTATCATAAAGGAAAAATTAAAGTACTTTCGTCAAGTAAAGAAGGAACAATCATGCAAATTTCCTTAAAAGCAAATACTTAAAGTTATGGCTAAGGAAAAACGAATTGCAATCAAAGAAGCCGAGATTACCAACAATTGCCCTGAATGTTTCAATCAGGACTTAAAGCTCTCTTTTTACCAAAAGCACACTTATAATCCCTTTTTCCATAGGACAACAGGTGAGGTCGTTCATGAAATAAAGTGTAGAAAGTGCTATTCGATCATCTATCCCGTCAACTGGACCCCGGATATTGAGCGAGTATTTGATTATTACAACAAGTTGGTCACCCCTGACAGGCCCTCAGTGCGGTTCACCACTTTATTTTTTATACTGTTGATTCTTTTAATCAGTGCGGTAGCAGCCTTTGTTTATATGTATTTGGAAGGTCTTGTTTAGAGAAAGGCCCTTATCTGTTCGGCCGTTTTCCCAAATTCTTCAGGCGTCATGTTTTCCTTATGCTGAAAAGTTGCGTTTTTCATGCTATTTAGCGGAATAAGATGAACGTGCACGTGAGGAACTTCGAGTCCTATGACCGACATTCCTACCCTATTGCATGAAATTGCAGACTCGATTGCCTTGCCCACCTTTCTTGAAAACGCCATGAGCCTCATATAGGAAGCTTCGTCCAAATCCATAATTTTGTCCACTTCTTTTTTGGGAACACATAGGGTATGTCCTTTTGCATTCGGATTGATATCCAAAAAGGCAAAATTATCCTCATCCTCTGCAATTTTATAACAGGGAATATCTCCATTGATGATTTTGGTGAATATACTAGGCATATTAGGGTTAGTTGGTTTGGTTAAATAAAAAAATCCCGTCAAGTGACAGGATTAAATATAGCGATTTTGTGACCCTTATTCTCGTGTGATTTCCAAAATATCAAACTTTAACGTTCCATTCGGGACTTGGATTTCGGCCACTTCGCCAACTGATTTTCCCAATAATCCCTTACCTATGGGCGAGGTTACCGAAATTTTACCCGCCTTTAGGTCCGCTTCGCTTTCAGCAACCAAGGTGTACTTCATCTCCATACCATTGGCCCGATTTTTCAGTTTGACGGTTGATAATACCAATACTTTTGACGTATCAAGCTGTGATTCATCTATCAATCTGGCATTCGCCAAAGTTTCCTCTAGTTTGGATATTTTCATTTCCAAAAGACCTTGCGCCTCTTTGGCCGCATCATATTCGGCATTCTCCGATAAATCTCCCTTATCCCTAGCCTCGGCTATGGCCTGTGAGGCCTTGGGTCGTTCAACATCCTTTAACTGGTTCAACTCTTCCCTAAGGTTTTTTAATCCTTCCGCAGTATAGTAAGATACCTTGCTCATATCGTCATTTTTAAATACAAAAAAGGACATGCAGGAAAACCCATGAAGCTTTCCCAATGCGTTTTGTCCAAATAGAAAAAATCCTCAACGATCACTATGCACGGCACAGTTTTTTTGCGAGGATTTAACGCAAATATAGACAATTTTTGCTCAAATTTGTCCTTGTAAAGCTTTCAAATTCAAACTATGAGGCAACTCGGAGGGTATATTTTGTTATTTTTTTTACTAGCCTGTTCTTCAGATAGCACCAATCGCAATCCCTTTCTTCAAGAAGTCAATTTCAGATTCGAAGTGAACCTGAACTTACCGCTCTACAATAACCTGAACAATATTGGAAATCCAGTTTATATTGGCAATACAGGTGTAGGTACGCGAGGTGTTTTTGTTATGCGAGCAGGTCTGAGCGGCGCACAATATGTGGCTTGGGAAGCAAGTTGCCCGAACCACGCTCCAAACAGTTGCTCTACCATGACCATAGATGGACAAAATGCCGTATGTCCATGCGAAGATTACACCTATAGCCTTTTTACGGGTCAGCAGTTGGATAGGCCCAATGATGGAAATCGCTATTATGACCTGCTTTTTTATAGGGCTACTCAAAGCGGAAACACCGTAACCATCTTCAATTGATCATTTTAATGGATTTCCAAGGATACAGTCCATGACCCAGCTGGTGTGCAAACCTGATATTCCCTGTGAAGGGTGCGGTGTTTCTCCCAATAACTGATTTTTAATGTTTTCCACATGAAATTGTTGGACATGTTTGGGATGTGGAATATCCAAAATCTGATGCCCTTTACCATTTTCCAATGCAATAGGGCCATCGTCCAATACCGAGAAGGTAATTTTTCCTTCGGAACCTAAAATTTCAACCTTATCCACTCGATGGTAGGTCCCAAAATTCCAATTTCCCTCTCCAGTAACTCCATTTTCATGAATCCAAGATGCCGTGATAGCATCATAAGCTGAATATAGGCTTTGTTGATTTATGGCCATTCCGCTCGCCTTCTTTATGTCACCTAGCAAATAGGTAAACAAGTCCAAGCCATGACTTGCCAAATCATCAAAATAACCTCCAGGCGCTACCGCTTTATCAGTTCTCCAATTGTATGTATCGCTAAGATCTAATTCGGAAGGGGGTTTTGTCTTTTGCCAGTGGATATGTCGCACCTTGCCTATTTGTCCCTCATCCAACCATTCCTTGATCATGTTGAACCTGGGCAAAGACCTTCTGTAATAGGCTATAAAAAGTGGCAACCCTTTGGACTTGAAAGCCTCATGGACCGTTAAGCTATCCTGAAAGTTTGGGGTCATGGGCTTTTCTATACAGCAAGGTTTGCCTGCCGCAGCTACCTGAAGTGCGTAAAACTTGTGTGAATCCGGAGGGGTTGCGATGTAGATGGCATCAATTTCTGGATGTTCAATGACTTCCGCTGCACTGGTGGTCCATTGTGGCACATTGTGTCTTTGGGCGTAGTCTTTGGCCTTCTCACCATCTCTTCGCATTACCATATTCACCTCAAACCCAGGTGTCATTTGGTAGGCAGGAACGCTTTTTATCTCGGTAACGCTTCCACAACCGATTACTCCCCATCGAATCGGGGTTTTATCAAAAAAATTGAGGGATTCTGTCATGGTTTATAAAAGTACAGAATCCCTCAAAAAAGGTCATATTTCTACCTAAAAATTAATTGTAGCTCCCAACAGAAAGTTGATACCTGCTTGGGGATAAAATCCAGCTCCCTCCACAGTTGTAATGGTCCCAGGATTTGAAAAATCGTCATCAAAAGTGAAGAAATACCCATTGGAAACAATGTCCTGATCAAAAATATTGTTCACCAAGCCTGAGAACACAATACTCTTTACAAAGGAATTGGTTTCAACAACATATTGAAGGTTTAGATCGGTTTGGGAATAACTTTCAAGCACCGAATTCTCCGAATCGATATTTCCCATGTATTGTTTGCCCACAAATTTGGACAACAACGAAACCTGAAAATCCTTCGAGGGCAAAAACGAAAGGATGTTTCCTGCCACCAAGTTCGGCGAATAGGCAATGTTTGTATTGCCCAAGTTTTGAAGTGTTCCGTCTCGCTGAAAGAAAAAGTCTTGATTTCTGTTATCACTCAACGCCACATTGGGTCGAATTGCAAATTTATCGCCCAACTGTATGTTCGCATCAAGCTCCAATCCCAATCGATAGCTATCTCCCACATTAGCTCTCAATGGCGCACCAACATCATTCAATTCACCTGTAAGTACCAATTGATCCTTATAACTCATGTAATACACATTGGCATTCAACTGAAAGGTTGGGGAAACATAACGCCATCCCAATTCAAAATCATTTAAACGCTCTGGTCTTGGATTACCATTTTCATAATCGTTTCTGTTGGGTTCCCTATTGGCAACTGCATATGAAAAATAGAAGTTGTTATTGGGATTCAAATCAAAAGTGATTCCCGCTTTTGGGTTGAAAAAATCAAATGTATCATCAACCAATCCTGTATCCTCTCCATTGGCTTCGTAGCCCACTCCTCGATATTGCAAATCACCAAAAACCGACCATTTATCATCCAATTTATAGTTGGCCTTTGCATATATATTGAAATCTGTCTTTGTGGAATTATCATCATAGTAACGATCACGAATATTGCTGTCTGTGGCAAAACGCGCCCATATTACCTCTCCAAAATGGTCTCCTTTGTATATGTTGTATCCTCCTCCTAATATCACATCCAGGTTTTCTCTTTTATGGTTAAGGGAAACCACCGTTCCGTAAAAATCATTGTCCAACCACCTTCTTCGAATCAAATCGGTGGTATTGACGGTTTCCCAGTCTACCGTTATTGCATCAAAACCATAGGTATCGAAGTCGTCATCTTCCCGGAATTGCTCAAAATACCCTCTTCCACGGGTATAATGCAAGGCTATGTTGGCGCTCCAAGCGGAGTTGATTGTCTCATTCCAATGCAATTGAAAATGGTCTTGCTTATAATTGTCTTCCTCCCTTTCATAAAAAAGGGCATTCCCATTTTCATCGGTATAAGCCCCAGCAGGATTAAAAGTTCTATTGGTCCGCAAGGTTTCAGCATCAATCCCAAACCAAGATTGATAAGTAATCTCATGTCCGCCAAAAAGCAAAGCTTTTACCAGCGTGTTATCATCTTTATAAGCGCCTTGCAAAAAATAACTCTCCAGCTCGGAGCTCGCCCTATCGATGTAACCATCTGAAGTGACGCGGGACAATCTCCCTGAAATTTCAAGATTATTGTTGAGCAGGCCCGTACTAAATTTGATGTTGTTTCTGAGCGTGTTAAAACTTCCGACGGAAGAGGAAATTCTGGCATAAGCATCTTCGGAGAAAGCATCCGTTAAAAGGTTCAAGCTAGCGCCAAAAGCACCTGCCCCATTTGTTGATGTTCCCACACCACGCTGAAGCTGTAAACTTTCGGTCGAAGAAGCAAAGTCGGGCATATTGACCCAAAATGTCCCTTGTGATTCGGCATCGTTGTACGGAATACCATTAATGGTCACGTTTACCCTAGTTGCGTCGCTACCCCGAACGCGAATTCCGGTATAACCGATTCCGGCTCCAGCATCCGACGTAGTGACCACAGCTGGTAAAAAATTCATCAGAATAGGAATATCCTGTCCCAAATTTCTGGGAGCAATTTCTTCCTTATCCAAATTGGAAAATGTGATGGGAAACTCTTTGGTTACCCGAATCGCTTGCACCAAAACTTCGTCAAGTACAATTTTTTTACCCTCGAGGGAGTCTGTTGGTGATTGTTGTGCACTGCCCACCAGTGCCAGCCCGACAAGGGCCAAAGTTGTGAATAAAGTTGTCTTCATCCGTAAAAAATTTTTACGAATAAAAGGGGCTATTATTCTTGTTGATTAAAATGATTTTGTTTCAATAGAAACGTTGAAATTCCAAGATGCGCCTGGCGCAATCCCTTGGCAGCATTACCCGCCCAGGTTCATTGGGTATAATCTCAGCCTCCCGATAACTACCGGGAAGCACCCCTTTGAGATGGCGCAAATGTACTACCGAGGAATTAGTTTTCATAACAAAAAACATCTTAATTAACATTTTCGATACGCTGATTGCCCCGCATTGCAACGTATATAATTCAGCAACACTTTTTTATGCTCCCCAAGTCCAGAAATAAATTTGCCGTAAAAATCATTACCAGTTATTTAACATTGGGCACTCTTGTGCTTCTGGCGGGCTATTTTATTTATGCTGAATTTAAAGACTACACCGAAATTCAGGACCAAAAAGATGGAAGTACGAAGTTGTTGCAAGTCAATGCATTTTTAACGGAACTCTACGAAGCGGAAAATCTTTCCAAATTGGCTCTCCAACATAAAAAAAAGCAAAATGTTCTAGCGTATACCAATAAAGTAGATTCTGTCAGCAATTCCATACAGTCCCTAAAATTGATACTGAACAGTGACAAACAAATTTTTAAACTCGATAGTATTCAACATTTACTGGAACAAAAGGCCGCTAACTATGCCGAACAAAGAAAGTTGAAGGTTAAAAACGAAAACAATGCCCCTTTGGATTCATTACTGGAAGCATTCAAACAGATGGAAATTGATATGGGAAGGATAACCCCTGAGGCTTTTGTTCCAGATTTCCATTCACTTCCTATAGAAACACAAAAATCAATTCGCGAATATGTAGTCATTCTAAACAAAAACATTCCAAAAAATGGATTGGGAAAAGCAAGTGTTCCCAATATCGATTCGATTTTGACCTTATCCAAATCCCTTTTGCAAGAAGCCAAAACCGAAAATGTAAAATTGGAACGCTCAATGATGGTCAAAGAACTTCAGGCATACAAGGCCGACCTGGAACTTTCCCAAAAACTGAGAAGCTTTGTTTCCGCTTTCGAGCAAGAGATTATCTTGGAAATCCATTCCGAGAACCACAATAAGCAAACCTTGTTAAAAAGGGGGTCATTGCTTGCGTGGACAACCGCAATCCTCGGATTCGTACTAGTTTGCATCTTTACCTTTTTAATTGCAAATGACTACTGGAAAACCCAATCCTATAGGGCTCAACTGGAAAAGGAAAAATCGTATTCTGAGGGTCTTCTAAAAAGTCGCGAGCAGCTAATTTCCACAGTAAGTCACGATCTACGGTCTCCCCTAAACAGCATTATGGGGTATTTGGAATTGATGGAATTGGACATATTGAACCGTAAACAACTCGATTACCTTAAAAACATTAAATCTTCTACCGGTTATGTAGAATACTTAGTCAATGACCTTCTGGAGTTTTCACAGCTGGAAGCAGGAAAAATACAAGTATCAAATTCTTCCTTTATTCTTTCGAAGCTACTTATTGAAATTGCCTCCAGTTTTAAAGAGGTCCATAACTCAAAATCCCTAGTACTGGAAATCGATGTAGAAGAAGTCCTAAAAACACCTATTATCGGCGATGCCCAAAGAATTCGGCAAATACTGACCAATCTAATCGGAAATGCGTTCAAATTCACTCATGAGGGGTCCATAAAACTAAAAGCCTTTGTACAAAATGAAAATTCAGCTTCCACCGTCACCATCCAAATATTCGATACCGGAATCGGCATTGCAAAGGAAAAACAGGAAGTAATATTTAAGGAATTCACCCAACTAGCAAACTCTGGTGAAGAAAACACCAAAGGCTACGGACTGGGCCTTACTATCTCAAAAAAGCTTTCCGAAATACTTGGAGGGACACTGATTGTCGAGAGCGAACTCGATAAAGGAAGTGTATTTACCTTTTCCATACCCTTAAAATTTGCGAATAACAAGGTCTCTACAGAAAAACTGAAAAGACCTGATTTTGAGGGTGGATTTTCCGTGGTTATTCTTGATGATGATGAAAACTTACTAAAGCTCCTGACCGAAGTCTTCAAAACTCATGGTATTACCGTAAAGACATTTTCAAGTTTTAATGCATTGAAGCAAAAAGTCCCGAATACTTATAATTTGGTTCTAACGGACATTCAAATGCCCAAAACCAACGGATTTGAGGTGGTAAAAGCTTTTAGAAAAGGCACTGTTCCCAATTACAATAATCAACCCATAATTGCGATGACAGGTCAGCGAAAGTTTTCGCGAAATCATTATCTCGAAGCTGGATTTGATGATGTTTTATTAAAACCTTTTTCTACGTCAAGTCTTTTAAGGATTCTAAATGAATCGGAAAAATCCTTTGATTCTACCGAAAGGGACACAAACAAATTTCAAACAAAATCCACTACCCTGTTTAGCACGGAAATCCTTTCTTCTTTTTTGGATAACAACGAATCTGTGTGCGAGGTTCTTGATATATTTTTAAGTAATACGGATAAAAATCTCTTACTGCTTTCCAAGGCTATCAAAAAAAAGAATTATAGAAAAATTAGGGCCATTTCCCATAAAATGCTCCCCATGTTCAGGCAATTGAAAATCGAAAGTGCAGTTGGTTTTTTAGAGGGTTTTGAGCACCTTACACCCAATACTTCTTTTAAAAATATCCTGAAAGACCTAGAGTTGCTGGAGCATTCCGTTTGGAATCTAAAAAAAGAAATGCAAGCTTATTTGACTACACTTTCAGCTGATAGTAACTGATTTTGTTGTACAGTGTTTTTCTAGTCATTTGCAAAAGTTTGGCAGCTTTACTTTTATTAAAGTTTGTTTGTTTTAGCGCTTTGAGTATCCTGTCTTTTTCAAAATCATGCTTTGAAAAATTGGTCAATTCCTTTGCTTTCAATCCGGCTTGAAGCGTTTGGGGAATAGCATCCAAATCTATGGTATCCCCTTCGGTAAAGAGAACAGCTCGCTTTATCACATTCTTTAGCTCCCTAAGGTTTCCAGGCCAATCATAAGCCAGCAGCTTTTTTTTGACCTCCTCAGATAATTGGCTAACGTTTTTGTTAAGTTCTTCGTTGGATTTTCCCAAAAAGAACTCCACAAAGAGCATCAAATCGTCTGCCCTATCCTTTAACGATGGAATTTCTATTGAAAATTCATTCAAACGATGGTACAAATCTTCCCTGAAACCTCCTTGCCCAATTGCATCCATCAAGTTTTCATTGGTTGCCGAAATGATTCGTACATCCACAGAAACCTCATGGGTACTCCCAATTCGTTTTATTTTGCGTTCCTGAATCGCCCTAAGCAATTGCACTTGATTATCATAGGACAGGTTTCCTATCTCATCCAGAAAAAGAGTTCCGTCATTCGCCGCCTCAAAATGTCCGATCTTATCATCAATTGCACCTGTGAAACTTCCTTTGATATGTCCAAAAAACTCACTGGTTGCCAATTCCTTGGGAATGGCCCCGCAATCAACGGCTACAAATTTTTTATGTTTTCGATCACTTTTGTTATGGATTGTTCTAGCGGTAACTTCTTTTCCAGTGCCACTTTCCCCAGTCAGTAGAACCGACATGTTGGTAGGTGCGATGAGTTCAATATACTGTTGTATTTTTTTCGAAGCTTCGCTATTCCCCACAATCCCTGTAGTCAATTTCGGTTTAGCTGTGGGCCGTGTCTGTTCGAACCCTTGAGGTTTCCTTTCATTTGTATTGTCATCCAATGCCGCAGTTATAACCTGCAATATGCTTTCCGGAGTAAAAGGTTTGGAAACATAATCAAAAGCTCCTTTTTTAATGGCGCTTACCGCAGTTTTAACCTCGGCAAAACCAGTCATTAAAATTACGTGGGTCTTTGGAGATTCCTCCTTGACTTTGGAGAGTAGCGAGACACCATCTCCTTCGGGTAGTCTTACATCGGATAGGACAATGTCGAAAAAATTCGCAGCTAGATGCTTTTTTGCCTCTTTTAAGTTAAAGCATGGAAAAACCTCAAAACCATGTCGTGCCAAAAACTTTTCGAGCATTTGGCAAAATGCGGTATCGTCCTCAATGATCAAGATTTTGGGCATATCTCAGTATCATATATACGACACTCAGAGTATAAGGGATTTTATGTGTTTGGTAAAATTATCACAAAAGACGGGAGCCACATCCGCAGCTCCCATCAAACCAAACTAACCTAACACGATTAATCAAAACTTATGTTATAAATCTATCCAGTTGCCATCGGCATCGGCATAGACAGTGCCTTTAGCGCCATCATTCAATGAAAGCTCCAATTTGAACTGATTCGACTCATTCTTGTATGCCTTATCGATGCTTGCAGTGGGGTAATCTTTTTGAACCGCCGCCTTAACAGCATCCGGAAGATCCGAAACGCTGATCTCTTCAAAATCCTGAACAGTTTTTATGATAGTATTATCGGTCTGTAGTTCTGCGGTTTCTTCCTGTGCAAAAGCGGTTAGTCCGATAAAGGAAAGGGCTGTGGCAAAAATCAATTTTCTCATGATGTGTTTTTTAAAAAATTAAACTTGACCATATGTATGAAAATCCAGTGCCATCTTCTCTTTGATGTGTTGTTTATTTACAATCTCCTGTATATCAACGAATTGTATGCTCTTTATCGATTTCCCTGTTTGTATAGTTTTGTGTAAAAAATATGCCGGCTGTGTAATTTTTATACAAAAAAAGGCTGCTTTCGCAGCCTTTAAATCGCCAATTCCTATTCCCTGTTATGGAGCAAACAGGATACGAACAGAACCAGCTATTGCGGATAACGCAAAGGTTAGTGTTTGCATAGCATTATCCTAGTTTCTTTCTTTTCTCCTTTTTATATTCTCGATTTAAATGAGGTACTACCAAAAAAACTGCCAATACAAATGACAACAAACCGAGAATAAGTACTATTTCAAAAATCATATGCTGTGTTTCATCTAATTGGACACCTGTTTTTTGATTTGGTCACAAAAAAAGGAGGACCGTGCAAGCACAGCCCTCCTGCCAACCAAAAAATCTAGACACCGACGTCTAGAAATACTTATGTCCCAAATTGGCTGAACTCCATTCTCTTCTTTTTTTTATTAGACACCACTTTACGGTCAAAGTCACATAGAAGAAAAGGCCGCACTTTGTGCGACCTTTAAAACCAAATCAACCAACCAAAAATCCTAGGCCTGCGCCTAGTAAAATCTTTATCTTTTTATCTAACAACCGTATTCAATTCCTTTTTATCTAACCTTTTCAATTAATTAGACACAGGTTCTGAAAAAAGGTCACAAAAAAACCGCTCCAGTAATTCTAGAACGGTCTAATTACTCAAATTTTATGCTTTTTTACACCTGATGTGTGGGCTTTAAAAGATCGTTCACGGTTTTTACAGGATTAAAGGTAACCAAGGGTACCTCAACAAATATCGTATTCCAGAATGCCATGGCCCCATTCCACAATCCAGGGAGTTCCAAGGCCTTAAGTTCCTTGCCTTCTTTTGTCTTTCCGGTTATGAAACCCTGTTTCACATCGACAAAATCCAACAGATTATATTTTTCTCCCTTGTAGTTTCTAATTCCACATACCAAATCCACCGGATTAAAATGCGTTGAGTTTTTAAGAATCGAAGCTTGCTGCCCATCGGACAAATCGACCTGGGCCGATTCAATAATCTGCAACGAGATATTTCCATTTTCATCGCTTATCCAAAATGGGCCACCTCCCGGTTCACCTTCATTTTTAACCATCCCGCATACCCTTAGCGGTCGGTTAAGCCTGTCTTTCAAAATGGAAACTTGTTCATCCAACCCTAGGTTTGCATAGTCTTTTGAGAATCTTACGTTGAGTTCTTCCTCCAGAAAAGCTTTAATTTCTTGAGCGTCTCCTTCGGAGATAGTCCCATTTTCAATTGCTTTGGCATAACCAAAAGCCCTTGTTTGCGCTTTTCGCAAAACTCCGGCCAACATCTTTTTACTATTGGCAACTTCACTTAGATTCTCATCGATAACCACGTTGTCAATGTTCTTGATAAAGATCACATCGGCATCTTGATCATTTAAGTTCTCAATTAGTGCACCATGGCCTCCCGGACGGAACAATAATGACCCATCACTGTTTTTAAATGGCTGGTTTTCCATATCTACTGCGATGGTATCCGTGGATGGTTTTTGATTGGAATACGTTACCTCAAACGTGGTGTCTGTAGCCTCCGAAACTCTAGGAGCAGCCAACGTATGCTCTTCTTTAAACATCGTATCATGCTGCTCGGAGATGGTAAAGTGAAGATTCGCCTTCCCATCCGTTTTCGCATATAATGAAGCCTCTTTCAGGTGTTCCTCAAAGGGAGTAGCGGTTCCCGAGCCATATTTATGAAAAGGTAGCAAGCCCTTTGGATAAAAACCATAATCCAATCCATCCGCTACCAGCATTTCCTTGACAAAAAGATATACTTCTTCATCCTTATTCGCTGCTTTGCCGGAAATCCTTTCCATAATCAAATCATAAAAGGGAAGGTTTTCCATAGTATCCGAAAACTGTTTAACGGCAGCATCCCCAGTGCGTTCTATATAGTCGGACAACTTTTCTTCTGCGGCATTATAGGTGTCCAAAAAGCTGAACATGGCCTTGAACATGCGGGAAGCTGCTCCCGATGCCGGCACAAACTTTAAAAGGTCCATCCTTCCTCTTTCATCTTCAAAAAATTGGATAAGTTCTTTTTGCTCATCTGCAGAAAACCTTAAAATTCCGTCCGAGACCACAGCAGCTTTCTCCAGTTTTACAAATGGAATACCTGCTTTGAAGGTTGCTATTTGGTTTTCAACTTTTTCTTTGGAAATGCCCTTTTTTTCCATTTGGGCCAAGTCTTGTTGACTTAATTTGTTCATGATTTGAGGAGTTTATCGATATGGTTGATTGCTGTTTGAAGTCGAGTTTTTTTATCTCCTTTCAAGATAACGAAATTCCTGTCATATTTTTCCAAGGTTTCTTGGAAACACTTGAACATTTCTTCTCTTTCATTTGGTTTGTCCCGCAAGTCATCCGGTTCCCATGGCGTATCTATGTAGGTCAAAAAATAGAGATCATAGTTGTTTTGCAGCGCATATTTTTCCAAGACCGGATCACAATGTCCAATATAATAGGCTTCAGAATATACCTTGGTCTCCAACAGATCAGTATCGCAAATAAGCAAATCTGTTGTTTTTTTGGAAAGCTCATTTTCCAAACGGATTTGACCTTCTGCTATGGGCAATAGATCATGCGGCTCACAGGTTTTCCGTTCATTGTTCCATTTATTCTGCAAATACTCGCGCGCATACTCCGGAACCCAAACAGTATTGTAATGTCTGGCCAACTGTTGTGAAAGTGTCGTCTTTCCAGTTGACTCAGGTCCAAAAAGGACTACTTTAACAAGGTCTGAGGGCTCTTGCCTAAGTTTTTCTTCCATGCTCTATAACCGTAAATGGCAATAATCGTAAATAAAAAATATTGGAATGATGAGAACACCAATCCTTTATAAAGATATAAGGGTACTGAAATTACATCCCCAATGATCCAAAATGTCCAGTTCTCCAGTTTCTTCTTCGCCATCAGCCACATCCCCACAAAAAAGATAGCCGTTGTAATAGTATCCACATAAGCCGTCCATGTGTCAAACTTATCCGCCACAAAATAAACTGCGCTTACAAATAGAATTGTGCCAATAAAAAGCAGAACAGACCACCTCTTTTCATTTTCAGTGGTTTTGGTAATGGGCACAAAGTGTGTCTCATCAACTTTTCGGGTCCATAGGTACCATCCTATTACACTCATTATAAAATAATAACCGTTGATAAGCATATCGCCAAGAAGTCCATACACCAATAAAATGTAGACAAAGATTCCTGTGCTTATTATTCCTGTTGGAAATACCAGAATGTTCTCCCTTTTCGAGTACCAAACACTCAAGAAACCAAATACTACTCCGATCATCTCCAGAACGACCAAGTGCGTAGGGACGTCTTGATATTGCGAAAAAATCCAATCAAAAATGTGGCTCATACCCGCTTCGATCCGATTTTACCAACTTCATTGTCAATACCACATGTTCCAAATTCGTGAAAGTTTCTTTTATCTCCCCTTGAAGAAGCTCCATCACCTCATCATAGGCTCCATATACTTGTGTGCTCAACGGATTCTCCAGGACCGTAAGTCCAGAAGCTCTTAATTTTTTAATGAAATTGATGATTGAAGGTTCAAAATCATCTTGAAGTGGGGTCAATGTAAGCTCTACGGAAATGTTCATGGGCCACGCAAAATTTTCAGGGCAAAGCTACTAAAAAGAAGCATCAACCGCCCATCATTCGAAGCGCATAAACACAGGTAAAGCCCTCAAATTCTAAAAATTCAACCTCATAATGTGATTTTTTCCCTTTATAGAGAATTTGGGCCACCGTTCTTTTGTCATCAAAGGCAAAATCCATGACATCAATATGTTTTAAAAAACTAAGGCCGTGCTGTGCATAAATTTTATAAAGTGATTCTTTTGCACCCCAAACTATGGTCAGTTTTCTGATAATCGCATCGGTGTTTGCCAGTGTTCGGTATTCTTCCAACGGGGTAAATTTATTCGCTATTCTCAAAATTTTGTCCCGCTGCATTTCAATATCAATACCAACCTCATCGGATTGACTTACAATTATCCCAGTGAAATTGTGGGAATGGGTAATGGAAATATGATTACCGTCCTTTAAATGGGGTTTGCCAAAATCGTCATAGTAGAGATCATGGTCTTTATATCCTGCCTCATCCATTAGGTGCCGAATGCTCAAAAATGCCCTTCTATGCATTTCCGATTTCATCCCATCCATTCGGTCTTGGCAATGCAATGTGAGTTCCACACCTGTGGACAATTCCTTCTCCGGTTCGGTAACCTTCCAAATATATGCCGAAGTGGTGGGTGAAATTGTTATGGTTTTGTAAATAGGCACGACTAAGAGTTAAGCTATTTCGTATCTTTGCACACGATAATAGCTAAGCTACAAAAAGAAAACGAAGTTAAATATGAGCACAAAGACAATTCCATATGTTCCTTACAAAGTGAAGGATATTTCCTTGGCAGATTGGGGACGAAAAGAAATTGAACTTGCAGAGGCGGAGATGCCTGGTCTAATGGCATTGCGTGAAGAATATAGAAACGAACAACCTCTGAAAGGAGCAAGAATCGCTGGATGTTTGCACATGACCATCCAAACCGCGGTTCTTATTGAAACCTTGGTAGAGCTGGGAGCCGATGTTACTTGGAGTTCCTGTAATATATTCTCTACCCAAGACCATGCCGCAGCGGCCATAGCAGCAGCTGGAATTCCAGTTTACGCTTGGAAAGGAATGACAGAGGAAGAATTTGATTGGTGTATTGAACAGACCTTGTTCTTTGGTGAGGAAAGACAACCTTTAAATATGATATTGGACGATGGCGGAGACCTTACCAATATGGTTCTAGATCAATACCCAGAGTTGTCAGCTGGAATCAAAGGGCTTTCCGAGGAAACCACCACTGGGGTGCATCGCTTATACGATAGGGTGAAAAATGGAACATTGCCCATGCCCGCCATTAACGTGAATGATTCTGTTACCAAATCAAAGTTTGATAACAAATATGGTTGCCGCGAAAGTGCTGTTGATGCGATTCGAAGAGCAACAGATACCATGTTGGCAGGAAAACAAGTAGTTGTTGCGGGATATGGAGACGTAGGTAAAGGAACTGCAGCATCCTTTAGAGGAGCTGGAGCAATAGTGACGGTTACCGAAATCGACCCTATTTGTGCATTACAAGCCTGTATGGATGGGTATGAAGTAAAGCAATTGGAAACCGTTGTAGGTAAGGCCGATGTGGTCATTACCACTACTGGAAACAAGGACATTATTCGCGAAGAGCATTTCCGTGGGTTAAAAGACAAAGCCATTGTGTGTAACATTGGTCATTTTGACAATGAAATTGATATGGCTTGGTTAAACGATGCTTATGGTAATACCAAAGATGAAATCAAACCTCAGGTAGACAAGTATACCATCGAAGGTAAAGATGTTATTGTATTGGCTGAAGGTCGATTGGTAAACCTTGGTTGTGCCACAGGACACCCAAGTTTTGTGATGAGTAATTCATTTACCAATCAAACTTTGGCCCAAATCGAGCTTTGGAACCACAGTGACAAGTATGAAAATGACGTTTACATGCTTCCAAAACATTTGGATGAAAAGGTAGCCAAACTTCACTTGGCACGTTTGGGCGCTGAACTTACTGAACTTAAAAAAGATCAGGCCGATTATATCGGTGTGAAAGTTGAAGGACCTTATAAGCCTGAATATTATAGATATTAGATTTGGAAATCAAATCGGATGGAAACCCTCGCAGTTCTGCGGGGGTTTTTTGTTACATATCCAACCATTTTTTAAAGTTGGTGGTACGTTCGCGAGATACAATGACCTGCTCTTCCTCCTTGGGCAGTAGTTTGAGCAATAGGCGACTATTGAAATAGCTATGGATCTCGACCACCGCCTTCACCGATACCATAAATTTTCGGTTAATCCTGAAAAAGTGGATGGGATTAAGAATGTTTTCCAATTGATCTATGGTGTACTCAATGGGATACGATTGCCCTGAATGTGTAAATAAACAAATCATTCCCTCATGAGATTTAAAAAAGGCGATGTCCTCTACATTAAAAGACCTAAACTGATTGCCCACCTTGACCATAAAACGGTGCTTATATTCTTTATGGAACAATTGCTTTAAATGTTCCAGGTTTTCCGTGGCACCTTTACCATTTCGGGTCACATTTTTTTTGAACTTTTCAAGAGCTGCCTTTAAATCCATCTTTACGATGGGTTTTAAAAGATAATCCACCCCATTGTATTTAAATCCCCTGATGGCAAACTCGTTATAGGCTGTGGTAAATATTACAGGCGGATGGTCTTCCATACCGTCCAGAATGTCGAACCCATAACCATCATTGAGTTGAATGTCCAAGAACACCAAATCCGGTAGACTGTTTTTGTTGAACCACTGCGTTCCACTCTCCACGGAACTTATTTTGGCAACAATTTCAATCTCTGGGGCCAATTCTCCCACGAGTTGTGCCAAACGCTTGGATGCAAACTCTTCGTCCTCTACAATTACTGCCTTCATGTTAGGATATTGCTATCAAATTCATATCTATGACCTCTTTGTCCAAAAGTGGAATGATCACCTCAAAAAAATCGTCTTCTTGGCGAACCAAAACCTGCTTGTTGGTATAATAGGCGTATCGCTTTTTAATATTTTTCAATCCCAATTGGGTTGTTTCCTCCTTCAGTTCTCTTTTTTGCAAATTGTTCCGTACTACTAGGGCATCGTTGCCAATTGTGGAAATTTCAATATGCAAGGGTTTTTCCTTACTGTAGTAATTGTGTTTAATGGCATTCTCGACCAACATTTGAAGTGACAGGGTTGGAATCAGGTAATTGTCTGTCCGTACTTTCACTTCCGACTTGATCACAACGGCATTTTTGTGTCTGACATCCATCATAAAAACAAAAGCGTCCAAGAATCCCATTTCCTTTTTCAAACTGACCAAATCCTGTTCCCGATTATCTAAAATATAGCGATAACTAGATGCCAATCGGGTAACAAAATCTGAAGCCAGATCACGATCTTCATACATTAATGAAGTGAGCGTGTTTAAACTATTAAAAAGAAAATGTGGACTTATCTGGCTTTTAAGTGAAGCGTATTTTGATGCGGTCATTTCCCTTTTTAAATCCTCCATTTGCTTGTTCATTTCATCCCTTTGATTCATGGCGAAGTGGAACATGTTGAAAAAGATAACGGTCAAGCCCAAAAGACATGCCCTTAGAAAATCCACAGTAAACTCCACTAAAGGTGGATCATCACAAATAATCCCCAAAGGTTCCCTTAAAGGAAATAAGCCTAAATAATATACTAGGGCAGCCACGGGAGCTAGCAGCGCCATATTTTTCACAATAATCACCAAGCTACTTTTAAAATCGAGTCCACCTTTGGATCGCTGTTTTTCAAGAAACCAATCGTTGAGCTCCCAGGTAACCATAAATAAAATGAAAGCTGTGACGTAATAAAAGATACTTGTCGGGTTAAAAAAAGTATGGGCCTTGTCCTCGTCGGGTTCCATGGTAATCTTCACAAGGAAAAAGACCACGTTGATCACCGCCAATCGAAACAAGAACTTATATACCCTTTTCTTTTTGAACATATGCTTTGCCTTAGGGTAAAGATACTGATCATAAAAGAAGATAGGACAGGTCTATTTCTTGATCGTCAAAAAACCACTTGAAGCGTCATCTGAAGGTTTTTATTGAAAATCAGGAGAAAACCCTGTGTATTTACAATTCGAGGTGAGTGATGCCAATCTAAGGGACCAAACAACATCCTAGGAGTTTCAAGTCTCTTCAAACCAAATGTTTAAGAGACTTTCGAGTAAACTAAAAATAATCCTATCATGAAAAAGACCATTTTGGCAATCACTTTTTTGTTTTCATTCCTCGGTTTTTCGCAAACCGGTATTATCAAGGGTGTAGTTCTTGATAAACAATCTGAAAGTCCTTTGGAAGGTGCTACAGTCGAGCTTCTGGACATGGAAATTGCAACGGGTGTGATAACTGATTTGAATGGACAATTTACACTTAAAGATGTTCCCATTGGCAGACAGGCCATTCGGATAAGTTACATTGGTTTTGAGAGTTCCTATGTCCCAAACATCGAAGTTACCACCGGGAAAGATGTTGTACTTAATATCACATTAAGGGAAAGTTTTAATGCGCTCAAAGAGGTCGTCATCACCTCAAACTCCAACTTAGATCGTCCAAAAAACAAAATGGCCACCGTTTCGGCCAGGCAGTTTGGTATTGAGGAGGTGGGCAGATTCTCTGGTGGGCGTGGCGATATTGGTAGATTGGCCGCCAATTTTGCCGGAGTCTCCGCTCCGGATGACAGCAGGAACGATATTATTATCCGAGGAAACTCCCCTACCGGCCTACTTTGGCGAATAGAGGGAATTCCTGTTCCAAATCCGAACCATTATTCTTCGGCCGGAACGACCGGAGGTCCGGTATCCGCTTTGAATCCCAACATGCTTAAAAATTCCGATTTTATTACCTCAGCCTTTCCAGCAGAATATGGGAATGCCATAGGCGGTGTTTTTGATATTGGCCTGAGAAATGGCAATGTGGATGATTATGAGTTTGCAGCCCAAGTGGGTGCATTTTCAGGTGTAGAGGCCACTGGAGAGGGCCCTTTGGGTAAAAAAGGTTCCTTTTTGGTTGCTGCCCGATACTCCCTTGTTGGGTTGATTGGTTCCGCGGGAGCAGGAACTTCGGCCAATCCGAATTATGGAGATTTCTCTTTCAATCTAAATTTTGGAAAAGGGAAACTTGGTAGTTTATCCCTTTTTGGAATAGGAGGAACTTCGGATATTGAGTTTTTAGGAGATAGTATTGAGGCCGATGATCTATTTGCAGCGGAGGATGAGGATGCCTACGTTAAATCTGGTTTTGGCGTAATTGGAGTGAAACACACTGTTCCCTTAGGAAAAAATTCATTTTTTAGAACAGTAGCGGGTTACACCACTTCCTCGAGCGAATATACCGCGGACCGTTATTTCGAAAAAGACACACCCCAAGAAACCCTTTTGTTGTATACTAAAGATGATGAAAAGGAACATCGATTTACGGTTTCATCCTTGTTCAACACAAAATTGAACAACAGGGTTACCCTAAGAACAGGAGTGCAGTACGAACATTTGACCTTGGATTACATCAACCAAGACCGTGAGGAACAACCAGATAATGATAGCGATGGGTTCTCCGACCTTGTAACTCTAATTGACACTGATGAAAGTCTTTCGTTGGTTCAACCCTTTGTCCAAAGTCAATTTAGACTTACCAAAAAACTTACGTTGAACACAGGACTTCATGGGCTTTACAGTAATCTAAATCAGCAGTTTGCCATTGAACCCAGGGCCGGGTTAAGTTTCGAAGCTACGGAGAAACATAGATTCAGTTTAGGCTACGGTCTTCATTCGCAAAATAGTCCGACCCCAATATTATTTCTGAATGAGGAGGTCAATGGAAGCACCGTACAAACCAACAGGGATTTGGATTTTGTGAGAAGTGCCCATTATGTCTTTGGGTATGATGTGAAACTGGGAGATAAATGGCGCGGAAAAGTTGAAGCTTACTATCAAGATATCGATAATGTTCCCGTAGACCCATTCCCATCGAGCTATTCTACCTTGACGGAAGGAGCGGATTTTGGATTTAGCAATGATGCCGTATCCCTTGTCAACCAAGGAACCGCCACAAACAGAGGGGTGGAGTTGACCTTGGAAAAGTTCTTTAGCGATGATTATTACGTGTTACTGACCTCTTCTTTTTATCAGAGTAAATACACCGGTAGTGATGGCATCGAACGAAATTCTCCCTTTAACAATGGACAGGTTATAAATCTTTTGGCAGGAAAGGAATTTCCGATGGGAAGGTCCAGAAGGAACAAGCTTTTTGTGGATACCCGATTGACGTATTCCGGGGGGAGATATTACACTCCCATTGATCTTGAAGCTTCGCGGAATGCAGGATATGAGGTCCTATTTGATGACCTGGCCTACAGCCAACAATATGACGATTACTTTCGGTGGGATGTAAAACTTGGACTGAAGATCAACAGCAAGGGGAAAAAATTATCCCATCAATTCTATGTCGACCTTCAAAATGTAACTAATCGGACCAATATCTTTTCTAGAAGGTACAATAGGTTGACCAACAATATTGATCGCGAAGATCAAATAGGGTTTTTTCCGGACTTTGGGTATCGCTTTCAATTTTAAGTGTTACAAAACTGTTCGTCACGAAAAAGGCAGGGTTATTTTTTTTAGTAGTTTTAGGAGCTGGATTAACTATTATCATTTTGAATAAGAACTCCGAATCCGACCCGAACTTTTTAGACGAGCAGTTTTCCCAAATTGTCGATTATATCCCACATAGGGATTCTATAAATCCTAAAGTATCCAAAGTTGACGTGGCCTGGCATTTGGACCATATGCTCAAGACCGTCAATGTGATATGCAAGGCGTTGGAAGCATCCAATCCTGACGAATACAAATCGAACTTTAACCTTACGAGAACTTTAATCTATGCATGGGGAGATTTTCCTAGAGGTGTTGCCAAATCTCCGAAAGTAGTACGCCCGCCAGATGTGATTCTGACCGAAGATCTGCATCGGCAAATTGAAATGGCGAAGGAAAATTTAAAAGTCCTTCAAGGTCTGGAGGCAAATGTTCATTTTGAACATCCTTATTTTAGCGTGCTAGATAAAAAAAAGAGTATTAGGTTCTTAAAAATACATACCCGGCATCATCTAAAAATTGTTCGGGACATCGTAAAAAAATAATCGGAGACCAGAGCAGAATATGAAAGACAATTGGTTCGAAATTGAAAATATTGACACCGTAGATTCACCCTCCGTGGTGCTATACAAAGAACATTTGAAGTTCAATATCAATGAGATGGCGACTTTGGTCGATGGCAACACTGATAGGCTGATGCCACACATTAAAACAAACAAAATGCCGGAGGTCTTAAAGCTATTGTTGGCCTCGGATATTGCCAATTTTAAGGCTTCAACCATAGCAGAAGCGGAAATTGCCGCTGAGGCCGGGGCACATTCAGTTTTGATAGCACATCAATTGGTTGGACCCAAAATTGATCGTTTTCTCAATTTGATGGAGCATTTCCCATCTACCAATTTCGCAACTATTGTAGATGATGAGGACACAGTCCGTATTTTCAACAAAAAAGCGCTTGAAAGAGACTCCAAAGTCGATCTTTATATTGATATCAACAATGGCATGAACCGTTCAGGAATAAAGATTGGATCGGCTCTTGATTCGCTTCTTTTGGTAATTAGGGATTGTAAAAACATTGAATTTAAAGGTCTCCATGTTTATGATGGACATTTAAGAGATGCCGATTTTTCGGTTCGAAACGAAAAGATCGAATCCGGATTTGAAGATGTGACCGTCTATTTTGAGGCCTTGCAAAAAATCTATCCGAATATTGAGCTGGTTTGTGGTGGGACACCTTCCTTTACTTCACATCTTTTACAAGAATCGAGAATTACCAGTCCAGGCACCTGTGTTTTATGGGATTGGGGTTATGGTGATAAGTTGAGTGAGCAAAACTTTAAGTATACTGCTTTACTGGTCACCCGCATTATCTCAAAACCTACGGAAGGGATTGTTACCCTAGATTTAGGACATAAATCCGTGGCTTCTGAAAACCCAATAGACAAAAGGGTCAAGTTTTTAAATATTGACAACTATGAACTGCTTTCACAAAGTGAAGAACATGGCGTGCTCAAAGTATCCAATTGGGAGCAACTGAAGATAGGAGACGTCCTTTATGGGGTCCCCTATCACATTTGCCCGACCATTAATCTGCATGATGAGGTTTCTGTCATCGAAAAAGGGCGAAAGATGGCTTCTTGGGAAATCTCTGCCCGAAAACGAAAGCTTCGGTTTTAATTTTCAACAGGTCCATGAAGAACTTTTCCAAGATCATGGAAAAAAAAGATACAAGCAGGACTTTGTGAACAAATAAAAGCTAGGAGGGAAATGAACCAATTTTGATACATGAAATTTTGTTCAAATACAGAGAAACATAATTATATTTGAAATTAAAAGTCCATGAATCAGGGCTTACAATATTAAGGTTCATTTAATAATGCACGTGCGTCCAAAATGTGCAGGAAATTGTGCAAGGTTGATATTTTATAGGATTCAAAAGAATCATATCTACATCACACACTTAACTAATCGTTCTAAATTAGAAGTTCTTTTATATAAATATAACATACTCTACCATTCTAATTCCACCAATTTATCCTTATGATTTCGAAATTAATAGAGCGGACTAACCAAACCAAGTTTTATCAGACAGGAAGGATTAAGTTAATCAAGTTTGAAGGACAAATAGGGACAAACAATGCTATGGAATTTGATTACCTTATTGATGAGCAAAATAATGAAGGAAACTCTATTAATATCGAGAATTGGAGAATAACATCACATCAAACCATTGATTTAAAAGGAGTTTTCGCATCTTCCTATCTTCCATATATTAAAATTAATATTTTGGATAAACATCCTTTGCTTAGTATATATCATGAAAATAAGCTTGAATGTGAATTAACTGGGTTTCATTCCAATACAAATGATTTCATCGTTGATTTATATTTGGCATTTGAAACCCATATGGGAAATTGGTTCCCTTTTAATAAATCCTTTATTAACCTAAGGGAAAATTTTAAAATGGATGACAGAACATTTTTTAGAATACCAGAACAATTGTTAATCCCTGTAAAAAATGTTTGTGCCTACCATAATATTAATTTAAAAGTTAACAGAACAGTAGAAGGAATCAACAAGGGATATGAACACCACCCTGAGGCAACGCTTTTGATTTTCGGTAATGAGGATATTTGCCCTAATACTCTTAACTTAGGGCAACCCTATATCATTGCCAACAAATTCACTGCAATACGTATCTAGTTAGTAGCCTTTTTTTTGTGAGATTTAATTAATATTTCCATTGTATATTGACAATCTCCCATAATTGTTAACCTATTCGATACGCTTATCTTTAAAAAAGATAGAAAGTCCTGTGGGTTTTTCCTACTTGTCTTGAAATCATCCCAAATCACTGATTCAAATTGCTGGTATTCTGAAATGTTCGGAGTTGATTCACTTCCATAATCGTTTATCAATCGAGATTTTTTTTGCATCTCTTTTAATTCATTAGAAGAATAATTCCTCCCATCACTTCTTATTGTAACTCCAGATATTTTACCATATTTATTTTCAACATCTATATAAAATGATTCAATGTCAAAGACTTTTTGCATAACTATAATTCCATCGATGATACCGTTTTCCACCATAATGCCTACCGCCAGAACAGGCCTACCCATATATGTAACGTCGGCTAAGGTGCTTTTTGAAATTGCATAATCACAACCTGGGAACATCAAGTAGTTTTCGTCTTCGAGGCTTTTATCTACAATAACAAATTCGTTTTCATATTTTGAAAACTCCTCACCAATCATTAATGGCGAAATATCAATACCATTTGGATTCATAATCACCAAGCAAAATTTTAGTAAAAAACTCAAAAACATAATATCTTACATATTTAATAATTATTCTATAAAATACTAATCACAACTACCGTATCCAATTGGAGTAGGTCTATATATTGTAGGTATTAAATTAGTTGTTGAGTTTGTATTGGCTCTACCTCCTGGAACGAATAAAGCATAATTATCTGCAATACTTTGTTTAAAATATGCAAGAACAACACTGTAGCTAGTTTGAGTACCTCCATATTTATTCGCTGTTTCCTTCATTGCGGCGTGTAATGCACCTGCCGAAACCTCGGCAATCAATCCCGGAGACGTCTCGTTACCAAAACGGTCCAAAACGGGAGCGCCAAATAGAACTGGTTGATCTAAAACAACAGTTTTGTCATATCTCAGATAAGGTGGTTCATGCATTACTAAAACTATATTAAAATATATCCCTACAACCGCACTTTGTTGCCAATTTGAGGATGTTTGAACAAAATGAAAACTTTCGCAATCAGGAGGAGAGTCTTTATCCAAAATTGGACTTAATCCAGACCATTGCCCAGAAACATAACCAACAGAGCCATCATCAACAACTCCTAAATCAAGGCCAACTACCCCAGGTGAAGGAAATGAACTTGAACTAGGTACCCAAACCCATCCCATTCTATCTCCCCCATCATATCTGTATGCAAACTCACTTGGTTCTCCAATCCCATTGGCATTTCTATCCATATAAACCTCAACTACATATTCTCCAACAACACCCCATTCGTAGCTACCACCAGAGGTACAGCTGCCCGTTGGAAGATCGCTTGGATCACATTGCTCAGGATTTAAGTAACAAATGTCATTTGCCGACTTATAATCGCAATAAGACTGGAAATCAGGTATTTCAAGTGTGTCTAATGTTCTAGATTCACTATATTTTTCAAGATTTTTCAATCCTGGACTAGGACTTCCTTTGCTAAAATATCTTACAATTTCAAATTCTCCTTTGAGGTTGTAAACTTGAACAACACCAGTGAAGTTTTCGGATGTCAATTCCATATATTTTTTATGTAAGGCATCTCCATATGAATCCATTTGTACTATCCAATAATTAGGTGATTTATCATCGTCCAGAGTGGCAACCAATGAATAGGCAACGCTAGAGATTCTATCATGTACGATTTCTACTCCTTTTTGCCGAATAGTAAACTCGTACCATGATTTATCATCAACTTCATATTCTTGAAAATCGGACCAACTAACTTCTAGACTTTCTTTAATTATATTACTCGCTGGATTAAAATTTTTCAAAGTGAATTCATTCTCTAGAATATCTAAAGTGGTTGGTTCAGAATTCAAGTTCTCATACTCGATGGTTTCTATACGATTTGATTCGCATTGTACGAGAAAAGCGATTGTTAATAACGAAAATAAAAAAGTGGAAAATTTCATTTTATCAAATTTGTAAGTAAATATATGCAATTAAAAAATATTCACTTACAAACTATAATAGTCATTTTAATAATACCGAGAATAGAATCTAATAGACGCTATCAAAGGAGGGATAGCGTTAACCAGTTATAAAAATAGGTTGGTGCCACGCATTAAACACAATCAAAATACCTGAGGGCTTGAAGCTGCCATTGGATTCAAATATTACCAATTTCATAGCTTCAACCATTAACCTGCATGATGAGGTTTCTGTCATCGAAAAAGGGCAAAAGATAGCTTCTTGGGAAATCTCTGCCCGAAAACGAAAGCTTCGGTTTTAATTTTCAACAGGTCCATGAAGAACTTTTCCAAGATCATGGAAAAAAAAGTTCTTCTGATCGTTCATGGCAACAAAAAGTCCATTGGAAAAAGTTTCATTCAATGGAACGGTCACAACCTCACAGCCATCAGTTTCCAAAGTGGTCAGGTTCACTGCTTTTATAAATGAATTGTCCTTTCTGGAAAAAATATTGAACTGTCCTTTTTGCTGATCTGAAACAATGATAAATCCTTCTCCGTTGGGAAAGTTGGCGATAGCGATTCCCTCGATATCCTCCAAAAAGTGCTCTCCCCCAAAACAGGAAATCTCCTTATCCCCCTTTTCGGGTTCCGCATGGTATTTTCTAATACAAACCCCTTCATCCGAGTAATAAATCAATCCCTTTTCATCATCCACTGCAATGGCCTCGATTTCTTTTTGCCCGCTAAATGCTCCAAATTTTCGAACCAGCTGGGAACTTACCCCAGTGCTATCCGATTTCAACTTATACTGGTACAAATAGCTCCCATCTGGACCTGTTTTTCTGCCAACTACGGCATACACCGATGAATCTTTAGGAGATTTGTATAGACTTATTCCCATCGGCAGCTTTTGTTCCATGTTGGTTTCATCTTCAAAAACCGGAAAACCTCCGCCATCCAGTGGTTTCATATTGGGAACGGAGAATACTCGAATCTGCTGTTTCTCCCGCTCGGTAAAAACCAAAATATCGACAGACAAAGAATCATTCAATTGAAATCCGTATTCCACATCGACATTATTTGGTCTTTTAATGTTTAGAATGGATTTATCCTTGATAATTTTCCCTTCTAAATCAAAGGCGTAGATACCTCCGTTGGTTTCCTTGTCCGTTCCAAAAACAATACTTTTTGATACATCGTTAGGGTTAACCCAAATGGCGGGGTCGTCCGTATCATTTATTGTGGTTTCCGTTACAACGTCGGGTTGTATAGGAGGCAAGGTACTTCTACCATTACAAGAGATGAATCCAATAGCGGATAAAAGCAATATGGTTTTGGTATTTATCATTCTATATCGTTTTACGACAAAAGCTGCCCGAAGGCAGCTTTAAAGACTGTAGGTTAATGGTTCTTATTTTTTGAACAAATCGTATTTCAATCCAAAAGTCAACCTTTTTTCATAAAACTCAACCTGTTGTGTGCGATTTGAAACCCCTTGGTAGTAGCGCAGAGGTTGATTGGTGATATTGTTCAAATCTGCATAAAGACGTAGGTTTTTGTTGATAGTGAAAGAGGCATTCAAATCCACAAAAAACTGTTTGTCATAATATCTGTCCTCAAAGGCATTGCCGCCCAATTCATCAATATAAGCATCGGAGAAATTGGTCGACAATCTCAAACTGAATTTTTTATCGGCATAGCCCAAGGAACCATTGAACATATTTGGAGCTGTTCCAGGTAAATCTACATCTTCCCTGGTTTCGTCACCATTGCGAATACCATCCGTTGAAGACGTAAGCAAAGTATAATTCAGGTAAATGCTGAAGTTTTTCGCAAAACCGGGCAAGAAATCCAGTTGTCTTTGGAACGCCACTTCTGCTCCAAAAATAGAGGCATTATCACCGTTTAGAGGTTGGAATAAATCAAATCCTGTTGTTGCGTCTTCAGACAATGAAGTATAGATAAAGTCTTGGATGTCTTTGTAAAAGATTCCTCCTGAAATAATCCCAACGGATTCAAAATAATGCTCGGCAACAAAATCAAAATTCATGGAAGTTGTAGGGTCGAGCTCGGCATTCCCTGTTTCCACTTCTTCATCCTCATTGATCACATTTCTGAAAGGAACCAAATCCACATAGTTCGGTCTTGCGATGGTATTTGTCCAAGCAAAACGTATAACCGTATTGTTTGAAGGATCGTATTTAAAATGAATGCCAGGTAACACATTGGTATAAGAGCTTTCGTCACGAATCTGGTTGAAACTTGCAAAATCTCCATCATCATCAAAGATGACCTCATTTCCAAGACTGTTGATCTTTGTGTTTTCGACTCTTATCCCTGCGAGCACGGACAATTTTTCAGATAATTTTTGATTGGCCATAACATAGCCTGCATAGACTTTTTCGTCCACGTCAAAGTTCCCTGCCAAAAACTCATCTTCAACGGCACTTGTGTCAAAACTTGCAGCATTTGAGAAGTCAAGTGTTCCCAAAAAAGCAGGATCTACAAATTGACCCGCTGCATATTGACTTCCCGCCAAGAAATCGCTTTTCGTATAATCCCTGGTCTGTATATCTGCCAATGTCTCAAAGCCAGTAATAGGTTCTGATTCAAAAAAGTTGTTGTCCCTAACCTTGTTCTTTGATTTTAATCTACCTCCAAATTTTATGGTTCCTTCTCCCGCGCCAAAAATATCAGCGGGTAATTGGAAGTTCATAAACGCATTGAAATCTTCTTCTTCTGTAAACTGATTTTCTTCCGTAAACTCCTTGAATTCAAAATTGGACAATGTCGCATCAGAGGCATTGGTTGGTCTAAATGAAGGATAACGTGGATTTCCCAAATCTGCACTTATTCCAATGGCATCACCAATTTCATATTCGGCATAGCGCTCGTTTGGTCGCTCTTCGGAGGCTTTGGCATAAGAAGCCATCCAATCCACTTTAAGATTTCCGAATAAATGATTTCCACCCAAAGTATAGTTTTGCATACGCTGGTCCTCCAGTCTCGTATTTTTTATACGGCCTCCGGGAATCCCTCCTTTGGTCTGTCTGCGAATTTCCCCCTCGTAACCAACAACGCTCTCCGTGCCATTGGCAAATACAGGCTCAATGCTTCTGAACCTTAAGCGAAATCTGTTCTCACGATCATCTCTCCAATTGTACATGGTTTTTAGGAAGACGGTATTATTTGCATCAAATGAATAATCAATATTGGCAGAAAAGCTTCTTCGGATTCGTTGAACCAGATACGTTCTAATGTCAGATTCCTCAACAAAAGGATTTACCTCGATATCCTCGTCGGTCAATGGACTTTCCGCTTCGTTGACCCATTCGGCCTCCACATTATCTGATCCAAAATCCACATTATTGTAAGAGGCTGCCAACATCCAGCCAAATTTGCCATCCTTGGTTCGATCTCCCAATAAAAATCCAAAGTTGTAAATAGGCTCGTCATTGATAAAACTCACTCCCGAACCCAAGGTGGTGGAGAGACGAAAACTTTGTGGTGATGACCGAGTGATAAGATTTACAGATCCACCAAGCGCATCTCCATCCATATCAGGTGTAATGGCCTTGTTCACCTCTATGGTCTGAATCATGTCGGAAGGAATCAAATCCATCTGAATGTTTCTATTGTCTCCCTCGGCTGATGGAATTCGACTGCCATTCAATGTAACAGAATTCAATTGTGGGGCAAGACCACGCACAATTACGTTTCTAGCTTCTCCCTGATCCACCTGCATGGTAATACCAGGAATCCGTTTTACCGCATCTCCAATATTCGCATCAGGAAATTTCCCAATCTGGTCCGTGGAAACAACATTGGTAATGTTTTGATTTGTTTTTTGGGTGTTAAGGGCTTTTGCCTGACCACTGAGTCCATAAGCGGAAACCTGTACTTCCTGTAGTTCTACATTGGTCGGATTCATAGTCAGATTGACCACTGAAGTCCCATTGGTAGTAACCTCGACACTTTGTTCAATTGTGGCATACCCTAGATAGGATATCTTAAGTGTATGACTTCCTTCAGGAATGTTAAGTAGTGTAAATTTTCCATCGAAATCTGTAATTGCTCCTTTGGACAATTCAGAAATCATAACATTCGCTCCAGGAACATAGATTCCATTTTCATCGGATATGGTTCCTTGAACATTCCCGGTCTGCGCAAAAAAGGATAATGGCGCAATAAATAAGATTAAAAGCTGTAAATATTTTTTCATTTCTTAAGTGGTTGTTATTGTACCACAAAGAAATTATTACGGCCATGAAAATGGGTTAGCTCATTTTTAAGATAAAATCATATTAAGCGTAATTTTCAAAGCAATTAAAAATAGCTTAACGCTGAGCTAACAAAAAACCCCCACTTTTCAGTGAGGGTTCTTATATTGAAGAAATATTTTTTTCTTAAGCTTGAAAAGGCTCAATGGAAACAAATGATTTTCCTCCTGCTTTCTTTTCAAACTTTACAATACCATCAACTTTGGCATGCAATGTATGGTCTTTTCCTGCGTAAACGTTTTCTCCAGGATTGTGCTTTGTGCCACGCTGTCTAACAATGATGTTTCCAGCAACAGCAGCTTGTCCACCAAAAATCTTAACGCCAAGGCGTTTCGATTCTGATTCTCTACCGTTTTTTGAACTACCTACACCTTTCTTATGTGCCATGATATCTAAATTTTAGTTCGTTTTATTTTTGTAAAGCTTCAATAAGCTCAGCTTTCTTCATTGAAGAAATCCCTGAGATTCCTTTAGCTTTTGCCATTTCTTTCAATTCAGCTACAGTCTTTCCGCTCAAATCTTCAGCTGCTGCCTTTTTTGGAGCCGCTTTCTTTGGAGCTTCTTTTTTCGCTGGCGCTGCCTTTTTAGCTTCAGTTGCTGGTTTCTCAGCTTTGGCTTTTGGTTTTGCAGGAGCTGCTTTTTTGGCTCCTTTGGCTACAATACCTTCAACAACGATCTCAGTCAAATGTTGTCTATGACCATTTTTAACCCTGTAACCTTTACGTCTTTTCTTTTTGAAGACGATTACCTTATCTCCTTTAAGGTGTTTTACAACTTTGGCTTCAACAGCCGCACCTTCTATGACTGGGGCGCCAACAGTTACGTTACCACCGTCATCCAAAAGAAGAACCTTGTCAAAAGTGACTTTTTTACCTTCTTCCGTCTGCAAACGATGAACGTACACCTTCTGGTCTTTCGCAACTTTAAATTGCTGCCCTGCCATCTCTACAATTGCGTACATAATGCGTTAATTAGATTTAATATATTTCGCTTTATCAAAATTAGCGGGTGCAAATATACTGCTAATTCCTTAATGTACAAGCACAATCAACGCATTTAAAGGTATTATTTTTTTAGATTGTTCGAGGTCTTGAAGAGTTGCATAAAAGACAGTGTCAAAACCAAGGTTGTGGCAAACCCCATAATGGCAACTGTAAAGAAGACGATCCCCTGAAAATTACTGTAGTTCTTGGCCCAAACCTCCGAAAGTTCATCCAAGAAGCCCGAATCGAGTTCCGTGGAATAAAAAGCGAAGAATATGGTAAATAAAAGGGTGGCCACAAATCCTGTGGTAATGCCTGCCATGAACCCTTTACCATAATCAAATTCCTTTCCCATCCGCAACTTGGTGTATTTAATGGTCTCATAAATTCCAAAACCGGTAATGACACCATTGAACAAACTATAAAAAACATTGGTATGCTTTCCCATCAGTGCAAGAATCAAAAAATAAGCCATAAGAATAGCACTGGTAACAATACCAAAACGGATAGGTAGAGACAAGTTTTTCATTTCGCTAAAATTTTGGATGATTGTTTAATTTACTGAATGTTGACGAATTATGCTACAAATTCTTGTTAAAGACTTACCGTATGATGTGCAGATCTTCTAAATTTTCACGTATATTTCGTGTAACATCATTCAAAAAATGTATACTAATCCTATTTATTAAATCATTACAAAACATATGATCATGAAAAGATTTCTACTATCAGTGCTTTTCATAATGGCAACAGGCTGTTTTATCCATGCCCAAGAAGTTGCCTTTGAAGAGTACAAACTGGACAACGGTCTCCATGTTATTTTGCATCAGGACAATGGTGCCCCTGTTGTTACCACTGCCGTGATGTACCATGTGGGTTCAAAGGACGAAGACCCACAAAAGACAGGTTTTGCCCACTTTTTTGAACATCTTTTGTTCGAGGGCACCAAAAATATTGAGCGCGGTGAATGGGATAAAATTGTGGCCTCCAATGGTGGTAGCGGAAACGCAAATACTTTTTTGGACAGAACGTATTACTATGAAACATTCCCATCGAACAGTTTGGAGGTCGGACTTTGGTTGGAATCGGAGCGATTGCTACATCCCATCATTGGTCAAGTCGGGGTCAACACCCAAAAGGAAGTCGTTCAAGAAGAACGAAGACTTCGGGTGGATAATTCTCCATACGGTGCTTTCTTTGAGGTGCTTTTGAAAAATCTTTATAAAAAACATCCATATAGATGGGGTGTTATTGGCTCTTTGGACCATTTGGCGAGTGCCACGCTTGACGATTTTAAGCACTTCAACAAAACCTATTACGTTCCAAACAATGCAGTTTTGGTTGTTGCCGGGGATATTGATGTCCCTAAAACAAAAAAGATGATCTCAGATTATTTTGGACCAATTCATCGTGGGGCCGAAATACAAAGAAACCAAGTGGTCGAGGATCCGATTGTTAACACGGTACAAGCCAAATATTACGATCCCAATATCCAAATTCCCGCCATTTTATTGGCCTATCGAACGCCAGGGCAAGCTGAAAGAGATGCGTATGTAATCGATATGATCTCTACATACCTCAGTGACGGAGAAAGTTCCAAATTGTACAAAAAACTGGTCGACGAGAAAAAAATAGCGCTTCAGATATTTTCAGTACCGATCAGTGCGGAAGATTATAGTTCCTACGTTGTTGGAGGCCTTCCTGTTGGAGAAAATTCAATTCAGGATATTAAAAATGAAATCGATGCTGAAATTTTGAAAATACAGACCGATCTCATCTCCGAAAAGGATTACCAAAAGCTTCAAAACAAGTTTGAGAACAACTATGTGAATGCCAATAGCAGTATTGCAGGAATCGCAAATTCCCTTGCTGACAATTATATGTTACGGGGTGATACCAACCTCATCAATACCCAAATCGACATATATCGCTCTATAACGCGAGAGGAGATAAGGGAAGTGGCCAAAAAATACTTGAAGGTGAACCAAAGAGTGGAGTTAGAATATTTACCAGAACAAAAAGAAGCTAATTAAGATGAAAAAGTATATTGTTTTTTCCGTACTGTCGCTTTTTATGGCAGTCTCGCAAGCACAAATAGATAGAAGCAAACAACCCAAATCGGGTCCAGCCCCAGAAATCAATCTTCAAGAGCCTCAACGATTTGAGCTAAACAATGGACTCAAGGTTATGGTAGTTGAGAACCATAAATTGCCTAGGGTTTCCATGACACTCACCATTGATAATCCGCCAATTTTGCAGGGCGATAAAGCCGGGGTTTCAGACTTGACATCAACCTTATTGGGTAAGGGGTCAAAATCCATTTCGAAAGATGACTTTAACGAAGAGGTCGATTTTTTGGGAGCAAACATTAGTTTTTCCGACCAAAGTGCTTCAGCCAGTTGTCTTTCCAAATATTTCCCTAGAATTCTGGAGTTAATGGCAGATGCTGCCCTAAATCCAAATTTTACCCAAGAAGAATTTGATAAGGAAAAGGATCGAATAATCACTGGTATCAAATCACAGGAAAAAGATGTTTCTGCCATAGCAACCCGTGTTCAATTGGCCTTGGCTTACGGAAAAAATCACCCTTTTGGAGAAATTACTTCCGAAGAAACTGTAAATAATGTAACCCTTGCGGATGTTGAGAAACATTACCGGGATTACTTTGTACCGGCGAATGCTTATTTGGTGATTATTGGTGATGTGGATTTCGAAAGTGCCCAGGAATTGGTGACGACACATTTCACTCCTTGGTCCAAAGCGGTTCCTCCTTCTTTTAGTTATTCCCAACCAACCGATGCGCAGTATGCGCAAATCAACTTTGTTGATGTTCCCAATGCGGTGCAATCGGAAGTGGTAGTTCAGAACATCACCCATCTTAAAATGAAAGATGAAGATTATTTGGACGCACTTTTGGCCAATCGAATATTGGGCGGTGGTTCACAGGCTCGCTTGTTCAAAAACTTGAGGGAAGACAAAGGTTACACCTATGGGGCTTATTCAGGAATTCGCGACAACAAATACAGCCCTATGCGCTTCAGTGCCTCGGCTCAAGTCCGAAACATGGTTACTGACAGTTCTGTGGTTGAAATTTTGAGTGAGATAGACAAAATGATTTCTGAACCAGTGACGGAGGAAGAGTTGACCAATGCTAAGGCCAAATACGCTGGAAACTTTGTTATGGCCCTTGAAAATCCGTCGACTATAGCCAATTATGCGCTTAATATTGAAACCGAAGGACTTTCTAAGGACTTCTATAAAACGTACTTGGAACGCATTGAAGCGGTAACCGCAGAAGATGTCCAAAAGGCGGCACAAAAATACTTTTCCACCAAAAATGCCAGAATTGTGGTAACAGGAAAAGGAAGTGAAGTATTGGAAAATCTGGAAAAAGTCAATTTTAATGATAAAAAAGTTCCTGTGCTGTTTTATGACAAGCATGCCGGCAAAACAGAAAAGCCAAATTATGATGCTGCAATACCGGATGGAATAACAGTAGCATCCATTCTGCAGAAATATATCGCAGCAGTTGGGGGTCAAGAAAAATTGGAAGGAGTAGAATCCTATGCCATGACCGCTGAGGCTGAAATGCAGGGAATGAAGCTTGAACTTGAGTTGAAAAAAACCACCAAGGATCAATTTATGCAAGATGTAAAGGTGATGGGGAATTCCATGCAAAAGCAGGTTTTGGATGGCGACAAAGGTTATATGATTGCCCAAGGACAGCGCAAAGACCTTTCTGAAGAGGAAATTGAGCGCATTAAGGAGGAATCTGCCGCTTTCCCAGAACTTAATTATCTAGCCGCCGGAAACATCACTTTGGAAGGTGTTGAAGCAGTTGGGGATAAAAAGGCTTATAAGCTAAAAATTACCGATAAGAAGTCTGCATTTTATGATACTGAAACTGGATTAAAGCTTCAGGAAGTAAGTGTTGAGGAGGTGCAGGGCCAGCAAATGAACAATACTGTTGCCCTCGATGACTATCAAGAAGTATCGGGCATCAAATTTCCGTTTAAACTCACCCAGACCATGGGACCGCAGAGCTTTGAATTTTTGGTCAAGGAAATCAAGGTCAACGAAGGAGTGGGTCCTGCAGATTTTGAATAAAATATTATCAAAATAAACTTATGTAAAGGCTTTTCGTAAGGAAAGCCTTTTTATTTTTGCAGTCGAAATCAGGAGTTTTTTGAAACGATTTGCTGCATACGGTTTTGTCTTCCTCTACCTTCTGGCCATGGTTAGGCCCGTTATACCTCTTGCAGAATACATCATATATGAGGATTATATTGCAGAATTTCTCTGTATCAACAAAGAAAATATAGAACTGCAGTGTAAAGGAAAATGCTATTTAATGCAGCGTCTTTCCGAACAAAATGAACAAAAAAAACAAAACCTTCCCAAAATTGCTTTGGAAGAATATCCCATAGGTTTTGTTGAATTGATGGATAACTTCACAGAGGAACAATCGCAAATTGAATCCAACCATGATTTCAATTATTGCAACTCCTATTCCTTTCTATTTTTCACTTCCAGCTTTCATCCACCGAATACCCTTATTTAATCTCCGCACACCTATTTTTTTGAGGTGACCTTCGCAATTGAAAGGTTACCCTAACCTTTAAATAATTAAACCCGATGAAAATATATATATCGGCCATTCTTTGTTTGGCCACTCTTGCACTATGTGCACAAGAAACCAATGACAATACATCAAAATGGTCTGCTGGAAGACCTGATGGACACGCTCCAATTTCCGTAATGGGCGATCATATGCATGGTAAGGGCGAATGGATGTTCTCTTACAGGTACATGTATATGAATATGGAAGATTTAAAACAAGGAAACGATGACGCTGCTTTTGAGGATGCCTTGGCAAATTATATGGTCACTCCCACTTCCATGCCCATGAATATGCATATGTTGGGAGCTATGTTCGCGCCGAGCGACAAGGTTACCCTTATGGTAATGTTCAATTATCTTTCCATGGAAATGGACCATCTTACGCGAATGGGAGGAAATTTCACCACGGAATCAAGCGGGCTGGGAGATATTAAATTATCTATGCTGTACAGATTCTTTAATAAAAATCAACAAAGTCTTCATGGACAAATCGGATTTTCCATTCCCACAGGAAGTGTAACCGAAAGTGATGTAACACCGGCCTCCGCTCCCAATGAAACCGAACTACCCTATCCGATGCAGGTCGGAAGTGGCTCTTTTGATCCCATTTTGGCACTTACCTACCTAGGGCAAAGTGAGTCCGTTTCCTGGGGAAGTCAAATTCGAGGGGTTTTTCGTTTTGGAGAAAACGATAGAGACTTTCGGTACGGAAATCGGTATAGTCTGAACAATTGGTTTGCCATAAAGGCTGCAGATTGGATCAGTTTTTCAGCAAGGCTTGAAGGACTTGTTGTTGGAGAACTTGAAGGGGCCGACCCCAACCTTAATCCGATGATGGTCATTACCGCTGACACGAATAATTCAGGAGGCACTTTTCTCAATGGAGGTGTTGGATTCAATATCTATGCCTCAAAAGGAGCTTTGAAAAACTTAAGATTTGGATTTGAGTTTGCTTCGCCTTTACTGCAGGATCTGAATGGAATTCAGCTAAAGAGCAAGGAAACCATTACATTAGGAACACAGTATTCATTTTAATCATAATCCCGGGCGACTACTTTGTTGCCCGGGATAAAATCAGCTTGTTATGACCAAAAGACAATGGATCCAACGCAATCGAAAATGGCATCGTTATTTGGGTGTCCTCTTAGGTATCCAATTTTTATTATGGACAGTTGGAGGGCTCTACTTTAGCTGGACCAATATTGATGAAATTCGAGGTGATCATTTAAAAAATGTAAAATCGATTCCTATGCCGTCACAAGATTTGGTGTCTCCATCCTCATTTATAAAATCCGAGGCCATTTCGAAAGATAGCATTGTTTCGATAGAGCTGATAAACGTATTAAATCAACCTACCTATCGTATAATCCATACATCAAAAACTGGTAATAATTCCTTATTATTTGATGCTATAACTGGCTTAAAAAGACCACCCTTATCCGAAAAAGAAGCCATGCTGGTCGCAATGGATGGATTGAACGTTACCGCCGTGATTACTGAGGTGGAATATCTTCAAAAAGCAGGCAATCATCATGAATATCGAGGTCGTCCGCTACCTGCCTACGCTATTACTTTTGCCCAACCTGCAAATACAACCATTTATGTTTCTGAAAATTATGGCAACATCCAAACTTTCAGAAGTAACCAATGGCGCGCTTTTGATTTTCTTTGGATGCTGCACACCATGGATTATGAGGGCAGGGACAACTTCAATAACCTATTACTAAGGGCTTTTGCACTTTTTGGGTTGTTTACCATTCTTTCAGGTTTTAGTTTGTATATTTTTACATCAAGAATTTTCAGCAAAAAACTATCAAAATGAAAAAAATACTATCAATAATAGTCACTCTTGTTTTATTTCTTTCTTACTCCTGCAAGGAAAAAAAGAAGATAGAAGAAGGTCCTTCTCAAATGGAACAAGTTATGGCCATCCATGACGAGGTAATGCCCAAAATGGGAAAACTAGGAAGGCTTGTGGGCGAATTGAAGCCTAAAGTGGACACCACCGAGGTGGGCCAAAAGTATTCCAGTGCCATGAAAGATCTTCAAGATGCCAATAACGCTATGATGGATTGGATGAAAAACTTTGGTGATCGCTTTGATCCCGAAGAGATATTGGATGGAAAAGCATTAACGGAGCAAAAGCAATTATGGTTGGACGAGGAAGAGGTCAAAGTCAAAGAGCTTCAACAACAGATCAACTCAAGCATTGCAAAAGCAGAAGCGCTTTTAGGTAAGGAGTAGCAGAGTTATTTCCAACGCAAGGTTTCCATAATCCTACGGATGTCATTTTGAAGATAGGCCGCCGCAGGTAATATGGAATCAAAATTTGGTTTGGCGTAAAAGTACAGCGAACCGGTCACAAAGTGGTTCGTGCTATCCGTAACGTAAAACTGGGATTGTGAAGCTGCATTTCCACTGACTTCGTAGAACATTCCGTAGACATTTTCATCCGTATTGATATATTCTTTGGGCGAAATTCCGTCTGCCTTAACAACATGCTCATAGGTCAATTTTTGTGCGTCTATTAGCAGTTCCCGGATATTGCCATCCACTTTTTTATAAGTGATAAAAACGGAGCCCTTCATCATTGGATAGTCCAAAACCAAGGAGCAATCCTTGTTTTCCTTTACTTTCGACAGTGTATTGATTTGAAACGAATAGGCACAATCCTCATTGATTTCCGAGTACTTGGCCTCAGGATAATCAAGCCTCAACATGGCGTTGGGCTTTGGCAATACTTCATCTTTACAGCCTGTAAGAAGAAGGGGGAAGATCAAGAATACAGCAAACTTATGCTTCATGGGGTAAAGTGACTTTTATGCGTTTTAGCCTTTTCTTATCAAGGCTTTCCACTACAAATTGATAGTTTTTGAACAATATTTTTTCACCACGTTTGGGAAAACTCCCCGAAATCTCCAGTACAAAACCGGCAATGGTCTCGGACTCGCCTTTTTGGTTTTCAAATTCTTCCTCATCCTCAATCTTTACCACCCTATAAAAATCCTTCAACGTGGTTTTTCCATCAAAAACATAATTATAGTCGTCCAATTTGGAAAAAATAAGGTCTTCATCATCAAATTCATCACTGATATCACCCACTATCTCCTCAATGATATCCTCCAAGGTCACAATTCCTGAAGTTCCTCCATATTCATCCACAACTACCGCCAAATGGTTCTTTTTGTCCTGAAACTCCAAAAGCAGGTCATCCAATTTTTTGTTCTCCGGAACAAAGTACGGTTCCCGAATCAGAGACATCCAATTAAAACTCTTTCGGTCGATATAGGGAAGCAAATCCTTTACATATAAAACGCCCAGTACATTGTCCATATTCTCAGAAAAAACCGGAATACGGGAGTACCCATTTTTCTTAATATCCTCCAATACCTCAGGAAACTTCATTTCTTCGTCTAGCGCAAAGATGTCGATACGCGGACGCATAACTTGTTTGGTGTCCGTATTACCGAACGAGACAATTCCCTCTAAGATCTTTTGTTCCTCTTTGGTGGTATCGCCTTCAGAGGCCAGTTCCAATGCCTGAGATAGGTGATCTACGCTCAAATTGGATTTTTGCCTTCCCAATTTCTCTTGAAGGTATCCAGTTGCTTTGCTCATGGGCGAACTAAAAGGAGTGAACACAAAGCTCAACAACTTTAGCGGAATGGACATGAAATGAGAGAATTGAACCTTGTTTCGATTGGCATAAATCTTTGGAAGGATTTCCCCGAACATTAGAATTAGGAAGGTAGCCACAATTACTTCCAAAAGAAACCTGACGGAAACAACTCCGAACAAGGTTTGGTCAACCTCATAAAAAATAGTGTTACCAATGGAACTGAACAATAAAACTATTCCAATATTGATGGCATTGTTGGCAATAAGTATGGTCGCCAGCAGTTTTTTAGGCTTGTTGAGCAATTGAACGATCAGCCTTCCCCTGGGGGAGTCTTTTTCCTCGATTTCGTTCAAATCGGTTTGGGAAAGTCCAAACAAGGCTACCTCAGCTCCGGAAATTAACGCGGAACAAACCAAAAGAAGTAAAAGTACAATCACTTTTATCGTGAATATACCGCTGAAAGTGGTCAGGAAAAATGCCAAACAATAGGGCTCGGGATCCAAATTCGTATGGTTTAAACTTACTTTTTAGAACGGAAGGTCATCATCCTGTTCCACTTCTTCAACCGATTCGGGACCGGAAGGTTGTGCAGGTTCTGTCTGAGGTCTTGCTTCGGGAACTTGTTGCGTATTGGCCATGCTTTCCGCCTTAGTGGATAGGAAGGTAAAATCCTGGACGTGCACCTCCGTTGTATAGCGGGTATTTCCATCTTCACCTTGCCACTGTCTGTTCTTCAAACGACCCTCCACATAGACTTTATCGCCTTTGCTCAAATATTTTTCACAGATTTCAGCGGCTTTATTCCGTACCACAATATTGTGCCAATCCGTATTCGTGACTTTCTCTCCGGTTTGCCTATTGGTATAGGTTTCGTTGGTGGCCAAAGGAAAACGCCCTACGCACCCTCCTCCTTCAAAATAGTGCACCTTTACCTCATCCCCTAAATGCCCGATAAGCATTACTTTATTTAATGTTCCGCTCATAATTCTTTAATTAATCAAAAGTACTAAATTTTCAACGTCTTGATGAAGTCCGCGATCAAAACTGGGACCGGAAACGATTCGATATTTTTCCAAGGAATACCATTTTCAATGGGCTGTTCTGTGTTCAACACCCAGAATTTGGTATAAAGGTGTTGATGCGACAGTTTATGCACTATCGGGTCTTGGTTATGAAGTTTGATGGTTGTAGAGGTTGGGTATCCATTTATTCCTTTTAAAGCATCTTTTAAAGCTTTCCCATCAAGTATTTTTTCTGATTCCATCAAAGGAAATTGGTATAGGTTTTGCCAAATGCCCTTCCCGGTTCTTTGCTCAAGTAAGGTTTTCCCATCCCCATCCATATAAATCAAATAATTAAAGTATCTATTTTTGATTTTGGTCTTGTTGATTTTTATGGGAAGATCGGCCACTTTATTTTCTTTGAGCGCAACACAACTTTCATTTAAGGGACAATGCAGACAATACGGCTTTTTAGGGGAGCATTGGATAGCCCCAAACTCCATGATTCCCTGGTTGTAATCACGAATGTTCTTCGTATTCATAACCTCCCGGGCCAGTGCCTTAAAATATTTGATGCCTTCAGTACTATTTATCGGTAAGCCGACACCGAAATATCGGGCCAATACCCGATAGACATTTCCATCCACCACCGGTTCCGGCAAATCGAAGCAAATGGAAGCGATGGCACTTGCGGTGTAATCCCCTACTCCTTTGAGGTTCCGAAGTTCCTTGTAAGAGTCAGGAAATTTTCCATTGTACTGCTCAACAACCATTTTTGCCGTAGCATGCAGATTTCTTGCTCTTGAGTAGTATCCCAAACCCTGCCATAACTTTAACACTTGCTCTTCCGAAGCATTTGCCAACCCATAAACCGTGGGGAATGCGTCTAGAAATTTATGGTAGTAAGGCATTCCCTGGGCCACTCTGGTCTGTTGCAGCATAATTTCGGAAAGCCATATTTTATAAGGGTCTTTGGTTGCTCTCCATGGCAACTCACGCTTGTTTTGGCCATACCATTTTAGAATATGCTGGGAAAAAGTCATGCAGGAAAATACTAAGGGCCAAATGTATCAGTTTATATACTTAAAATTAAAGGCTTTAAACAAAAGATTAATTTAAATTTTTATATTTGCAAGCCTAAAAAAATAAGAAAATAATAATACGAAATGACGAAAGCAGATATTGTAACTAGAATCTCAGAAAAACTAGGGATAGAAAAAGGAGACGTACAAGCGACAGTAGAATCTTTTATGGAGGAGGTAAAATCGTCCTTGGAGAATGGAGATAATGTTTATTTAAGAGGTTTTGGAAGCTTTATCATAAAGACCAGAGCGGAAAAAACAGGTAGAAACATTTCAAAAAATACTACCATCAAAATTCCAGCCCACAATATTCCTGCCTTCAAACCTGCGAAGGTTTTTGTTGAAGGTGTAAAAAGCAACGTTCAAGTAAAATAAAATATAACTAACACTAAAGGAAGAGCCATATGCCGAGTGGTAAAAAAAGAAAAAGACATAAGGTAGCTACCCACAAGCGTAAAAAACGCAGGAGAGCTAACCGACACAAGAAAAAGTAGTTGTTACAACTACTTTTTCATTTTAAGCACATACGTTCTTTGACATATAGAGATTCAGGTAAAGAATTTCAATCGGTTTTACAAAAACCGATTCTACATATTGTTTAATCATTTATCCCACACATTTTAATGGGATAAATTAAAATCGATTCAGGTGAATAGAGAATTAATCGTTAGATCTAGCACTGACGCAGTCGATTTTGCCTTACTAAAGGATGGAAAACTCATTGAATTGCACAAAGATGAGGACGACAACAACTTTTCCGTCGGTGACATATTCTTGGCTAAGATTAGAAAGCCTGTCACTGGCCTAAATGCGGCATTCGTTAATGTAGGTTATGAAAAAGATGCATTCCTGCACTACCATGACCTAGGCCCACAATTGTCCTCCATGTTGAAATTCATCAAGAAAGTAAGAACGGGAAAGCTAAAAGACTATTCCCTTAAAGATTTTCCATTTGAAAAAGATATAGACAAAAATGGCAGTATTAACGACGTTATTAAGGCCAATCAGTCATTATTGGTACAAATTGTAAAAGAACCCATCTCCACCAAAGGGCCGAGAATCAGCTCCGAGCTTTCCATAGCCGGACGTTATTTGGTCATGGTTCCATTCTCTGACCGCGTTTCCGTATCACAAAAAATAGGAAGCAAGGAAGAAAAGGATAGGCTAATACGACTTGTAAAGAGTATTAAGCCCAAAGGATTTGGCGTAATTATACGTACCGTTGCAGAAGGCAAAAAAGTTGCAGAACTTGACAAAGATCTTCAGAATTTGCACTCCAAATGGATTGCAATGTGCAAGAAATTGCAAAGAGCACCTCATCCATCCAAAGTATTGATAGAGCTCAATAGGGCTTCATCTATCTTACGTGATGTTTTCAACGATTCCTTCACGGGAATACATGTTGATGATGAGACGCTTTACAATCAAATCAAGGATTATTTGCATGAAATCGCACCCCAGAAAGAATCCATCGTAAAACACTATGGAGGTGCTGCCCCAATTTTTGAAAAATTCGGAATTGAGCGTCAGATCAAAACCTCATTTGGCCGTACTGCTTCCATGAGCAAAGGTGCTTACCTTGTTATCGAGCATACCGAAGCGCTTCACGTAATCGACGTGAACAGTGGTAACCGTTCGAACAAGGCAAAGAACCAGGAAGATACCGCTCTGGAAGTAAATCTTTTGGCCGCTACCGAAATCGCGCGACAATTGCGGTTACGTGATATGGGTGGAATCATAGTTATAGATTTTATCGACATGACCAAAGGTGATCACAGAAGAAAATTATATGATCATCTTAGGGAAGAAATGAAGGACGATCGTGCCAAACACAAAATTTTACCCCCAAGTAAATTCGGGTTGGTACAAATTACACGGCAAAGGGTACGTCCCGAGATGAATATCAAAACCAGTGAGGAAGACCCGAACGGCAACGGTGCCGAAGTAGAGGCCCCCATAGTTTTGATCGATAAAATCAACGTGGATTTGGAGCGAATAATGAAGAGCAATATAAAGGACAAGGATATTATTTTGAATATACATCCTTTTATTGCGGCATACCTTACACAAGGATTTCCTTCGCCACGCTTCAAGTGGTTCTTGGAGTACAAGAAATGGATAAAAATCCAACCTAGGGATGCCTACACATACCTTGAATATCGTTTTAAAAATAAAGACGGTAGAACAATTAGGTAACAAAAAGCGACTTCAGCGATGGGGTCGCTTTTTTGTTTTATGGATTTCGGAACAATATGGTATTTTTGATTAACACCATCCATCTTGTGATCATGAAAGCCATTTATTCTTTTCTTTCCGTCCTTTTACTGTTTAGCTGCTCCACAAAAACGCAAAACTCCATTGCTGAATTATTGGTTGATTCACCTTCGATTTCAGGGAAATCCGATTATTTGGAGTCTCCATTTGTAACCGCTGGCAACCGGGTGTATATGGTGGGCCATCAAGATGGTAGTTTCCCAGATCTAGGGTGGCACATAAAGGGTGAAATGGGTGGTATCTGGAACCATCCCATAAAGCTGATGGATGGGTTTGATACCCATTTGATCATTGATGGGGATACATTGCAACTGAATAAGGGCTCAGAATTCGTGAACTTTCCCATGGCCAATAAGCACAGCTTTTCATGGTCTTCCCAAAACATTACGGTTGAAAGATGGCAGTTTGTCCCTGATGACAAACAGGGTATCCTAATTCAATTTATTATCAATAACGATACTGAAGGTGATAAAGACATGGCTTTCAAATTTACTGGACACACTGATCTGAGGCCCACATGGCTTGGCGAACGCACCGAAATGTTCGATGGACCGGATTCAGGATCTTATGAAAATGGTAAATGGATCGTAAAAGATAACTCCAACTCCTGGTACAATATCTTCGGATCTGACCAAAAGCCCGCATCGCATGAATCCCTTCAAAAGGAAAAGGACAAGAATAGCCAATCAAATACTTTGGAATATGCTATAACCGTTCCGTCAAAGTCAAAGGAGGTTTTAAGTTTTGTTATTGCGGGGTCGTATACCTCACAAGAAGATGCCCTAAGTACCTATGACGCCATTCAGCATAATTATCTGGCAATGGCCCAACAAAAAAAGGAACGGTATGAGATGCTCGCAAAGCAGTCCAAGTTGACCATTCCTGACAAAGACCTAGAACAGGCGTTTGAATGGCTAAAATACAATTGCGATTGGTTGGTACGAACAGTTCCAGAAATCGGAACAGGAATAGGCGCAGGTATTCCCGATTACCCATGGTGGTTTGGTGTTGACAGTGAGTATGCCCTAAAAGGATATATGGCCATTGGTCAAAAGGCTATCGTAAATCAGACCATACAGCTGTTGGACAGTGTTTCTATGGCCGTAAATGGAAACGGTAAGATTCTCCATGAAATGTCAACAAACGGCAGCGTTTTTAATGAAGGAAATATTAATGAGACACCTCAATTTGCTTCGTTGATATGGGAAATCTACAAATGGAACGGGGACAAAGAGTTCTTGGAAAAGTATTTCCCAACTGTGGAAAAGGGTCTGACATGGTTGCTGGAGGAGAACGATGGCAACAAAAATCTTTTCCCCGATGGATTTGGCATGATGGAAATCCATGGACTGGACAGTGAAATGATAGATGTCGCGGCTTATACACAAAGAGCCTTTGAAGACGCTGGCAAGATGGCCATGGAGCTCGAAAAACCGGATTTGGCCAATCAATATGAAGCCTTGGCGGGTTTTCTAAAGGAAAAAATAAATACAGAATTGTGGTCGGAAGAATTCAATTCGTATGCCGACTTTTTGGGCACCGATGAACAAGCCATACATCTCATTGAAGATGCCGTTGTCCGAGCAGATACATTGAACAAACCCTGGGCCATCGAAGAGCTTGAAGCCACCAAACAGCAAATCTTGAAAAATCCATCAGAAGTACTAAGACCTTTTGTCCTGCATCACAACTGGGTAGTCAACACTCCTATGGAGATGGGTATTGCAGATTCTTCCAACGCCATATCAGCATTGAATACCGCCAAAAAATTTACAAACCCGTTTGGGGTGTTTGTCACCGGAATAGACCGGGATGATTCCGCTGGCAAGGATTTTGGTTCTTTTAAGGGCAGTAAGGTCTTTTCATATACCGGAGCTGTAATGACGCTGCCCACAGGTGTTCAAGCCATTGCTGAAAACAATTATGGCAGACCTGACGAGGCTTTGGATTATCTACAGCGTATGACACGTACTTTCAGCTATGCTTTTCCTGGGAGCATCTATGAAGTTTCGCCGGATTATGGGATGATGACACAGGCTTGGAATATTTACAGCTATGCCGTTCCTATTGTTCAGCAATTTTTCGGAATACAGCCCATGGCCCAGCAAAAAACAGTGATCATTAAACCACAAATGCCAAGCAGTTGGGAAGAGGGGGCCTCGTTGGAAAACGTAAAAATAGCTGACAATACAATCTCTATCATTTATAACAAGGAACAAATTGCGGTTGAGCAAACAAATTCCGATTGGACCATCCAACTTGAACTTCCCGAAGGTGCTTATGAAGCAATCGAAGGTGAGGTCGAAACCACTTCCAAAGGAGCCAAATCAATTTTTGTAACAACTGACGCAAAAATTGTCGTCAAGAAAAAATAATTGGATAATCTGAATGCAAAGGCAGTCTTCACCCCACAATTACACCTCGGTTCAAGAGGCCCGACAAAAAATGGAGCGCTATTGCGCCTATCAGGACAGATGCCATAAAGAAGTATTGGGAAAATTAAAGGAGATGCGCATGATTCCTGAGGCTATTGACCAAATCATTGCCCATCTTATCCAGGAAAACTATTTAAATGAAGAGCGCTTTGCCAAAAGTTTTGCAAGAGGTAAGTTTTCGATAAAAAAATGGGGGAAAACCCGAATTGTGAACGAGTTGAAGCAACGTCAAATCTCATCATTCAATATAAAGAGTGCGTTAAAGGAGATTGAAGAAGAGGATTATCTGCAAACCCTAAATGAGCTTGCCATTAAACGATTGGCCCAAATCAAGGAATCCAACGTTCAAAAGAGAAAGAAAAAACTGGCTGATTATCTACTCTACCGCGGGTGGGAGAGTCATTTGGTCTATGAAAAACTGAAGGAATTGATTTAAGCGATTACTGTTTCCCAAACAACAAACGATTGGTTCGGGCGATAGCTCTTTCATTTTTCCAATCGATCCATTTTTGGCCTTTCAATTTGCGCATGAGATTATCAAAATGACGCATAAAGAAGATATTGTAGACCGCCATTCCAAAGTTTTTAGGTTTACGAGGAATTGCCCTTAAACTCATCGAAAATCCTGGAGTAACATACTTCATATGATGCCAATAGCCTTCAGGGATATAAAGTACATTTCCGTGTTCCAATTGCGCAACATGTCCCTGGGCATGTTTCAAAGCTGGCCATTTTTGCAAATCCGGGTCAGCGAAATCTATATCCTCCCTGGTAATCAAGGAATGAGGAATTTTGTACAGGAACTTGGTTTCGGATTGGGAAAAAAGGATGCATTGTTTCTTTCCTTCAAAATGAAAATGAAAGATGTTGGCCAAATCAATATCATAGTGCATAAATGTATGGGAATCACTCCCCCCAAAAAAGAGCATGGGCAATCCTTTCATCAAACGAAGTCCGAAATCGGGATATTTAAAATCCTTTTGGAGCTTGGGCACTTCTTTTAAAACGTTCCAGAGAAAAATGCGATACTTGGTAGGTTCTTTTTTCAGTAAATCGATATAGTCCCTCATCTTCATTTTCGCATGGGGCTCATTGAATCCCTCATCATGCTTAACGGGCCTGTCATCATACAGCGGAACCGTTTTATCTCCAGCAATTTCCTTAATATAATCAAGATTCCATTTGGAGTATGCTGGCCAATCCTCAATATAGTGTTCAATGACCACTGGTTTTTGAGGTTTGAAGTATTTGCGAATGAACTCTTTCTTTGAAAGTGTCTTTTCCCTTGGGATTTGTTCAAGATTCAGCTGCAAAATCTCAATGATTTGAACCAACTAAATTAATAAAAGGTTTTTAAACAGGATTTGTAGGCCTATTCTTTAGATACCAGTTTTGATTTTTGTTTGGCTGCTTCGTTTCTCTCAATTTTATGTTCTGGGCGGGACCATTTTGGCTTTTCACCCAAAGATTGAAACTCTGAGTCGTTGGCTTCCACGGTTTTAGGTTGGGAGATTTTTGTAAATGGTTTTTGAGGGTTCAGGCCAAGAAGCTTGAACATCTCCATATCCTCGTTGACATCCGGATTTGGTGTTGTCAACAATTTATCTCCTGCAAAAATGGAATTGGCGCCTGCAAAAAAGCACATGGCTTGACCTTCACGACTCATTTCGGTTCGTCCAGCGGATAACCTCACCTGCGTTTCAGGCATTACAATTCGTGTGGTTGCTACCATCCTAATCATTTCCCAGATGGAAACAGGTTCCATATCTTCCATCGGAGTACCTTCCACAGCCACAAGAGCATTGATAGGTACCGATTCTGGTTGTGGATTAAGCGATGCGAGTGCTACCAACATTCCAGCACGATCTTCCAAAGCCTCTCCCATACCAATGATTCCACCACTGCAAACGGTAACATTGCTCTTACGAACATTGTCAATGGTCTCCAAGCGATCTTCAAAAGCGCGGGTGGAGATTACATCCTTGTAATAATCCTCAGAAGTGTCCAAATTATGGTTATAGGCATAAAGACCCGCTTCTGCCAGCCTTTTGGCCTGGTTTTCTGTCAACATTCCCAAGGTACAGCAGACTTCCATATCCAACTTATTGATGGTGCGCACCATCTCCAATACCTGGTCAAACTCCGGTCCATCCTTTACATTTCGCCATGCAGCTCCCATACACACTCTTGAGCTTCCAGAGGCTTTGGCACGCAATGCCTGGGCTTTTACTTGTTGTACGGTCATTAAATCGTTCCCATCAATTTCGGTATGATATCTGGCTGCCTGTGGACAGTATCCGCAGTCTTCGGGGCAACCTCCTGTTTTAATGGAGAGCAGTGTTGAGACCTGTACCGTATTCGGGTCGTGATGTTGTCTGTGTATTGTGGCTGCATCATACAACAACTCCATCAAGGGTTTGTTATAGATCTCCAATATCTCCTCTTTGGTCCAGTTGTGTCGTACTGTAATCATGAGTCAAATGTAAATCAAATTCAAAAATAGACCTAATTCCTATAACACTGCAATTATATGTGGTTAAAAAGAACAAGGCCATGATATTTGTCATGGCCTTGCACAAGGAATTCAAGCGGGTTATTCAGCTTTTTTGTCTCCTTTTGAATCGGTACTCCCCCTTTTGTCCTTTGATGGGGGCGTTATTTCCTTTCCTTTCAGGTATTCTGGTAATTGCATTCCTGCCATATTAAACATTTCTTGCAATGGAGGAACTGACTTGTACATTCCAGAGATGAAGTTGGCTGTGGAATTTTTACCGTCTTCTGACTTTGCACCGGAATCCCAAACAGTGACCTTATCAATCTTGATATTTTTAATAGCCTCGGCTTGTTTTTCAACCAATTCTGGAAGTTTGTCAGCAATCAATAATAAAACGGCATCCTTAGGATTGTTGCCCGCAGCTTTTACAATCTGATCAAGACCTTCGGCCTGTTTTGTGAGTACCTCAAAGATCCCTTTTGCCTCAGCTTCTGCCTTGAACAAAATTGCATCCGCCTCACCTTTGGCTTTTCTACGAATCATTTCCGCTTCGGCCTCGGCATCTATTTCTACTTTTTGCTTATCAATCTCAGCGGGTACTACAATATCCGCGAGTTGAGAGCTTCTTTCTCTTTCAGCCCTAGCAATTTCAGCATCTTTTTCCGCTGCGTATGATTCCTCCAAAGCCTTTGCGGCCTGCACTTTCTCTGAAGCTATCGCCGTACGTTCTGCTTCTGCTTCTCTTTGTCTTCTCAAGGAATCTGAATTGGCAATGTCGATTTTGGCCACGTTCTCCCCATCTACTGCCTTAGCGTTTGCGGCGGCTACCTGGGTTCGCTCATCTTGCAAAGCATTCGCCTCACCAATGGAACCATCCCTATTCTTCTCTGCTACAGATTTTCGGGCGGCATTTATAGCATGTGCAGCAGCCTCTTTACCCAAAGCTTCAATATAACCGGATTCGTCAACAATATCCGTGATGTTCACGTTGATCAATTTTAGTCCGACTTTCTTCAGTTCGGATTCAACGCTCTGCGAAATATTGGACAGAAACTTGTCCCTATCTGAGTTAATTTCCTCAATATCCATGGAAGCAACCACCAAACGCAACTGACCGAAAATAATTTCCTTGGCCAAATCCTGAACTTCTTGCATCCCCAATCCCAAAAGACGTTCAGCAGCATTTTGCATGACACCCGGTTCCGTTGAGATACCTATGGTAAATCTTGAGGGAACATTGACCCTAATGTTTTGTCTACTTAAGGCATTGGTCAGGTCCACCTCTATCGAGATCGGTGTCAAATCTAAAAACTCATAATCTTGGATCACGGGCCAGATAAAAGCTGCCCCGCCATGAATACATTTGGCCGAGTTTCCAGAGCCTACTTTTCCATATACCACCAATATCCGGTCAGAGGGACATCGTTTGTATCTCCGGATAAAGGAAATGATGATAATGAAAAAGAACAGTATGGCAAAGCCAATCGTCAAGAGCGAAGCTCCTCCGCCCAGTTGTAAGGGAAATAAAAGCATATGGTTATTTATTTAGGAGTTTAACAATCAATATTCCGTTGTCGGTTACTTCATTGACCTTTACCACGTTGCCTTGTTTAAGGTCAACATCCTCATCCGTCAATGCTTCCAACTCTCGAAGTGTCCCCTGCACATTGATACTCACCTTTCCGATACTAGATCTGTTCGCACCAATGGTGAGGTAAACCTCTCCGATTTGATTTAAGGCATTTTTTAATTCCAAGGTTCCACTACTCTGCATCTTGCTCAGATAATAGAATAGTGAGGCCATGGCAAACATCATAAGCAAACCACACACTACGGACACCAAAATGGTTACCCCAGTAGAAAGTCCATTATCTATACATGAAATCCCTGACCATCCGAAAATGGTAAAAAAGCCCATGAGGTTTTTAAACGAGAGAAATTGAAATCCTATTCCACCATCCCCATCAATATCGGCATCTACGTCCCCACTAACATCTTCGACATCTCCCCCAACGAATGTTAGAACAACCAGAATCAAAAGCACGATGGAACCTGCTATAGCAGTAATCCAGTAAACTTTTTCGAACAATGTAAGCGCAGTGAACCATTCTTCCATAATCAACAGTTTTTAGGTTATTATTTAGATGAAAAAGGTAAGACTTTATATGAAATATATGTCTTATTTGGAAAGTAAAATTGAGACCGCGTTACCGCCAAAACCTACAGCGTTGACCATTATCTTCCGAATTGAAGCTGTTTCAACATTTTGTTTCAAAAATGGAGTTTGAACGTAGGTTTGATGTTGTAACATAAGCAGTGCCATTTCTACGCTAAGGATTCCTGATGCTCCGAAGGTGTGACCTACTTTCCATTTATTCGTTGTTAAAAATGGAGATTTGTTACAAAATATTTTTTCTATGGCCGAAACTTCCGATAAATCTCCCTTGACCGTACCTGGTGAATGCAAGACAATAACATCCACTTCATCAGGGCTCATGGTCCCTAAAGCCATTTTCATGGAATCCTGGAAACATTGGGCATCTGAAGAGATTGAAATGTTATGTTCCAAGGGTTCCGTAGCATAACCGATTCCTTGAATCAATCCCAAAGCATTAGGTCTTTCGCCTTTTTCCAGACATGCCATACCAGCTCCTTCGCCAAGGACCATGGTGTTTTGTTTCTTCTTTAGATCGAGTGCCTTACATGGGTATTCCCCTGACTGTTTAGAATAAATTTTTAACGCTTGCATCTGTGCAATGGTAAAGGGCGTTAAGGGTGATTCACTACCTCCAACCAAAAATTTGTTGGTCATTCCACCTTGAATCCAAGCTACTCCATTGAGCATCGCGTGCAGCGCGGTAGAACATGTTATGGAGTGCGATATTTCAGGACCCTTGGTTTTCAAATCATGGGCCACCCATGAAGAGATATTTCCCAAAGTAGTGGTCGGAGACGACAATGTCGAAGATTTTCCACTCTTCAAGTATGCTGCATGATATCGTTCAAAGAGCGATGTAGCTCCTCTTGATGAACCGATGTTAACCCCAAAATTATCAGAACCATCCCAACCCGCTTCTTCAATTGCCTTTCGAGCTGAGTGTATTGCATAGAGCACAGTCTCGTCCAAATCTTTGTACTTGGAATCTGATTTTCTTAGTTTTTGCAAAGAGGATTTAATGTCATCAGACAACTGAGAGCCCCATACTTGCTGTCCACCAATATCGATTTTGGAAAAGGCATGATCAACATCCATATAAGAGTCCCATACTTCTTTGGAGGTACTCCCCAATGCCGAAATAGTGGATAAGGCCGTTATGGAAATGGGTTCTTTGAGCATTTTTAACTAAACAATTTCAATTGCCCCTTCAATGGTTTTATAAATCTGTTGTAGCTGCTCATCTTCAATCACATAGGGAGGGATGGTATAAATTGTATTGCCCAGGGGGCGAAGGTTTACCCCGTTGTCCATAAAATGCTTATAAAGACGGTCTCGCAATTTGCCATAACGGTCCATTTTGGTTTCTATATCCACCGCCAGTATAACTCCCATGGAACGTGCATCCTTTACTTTGGGGTTATTCTTGATTTTTAAGACAAATTCTTTATGTTTTTTGGCAATGTACTCCCTCCTGTCCAAAATGCTGTCTGAAGACAACAATTCAAGCCCTGCCAGTACGGCCGCGCATCCTAAAGGATGGGCGCTAAATGTATGGGCATGAAAAAAGCCTTTAGCCAATTCCTCACTATAAAAAGCATCAAAAACCTCTTGGGAACAACTGGTAATGCTTAACGGGAACATTCCTGCTGTGAGCGCCTTGCTTAAGCACATAATATCAGGTTGTTTCTCCAGTTGATCCGAGGCAAAATTACCGCCAGTTTTACCAAACCCGGTCATAATCTCATCGGCGATACAAAGTATGCCAACCTCCTGACACTTTTTAATAATGCTATCGAGCCCTTTTGCCGAATGGAATTTCATTCCGGCTGCTCCTTGGACTAATGGCTCAAAAATAAATGCCGCACATTTGTTATTCGTCAAAATTGTATCCAACTGGGCCAATACCTGTTCAATATTTTGTTCGTTGGGCGGTGGGATTCGTTCTACTTTCATTAAAAAATCTTCAAAAGGCCCATTGTAGACCGAAAGCCCAGAAGCACTCATCGCCCCAAACGTATCACCATGGAAACCTTCATCAAAAGCTATAATCGTATCCCTTTTATCACCTTTATTAAAGTGATATTGAAGCGTCATTTTTATAGCAGCCTCAACCGCAGTGGAGCCATTATCATTGAAAAATATTTTAGCCTGATTGTCGGGTAAAATTTTCATTAACTCCTCGGAAACCCTTACTGCCGGTTCATGGGTGAATCCACTGAACATGACAAAATCCAATTGCTTCATCTGTTCAGTCATTGCAGCAACAATATCTTCATTGCAATGTCCGTACATGGCCGTATACCATGATGCAATGCCATCGATATAGGTGTTACCTTCCTCATCCAAAAGCAAAGCTCCCTTGGCCCTCACAATGCCCTTGGGCAGATCTGCGGTTTTGTGCTGGGTTAATGGGTGCCAAAGATGCTTTTTATCCCTGTGCGATAATTTTTCCAATGCAACTGGATTAGTCAAACGCTTCAATTTATCTATCTTGCAAAGATGCTAATAAAACACAAAAAACCACTTCCCAACCGTGCTTAAAAAAGCAATTCAATATTTAACGCCAAATTATGCCACCTTAAACTGGAAAACGGTTTTTTTAGTCCTGTTTTTGATAGCTTTCTTCATACGGTTCCCATTCTTTTTTCGGGATTATGTGGACCGCGATGAAAGTACCTTCATCATCATGGCGCAATCCTGGGTTGATGGCCATTTGCCCTACACCCAACTTTGGGACTTGAAACCCCCAATTACCTTTTTGTTCTTTGCGCTGATTATTAAGGCATTTGGTAAAAGTTTTATAGCCATCAGATTGTTTGGTGTTGTTTTGGTGGCCTTAACCGCTTTGTTCACTTATGGTATTGGAAGAAGCATTACCACCAAAAAAGTAAGTTTTTGGTGCGCAGTTTTCTGTGTCTTCCTATTGAGTTTATTTGGAAGCCTACAAGGTGTTATGTCAGAGCATATCTGTACACTGTTCTTTGCCGTTGGGATATACCTTTTGCTACGCAAAGAAAGTTGGGGTTGGTATTTTGTCATTGGGGTTCTCTTTGGGTTATCAGTAATGTCTAAACTAAACATGGCCTATCCCTTATTGGCCTTGGTGATTTTTTTGGTTTGGAACAAATTGGCAAAAAAACAGTTTTGGCACAACTTTCAACGGCTAATGGTAATGGGAACTGGATTTACAACTCTTGTTCTTTTGACCGCAGTTCCCTATTACCTGCAAGGAGAGCTCCTTACCTGGTGGGAGTCCATTTTTGAAGCTCCTCTTGCTTATGCCGGGTCAAAGCAGCATTCACTTCTTAAAACACTTCCCTTTGTTGTCATTGTTGCTGGATTGCTGTATGCAGGATTCAGGTCAAAAGTTGTGGATTTCAAGTCAAGGCCCATTCAACTGCTTACGGCCGTCATTATTGGTATTTTACTTTCGTTCATGCAAACTGGAAAGGTAAATGGACATTATCTGATACAGTTATATCCTTTTATCTTAATTCCCATTGGAATTGCAACCAGCAAACTTCCGCCTATTCAAAAAAAGTATTCAGTTATTATTCCATTCCTTCTCGTTCTTCTTCCTATGGAAACCTATTTGGAATATGCCAATGTAATCTCAAACAAAATGAACAAAGGTTCCTTATTTAATGGAGAGGGCATCGATGTTCCCAATTACATTATTGAAAATAATCTTGAAACGAGGGATATCTTTTTTACCGAGTATCATATCGGATATTGGGTTCTGGGAGAACACCCTCCCACCAAAGCAGCTACCCATCCCAGTAGCATTACCCGAGAGGAGCTTTTTCCCTTCATGAAAAACCCACGGGAAACTGGAATGCAAGAGTTAAGGTATATTATGGAAATAGTTCGACCAAAAACCGTTGTGGCCCGAAAGGGGAAAAGAATATTTGACAAGAAGTTGACCGATTTCAATGATTATATCGATTCCTATCTAATCAACCACTACACCTTGGTCAAAACCATTGACCGGGGCTTGATTTATCAACGGTTAGAATGATTCAAGTGCAGCTTTGAATCGAGTCGCATATTTTTTAATGACTGTTTTGTCAAAGCTCTCTTCCTCATCAATTCTGCCTAAAAAAGTAATTCCTGTTTTTTTGAGTATGATGCTCTCTGTTGTTGGATGCTCATCTCCACTGAAGATAATTCCAATCTGTAGATTTCTTTCTTGAAGTTTTTCGATGGTCAGCAAGGAATGGTTAATACTCCCCAAATAGTGTCTGGACACTACAATGACTTTATCATCGGGTTGAATTATATCAAAAATAGTGTCTTTGTCGTTTAGCGGCACCAACAACCCGCCTGCACCTTCAACAACCAAGTGGTTTTCGGTCTGGGGAGGAATAATTTTATCCAATTCGATGGTTATTCCATCAATCTCCGCCGCCGCATGGGGACTCATGGGAGTGTTCAGTGCATAGCTGTTCTTATGGATAACGGTCTTCCCATTCGAAATCAAATTTTGGATTTTATGGCTATCAGAATTATCCAAATCACCTGCCTGGACCGGTTTCCAATAATCTGCATCGAGCGCTTCCACAACAATGGCGGATGCGACCGTTTTACCAACCTCTGTGGATATTCCTGTGACAAATATTTTCATTGGTGTGGCCTTGTAATAAAATTACATTGCGTACAACGGTACTTTTTAGGTTCAAAAAAGGGGAAAAGTTTATAGAATATGGTATTTCTTAAATAATGTGTTTCAGATTTGCGTTGTCCGCAGTTAGGACACTTAATAAGCACCCCATTTTCATCCACTGCATAATTGCGTACCTCATTGAAAATAGTCTGCGCTCTTTCCCTGTCAGAACTGTACACCTGCAATTTTATACCTCCCAACGCATTGCTGGCAAAAGGTTCTACGCTAACCGTATTTGCATCCTTTAAAACAACTTCTATGCCTTCAGCTTCCAGCCTTCCTTTAATGATCTGAACATCCGCCAAAAATTCAAAACTCCCCAAGGTCACCAAATCTTTACTCATTGTAATCACTTAACATTTGAAGTACGTTCCTAATTTCTTCTTTTGTATTGTACGAATGTAAACAAAATCGCAATCGTTCTTCCCCTTCTTTTACCGTTGGAGATAGTATGGGCCTGACATCAAAACCTTTTCCCTTGAGTTGTTTGGATAATGCTTTTACTTTTTGATTTCCCGGCACTACCAAACAATGGATTGCTGAATCACTATCAATAAAATTTTCCTCAAGTCCCAATGATTGAATCTGTTCTTTAAAGTATTCGATATTGTTCAGGAGTTTTGTGTGTTCCGCTTTTCCGTGATCTTGCAAATATCGATATGCAGTCAAAATTGATGCTATGCTATGGGGTGAAAGTGCAGTGGAGTAAATCAAGCTTCTGGCAAAATTGATAAGGTAAGTTTTTACCTCCCCACTGCATAAAACAGCTGCTCCGTGATTGCCGATTGCCTTACCAAAAGTGATGATTCGGGCAAATACTTTGTTTTCAAGTCCCAATTCACAAATCAAATCTTTTCTATCACCATAAATTCCCGTAGCATGCGCTTCATCAACAATCAGATGACAGTCGTTTTCGGCACAAAGGTTGGCCAATGCTTCCAAATTGGGAGAATCCCCGTCCATAGAAAAAACGGATTCGGTGATGATGTAGATTTCCGACTCGTCACTAAGGTCTTTTTGGCTCCGCTCAATAACTTTCGATAAATCATTTAAATCATTGTGGGCGAACTTATAGCTTTTGGCATTGCTCATTTGAATACCATCACGAATACTGGCATGAACCAATTCATCATAAAATATTATATCCCCACGTCGGGGCACTGAGGAGAAAAAACCAATATTGGCATCGTAACCTGAGTTGAAGACAAGGGCAGCTTCTGCATTATGGTAGTCCGATAGAAAATCCTCCAGTTCTTTATACAACACATGGTTTCCGGTAAGCAATCTTGATCCCGACGATCCATAGGGATTCAAGCTGTGCGCGTCCAAAAGTTTTGCAATGGCATCTGCCAAACTCGGATTTTTGGTCAACCCCAAATAATCGTTGGAAGAAAAATCTACAAGGGATTGCAGTTCGGTAAGTGCCCTCAAGGCATCGTCCTGTCTCCTTTTTTCCAGTTTTCGCTCGAGCTTCTTGGGAAGTTTGGCCATACGACAAATTTAGTATTTACTATCCTTAAACATTATATTCGTCCTTAATAAACCATTGAAAAATGAAAACCCCATTTACTTTTTTTACCCTGATTTTCACCTGGGTAGTTTTAGGTCAAACCAACACGTACAGGATTTCGTTTGAAAATGCCGTACATCACGAAGCTGTCATAGAAGCTAACTTTCCCAATTTGAGCATGGACACCATAGCTTTCCGAATGAGCAGAACATCACCTGGAAGATATGCCCTGCACGAATTTGCAAAAAATGTATACGGATTTAAAGCCACGGATAGCCAAGGAAAGGGCTTAAAAGTGTATAGGCCAAATCCATACGAATGGGAAGTATCAGGCCATGATGGCATGGTCAAAATAAGCTATATTCTTTTTGCCAATCGCGGAGATGGAACCTACTCCCAGATTGATGAGACCCACGCCCATTTGAATATTCCCGCTACATTCATGTATGTACCAGAGTTGGGGAATCGTAAAATTGAGGTTGATTTTGATGTCCGGGAAGATTTGAATTGGAAAGTGGCTACCCAATTACCGCTGGTATCCGGAACCACACATACAGCACCAAACCTGTATTATTTTATGGACAGTCCAACAGAAATTAGCAATTTTACTCTGAAATCTTTTGAGTTGGATGGGCAAACCATACAACTGGCCCTACACCATAACGGGACGGAAGAAGAAGCAGATGAATATTTTGAAAGGGTGAAAAAGACTGTTTTGGAGCAAAAAGAAGTTTATGGAGAACTTCCTAAGTTTGATTATGGCACCTACACCTTTTTGGCATGTTATATTCCGAATGCTTCTGGCGATGGTATGGAACATCGCAATTCTACAATTTTAACAACAACTCGAAGTTTGGCAGATGGAGGAATGACACGCAACATTGGAACCGTTTCCCACGAGTTTTTCCATGCTTGGAATGTTGAACGCATCCGACCAAAAAGTTTGGAGCCCTTCGATTTTGAAGCTGCCGACATGAGTGGTGCCCTATGGTTTGCCGAGGGGTTTACCAGCTACTACACCAACTTAATTCTATGTCGAGCAGGACTTATTTCTCCAAAAGAATATATTGAAGGACTTACAGGCACCTTCAACTACGTTTGGACTTCTCCAGCTCGTAGATTCTTTAATCCTATTGAAATGAGTTATCAAGCTCCCTTTGTGGATGCCGCAACAACCGTGGATCCCGTAAACCGAGAAAATACGTTCATCTCGTATTATTCCTATGGCAGTGTTTTGGGGTTGGCGTTAGATCTCTCGCTAAGACAAAAAGGACTCAATCTTGATGATTACATGAAATTGGTCTGGCAGCGTCAAGGAAAAAAGGAAATCCCATATACCATTGAAAATTTACATATGCTACTGAACGAATATGCCGGTAAATCCTTCGGAGATAATTTTTTCAATGCATTCATTTACCAAAGTGGCATGCCTGATTACGCTTCGCTTTTCGAATCTGTTGGAGTACAGTTAGCTCAAAATGGTGCTAATCCATATTTCGGTGCTTACGTGTCTCCTAATGAGGACAATACTTCAGTAATCATAGGTGCAAATCCAAAAATAGGAAGTCCCGCCTATAAAGCTGGATTAACAAAAGGGGACGCTATTGCAACTGTTAATGACATTCCATTAGTCGGTGGACAGACATTTACAGATTACTTAAAGCAATTTACATTGGGTGACTCCCTGAAGGTTAACTTTTCCCGATTTGGAAGTCCAAAGACAACCGACATGATTTTAGAGCCCAGTCCGAATTATGCCATAATTCTGATGGAAGATACGACGCTACAACCTTCGGTTGACATGTTAAAAAAGCGGAACAAGTGGCTCAAGAGCGAATAGATGATACATTTTACGCAGGCTACAACCATTGATCATCTTGAGCAGATTCTTGAGCTGCAGCAACAAAATCTTCCCAAGAATCTTACCGCGAAGGAAAAGGAACGGGAGGGTTTTTTAACTGTGGAACATTCCCTGTCGATTCTAAAGGAAATGAATGATGAATGCGGGCACATCATCGCGTTGGACGAAGAAAAAGTAGTCGCCTATGCCCTTTGCATGCATCCCAAATTTGCGGAAAGCATTGAGGTGCTGAAGCCCATGTTCCATGAAATCAACAAAGTTGTCAAGAATAATGGCAATTACATGGTTATGGGACAGATTTGCGTGGCTAAAACGCACCGGGGCAAAGGTCTGTTCCGAAGGCTTTACAAAACCATGAAGGAAAAGTTACCCCGTGGTTTTGATTCCATCATAACTGAGGTTGATGCCAAAAACCAAAGGTCAGTCAATGCCCATAAAGCTGTTGGGTTCTCTGAATTAAAAAAGTACAGTTCGGATGGGAAGGATTGGCTTCTAATTACCCTAAAATAAAAAAGCCGGTCACTTCGACTACGCTCAGTGACCGGCTTTGTAAATCATTATTGGCTTTTCTAATCTGCCAATACAATAACTTTATTATCCTTCATTTCAATGGTGCCGCTCGAAATGGACAAAACTGTTTCTCCATTTGGTCCTTTGGAGAATTTGTTTTGAAAATCCTCCTCAATGGTGATATCACCCTGCACTTTTACATCCCCTTCTTGTAGCAAAGAAACTATAGGTGCGTGGTTCTGCAACATTTGAAATTCGCCATTAATGCCAGGAACGGTAACCGAGGTTACTTCTCCTGCAAACAAAGTGGCTTCTGGTGATACAATTTCTAAATACATATTTTTAAAAATTTCAATCTTCAAATTCCAACTTACCTTTTTTGGTTTTTGGTGCTTGAAATTTGTAGTTTATCGAGTAACGCTCGATTACGCCTCAGCCAACATTTTCTCTCCAGCCTCAATAGCATCTTGAATGCTTCCCTTAAGGTTGAAGGCTGATTCTGGCAGGTGATCTAGTTCACCGTCCATGATCATGTTGAATCCTTTGATGGTATCCTTAATATCAACCAATACCCCAGGGATACCGGTAAACTGCTCAGCAACATGGAAAGGTTGCGACAAGAAACGCTGAACCCTTCTTGCTCTACCTACAGCCAATTTATCCTCTTCTGAAAGTTCTTCCATACCAAGGATGGCAATAATATCTTGAAGTTCTTTATAGCGTTGCAACAACTCTTTTACCCGTTGTGCACATTCGTAATGATCTTTTCCTAAGATTTCAGGAGTCAAAATCCTTGAAGTAGAATCCAAAGGATCCACAGCAGGATAAATACCCAACTCAGCAATCTTACGTGAAAGTACCGTTGTTGCATCCAAGTGGGCAAATGTTGTAGCAGGGGCAGGATCCGTTAAGTCATCCGCAGGAACGTAAACCGCCTGCACCGATGTAATGGAACCTCTCTTTGTAGATGTAATTCTTTCCTGCATCGCACCCATCTCCGTTGCCAAAGTAGGTTGGTAACCTACCGCTGAAGGCATACGTCCAAGAAGTGCGGATACCTCAGAACCAGCTTGTGTAAAACGGAAGATGTTATCCACGAAGAAAAGTACATCCTTTCCTTGCCCGTCTCCAGCTCCATCACGGAAATATTCTGCAATGGTCAATCCAGAAAGGGCCACCCTTGCACGAGCACCAGGAGGTTCGTTCATCTGTCCGAAAACGAAAGTCGCTTTCGATTCTTTCATTGCTTTTTTATCTACTTTGGACAAATCCCATCCACCTTCTTCCATAGAGTGCAAGAAATCGTCTCCGTATTTGATAATACCGGACTCCAACATCTCACGAAGCAAATCGTTTCCTTCACGCGTTCTTTCACCAACACCAGCAAATACAGAAAGACCACCGTGTCCTTTTGCAATGTTGTTGATCAATTCCTGAATCAATACGGTTTTACCAACACCTGCACCTCCAAACAATCCAATTTTACCACCTTTTGCGTATGGTTCGATCAAATCGATAACCTTGATTCCAGTAAACAATACTTCAGTAGAAGTTGAAAGGTCTTCAAATTTTGGGGCCTCTCTATGGATTGGCAATCCATTATCTCCAGTTTTTGGCAAATCTTCCAAACCATCGATAGCGTCTCCAATTACGTTGAAAAGTCGTCCGTAAACATCTTCCCCGATTGGCATTTGAATTGCATTTCCTGTGGCAATGGCCTCAACTCCCCTACTCAAACCATCGGTTGAATCCATTGAAATGGTTCTTACCGTATTCTCTCCAATATGTGATTGAACTTCCAAAACCAATTTGGATCCATCGGCTTTGTTGATTTCAAGGGAATCATAAATTTTTGGGATTTCAGTTCCCGACTCAAATTCAACATCGATGACCGGGCCAATAATCTGTGCAACCTTACCTGTAACTTTAGACATTACTGTGTTTATTTTTAATTGTATACGTGAGGAAAAAACTGCTTTTTTTCCGGCTGCAAAGATATACTATTCCATTTGTAATAAGAAACTTAAAATTTGTTTTTTTAGCAACAAAAAAAGCACCGAAAATTTCGGCGCTTTTTGAATATCTGATTACTTCCTTTTTATGGATTAATTGTCCAAGAAACATAATAAATGGACCCAATATTACCGGTACCAACAGCAGTAAAGTACTCATCACCCAAAATATTGGAACCACCAGCCTTGAACACTGACTTTATACTTGGAACGGTATAATTGATTTGTGCGTCCAAAACGGTATAGGCAGGCACATCGCCATCGGCAAATGAAGCTTCCCAGAAATAACTATCGCTCCATCTGTAGTTTACATTGAAGCCAAAGTTTTTGAAAAGCTCGGTGTTTCCAAAAGAAGCCTTCACCTTATGCTTTGGCGTATTGAAGTTTGTTCTAAAGTCAGGGAACCTTGCTTCGTCAAAATCCAACTCTGCATAGGTATAGTTAACACCCAAATCGAAATCACCAATTTTGGTGTCCACACCAATGGTACCTCCGTAAGAATTAATGTCCGTTGTTGAATTGGTATAGGTTTGATAGGGCTGTCTATCCCCGTTTTGAAGTGCAAGTAATGAAAGTCCTCCATCTCCTGCGGTTCCATAAAATGGCACCAATACGGTTACGTTCGCTATGAAATCTTTGTAGCTATTGTAGTATCCACTTAAATCAATAGTGAATTTCCCAATCTGACCTCTATACCCAGCTTCCAAGGCCGTGATTTCTTCAGGTTTGATTATTGAGGTATTGACAGCTTCAGGAGCTCCACTAAGAACTGAGCTCAAGGAATAAGCATTTTCATAAGCAGCTCTACCAACTATTTCCACTGTAGATTGACCAATTACTCCCTGGCCACTTTGACTGACATTAAAGGTTCTAACATCCCTATCCAAATTGGCAGGAGCAGAACCAACCAAAATAGCGGAACCTGCATTCAATCCAATAAATAAATCTTGGGTAGTTGGATTTCTAAAACCTTGCTGAGCAGATATCCTTAAATTATGATTTCTGTTTTCCCCGGCTGTGTACCCGAATGAAACCCTTGGGGAAACAAAACCATCAAAGAACTCGTTTTTATCATAACGGGCGGAACCCGTGAACTTTAATCGATCATCCAAAAACTTCTTTTGAAGCTGGACATAAGCGCCGTATTCATCGTACTTGATTGGGCCATCAAGATCTGTAAAGATTGTTCCCCCCGAATTCAACTCGTATTGTCTGTACGATCCTCCAATCTGTAAATCAGCCCAATCATCAATCAAATGTGCCAAATTGTAATTTCCATTAATATGACGGAATTTGGTATTGTCAATAAACTTTGAGCCAGTAGTTAGGTCACCATCATTGGTCACCGTATTGAATGCGCTTTGGAAAGCTGGAGTTCCGGGAATCAATCGTCCTGTATCAGCTGCTTGTCTTGCCGCTGCATGGGCTGCAACAGAAGCTTGCTCTCTTGTTAATCCTCCTTGCTGAATACCCCCTAAGAATGTAGGAATATAGGTTGCAGCATAATCAGTAAACCACGGTACATCATCTTTCCACGCTCTATTTATGTTAATGGCGGTAAATCGAGTATCGTAAGAATCCCCGGCATTCTCAGTGGTAATATAACCTCTTAGGAAAAAGTTCTTATTTCTAAACTCAATTTTGTGTTGTTGAAGGATGAAATTCTTTACCGAATACCTGTTTGCTCCTTGATAAATGGTATTTCCTCGTCCTACCCTTCCATTATATATGATTTCGAAGTCATCAGCGAAAGGTCTGTAAAAAATTGAAAAATCTGTCTTTACACTTTCTGCATCGTAATCCAACAAATCACTTTCCGCATAGCCCGTTCTTGAAACCTGGGCACTTCCTACAGTACCGGCAGGAAGTCCAGCGGCGGCATCAAAATTCAGCAAAGTCGAAACCTCGTCACCATATATGTTCAACCCATTATAGTTAGGGTCTGTTCTATCGGCTCCAAGATTGGAAAAGTCCGTGGTATTTACCGCATGCCAATCCTCACCTTTTAAATAGGACAGATTTGCCTTTATTGCAAGTTTATCACTAAAGGCGTGGGCAACCCTAATTCCTAAGTCGTAATAATTGTTATCTCCAGCTGCGTCTTGGGAAGTTATCCCAGTTTTTCCATAGGCACTGATACCCTGAAAGTCAAAGGGGCTTTTACTGTTCATAAACAAAATCCCGTTGAAAGCGCCCGCACCATATAATGCCGATGAAGCTCCAGGTAGAATCTCAATACTTTGAACTTCCAATTCTGACATACCCACCAAGTTTCCTAAAACGAAGTTCAGACCGGGTGCGGAGTTGTCCATTCCATCAACCAATTGCAAAAATCTATTGTTCGCAAAGGTGGCAAAACCCCTAGTGTTGATTGACTGAAAGGTCAAACTATTTGTATTGATATCAACTCCTTTAAGGTTTTGTAGTCCGCCATAGAATGATTCAGCGGTTGTATTTTTTATTTCCCTTAACCCGAATCTCTCAACAGAAACGGGAGATTCAAAGATCCGTTCTGGTGTTCTAGAAGCTGAGATAACTATTTCATCCAACAGTGTTGATGCTTCAGAAAGGGTTATGGAAAGCGTTTGATTATTGGAAGTCACATTGGTCAGGAAATCGGAAAATCCTATAGCCGTAACTCGTAGTTGAAAGGGTGGTTGTTCAGAAGTATTAAAGGTAAAGTTTCCATCAAAATCAGTAGTGGTTCCTTCTGCCTTTCCTACCAAGACCACATTGGCCCCTGGTATTGGTTCGTTATTTTCGTCAACTACTTTTCCCTGTACTGTGGTCTGTGCATAAGAGATAACACCAAACAGCATGAGGGAAATTATCATTAATCTTCTCATCAGTTTTGAATTTGAGTTAATTAGTTTAAAGATCTGCTAAGTATTGGAGTCGGAAGATACATTTTTTTTCATTTGGTTACCACAAAATTGAAAAAAATTATGCATGCATAGTAATTTTTTGGTAAAAAAACCATCGTTTCGCTATGGTTTTAACAAAAAAAGCATCGAAATCGATGCTTTTTCCATATTTTATTGATTATACCAAGTCACTCCACGGTAACCGATTTTGCCAGGTTACGAGGTTGATCAACATTACAACCACGCATCACTGCGATGTGATATGACAACAATTGTAAAGGGATTGTCGTCAATAATGGAGATAGACTTTCTGATGTTTCAGGAACTTCGATAACATGATCTGCAAGCTCTTTTACGGTAACATCCCCTTCGGTAACAATTGCTATGATTTTACCACTCCTAGATTTTATCTCTTGGATATTGCTCACGACCTTTTCATAATGTCCCTTTTTGGTAGCAATAACAATCACAGGCATTTGTTCATCAATCAGGGCAATCGGTCCATGTTTCATTTCGGCAGCTGGGTAACCTTCCGCATGAATGTAACTGATTTCCTTAAGTTTCAATGCACCCTCCAGGGCAACCGGAAAATTATATCCCCGACCTAAATAAAGACAATTTGAAGAATCCTTATAGATATTTGAAATATCTTCTACAACCTGATTGGACTCCAACATTTTTTCAACTTTGGAAGGAACACTTTCCAGCTCTGTCAAATACTCATGATATTTAGACTCCGAGAGCATTCCTTTTTCATGGGCCAATTTCAAGGCAATAAGCGTCAGGACAGTAATCTGTGTTGTAAATGCCTTTGTTGAGGCTACTCCAATCTCGGGCCCAGCGTGTGTATAGGCCCCGGCATGAGTTTCTCTTGCAATGGAAGATCCGACCACATTGCACACTCCAAACACAAAAGCTCCTTTTTCTTTGGCCAATTTAATAGCCGCCAAAGTATCCGCTGTTTCACCAGACTGTGATATGGCTATCAAAACATCATTTTCGGTGATAACCGGATTTCGATATCTGAATTCGGAAGCATACTCCACTTCCACTGGTATCCGCGCCAAATCCTCAAAAATGTACTCTGCAACGAGGCCGGCGTGCCAAGAAGTACCACAAGCCACGATAATGATTCTGTTCGCATTCAGGAATTTCTCCAAGTTTTGGTCAATTCCAGCCATCTTGATAATTCCCTGATCTGCCAACAATCGACCTCGGTAGGTATCTAAAATTGCCCTTGGTTGTTCGTAAATTTCCTTGAGCATGAAGTGATCATACCCTCCTTTTTCAATTTCCTCAAGGTTCAATTGAAGCTCAAGAATATTGGGATATGCTATGGCGTCGTCCTTAATCTTGCGAAGTTTGATTTCCTTACCAATGCGCACTATGGCCATTTCCTCATCTTCAAGATACACCGCATTATTGGTGAACTCGATAAATGGTGAGGCATCTGACGCTATAAAATACTCATTTTCTCCGATTCCAATAGCTAAGGGACTACCCAATTTGGCAACAACAATCTCATCGGGCTTGTTCTTGTCAAAAACAGCAATCGCATAAGCTCCCACAACTTGGTTCAGAGCTATTTGAACAGCTTGCCCCAGTTTTACACCTTCCTTCTTTTTTACTTCTTCAATAAGATTCACCAGGACCTCTGTATCAGTATCTGATTCGAAGGTATATCCCCGTTCTATAAGCGCCTTTTTTATGGCCTCATAGTTTTCGATGATTCCATTATGGATAATCACCAAATCTCCTGAGTTGGAGTAATGCGGATGGGAATTGGTATCGTTTGGAACTCCATGGGTGGCCCAACGGGTATGACCAAGTCCTAATTTCCCTTTGATGTCAATTGTGGCTTCCGATTTCTTCTTTAAATCCTCTACCTTGCCCTTGGTCTTGGAAAGATGGGTCTGCTCACCGTCGAACAATACAATACCTGCACTGTCGTAGCCCCGGTATTCAAGACGTTGTAATCCTTTTATAATGATCGGATAAGCATCCCTGTGACCAATATATCCAACGATTCCACACATAAGAATAGTTTTAAGTAGTTATAATAGTTTGAGTTATGTGCAAATTTAGTATTACAATTGGGATATTTAGTATCACAATCGGTTCTAAAGCAAAAAAACTCTATAAATGGGGGTTAAAAAGGGGTTTATCAGTTCGCTTGGGTATAGTAAATTTCCAATTTCAACTTTTTATCCTCATTCCCTGAGATAACGTTGCTTCCAAAAAGTACTGTTCCCAAGGGATTTATGTTCGCCATAACCGGAACATCCAAAACAGGTTCCTGTGATCCCACGGCCTCTGTTACAGTACCCAGACCGATATTGGATGTCAAAGTAAGGGCCAATTTTGCATTGGTCGAATCCCTAACAATGATATTATTGATATGTTCAGTAATTCTGATGGTATACTTGACACCTTGGTTGTTTTCTTTTTCCAGAATGCCATCATAATCCAAAAACAGCCCTAAGGGTTCATTGGTCACGCTATTCTCGTTTGCTGGATTGAATATGAGTTGATTGGTCTCACCATTGTAAAGGTATAGTCGAGGTGGCTCAACCACCGTTCCTCCATTCAATGTTAGTTCTTCTTGATCTACATAAAAAACCAAATTGGCCTCATTAATTATCCAATTGTTGGATCGTATCTCATCTATAATATCTGCTCCACCGTTCTCAGCCTCATCAAACAATCTTACTTCTGCAATGGTTCCTGCTCCCCCCTTCATGTATATTCTAGAAGCATTTTCGCCATTATCCAGCGCATTGACAACGATATCTGGAAACGGTTCGTCTACAAAAGTGTTCACAGCATTACCCGTGATAAATCCATTTGTGTTTACCAAAAGGTTAAGCACAAAATCCCGCTCTACAGTCTCAACTGCCTCATCCGTGACATTATAATCCTGGAATTCATATGTAATTGTTATGTTCGCCTGGGTCAGATCCAATAGAAACATCAATTCTTCTATATCAGATTGGCCTGAAATCCGTATCCCCCTTAGAAAGTCCTGAAAATTTGCTTGGCTCAATAACTCCGACTGTCCTTCTTTGTCAAGAATATTTGTTTGAAAGAAATCGTTGTCCAGAGCAACACGTATGCCAGGATTTAGCCGGGTTCTAACTGTTGTAGATTCGTCAACATCATCGGTATCAGGGTCATCCTCGTTAAAGAACAACATTTCCTCATCACTTACGGTAATAGGTCCTTCAAAAAGCACCTCTCCTTCAAAGGGAGCAAAATCGTGGTTCGAGAAATACTCTTGTGCTTCCTGAAAATTAGTGTTGGGATCCAAATTCCTTAAGAAAAAGTTATTTCTGGTAACTCTAAGATTAAAATCTTCACCTCTATCCCCATAAATACTGTCCAAATCAAATCTTTTTGGAAAAGTATTCGCCACAAAGTTATCCCCTGTACCATCTTCATTGGGATCAAATGGGTTAGATCCTACGATTCGCTCACTATTGTCAGAAACGCCATCACCATCTGTGTCCGAATTAGGATCTTCGGGGTCAGCGTCAAAAATATCCTCAACGCCATCCCCATCAGTGTCTCGCAAAGAAGTAGGCGGTAGTTGAAACGGTATATAGAGATAAACTTCTTTGACCGTTTCATTTTCTGGAATAGTGGAGTCCAAATCATCGTTGTCGGCATTATCCTCCGTCTCCTGTGAAGAATCACCAAAATTAGGATCTGTTGTTGATAATGAAACTTGCGAAACTATACTTGCATTCCTTGTTCCATAAAACGGATCATTAAAAGTTCCCAATTGGTAAAGCGGCAACCGATTTGTCTGCACGGCCTCTATACCTTTGTTAAAGGCAAATACATCATACGATTGCTTTCCAGTGGTAAAAGGTTCGCCACCTATAACTCCTTCCCCAATAGTGTCCAGTTCCTCCTCACAAGAAGTAACGATCAGAAATAAAGTTCCAACTAAAGCTGAAACTTTTAAAATCCTAGAAAATTTCATGCAATTTATTTTAAAACTTCTGTTGTATAGAAATTTGTGTACGCTTCTTCTGCCTCCTGAAGAGAGACATAAGGCAATACTGGTTTGGAAAGATTCGCAATATGATTTTTTAAGTCCTCCGACACCTCTTCCGAGGCTAAAATAATGGCATCGGAATAATCGGCGGCAACTTTTAACAAATTATTATAGTCAGGTGTTGAAAGGGAAGAAATACTTTCCTTATCAATGCCATCAAAAGCAATTTTATCTATCATGTCCCCATCCAACTCTCCAGCATAACCTTTGTCATATATAGAAGTAACTATTTTACTATCTGCAAACAGTGGCTCATCGGCATAATATTTGCGCAAATACAGTGGTAGCAATGAAGCCATCCATCCATGGACGTGTATGATATCTGGTGACCAGTTTAGCTTCTTTACTGTTTCAACCACTCCCTTGGCAAAAAATATCGCTCTCTCGTCATTATCCGCAAACAGGTTCCCATCAGCATCTTCGAAAGTAGCCTTCCTTTTAAAGTATTCCTCGTTGTCGATAAAATAAACCTGAATACGCTCCCTTGGAATTGATGCTACTTTAATGATCAACGGCATATCCATGTCATTGATGACCAAGTTCATCCCAGATAAACGAATTACCTCATGCAATTGATGCCTTCTTTCATTAATATTGCCATAACGAGGCATAAAAATTCGAATTTGGCCACCATTGCTATTGACCATTCTCGGCGCTTCGTATGACATTAAGGAAACTTGATTCTCTGGTAGATAGGGCACTAATTCTGAAGATACAAACAATATCTTTTTACCATTCATAAACACTTTCTTTTGCTTATCTGAAAAACGTAGCTGCAAAAGTACAAAAATTATGCCGATTAGCAGTATTTATAGTATTTTTGCACGCTTTTGAACTACTCTATGCAAGTATTTGATCAAAAAAGAAAGTTAAATCCATTCTTGACTGCCCACAGGGCTGAAAACCGGACCATTGGGCTTGTCCCGACCATGGGTGCCTTACATCAAGGACACTTGTCCTTGGTCAGAACAGCGCTTTCCCAAGATGAAGTGGTGGTCGTGAGCATATTTGTCAATCCTACCCAGTTCGACAAAAAGGATGATTTGGAAAAGTATCCTCGAAGCCTTGATAAGGATTTGGCACTCTTACAGCAAGTTTCTGAGCGCATTGTGGTGTTCGCCCCTTCGGCCGATGAAATCTATGACGGAAAAGTAAAATCCGAATCCTATGAATTTGACGGATTGGACGAGGTAATGGAGGGCAAATACAGAGAAGGACATTTTGATGGTGTAGGAACAATCGTGGAGCTTTTGCTCTCTGCTGTTTCCCCTGACAGAGCATACTTTGGTGAGAAAGATTTTCAACAGCTTCAAATCATTAAGAAAATGGTGCAGACAAAGGGTTTACCCTATGAAATTGTTCCCTGTCCCATTGAACGCGAACCTCATGGTTTGGCCATGAGTTCACGTAATGAACGCCTGTCAAAAACGACAAGAAATGAAGCTGGTTTTATAAATAAAACCCTCGAAACTGCCAAAACAAAATTTGGCACGGAAAGTGCTAATCATATTGCGGATTGGGTTAGGTCCCAATTCAAAAAAAATGAGCAGTTGAAGTTGGAGTATTTTGAAATTGCAGATGAGGATACTTTGGCACCAATTACAAAAAGACAGACAAATAAAAAATATAGAGCTTTTATAGCCGTTTATGCCGAAGGCGTAAGGCTTATAGATAATCTAAGATTGAATTAACTAATTTTGCACCATGCAAGTAGAAGTTGTAAAATCCAAAGTCCATAGAGTGAAGGTCACAGGCGCCGACCTCAATTATATTGGCAGTATCACCATCGATGAGGATTTGATGGATGCAGCGAACATAATTCGAGGAGAAAAGGTACAGATCGTCAACAATAACAACGGAGAGCGTTTGGAAACTTACGCAATTCCGGGTCCAAGGGGCTCAGGCGAACTAACACTAAATGGAGCCGCGGCCCGAAAAGTTGCCGTTGGCGATGTGCTCATTCTCATAACCTATGCATGGATGGAAATTGAAGAAGCAAAATCATTCAATCCAGCATTGGTATTCCCTAACGAGGAAACCAATCTTTTGAACTAGTTTTGAGCAGTTCTCTCAAAAAATTCCTGAAAATTTCAATCCCTATCCTTATTGGATTGGGGCTTGTTTTTTATTCCTATAACTCAACCACTCCAGAAGATAGGGTCAGAATTGTGGAGGCCATCAAAAATGCAGACCCTATTTGGGTTCTCTTATCCATATTCTTGGGAATATTGAGTCACATTTCAAGGGCCATACGTTGGAACTATCTTTTGCGCCCCATGGGTTATAAGCCTAAACTGATCAATAATGTGCTAATTATACTTACCAGTTATTTTGCGAACACCCTTGTCTTACGATCAGGGGAATTTTTAAGGGCCACAGCACTGACCACCTACGAAGAGGTCCCTTTCGAAAAAGGTTTTGGTACTATCGTTACAGAAAGGATTATCGACGTCATCATGCTTTTGCTGATCATAGCCGCTGCCCTTCTGGTTCAAACCGATGTGATATTGGGCATTTTGGAAGAAAATGGAATTGGCCTGGTCGGATCGTTGATATTGCTTTTAGTAGGAGTTCTTGGGCTTTTTATTTCAATTCGAATTATCAAAAAATCATCCTCAAAACTGGCCATAAAAATTAAAACCTTCTTGAATGGCCTTTTAGATGGGGTTCTTAGCATCTTCAAAATGAAACGAAGGGGCGCTTTTATCTTTCACACCTTTTTTATCTGGGCATGCTATGTTGGTATGTTTTGGGTGATCAAGTTCACGGTACCTGAAACCACTGAACTTCCTTTAGGAGCGTTTTTGGTAGCATTTGTGGCAGGAGCTTTTGCCATGGCAACAACCAATGGTGGTTTGGGATTCTTCCCAATAGCGGTGGCAGCTACTTTAATGGTATACGGTGTAAGTGAAAATTCCGGCAAAGCCTATGGTTGGATTATGTGGACAGCACAGACACTAATGGTGGTGGTTGCCGGGACAATATCCTTTATCATCTTGCCGTTATTGAATAGAAATCGGTAAACCCCTGCCAAGAAAAACTTTATCAAATGAGACAATGTCTATTTATTTTAATAGGCCTGCTGTGCTTTAATCTGGGTGCTCAAGTAAAAAAAGAAATTTTCGAGTCCTTCAAACTTCAAGAAAGAAGGGATGTTTCCTATTATTTCCCTGAGGACTATTCCGAAGATAAAAAATACCCGCTTTTAGTGGTTTTGGATGCAGAATATCTTTTCGATATTGTCGTGGCCAACGCCAAATTTTATAGTCGTCATCATAGAATGCCAGAAGCCATCATCGTTGGTGTTGACCAAGCCGAAAACGATTTACGCTGGGAAGATTGTGATTTTGAACAGACGACCGGCCTTCCAACTGAAAAAGGCGCACAGTTCTATGAGTTCTTGGGTACTGAGCTTATTCCCTATTTGGAGACCCAATACAACGTAGCTCCCTTCAAGATGTTCATCGGCTATGATATTACAGCAAACTTTGGGAACTACTTTTTGTTCAAGGATAAGTCTTTGTTCAATTCATACTTGTCCATTTCCCCAGTCTTGGCCACAGAAATGGAAAGTAGGGTTCCTTCCAGATTGTCCGATTTAGATCAAGAAATTTTTTACAACGTTGTGCTCGAAAAAGAGCCCACAGAGGATAGGCAGCGTATTCTTCAAATGAGCAATGCCATAAAATCCATTTCCAAAGAATCGCTTCATTACTTCTTTGATGAATATAATGACGCCGACCATGTTTCTATTGCAGCATATGGGGTAAGCAAAGCCTTTGACAATGTATTCAAGATTTTTCGCCCTATTACTCCAAAAGAATACAAGACCGAAATCCTTGCCTCGGATGAGCCCGTATTCAAATATTTACAAGATCGTTACGATATGATCGAGAAACTCCTTGGATTTAGAAAGCCCGTGGAGCTCAACGATATTATGGCAATTTACGCCGCTTGTTTAAAAAAAGATGATTTTGAGTCCTTAAAACCATTGTCGGAAGTATGTAAAAAGCAGTTTCCTGAAACCATGATGGGCTTTTATTTTGAAGGCGAATACTATGAGCAACTCGGTGAACCCAAAAAAGCATTCAAGACTTTCGAAAAGGCCTTCCAAATGGAAGAAATTGACTTTTTGACCAAGGATATGGCCCTGGAAAAGATTGATGCCCTAAAAGCTGACTTTGGCTATTAGATTATCGGATTGTTAGATTACAAATTCTTGGTTGGGATTATTCAATAATAGAACACTCCAAAAATCCAAACATCCAAACATCTAATTCTATATCTTTAGGCCCTTCATTTTAACCGAATGGCCAAGACCAAAACTGCTTTCTTCTGTCAAAATTGTGGTGCCCAATATCCCAAATGGGTCGGACAATGTTCTTCTTGCAAGCAATGGAACACCATTGTGGAGGAAGTGGTTCAAAAAGAGGAAAAGAGAAGCTGGAAAACGAGCTCAAATTCGACCAAAAAGGCATCCGCTCCGTTAAAAATTTCGGAGATTACCCATGAAAAAGAACTTCGGTTAGATACAAGGGACCAAGAGTTCAATAGAGTTTTGGGAGGCGGTTTGGTTCCAGGTTCCCTAACGCTTTTAGGAGGCGAACCGGGAATTGGAAAAAGCACCTTGCTCTTACAGATTGCCTTAAAACTATCCTACAAAACATTATACGTTTCTGGAGAGGAAAGTCAGAAACAGATAAAGATGCGGGCGGACCGTATTTATCCCAATAGTGAAACCTGCTATATCCTTACAGAAACCAAGACCCAAAATATCTTTCAGCAAATAGCTGCCCTGGAACCCGATATTTTGGTTATTGATTCCATTCAAACATTGCATACCGATTATATTGAATCGGCCGCTGGGAGTATTTCACAAATTCGGGAATGCACCGCAGAGCTCATCAAATTTGCCAAGGAGAGTCATACCCCGGTCATTTTGGTCGGACATATTACCAAGGACGGAACCATTGCCGGGCCAAAGATCTTGGAACATATGGTTGATACTGTTTTGCAGTTTGAGGGTGATCGCAATTATGTATATAGAATTCTTCGCTCTTTAAAAAATCGCTTTGGTTCCACGGCGGAATTGGGTATTTATGAAATGCAAGGAAGTGGCCTTCGTGAGGTTAATAATCCTTCCGAGGTGTTGATTTCCAAAAATGAAGAAGACTTGAGCGGAACGGCCATCGCAGCTACTATTGAAGGTATGCGACCGTTGTTGATAGAAATACAGGCTTTGGTAAGTACCGCGGTGTATGGAACACCTCAACGTTCGGCAACCGGTTTCAATGCGAAACGATTGAACATGCTTTTGGCTGTGTTGGAGAAAAGGGCCGGGTTTAAGCTAGGTGCCAAGGATGTTTTTTTGAATATTACCGGTGGAATCTCAGTGGACGACCCAGCTATTGATTTGGCCGTTGTGGCAGCAATTCTCTCGAGCAACGCCGATGTCCCCATTGAAAAAGGGGTGTGTTTTGCCGCAGAAATAGGACTTGCGGGAGAGATAAGACCTGTTCAACGTGTGGATCAACGAATTTTGGAAGCCGAAAAATTAGGCTTTACCGTAATATATGTATCCAAAAACAACAAGGTCGGATTAAAGAACACTGCTATCCAAGTGAATTTGGTCTCCAAGATTGAAGATGTGGTAAGCGCTCTATTTTAGACTGTATCCCCTCTTGATTCCCTTGCTTTATCTTTTTATATTTAGAAAAACATCTCCATGAAAAACTTCAAACTCTCCGTTTTTCTAATTTCTCTATTGCTTTTATCCTGCAAGGAAACTTCAAAAGAGTCTTCAATCACTAAAAATCATACCACCTGGCAGCATTATCTTGGTGACCCTGGAAGGTCTCATTACTCAACGCTTAATCAAATTGACACTTTGAACATCAACAAGCTCAAACTGGCCTGGACCTATAAAAGTGGTGGGATTGAAGAAGGTAGAACCACACAGATCCAGACCAACCCTTTGATCATAAATGATGTGCTGTATGGCGTCAATGCGGCCATCGAACTCTTTGCGTTGAATGCAAAAACCGGGGAAGAAATCTGGAAATTCGAAGCCCCTTTAGCAGATGTTTCTGGGCTTGGGGTAAATCGTGGATTGAGTTTTTGGGAATCCGACTCCTATGGAAAAAGTAGATTGTTCTTTTCTTCGGGACCCAATTTATATGCTGTTGATATTGAAACGGGCACCGCAATTACCTCATTCGGAGACAATGGCAGTATTGATCTGCGGGATGGCTTGGGAAGAGATCCAAAGAAATTATCGGTAGTAGCAAATACTCCGGGTGCTATTTATAAGAATTTGCTCATCATGGGCACACGAGTGGGTGAAGGCCCTGGGTCATCTCCAGGACATATTAGAGCTTACAATGTGATTACCGGCGCTATCGAATGGATCTTCCATACCATTCCACAACCTGGTGAATTCGGATACAATACTTGGCCCAAAGAAGCCTACAAAACCGTGGGGGGTTCCAATAGTTGGGCAGGAATTGCGTTGGACCCAAAAAATGGAATAGCTTATATCCCTACGGGATCTGCTGCTTTCGATTGGTATGGTGGAGACCGAGAAGGAGAAAACCTTTTTGCAAACAGCCTATTGGCCTTGGACGCTGAAACAGGAGAACGTGTTTGGCACTTTCAAATGGTCCATCACGATATGTGGGACAGAGATTTGCCTGCTCCTCCAAATCTTTTTGAAATGGAACGAGATGGCGAACAGATTCCAGCTGTTGCCCAAGTAACCAAAAGTGGACATGTTTTTATTTTCAATCGTCTTACGGGTGAGCCGCTTTTTCCGATTGAAGAAAAAGAATATCCCGCTTCAAAACTGGATGGTGAGATAGCGCACAAAACACAACCTCTTCCTTTAAAACCTGAACCTTTTGCGCGTCAGATTTTAAGAAAAGAAGATTTGTATGACCCCAATAGACCCGCTTTTGTGGATGACTTCGTGGACAAAGATCAAAACATTGATCCTCCGACAGTGTTGGACAAGTTCGAACAAATCACCTCCAACGGACAATTCATTCCGATAGATACCACCGGTGTTATTTTGTACCCCGGAGCTGACGGCGGGGCCGAATGGGGAGGTGCCGCTCTGGACCCGACCAATGGTGTAATGTATGTGAATTCAAATGAAATGGCTTGGATAGTACGCATGTCCAAAGTAGGTGGAAAAGAAGGAGAAACATCCCATCGAGGCGCAACTTCAACCCAGATTCATTGTGCTAGATGCCATGGGGGTGAATTGCAAGGATTGGGGGCGATTCCAAATCTTCAAAATCTCAAAGAAAAGTTTTCATCCGATTCCATTTCGAGCATTATCAAAACTGGAAAAGGAGCTATGCCTGCGATGCCCAATCTGTCTGATGAAGAAATTGCGGGCATCGCAAACTATCTTTTGGGTATTGAAGAAGAAACTGATCATCGGGTGGAAAAAACAGATGTGGAAGTTCCATATGCCGTGGGAGGATTTGGCCGTTTTAAAGACAATCGAGGTTTTCCGGTGGTGAAACCACCATGGGGCACCCTAAACGCTATCGATTTGAATTCAGGAGAATATTTATGGACCATCCCTTTAGGGCACGAAGAGGAACTGAATGACCCTGAAATCCAAGTTTCAGGAACGGAGAATTATGGTGGCCCTGTTATCACTGCTGGCGGAGTTCTTTTTATAGCAGCAACAAAGGATGAAAAAATCCGTGCTTTCCATATGAAATCCGGTAAAATGTTATGGGAAGACAATCTCCCCGCCGGGGGTTATGCCACTCCGGCTACATATGAAGTTGATGGCAAGCAATATTTGGTCATCGCCTGCGGAGGTGGTAAAATGGGAACCTCGTCAGGTGATGAATATCGAGCCTATGCTTTAGAGTGAACTTAGGGAGCTGGATTGGGAATGGAATTATGGATATCCTCAATCCCCTTGATAACCTCATCGGAAAGCTCTACATCAATACTATCGATATTCTCCTTTAACTGCTCCATACTTGTGGCGCCGATAATATTACTGGTCAAAAATGGTCTGGTATTTATAAAAGCCAATGCCATTTGAGCTAAACTTAGTCCATGATCTGCTGCCAGTTCACTGTATCTTTTAGTAGCCTCCGTTGCTGTTTCACCACTATAACGGTCATAATGCGGAAATAAGGTCAATCGTGCCTTTCTTGGTGCAACAGCATCCAAATATTTACCGCTCAAAACTCCAAATGCCAATGGAGAATATGCCAAAAGACCAATATCTTCCCGCATGGAAATTTCGGAAAGTCCGACCTCAAACAAACGGTTTAGCAAGCTATAAGGATTTTGAATGGTGAGCATTCTTGGCAAACTTTGATGCACCTTGCTTTCCTCTAGATAACGCATCGTTCCCCAAGGAGTTTCGTTGGATAGGCCAACATGTCTAATTTTTCCCTCGGCAATCAAATCCCGAAGCGTTTCCAAAACTTGATGGATGTTATCTTCCCACGGATCTATGGAATGTGCGTTAAATCCTCTTTGGCCAAAAAAGTTGGTGTTACGTTCAGGCCAATGCAATTGGTATAAATCGATATAATCGGTCTGTAAACGCTTTAAGCTTCCCTCTACAGCACTTATTATGGAATCTTTGCTAAACCCGGTTGTCCGAATATATTTGGTAAAATCAGCTCTTCCGGCAATTTTGGTGGCCAGCACCACCTTATCGCGATTCCCGGTTTTCTTGAACCAGTTTCCGATAACCTCTTCCGTTACGGCATAGATCTCCTTTTTGGGTGGAATGGGATACAACTCTGCAGTATCAAAAAAATTGACTCCTTGATCCAGTGCATAATCCATCTGCTCATGTCCCTCTTCTTCGCTGTTCTGTCTTCCCCATGTCATGGTCCCCAAACAGATCTTGCTGACTTTAATATCGGTGTGTGGTAGTCTGGTATATTTCATCTAGCAATACTTTTTAGACTGGCAAAAATACTCAATCCATATTTTCGCTCTTTAAAGGATTTGTTATTTTTCTATCTCTAGAAGAACAGGACAATGATCACTGTGCTTAGCATCAGAAAGAATCACAGAACGTTTCAATCTACTCTCCAAAGAATCATTGACCATCCCATAATCCAACCGCCATCCCTTATTATTGGCCCTAGCATTTGCCCTGTAGCTCCACCATGTATAATTATGGGGCTCTTTATTGAAGTGTCTAAAGCTGTCTATGAATCCACTTTTGATGAAATTGCCGATCCATTCCCGCTCAACGGGTAAAAATCCCGACACGTTTTTGTTTCGGACAGGGTCATGGATGTCAATAGCCTCATGACAAATGTTATAATCTCCACAAACAATGAGATTGGGTCTTTCTTTTCGAAGCTTATCGGCGTATTTCTGAAAATCGGCCATGTAGGTGAGCTTATGTTCCAAACGATCCAAATTGGTTCCGGAGGGTAGGTACATGCTCATTATCGATATATCACCATAATCGGCCCGAATATTTCGGCCTTCAAAATCCATATAGTCGATTCCGGTTCCATATTCGATATGGTCTGGCTTCTCCTTACAGAGCAAAGCGACCCCACTATATCCCTTTTTTTGTGCACTGAACCAGTAGTGATGGTTATAGCCTGCAGCTTCGAAAAGGGATACATCCACCTGTTCCTTCATCGCTTTGGTTTCCTGGATACAGACCACATCTGGATCCACGCTTTGCAGCCACTCGATAAAGCCTTTGTTCAAAGCCGCCCTGATTCCATTTACGTTATACGATACTATCTTCATGCTAGAATTTTCACTAAATGTAGGTATAGTATTTGGCTCTTTAAAATTGATTTTTGTGATGCCCATATCGACATAAAAGATTGTTAATATGTTTCTAAGCAATAAGAATTATGGGTTTAAAGGTTAAATTTAACCTTAAGTTTTTCTGAATGACCGCCTTACTTTTAATCGACATCCAACTTGGCCTCGAAGAAACCGACTTTTATGGCAGCGAGCGCAACAATCCAAATGCCGAAATGAATGCCGGTAAAATCTTGGAAAATTTTCGAAAAAGAAACCTCCCCATTTTCCATATCAAACATAACTCCACCAATCCAAAATCGCCCTTACATCCGGATAAAAAAGGGAACGAGTTCCACCCTTCGGTAAGCCCCATTCCAGGGGAACCCGTCTTTCAAAAAAATGTAAACAGCGCTTTTATCGGAACCAACTTGGAAGAACAACTTAAAAGTCAAGACATCACCAAACTTGTTGTTGCCGGACTGACCACTGAGCATTGCGTATCAACATCGGTTAGAATGGCGGCCAATCTGGGATTCGATGTGATATTGGTTTCAGATGCCACAGCAGCCTTTGATAAGGTTGGATATGATGGCCAAAAACTTAGCGCCCATCTTATCCATAACGCCGCACTGGCCAATTTAAAAGATGAATTTGCAACAATAAAAAACACCGAAACCGTACTAAACATACTTGCTAATTGAGTTATGAACCAAACCATCCATATTAATAAGAATCTTCTGCGGCTAGCAGCCCTATTTTATGTTTTTTGTCTGACCATCCCAACTGTAGGCCAAGCCCAAGAAAAACCACTACGAATTGGAGTGGCTGGTCTTACCCATACCCATGTTCATTGGATTTTGGGCCGAGAGGACATTGGAGATATTGAACTTGTTGGTATCGCTGAACCCAATCGCGAACTCGCTCAACGCTATGCCAATCAGCACGGTTTTTCCATGGATTTGGTGTACGACACCCTGGAAGAAATGATCTATGCAACAAAACCTGAGGCCATTACCGCATTCGGGACTATTTATGATCATTTGCAAATAGTAGAGACCTGTGCCCCACTGGGTATTCATGTGATGGTCGAAAAGCCTTTGGCCGTAAGCTTGGACCATGCCGAACAAATGGCCGCATTGGCCAAAAAACACAATATCCATTTGTTGACCAACTACGAGACTACTTGGTATCCTACAAACCATATGGCCAAACGGTTCCTTAACCATGGTAAAATTGGTAGACTTCGAAAGATAGTTGTACGTGATGGACACAAAGGGCCTGTGAAAATAGGCGTTAACAAGGAGTTTTTGGATTGGTTACAAGACCCCAAGGACAATGGTGGGGGAGCAATTACAGATTTCGGTTGTTACGGTGCCAATCTGACCACATGGCTTATGAGTGGACAGCGCCCAAATACGGTTACAGCGATAACCCAACAGTTTCAGCCTGAAAACAATCCCAAAGTGGATGACGAAGCCACTATTCTGCTTACTTACGATAACACCCAAGCCATTATCCAAGCATCATGGAATTGGCCCATCGGACGTAAGGATATGGAATTGTATGGATTGATAGGTGCACTTTATGCCGATAACAGAAATGAGCTTCGTCTTCGGATTGCTGAAGGCTATGATGGCTATCACGAAGAAAAATTTACCTTGAAGGAAAGACCCTCCCCTTACGACGACCCTTTTGCCATGCTGGCGGCCGTCGTAAAGAATCAAATTCGATTGCGACCATATAGTCTATCCTCTTTGGAAAACAACTTGGTGGTGATGGAAATTTTGGATGCCGCCCGAGAAAGTGCCGAACACGGAAAAACAATCAAACTGAACAACTAAAATCATCAATCTCAACTACACTGAACCTATGGCATACAGGAAAGTCCCCATCACACTTATTTTATTGTTTTTTACGGTTTCTTTCTACGCCCAGGAAGTTCAAAAGGATTCTGTGAACCAGTTGGACGAAATCATACTGGTAGAAGATATCGCCATTCGGAATGCAACAGGAATCACCCCCTATTCCATCATTGGGGAGCAGACCTTTGAGAAATTCAACCCGATTGACATTCCATCCGCAATCAATCAGATTCCCGGGGTGTACCTACTCTCTGGAGCATTAAACACAAATCGAATCACCATAAGGGGAGTTGGTGCTCGTACGCCTTTCGGCACCGATAAGCTTCGGATGTACTTTAATGGCATTCCTGTTACCAATGGAACAGGATCTTCAACCATCGAGGCCTTCGATTTGGAGAATTTGGGAAGTATCGAGGTCATCAAGGGACCTAAGGGTACCGCCTTTGGCACCAATTTGGGCGGGGCAATTCTACTGGACACCAAAAGTCCTGAAGAAAACGAGACCAAACTATCCAGTTCCTTCACTTTGGGATCTTATCAAATGTTGAAAGAGAACCTATCGTTCAGGCATGCTGAGAACAATTTCAATCTGACGTTCACTTACAATCATTTTGAAACAGATGGCTATCGGCAAAACAACCGCTTTGATCGCGATGGTTTTTTGTTGAATACCAATTTTAACCTTAGCGAGAAAAGTGAATTGGGCCTGTTGGTCAATTATATTGATTACACTGCCCAGATTCCGAGTTCATTGAACCAAACCGATTTTGACGAGGACCCAACTAGAGCGGCAAGCAATTGGCTGGCAGCCCAAGGTTTTGAGGCCAACAAATATGTGCTTACGGGATTGTACCACACCTACGAATTCAACCATACCTTCAGAAACACCACCAGTATTTTCTATACCTATTTGGACCATTACGAACCCCGTCCCTTTAATATTTTGGACGAATTTACCAACGGGTTTGGTGTTCGAACTCAGTTCAAGGGTTCTACCGGGTCATCAGAATACACTTTTGGAGGTGAGTTGTACAAGGATGAATACCATTGGGGTACCTTCCAAAATCTTTTCCGCGATAACAATGGTAATGGCAGCTTGCAAGGAGATCGCTTAAGCGACAATAGTGAGTTCCGAAGACAATTGAACCTCTTTGGCACCTTCACCCATACCTTTACCAAGGGATTTTCAGCTCAAGTAGGGCTCAACCTCAACAAGACCAATTATAATTTTCAGGACTTGTTCAATCAAGGCGATGCCAATACTTCAGCAAATAGAAATTTTGACGCCATTCTACTTCCCAGTTTTGGATTGCAATATCTTTTTGTTGGTGGAAAGCTGTTTGCCAATGTGAGTCGTGGATTTTCCAACCCAAGTTTGGAAGAAACTTTGACCCCAGATGGTGTAATCAATCCTGATATCGCACAAGAAACGGGAACCAACTATGAACTTGGAGGGGTTCTTACCCTTTTGAAGGAGCACCTGTTTTTGGATTGGTCCCTATACCACATGGACATCAACAATCTTTTGGTGGCACAACGTGTGGGCGAGGATCAATTTATTGGAAGAAATGCAGGGGAGACCCGTCATCAGGGTTTTGAACTCAGTGCACGATCTGTTTTCCCGCTTTGTAAGAGTTTAAATGTGTATCCCTATTTGAACTATACATTGAGTGACCATAGTTTTGTGGATTTTGTGGACGAGGACGATGATTTTTCGGGTAATCCACTGACCGGAGTGCCAAAGCATCGAATCAGTTCGGGTATTGATCTAAGGCACACCAATGGATTGCAATTGAACTTAACTCATCAATTTGTGGATGAAATACCATTGACCGATGCCAATACCTTGAACAGTGATTCCTTTAATGTGTTCAATGCGAAATTGGCTTATCAAACCCAATTATCCAACCATTTTTCTTTAGGATTTAACGCCGGGGTGAACAATCTTTTTGATACCCGATACGCCCAAAGTGTGTTGATCAACGCAGTAGGTTTCGGTGGAGCCCTGCCCCGATATTTTTATCCCGGAAATGACAGAAACTTTTATGGTGGAGTGAGGCTGGGCTATCTTTTCTAAATTTGATGGAATCCAAGATGTTTCCGCAAACATGCTTAATGAATCACTTCATTCCATAGAAACCTTAAAAAAGGAAGACTACTTTTTGAAACGTGGCAAATTGTGCGTTAAAATCGGCCAGGTAAAAAAAGGAGTGCTGAGAGGTTTTGTTTATGATAATGATGGCAACGAAATCACCACCCATTTTTATCAAGAGGGTGATATGGTGGTAGGCAGCTTTCTTCCAAATACCAAGATGGACATGTCCATTCAAGCCATGGAAGATTGCGAGCTATCCATTGCCAATTACGCAGAAGTGATGTCATATGTAAACAAGGATCGCGAAATAACGGAGGTGATTACGCGTGAATTCCAAAAACTGAACAATCAGCTTCAATCCAGATTGGTTTCCCTTTTAAACCTGACCTCTTTGGAAAAGTACAAACGCTTTTTAAAGGATTATCCCGGTTTGCTGAATCGAATTCCCCATTATTACATTGCCAATTATTTGGGGATAACCCCAACACAGCTGAGTAGGGCCAGAAAACAGTTTTCTCAACAAATGTAAACGGGAAAGATTGGCTTTGTCCATTGCTTTGTATTCTAATTAAAAAGTAATTATGAATACTGAATTATCGGACAATCAATTTGAAGCAGAATTCCGCAACTGCAACATTTCTCCTGCCCTTTTTGACCACGAAGCGCATTTACGCTTGGCATGGATCCATATCCATAAATACGGTCTTGAAATCGCTATTGAAAATATTTGTCAGCAGCTTACGGCTTATGTTGCCCATATTGGTGCTGCGGACAAATACAACACCACTTTGACCATTGCTTCCATTAAAATGGTCAATCATTTTATGAACAAATCGGCTTCGGACAATTTTCAGGATTTTGTGATTGAGTTCCCTCAGTTAACATCTAATTTCAGAGGACTCATTGGGGCTCACTATACCAGGGACATCTTCACTTTGGAAGAAGCTAAGAAATCTTATTTGGAGCCAGACTTACTGTCATCTGACTGATTCCATTCAATAAAGAACTGCTATCGATATTGACCCAGTACTTCTTTAAAGCGCTTTACCGTGATTTTGACCGAATCGGATTGACTTTCTAGGTCCAGCGGAGTTTTTTCCAGTGGATCTGTTTCAATATTGAACAAATCCCCATTTTCATACAGTTTCCATGTTTTATTGTGAATGTATCTCTTCGGTTCGAATTTTCCCCAATTCGGATCATAATGACAAAACACCCAATCCCTGGGAACATATTCTTCGCCAATCAACTGTGGATAAAAACTGTTACCATCAGATAAATCTTGTTTAAATTCTTGATGGGTGGCGGCTTCCAAAATGCTTGGCAGAAAATCTGTGAAATCCACCAAATTGTTGTTGATGCTTCCCGCTTTTATCCTTCCTTTCCAATTGGCTATAAAAGGTACATGTGTTCCGGCATCGGTTGTGTAGCCCTTGTTTCCTTTTAAGGCTGAACCATTGATTACCGATACCACATCCCGGTCCGTTCCATTATCTCCAATAAATAATATCAATGTATTTTCCCGAATCCCCAGCTTATCCGTTTCAGCAACAATGCGTCCCACCAATTTGTCCATGTACGTTACCATTTCACCAAAATATGTGGTGTCATTGACCTTTGAAGTAGCGTCAAAATCTCCGAACTTAGCATTATCCGGTGTTGGAACAAAAGGGTCATGGGTAAGTACCATGGGATAATACACAAAAAAGGGATTGTCTTTATGGGTTCCCATATAGGTATTGATGTGATCCACAAAGATGTCCGGGCCAAACCTGTCATCAAATTTCTGTGTTCCCTTTCCCTTGATGCTAAGTAATGGATCCTTATATCTAGAACCGCGCTCGTCTATTTGCCAAAGGCAATAATCATCAAAACCAGCTTTTTCCGGTAGGGTTCCAACTTTTCCATCTGCCAATTCCTGTTGATGCGGATTCCCCAACAATTGCCACTTGCCAGCAACCATCGTCTTATAGCCCGCTTCCTGCATGTAGTGCCCAAAAGTTTTCTCCTTGGGATCCAACAAACCAAATCCGATATAGTTTCTGAAATTATACTTTCCTGTCATCAACTGTACCCTTGACGGTGTGCAAAGTGGTGTGGAATAGCAATGTTCAAAGCGCATTCCCTCATTGGCCAATCTATCCAAATGCGGTGTTTTATAACTATCACTTCCGTAAACTCCCAAGGTTTCGTAACCGAGATCATCGGCCATGATCAGAATGATATTGGGCCTCCGCTCAACTTTTTGGGGGGAGGTGTTCGGCTTGCATCCCAAAATAAGTACGATACTAAATATTGGCAGCCATCTTTTCATTCTATTTGACTTCATTAGAATTTTATTTTTTACTATAATCAATTCCAAGATCATTTGTTCTTACTTCCTTCAGCTTCTGTTTTAGCTTTTCTTGAAATTGCTTTACTTCTTCGGCATATTCTGGAAGCATTGCCAAGTTAGTGTACTGTCCTGGGTCTTTTTCCATATCGAACAACTCAACACCCAAGGAAGCGTCCTCTTCATATTGAATATATGCCCTATCATCTGTGCGTAGCAAAAAAGTTTTACCTCCTTGCGTAACCGAAAAGGCCATATCCCGGACTTCGTGATTTGGATTGTCCAATGTCTTGACCAAGCTTTTGCCCTGGATATGTTGTGAATACGGGAGTCCGGCCAATTCGGCCACAGTGGGATATAAATCCAACAGTTCCACAAAGGAATTGCATACCGCTGGTTCTTTCCCCGGAACCTTTATGATCAGCGGAACTTTTGCCGATTCTTCCTTGACGCTCACCTTCATCCAAAATTCATGTTCCCCCAAATGAAACCCATGGTCCGAGGTAAAAATTACTATGGTATTCTCATCCAATCCTTCTTCCTTCAAAGTGTTCAGCACCTTGCCCACCTGGGCATCCATATAAGATACGGAAGCATAGTAGGCCGCAATGGCCTTCTTTTTCTGAACAGAGTCCATTTTGGCATTCTTGCTGGTCACATAATTGATTCCCTTCTCAGGAATATCATCCCAATCCCCTTCAAAATTGTAGGGCAACTCAATATCTTCATGTGGATAGGGTTCAAAATAATCCCTCGGGGCTACAAAAGGAACATGTGGGCGAACAAAACCAACTGCAAGAAAAAAGGGCTGGTCTTTGTGTTTTCTTATCAATTCTGAAGCCTTTTCAGCTGTTTTTCCGTCGGAATGAACCATATCATCTCCATCCGCTTTTACGATGGTCATGACATTTCCTCCACGAATCGGTTTTGTTCCATCAGGATTCCCTTGCACCAACTCGCCATCACCTTTGGCTGTCCATTCCGGTCCTTGACTATTGAAACGTTCTGTCCATGATGCCTCATCATCCTTGCCATTTGAACCTTTTTCAATATCTATGGGTACACCCATGTGATAAATCTTGCTTACCCTTGCCGTATAATACCCATTGTTCTTGAACAGCTGGGACCAGGTGACCCTCTCATCCCCTATATTTTCCCTCCCACTGATATAACCAAAGGTTTGGGTGGCGTTGGGGTAATATCCGCTCATGAAAGACGCCCTCGAAGGGCCGCACACCGGATATTGGCAATAGGCCCTTGCATATCTTGTGCCTTGGGCTGCAAGGCCATCAATGTTTGGGGTTTGCGAAACTTTATTGCCATAGGAGGAAACTGCCGTAGTGGTCAAATCATCAGCGATGATAAAAAGTACATTGGGTCTCTTTGGTTCTTCAACCGTTGTCTTGCATGAAAGTACTATTAGACACAGTAGTGCCACCATGCACCTCCAAGTTATCTTTTGATTGGTCATTTTGGTATACATCCATCTAAATGAAAACACTATTACTCCCCTTTTGAAAGCAGTCCATTTTCAATTAGGGGAATCCTGAATCTTTCCACTTCTGAATCCGTATGTTCTTTCGAGAAAATTTCGGATGCCTTTGCAATAATCTCAGGGTTTTCATCAGCAACGTTATTCAATTCGGCAGGGTCCTGAGCAAGGTTGTAAAGTTCAACAGTAGGTTCCGCCTTGGGGTTCTTTAGATTTTGTCGCACAAATTTCCAATCTCCCATCCGAATAGCGACCTGACCACCATATTCGGGGAATTCCCAATACAGAAAATCATGCTCTGCCTGACCTTCTTCGCCTAGCAATGTCGGTGAAAAACTGATGCCATCCGTTTCCTGGGGATTTTCTAAATCGATAAGGTCAAATAGCGTTGCCATAACATCGTAATGGGCGGAAATATGATCCGTTTTACTTCCTGGTCTGATATGGTTCGGCCAAGAAGCGATCATCGGCACTCGAATCCCTCCTTCATACACAAAACCTTTCCCTCTTCCTCGTTCTTCCCCAAAAACTCCGGAACTATTAAAGAACTCTCCATCTGTCCCTCCTGTAAAAGTCACTCCATTATCCGATGTGAACATGATGATCGTATTTTCATAAAGGCCATTTTCTTTTAGATAATTGACCAATTTGCCCACATTCTCATCCAAATAAGAAATCATAGCGGCATAGCCTGCCCGAGGGTTTTGATGCGGAAAATACCCTGCATTTCCAAGATATGGTTCTTCCTCCCCGAACTTTTCCTTGTAATAGTCCACCCATTTCTGGGGCGCTTGGATTGCATTATGCGGAATGGGTGATGCCCAGTATAAAAAGAAGGGCTTCTCTTTGTTTTCGGCTATGAATCCCATCATTTCATCAAACATCAAATCTGGGGCGTAGTCGTTCAAATTAAAGTTCTTATAACTCGCTGGATCATTTGGATCTGCGCCTTCGGATAGTTTTGTATGCGGTGGGATGGTATCGTTATTGAGATACACCCTGTTTTCATTTTTATACAAATGAACTGGATAATAGGTATGTGCTTGCCGTTGGCAATTATATCCGTAGAAAAAATCAAAACCTTTTTTTGTGGGAATGGACTCGGTATGAGGCGCTCCAAGACCCCATTTGCCCACCATTCCAGTGGTGTACCCTTCTTTTTGCAACAATTGTGGGAACAAAACCGTATTGGACGGTATCGGGTGTTGTCCTTCCAGTGTGGAATCGAGGATCATTTCTCGATAATCCCAAACATTTCCACGTTCTCGCCATTCGTGATTTCCCCTGATGTAAGAATGTCCCGCATGCCTGCCTGTCATCAACATATATCGCGCAGGAGCACAAACGGGTGCACCTGTATAATGTTGGGTAAATAACATTCCGTTTTGGGCCAGGGCATCAATATTTGGAGTTTCAATTTTTTGCTGACCATAGACTCCCAATTCACCGAAACCCAAATCATCGGCCAAGATGTAGATAATGTTTGGCTTACTTTTTACCGGTTCCTCTGTCTTTTTCTTACTTTGACAGCCTACAAATGTTATCGTAAACACAATCAGATAAAAACAATGCAATCTTTTGATGGGTACTCTCATGGTCTCAGTTATTTTGGTTGTTATTTGGTTTATATAATGGGTTCTTCTTGATTGGGACCGGAGCGCCAAAACTCGCTCTCCATTGCTTTAGATCTTCCCATAATTCTTCTTTTTTATCTGGAAAGCTGGCGGATACATCATTGCTTTCGGAAATATCCTCTTTAATATTGAACAATTGAAGTCTTCCATCTTCAAAATCCTCAATAAGTTTCCAATCTCCCTTTCGGATGGCTCCAGATGGCACTGCCCTCCATCCCCTGGTCAGGGCTTTTTTTTGTTTTATCCCTTTATATCCTTCCAAATAGGCTGGAAAATGCCAATAAACAGCTTCCCTGTCCAAGCTGCCTTTTTGAAAAAACAAAGGCGTCAAATCTTCACCATCCACCGTATAATCTTGTGGATTCCCTCCAGCCAAGGACAGCAAGGTAGGGTAAAAATCCATTCCAATTACCACCTCATCGGATTTGGAACTTGACTGAATGTGTTCTGGCCACCACGCAATCATAGGCTCGCGAATACCTCCCTCGTACAACATTCCTTTGGAACCTTTAAGGGGAGCGTGATTTGTTATACCTCCATGTCCGCCATTATCGGAAAAAAACAGCACCAAGGTATTTTCATCCAAATCCAGCTCTTTTAGTTTTTGGAGCACCCTGCCCAAGCTTTGATCCATGCTTTCGACCATACCAGCGTAAGCCGGGTTATCTTGTCCTTGATAAGGTTTCTTCTCCTTGTATTTTGACTCCAAATCCGGTTTGGACTGAATTGGCGTATGAACGGCAAAGTGGGAGAGGTAAATGAAAAAGGGGTTGTCCTTGTTGTCCTCAATAAAATGCAATGCCTCATCCGTTAGACGGTCGGTTAAATATTCCCCATCATTTCCATCCGCTAAATCAGGATTTTTATATGGACTAAAATAGGATTTTGGGTGTCCCAGTTCGTTTCCAGCAATGTTTATATCAAATCCTTGGGCTTCCGGTCGAGTTTCCATGCTATTGCCAAGGTGCCATTTTCCGATATGCGCATTGGTGTACCCGAATGTCTTCAACGCCTCTGCAATGGTGACAATGTCCCCGGCCAAAGCTGTTTTGTTGGGATGCGGCACCAATTTCCTGTTTTCCGGGTTTCCCCGATCCGGTCGGCCCACGGTGTAGATTCCGTGTCGTGGCGCATATTGGCCGCTTAAAAGGGACGCTCTGGACGGGGCGCAATTCGGTGCATTTGCATATGCATTGGTAAACACCGTGCCCTCCTTTGCCATTTGATCGATATGAGGGGTTTCATAGTATTTGCTTCCGATGTATCCCACATCGTTCCATCCTAAATCATCAACAAAAAAAATAATGAAATTGGGTTTCTTTTCCTGCCCACATGAAGTCAACAAACCAAACAGACATGCTATCCTGAGTACGGTTTTAAGCATTGAGGTTGGTTTTTTGGTTCATTGCATCTTACAATTTGACCCCTAAATTAGAGAATGCTATTTTTTTAGGGCACTGAATAAATCAAATTGTTCACAAGGTAAAAAAGCCTAACTATTTCTGGAAAGACTTTTTGTTATGCCTCTCACTTGGGAGCCAACGACTATGCTCGGGATAAACTTCTCGCAACAAAAGGGTAAAAAAAACGAATTGGAACCTCCAGAAATTACTCGGGAATCATTGGCAGACTAAAAGGTTTTACAAACAACAGGGATTTAAAGTTCAATGAGCTCAACCTTGAATTCTTAAAGCGGTTTGAAAGCCACCATTTATCAAAGCCAGGAAATTCCATTAATGGAATTGCATCTTATATGAGAACAATAAAGGCAATTTATAACAAGGGTATCAAGGAAGGCATAGTTGATGAATCCCTATATCCTTTTAAATACTGCACCATTAAAACCAAACCCACAGAAAAAAGAGCAATTAAAATTGAGAGTATAAAGAAAATACTCGAAATGAAAACGGAGATAGGTTCCAAGCATTTTCACTATCGAAATTACTTTGTCCTCTCCTACCTCATGTTGGGCATGTCCTTTATTGACATGGCTTTTTTAAGAAGAGATAATATTATCGATGGCCGTGTCAAATTTCAAAGACGGAAAACAGGAAAACGCTATGATATAGTTATTACAAGTCAGATTAAACCCATAATTCAACACTATATGGATTATCTCAATCCATCTGGTTTTTATTACCCATAATCTATAGAGACACACTAGAGTTACAGTACAAAGATGCTCAATGGGAACTAAGAAGGTATAATATTGGGCTGAAAGAAATAGCTAAAAAGTGTGGTATTGAAGAACGTTTGACCTCCTACGTATCGAGACATAGTTTTGCAACACATGCTATGTTCAAAAAAGTTCCTTTAGAGGCAATTTCCGCTATGATGGGTCACAATAAATTAAGTACTACACAAATTTACCTTAAGTCCTTACCAAACAACATACTTGATTCCTATCAGCTAGAATTGAACTCCTTATGATTTGATTATAAACCTTTCTTCTGAATATCGACCAGTACGTACAAAAAATAATATCTAATTTTTTAAAGTGCCATGAACCGTTGCTTTTATTATCCCCTTAGCATGTAGGATAATAGGGAACCTATTATTGTTTTGCTAGGCTAAAGTTTTGATCGATATATAATAAAGGGAATTTAAACCGTTATATTCGATTAATATCCGTTTCTTTACTAAACTTTGCAGACTATCACGAAAATTGAGCCAGTCTTGAAATATACAAGAGAGCCCTCTCCATTACAGTTTCCCATTACCGCATAGGGCCTAGTCTAAGCTATTTTTTGAAAGTTTCAACATTCATGACCAAATGCCGTAAAGGCTAGAGTTGTACTGCTTTTGCTCTACTTTTTGCCAGCAAAGTGCTTTTAAGTGTTCATAGTTCCCGTCTATGAATAAGGGTTTTATAATCGAATAAAAAAAGATATGCTTATAATTAAAATTGTTCCCGGAGAAAATATTGAAAGGGCCCTGAAAAGGTACAAACGAAAGTTCAGGAGCACCCAGCATTTGAAACTAATCAAAGACAATCAAGAGTTTAAAAAAAAATCCAAGCTACGGAGGGATAAAGTGGCCAAGGCAATCTATAAAGAGAAGTTTTTAAGGTCAATAGAGGATTGATTCTATGGACAAGGACCTTAACCTTGCCGTGTTGATAGACGGCGACAACATTCCCTCAAGATATGTCAAAGAGATGTTGGAAGAGATTGCAAAATACGGCAATCCAAGCATCAAAAGAATCTATGGAGATTGGACAAAACCCAGCTTGGCAAAGTGGAAAGATGTTCTGCTGAAGTATGCTATCACACCTATACAGCAGTATGGATATACGACTGGTAAAAATGCCACCGATAGTGCCATGATAATTGATGCGATGGACATTCTCTACTCGGGGAAGGTAAATGGATTTACACTTGTTTCCAGCGATAGTGATTTTACAAGACTGGCAATACGCCTAAGAGAAGCAGGGATGACAGTTTTTGGCATTGGGGAGAGAAAAACCCCAAATCCATTTATTGTTGCCTGTGATAAGTTCATATACCTTGAAATCTTGCAAAAAACTGAAGTTGGGGCTTCCCCAGTATCTTCAAAAAATGAAAAGAACAAGGTCGATAGAATTACACCAAAAGTCGTGGACCTAATACTAGCCACTATTGCAGATGTTGAGGATGAAGAGGGATGGGCATATTTGGGAGAAGTAGGCGCACTTTTATTAAAGAAACAACCCAATTTTGATGCAAGGAACTATGGCTTTCGAAAACTTACTCCCTTGGTCAAATCAATTGGCGAGATTGAAATTGGACAAAGGAACAATCCCAAAGGCAATGGAACCCTAATTTATGTCCGAAGCTCGTTATGATTAAACACGAAATACTATGAGGCCACTTTCAATAGCAAAACAAGTTACCAATAGGGAAGGTGAATCGCTTAAAAGATATCTGGTTGAAGTTGGTCGTATCCCCATGATTACGGAAGATGAAGAAGTCAAATTGGCAATTCTAATAAGAAATGGAGACAATTTGGCCCTTGAAAAATTGGTTAATTCCAATTTGAGGTTTGTTATATCAGTGGCCAAGCAATATCAAGGCCGGGGTTTGAAATTACTCGATTTAATAAACGAAGGAAATCTTGGACTGGTAAGGGCTGCAAAGCGATTCGATGAGACCCGCGGATTTAAATTCATATCCTATGCCGTCTGGTGGATACGCCAAGGGATACTTCAGGCATTGACAGAAACTACAAGATTGGTGAGATTGCCATTGAACAAGATAAGCGTGATCAACAAGATAACCAAAGCTTCCTCCAATTTTGAACAGACCCATGAACGACTCCCATATGCTGAAGAAATCTCGGAAATGATTGATGTTTCCCTTGCCGAGGTTCAACTGTGTATGAAACATTCCATGTGGCCCATGTCAATGGATGAAACATTAAATACCGAGAGTAACGACCTAACACTCTACGATAGGTTAGGTTCCGGCAGTTCCAATAGCCCTGAAACTGGTCTTATTGAAAATTCATTAAGGACAGAATTGGAGGGATTGCTCGATGTCCTTTCAGATCGTGAGACCTACGTAATCAAGAAGTATTACGGTATTGGAACCAACAATGCAATTGGAATGGACCAAATTGCCTACCAGTTAGGCATTACTACGGAACGGATAAGACAGATAAAAACAAGGGCATTGTTGCGTTTGAGGGAGTCCTCCAAGTGCGATTTCCTTAAAGAATACTTGGACTAGGTTCTGTTTTTGAATAGTTGCCTTAGCAACAAAAACGAACCTCGTTTTTAATCCTGAAATATCTTGTTAAATGAGATTCAAGGGTTAAAAAATGATTTTGTCTTCTTACATCAAAACACCATTTATTGACTACCTTTAAAAGGCAATTTTTATTATTGTCACCGTCTTCAAGGGACTTCAAAATTCTATAATCAAAGTAGAAAACCAGATTTTACCTGTCGGGGATTTAAAATATAAAAATCCAACGCTTTTTATGTACACAAGCTAAGTCCACCTTAATTTTTACTTGACGATTAAACTGGGAATATGAGATTATATATTAAATACATGGTTAGTCAACGCTGCAAGATGCTGGTAAGGGAGGAATTAATAAAGTTAAACTTGGAGCACACAATATTGGATCTTGGAATGGTGGAAATCATGGAAGATGTTCCAGAGGATAAACTAATTCTGTTTGGACATAACCTTCTCAAATCTGGATTGGAGTTGTTGGACGACACCAAGAGCATCTTAATTGAGCGGATAAAGACTGCCATCGTAGAAATGATTCATTATACCGATGAAATTCCAAAAACCAATTATTCTGGCTATTTAAGTGAAAAATTAGGATACGACTACACCTATTTGTCGAATACATTTTCTGAAGTGCAGGGAATCACCATACAGCATTATATCATCAAACATAAAATTGAAAAGGTAAAAGAACTGTTGCTATACAATGAGCTCAACCTGGCCGAAATTGCGCATAAACTTCACTACAGCAGCCCGTCCCATTTGTCCAATCAATTTAAGAAGATTACTGGCCTCACACCATCCTTCTTCAAAAAAATGAAAAAAAAAAGATTGCAAAACTTGGAGAACCTGTGATATATGTAAGGTTTACGAATATTTATATAGCAAAGTTCCCGTTGTTCCGTCGCATCTTTATTTACCGTTATAATTTTAATCAAGTGGTATTCAAAACATACGGAGTAAATGGACTCATTTGAAAAGAGCAATTCAGTTTATACGATTATCATGAAATTGATGGAAATCTTTAGGCCAGTATTTGATAAGAGAAGTCCACAAACTGTTGTAGAAAATAAATGGGAAAAAGCCTAAAACCCAATTTGGTCAAAATCAAAAATAGTTAGGGTAATGGCCAACACATAGCCCACACCATATACGAGAAAGAAAATTCGATTTTGTTTATATGTGCTTTTAAATTATTTGGAAGCTCAAAAAAGAGCAGGAACCAAAAAATACTGCTCTTTTTTACTTATATACCAGTTGGTGGTAATAAGAGCTTCCCACAACTACTGCTTTTGCATTACTATTTCCAATCAGTTGATGACCAACAAAAAATTAAAGCAATGAGAAAATGTGCGCTGTTGTTTATACTGCTAGTGGTTGTGCTGCTATTGGCCGTTTCATTAGAATAATCAAAATCTAATACAAAATATCTACCATGTCAAAAGAAAAAGAAGGAAAAAAGAAATCGGGAAAAACAGCGCCCTCAAGTACCCGAAAAGAAAAGAGAGCTGCCAAAAAGGCAAAACGGGATGCCAAAAACAGGACTGAGTAGATGAACATTAACCGCGGACTTGACCATGGAGAGAGGGGAATTTGAAGAATGCGAGAAGTTTAATCTGGCTGATGTATTGCAATACAGTTCCAATGCCATAGTGGTAAAAAATATAGAAGTCAATACCAATTGTGTTATACAGTCCTTGGTATTTGATTATGGCAAAGTACAATCATATGAGAAATCTCCCTTTTTGAGATTTATCCATATCATCGAAGGTAAAGCTGAAGTTGTTATCAATGATAACTCGACCTTCTTGCATAAGGGAGATTCCATACTCATACCAGGACACTATACAAGCTCAATTGAAGCGAATCATAAGTTCAAGATGATCTGCGCCACCATAAAAAATGAATAACTCATCTATGCTAAAGATAAAAATCACCTTATAGAAAAGAATAAAATGGAGAATAGATTCAAAATAGGAGATGTCGTCTGTGCCAAAGTGAGGCCATCGGTTACCCTTATTGTACGTCTTTACGCACGCAAGGTTTATTACTGTACCATTCAAAATGATCCTCTGGCAAATGAACTGGTTTATTTTGATAGGGAATTGAGATTTTGCGATGCAATCCCATTAATTCAGAAAACTTAAGACAAAGAAATATGAAAGCGTATACATTGGTTTATTGCGAGAATGAATTTGGGAGTGTAGATGGTAAAGTAGCCAATGGACTTGTTCGGCAATCGGAAAAGTACACTATTGTAGGAATCATAGATAGTTCCAACAAGGGACAAGATGCGGGTGAACATCTTGATGGTGTAAGCAATGGAATCCCCATCTTCGAAAATATTGAGCATGCTTTGGAAGAATTGAGTACCATTCCTGAGTATTTTATCTATGGTATCGCCCCGCTCGATTCATTTTTGAACAACGAACAAAAGGAAATCATTTTTACCGCCATGAAAAGCGGTATGAACATCATTAATGGGCTTCCAGAATTTTTTAACGATGACATCCAATATACGAATGTGGCGCTTAAATATGGTGTCACCATACAAGACGTACGGAAGCCTCCAGCACGTGAAAATCTCCATAATTTTACAGGACGAATCCAAGATGTAAAGATTCCGATAATCGCGATAATGGGTACCGATTGTGCGGTTGGCAAAAGAACTACGGCATTACTATTGGTGGAGGCATTACGGAATGAAGGTCTGAACGCTGTCTTTGTGACCACAGGTCAAACGGGCATACTACAAGGATCCAAATACGGAGTGGCCATAGATGTGTTAACATCAGGGTTTGCCACCGGGGAAGTTGAAAACGCCATCCTAAATGCCTACGAACAAGAACATCCGGATATCATCGTTGTTGAAGGCCAGGGAGCTCTAAGTCATCCTGCATTTACCTCTTCAAGTGCCATTCTACGTGGGGCAATGCCAGATGCTATTGTCATACAACATCCTCCAAAACGAAAAAGTTATTGTGACTATCCCAAAATTCCAATGCTGGACTTGGTAGACGAGATTGAAATGATAGAGATATTCTCCAAATCATCGGTCATAGCAATTACCATTAACCATGAAAACATGACCCCTGTTGAATTGCATCATGCAATAGGTCAATATGAATCAGAATTTAATCTGCCTGTTACAGATGTACTAATGTATGGATGCGATAAATTGGTAAAGGAATTGATCAAAACATTTCCAGAGTTAAAAAGAGAGTCGGTGTTAGTTTGAACCTTCCCCGGATAGATATTGATCTAGGAAAGATTGCCCACAATGTACAACAGCTGAAAATACTCTATGGCTCTAAGGGCATTAACATAATAGGGGTCACCAAAGTAATTGGAGGGGATCCAATAATTGCCGACATATTGGTCAAAAACGGTGTTGAAATTCTTGCTGACTCCAGAATTTCAAATATTATAAAAATGCGTAAAGCAGGTATACGGGCACAGTACCTATTACTCAGAACACCTGCGCTCAGCCAAGTGGAAGAGGTGGTGATTCATTCGCATATGAGTCTAAATTCTGAATTGGCAGTTCTAAAAAAACTTTCGGAATATGCCTTAAGAAACCATATGATACATAAGGTTATCCTGATGGTGGAACTTGGGGACTTGCGAGAAGGAATCATGCCCTCGGATATGAATGCATATGTAAAAGAAGTACTGAACTTGGATGGACTGGCCTTGATAGGTATTGGAACAAATCTGGCATGCTTTGGTGGAATAAGCCCCGATGCGGGCAAAATGAACGAGTTGTCTTCGATAGCAATCCGGCTGGAAGAAAAATTCAAAATCTCGCTGACTATAGTGTCCGGTGGAAACTCAGCGAATTATAACTGGTTTACGTCTTCAAAAAATATGAGCAGAATAAATAGCTTACGATTGGGGGAATCTATTTTTTTAGGAAGAGAAGCACTTTGTAGAAAACCTATACAGGGACTTTTTACCGATATTTTCACATTAGTGACCGAGGTCATCGAAGCAAAACGAAAACCATCACAACCCTATGGAGAAGTATATCAAAATACGAATGGTGATATTCCTAGGTTCAAGAATAATGGCTTGATGGATAGGGCGGTTCTTGCGATTGGAATGCAAGATGTCATGGTTTCAGGAATCACTCCAAAACAAAAAATAACCGTACTGGGTGCTAGCAGTGACCATATGTTGATAGACAATACCAAAACAAAATTAAGAGTTGGGGATACCGTAGCGTTCGACCTGAATTATAGTGCATTGTTAAGAGTGTTTAATACCCCCTACATTGCAAAAAATACGATCAATCAATATGAATGTGAAAGCATACTGTAAGGCGGTCGAGACAAAAGACCTTCAGCATAAACTTTTAGCCCCCACCATTTGGATTCGAGAAAATCATTCCCCACTAGTGAGTTTGATGGACACTAATTTTAATTTGATTTTTGAGCCTTCAATTTCCAAGGATTATAAGTACTTGATCAGGGAAGATATTCTAACAAAAATAGGCCGGATCAGCAAACAATTGGATAGGCAAAATAAAGTTTTGATCATTCGTTCTGCATGGAGATCTTTTGAACACCAAAAACTTTTATGGGATTCCAAATTTGCCTATTACAAGAAAAAACATCCCGAAAAATCGGATATAGAAATTAAGGAAACCGTAAGCTATTTTATCGCTCCCCCAACAAAGTCCATGCATGCTACAGGTGGAGCAGTAGATGCTTTGATCTATGATAAACTTGAAGGCGGTGTGATGGATTTTGGAACTAACAATGGTTTGGAAATCGACCTTTCAAAAAAATGTTATCCCTACCATCCGGATATTAGTGCTAAAGCGAAAAAAAATAGGGCCTTGTTGATTGGTCTATTTGAAAACGAAGATTTTGTATGTAATCTGAAGGAATATTGGCATTTTGATTACGGCAATGTGGTTTGGGCCATTGAAAAAGAAAAGGAGTATGCCATTTATGGTTCTGTAACTTAGATGTGTGAACTGAATGAAAAGTATGGGTTTAATTTCCCTGTTAGAGTCAAAAGACGCTTGGTAGATAACAATTAACATATACCATGAAACAAAAAAGAGGGCTTTCGCCCTCTTTAACATTCATGATTCTTAAGAAAACCGCATTAGCATGGGTGCGGTATGTTTTCGGCGATTTTTCCAGCTCTCATGACGGGTCATGGGCTTAACAATGCTTAGATTGTTTTCGGGAGATACTATCTTTGTCTGCTTCATAATTCCTTCTCTTTTACTTGCTTGTGATAGGTGTAATACACACCTTTATCTACACATCTTATAAGACGCAAAGATAGTCTAAGTGTTACATCAATATGGTAAGTTTAACACGACGCTAAGACAGATAGAATGGGTGATACGAGCTATTCGGACATCTAGATTTTGACTCAGCTCACCTACTGGCGGCATCCTTTAAAAGCCAACAAATCCTATATTGCTGTTATACACTCTTAAAACGTCTGGGAGAAGCTTAATGCACACTTTAGATTAAGAATAGTCTTTCGCTGGAGACTATAGTTCCCATACTTTCCTTTTCCTAGAATCACTTTTTTTCGTAGCTATAAACTTTAAAATTAACATAACCTAGGCCAAAGGCATCTTATCCCTGCCTGGTGATATGTGATTTATGTAAGATTGGCTTGAATTAGTATAACATGCTCAGGCATTGGAAATCCTATCTTTATGATTAAACCGAATTACTATGGATAATGATCCTATTGGTGAGCTGAAAAGCATATTGAAAAAAGGGCGAGGAAGAAATCTAATCATTATTACCACATTGGTGGTATTACTGTTTGCATTTAAACCATGGGTTCAAATCGGTGCAGGTGAGCGAGGGGTCGTCCAAAATTTTGGTGCTGTACAGGACAACGTGTTGAATGAAGGAATCCACTTCAAAATACCAATAGTGCAAACCGTCATCTTAATGGACGTAAAAATTCAAAAGGCGATGACCGATGCCGCTTCTTCATCTTCTGACTTGCAAGATGTGGATTTATCCGTGGCCCTTAATTATCACATCATACCCGATAAAGCAAATTTGGTTTATCAGACCATTGGTGTGGAATTCAAGGAACGTATCATTGACCCTGCGATTCAAGAGGTAATGAAAGCGGTGTCTGCCAGATATACCGCTGAAGAATTGATTACCAAAAGGCCAGCTGTCAGCACCGAAATGCAAGAAGCCCTTACTTCGCGATTGCTCTCATCGAATATATCGGTCGATGCTTTTTCGATTATCTCATTTAGCTTTTCCCAAACCTTTACCGATGCTATTGAGGCAAAACAAACTGCAGAACAAAACGCCTTGAAGGCAAAAAGGGACCTGGACAGGATAAAGGTAGAAGCGGAACAAACCATCGCTGCCGCAACAGCGGAAGCAGAGGCGCTACGGTTACAAAAAATGAATATTTCACCCGACCTTATCGAACTCAGGAAAATAGAAGCGAACCTGAAGGCCATAGAAAAATGTAACGGCATCCTACCGGAGGTAACCGGTGCGGGCGCGATACCTTTTATTGGCGTGGGAGATGCTTCTAAGAACAAATAATGTGGGAATATCCTGGAATTTAAATACAGAATCCATAATTGTCGTATTATTCTTCGTTCACTTGATATTGGGCGCTATCCGAGGGCTCTACAGATATCGAATGATTGAAAAACATCAATACAATTACTATGCCGACCCTCCCATGAATCTTTTGGGCAAATTGGCACATAATTGGTTGGCGGGTACTTTTAGTTCAACCACTTTTATCCTTTCGGCCTCTATTACCGTAGTGCTTTTTTTGTTTTTTTAAAGATGCAATGAAACGAAAAAAGTCATTCTCAAAGCATATTCCCAAATGGACCACAAGTTTTAGGCATTTGCTCCAAAACACTTGTTGTTTAAAACCGGAAGATCTTTTTCTTCTGATTCGTCGGTAAGATTGAAAGATTTGTCAATTTTGGAATATTTGGTAAAAAAGCAGGGCATTGATCTCTGATAAGTACTGAATCTCAGAGTAGATGCCGTAATTTTTAAACTTTTACCTTTTTAGGTGCTGGCCTGGCAAAAGTCCTTGCAGGCGTATTGCCGTTGATGTTTCCTCGCTACCATCTTCCCAAACTCGATTATTCTCGATAAACGAGATGATGAAATTTTCCCCAATGTGTTTATCCTAATGTAGCGGGTATTTTTCAAGTATAACCATCAGAATCTCATCGAAGACAACGATTTTTTCCCTACACAGTTCCGTTTTACAACAAAATGAATATCCATCCTCCGTGCACCCAAGAAAAATCCCTTCTACCTTTTTTATTTGACTTGTTCCTTGGGAAGGGAAGATGACCAATATGGTTAGAAATATAAAAAATAGCGTTCGCATAGTAATTTTTATGCCTTGATTCGAAAGTTCAATTGTTGAGATTTAAGTTCAAGTAACTTTCTGTCTTTAAGATACCTGGTCTATTTTGGACTACTTGTCTTTAACAAAAGAAGTTTGATTTGGGCACTGTCAAAGATGATAACAAACAAGATGTAAAATGCCATCTTAAAAGATGGCATTTAACTGATACGGAAATAAGAGATTTATTTGACCAATTCAACATTGACCGCGTTCATTCCCTTTTGGCCTTTTTCCACTTCAAATTTCACATTGTCGTCCTCGCGAATTTCATCGATTAGGCCACTCTGGTGCACAAAGACATCTTCATCGGAATCCGCAGGTTTAATAAAACCAAACCCTTTTGCACTATTAAAAAATTTTACCGTTCCTTCTTTCATTACTTTATATTTATTGTTTATTATTTTATTCAATATTTGTTTTATAATATTCATTGTTTTCTTGTTTTAAATATTGCGTCCTTATTTTATGGAAACGGACTGCATTTTCCCCAACTTGCGCAAAACACCAATGTGGTCCAAAATGGCACCAGCAAATGTTCTTTTTGTATTATAGGGCATCCCATGTTCCCTAGCTGTTTCAGCAACGATATTTGATAGTTTTTTATAGTGTACGTGACAGATATTGGGCAACAGGTGATGTTCTATTTGATAGTTCAACCCCCCTATCAACCAGGAAAATAATTTGCTTTTGGGTGCAAAATTGGTAGTAGTGGCCAATTGATGTGCAAACCAATCGCCTTCGATTACTCCATCATCATCTGGTAGTGGAAATTCTGTACTGGGCATAATGTGTGCCACCTGGAATATAATGCTTATCAGAAGTCCTGTAACAAAGTGCATGCAAAGGAAACCCAAGATAATTATCCATGGGGGCAATGGCACCATGAACAAAGGTATGATCAAGGCATAGGAGTAATATAATAACTTCCAGCCTATGATTTTTACAAGTTCGTTTCTGAACTCATTCTTTTTATTCAAGAATCCCATTTTTCTATAGCGTCCGAGTCTTATAAAGTCTTTGGCGGTTACCCAAGAAACTGTGGACAGTCCATAAAAGAACCATACATATAGGTATTGAAACCTATGAAGTCCATTTTTTTTTGCATGCGGTGAAAAACGAAGGAAAAAAGGTGCGTTTATATCATCATCTGCTCCATCTATATTTGTATAGGTATGATGCAATACGTTATGTTGAATTTTCCATACCGTCGCATTTGCACCTATTAGGTTCATGGTGTAACCTAGATATTTATTCACTTTTTGATTTTTGGAATACGAACCATGAATGGCATCGTGCATAATACCCATACCGATTCCGGCCATTCCAATTCCACTGGTTATATATAAAGCAAAAAGTAGCCATGGAGATCCAACTACCCCAATATTTATTAGAATTAGGGGAGCGAAGAACACGGCCAGCATTAGAATGGTTTTACCGATCATACTCTTGTTGGCATGTTTGCTGATATTGTTCGCTTTGAAATACTGGTTGACCCTGCTTCTCAGTGTTTTTGAAAAAGTAGAGTTTGTATTTTCTGAGAATTTTGGATTTTTGATACTGTTGATTTTCGTTTTAGATCCTAATCCACAAACTTGGTTTAAGGATTATGGAAGCCTGAACAAGGTTTAGCCACAATTGGAATGCATCATTTCAAATACAAGTGAATGTCCAAACCCGTGGCGCCAACGTATGTTAGGCTTTAAAATTTTTTTGCACTATTGCGGAAAAATAGAGAGAGCTGGAAAAGAATATTGAATCTGCGAAGACAAGATTAATCGGAGCTTTCCGAATTTTAACTGGGTAAAGATACCTGTAATTTGGCCAATATTGCCCAATTATATGTTAAATACTGATATTCAGTGTTTTACGATATAGAATATAGATAACAAACCAAAAGCTATAGTTGGATGAATATGTGTTTTATCAATATTTCTTTATTGATCTACTAAAAGGGTCATTTTTTAAAGACACTTTTGCTATTGGCAGGAACTTTTGATTAGCAAGTCCCATTTCTGGTCTTTTTTAGTAGTCTCGTTAATTCACCTTATATGGGACAGTTCGATGCCCATATTCAGTTACTTATGGTATTTTGATTTTAATTAATGCTAAACTGTTTTATACTTTATGTCCAATATTCTCATTTTCTTTAAACTACAAGAATCAATGAAATTTGGGGTGTTTTGATTAAACATGGTTGATACGAAAAGTACTTGGTGTTTACATTTTTTGTCCTGCCAGCAGGACGAGGAATGTAAAGCAAGAGGGTAACACGCTAACGCGATGTTATGTTTTTTAATTAATTGATTTTCAATTAATTATGAGAATTTTAAATTTAATCAAAAAAAGTTTTTGCTGTAAAAACCTTGGCAGACCCAGTAAACATTGAAATTTTTTACTGTAAAAAATATTATTTGCCTCGGTTTGATGGCGTTTGGGAAACTTTTTTACCCAAATTAAATTTCAAATTGTTTAGCGCTGTTTGACAGTTTCACTTTTAGATTGAAAATAAAGATGTTAAGAGGTATGGTAGGTGCGCCCTATTTCAATTTTACTTAACGTTTATCTTTCCCAACACTATAAAATCAAAACAGGATCCATGCGCAAAGTTTTAGGGTAAGTATTTGGGACAAATAGCAAGTTATTCTAGAATATTTTAAACTGAAATGTTAAAGTTTGACTCCAAATAAAATTTTTCCCAATCCGCGTGCAAATTGCGTGCAAACAAAAAAGGCTCTAGAGTATGAATTTCTCTAAGGCCTTACTATTGCTGCTCCCCCTCACTTCGGCAAGCTCAGTGCATCGCTTGGGCTTACCTCGACTGCGCTCGGGATAAACTTCTCGCAACAAAAGGGTAAAATAAAAAAGAGCCACACTTTCGTGCAGCTCTTTTTTATTTTGCTCCCCCTCTTGGGCTCGAACCAAGGACCCTCTGATTAACAGTCTCAAAACATTGATTTTCATTAAGTTACATTTATTTTCTTTTGTGTTCAATATCAATATTTTACAGATTTTGGCTTTGTTTTTGGTTACATAAATTCTACATTTAATAGCCTATTTGTTGTACCCATGTTGTACCCAAATATCGAATGACATTCAAAATTTATATCAATATGGCATCGATAAAAATAGTTTTAAGAAAGAAAAAATTGGCTGATGGGAGTTATCCTATTTTCCTTCGGGTCACAAAAGAACGTCAATCTAAATTTTACAAAACTCCTTTCAGTTCTAAAATGGATGAGTGGGTAGTCTCAACTGGGAGCTTCAACAAGCGAAAAGAAAACCATATTCAAAATAATCGGTTGTTATTGAAATTTAAGCAAAGGGCGTTTAAAGTCATTACAGAATTGGAAATTGATAATCCTGATTATTCAATTTATGATTTTGACCGAAAGTATAGAGTTACATACAATCCGTTAAAACAAGATGTTTTTGCCTTTTGGAATGAAATTATTCATGAGCAAAAACGAGCTGGACGAATTGGCAATGCCAAGGTTAACTATGATGCTCAAACTTCTGTAAAAATCTTCAATAAATTTCAAAGGCTAACATTCAAAGAAATTAACCCGAATTTCTTGAATAAATATGAGGTTTTTTTAAGATCTAGAGGCGGTACCGATGGTGGAATTGGTGTTAAGATGAGAGCTATAAGGGCAATTTATAACATGGCCATTCAAAGAGGTATTACAAAAGAGAGTTACTATCCCTTCAGAGCTTATAAGCTTTCTAAGTTAAAAGGAAAAGCTGCCAAAAGAGCCTTGGATTTTAGTGAGGTCCTGTCCATTGTAAACCTCGACATTACCAATCACCCTTATCTAATCGATACAAAGAACTATTTCGTTTTTAGCTTTTACGCCAGAGGGATGAATTTTAAGGATATGATGGAATTGGAATGGGAAAACATCCATTCGGGCTACATTTATTACACTCGCTCAAAGACCAAAGGAAACTTCAGTGTCAAAATCGTCCCTCCCGTAAAAGACATTTTAGATTATTATAAGCTATATGGTCAAGGGAATAAATATGTGTTTCCCATCCTTTTAAAAGAAGATCTTGACCCTGTTCAAATAGCCAACAGAAAGCATAAAGTTTTGGGCATTTATAATAAACAATTAAAAGAACTGGCAGAATTATGTGGCATTAAAAAAAATATCAGCAGTTATGTTGCACGACACAGTTTTGCCAATTGCTTAAAACAAAAAGGGGTGGCCACGGATATTATAAGTGAATCGTTGGGTCATCAAAATTTGGCAATTACACAAGCTTACCTAAAAGAGTTGGACAATTCGATATTGGAGAATGCGGTTGAGCTTCTCTTGTAATCAAGAGAATTACTTCAAAACAAATTGTCCAAAGTTAACCGGAAGGATAACATCAATACTGGAATTATAGATTTCCCTAAATTGTGCTGGAGGTTTGGTCTTAGGATTTATTTGACCAACCAAGAACTTTAAGAAAGTTACTTCCTGAATTTTGCAACTATTTAGTTCTAAACGCATTAAAATTAATTTCTATTTTTAAATTAATACATTTAGGATATCAAAATCAGTTAATCATAGTTAAATGGAGCCTTATTTAAACTAGACTTTATACTAGTAGCCAAAATATAAGAAAGGTCAATTGGCACAGCATTACCTAACTGTTGCATTGATTTCCCCCAACTACAATTGAAAATATAATTATCTGGAAAAGTTTGTAATCTAGAGCTTTCCCTTACTGTGAAATATCTGACCGTATGATTATAATATCTAATCATGTTTTCACCTCCTGGCACCCCATGTGAACCAGCTTTCAAAGTTTTTGCAGGTTCGTCAAGAGGACTACCTGTGTGGCCTTTGTATGACCTTGCTCCCCTTTTTAGGACATGGTTATGTATATCTGAAAGCTCATTAGATGAATCAGGTTTTGGTAAATCAAAAATGGCATCCCTTAACGTAACCCAAGGTTTCAAATCATTAACTTTTTTGAATTTGTTTAAAAGGGCTTTTAAAGACTCTTTAGGAATATGTTCTTTATTTGGCACTTTATGTTTATCCCAATATTCGCCATTTATTTTACTTTTAATCAGTGAGTAAAAACTATGAGTTTCAGTTGGAAAGCTCCATTCGACTCCCAAATCACATCTAAACCCCACAATAAAGACTCTTTCCCTTTTTTGAGGTATTCCGTAGTCAGAGGCATTGATAGTTTTAACTAATAAATTATATTTCAAATCATTATAAATACCGGATGAATGATGTTTTTGAAGTCTTTCAAAATGGTTAACCCAATTTTCATTTACATCTTTCGTATAACCTGGATATGAAAGTTGCAACTTTAAGTACTCAAAATAGTTTTGAAACCTTTTGCTAGTTAAACCCCTTACATTTTCAATCAAAAATGACTTCGGTTTAACTTCATACAACGATCTTACAAATTCTGGAAAACCATTTCTGGAATCATTTTCTCCTAAATACTTTCCTCCACTTGAAAATGGTTGGCATGGTGGACCTGCAATTAACAAAGCAACTTTGTTTTCAAATGGCCTTAAATCAACATTTTCTACTTTTTCGTTTAGATAATCCCAATTTTTAAACTCTTTGAAGTTGTTTTCTTTATTGAATAGAAAAGTTTCATAACAAGCTTTGTCTTTTTCAATAGCGACTTCCTGTTTGAATCCAGCTTTAGACACCCCGAGGCCTAATCCCCCTACCCCAGCAAATATCTCGATGTAGTTTAAGTCCTCTTTAGGCATTCTAAACCAAATTTTTTGTTTCGTGATAAAGTGTATTGCGAGGTTTCAAAATTGTTACATAAGATTTTCCAAAACCTACTGGTTGATGTTCAATCGAATACCCAATAGGCAAGGGAAATACAAGTTGCACTTCTCGGTATTCTTCCCAAAAAAGAAACATCCCAACTACCTGCATTTTAGAGCAAACTGGGGAAATGGTAAAATCATAGTCTTCAAAAAGATACTGATAATACTCTTTTAGAATTTTCACACTTTCAAAAGGATTAAGCGTTGAGACTTCTTCTATTGCTGACTTTCTAGTTCCTTCGAACTTGTTGTGAAGCTGCTTTGCTAAATCAAGTCTCCATGTCAGACTGTTATTACCCGGTTTTCCATGAAGCAATAATAGTAAAGATGGGTTAATACTTTCAATGACACCAGCTGATCTGTGTACTTCGTAACCACAAAATATTGCCAAACAGGATCGACCTTCTTCAGACCTATGCCCTGAAAATGATTCGAGCATTAAGACTTCGGACATCTCCAATGCCATTGATTTTGGTAAGAACTCAATATTTCCATTGCTTTCCTTTAAAAGTCTATCGTATTCCTTTTTTTCAGGGTGATATGATTTAGCTTCCGTATAAATAACGTTCAAAAAGTTATTTGGATAAAATGTTCTTAAGGCATTCAAGGCGGCACAAATACCGTAAGTTGGCAACCCCGATATGTCTATCCATATGTTGTTTATTCTTGTCGGTAAGGAATACAATTTCCTAGTTAAATCCTTTTCAACTTTTTGTAATCCATTTTCCGCAATTTGAACATTTAGGACATTACTCTTTTGAAATAATTTTTCTATTCTAGCTTTATATTTTTTATGTATTTCAGAATTATTTTCAATACCATTTCTGTATCCAATTAATAGGCAATAAGCGTCTTTCCTCACTCTTATTTCTGATATAAAACGAAAAGCTCGATCCTCAAAACCAGCTGCAACTACCAATAAGTCACAATCTAAGTCTTCATGAGAATATTTAAACTCTTCGGGTTCTTTATTGTTATTCGTCATATTTAGTGAACAAATTATTTTCTGATTTATATTCAGATAACTCAGTTGACCTCAATTTTCGGGTTCCATCTCTTAGAAAGATTTTAGGGTTTAGTAAAAGTTCCTCAAACTTTTGCCTTGAAAGCCTTAAATGTTGATCTCTTCTATATCCTATTCCAAAAGCTGGACAGAAAATCCTATTGAGAATATATATTGGTTTTTTTACCCTATCGTCTCTTGCAATATCAAACCGTGTTTCATCAAAAACACCATATCTGATTAGTTCTTTTAAGATAGAGTTGGAAACTTCAGTCAATTCAGATGTCTCATTTCGTTCAATGGCCAAATATTGATCTTTTCGGTATTTATGATTCTCTGCTCTTAAATAAATCCTGTAGACGGAGCCTATTATAGTTGTAATATCAAAAATTCTTCTACCTAGGCTTATCTTTGTGCCATTTGATTCGAACACTCCAGATATTTGTGCCAATGATCGCAATCGTTTTTCTGAAACAGACCTTATACCTCTATCTTGATTACGAGTTGAGATTTTTGAAGGCGCCGATTCATTATTAATTTCGCCGTTTGCAAAAATCTCCGAAATCAATTCTAGTAAATTTCTTGGATTTCCATTTGCAATCTTCCAGATCATTGACCAACCTGAATAATAGGCATTTTTCCTTCCTTTTGCCAAATAATCTACTAAAACTTCCAAAGTCATATTTTCTTCGCCCAAGTATTCATTTATATCTTCACTCCGATAATTAAAATACTTTAATCGTTTGCGCACTATTTCTTCAAAATACCCATCCAATTTTTGAGGTTTTAAACCATAAGTTTTGGAACCTGTATAAAACATGCTGCTCAGATCATATTCTATGAAATCTTGCCCATTTTCTAAATGTTTTAGTTTAGTTGTAATTAACTCATAGGAATACTTTTCTGTCGATAATTGAATGCAAAAGACAGAGTTTGAAGAGATAATAAAATCATTTATAATCCTTTGCGCTTCTTTGGGCAAGTTAGGGTTTCCTGCGTCATCAAATAAAAGATGAAATTTTGTGGCTGATAGTTCTCCAAATAATTCTTGAATGATTTGGAAGAATTTAATAAGATGTAATTCAGAAGCTAGCTCAATTCCGGTAAGACGATTAATATCCTTGAACAGGTTGTCTAATTGTTTCATCTCCGTTCTAATCATTATGGAAACCAAGTTTCTAATTTCTGAAACAATGTTCTCTTCTAAAGCAATAATCTCAGTAAAGAATTCTAAAAACTTCTTGAGTTTATCGTAATTCTGAGGTTCATTAATTTTCCTGCTTTCAATTCCTTCTATTAAAGCCTCTAAAGTCCTTCTAATAATTTTAATAATTATAACATGTTTTACTCTGTTATATCCCGAGTCATCATAGTTAATCATATCTGATGACAAAACTCTAAATTCCCCTTGTCTACAAGGGAAATAAATGCCAAAGGTATTTCTGAAGTCGACTTGTGGTTCTTCCACCCTTGGAAAAAAAGCAATAGCCGCTAAGTGTGTGGATTTTCCTGAGCCTCTATTTCCTGTAATGAGCGTATTACGAAAGTCCTTTATCCCATTCATTAACTCATTAAATGGGTGAAATAGTCTCAAAGCCACAGATTGATCTGTTATCTCTTCATATCGTTGCAATTTGAATGAACCCGGTGGTAGGAACTTCTTTTCTAGAAAAAGTTTTTTGGATTTTAAATAATTTTGATAATCCACATTATAAGAATAAAGTGAAATAATTTCTTTGAATGAAGTGACAGTCTCAGAAAGTACTTTTGAAACAATCGAAAAAATCTCTTCTCCAAGATATTTTCTAACTGACATTTTCGACAGGTATTTTTGTTGAGTACTTAGGAATGACCAAACATGTCTCCTAAAATTTGTCAAATCATCGTTACGGCAAACTCTAGCCGATTTGCTCCCATTCACTCCAAATGAAACATCGATTACATAAAAGGAAAGTACATCGAGATTTCGTTTTACAATAATATTTTCATCATGTAAATCACCATGATAGGCATTTAAGCTCTCTAAAAACTCCAAAACTCCTCCAACTTGTCTTATGAAGGAAGAAATTGCAAATGCATTTAAGGGTATTCTCTCATCATGTAAAAATTCTCTTAATGTGACCCCAGATACAAATGGAAAAACCACACATTCTATTGGTACAGGGTTTTTAAAAACATCTCGCATTTCAATTCTAAAAAAGTCAATAGGTTGAACTAGATTAGGAATCTTCTCACTATTAGAGATAAGTTTCAATGCCTCTGTCACATTTTCAGAAGCTCCTGGCCGAATAAATTTTAAGACAACACTATGGCCAAGAAAACTATGCTCCGCTTTGAACGTACACGAGTTTTTACCTATGTTTATTTTTTCAATTATTGTGTATTTTCCATCTATTTTCTCTTTTTTATTTAAAAGAATATCAAAGTCTATTGTAACACGTCCTATAAATAAGGCCCCAGAATTAGTTAAACCCTTAGTTTTAATATTTATGAAATTGTTGTCTATGAAGGGACCATAGATTTTTGCCTTAGGATTGACATTTAATGATTCCCAATTAACTGATAATTCATTAAGACGTTCTGAAAAATCTTTAGAAGATATAATGTCAAAAAGTCCTTGACTTTGCATGATACTTTCATTAAGATTTTTAATTTCTAAAGAAGACATAACTATTACGAAACCATTTTTACAAATTGTACCATTTCAACTTTCTTCATAATAAATCCCAAAAGATTGCAATCATCCAGATCATTCGGATATTCATAGGTGTTAAATTCTGCACCATGAAACTCTGCTAGTCTACAAGCCTGTACCGTGAACCCATCTTCATAATCAGAGTTTATGAAAAGAGTTGATTTCTTAGCAAACTCTGGTTTAAGGGCTATAAGCGTAGCTTCGGATACCGTTCCATTTGATTCAATCAAGTTAATGATTAATTCGTATTGATTCATAATCAATATTTCTTGCATCAGCATATTATTGAAAGGTTCAGGAAGACTGTTATCAGTAACGTCTTCTGCATACCTTACAAAGTGTCCAAGGCTTTCAAGCTCTTTTCTAATTTGCACTCTTTTATCTTGAAGTTTTCTTGTTTTTTCATCGCTAGATAATTCAACTATCTGTGGGCCGAACACTAAAATTGTAATTTTTGTGTCCTTAAGACCATCAGAAACAAGTTCTTTAACTGATTTCATATGTAATGTGACTTGGATTTGATCCTGCATTTACTAATTCATATTGAACACAGTTCAAACACCATATTTTAAATTCTAAATCGTTTATACTTTTTAATCGTTTTCTGAAATATATCAGTGATGTGATATCCTTCAACTTCTTTGATTAGTTTTTCTAACAAAACAAGACAAATCCTTATTTCTCATATTTTGAAACATCTATTATTAAAAAATCACCAATTTGATTGCCAATAATTATCTTTCGCCCATCCTTACTAAAGGAGGCGTATTCTGGATCAGATTTAAATTTCCATGGTAATACATCATTAAAGCTGACATCTCTTTGTAAATGATTTATTGATAAAGTAAGTGTATCGCTTTCACTGTCGAAATCGACTGCAATGTTATAAGCATCTGTTGAACCAAAATTAATCTGTCGTGCACCTAATTTTCCTTCTATGCCTTCCACATATCCATTGAAATTAACCACGTATGATCCGTCCAATCCTGTCAGTACTACCATATTGTTTTCATTACCTACAAATTGAATTTTATCAATTTGAGTTACTGTCCAAAAAGGGTCTACGGGAGAGTTAATAAATTCACCTTCGAAAAGTGTTTTATTTATCGCATGATTTGGGTCATTTAAAGGAATAACTAATAACTGTTCTGGGATGATTTCGCTATCCGAGTAGGATTCAGGTTCACCATATATCAAAATCAATCTATTCTTAGAAGTCGCCAATCCATGAATTTCAATATTAGAAAAATATGAGTCTATATCCGAAAAATTTGCAAATGGCACCTCAATTTGTTTTGAAGCTTCTTTATTTATAGTCAAGTCTACCTTAGAAATTTTTCCAATACTATCTCTAACCTCTTTACAAGTCATCCAGGCTGTTGAGTGGTCAGTTGCTATCCAACCTACAACCTCACATTTGCTATTTGTTTTTAGAGTTTCAATAGACACGTCCAAGGCATACTTAACGCGAAAAATTTTTCCTTTTTTAGTGATTGCAATGAGTTCCTTTAAATTATGGCTTACATTAAGATCAGCAATACCCTCAATGGGTTCTGGTAGTGTCCATTCTTTCCAAATGGTTGAATTAATATCATATATCATTAATCTATGTGTAGTAGCAACGGCAACTATTTTACCATTCGGGGAAATTGCCGTTTCCACAACTTTTTCTCTTTTCCAGAAGTCCTTGTGCTGATACAATTCTAAATACATATTTTGTGCCGATTCCTTCTCCTCCGCATCAATTTGCCAAATAGATTGCTCATCCGCTAAAAGAATAAATTTAGAATCGACAGTGTATTCAATATCAAATACAGGCTCAACCTGCATTTCTCCTAACGAAAGTCCGGTGTTTAGGTCAAATAGGAATATTCGTCCTTCATATGTTCCGGCAATTGCAGTACGACCATCTGGAGATTTAATAACTACATTGTCTACTAGTCGTCGCGAGTATTCATCAATGCCGTCATCAGGATGGAATTCGTACAAATTTTCATCTGAAGTTTGTAATTCAAACAGCCCTTTGCGAATGGCCATACGCGACGATGGGGTTGGGTCCAAAATCATCTCTTCAATCTCTCGCTTTCTAATGATTTCTGTGGAACCATCCATTAGTGAATATCGCTCATTATTATCTCCTCCTTTAAAAATGATATGTCCAGTTTCCTCAAACTCAAAAACATCATATTTAGACATGGAATATATATAAGACCCTATATCTGATCCAATGTTTTTGCTTATCAATTTGTCGCTGGTAGCAATATCGTATACCTCAAATGCGGACCAATCCAAAATAGTTTCTATGTCTGGATCTCCTCCAGGACTTTGATAATCATAAACAACTAATACCTGTTCCTTATTTTTAGATATCTTGATGAAGGAAGCAGCGCCGTTTATAGGTATTATTGGCGATGCATCAATTTGGCTAAAATCTCTTCTCATTTGAGCATGAAGTACAATAAGTGGATCCAGTTTTAACTCTTTAAGTTCACGAATCGCGCGATCAAACAAAATCTCTGCGTCATCTACCATCTTGGCTTGTAAACTTTCATTGCCTTGTCTAAAAACTTCAAATGCGCGCACAGTACTTAGCTCATATTGTCTAGTAACTAATTCATCATTAACTTTTGCCAAATTAGTTTGTGCGCTATGCAAATCCGATTGTGCGATTTGAAGATTTACACTTGCCGCTTTCAACGAGTCTTCTGTTTTGGAGAGTTCTACAGCCTTCGTTTCTAATTCCTGACGTGAACCGCTAAGTTCAGTTTTAGCATTATTTAATTCTTTATTTGCAGTCTCCATTTCATCCTGCGTGGCTTTAATTTTGAATGAAAAATAAGAGGAAAGGCCCATTAGAATTAGGGATAGAATAAAAACGAATATTGAAATTCTTCTTATTCTCTTTGATTTTTTAGTGAAATCTAATGACTTCTCAATTCTTTCTAGCACCTTTATAGAAGGTTGGCCGAGTTCTAAATTTTTAAAGTCTTCAGGACACATCGGCAAACCCTCGATTAGGTTGAACCATTTTACTTTTTCTATACTTCCATCAAATGAAATTGGAATTAGTGGTTTGTTCTTATTATGATTTAAAAAAAATGCTATTTCCTGTGCCACTGATTCCGATAATCCCGCTCCATTACTTCCAATAATTACCATGGAATTACTCATCTTAACAGAATTTCGAATTTTCAATGGAAGCTTTTTTCCGGGAGTAGTACTTTCCAATTGATCTAGATAACATTCATAGCCTTTGTCAATAAAGTATTTAGAAATATTGTATGAATAGTCTAAACCATCCTTTCGTGAATATGAAATAAAGATATCATGTCCGAATATCCACTTGTACAGTGATAATTTTGTAACATATTTAAATATGTTTTTCCCCAATTTTAATATTTAATAGTAAATATTTATTGTTTAGAATCTATTCCTTTTTTCAGTACCTAGATTTTACCATGTTTAAACCAATAAGCCATTAATTTCAAAAGAGGGAATATCTCTTTGAACATCATCTCCAAAATTCCTGATTTGGACCTCCTCCAGTCTTAAAATGGTAGGTTTAGTGTTCTCATGTCTATCAATTGCGTCTTGAAATTTTAACCTTGTAAGTTCTTCAATCAATGAAACTGGAACCTGATAGTTTTCATCTTCCTTAAATTCAAGGAATGGCTTTAAGGATGACGCTCTTTCTTCTATTTCAAAGTCTCTAAACCCGATTTCATCGATTAACTCATCCCTCTTTAGAGGATTAATTTGTCCCATCAAAAAACCAGCATAATAAAGATTATTATCTTCCTTTAAATAATAAATTATCTTCCAAAATAGTATGGGAATTTTGAATATTGAGCCATCATAAAGTTTTACTTTGAATTCTGGGTCACTTTTGTCTAAAACAGGGCCGGTAAAAACAGTCACTCTTGCTGGTTTTGGAACTCTGCCCTTAATTATTATTGCGTTCTCTAAATGCTTCCAGGGGCCATTGTTTAATGAGTCGTGCTGTGGTGATGCGTTTGGATAATAGAATGTACTTTCGGCGGCTTCTTGAGCTTTACCTTCATTTCCGTTGATATCCCACTGAACATCTTCTCTTTTGGTCATATGACCTTTTTCTATAGTCGCCGACTTTATAGTGTTGAATTGCTTGTAATCATTGGTGGTCAATTGTTCTTCCTTATTTATTCTGCGATCCCCTTTAAAATTTCCTTTTCTCTCTGCTTTTTTAAACTTTACACGATAAATATTACTAGCACTTAATATAGGAACCCTCCTGCTCTTACTTTGAATGACGCTGTAATAGATGTATTCTAGAATATCTAAACTTGTTTCATTATTTTTTGCAACATCATTACGATAAGCTGAATAATCTGGCATTCCAACCCTGAACCTTTCTCCCAAGAAATCATTGTCATATCCTTTCATAATTCTTGTTTATATCCTTCCCTCATTAACCAATCTCCAGTAGTGATGCCCTAATGGTGTTAATTTGCATGATTTTGAATTCATTGCAGCGAAATACATATATTGCTCATCAACTGGAACCACCAGTCCCACACTTTGCAGTTTTTGAAGATCCTTAAAAACAGATACGTTTTCCTTCTCTGAATATGGTGTTTTGATGGTAATCTTGCTGTTAGGATTGTTAGTGTCCTCATAGGAAGGATTCAGTTCATAATTGCTCAATGGTTCGGGGAAATATTCAGTTATTTTTCGTAACGTGCCGAGAGGAACTTGGGACACAATCGTTCTAAGTTTGACAAACTCTGTAACATTTGTTTTAAACACAGGTCTTTGCTCATGTGCGCTTAAGGCCTGATCTATATAAGCGTAGAGTCCACCAGGAGAGATGTGTCCTCTAATATCTGCTGCTCCACCTTTCAATCCTTCAATTAATAAATTTGTGAAAACTCCTCGGCCATTAATTTCCTTCGAAGGCTCATCTTTTCGAGATGAAGTGAGAATCGTTGTTCCAGAACTAATTGCAGTAACACTAGTATTCTGTGCGGGATCCGCGAACTTTCCGGATTTACAACAATCTAGAATGATAATCTTGTTACTTATTGGGGAATTATTGACGAAGTTTAAAATGTTATCCATAGAAATTCCCTCATCGTAACGTTGATGATCTGGCGTTACAATAAAGCCCCCTAGTTCATTGACATAACCGTGACCCGCAAAATAGAGAAGTCCCATGTCTGCATTCCTGCTAAAAAAATTAGAAATCTTTGTCAACAAATCTCCTTTTGACTTAGGGTTTAAAACCATGTCAATTTCAAAATTTGTAGAGTTATCCTTATCTCCGTTCACTTTTAAGAGTTTTGAGATACCTGTAGCATCATTTACTGCTCCTTTGAGTGGATGTGAAGGGTAATCGTTTATTCCAATTATTAATGCCTTTTTCATACTTAGAAATATTATAACTATGCAATTGAACCCAGCTTATGTAAATAATACATTTTAGTATTAGATGTTTTATTTGGTTCTAAATGTCTCCCGTTATTTGATTAGTTATTTAGTGCTTCAATTAACCACAAAGGCTTCTCATTGAATAATTTCCAATCCGCTTCTAAATGTTTGTACAAGTTGTCAATTTCACTATTATCCTTTATCGGTATACCTTTATCTTCTTTAAGTTTTAAGATGTAATCCATAAGTTCGTAACAAATGGTAAACTGACCTGCAGCAATTAAGGTTTCCATTCTGTTTTTAGCAATATCCGTTTTGTCCCACCATAATGTTGTTGGTGTTTCAGAAGCTGTTAAACAAACATTTTCAAGATTTTTGCTAGGCTCTGGCTTTATCTCTTTGTTATAATCCATCCCATTACTGTATTGAGCCATTTGACCATTTAATTTGTATACAGTCGCCGTTATACGCTTGTTATTCAATTCATCTTTCGAATAGAATAAGTCATAATTCAATCGCCGCATTTGTTTTAAAAAAACATCATTAATCATAGTCATTGCTGAAGTCAGTCGATCTGTCAGCATACGTTGAACCAAACTAATATCCAGTTTCTGAAATAATAAGATATCATCTAATAAGAGTTCTGGAATGTTTTTTTTGAAGAGTGTTTTTAACCTGGATAATATTGAAACTTTGATTACAGAAGCCACTAAACCAAATACTGTTAAAAGTATACCGAACCCCATAGTTACACTTCCTAGAATATAAAGACTCGTAAATGGGTTTGGACCAAAGATTAACATATCATTCAAAAGTATTACGAGTAGGCCAAGTAGCAGCATAATCCAATACAATGGCTTTATGGTAAAGTATTTCAGTATTTTATTCACAATAAGTTTTACAGTGGATCCTTTTCCAACCTTACTATCATCTTGTTCCCATGGTAGCATTTTATAACTTCCGACGTCATTCACAATAATTAAGTTCAATTCACCTTTCATACGATTATTTATTAGCATCATACTTCCAATGCCTTGATTGTCGGCTATACCCCCGTCCATAATCCCTACTCCATCTATAAAATCGTCTAATTGCTTTAGGTTTTTATAGGTGGGGTCTTTATGATTCTTAAAATAATCGTCAGGAAAAATTAGAGGTTCAAATCCAACAGGAAAACAAGATGATGAAGCTATGACATCACCTAGTTGTACTTTGTCTCGAATTGCATTAATTTCCTTTTGATTGTTTTTAAAAAGAGGGTTATTGCCAAAATATCCGGTATTTTGAAACCGATAGGTTAAACCAAAAGAAAAATCAGTAGCATTAAAACATACGTGTTCCAGTTGTTTAATTTCTCTAGCATTAAAGTTTTCAAATGAGCCCTGAAACAAAGACATTTCCGCATACGTCAAAGCAAATGCATTAATTAGAGATCGCTTCTTGTGAGGATTTTTTTTCCAAATACCGTCATCTCCCAGTTTGGCTAATGCAGATTCCAAAAGTGCATCATTTTTTGGTGTGAAAGTATTGTAGAATTCTTTAAAAAAGGATTTGAACTCATAATCCACAGATTGGACTGCATTTGCAAAACCCACTCCTGTCAGTGTTCCGCCGCTAACTGTACTTAATGCTTTTACAGATTCTAATAAAGTCTTGTCTTTGTAAAAGACATTATCCAAATAAGATAATACCCCTAATGCAAAAAAAGTTGCCCTATAACCGCCTCCACTAAAACAAAGACCTATGTTTTCAAAAGGTTCAAAATTTTGCGACATAAAAGTTTGTAGTATTTACTGTTCAATTCCATTAGTGTTTTAAATAGAAAAAATCACCCAATACTGGGTATTTTCAGTTAATTATCAGGGGGAAGGCAGAAGACAGTAAGTCAATAATTTGGAGTTCTCCAATATAGAAATTGACTGGCAGAATCCATTGTATAAAAACCTTAGAAATTCTGGGGTTTTTCTACAATTTTAGAAATCCCAATATCTTACCTCTAACCTTTGCGCATGGATCCTGTTTCAATTTTATAGCGTGCAGACTGTTAAGCGTGTAGTAAAATTGAAATAGGGCGCAACCTACTTTTGCTTTTGGTTTTTTGTCTGTACCGACCACCATTTTTCATAATCACGCTTAGCCTCTGGATATGCTTCAAAAAATGGGAGAATGGTCTGGATGGTCTCGCTCCTTCCCTTTAGATAGGCTTCTTTTTGATAGTCATTAACATTACTTATCTGAAGTAAGGCAAAACTCAAAACGGTTAAAGTGCATATTACGGTAGCATAAAAAAGACCCAATAACCATTTAGGGGTTATCTTCAATCTGTCCACCTTTTGTGCCAGCTGATTTGTGGCTATTCGCTGGCCTCTAAAGTGGTTATCTTGAATTTGTTTCAATCTTGAGATTTCCTCCCGTGTTCTTGATATACTCAACTGGGTTTTTGAATTGTTCAGTTCTCGGTCCAATTCCTCCAATTTCTTGATAGAATTTTTAAATCCTTCCAATTCCTCTGCCAATACTGCTGTGATCTCATCTAATTTTGCCATTGTTCCTATGTTTTAAAATCCTATATCTATTCCTCTTTTTAGGGTCTTCTTTATAGTATGTTTTGCTATTTTCAAGGCAAGGTTGGTGCTGAGTTCGGTCAACTTTCCAAATAATAAGATTGCCTCACCATGGTTTAGAGTGATACTTTGGGTTGTATTCTTCGAAAGCTCCAATGCCAATTTGCCCCCTGACATGGAACGGTGTACTTCGCTTCCTTTTAGATTATATCCATTGTACTCAAATCGGAAGCCCTGAAGTTTGTTCTGTTTGTTGATACTAGGGATGACTTTTACTTCTTCCAACTTCATCTGATGGATGTATTGGTCAAAATTTCGGGGTCTTTGTTCTTGCAGCACTTTTTGGTGGATGTTCTTTATTTGTTGGCGAATTTGTTTTAGCTCGTTTATTTTTTCTTGTTGTACATCCCTCACCGTGGTCAGTCCCATTTCTTTGGCTACCTGTGCTGCGGCTTGTTGGCTCCGTTTTCCGATATAGCTGTCATTGTAGGCTTTGCCATCAAATGAAATGCGATTCACATAGAGGTGTATATGTATATGCTGTTTGTCTCGATGGACAAAGGCTATGGCCTGTCTGTTTTCCAGTTTAATTTTTTGGATGAACTTTTGGGTCAGTTTGCTGAGTTGTTCTTTGTTGAGATGTTTGCCGTCCTCTATTGTTGGGCTCAGCACGAAACTTAGGGTGTTGTTCCCGCATCTACAGTTTTGGTCTTGAATAATCTTGAACTCTTGAGCAATTTCTATTGGTGTTTCTCCTATCAGATGCTCCTTATAGATAACTTCCGCTTCTTTTTCTTGGTTCCATCCGTAGGATATGGAAGCTGTTGTATACGATATGGATTTCCCCTTGCCAATCATTTCTTGAAATTGTACAAATGGTTTTTTATTTCTTTTGCCAATAGGGTCACTTCATCGGCCAGTTTTGGGTTTCTTTTTTTGAACATATTACCAATACGGATAAAATTGTTCTGATAACCGACCAACATTTTGTACATGGCAATCTGGTCTTCCGTGAGCCGTTCAATAATCCTATCATCAAAGGCAGCTCTTCGACAATATTCACTAAGAGAGAGCCCTGCTTTTCTTGCCTTGACTTTCAGCAGTTTCTGTTCATAGGTAGTACATCTGAACCGAACGGTTTTGCTCTTCATTTTTCCTCCTTTGCGACCATGGGGAGCAAAGCAAGATTGTTTTTGTGGCTACAAAAACACATCTTGAATTGCTTACTCAAACGGGTCAATAATTAGTTTTCTTTTTATTCTTAAATAGCTGCTTATTGAACTCTTGTTCCAGATATTCATCGGAGAGATTAGGCTTTCCCATAAGCCAAGCATCGATTACATCTTTATCAAAAAATTTCTGTCTAATATGCTTGTTGTTACCTGTTGGAATCAGTTTTAGTTGGGTGAGCTTGTAAATTTTACTTTTGGAAAGTCCTGTATATTTTGCAAGATCATCTACGTTCATAACCTTTTTGGTAGTGCCCAATAAATATTTGATATCTTCTAATAGCCTTGTAATTCTATTTTCTTCTTCCATGACCTTTGATTTTTATTGAAATCAAAGTAACCAACCATATGTAGGTAGATGAAAATGGAAGAAATTTTAACTCACAGAAGCGGTTGAAATTGAGGAATTACAAAGGATATTTCTGTATAATTGAGAATGCAGAAATAAATTCTTGGAGATTTTAAAGCCAAAAACAAATGTTGGACCTATGTTGTACCCATAAAAAGAAAAAAGCCTCACGATTACTCGAAAGGCTTGTGTTTACTGGGCTCCCCCTCTTGGGCTCGAACCAAGGACCCTCTGATTAACAGTCAGATGCTCTAACCAACTGAGCTAAGGAGGAATATTTTTATCCTAAGCGGGTGCAAATATAGTAGTTTCTTTACAACGTCCCAAAGAAAAAAAGTGGTTTTCTATTTAAAAAGCCATTTATACAAATCGTTGCCATTGGCAAACAACAAAAGTCCAATCAATAGGAAGAAACCGACCATTTGTGCATACTCCAAAAATTTGTCGCTGGGTTTTCTACCCGTGAACATTTCGTAGAGCAAGAACATTACATGGCCCCCATCCAAAGCTGGAATGGGCAAAATATTCATAAAGGCCAAAATAATGGAAATCAAGGCGGTGGTAGACCAAAACTTTGTCCAGTCCCAAGTGGGTGGAAACATGCCCCCTATGGCGGCAAAGCCTCCAACACCTTTATAAGCACCTGTGGACGGATTAAATATCTTTTTAAGCTGTTTGGCATAACTCGTCAACGTTTCCACTCCTTCGTTTATTCCTGCTGGAATGGCCTCCGCAAAAGTATATTTCTGCGTTTTCATTTTAAAAAGCCCTCTGCTTTCCAAATCCTCCAAAGTAAATCCTCCAATCTCTATCCCGAGCTTCGCTTCATCATTTACCTTTGCCACCAAATTTGCCGTGCTACCATCTTCCCGCTTTACCTTTATGTTGATCTGTTGTCCCTTGTTTGTCTCCAAAAGGGTCATCACTTGATCTCTAAAAACAGCTTCAGAACCATTTATGGTCAAAAACTCATCATTGGCCTTAAATCCGACATTTGCATTATGTGATCCTTCGGATACTTGGTTGACCACAAAAGGTGCGCGCAAGCTTAAAAACCTAACCTTCTCTTCATCTTCCAACAAGGTTGAAATAAAATCTACCGGAATTTCTTTTTCGATTTGTCTTCCATCCCGTTCTATGGTAATACTATTTCCATTGATGATTTCAATAAAGACTTTGCTGAATTTCTCTATTTTATTGCCATCAATCGCAATGATTTTATCTCCGGTCTGGATTCCAATTTTATCCCCAATTTCTTTTTCGGTCACCCATACCCCATCGCGTAGGCTATCCATTTGAATATACTGGTCTCCATAAGAATATGCCATACCGATATAAATGATCACCGCTAAAACAAAATTCACGGTAACCCCTCCTAGCATAATAATCAAGCGTTGCCAAGCTGGTTTGCTTCGGAACTCCCAAGGTTTTGGTTCTTCCTTCATTTGCTCGGTATCCATACTCTCATCGATCATTCCGGCTATCTTTACATAGCCTCCCAAGGGTAACCAACCGATTCCGTATACCGTTTCGCCTATTTTCTTTTTGAAAAGCGAATATTTCACATCAAAAAAGAGATAGAATTTTTCAACCCTTGTCTTAAATATCTTGGCAGGGATAAAATGTCCAAGTTCATGTAGTACAATCAACAAGGACAAACTAAGAAAGAATTGTATGATCTGTATTATAATGGGGCTCATTAGCTATAATCTGTTAAAACGCACAAAAGTAAACTTTTAGCCACTCATAAAAAAACAGCCTCTTTATCACATCTAGGATTTAAGAAAGATTTAGCACCAAAAAGTCATTTTTATCATGGTGAATCCGGTGTCCGTCTGTAATTTTGCAACCGGTGTTATCTTTTTTCTCAAAATATAAGTTCTTCGGAATTGTGTTGCTTGGACTATCTATAGTGATTATCTATCTGTTCTACAACGCCCTTCAACCCAAAAAAATGCTTCCCGTGTTCCAACCTTCCATGGTGGACCAATCATTGGTGGACAGCACCTTGCATTACAAAAGAAAGTACCACACCATTGCAGATTTCGATCTTGTAAATCAGAATGGGGAAAAGATTACGCAAGAAAATTATCAGGATAAAATCTACGTGGCGGATTTCTTCTTTACCACCTGCCCTACCATATGTCCTATAATGACAAAAAACATGGCGCAAATCCAAAATTCAATTTTGGAAGACCAAGATGTGCTCTTACTTTCCCATTCGGTTACCCCGGTAATCGATTCGGTACCGCAGTTGAAAAAATATGCGCTTGAAAAGGGCGTCAACGATAGTAAATGGAATTTGGTCACTGGCGATAAAAAACAGATTTATGAGCTGGCGAGAAAATCATACTTGGCGGTGAAAAATGATGGAGATGGCGGCCCCTATGATATGATCCACACCGAAAATTTTATTCTTGTTGACAAGGAACGTAGAATTCGAGGGTTTTATGATGGAACCAACAAAGAGGAAATAACCAAGTTACTTTCCGACTTGGAAATCCTAAAATCCAGTTACGAGGAATAACCCCACCTTTCAATGATATTTTGCAAAGGATATGTATTCTTTTTTACCTATTTTTGCTCTTACTTAAAATCAATCTAAATAAGATTTGTGATTACAGTTGCGGAATTGGAATATGGGCAGAAAGGGGTGATAAGAGAATTTTCAGATGATGTTCTTCCCATTAAACTACTGGAACTAGGATTTTTGCCTGGAAATATTGTTGAACTTGTTCAAGTAGCTCCTTTAAATGATCCCATCTATATCAATGTAAACGGTTGTCACATTGCCATACGACGGTCCCTTGCCAAGCAAATTGAAATTGATATCCAAGAAGATTCCACAACCTTATGAGCAAGACCATCAATGTTGCCTTGATCGGCAATCCCAACACGGGTAAAACTTCAGTTTTCAATGCGCTCACCGGCTTAAAGCAAAAGGTAGGTAACTATCCCGGCATTACCGTGGAGAAAAAGCAAGGAGTGTGCAAGCTTTCCCAGGATGTCAGGGCCCATATTCTCGATCTTCCGGGCACCTATAGTTTGAACACGACTTCCTTGGATGAAAGTGTTGTGGTGGAAGTCTTGCTCAACAAAAATGACAAGGACTACCCAGACGTGGCCGTTGTAGTAACCGATGTGGAAAACCTGAAACGGAACTTGCTTCTTTTTACCCAAATAAAAGATCTTGGAATTCCGACCATTTTGGTCATCAATATGGCTGACCGTATGTCGAGAAAGGGCATTTCTTTGGATATAGCGGAGTTGGAAAAAAAGCTCGATACCAAGATTGCATTGGTCAGCACCCGAAAAAAGAATGGTATTGGTCGCATAAAAGAACTTATCGCGGATTACGCGTCTTTGTCCACCAATCCGAATGTGGATACTTCAAGGATTTCACCGGAGTATTTTTCCCGCTTGCAAAAAGCTTTTCCGAACGAGGATCTGTACAAACTTTGGTTGGTCATTACCCAGGACGTCAATTTCACACATATTGAAAAGAAGCGCATAGAAGATGCGACCTCCTTTTCAACAAAATCCAAAACAGAGCTCAAAAAATTACAGCATAAAGAAACTGTTCTGCGCTATCAGTTCATCAATAACACCTTAAAAGACACCTATAAAGTAGACTTTCAGGCGGCCAAGGGTCTGAGAGCTTCCTTAGACAGGATTTTGACCCATAAGGTATTTGGGTATGTCATATTCTTTGGGATACTACTTTTGATTTTCCAAGCAATCTTTGATTGGAGTACCTACCCCATGGATTTTATCGATGAGCAATTTGCCATGGCAAGTGAATGGTTGAAAAATACCTTGCCTCCAGGTGTTTTTACCGACTTATTGGCCGAAGGTATCTTGGCAGGCATTGGTGGGATAGTAATTTTCATTCCACAAATCGCTTTCTTGTTCCTTTTCATTTCGTTATTGGAAGAATCGGGATATATGAGTAGGGTAGTTTTTTTAATGGATAGATTGATGCGCCCGTTTGGACTAAGCGGGAAGAGTGTGGTACCATTGATTTCTGGAACTGCTTGTGCCATTCCGGCCGTCATGGCCACCCGAACCATAGAAAGCTGGAAAGAGCGATTGATTACCATATTGGTCACCCCCTTTACCACCTGCTCCGCAAGACTTCCGGTCTATCTCATTTTGATTGCACTGGTAATCCCGGACGGCAGATTCTTGGGGTTGAGCTTTCAGGCCCTAACCTTAATGCTGCTTTATCTCATCGGATTTGGAATGGCCCTTTTTGCAGCCATGGTCTTGAACAAAATCCTGAAAATTAGAAGTCGTTCCCTATTTATGGCTGAAATGCCGACCTACCGATTGCCCTTGCTTAGAAATGTGGCCTATACGGTTTTGGAAAAAACCAAAAGCTTTGTATTTGGGGCCGGAAAAATCATTTTGGCCATCTCAATCGTTCTGTGGTTTTTGGGTTCGAATGGTATTTCAGAGGATTTTAAGAATGCTGAGAGCATCGTCAACAATCGTATAGCGGAACAAGGGTTGACCCCGTACAGCAAAAATTACATTCAAAATAATCTTGATGCCTACGCTGAGGAAACAAAACAAGATTCCATTCGGATAATGACCCCAATATTAAAGGAAAGGGCCAAAGCTCAAGAAATTGCCAGTTACAAACTAGAGCATTCCTATATCGGCTACGCCGGTAAGGCCATTGAACCTGTTGTTAAACCTTTGGGTTACGACTGGAAAATTGGGATTGCGGTACTGACCTCCTTTGCAGCCCGTGAAGTCTTTGTTGGGACATTGGCAACCATTTATAGTGTCGGCAGTGATGAGGAGGAGACTATAAAAAATAGAATGGCCGCCGAATTGGATTCTTCTGGGAAAAAGCCACTCTTCAATTTGGCCTCAGGTATTTCCTTGATGTTATTTTATGCTTTTGCCATGCAATGCATGAGCACATTGGCCATTGTAAAACGCGAAACCAACACCTGGAAATGGCCCTTGCTTCAACTCCTGTTTATGAGTGTTTTTGCGTATCTTGTAGCATTGACCGCTTTTCAAATCCTTAAGTAATGGAGATTCTTCAGCAAATTCTTGTCTATATCACCCTGGCCTTGGCCATAGGGTATTTAGTTTGGAAGTTTGTTCTCCCCAAATCCTTGGTCAAGGGAAAAAAGAGTGCATCCAAAGCCTGCGGACAAGATGGATGCGGCTGTGACTGACCATATTTAGTATCTTAATCTTTATATTTCCCCTCAATGGAAGAAAAAATAGAATTTTTTTACTTCCGCTGTAACCTTTTTGTATTTCCTGACTATATAAAGTAACACACCAACTAAAAACATCTTTTGAAAGAGCTTTCAGATGAAATAATAATGCAGAAAGTTGCCGATGGCAATCTTGATTTGCTCAAGGTTCTATTCAATAGATACCATAAACACGTGTACAACTATTTATATAAAATGAGCGGAGATCAAATGTTGAGCGAGGATCTGACACAGGATGTTTTTTACAAGTTGATCAAGTATAGAAACTCTTACCGAAATGGGTCATTTGTTTCATGGTTGTTCACCATTGCCAGAAACAATTTAAAAAGTCATTTCAGAAGGGATGCCAAGAACCATGAGGACATCAGCGTACTTGATTATACATCGGTGGAACAAATGGGAGACAAACAGGAAGATTATTCCCATTTACAAAATGCGCTGAACAAACTGAATGCAGAAGATAGGGAGATGGTCATTTTGAATAGGTTTCAGGAAATACGATATGAGGAACTGGCCGAAATTATGGACAGTACCCCAGGAGCAGTAAAAACAAGGGTTTGCCGCATCTTGAAAAAACTAAAAGGATATTATTTAGAAAGTATATAATCATGAAGAAAGAACATGTTTCAGATTTACTTCCAGAATATTTGGACAATGTTTTGCCAAAGGCAAAGGTCATTGAGGTAGAAGAGCATTTGTCGGACTGTGCTGTGTGTCAAAAAGAATTGGAAGAACTTCAAACACTTTTCAAAGCCTTTGCCAATGAACCAACGGTTGTTCCTTCGGACAAGCTTCGTTCAAAATTTGAAGAAGCTTTGGAAATTGAAAAAGCAGGCACAACCAAGGTGGTTTCACTTTCCGCGGAACGTAGAAAATCCTCATGGGCTTCGAACATGCTCAAAGTTGCCGCCAGTATCGCACTATTGGTAGGTTCATTCCAAATGGGCAGTGTTTTTCAGCAAAGAAAAGGGAATGAAGATTTGGCATTTGCGAAGAACGAGAGCCTACAATTAAAACAAACGGCCATGCTTTCCCTAATGGAAAACCAATCGGCCAGTAAGCGTATCCAGGGGGTGAACTATATAGAGGAATTTCCAAATCCGGATGAAGCCATCGTAAAGGCGCTCACCAATAGGTTGCTACAAGATGAGAATGACAATGTAAGATTGAATGCCTTTGAAGCGCTTTCAAAGTTTACGTCCTCGGAAACGGTGAAGACCGCTTTTATAGAAGCTCTTGGAACGGAGAAAAATCCGAGTATCCAAATTGCCATCATTCAGGCCTTGGTGCAGATCCAGGAGAAGAAAGCTATTGGTCCCATGCAAAAATTGCTCGAAAGGGAGGACACCCAGCCCTTTATCAAAAATGAAATCAAACAAGGATTACCAAAAATTATATAAACATCAAAAAACGAAAATCATGAAAAAAGTAACAATTCTTTTAATCGCACTTGTCTTTTGTGCAGTCACTACAGCCCAAAAGGACTATACCAAATCTTTAAATGGTATTGAATGGGTGAAAATTGAATCCAAATCGGACATTACCCTAAAAACCTACAATGCTAATGAGCTCTTGATCAAAGGGAGTAGAAGCACCAAAGTCTCCGAAAAAGCCAAGGGTCTAAAACTGGTTGGCGAAGGTGGCCCAGACAACACCGATGTAGGGTTTTATGTAGTGCAAGATGGAAACACGCTGATCGTAAAAAGTCTGAGAAAAGCGGAAGGTGCCGAAATATACCTGCCCAAAACCCAAAATGTATCCGTAAAAAGTACTTGGTCCGGAGATATCGATATTGATGGTTTTTCGGGGGAAATTGAAGCTGATGCCCAACTTAATGGTAGTGTACAGATAACCAATGTCAATGGCCCTGTGACCGCAAATGCGCTTAACGGAGAGATTACCGTAGAGTTTGGAACTGTAAAACAAGATTCCCCTATTTCCATCTACACAACAAACGGCGCAGTGGATGTCACTCTTCCTGGAGCTACTCCCGCGGACTTGACCATGGGTTCCACAAACGGGGACATTTACACCAATTTTGATATCAAAAGAGAGGAAAAAGACGGATTAAAGTCCATCTCCGGAAAAAAAGTTAGAAGTATCATTAATGGCGGGGGTGTGGACATTTCCCTGAAATCAACCAACGGAAATATTTATCTAAGAAAACAATAAGCAAATCAACACCTGTGCTGAGCATTGTCGAAGCATCAAAAAACGAACAGTCATGAAAAATTTAGTAACCCTCCTAGTATTAGGACTCATCTGCGCATCATTGCATGCCCAAAAAGTTATTGAGAAGAACATAAACTACAACAATCAAATTATAGATGTGGAAGTAAAATTTGCATCAGATATCGAGGTGAAGACCTGGGATAAATCGACGGTCTATTTTAAAGCCGATATCAATACCGATGAAGGGAAGTATCTAGAATTGTACAAACTCAATGTAAAGGAAGGTAATGGTCTTATCAGTATTGCATCCGAAACGGATGATATTTTCAAGGCTTTTCATGACGAGTGGGACAAAAAACGCTCAAAAGATGGCCGGAAACATTATTATACAAGCAATATGTACGAATTTAATTATGTTCTTTACGTGCCCAAAGACTCTAATTTTTCGGTAAGCAGTATCAATGGTGACTTAAAATCGGACATAATAGAAGGGGATTTTAGTGCGGATTTGATCAATGGTAATATCGATATCAAAAAATACGATGGCAACCTTGATCTAAAAACCATAAACGGAGAGATTGATTTGGTCGTGACCAATTCACGACTGACTGCGGAAACCATCCATGGAAACATCTACGCAGATGAAAACTTGAAACTAAAGGTAACCGACCGTCATGTTGGCCAAAAAGTGGAAGGAAGTTTTAACGGTGCCTCCAACCGACTTCGATTAAACACGATTAACGGCAACATGTACCTAAGGTTATAGACCATGCCAAAAACCTATCTTCTTTTACTCGGCTTTGTCTTTATGACATGCTCCTGTAAAAAGGAAAATCACCTCAGCCAAATTCAAGAGTCTTTTCATGCAGATTCTTTGAGTTTGGTGGGGATGATTCAAGATCGCGAGAAGGCCATGATTACTAAAAACATTGATTTGGTAATGCCCCAGTTTTCTGAGGATGCCACATGGATAAACTCCCAAGGCTACTTTTTTGAAGGAAAAAAAGAACTCGAAAAATTCCATATCATGTTCGCCGAAAACGATTCTTTGGACTACTATTATAAAATTGGTGATCCCAAAATACGTTTTTTGGACTCCAAAAATGCCCTCGCTTATTATTCATGGAAAATGTTCTGGATCAAAAAAGAAAATCCAGCGGATACCACTTTCAAGGAGATTGGATTAATGACCTTAAACGCACAAAAACAGAACATGGAATGGAAATGGGTCGCTGTTACCAATCAGCATACGCCTTGGTTTTATGATAAAATAGAGCCCGTTTTTGTTGAATAGTGCTTTACAACATGGTTGCTATAAACGAGTACAGGAGCAATGCCCATCCTATCACCAACAATAACCCTCCTATGGGAGTTATGGGGCCAAGAAAACGAAGTTTTTTGCCGCTGGCGGCACTCATGCACAATCCATAAATACTGAAAGAAAAAAGCAGGGTGCCAAAAACAAAGCAGTTGACAATGTACTTTTCAAGGGGTTGGTCAAATCCAAAATTGTAGGCCAATATCAACAGGACAATAGCATGGTACATTTGATATCTGACTCCGGTTTCAAAACTTTGCAATTGATCCGGGGTCAATTTCTTTTTTAAGGCATGGGCGCCAAAAGCGCCAAACACAACAGCCAGCAGACCATAAAGGCCTCCCATAAATTGGGCCAACAATATTGTTTCCATGATTGTGCTAGTAAATTGAGCGGTTAGAGCTCAATGTCGATTTCATAGTCTGAAGTTACACTAAAAACGCATTCCCTGTATTTGGGCGGACCAAAGGTTTTCATTTTTCCCTTTGAAAAGGCAACTTTTTCGGTGGGAATACCCAACCAATTTGTATCCAATTCATCGTTGGCGTTTTCATCATGGAAAACAGCCAGGGCATAGTCTCCGGAAGGCATATCTTCAATTTTCAAGGCAACAACTCCCTCGTGTGCTTCAGCAGAACCCGTTTTTACAACTTTGTCAAACTTTAAAAAAGCCTCGTCCGAATCATAAACGGCAACATTTATTTTCCCTTCTTGCGATGGAACATTGTGTACTTTAACCGAAATGGTATTTTGTGAAAACAGCAATATGGGGAAAAGGAAAGTGCAAAGCGCAAGTGTTCTCATGGTAAAACAGGGACAAGATTATTTTTCTTAAACATATACGAGATCAAAACTAGTTTGGGTTTTGGAGTTTTGCCAATAATTCCTCATTTAAAAGCTGAAATACGTTTTGCGTTTCCAAGCTATCCTTAAAATTAAGAAACACTTTAAGAGAATCTCCATGCACCAATCGAATTTTTTGTTGCCTTAGGTCATCGACAAAAACATATACCTTGGTTTCCGTTAGAGAGTCTTTAAAAACTCCTTTTTCCTTGGCTTCCCAAGAAAAGCCATTGGACCTTTCCATTTCGGGGATTTTATCGACAAACTCGATACTATCAATTTCTGAAATTGGGATTTTCTGGTAGTAAATTCCAGATAGGATCTTTAGTTCCCCTTCTTCAATCTTGTGCCAATTTTTGTAATGGATTACAAAAGCAAAAACACAAACGATCAGCGTAAGAACAATAAGCAGATTCCAAAACCAGTGTCTTTTTTTCATCTTAGACGACATATCATGTCCTAAAAGGATAACGTAATATCCCTGTTAAAATTTTCTAGCCCTAAAATCAGGCTAGGCTTTCATCAACTAAAGTAGATGTTCAAAAATAACATGCTATCCATATAAATATGGGCCAAAATGAGAATATTCAGTTTTTTTCTGAGTAGAACATAGCTTGTCGCCAAGGCCATCCCCATAAAAAGTGTTTGGACCACTCCGATGGCGCCCCATTTGTAATGGGCAAGTCCGAACAAAATGGAGCTGAATAGAATTGCGATGACATTCCTTGCTTTTGTACCATTGAATAGCCACGCCAATCTATTGATTAGAAATCCACGGTAAATAAATTCCTCCCCAAAAGAGGAGATAATGTAAACCCCAATCAAGGATAAGACAAAGATTCCGGGATTGTTCTTCAAATACTCGTAACCGGAAACATCGATTTGAGCATCTACCGGAAAAAACAATGTTCCCACCTTATGTCCCAATCCAAACAAGATCAAGGTAATTACTAAAACCAAAATCGACCATAAAAAGGTCTTCAGTAGTCCCTTTGCATTTCCGAAACGAAGGGAAATTCCAAAATCCTTCCAGTTTTCACCTCTTAGCCATAATCCAATTGAAATCAATACGATCATAATGGCATTGGCCAACCATACCACTCCCTGCTCGGCAAACTGATTTCCTTTTACCCAAGGAGATACCACTGCCATAAAGAGCAGAGCTAAGCCAAAAACCAAAAGTATTTCTGCAATAATGGCAATTTTATTTTGATGCAATAACCTTCCAAGTTTGTTTTTGTAGTTGTTTTCCATGATCCAAAGAATTTGATTTGAACCAAAGCTATTGAGAAGGAATTGCCTTATGGTTTTACTTCAGGAAACCGAACCCTTTTTATGTTTTGACCATGTTTTGTTGTTTTCGAAAATCGGAAGGAGTAAGTCCAGTTTTCTTTTTGAAAATAGTATTGAAGGAAGACTTGGAAGAGAACCCAACATCGTACATGACTTCTTGAACGGTAAGATTTGTGCTTGAATCGCTCAGCAATTTTTTTGCTTCCTCTATCCGGTAAGAATTCACAAAATCGAAGAAATGTTGGTTGAACGTTTGGTTGATGGTTTGTGAGATTTCCTTGGAGGACAAATCCATAAGCCTTGCCAGATCGCCGATATTCAAATCGGGATTCGCGTATAGCTTTTCCTGATGCATTTGTCGCGTAAGTTCTTCGGCATATGCCTTACGGTTTTCCTCGTCAAGATTGGACCCTGCATATTTTTCGGTCAACGTATCCGAAGGTTGCAAAAATAGTTGCGGCTTTTTCAATGCTTTGAACAAGGTGCCATTGATAAAAACAAACAGGATGACCACGAAGAGAAAAAGTGTTATGTACAGGTATTTCGCCAGCGGTGAAAACGGAACAATGGATTGAACCATACCCAATATCCAGATCACCCCAATGGAATTAAGGATAAAATCAAACCATTTTACATCAACCTTTGTGGCGTTGGAATAACGTTCCTTTAATGACTTTTTATACTTTTCCAGAACACGCTTCGACAGCCAAAAATAAATCAAGGGATGGGCGTAGAGCAGCATAGCTATCAGCAACACTGCACTAGAACTTCCATCGGTCACCGCTGTTTGGGCGGCTTCATAACTTGGCACACCCCACGTATACACCAAAAACAATCCCAATAGACAGATTACAAATGGAAGTAAATGTACAATCTGCTTTATTCCGAATTTAAAATCTTGTTGAATGTTGGATTTTACGTACCAAAAAATCAATGGCCCAAAAAGCAAAAGGAGTGCATCATCCAATAGAAAAAAGAGGGGCAAAACCTTTACATTATCGGTCAATTGCAAGAGCATATCGCCAATATTGATTCCTAAGGCCAAAAAGAAAAAGCCCAGAAACAAATTACTGGCTGTCTTCCTTCTTTGATTGGTCAATAAGAAAACAGCAATAAAAAACAATTGGAACGTAACAACCAGCAACAGTGCAATGTTCCAATTCAGTTCCATCAATCTTCCTTCTTATACTTGTCGAACCATGCTATGGTATGGGCAATTTTAGTGATCAGATTACTGGGTTTACTTGCAATTCCGTGGCTTGCCCCAGGAATTTCGACCATAACCGTCTCAATCTTGCGCAGCTTAAGGGCATGATAAAGTTGTTTCGCTTCGCTTGGAGGGGTTCGTAAATCATTCATCCCGACCATCACCATAGTCGGGGTCTGGATGTTCCCCACCAACGAAATGGGCGAAAATTTCCAGTAACCTTCAAAATTCTCCCAGGGTTGTCCGGGATAGCGATGATTGAAATAATAAAAATAATTGTCGGCCACCAAGGTTTTACTGATCCAGTTCATGACAGGTTTTGCAACTACCGCAGCTTCAAACCTATTGTTCTTTCCAATCATCCACGCCGACATAATTCCGCCAGCACTTCCCCCGGTAACAAACAATTGGTCTTCATGGGCAATTCCTTTTTCAATACAATAATCCACCCCGTCCATAACGTCATTATAATCCTCTCCAGGGTAGTTGTTATATAGCAAATTCGCAAATTCTTCCCCATAACTGGTGCTTCCCCGAGGGTTTGGATAAAAAACGATATACCCAGCGGCGGCGTACAATTGCATCTCGGTTGAAAATCGGTCACCATAATTTAAAATAGGACCTCCATGATTTTCCACCATAAAAGGATATTTTTTGGAAGCATCATAATTTGGAGGATAAACCACCCATCCTTGGATATCGCGCCCGTCCACGGATGATTTGTACCAAACTTCCTCCACTTTTCCCAATTCTCGATAATTAAGCAAAGCTCCATTCAGATTGGTAATCCTTATTGGGTTTTTTGATTTTGGTTTAACGATGGCCAATTCGGACGGATAGCTCGGACGCGATTCCGTATATGCAATAGTCCCATTTTTGGAAACACTGAACGATCCACTTGCATAGGGCCTGCCCAAAGTGGTGCCTCCTTGATTGTCTATTAATTTGGAAACAGCACCGGAAAGAGAAACCTGTCCGACCTTTCCATTGCCCTTATCATCATATTGGATATAAACCCCATCACTTTTTGCATTCCATTGAATATCGGAAATGGTTCGGTCCAACCCTCCAGAGATGACCTTTTTATTGTTCCCATCAATGTTCATGATGTGCACTTTTCTAGTTTGAAAAGCTTGCACCTTATCTTCATATCCCAAATAGGCAATATACCTGCCATTAGGAGATACCCTAGGGCTGTAATCCGGCCCATTCCTATCGGTCAAGGCTTTTATTTCACCGTTTTCCACATTGACCGAATATATTTCGCTATTGCGGAAACGATACTCCCAATCTTCCACCCTATTGGCTGAAAAGTAGATTTTGCTGCCATCGATGCCCCAAGAAAGTGTACCTCTATGATGCCAATCCCCAGATGTGATCTGCCGTGGCGCTCCGCCATCTGCCGGAATGGTAAAAATATGGTTGAAACCAGGTTTTATATAACCTCTACCATCGGCCTCATGATAAACCCTATCCGTTATCCGTGGAGCTTCGGCCCATTTTGCGCCTTTTGGCTTTTTCGGCATCTTGGCAATAACTGGAGGTGCTTTAGGCACGTTCATGGAAAAGGCCAGTTTCCGTCCATCCGGAGACCAAGTCAACGAACTTGGGCTAAAAGGCAACTGCGTCAGTTTCGCGACCTTTCCAGATTCCACCCAATACATATAGATTTCCGAACCTTCATCCGTGCTGCTCGAAAATGCAATCCGATTTCCCGAAGGCGACCATACAGGACTGCTCTCACTGGACTCCCGTAAAGTTAATTTTTGGTGTTGGCTCCCATCGGTTTTGATCATCCATAAATTTCCAACGGAACGATCTTTCATGATATCAAAGCCCATTCTTCTGTACACCACCCATTCTCCGTTTGGAGAAATTTGGGGGTCGGAAACGTACTGTAGGCCAAATACATCGAGGTAGGAAAAATTTTGTTTTTGTGCCATTGAAAATTGCAGGGCACTGGCTGCAAGAACGAAAAGAAGAAGTCTCCGCATAGTTTTGAAATTTGTAGTTTTAAAGGTAAGCAAAAGGAAGCTCCTTAAAAACAAAATTGCAAATGCAACTCAACATTTCCATCATTCAGCTTATTACCATTTGTGCCGTTGCCAACGGGTTTGTTTTTGCATTTCTATTGTTGGAAAAAAAGGAAAATCGCTTTGCCAACCGATTTCTTTCACTTGGGTTGATTTGTATGTGCCTGACCTTTACTCCGTATATGCTGGATCCTGCCATTTGGAACAAGTACAGGTGGCTGGCTTGGATGCCTTTTTCGCTTTCGTATTGGATCGGCCCTGCTTTCTATTTTTATGTACGTACCCTGACCAATCCCGGTTTTCGGTTTACAAAAAGGCATCTTTGGCATTTTTCCCCAATCATTCTTAACTACATCCATAGCATCTATCATCTTATTTTTCCAGGCCATTATCTGCCTTGGCACCGGTTTCACTTTGTGGCGGAACTTCTTGAGTCCGCAGCTATCGTTTCCATTTTAATATATATGGTCCTCTCTTTTAAATGGGTCAAAAGATATCAGGAACAACTTTTTGACAACGTTTCCAACATCACCAAAATTGATCTTCAATGGATACGAAAAACCATAGTGGTCATTATCGTATCCTTTGTTATGATATTTATTTTTCTTTGCGTGAGCAGTGGTATAAGCGGGATGGTTTTCTTTCATCAATGGGATGAGTATAGGGCAGCCATTCTACTGCTGTATGCCTGTATGTTGTATTGGTTGAGCATACATGGATATAGACAAGCGCAGACCATTAAAATCTCCAAACCGAAGGACTTGCCTGGCAATCTTCCAAATGAAGAATCAAAAGCGATTGTTGACAAATTGAACGATGCCATGCTTGGCGAAAAACTTTTTAGGAATCCTGAATTAAACCTGACCAGTTTGAGCAAAGCTGTCGGGATTGCCGAAAGATCCATTTCTGAAGCACTAAACGGTCATCTGAACAAGAACTTTTATCAGTTTGTAAATGAATATCGAATTAAAGATGTTCAAGAAAAGTTGATGGATCCCGAAAACGCCCATTTAAAAATCCTCAGTCTTGCATTTGACGCCGGATTTAACTCCAAAGCTACCTTCAACCGTTTATTTAAAGGCTATACCGGTTTGACTCCCAAGGAATTTAAAATCCAAAATTTAGGTTAAAAAACACTTTTTGAGACGTACAATCGTGCATTGAGACTTTTGTGAGATGGCTTCATTCCTACATTCAAGGAAAAATCACATCATGCAAAAAACAATCTTAATTCTCTTGTTCATTACATTTTCATTGTCTTCATTTTCGCAATCCATAAAGGATTTGGATTTTTTAATCGGCACATGGAAAGTTGTCGAAACCATTTTACCAGGTACGGAGAAAGCGTATCAAGAAATCGGAACCAGGACCTGTTCGTATTACCTCAACGGAAGTTTTATTAAATGCGAATCCGAAACAGTGATTCAAAAAAATGGAAGGAAGAGATATTACTCCTATGTAATCAACTACGATGAAAAGGAAAAATGTTTTAGGGCCACCAACTTTGCCCATGATTTTCCGCTGCACGGGCAATTCAAATGGTTTTTGGACAAGGAAAACCAGCGGATTATTGCCATAACACCCAAAAATGTAATTGAGGATCGCTTTTTTAGGGCAACCATATCTTATGCGGAGCCGAACAAACTGGTCTGGAACGGATGGGCCAGTGTTTTTAAAAAGGATAAGGAATGGGTACAGATTTTTAATGATGTAGCTACCAAATCAAAATAGTTCACATGGAAAGGACAAAACTGCTTTGGGCAATTTTGCTCGTTTTGGGTGCCTGCCAACAACCTCCTGAAAATGAAAATCGGGAAGCGTTCACCAATTTTCTGGACTACGGCGAACACCCAGTCGGCTTTAGGACACTTTTTGTATCCGACCTCTCTAGGGAAAATGTTCCCTACGCCGATTGGAGTGGAAAACTCTACCCCACAAAGGAAGAATCCCCTGGAAGGAATTTGCCGTTGCACATTTGGTATCCTGCGGAAGAGAATTCACAAGAACCCTTGTCTTACGAGCACTTTGCACGTTTGAACGTTGTTGGTACGAAAAAGCAGTTCCAAGAACAGGATGATTCATTCTTCAAACAAATCTTTTCCTATCAGGTTCGTGAATTGGGAGGAGATAAAAGTTTTGGTCCTGCCCAAATGGATACGTTGCTGGCCTTGAAAACAAGATCATCACTTCATCCAAAAGCACTTCAAAAACAATTTCCTTTGGTCATTTTTCCAAATGGATCCAGTCCTGCGTTTCAAAGTATCCTTTGCGAGTTGCTGGCTAGCCATGGTTATGTAGTAGCTGGAGTCTCATTAAAAGGTCAATTTTCCCATCCCATAGATGCTTCGGTTCGGGGGTTGGAGGTTGCCGTGGATGATCTGGAATTTGCACTCCAAGAACTTTTGAAACTTCCGAATGTGGACAAAAATCAAATTGCTTTGCTGGGTAACGCCATTGAATCCTCCTTCTGCGCAGCCCTCGCATCTCGGAATGAAAAGATAAAGGCATTGGTCAGTTTGGAAGGTGGATTTCTGAGTCAGTTTGAGCAAAATATTTTGAGCGAGACCAGTTTCTATCAACCGCAACATATGGCTATTCCCATCATGGCGATATATGCTCCCCATCCCAGCATTTCTCCGCACTATATTTACGATTTAGGTTATAGCGAACAGTATTTTGCACATTTCCCTGGCATGACCGAGTTTCATGTCTTAAACTTTGGGGTGTTTGAAGAAATAGTCCCCAACATCATAGGCGAGCCAAAAGGAGATACCAAAAAAGGGTTTCAAGTTACCTCTGATCTTGTATTGGCCTTTTTAGATGCCAAAACGAAATATCAGGGAGACCAGTTGGATGAATACTACAGTGGTGGAATTCCACAACAGTTTGAAAAGACGGTCGATACACTTTTTAGATTAGACGGATTGCATCCCCCACCCAATATGGCCATACTAAAGAACCTTTTTATCGCCAAAGGGATATCTGCAATTGATAGCGTCTATCAATCCCATGTTTCCGAAGGAAATCCACAGCCATTTTCAAACACCTTTTATAACGATTTTAAAAACTGGTTGGCCTGGAAAAAAGACCCTGACTATAAAAACCGGATGCGTTTGTATGAAATGGCCGTGGAGAGCCATCCAGAATCGACCTTAAATCATTACCGCTTGGGTTATTATTTGGAAAAGAACAATTTTATTGAAAAGTCCCAATCCCATTATAGAAAAGCCCAAAAGTTATTGGAGCAAGACGACTCGTTAAGTCCTTCATTAAAAAAAGATTTAAAGGAAGCATTGGACGAAGCCATCAAGTAGCTGTACTTTCCTAAGTCTGTTTAGTAAAGAATTATCGCATGGAACTTGCTATATTTATGCGAAACACTGAACTAAAGAAATGGACTTTAGGGATAAAAAAGTACTAGTTACTGGGGCCTCACGTGGGATTGGCAAAGCCACTGCTATTGCATTTGCTGAAAAAGGGGCGAAAATTGGCATCAATTTTCGCAGCAATCTGGCGGAAGCGGAAAAAACCCTAAGGGAGTTACCCGGTGATGGGCATCAACTCTTTCAAAAAGATATTGCCCAAAAAGAAAACTGCGAAGCACTCGTAGCGGATTTTGTTTCCACCTATGGTTCCTTGGACATTCTGGTGAACAATGCCGGAATTTCCATTTTCCACGACATTGATGAGGTGGATTTTGACCATTGGACCCATGCTTGGGAAAATACCTTTAAAACCAACTTGTTCGCAGCTGCAAATATGTGTTATTGTGCTGGGCAAGCGATGATGAAATCGGGTGGTGGCCATATTGTAAATGTATCATCAAGAGGAGCATTTCGGGGAGAACCGACCAAGCCTGCCTACGGGGCCAGCAAAGCTGCATTGAACGCCATGAGTCAATCCCTCGCCAAAAAATTGGCCCCGCATAACATTTATGTCGGAGTGGTTGCTCCGGGCTTTACCGAAACCGAAATGGCCGCGGTTACCCTAACACCCAAGGAACGTGAACATTTGTTGCGGGAATCTCCCTTTCAGCGCATGGCGCAACCAGAGGAAGTGGCCCATGCCATTTTGTTTTTGGCTTCCGATGGTGCCAAGTACTCCTCAGGAACCATAATTGATGTCAACGGAGCCTCCTATTTAAGAAGTTAGTATGAAGGCCTCCACCATTGCCCAACTTAAAAAAGAACTGCAACATCGTTCTTCAGATGAGCTTTTGGCACTATGTCTCCGTTTGGGTCGATTTAAGAAAGAGAACAAAGAGCTCCTCACCTACCTGTTGTTCGAAGCCGACCATGAAGCAGGGTACATTGAAAGTGTCAAAGCCGAGGTTGATGAATCGTTTTTGGAAATCAACACCAATAGTCTTTACTATGTCAAAAAGAGTGTCCGGAAAATTTTACGGAACATCAAAAAGTACATCCGTTATTCAGGCAACAAAGAGACCGAGGTGGAATTGCTGCTCTACTTCTGTCAAAAACTAATGGATTTTCGACCTTCAATCCGTAGAAACATTGCCTTATCCAATCTGTATGACCGGCAATTGACCTATATCCAGAAAAAAATTACAGCCCTGCACGAAGATTTGCAATACGACTATGGCCAGGCACTTGAGGATTTAAAAAAGTTCTAGGCAACCATCCTGCAAAAAGAATCGTCTTTCTTTTTACAAACCATATCAATCATTAAACATGGAAGTAAATAACAAAACGGCCCGCTTGGCCGGATTTTTCTATTTTTTAATAGCGATAACAGGAATATTCAGCCTGATGTACGTTCCCTCCCTGCTCATAGTTTGGGACAATCCTGCGGAAACCATTGCGAATATCAAGTCTTCAGAATCTTTATTTCGGATGGAGATTCTTAGCGAGTTACTTTGTTATCTATTTTTTATCCCCCTCCCTTTGATTCTCTATCATCTATTCAAAAACATCAACAAAAACCAGGCTGTACTCATGGCTATTTTGGCCATTGTCAGTGTTCCTATTTCATTCATAGCTGTAGTTCATAAACTTGATGTTCTATCCTTGATCCAGGATGCTGAATATCTGAACATCTACAGTTCGGAACAGATAGAGGCGCAAGTAATGCTTGCCTTCAAATCATATTTCAATGGAATCTTAGCCGTACAGGTATTCTGGAGTCTATGGCTATTTCCTTTTGGATATTTGGTCTTTAAATCAGGATTTCTTCCAAAAATTCTGGGAATTTTTCTAATGGTCGGAAGCGTTGGATACTTTTTGGATTTCATAGGACGTATTATTTGTTCAGACTATGGGAATCTTTGGATAGCTGACTATATTACCATTCCAGCCAGTATTGGTGAGCTTGGAACCTGTTTGTGGCTGCTAATTATGGGAATAAAAACGGTTGCTCCGGCCACAAAAGACTAAGGAGTGCAACCTCCGATTCTGCCATGGAGCATGGCTAGAACTTTAGGATGCTTTGTTTTGCAAAATCTGAGGCAGTAATTGGATCTCCATTAATAGTTCCGGTGTCCCAGTCTTGCGTTATTTTCCATTGTCCATGAATCTTTTTCAGAACGATGTGAAACTGACCATAGCTGTACTTGGTGGTTCCATTCTTATCGATAAACCCAATCCTGTAAAATCCGACCTCGTAGGAAGCAGTAACATTGGTATGTCGACTATCAAACCAAAAATCCAATGTGATTGAGATACCATCTGCTTTATTTTGCTTAAAACGTTTAAGGTTGTTTGCTTTAAAAGTATTTTCAATATCAATTCCTTGTGGAGTTACCCTAAGCACTTCATCTGCATAGGTAGCATTTAATGCTTCCCCGTCCAAGGTTTGAAAGGCTTTCTGAAAAGGTTTCCAAACTGTTTGATCTATCTCTTTTTGTAATTCGGCAACTGATTGCGCTTTAACATGTCCCAAAATGCCAAAAACCAGAATAATTGTCCATCGTATCATATTTCAAAGATAATATCGTACCCTATATAGTTTATCTTAATCCACCGAATCGATTTTACTTCTCTCTTTTTTGAACAATAAAAAAATCAATCCTGCAAAAGCAATCAGGGCGCAGGCATTCATGGTGATCGGAATGTTCCCGTAATTATCTTGATAATACCAACCACATAAAAGAGCTCCCAGGCCAATACCTGCCTCAAGAGCAATAAACATGGTGGCTATGCCTTTTCCCCGTTGATCTTCAGGACTCAAATCGACTGTCCACGCATTCAACGCGGGTGAAAGAATTCCGGCAGCAAGTCCATACAGTGCCGCTGCTACCATTAATCCATTTGTTGTTTGATAAAAAGCCATAAGCACCAAGGCACAGCACAACATAAAAAGTCCTGTTATGGTCACTATCTTGCGCCCCATCCTATCAGAAACTTTTCCTGCCAAAAAACGGATTGTCAATGAAGCAATGGTAAACACAATAAAGAAACTCCCCTTGTTGCGTATCCCTAAATAATCACTCCAATCAGGAATCAACGTTAGCACCATTCCAAATGCAAAATAGGACAGGAAAGTAATAACTGCGGGCGTCATCACTTCCAACGAAATGATATCCCTACTTGAGATTTTCAACATGGATAGCGCAAACTGTTTTTTATTGACCAAGGTTTCCCGAAGTCTATAGATCAAGACTATTGACAGTAACGCCATGGCAGAAGAGCTGTGAAATAGCACATCATAGGAATAATGTAGTTTGATGGTGCTCCCAATGGCCGGACCCAACGCAAGACCACAGGTAAAAAATACGCCTTGAATTCCAAAAGCTTCGCCCCAACGTTGGGCAGGAACAACGTCCGCGACGTAGGCTGCAATGGCAGTTGGGGTAAATCCTGTTGAAAATCCATGAACCAACCGTAAGAACAAAAATCCCGCTACGGTAGTCAAAACAGGATATAGAAACCCGCAGATTATACAAACCGATGCACCAAAAATCATGACAGGTTTACGCCCTATCTTATCGGTAAGTAATCCACTAAATGGTCGAGAAAAGCCTGCAGTCAATGTAAACAGGGCAATGATAAGACCAATGTATTTTGAACCGCCAAGTCCGGAAAGGTATCCCGGTAATTCAGGAATAAGCATGTTATAACTGCTTGAGAAGAGCAAGGAACTCAAGCACAGTAACCCAAACCGAAGATTGTAGATCGGGTGTGCTATTTTTACTTTGGTAGTGCTATCTTGTACATTCATAAAAGTACTCCAAAGAAATAGCCCGTTTTTGAACCTGAAAAGGACATTTGTCCCAATCCTCAAAAAATGATACGTGTCAATACTGAATTTCTGAATTATGTCACCCGATTGAAAAACTCTGGGGATTATCCCATGCTGGTGGAAGAAGAAGTTCCTGCCGGAGAAAAAATCATAGTGCAGAAAACCAAGGTCTTCGCCCTATACGTCATCAAAAGTGGCATGGTCAAATGCTATCATACCATAGACACCGGCACCTATTTTATACAAGAGTTTTTTGGTGAAGGTGAGCCTTTTGGTGAGATTGAAATCTTTACCGAGGCATATAGCTTTTGTACGGTTGAAGCCCTTACCCCTATGTCGTATTTCAAGATTTCCAAGACCGATTTGGAGGAACTCATCAAAAAAGATAAAACCTTCAACAATCTTATCCTGAAAATGATGGCTTCCAAAATTCGGTATACCGCGGTGCGCCATTCGTACAACCAATCACATTCTTTGGAACAGAACCTCAAACGATTGGTCAATGATTTTCCAGATTTGCTGCAAAAAATCTCAAAGACCGATATTGCCAATTACCTTGGTATTACGGTAAGAAGCTTGAATCGGGTTTTGAAAAATTAGATTTTGATTCTACCAAATAATTCTAATAAGGAATTGTTATTTCATTGTAATATATTTACTACGTTTTATAGAGTATATTACTAAATTATTAGCGCCATGCATTTAAATTATTCGTTTATCAAAAAGAAGAACACCGTTATTGGATTTATATTAATAACGATTTTCTTTCAATCTAACGCTCAGACACCAGGACCTTTTGAAATTGGTCAGGCAAGTTCCGGAGCAACACTTTTGGTGGGAAGACAAGATGGTAATCCGAGCATAAAAGCAAGTTCTCAAGGTACCGGCCACCTGATTCTTGATTCAAATTTTGGACAATATGTAAGTCTTAATCATTACAACTCAGACAATATAGTTTTAGCCCTTGGAGGTGGAAAAACTGGTGTGGGAATAAATCAACCTAAAAGCAGACTCCATGTATACAACGGCGCTTCTGGCCGTGTTCCACATGGCATAGCTGATTTAGCTGTTGAAGATGATGAAAATGTTATGCTATCACTTATGACCTATAATACACGCACAGCCTACTACGGATTTGCTGATTCCGATGATGATTTTGTAGGAGGCATACAATACTCACACCCAAGCGATGCAATGTATTTTAGAGTTAACAATCATTCTTCAGACATGATTATCAACAAGCACGGTAATGTGGGAATTGGAACTACAAACCCCGGAGGATACAGATTAGCTGTAAATGGAAACATCCATACTAAGGAAGTTAAGGTGGATCTAACAGGTTGGTCAGACTTTGTTTTCAACCAAGATTATTTATTGCCGACGTTAACTGAGGTAGAAAAACATATTAAAGAAAAAGGACATTTAAAGGATATTCCTAGCGCTAAGGAAGTGCTGAAGAATGGAGTTCTTCTTGGTGAAATGGATGCCAAATTACTTCAAAAAATAGAAGAGTTAACCCTTTATACAATCCAGCAAGAGAAAAAACTTGATATGCAATCCCAGGAAATTGAAAAGTTAAAATCCTTAGTTACAAATTTATTGGAATCCACAAATTAGTAGCTAAAATTATCCAAGACCAACATCCAACATCATCATGATAATGAATCCTCCGATAAAGCCCATTGTCGCAATGTCAGTGTATTTATCACGTTGCGTCTCAGGAATTACTTCCTCAATAACAACAAAAATCATTGCACCTGCGGCAAAAGATAGGGCATAAGGAAGAATAGGTTCAAAAGTAAGTACGGCCCATGCACCCAGGACGGCAGCAATAGGTTCAACAATTGCGGATGCTTGTCCATACACCCAGCTTTTCCAACGACTAAGACCTTGTCGGCGTAACGGCATGGCCACGGCAAAGCCCTCGGGAAAGTTTTGAAGACCAATTCCTAATGCCAAAGCAACGGCACCTCCGATGGTTGCTCCATCAAACCCTGCAGCCACTCCTCCAAAAAGAACGCCCACGGCCAACCCTTCAGGAATGTTATGCAATGTGATGGCAAGGGTCAATAGTGTGGTTCTATGCCAAGGTGTTTTTACTCCTTCAGCCTCACTTTCCTTAAAATTTATATGCAGGTGGGGAAGCACTTTGTCCAATCCAAAAATAAATGCAGCGCCCAATAAAAAGCCAACCGCGGCTGGAATCACTTTCACAAAACCTTCCCCTTCACTCATTTCGATTCCGGGAGCCAACAAACTCCAAAAACTTGCAGCAACCATTACTCCACCCGTAAAACCCAACATCCCATCAAGAACTGCACGGTTCATCCCTTTGAATAAAAAGACCAAGGCAGCACCGGCAGCCGTCAATCCCCAGGTAAACAATGTGGCATAAAAAGCTGCCAAAATGGGATTTATACTTTCAAAATATTCAATTACCTGTTCCATTAATCATTCAATTTTACGTAAAGATTAGATGCTATTTGATGTGAAATATGAAGTTGTTTTCCGTCCATTTGAATATGAAGCGACTGATCAAACTCTTCCTTTTCAAGAATTTCGATGGTCTTCCCTAACGCAATACCATTTTTATCCAAAAATTTCAAAAAGGTTGATGAGGTATCCTTTACTCCAACACAAACCCCTTTGGCATGTATTGCAACATCGCTCAACAATTGCTTGTCGCGCTCCATAAACTTTCCATCCTTGCTGGGAATTGGGTCTCCGTGCGGATCGTATTTGGGAAAGTCCAAAAGTTCATCAATTTTATCGATGAGCTTTTCGCTTTTAATATGTTCCAATTGTTCCGCAACCTCATGGACCTCATCCCATGAAAAATCCAATTTCTTGACCAAAAACACCTCCCAAAGACGATGTTTTCTAATAATGGAAAGTGCAGTTTTAACTCCAAAATCCGTCAAGGAAACCCCTTGGTACTTTTTGTAATTGACCAATCCTTTTTCAGCCAATTTTTTGGCCATATCCGTGACCGAAGATGGTTTGGTTTCCATCTGTTCGGCGATGGCATTTGTGGCAATGGGAACGGAATCGCTTCCTCCTAAATGGAAGATGGTTTTAAGATAATTTTCTTCCGAACGGGTCATCAAAAAATAATTTTTTCAAAAATACATTTTTATTTGTAAAAACAAATTTTTAGTTTTGTCTAAATTTAATTTTAACCTAGTTGAAAAATAGAATTAACTTCCTAGTCTTCTTGCTTATAGGAGTCTTAAGCTTTGCTTCCGTAATGGCCCAAGGCACCATAAAAGGTATCTTGACGGAAAATGGACAGCCCATTGCATATGCAAACGTGCTTTTAAAGGGCACCCAAATTGGAACGGCATCGACCGCTAACGGATACTATGAGCTTACCAATATTGAACCTGGGGAATACACGCTCATAGCGTCTTCCATAGGTTATATTCCATTCAGAACCTCTGTTTTGACAGGAAAAGATGAGCTAAAAACTATAGATATTGAACTAGAAGCTTCGGCTGAAAGGTTGGAGGAAACGGTTGTTACTGGGACCTTAAAACCAGTAAGTAGACTGGAAAGCGCAGTACCTGTTGAAGTATACACCCCCGCCTTTCTAAAAAAGAATCCAACCCCGAATATTTTTGAGGCACTCCAGAACGTCAACGGGGTACGTCCGCAAATCAACTGTAATGTTTGCAATACAGGTGATATTCATATAAATGGATTGGAAGGGCCATATACTTTGGTGTTAATTGATGGAATGCCCATTGTCAGTGGTCTTGGGACAGTGTATGGATTATCCGGGATACCAAATTCGCTTATTGAGCAAATTGAAATCGTAAAAGGTCCTGCCTCCACATTATATGGAAGTGAAGCAGTAGGAGGTTTGATCAATATCATTACCAAACATGCGCCCAATGCCCCTGAGTTTTTTGCCGATGCCTATGTAACCGGTTGGGGTGAGTACAATCTGGATGTAGGTTCTAAAATCGAGGTTAGCAAGAACACTGACCTGCTCCTTGGCGTTAATTATTTCAATTACGACCAGATCATTGACAATAACGGGGACAATTTTACAGATCTTACCCTTCAAGATCGAATCTCCGTGTTCCAAAAATGGAACTTTAAACGAAAGGATTCTAAATTGTTCTCTGTTGCAGGACGGTTCTTTTATGAAGACCGATGGGGTGGCGAACTGCAATGGACTCCAGAATTTAGGGGTGGAGATGAAATCTATGGAGAAAGTATCTACACCCGGCGATGGGAAGTTTTGGGCAAATATGAATTACCTATTGATGAAAAGGTACTATTATCTTTGTCTTATAATGACCATGATCAAAACTCCGTATATGGTGACATCAGCTATTTAGCTGATCAGCGTATTGGTTTTGCACAGATGACTTGGGATAAATCCGCTGGAAACCACGATTTGTTATTTGGAAGTGCTCTTCGTTACAATTATTACGATGACAATACCCCAGCAACGGTTAATACTGATGAAGTTTGGATTCCCAGTGTATTTGTTCAGGATGAGGTTAAACTTGCAAAAAAACATTCCATTTTAGGAGGGCTACGGTACGACTATGATAAACGACATGGCAATATATTCACTCCCAGAGCAGCTTATAAATGGAAAATCTCGGATAATGACATTTTCAGGATCAATGCCGGAACAGGGTTTCGGGTGGTGAACCTTTTTACCGAAGACCACGCAGCTCTAACCGGTTCGCGTGATGTAGTCATTGCAGAGGAGCTGAAACCCGAACGTTCCATAAATGTCAATCTTAATTATTTAAAAAAGATATACGGGGATAATGGCACCTTTGTAGGCGTTGATGCCTCAGCTTTTTACACCCATTTTTCCAATATTATTTTGCCAGACTATGATACCAATCCTAACCAAATTATCTATGATAACTTGGACGGAAAATCGGTTTCCAAAGGCTTGAGCGCCAATGTTGATTTGGTATTACCGAATGGACTTAAATTTTTGGTGGGAGCCACTTGGCAGGACGTCAGCAATACCGAAAATGGAGTGACCCAACGTCAAATTTTGACCGAAAGCTTTACCGGAACTTGGAACGTCTCCTACACCTTCCGCAATTTGGATTTGACCGTTGATTATACCGGAAATCTATATGGTCCTATGCGATTGCCATTGTTGGGCGATTTGGACCCAAGGTCACCCGAATCTCCTACTTGGAGCATTCAAAACATTCAATTTACCTATAAAGGGTTAGATAAATTTGAGTTTTATGGGGGTATCAAAAACCTTTTGGACTGGACGCCAAACCGGGGTAATCCATTTATCATTGCCAGATCGCATGATCCTTTTGATAGAGATGTACAATTTGACCCTCAAGGAAATGTGGTGCCCACAGCTGACAATCCCTATGCACTGACCTTTGACCCTAGCTACGTATATGGCCCCAACCAGGGTATTCGTGGCTTCTTTGGATTACGATATACGGTTTTTTAGACTTTCTGCTTTTGTTATCTTAGTTCTATTACTAAATTACTATCAACAACCGTTAGGTAATATAAGCATGAACATCTTCAAACGACATACAAAAGTTAAACACATAAAAAAGTTTGAAAACAATGTTGTTCAAATCCTTAAAAAGGATTTCCCAAACATTTATGAAGCGTCAAAACTTATTGAGTTGAATACCATCTCCATGCATTATAGCAATGGGTTTCCATCAGGAATAACTTTACTTCATCGTTATGTTAGCAATGAGGCTTATGAAACTGCTATGAGAAATCATCGTTCTCATTTTTATATTAAAGGCATCGCTGTTTGGAATAGGAAAAACAATGATTTTAAACAAATACGCTTACACTTTTCAAATAACAGTATTCAAGGAATCGATGTTGAAAATCCAACGAAATTTCATAGAAATTTTGACTTAAATAAAATAAGAAAAGAATTTATAGAAATTGAAAACCTTCCGATTGGGGAGAACCCAGATAAGAAAATAGCAGAAAAAATACTGAAATCCTTAACCAAGGAACAAATTGAGCTTTTGGAATTGGAATACACTTTCGAAATTGAATTTGAAGAAAAACTCTTCTACACTATTTTAGATATGGAAGATGGAAATTATATTGCAACGGATAAAAAAGGAAAAATATATCGATTGAATCACGACCACGAAGAAAGGGCTAGATTAATTGCAAATAGCCCGACTGACTTTTTTAAAATATACGATGGACAAAAAAGTGAATTAGAAGATATAGTGTATGAATAAAAGGCACTATCTCAACTCATAATCATCATTCACTAAAACCCAAAAAGCTCCGAAAGGCTCGACCCCAACCCATCAAAGTTCTGCTTCCACTCGAATTTTCTTATAATTCTTTAGCTAAAAGCCCAACTTTAACATAATTCGCTTTCGGATGTTCACTATACCGAACAAGTGCTAAACACTTCCACCCTATATTCGTTTCAACAAATATTTGTCATTGAAAAAACCCCGAAAACTTAAGATCCATTGTAAATTCCGTCGCCGTGCTTGGGACCATACCACTGTACCAGAAATACGGTTGGAGGGACGCTGGTTGCAAGAACTCGGATTTGAGCAAGGCAAGACAGTCAAGGTCATCCAAGAAAATAAGGTTTTGGTGTTGATTGCCGAGGAATAAATTTCAAACCTTACTCTTCAGGTTCTGAATGCAACAGCTCCAATCCTGTTGACGAACGGGGCACAAACCCAGGCCAAGTTTCCTTATTGGAGTCTTCATTGACTTCCAAGAATTTTGCATACGGTTTTTCCTTTAAGTGGATGCCCAAAAATGCCGTTACAAAATGTTGGTTAATGTTGTTGATTCGTCTTTGATCCCAAGAAGGTTCGGCATAGCGGTAATACTCATCAAAATGCAAGCCCGGTTGAAGAGATTCCGGTGGCGGTGGATTGGGTGCCACATTATGACGTGCATTAACATAGGTCAACAGGTAACGGTCCGCATTTACCGCACCTTCATAAATGGCCTTTATACCTTTTTCATACCCCGACACATCATCTTGGCTCCCCGCCACAAAGAGGGTGGGCACTTTTAACCCTTTCAATGTTTCGGCATCCCAAACCCCGCGTTCCATCCCCCACGGAGCAAAAGCGACCACAGCCTTTATTCTTGGATCCATGGAATTTTGGTACTCCTCGCTTGCACTGCCACGGACGGCCAAAGCGTCGCTACCACCCGTCATACCTTTAAAGAAATTAATGGCGAATTCACTATAGGCTGCTCCGGCCACATTGAGTACTCCGTATCCTCCCATGGAAAATCCAACAACCGCAGTATGTTCTGCATCCAGAACTGGCGATAAAAAGTGTTTGCTTTCTGCCATTTCATTCACCACAAACAGGATGTCCTTTGACCGGTTCAACAAAGTGCTTTGAAAGGGAGCTGCATCTTTAAAAGTAGATTCGGTATGATCAATAGCAACAACAATATATCCTTTGGAGGCCAAGTTTTCAGTGAGGTAGGTCATAATATATCGGGATCCCACATAACCATGGGAAACCACAACCAAAGGAAATGAACCCTCTTCGGTAACTGGCGCAGCATCTCTTTTCGCCCTTCCGTGAAATGTAAAAGGAATCACAGGTCTATTAGGGTCCCCGAAGGTTCCCATGACCTCATCGTACGAAGTCAGCTTTTCATTCTTCTCTTTAGTTGGATACCACACCTCAACGGTCAGGGGTCGATCGTAATAGGCTTCCTTACCTTCTTTGTGGTTAAGAATATCGACCTGCCCTTTGTTCACAAATTGGAGGGTACGCACTCCGACCATGTAGTCTCCTTTAGCGGATAATTCCGGGGCATCAGGTAAGGCATCACCATAGACAAAGGTGTTTTTTGGGCTTTGGGCATTTAATGTTTTAGGTGCGGTCAAGGTCAGCAATAGCAAACCAACCGTTGCAAAGAAGGCAAATTGAGTTTTCATGACATTTGTTTGAGATTGATCATTCCCTACAAGATACTTTTTTTAAACTATAGTTTTTCAAACCCATCCAACAACAAACTATTTGCATTCCTTATTTTTGGTTTCTGTTCAAAACCATCCATTCAACCTAAAAAAATTTGAATCAAAAATGCCTACAAAAAGTGAGCTAAAGGAAATTGCAAAATTGTTCTTCAAACTGGGAAGCATTGCCTTTGGTGGTCCTGCTGCCCATATTGCAATGATGGAAGATGAAGTAGTCAAAAAAAGAAAGTGGATGACCCAAGAACACTTTCTAGATCTTATAGGGGCCACCAACCTGATTCCTGGACCCAACTCCACCGAAATGACCATGCATTGTGGACATGAGCGGGCTGGTTGGAAAGGTCTTTTTGTTGCAGGCATCTGTTTTATTTTCCCCGCTGTGGTCATTACGGCCGTATTTGCATGGCTTTATGCCCAATATGGACAACTTCCCAAGGTAGAACCCTTTATTTATGGCATTAAGCCAGCTGTTATCGCCATAATTCTAATGGCTGCTTTTCGACTTGGAAAAAAGGCAATCAAAAACACCGGGATTGCTATTTTGGGAATCATGGCATTGGGTGCATGCTTATTTGGAATCAACGAAATTGCTGTTCTTTTTGGGACAGGTTTGTTAGGTTTGGCGCTCTATTTTGCTAAAAAAAGTACCCAAAATGTAAAGAGTTTTGTTCCTTTTTTGCTTTTCCCAATAAATGGAATTGCAAAGTTAGGGGCGCTTAAAATCTTCCTTACCTTTTTAAAAGTAGGAGCTATTTTATACGGTAGCGGATATGTATTGTTTGCCTTTCTGGATGCGGAGTTGGTGGCTAACGGATGGTTAACTCGACAAGCGTTGATAGATGCCGTAGCCGTTGGACAGATAACTCCTGGCCCTGTATTGTCCACAGCAACCTTTATAGGTTGGCAAATGAATGGTGTTTCTGGTGCACTTATGGCCACTGCCGGAATTTTTCTCCCCTCCTTTCTCTTTGTGTTGCTATTGAATCCTTTGATTCCAAAAATGCGAAAATCAAAAATCATCAGAAATATTCTGGATGCAGTAAATGTAGCCGCGGTGGCCTTAATAGTGGCGGTTTGCATTGAAATGGGAAAAGACACATTGACCGATTGGAGAACCATTGTAATAGCTGTTGTAAGTTTGATTGTCGTTTTTGTCTTTAAAAAGCTAAATAGTGCGTTTATTGTTTTGGGTGGTGCCTTGTTAGGATATTTATTGACCTTCATTTAACTTAATTTTCAATACAGTCGCACAATATTTTCCTTTGCGTATTTTTGATTTATGTCGAACTTCGATTATATCATTATTGGGGCTGGTGCGGCAGGTTTGTTGCTGGTCGATGCACTAACCCAGGATGATTTCTTTTCATCCCGTTCCATATTGATCATTGATCGGGTCGACAAGACCTCGAATGATCGTACTTGGTGTTTTTGGGAAAAAGACAAAGGAAAGTTTGATCAATTATTGCATAAAAGTTGGCCAAATATCCATTTTGCCGGTATGGGATTTGAGCGCTCCACCTCGATCGCTCCATATCAGTACAAAATGTTGAAGGGAATTGATTTTTATAATCACTACCTAAATAAAATTAAAAAGCATCCGAACGTTACATGGGTGAAAGACCGTGTAACCCTAATTGAAGAAACCGGGGATAAAGTTCTGGTAACATCACAAAATGGTTTTTATACCGCCCCGAAGGTTTTTAATAGTTGGTTGAATAATCAAAATGTAAGGATTCAAAAAAAGTATCCTGTGCTTCAACAGCACTTTGTAGGTTGGTTTGTTAAAACAGAAAAACCAATCTTCAATTCCGAGGAAGCCACTTTTATGGATTTTTCCATTCCGCAAAAAGGTAATACCCGGTTTATGTATGTGCTCCCATTTTCAGAAACCGAAGCGCTTTTGGAATACACCCTTTTTTCAGAAAATATCTTGGAAAAATCGGAATATGAGGAGGGTATTCAGGATTACGTAAAGCAGAAGCTTGAAAACACCGCTTTTGAGATCACCGATGTGGAGCAGGGCAGTATTCCAATGACCTGTTATGGATTTCATGAACATAATTCTGACCGTATCCTAAATATTGGAATTGCCGGGGGATGGGCGAAACCTAGTACCGGCTTTACTTTTTACAATACCGGTAAAAAAGTCATGGCTTTGGTAGATCATCTAAAAGATGATAAAGCCCTGTCCAACTTTTACAGAAGGGACAAATTTTGGTATTACGACCTTTTGCTATTGGATATTCTACACCGTGACAACCATTTGGGAAGTTCAATATTTGAATCCATGTTCAAAAAAAGAAAGCCCCAATTGATTTTGAAATTTCTGGACGAGGGGACATCTTTTTGGGAAGATCTTAAAATAATAAGTGCCTGTCCAAAGCTGCCCTTTTTAAAAGCCCTTTGGCGGCGCTTTTTCTAAACCGTCCGTTTCATTAAGTTCAGTCCAAACGCCTTTAACACCGCTTTTTTCGGTTCAGGCAAATTAATTCGGATCAAAGAATCGAAGGCTTTTTCCGTATATGCGTTTATTTCGGCCTTAGCGGCTTCCACTGCCCCACTTTTCAAAAAAATCGATTTTACGGTTGCAATTTTGGTTTCGGAATCTTCCGGTTTTATGGAAAATAAATGTAGAAGGTTTTTCTTTTGAGGTTGCTCCGCAAATTCTAAAGATTTTAGATACAAAAAAGTCTTCTTGTTTTCAATAATATCACCTCCCACTTGTTTTCCAAAGGTCTCTGGGTCCCCAAAGGCATCCAAATAATCATCCTGTAACTGAAATGCAATACCAAGGTTTTTTCCAAATGCATAGATGGCCTCGGTATCTTTTTCAGAAGCTTCGGCAATAATGGCTCCCATTTTCATTGCGGTGGCTACCAAGGCAGCAGTCTTGTATTCAATCATTTTTAAATACTCTGGGATGGTAACATCGTCCCTCGATTCAAAATCCACATCGTACTGTTGTCCCTCGCAGACCTCAATAGCAGTTTTACTAAAAAGTAAGGTCAGCTTTTTAAAAACTTCCGGGGTATAGCTTTCCAAAAACTGATAGGAGTTTATCAACATGGCATCCCCTGACAGAATGCCGGTGTTTACATCCCATTTTTCATGGACCGTTGTTTTTCCCCTGCGCAAAGGCGCATCGTCCATTATGTCATCATGAACCAGCGAAAAATTATGGAACATTTCAATGGCCAGCGCTGCATCCAATGCTTTCGAAACATCTCCCCCGAACAAATCAGTGGTCATCAACGTAAGTACAGGTCGTAAGCGTTTGCCTCCCAAGCCCAAAATGTAACTAATTGGCACGTATAGATTCTTGGGTTCCTTCGCGGCCGTCTTTGTTTCCAAATGGGAAACAAAGGCAGTTCGATATTGCGCTATGGCATCTGAATTGGTCATACGCCAAAAATAAGCTCAATAAATGAAATTAGCGCACCAACTTTCCCTAGAGTTTAATACGGTGATTATTTGGGTTTTGAACATACATTGAGCAAGATTCGAAAAAAAAATGTTCAAAAAACGCAATAGATTTGAAAACGTTCGTCTTTATTATTGAAGACGGCAAATAGTCTTTTTTGAACGGTGACCAACAAAGAAAATTATAAAAACCTTTCGGCTTTTTTCAATGACGAGTATCATTCGCTTAAGGCGTATGTGCAGTCGAAAGTCGATGATACCACGGAACGTGATGCTGAGGACATTGTCCAAGATGTAGCGTTGCGGATATTCTCCAGGTCTGATGATTTGTCGCCCATTACAAATATTGCCGGTTTTGTCTATAACTCGGTTAAGAACAAAATCATTGATGTGATGCGGACCAAAAAAGAAACCGTTCATGAAGGTGAGGACATTGACACAAAATGGGCCGATTTTGCCGAACTGTTCTATGGCAGTGCTGACAATTCATATCCAGAGGATTTGATGAATGCTTTAAAAAAAGCAATTCAAATGTTGAAACCCTCCTATCAGGATATTATAATCGCCATCGATTTTGAGGGCTATTCATATAGGGAAATTGCTGAACAGACAGGAATCTCCCAAGGAACATTAATGTCAAGAAGACATCGAGCACTTTCGCTCCTATCAAAACATTTAGAAACAGAAAAAAACAAGAATGATAAAAAATAAGAGATATGGAACCAAGAGATATTTATTATGAAAAGAAGGTAGAAAAGTATGTGACCAAGGGTTTTAAGATATTCTTCATGGTCGTCTTTTTTATCGGATTAGTATTCCTGGCCGGATACGTGCTAATGCATCTATGGAACTGGTTAATGCCCGACCTTTTCGGCCTTACGACCATCGGATACTGGCAAGCACTGGGATTAATGCTATTGGCCAAGATTATTTTTGGGTTTGGTAACCACTCCTCAAAACACGGAGGTCACAAAAAACACAAAAAACATAAAAAATGGGATCGCTTTTGTGACCCCAAAAATGGAGATTCAGATTGGCGCTACTACGACCAATATTGGAAAGAAGAAGGAAAGGCGTCCTTTAACGCTTATGTAGAACGCGTCAGAAATGAAAGAAACAATGGCTCCACGGAAGAAAAATAACGTCTTACAAAGAATTGAAAACTACGGTCGCAGGGCATTTTTCTGGAATTCAAGACCAAAAACAACAATTCAGTCCAATTCTAATTCCAATGTTCGTCAATATAGTATTGATTAGCAGATGAAAACCAGAATTTAATCTCTCGTTAAAAAAATGTAAAACTTTGGAAACTTTTTTGGTTTTTAAAGTTTCCAAGGGTATTTTTGCTGCCCGTTATGAGAGAAAAGATATTACATAAGGCGACAGAGATGTTCTTGAATCTTGGATTTAAGAGTGTGACGATGGACGATTTGGCCAATGAAATGGGAATTTCGAAGAAAACGATCTATTCCCATTTTGAGAATAAGACCATGTTGGTTGAGGAAAGCACCATGGCACTGTTCTGGTTCATTTCAAATGGTATAGACGAAATTGTCGCCTTACAAAAGAATCCGATCGAGGAGCTCTACGAGATCAAGAAATTCGTTATGCTGCATTTGAAGAATGAGAAATCCTCGCCACAATATCAATTACAGAAATATTATCCTAAAGTACATGACTCCCTAAAAAAGAAACAATTTGAAGTAATGCAAGACTGCATTATCGAGAATGTAAGACGAGGCATGGAATTGGCAATTTACAGGGACAACTTAAATGTAGATTTCGTATCAAGAATCTATTTTTCTGGAGTGACCAGCATCAAGGACAATAATCTTTTCCCCATGCAGATTTTCTCCATGCCCCAATTAATGGATTATTATTTGGAATATCATCTCAGGGGAATCGTAACCCCAAAGGGAAGAAAAATATTAAACTCAATCATCAATTCAAACCAAGAATAAATGCGAACAACTTTAATCAGTTTATTTGTGCTATTATCATGGTTCTCACATGCCCAAGACAGCAATAATTATAGTCTTGATGAGGCCATCGCATATGCACTGGAACATAATTACAGTGCTGTAAATGCCAATAGGGATATTGTGGATGCCCAAAAACAGAAATGGGAGACCATTGCTACCGGACTTCCGCAAATTTCGGGAGCTATCAATTATCAAAATCAATTAAAGCAGCCGGTTACGCAGATTCCAGCCGAGTTTTTCGGTGGTGAGCCAGGTACTTTTCAAGAAGTCGTCTTTGGGCAAGCGCAATCCGCTACGGCAACGGCTACATTGGAGCAGCAAATTTTTGACGGCTCTTATATTGTGGGTGTACAGGCTACCAAAGCATTTTTAAGCTATAGCCAGAACAACATGGAAAAGACCGAGCTCGATGTTAGAAAATCTGTGGTTGAAGCCTATGGAAATGTGTTACTGGCGCAAGAGAGTGTTTTGATTGCTGAAAACAACAAAGCCACACTAGAAAAGAATCTCTATGAGACCAAACGTATTTATGAAAATGGTCTTGGAGATGAAGAGAGCGTCGATCAATTGCAAATTACACTATCCTCAATAGAAAATCAGTTGAAAAATGCCAAGCGCTTAGAAAAAATCACACTCCAGATGCTGAATTTGACCATGGGACTCCCGATTGGGTCACCAACGGTATTGACCGAAAACTTGGATGATCTTACCCAAAAGCAAATTGATCTAGGCCTGTTGGACTCAGAATTCAAAATGGAGAATAATGTAGACTACAAATTGGCGCTTAATCTCAACGAGCAACGTTATTTTGAACATAAACTTGCCAAAAGTAGGGCTCTACCCACTTTGAATGCTTTTGTTAATTATGGAGGAAATTCATTTAGCGACAGTTTCAACTTTTTAAGCAGCGGACAAGAGTGGTTCGGGTCTTCGGTTTTAGGTTTCAACCTTAACATTCCAATTTTTAGCTCATTGGGAAGAAGCGCAAGCACGCAACGCGCTAAAATTGCGCTTGAAAAAGCAAAAACCCAGTTAACCGAAGCTGAGGAACAAATACGTCTTCAGTTGGAAAGTGCTAAAAGTGACTATATCCTTTCCATAGAAGAATATGGCACCTCCAAAGACAACCTAAGATTGGCCGAGCGTATCGAAAACAAGAATCAAATTAAATATTCGGAAGGATTGGCAACCAGTTTCGAGCTTAGGCAAGCTCAGACACAATTGTATTCAAGTCAACAAGAATACTTGCAGTCGATGGTCGATGTAATCAACCGAAAAACAGCATTGGAAATCATTTTAAATCAATAATCAAAAAAAGAAAAAACCATATCATCATGAAAAACATAACATATATAGTGCTCGCTGCCATGGTTCTCTCCTCTTGTGGAGGTGGTGATAAAAACACCGTGGAAAGCGCAATTGCCAGTAACGATCTTGCTGTTATTCGAGCAAAACAAGCTGAGATTTCAGCACAGCAAAAAGCACTGGAAAAAGACCTTCATATGTTGGATTCGGTAATTACCTCATTGGATGACAATGCAAAATTACCTTTGGTTACCACTATTGAAGCCAAAGCCCAAAAGTTTAATCACTATTTGGAACTTCAAGGAGATGTGATGACAAAACAAAATGTGCTGGTTTACCCAGAAATGGGAGGTACCCTTTACCGTGTTTACGTCAAAGAAGGTCAAAAAGTTTCTAAGGGACAAGTATTGGCTTCCATTGATGATGGTGGGTTGTCCAGTCAATTGGCCCAACTGAAAACACAATCGGAATTGGCAAAGACCACTTTTGAACGTCAAAAAAGACTTTGGGAACAAAATATTGGTTCTGAAATTCAATACTTACAGGCCAAAACAACATACGAAGCTCAAGAAAGTGCTGTAAAGCAAATGCAAAGTCAAGTGGCCAAATCTACTATAAGAGCTCCTTTTTCGGGAATAATCGATGATGTGATCAAAGATCAGGGAACAGTAGTTAGCCCAGGTCCGGGCGCTGAAGTTTTCAGAATAGTAAACCTTTCCAATATGTACATTGAGGTTGAAGTTCCTGAAAGCCATTTGCCCAACGTAACCCCTGGCAAAAATGTGCATGTTTACTTCCCTGTTCTTGGAGATAGCGTGACCACCAAGGTAAGACAAACTGGTAATTTCATTAACCCAAGCAATCGATCATTTACAGCTGAGATTCCTGTCCCTAGTGAAGGTGGAAAAGTAAAGCCTAACCTTACCGCCAAGGTTATGATCAATGATTACACCAATGAAAGCGCTATTCTTATTCCTCAAAGTATTGTTTCGGAAAATGCAGAGGGAGAGCAATATGTGTATTTAGTGGATGCTGATTCTACCTCTTCCAACGCAATCGCGAAAAAGGTGATTATTCAAACCGGAAAAACACAGGGTGATTATGTTGAAGTTTTATCTGGAATAAACAATGGTGATGGTATAATTGACGAAGGCGCACGTAGCGTCAAGGAAGGACAGAAAGTAAGAGTTAAGAACGGAGAATAGACCAAAGACTTAAATAATTATGAGTAAGCAAAAGAAGAAAGTCGATAAAGAATTCAGGCTGTCCTCATGGGCTATTGACAACAAAACAACCATGTATGTTTTGATTGCCGTGATACTTTTTCTTGGGGCATCAGCATACTTTAGTATGCCCAGGGAAAACTTCCCTGAAATCAAGGAAACAAAAATCTATATCAGTTCACTTTATCCCGGAAACACCGCCGAGGATATTGAAAAGTTGATCACCGACCCTCTTGAAGATGAATTGAAAACGGTAAGTAATGTGGTGGAGATAACCTCCACTTCTCAAGAAGATTATTCCATGATCATTGTGGAATTTGATGAGAATATCTCGGTGGAAGCTGCCAAACAAAAAGTAAAGGATGAAGTTGACTCCCAGACTGCCGGAGAGGACTGGCCCACGTTTAACAATGCAAAGGTGGAGCCCAATGTTTTTGACCTTAGTATGTCTGAAGAAATTCCTATTCTAAATATTAATATCTCTGGGGATTATCCTGTGGATAAACTTAAAGAATATGGTGAATATTTAGAGGATGAAATAGAAAGCTTGCAAGAAATAAAGCAGGTAGACATTCGTGGAGCTCAGGAGAAAGAGGTTGAGGTTGCCGTTGATATTTACAAAATGATGGCGGCCCAGGTTAGCTTCAATGATGTAATCACCGCTATTGGTAACGAGAATATGACCACTTCCGCTGGTAATTTGATTACCAGTGGACAGCGAAGAACCATTCGAATTGTTGGGGAAATTGATAAACCCGAAGATCTTGACAACTTTGTGGTCAAATCAGAAAATGACGATCCTGTATATCTAAAAGACATTGCGGAGGTTTCCTTTAAGGAAGAGGATAAGACCACCTATGCACGCGAATTTGGGCATCCTGTGGTGATGTTGGATGTTAAAAAACGTGCCGGTAAAAACATGGTGGCGGCCGCAGAGCAGATTCAGGTCATCGTGAAAAATGCAGAAGAAAATGTATTTCCCCAAGACCTTACGGTGACGATTGCCAATGATCAGTCTTCCAAGACCATTGGTCAAGTGGATGATTTGGTAAACAATATCATCTTCGGAATTATCTTGGTGGTTACCGTTTTGATGTTCTTCCTTGGGTTTAAAAATGCCCTTTTCGTCGGATTTGCAATCCCTATGTCCATGTTTATGTCGCTCATGATATTAGATTGGTGGGGCTTTACAATGAATACTATGATCCTATTTGGATTAATCATGGGATTGGGGATGCTGGTGGATAATGGTATCGTATTAGTAGAAAACGCCTATAGACTTATGGATAAAGAAGGAATATCTCGTAAGGAAGCGGCAAAAAAGGGAATTGGTGAAATTGCATTCCCAATCATCATTTCGACCTTGACCACAGTTGCGGCCTTTGTTCCACTAGGTCTATGGCCTGGGGTCATGGGACAGTTTATGATTTACTTTCCTAAAACGCTGGGAGTTGTTCTAGGATCTTCATTATTTGTGGCCATCTTCTTTAATTCCGTTTTGGTCTCAAGATATATGACCACAGAAGACAAGGATATGCCTTTAAAACAAATAATTCGTATAACCTCCATCGTTGCAGGTATTGGGTTGTTGATTATGATTTTCGGTGGCAGCTACCGCGCCTTAGGGACTTTAATGGTCGTTACTGCCATCTTACTTTGGGGATATCGACTATTCCTTAGGGGCTGGGCCAATGGTTTTCAAAATAGAATCCTTCCAAAATGGGAAAAATTTTATGAAAGAACATTGCGTAGAGCTTTATCTGGCAAAAAACCCATCTATATTGCTATTGGTACTTTTGTATTGTTGTTCATTGCTTTTATGGGATTTGGATTTTCGGTCGGAAGCCAACGCACAGAGGTATGGTTCTTCCCAGATAATACCCCTAACCAGATTATAGTTTATATCGAGTATCCTGAAGGGACAGATATCAAAAAGACCAATGAGATTACCAAAGACATCGAAGAACGGGTTTACGATATCATCAATGAAAATGTATACATGCATGGGGATTATAACTTTTTGACCGAAAGTGCCGTATCGCAAGTGGGTGAAGGAGCAGGTAATCCACAAACCGATGGTGGTTCCACCGCCGAAATGCCCCACCGCGGAAAGATTACAGCCACCATGCGTGAGTATAAGTTTAGAGAAGGTACGGACAGTAAAGAGTTGTTGAAAAAGGTTCAGGAAGCATTAAAGGACATTTATCCCGGTGTTGCTATTTCTGTTGAAAAAGATGCCGTTGGTCCACCAGCGGGATATCCAATTAATATTGAGCTGGAAGGAAATGACTATTCCGAATTGATTGTGACCGCAGAAAAAATGCGCAATTACATCAATTCAAAAAATATTCCAGGAATCGATGAACTTAAAATAGATGTCAATAAATCCAAGCCCTCCATGCTCGTTGAGGTGGACCGAAAAAAGGCTGGTGAGTTAGGAGTTTCCACGGGGCAAGTGGGGCAGCAACTTCGAAATTCCATTTTCGGGGCAAAAGCGGGAATTTATAAAGAGGATGGTGAAGACTATGATATCTATGTTCGATTCAATGAGGAGAATAGATACAACACCAGTGCAATCTTTAATCAAAAGATCACTTTTAAAGATCAAAATTCTGGTCAGACAAAAGAGGTTCCTATTTCCGCAGTGGCCAACCAAGTGAACACCTCTGGTTTTAGTGCTATCAAGCATAAAGAAACTCAAAGGGTAGTTACGGTTTATTCGGCTTTGGCTCCCGGCTTTACCGATGCTGGCGCCATAGTCAGTAAGGTTCAAGATGAAATGGAAAGTTTCACTGATCTTCCGGCTGATATCAAAATTGATTATACTGGTCAAATTGAAGAGCAAAACAAGCAGATGGCCTTCTTGATGGGTGCCTTCTTCACAGGTCTTGGTTTGATTTTCTTCATCTTGATTTTCCAATTTAACTCAGTATCAAAACCGGGTATTATCATGTTGGCCATTTTCTTGAGCTTGATTGGGGTATTTGGTGGAATTGTGGCCACAGGAAGCGCTTTTGTTATTATGATGACCATGATGGGAATTATCTCCTTGGCCGGTATTGTGGTAAACAATGGAGTTGTGTTGTTGGACTACACGCAATTATTGATCGATAGAAAGAAAGTGGAATTGGAGTTGGAAGAGGATGAGCTTTTGGAGTCCAAAGACTTCTTGGAAGCTGTTGTAAAAGGCGGTAAAGCAAGGTTGCGTCCCGTATTATTGACGGCGATTACCACAATTCTTGGTCTAATTCCATTGGCTACTGGATTCAACATTAACTTCTTTACCCTATTTAGTGAATTCAATCCAAATATCTACTTTGGTGGAGATAACGTAATTTTCTGGGGGCCTTTGGCCTGGACAGTGATTTATGGATTGTTTGTTGCTACTTTTTTGACTTTGATCGTAGTACCAATTCTATTTAGTCTTGTCTATAGAATCAAAGTTCGGATAAGAAGGAATAGGAGAAAAAAGGAAGAAGAGAAAAAAGACGTTCTTGATATGGCAGCTTAGTTGTAATTAGTTGCTAAGAGTAAATAAAAAAGCCCCGACCAAAGGTCGGGGCTTTTTTATGAAACTTTTTCTACGTTATCGATTAGTCGAAGCAATTTCAGATTGGCTCCATTGCTTCACGTTAACAATACGATTGTCAGCATAATCAACTTCCTTCAACTGCTCACCTTCCCAAAAAAACCATTTGCCTGACTTAACGCCATTGACGTATTTTCCAGAGGCTATTTTTCTCCCTTCTTGATTATACATGAACCATTGCCCATGTAACTTTCCTTCTAAATAATGTCCCGTTTGGGCTATTTCACCATTTTCATGAAAATATGTGGCTTTTACCATCTCACCTACTTTTTCCAAAGTTGGCTCTGCTTTTTGTGCGTACATACAAACCGAAAATAGCGCTGTCACTAAAAATATTACTTGCTTCATATGCTATGGGTTTTAAACTGTGGAATAATCTTAACGTTCTAAAGTTAAAAATTATTTTACGTTAAAAAAACATTTGCATAACATTAAATTTACATTAAAAGCTTAAATCTCTATGATTCAACATGTTACCCAATGTTAAGTTTTTAATCTTGGGCTTTTTATCGGAAAAAACCCGCCAAAAAACTCCTAGATGCAATAATTGACTCATTAATTCTGAGTCTTGGTCCATTAGCAGAAAACAATGCGTGGAGACCTTATCGACCAACAGAAAATCGATATATCTAGCAATAAATATTAACATTCCTCTTAAATTTGCCCCTTCAGAGTTAATATCATGTATAGAAGCAATACTTGTGGTGCATTACGGGCATCGGACACCAATTCAAATGTTACTCTAAGTGGTTGGGTTCACAAGGTCAGGGATAAAGGTTTTGTGGCATGGGTAGATCTTAGAGATCGCTATGGCATAACCCAATTGGTTTTTGATCAAGATCGTACTTCTACGGAATTGTTGGACAAAGCAAAAGAGCTTGGCAGGGAAACTGTTATTCAGGTAAAAGGTGAGGTTATTGAGCGAGCATCCAAAAACCCCAACATGCCCACCGGTGATATAGAGGTACTGGTCACCGAGCTTCAAGTTTTGAACACATCCAAACTTCCTCCCTTCACTATCGAAGATGAGACTGATGGTGGTGAGGACATCAGAATGAAATACCGTTATCTGGATATCCGCAGAAATCCGGTCAAGGAAAATCTCATTTTCAGGCATCAGGTGACCATGGAGGTGCGAAAATACCTTTCTAACGAGGGTTTTATCGAAGTGGAAACGCCATACCTAATTAAATCGACCCCGGAAGGTGCCAGGGATTTTCTGGTTCCAAGTCGAATGAACGAAGGACAGTTCTATGCACTACCCCAATCACCACAAACCTTTAAGCAGTTGCTTATGGTAGGTGGATTGGATAAGTATTTTCAGATTGTAAAGTGTTTTAGGGATGAAGATCTTCGTGCAGATAGGCAACCTGAGTTCACCCAGATTGACTGTGAAATGGCTTTTGTGGAGCAGGAGGATATTCTGAATGCCTTTGAAGGTTTGACAAAACACCTTTTGAAAGAGATCAAAGGGATAGAAACTGCAGATTTTCCCCGAATCACCTATGACGAGGCTATGAGGCGCTTCGGTAATGATAAACCCGATATTCGTTTTGGAATGGAATTCGGAGCATTGAATGCCGTTGCACAACACAAGGATTTCAATGTATTCAATTCGGCCGAACTCGTTGTGGGTATAGCCGTTCCAGGTGGAGCTGCTTATACCCGGAAAGAGATCGACAAACTTATCGATTGGGTTAGACGTCCTCAGGTAGGGGCAAAAGGGATGGTCTATGTCAAATGCAATGAGGATGGCACCTATAAATCTTCGGTTGATAAATTTTACGACCAAGAAGATTTGGCCAAATGGGCCGAAGTGACCCAAGCCAAAGCTGGGGATTTAATTTGTGTACTCTCAGGAAACATTAATGAGACCCGAGCTCAATTGAGTGCACTGCGAATGGAATTGGCAGAACGATTAGGGCTTAGAAAGCCAAATGAGTTTGCCCCGCTTTGGGTAATCGATTTTCCTTTGCTCGAATTGGATGAGGAAACAGGCATCTACCATGCTATGCACCATCCGTTCACCTCTCCGAAACCTGGTCAATTGGAATTGTTGGACTCCAATCCAGGGGATGTAAAAGCCAATGCCTATGATTTGGTATTGAATGGAAATGAAATTGGAGGAGGCTCTATCCGTATTCACGATAAAGAGATACAGGCCACGATGTTCAAGCATTTAGGGTTTACCCCCGAAGAAGCCAAAGAACAATTCGGCTTTTTGATGGACGCCTTCCAATATGGCGCGCCTCCCCATGGCGGTATTGCCTTTGGATTGGATAGACTTGTCGCGATTTTGGGAGGACAGGAAACCATTCGCGATTTTATAGCTTTCCCAAAAAATAACAGTGGAAGGGACGTGATGATTGATGCCCCCGCCCATATCGATGATGAGCAATTAAAAGAATTGCACTTAAGATTAGATCTTTAAGTCTTATCAAACGTTTATCTAAGAGACAATACCCTACTGTCAAACTGAGCCTGTCGAAGTTTAAGGCTTTTCCATTTATCAAGCTGTCTTCGACAAGCTCAGACTGACAATTTTTATTTTTAAGGGTTTTAGAAGGAAGCTTTTACTACTTTTAAGTGAATCATTGACTCCATGCCCAATAAAAAGAAAAACTGGCTCACCCGTTTCATAAAATGGCGATATAAAAATATCTCCAACAGAACGTTTGTCCACATTATGAGCATAGTGGTGGGTTTTTTGGCTGGATTGGTCTCTGTAACTTTAAAAAACGTCACCTATTTTATCCAATCCTCCCTGGAGAGCGGAATTGTTATTTCACAAAACCAATTGTACTTTGTTTTACCCATAGTCGGCCTGACCTTGGTCTATCTCTATGTAAAATATGTACACAAAAAGCCGATCCAACATGCGGTTTCCTCCATCATTTTTGCCTTGTCCAAAAAAGGAGGAATTCTTAAGGTCAAGAACATTTATACTCCCTTGATCGCTGCCCCTTTGACCGTAGGTTTTGGGGGTTCCGTTGGACTATTGGGTCCCGCTGTCAAATCAGGTTCCGCATTGAGTTCCAATTTGAGCAGACTGTTTCATATTGATGCAAAAACAAGATCCCTATTGGTGGCTTGCGCTTCGGCCGGAGCGATTTCCTCCATTTTTCAATCTCCGATTGCAGCCATAATCTTTGCAGTTGAGGTCTTCACCTTGGATCTTACCATGTTATCCATGCTGCCATTATTGTTGGCATCAATTTCCGGAGTACTTACCTCCTATTTCTTTTTGGGAAATGAAGTGCTATTTAGTTTTTCCCTATCTGAAGGATTTCAACTTAAAGACACCCTCTTTTATGTGCTCCTGGGCGTGGGTACCGCTTTCGCTTCCATTTATTTTACCAAGATGTATTTCGGAATCCTGAATTTCTTCAAACGATTTAAAAGTCCCAAATACAAGCTTTTGGTAGGCGGTATCGCTATTGGGATCATGTTATATGCAATTCCTCCCTTATATGGGGAAGGCTTTGGTTTTATCAATAACCTGCTCGATGGAGATCATTTTAAAGCTTTGGGGAAAACTCCCTTTGATGCTTACATTGGAAACATTTGGGTGGTCATAGCGCTTCTGTTCGGCATCACCATTTTTAAGGCCATTGCAATGACCGCCACTTTTGCCGCTGGAGGAGCGGGTGGAATCTTTATCCCCACCATGGTAATGGGGAGTGCCTTGGGCAACGTAGTGGCAAAGGTCATCAATAATATAGGCTTGGGATTTTCTGTGTCCGAAAGTAATTTTACCCTTATCGGGATGGCCGGATTGATCGCAGGGGTAATCCATGCTCCCCTCACAGCCATCTTCCTTATTGCTGAGATAACGGGAGGCTATCAACTTTTTGTGCCATTGATGATAACCGCATCCATTTCGTTTCTTATCACCAAAAACGCCTTGGATTATACCATTTACACCAAGGAACTCGCTAAAATTGGGGCATTGCTTACCCATAACAAGGATCAAATGGTTTTGGGTCTCATGGAATTGGATGATGTCATTGAAAAAAACTTTAAACCCGTACATCCCGACATGTCCTTGGGGGAAATGTTGCATGAATCCGTCTCCAAGTCCAAACGAAATATCTTTCCGGTGCTCAATGAGGAAGAAAAATTGATGGGCATTATTGTATTGGACGACATTCGTGAATTTATGTTCGACAGGACACTTTATAAATCCACCCATGTAAAGAACTTGATGCATGCACCACCGGAACATATTTTCTATAATTCGGACAACATGAAGGTAGTGATGCAAAAATTTCAGGATAGCGGAGCTTGGAACCTTCCGGTTATCAAAGATGGAAAGTATGTCGGTTTTATATCAAAATCAAAACTCCTGACCGCTTACCGCAGAAAACTTATAAATTATACCCGATGAAGTTCAAGCTTAAATATGTTATTGTTCTAGCACTTTTGCTTTCAATCGGTCTAATCCTTTATGGTTTCAGCATAAAAGAAGAGCAAACTGCTAGGGCCAACAAGTTTATTGGAGCTGGTACGGCTGGACTTTTTCTTGTGGTTATGCCCCTGTTTTTGTTTAAAGAAAGTAAGGGGAAAAACATGAAGGACTATATGTTGACCAAGGAAAACATAGAAAAAATGCAGGCTAAGGACAGAAAAAATTCTGATAATCAATAATTTTTCAAAGATTTCACCGTCATTTTACCTTTAGCTATGTTAAAAATCCTACTTTCGTATTTTAACAATTATATTTTTTAATGACTGGAACAGTAAAATTTTTTAATGAATCTAAAGGTTATGGATTCATTACCAACGACGACACCGGAAAAGATATCTTTGTTCATGTTACCGCATTGAACGGAGTATCATTGAACGAAGGCGACAAAGTAGAATACCAAGAAGAAGAAGGAAGAAAAGGAGTGGTTGCTGCACAAGTGCAAGTAATCTAACAATAATATTTTATTTTGATTTGTTTTAATCCCGGCCAAATGGCCGGGATTTTTGTTTGTAAGAATTTACTAACTTTAATGAGATGTATCAATTCAAAACTATTCGAGTTATATGTATACTAGCTGCCTTTTTCTTCTGGCAGTCACATCTCCTTGCCCAAGCAGATCGACAAATAAAAGGTCGGGTAACGGCTCAGGACCAACCTTTGCAAAACGTCAAAATAACCATTGAGGGCAAAAAGGCCGTAAGCTCCACGGATGCCAACGGTGAGTACTTCATAATCTCTGCTCCTGGCGATGTTTTGGTCTATTCCCACCTAGGAATGACAACTGTAAAAGTTCTCGTGGAAGATGTGACCCGAATTCTCAACATCTCCATGAATCCCGAATTGGAAGAATTGGACGAAGTGACCCTTACCGCCAGAAAAAGAAGAAATTTAGAGAAGGAATACGCAATCAACAAAAAGATTGTCAAAACCTCATTTGGCTTTATTGATGGTGATGGCCCCACAGGCAATGTCCGGGTTTTGGACATGAGCAGGGCAACAACGGCCAACCTATGTATATTGGACGTTTTAAGAGGAAGGTTTGCAGGTGTTCGTGTTTTTGGTGATTGTTTCACTGGAGGATCCGTGGCCATACGATCAGTGGGTTCAATCAATACAAGGGCTTCGGCCATATTTGATGTCGATGGACTAATTCTAACCGACACCCCTATCTGGATCAATATTGATAATATCAGAAGAGTGGCCGTTCTCACGGGATTTGCTACAACAACCTTATACGGTTCCGCAGGAGTCGGGGGTGTGGTCGTCATCAATACCAAGACCGGTACCACCGATACCATGCATAAAAGCAAGGAATCCTTAAAAACAACATACAATCCCAATTTCTTTGATGGAAAATCCCTTCCTTTTGATGAAGTATCCCTCAAAAATGCCCCGGAATATGTTAAGGCCCTAAATGCCAGCAAAACGTTGTCCGAAGCAAAATCTACCTATAAAGCATTTGCCAAAAGTTATATGGGGTTTCCCTATTTCTATTTGGATTCCTTTTCCTATTTCATGGAAAAGTGGAATGATGAGGCTTTTGCCAAACAAATCATTAAAAAGCATTACCATCTATTCGATAAAAACCCTGTATTGTTAAAAGCACTGGCGTATTTACTTGAAGAAAAAGGATTCTATCAAAAAGCGACGGATACACATACTGAAGTAATAAAACTGCGTCCTAATTACCTCCAGTCTTATCTTGATTTGGCTAATAGCAATCTAGATCTTGATGATTCGAACAGGGCTTTGGATCTTTATTTGCGAATCGATGATTTGATTCAAAAAGAGTTCTTTAATGTTGATTCCGTGAGCTTTGACACATTCTACACGAATGAAACCAAAAGTGCATTTCCACAAAAACCGGAGTATTTTAGGGCTTTGGTTGATGAAGACAAAGCGGACAATGGCTATCAAGGTGATACCCGCTTTGTTTTTGAGTGGAATGATGGCGAGGCCGAATTTCAACTTCAATTTGTTGGTCCCAGTGGACAATTCACCACTTGGAAGCACACTAATATGCATAACTCCGAACTCATACTGAGCGAAAAGAAGCTGGGTCTGAATTCCAAGGAGTTTTTCATTGATGATTCCTTGGAAGGGCTTTGGAAAATCAATTTGGTCTATTTGGGCAACAAGAGTTTAACCCCAACCTATCTCAAAGTCAGGATCTACGAAAACTTTGGTACTCCCATGCAACATAAAAAAACCAAAGTCTTCAAATTGGCCCTGAAAGAAATCAACCAGGAGCTGTTCTCACTGACCAAAATCAAAAATTTGACCAGCAAGTAGTACTAATTGAGATTCCTCTTTTGGATAAAAAAGCGTTTCAATAGTTCGGAAGCCTCATTTTCAAGTATTCCTCCAACAATTTCCGTTTTGGGATGCATATTTCCTCCCATCACATTGAACCCCCGTTCAAGGTCGGAAGCTCCATAGACAACTTTGGAAATTTGGCTCCAATATAACGCCCCGGCGCACATTTGGCATGGCTCCAGGGTTACATAAAGTGTGCATCCGTGTAGATATTTGCCTCCCAAAAAGTTGGAAGCTGCAGTAATTGCCTGCATCTCAGCATGTGCGGTTACATCGTTCAATCGCTCCGTTAAATTATGTGCCCTTCCAATAATTCTATTGTTCACAGTAACAATTGCACCTACGGGCACCTCTCCATTTTCAAAAGCCGCCTCAGCTTCTTGGAGTGCCTTTCTCATAAAATAGGTGTCATCAAACGGATTCTCCACGATATTCCAATAATTTTTTTAAGATGGCTAAGCTACGCATAAAATAATTTTACCGATTATAGGTATTTTTGTTTTTTGAATTCTTGAAAGAACTTTTAACACATATCAACTCTCCGTCAGATCTTAAAAAACTGCCCTTGGACAGCTTATCAAAAGTCGCTAAGGAGCTCAGGGATTTTATTATTGATATTGTATCCACTAAAGAAGGTCATCTTGGCGCCAGTCTGGGCGTCGTGGAACTTACTATTGCTTTACACTATGTTTTCGATACACCATATGATAAATTGATTTGGGATGTTGGACACCAAGCCTATGGCCATAAAATATTGACAGGCAGGAAAAGTATTTTTGACACAAACAGACAATTAGGTGGCATTAGTGGATTTCCCAAACGAAGTGAAAGTGAATTTGATGATTTTGGCACTGGTCACAGTTCCACCGCTATTTCTGCCATTCTGGGAATGGCCATGGCTTCCAAACTAAAAGGGGATTCCGAAAAGCAACATATTGCCGTGGTGGGAGATGCCTCAATCGCCAGCGGAATGGCTTTTGAAGGACTAAATCATCTCGGGGTGACGGATGTGAATGCACTCATCATATTAAATGATAATGCCATAGGAATAGACCCCAGTGTTGGGGCGTTAAAAAAGTACCTGACCAACGTAAAAGCGGGTACGGCCAAGGACGAAAACATCTTTGAATGCCTGAACCTGGATTATTCCGGTCCCATTGACGGCCATGATATTGAAAAGTTGGTTGAAGAATTGCAACGTTTGAAATCAGTCGATGGACCCAAACTTTTGCATATAATTACCACAAAGGGCAAGGGATTAAAAAAAGCAGAAGAAAATCAAGTTGTTTATCACGCACCAGGAAAATTTGATAAAACCACAGGTGAGCAAGTAAAAAAATCGCAAGAAACCCTTCCTCCCAAATATCAAGATGTTTTTGGGCACACCATCGTTGAGCTGGCCAAGAAAAATAAGAAAATAGTGGGTATTACCCCTGCCATGCCCACTGGGAGCTCCCTAAAATTCATGATGGATGAAATCCCGGATAGAGCTTTTGATGTGGGTATCGCCGAACAACATGCAGTGACATTGGCCGCGGGAATGGCCACCCAGGGGCTGGTTCCTTTTTGCAATATCTATTCCACCTTTCTGCAACGTGCCTATGATCAAGTGATTCATGATGTCGCTTTGCAGAACCTTCCGGTGGTTTTCTGTTTGGACAGGGCTGGTCTTGTCGGACAGGATGGTGCCACCCATCACGGTGTTTTCGATTTGGCGTATTTAAGATGCATCCCTAACCTTATCGTTTTTGCGCCAATGGATGAAATGGAACTTCGCAATATCATGTTCACCTCACAATTGGGATTGGATGGTCCAATTGCCATTCGATATCCAAGGGGAAAAGGTGTAAATCTGAATTGGAAAAACAACTACGAAACTATCGAAATAGGGACAGGCCGTTGCTTGAAGGAAGGAAGCGAAATAGCAATTTTATCCGTTGGACATATCGGCAATTCGGTTTCCAAAATTATTAAGAATATAGACGATTCGGACTCCATTGGACATTATGATATGCGATTTGTGAAACCGCTGGATGAGAAAATACTGCATGCTGTCTTCAAAAAGTACAATCAAATTATCACCGTAGAGGACGGCTGTGAAAGGGGGGGATTTGGTTCAGCAATTCTCGAATTTGCCAACGCCCATGGCCATACCAAACCCGTTAAAATATTTGCGGTTCCAGATAAGTTTGTTGAACATGGAACAATTCAAGAAACCCATAACATAGCTGGTATAGATTTTGATGCAGTGCTTTCTTATATAAAATCAACCTTGACCCAATGCGACCAATAATTTGTTTTTTGTTTTTTTTCCTCTGCGTTTTTCTGTCATTAAATGCCCAGATAAACCCATTGCAGGTTTTTGAACAAAATCCGGATACCACAACAACTGAATTTCAGGTGGTTCGAATTAAAGACGTTAAACTGAAGTATGTCACCAGGGGCGCCAAACTCACGGACCCCAGAACCGTCCTCAACAGAATAAAACCTTTGCAAAAAAAATATAGACGCTTTGTTCCTCAATCATTTTGGGACAAGACCAACGAACTTGGGCTCAACATCAATGAGGTTGCCTTTGTAAATTGGAATGCAGGGGGGGATAATTCGGTTTCCGCGCTAGCCAATATGCGTTTTAGTCGCAATTACAAGTTCCGCTACCTCACTTGGAATAATGAGCTTCGTTTGCGCTATGGATTAAATGCCCAGGAAGGAAGGCAATTGAGGAAAACGGATGATCAGATCAGGCTTTCATCAACCTTTGGTTTTAGAAAAGACACCATAACAAATTGGTATTACTCGGTAAAGGCCAATTTCAACACCCAATTTTCCAACGGGTACAAATATCCCAATCGAGACAATCCAATTTCAGCTTTTATGGCGCCTGGTTATTTGTTTTTGGGTGCTGGAACCTCATACATTCCAGATGGAAAGAAATTTAATTTGTACATATCGCCCATTACCCAAAAAGCCACATTTGTTTTGGATGAAGACCTATCCAACCAAGGTGTATTTGGGGTAGAAGCTGGAGAGCACCTATTTATGGAAATCGGGTTCTTGATTACCAATTCTTGGGAGAAAGAAGTGCTTAAAAACGTATTTATGAACCATCGTATCAGTTTATATACCGACTACCTTTTGAGCTTTGGCAATGTTGATTTGGATTGGGAACTGAACTTTAATCTAAAGGTCAATAAATACATCAATGCCAATATCGGTACGCATGTAATTTTTGATGATGATATCAAGTTTGATGAAGTCACCGATGCGGACGGAAACGTTACCGATCCCGGGATTCCCAGAATTCAGTTCAAACAGTTACTGGGCGTGGGACTTAATTACGCCTTCTAAAGCTGCTTTCCCATCAATTTATTGTGGATGTGTACGGCAGCACTATCTGAAAGACTCGCCACAAAACAACAGGTATCCAATAAGATTTTGTAAATCGAGGCCTCCGTATTTCGATAATTTTCAGGAAGGCTTTTTAACAACAATCGGTCATAATTGGTATCCCTTCCTTCCTTGGTGTTTACCAATGCGTTGGTATACAAGTCCAAGATATCGGAGATAATTTTATAGCCTGCCAACTCCTTATCAATGACTTCTGGGGATTGATAGATTCTTTCGACACTCAATTTTATGATATCATCAATTTGAGCTTGATATTTACCATTGTCCAAAAGGGCTACATCAAAATTCCCATTAAGAATCTCGCTTTCATTTGCCGCAAAGACCTCTACGGCATCCGAAATCAATGTGTTGATTGCCAATGCCCTCAAATAACTTAACCGATCACTTGAAGTGGTCATGCCATTGTATTTTTTGGTATCGATTTTATCCTTGACCAAATTGATCAAATACTCTAGGGCATATTCTTCTGGGATAAGCCCTAAGTTTATCCCATCTTCAAAATCAATAATGGTATAACAAATGTCATCGGCAGCTTCCACCAAATAGGTAAGTGGATGACGGTAAAACCCAATACCTGGATTGTTCGGGTTTGCTGCTAGACCAAGTTCTTGAACAACATCTGCGAAAAAATCACTTTCCGATTGAAAAAACCCAAACTTTTTGTCCGCAATATGTTTTGAAGGTTTTTTGGGCAGGGAAGCCTTCGGGTATTTCATAAAGGCACCCAAAGTCGCATAACTTAGGCGAAGTCCTCCGGGCACTCCAGCCCTGGATTCTGTCAACAATTTGAATCCATTGGCATTCCCTTCAAAGTCTACCAAATCTTGGAACTCCACTTCGGACAACAGCGCTTTATACCTGCTTCCATTTCCTTGCTCAAAGTAGTTTCCTATAGCTTTCTCCCCACTATGGCCAAAAGGTGGATTGCCAATATCATGGGCCAATGCAGCAGCCGCTACGATAGCTCCAAAATCATTGAATTGGTATCCAAGCATATCCTTTAAATGAGGATATTTTGCCAATATCTCCTTCCCGGCTGTTCTTCCGAGACTTCTTCCCACGACAGAGACTTCCAGGCTATGGGTAAGTCTGGTATGGACAAAATCCTTTTTGGAGCCTACGCTGATTGGCAAAGGAATTACTTGGGTCTTGTCTTGCAAACTCCTAAAGGCCGAAGAGAAAATTATCCTATCGTAGTCCACCTCAAATCCCAATCTCGTTTCTTCTTGTTCTTTTCGAAGTCTTTTGTGGGTATCTCCCTGGCGCCTTAGCGATAAAAGTGTTTCCCAGTTCATGCAGGAATTGAATTAGAGCGCAATATACATTTTATGTTATCACTGGGGTCAACTCCTACTATTTTTAGATAACATAAATTTTTAAAACAAACGGGAAGTTTAAACATAAGTTAATCTTTAGATTACAATAAGTTGGTTTTTCAATTGGACTTTTGTTTTTGTCTTAAGGCAATTTGGATTTCATTATATATTAGTTTTTGTCAGCTATTTTTTGAAGTCTAAAATTATGGCCACCTTGTTCAAGGTGGCCATATTAAAAATAACATAAAGCAAACATTAACTTAACATTGGTATTAGTTCTTTGCACCCGACAAAAACTAATATTGAAATGAAGTTTAAATTTTTGGCCCTCGGCCTATTTACACTTTTTTGTGTTTCTTCCCACGCTCAAAAAGTGGTAGCTCCTGAATTTGGTAAAGGACTCTTTAATATTGTCGGCAAGGATAGTACTTGGACCATGAAATTCGCAATTCGAATGCAGCTGTTGGGAATTGCAACTTGGGACGATGGAGGTAATGAAGGACTTGTCAATCCCGAGCAAAACTTTTTAGTTCGCAGATCAAGGATAAAACTTGATGGATTTGCCTATTCTCCAAAACTTAAATATAAATTCGAACTTGGACTATCCAATCGCGATATTGGAGGAACAAGTGAATTTACAAACAATGCTCCCAGATATATTCTGGATGCCGTTGTTATGTGGAATTTCTATGAAAACTTTGAACTATGGGTAGGACAAACCAAACTTCCAGGTAATATTGAACGTGTAATTTCCTCTGGAAATCTTCAGCAGGTAGATCGTTCCTTGCTTAACAGCAGATTCAATATTGATCGGGATATGGGAATTCAAGTGAGACATCATTTTAATCTTACGGATAAGTTTCTGGTTCGTGAAAAACTGGCCATTTCGCAAGGTGAAGGAAGGAATGTCACCTCAGGCAACCTTGGTGGTCATCAATATACAGCAAGGATAGAATTGCTACCTTTTGGAAAGTTTATTAGTAAAGGGGATTATAAGGGAGTAGACCTTAAGCGCGAAAAAACTCCAAAATTGATGTTGGCAGCGACCTACGACACTAACCAAAATGCAGTAAAAACCAGAAGTAATCTTGGGGATTATATGGCAAATGATGTAGGTTTTTATGAAACAACCATCAACACTACTTTTGTTGATGCAATGTTCAAATATCAAGGACTTTCATTTATGGGTGAATATGCCCACAGGGATGCCCATAACCCCGTTGCAACGAATTCCGATGGATCGCCTACTGGAGATATTGTACTTGTAGGTAACGGATTAAACCTTCAATCTGGCTATCTTTTCAAAAACAACTGGGAGGTTTCAGGAAGATATACAGACATCAATTTTGATGATATTACTGGAAGCAGCGACAGGGTTCAATATACCTTAGGGCTATCAAAATATATTGTTGGTCATAAGTTAAAGGTGCAAACGGATTTAAGCTACCTTACTTTCGATAGTGGTACAGACGAATTAATGTACCGATTGCAGATGGAAGTTCATTTTTAAGTAAAAAAACATAACTTTTACATAACATTGAGCATCAGTAAAGTATAGACATTTGACAATTATTTTTTAGATACGATTATGGACAATATTTACCTATTAATGATCATAGCGCTGGCAGCATTGGCCATTGCCGATTTGGTGGTTGGAGTCAGTAATGATGCCGTAAATTTTTTGAATTCGGCAATCGGTTCAAAAGCCATTTCTTTTAAGACCATAATGATAATTGCCAGTGTTGGAATAGCATGTGGCGCCATTTTTTCCAGTGGGCTTATGGAGGTCGCCCGTAAAGGTATTTTTAATCCTGGGGAGTTTTATTTTCAAGAGATCATGTTCATTTTTATGGCAGTAATGATTACCGATATCCTGCTTTTGGATTTTTTCAATACGCTAGGAATGCCGACATCTACCACTGTGTCCATTGTTTTTGAACTGCTAGGTGCCGCTGTCGCGATGTCGTTACTCAAAATTGGAGCAGCGAATGGTGATTTTGCAGATGTAGTCAATTATATAAACACTTCTAAAGCAATTCAGATTATTTCCGGGATTTTACTATCAGTTGTAGTGGCGTTTACCATAGGTGCAATTGTGCAATGGATATCTAGATTGTTGTTGTCCTATAATTTTGAGAAAAAAGCCAAATGGGTAGGTGCCCTTTTTGGTGGAACTGCGTTATCTTCCATAGTTTACTTCATCCTTATGAAAGGAATAAAAGGTACTCCATATGCTGGAGAGACTTTTGATATTCTTGGGGGAATGAAAATCAAAGATTTCTTGGAGACTGAAGTACTTTCTATTGTGATTGTAAACTTTGTGCTATGGTCACTTATTTCTTATGTCCTGATCTATTTTACTAAAGTTAACATATATAAGGTAATTATAGGTGTGGGTACCTTTGCTCTAGCACTTGCCTTTGCAGGTAACGATTTAGTCAATTTTATTGGTGTACCCATTGCTGCTTGGCAGAGTTACGAAGCTTGGGTTGCCTCTGGAATCCCAGCAACAGAATTCAGCATGGAAGTATTAGCGAAGAAAGTACCTACTCCAACATTTCTATTATTTGTTGCAGGAATTGTAATGGTGGTTACTTTATGGCTTTCAAAGAAAGCACGCTATGTTGCCGATACAGAAATCAATCTTTCTAGAGAGGGAGAGGCCAAGGAAAGATTCCAGCCCAACTTTGTCTCCAGAGGTTTGGTCAGGATGTCCTCTAATCTCTCGCAATATTTCAATAGTTTGCTTCCAAAAGGCTTGAAGTCTAAAATGGACCGGCGCTTTGAAAAACCAGTCATTGCGTTATCGCAGGACAAAGTTCATAAACTACCGGCCTTTGATATGGTTAGAGCCGCGGTCAACTTAATGGTTGCAGGTATTCTAATTTCTATCGCGACCTCATATAAATTACCGCTATCAACCACTTATGTAACCTTTATGGTAGCAATGGGAACCTCGTTGGCAGACCGAGCATGGGGTGCTGAAAGTGCAGTATATAGGGTGGCTGGCGTGCTAAATGTGATTGGTGGCTGGTTTGGCACTGCAATTATCGCCTTCATATCGGCCGGTACTATTTTGACACTAATCAATTTTGGTCAAGGCGCCGCAATTGCAATTCTACTGTTTGCAGCCATTTTGTTATTGATCAGAAACTATACGGCTTATAACAAAAAAGCTAAGGAACAAAAGGCCGAGGATAGCCTCAATAGAGCTGAAAGCAGTTCGGTTCAAGGAGTCATTGAAGAGAGTGCCAACAATATTGCCAATGTTTTAAAAAGGACCAATAAAATCTATACCAATTCCATCAATGGTTTGGCAAAACAAGATTTGGAACTTTTAAAGAAGAACAAAAAACAGGGAACAAAGCTTTCTGACGAAATTGAAGATCTAAGAAATCATCTTTTCTTTTTTATCAAAAACCTTGACGAGGCCAACGTAGGGGCCAGTAATTTTTACATCAATACCCTGGCCCATCTAACCGATATTGCCCAGTCATTGGAGTATATCGGCAAAGTGAGTCTTAAACATGTCAACAATAACCATAAAAAGTTAAAGTACAATCAAATCAAAGAGCTTAAAGAGCTCGATTTGGAATTAGAAAAACTATTTGCCAATACCCAGCAAATTTTTGAAAAGAGGTCTTTCGAAGAAATCGAAAATACCTTGCAAGGCAAAGAAGAATTGTTCCAGTTGATGTCTGATAAGATTGAACGACAGGTTGCCAGAACACGCACCGAGGAGTCAAGTCCTAAGAATACTACCTTATATTTTTCTATCTTGACGGAAAGTAAAGATTTGGTAGAAGTAGTTTTTGAACTTTTGGAGCTTTACTACATTGAGCATGACAGCTCCATTGAACCGGCAAGAATAGATCCTGTTGAACCAGCTTAGGTTAATTGAATTGACCATCTAAATTTCCTGTTTGGCAGGAACACTTAAGGTTTCAAAAATTAGAATTCCGGCTTTGCATTAAATTCGAAGCCGGAATTTTATTTTCATATTTTTACATATGCGCTCGATCCTTCTTTGTACCATACTGATTTCCTATAATGTTGTGTTTGCACAGACATTGACCCCCGATGAATTGTTGGATAGGGCCATTGCTTTCCACGACCCTAATAATCAATGGAGTTCTTTTGATGACACTTTTCAAGTAGTGATGCAAACTCCTAATTCGTCCGATAGATTAAGTCTTATCAATATTAACATTCCCAAGAGGCAATTTACCCTTCAGGTTGAACAGGATAGTGTTGCTTATTCCTATGCTTTTAATCGGGAAACCTGTGTTACACGTCTTAATGGGGTTACAGAAATCTCCGAAGAAGATCAAAAAAAGTATCGATTGACCTGCGATTTTGGTAAGAAGATGAAGGATTACTATACCTATTTATACGGTCTTCCCATGAAGCTGAAAGATTCGGGCACCATACTTGGAGAAACCGTCCAGACCAGAACTTTTAAGGGCAAAAAGTACTTGGTTTTAAAAATAAATTATGAAGAAGGTGTGGGGGATGATGTTTGGTACTTTTATTTTGACCCAAAAACCTACGCCATGGAAGTATATCAATTCTATCATGACGAATCCAAAAATGATGGGGAATATATTCTTTTAAAGGGCTTGGAAGAAGTAAACGGTATTCAAATGCCAAAAACCAGAGCGTGGTACTACAACAAGGACGACAAGTATTTGGGAACCGACATCTTGGATTCGAACGGCTGACCATTACAAAGTGACCATATCCAAAGTAGTTTCGTAAAGCGGCTGTTTTTCCATTTTCGCTTTCAGCCAGGCATAAAAGCTCATTACGAAAATGTCTTCCTGTTCCCTGCCCTGCCAATCAAAAGAATGCTCCACCCTTTCTTTAAACCGTTCAGAAGCCACCTCATCAGGGTTTTCATAATAAGCCTTGACCAGTTTCATAAAAACCAATACCCGTTCTTCACCAATGGATTGCAATCTTTTGTTAAAACTTCTACTGAATCGATCAAATCGGTTAAGCACGATATCTAGCTTATCCAGCTCTATCAACAAAAGAATTTCAATAATGTTCTTTTTTACAACCCATGTCCAACCCATTTTCTTTTCATACCAATCATCCGATCGGTTTAGTTCTTTAAGTTCATCATAAGCTTCTGTAAATTTACTCTGTTGAAAAAAGCACATGATGAGCACGAGCATTTTGTTCAGGTCATTTTTAGACCCCTGCGATAAAAGTCGAATGGCCTCTTGGGCATTTGCCGTATAAACTTCATTCAGTGCCTTCAGCACCAATAGTTTTTCAGAGAACACTTGCGAGTATTCTTTCCGACTATCCTTCAGAGCAGCTTCTTGTTCCAAAATCAATGCCTTTGAAGCAGCAAAGTTTTTGTTCCTGAATTCGGTACTGGCCATCAAATAAAGCATGCTCAAATAGTAATAGGTATATTTTTCAGGCACTGCCCCCTTGCCCTGGAGCACATTGAACACTTCGATCATCATAGGGGCAATCGTATAAAAATCATTTTGCAATCGTGCTGTTGTGGCGGTAATAGCCATCAACTGGTACAACGATTTATAGGTAAGGTCTTCATTAATCCTTAGATGAAATTCGGAAAAAGTCTTTGTGACAAGTTCGCTTATTGATATCTCTATATTTTGTTTTAGCTCCGTCTTGATTCGCGCATAGGCCATGTTCAACTGAAAATCTTGATGGGCCAATGCTTTGTTCTTTTCATAGTCTTCAACTAGTCGTGAAAGCTTCCAGTTATTGTTCAAATGCGAATACTGGATCTTGGTATGGTAGATTTCGTTCAAAATAGAATACCCGTCTATAATTTTTGCTTTGCGTTCGGCCTTATCGAGCACCTTGAAAGCAATCTTGTACAATTGCTGCTCAAAAAACACTCTTCCGGCCAATAGCAGTTTCAATACTTCTTGCTCTTCGGAAGATTCTTCATCAAAGCTTTTGCTCGCCACAAAATCGACCAAAGTATCCTGAAGCCTTTTGCACAGGGCATGAAACGCCCTTTTGGCGGGTTTTCCGTACACCAATACATCCAAATCTTTGGTCATTCCCGAATCAATGAGATTCAATAATTTGATATTCTTTACATCACCACGGCGGTTGCGTTTTTTTAAATATCCAGTGAAATCACTCTTCTCTTGAGGAGACAGAACTTCAAGTATATTTAAAATAGTATTCATTTAATCGTAAGTTTTAAATTAATTAATATTCTAATATACAATTAGATAACCTATTTTCTTCCATAATTAATACATAAGTTTTTTAAAAATGTTGTTTTGTACCCAAGCATATGTTCATGACATCTTTGCCCATGTATTTAATTTTAAAAAATTGAATTATGGACAATCAATCCTTGAATGAAAAAAATGAAACTCGTTTTCAGAAAAAAGAAAAGAAGGAAAAATTTGATCTACGACCAACATCAGCTTTTATCTCTGCCTCATGGTCGGCGCTCTTTATCGGTATGGTATCCTATTGTGTCGGTCTTTGGAATGCCAACATGTGGCTCAATGAAAAAGGGTATTACTTTACGCTCTTGCTCTTTGGACTGTTCTCAGTGGTATCGGTACAAAAAAGTGTAAGGGACAGGCAGGAGGGTCTCCCTGTTACCGAAGCTTACTACGGTATAAGTTGGTTTACTACCATTGCATCAATACTATTATTGGTCATTGGGCTTTGGAATGCCAATCTAGACCTTAGCGAAAAGGGTTTTTATGCTATGTCTTTTGCGCTGAGTCTATTTGCTGCCGTAGCGGTTCAAAAAAACACCCGAGACATTAAGTTCCTTGACGAAAAGGAAAGTAAATAATGTGTCATAAGTTCTTAGAGGTTACCCCATGGCACTTACAGCAAGGGTTCTTCTGTACCAGAAAATTACGAAAGTGACTGACAACTAAAAGCAAAACGGCCCAGAGTTCTGGGTCGTTTTTTTTAGGTCCTGTAAAAATTCATCTCGTCCAAATACTTCCAAACCGATTCTGGTAGCAAGGGTCTAATGTTCTTGCCTTCTCCATGTTTTTTACGGATAAAAGTGGACGAGATTTCCATGATAGGGGCATCAACCTTGTTGATTTTTGGATTATCCTGAAACCGACGTTCTACTTTTCCATCCGAGACCCTAGGATATACATAAATGGAATAATTCTCCAGGATAACCTCATAGTTCTTCCATTTATGAAAGCTTTTTAAGTTGTCCTCCCCCATAATCAGCGCAAATTGATGTTCGCCTCCATATTCTTCTTCCAAATGCAGTAACGTGTTAATCGTGTAATTGGGCTGGGGCAGGTCAAATTCGATTCTACTGGGCTTTAGCTTAGGATAATCCTGTACCGCTTCAAATACCATTTGATATCTGTGGTGGTTATCTAAAAGCGATTGCTTCGTTTTAAAGGGACTTTGTGGGGTTATTATAAACCAAACCTCGTCAAGATCAGAAAACTCAACCATGTGGTTCGCAATCGCCAAGTGGCCAATGTGAATAGGGTTAAACGTCCCAAAGTAAAGCCCTACTTGTTTCATTAGTTATTCTTCTTCAGAATTTGAATCGGAAGCCCCCACAAATTCCGCTACCAATTGATGGGATTCCTTTAGGGCAACATCCAAATCGTAGTTTTTAATAATCTTGTCAAATTGAGGAGCTGTTGCCAGTTCAACCGACGCTTTGGCGACTCGCATGTTTATCTTGTCCTCACTCTCGGTGCTCCTTTTTTTAAGTCTGATCTTTAGCTCATCAACACTTGGGGGTTTAACGAATACGGCCAAGGTCTCCTCCGGAAACTTCTTTTTGATACGAAGGCCACCGACCACGTCAATGTCAAAAATAACATTCTTTCCTTCCGCCCAAAGTCGTTCCACTTCACTTTTCAAGGTTCCGTAGAAATTATCCCGGTATACCTCCTCCCACTCTAAAAAATCCCCATTCTTTATGTGCTTTTTAAACTCTGAAGTGGTTATAAAATAATAGTTGACACCATCTTTTTCTTTGCCTCTTCTCGGTCGCGAGGTCGCAGAAACCGAAAAAGCGAGATTCAACTCTGGTTGATCCAAAAGATATTTTACAATGGTGGTTTTACCGCTTCCTGAAGGAGCCGAAAAAACAATGAGCTTCCCCCCTTTTTTCATAATACATTAAGCATTTGCTCCTTTATTTTCTCCAACTCATCCTTCATTTGCACGACTAGCTGTTGCATAGGTGCATAATTTGCTTTGGAACCAATGGTATTGATTTCCCTTCCTATTTCTTGAGCTATGAATCCTAATTTTTTTCCGTTGGAATCGTCGGATTTCAGTGTGTTTTCAAAGTAATCCAAATGATTGGATAAACGAACCTTCTCTTCGGTGATGTCGTATTTTTCAAGATAGTAGATCAGCTCCTGCTCAAATCGGTTTGCATCAAGCTCCACTTTTAAATCGGCTACCGCTTTTTCCAATCGTTCGCGAACAGTATCCAGTCGCTCGGGATCCATCTTTCTCACCTCATCAAGAAGTTCATTCAGTTTTTTGACGCGACCGATGAAGTCTTTTTCCAAAACTTTGCCCTCCTCATTTCGAAAGATTGTGATTTCTGAAAGAGCCTTTTTCATCGCTTCTTTGATAGCGCCATACTCCGTTTCATCGATGTCTCCCTTCTCAGTTTTCATGGTATCGGGCATGCGCAATGCCAACTCAAGGAGTTTTAAATCATCTCCCTCGGTTATGTTCGCCAACTGCTGCATGTATTTTTTGACTACCCCTTGATTTACCTCTGCGGTGGTTTCCTCGCCAGTAATCTCAACATAAAGTCCAAAGTCCACTTTCCCCCTCACCAAAACATCAGCGATCATCTTTCGAAGTTCCAATTCCTTCTCTCGATAGAATTGTGGAATCCTGGCATTGATATCCAAGTTTTTGCTGTTCAGCGATTTGAGTTCGATGGTGATTTTTTTGGAGGGAAGCTGAATGATATGCTTCCCAAAACCGGTCATGGATTGAATCATATGGGATGATTAAATTTTGGCAAAGGTAACCAAAAATGGAGTTTGAGAGTCGAATTGAAAAGCCTAGAACTAAGTGCTGGTTTCCTTAATCCAATTCCCTTACCCAAATATTCCTGAAGCTGACCCTACTGTTATCCTGATGATCTTGCAACATTAAAGGTGCCTTACCATGAGCCTCATACTTAGGCCATCCGATGTACTCGATTGTGCCTTCAATTTCAAAATGATCCTGTATGAGGACCCCGTTATGCAATAGTGTGATTGTGGCAGGTTTTACAATATTTCCTCCCCTGCTAAACTCTGGTGCATGAAAAATGATATCATAGGAATTCCATTCGCCTGTTGGGGATGAGGCCATCGCCAAAGGCACCCCCTGCTTGTACAAAGATCCAACTTGACCGTTAACATATGTGTCATTGTCATTGTTGTCCAAAACTTGGACTTCATAACGTTGTTGCAAAAACACGCCACTATTCGCCCTATTCTGACCAGAACGTTGCACTTCCTTTGGAGATTTCCACTCTAAGTGAAGCTGGATGCTCCCAAAATTTTGCTTGGTCTGGATATTTCCTGTCTTATCCTTCACCGTCATGCTGCCATCCTTGTTCAAATGCCATTTGACCTCGGTACTATCGCTACTGCTTATCCAATTGTCGAAATGCTGTCCATCAAAAAGTACAATGGCATCACTTGGTGGCTCCCCGGGTTTGCCAGCAATCACCCGTGGTGGTACAGGTTTGTATATTTCAGTTGCTTCAGGGTTGGTTGGTTCTTTTTCTTGACTATAAGCTAGGGCACTTACACTCAGTAGTGCTAGAAACAGTTTTTTGGACATTTAAAGTTCTTTGATTTTAATATTACGGTAGGCTACCATATCTCTATGGTCCTGTAATCCTATCTTTCCAGTTTTATACGCTCCAAAACCTTCCCATCCAGCGAACTTGGATTTGGAAACCATTTCGTTCCATTGGGGACCATGTACGGGAAATTCAACTATTTTCTCACCGTTTAACGACACATGCCCTTGGTTGGTATCATGATTTATGCTCAATTCGACATGGTTCCATTCACCGGCAGGGTTGACTACCTTCTTTGAAGGAGCTATCATATCATATAGTGCCCCGGCCTGATGTGTAGTCCCATTTTTTGCGTCAGGGTGATTTTCATCATCCAAAACCTGGATTTCAGGACCGGTCAAATAGGGTTGGCCATATTCACTCCCTTCATAAACTCCCCAAAAAATACCGCTGTTACCACCTTCGGACACCTTCCATTCCAAGGAAAGTACAAAATTTGTAAACTCCTTATCCGTGACTATGTTATAGTATTCTCCTTTAGCTCTGTCCTTGGGTGGATAAAACACCATTGCACCGTCTTCCAACTTCCAGGGTTCATCTATTTCCCCGGCATTGTACAAATGCCACCCATTAAAAGAATTCCCATCGAACAAGGTAACCCAACCATCGTCCTGTTTATCTGTTTGTGCTTCCACCTCCTGAATCATTTCTTCTTTTGGCTCTTCTTTCGGTTTGTCCTTACAAGCGAAGGCTGCAGCTAAAGCTGCAAATAGTACTAGCTTTTTCATCTGTTTAAATTTTTATGGTTGTTGAAAATGGAGAAATCAAAAATTCCACATATTCGGTAAATCGCAAAAAAAGCCATTCAATTCCCGTAGTCGGCAAGGATGACCTTTATTTGCGCTCATTTCATAATCCCAATATTTTTTTGAGTTTTTCAGAATCCGTTGCTGAACCTGCAAAATCATCAAAGGTTTTGGTAGTAGCTTCAATAATGTGATCTTGAATAAATTTAGCACCTTCCCTTGCTCCTTGTTCCGGACTTTTAATGCAACATTCCCATTCCATTACCGCCCAAACATCACAGCCATACTGTGTTAATTTGGAGAAAATGGTCTTAAAATCTATCTGTCCATCCCCAAGTGAGCGATAACGCCCTGCACGGTCACCCCAATCATTATATCCTCCAAACGCACCCTTTTTACCTGTCGGGTTGAACTCAGAATCTTTTACATGGAACGACTTTATAAACTCGTGGTAATGGTCTATATAAGTAATATAATCCAGTTGCTGCAGCACAAAATGGCTTGGATCATATAAAATATTTACTCTTTTGTGGTTGCCCGTTGCTTCCAAAAAGCGTTCAAAAGTATCACCATCATGTAAATCCTCACCGGGATGGATTTCATAACAAACATCAACACCTTCCTTATCAAAATGATTTAGGATCGGCATCCATCTTTTGGCCAACTCCTCAAATCCCATTTCAACCAATCCAGGAGGTCTTTGTGGCCAAGGGTGCGCAGTATGCCAAAGCAAAGACCCAGAAAATGTAGCGTGCGCATTTATTCCCAATCTTCTACTCGCAGTAGCTGCTTTTTTTACAGTCTCAATAGCCCACTCGGTGCGTGCTTTGGGATTGTTCTTCACAGCATCCGGCGCAAAATTGTCGAACATAATGTCATATGCTGGATGCACGGCTACCAACTGCCCTTGTAAATGGGTGGAAAGCTCAGTAATCTCCAAACCATAGGAATTGATTTTTCCCTTTAACTCATCACAGTAATCCTGACTCTCTGCAGCTTTATCCAAATCTATTAGGAACGATTCCCAGGTCGGGATCTGGATTCCTTTATATCCCAATCCGGATGCCCATTCGCATAATCCATCCAACGAATTGAATGGAGCTTTGCTATCTATAAATTGAGCAAGAAATACTGCTGGTCCTTTAATTGTCTTCATTTAAATCAATTTTTTAGCATTGATAAATCCTTAAGGTTTTAGGATTTATCGCCTATATTTAAGAAAAATATTAAGATGTTTTCAATTTCCCACTGGGAAGACATAAATATAGCGATTCACCAACAATTAAAACAGCACAATAATGAATGAAAATGTTGTTTATGATGCTATTGTAGTTGGGACTGGGATAACGGGTGGTTGGGCCGCTAAGGAGTTATGTGAAAACGGGTTAAAAACCTTGGTTCTGGAACGAGGTCCTATGGTCAAGCATGTTGAAGATTATAAAACCATGAACGACGACCCATGGGACTATCCCTTGAAGGGTGAATTATCAGGAACCGAAAAAGAAAAATATCTAAAACAACTGCGCGTCGGATGGGCCCCTCGTGAAGATGTCAAACATTTTTTTGTAAACGATCTGGAACATCCATATCAGGAAACCAAGCGGTTTGACTGGATACGGGGTTATCAGGTCGGCGGTCGATCACTTACATGGGGTCGGCAGAGTTACCGTTGGAGTGACATTGATTTCGAAGCCAATAAAAAAGAAGGTATTGCCGTTGATTGGCCTGTTCGCTATAAAGATATTGCCCCTTGGTATGACAAAGTTGAATCATACATAGGTGTCAGTGGTCAAAAATTGGGGTTGAAGCAGCTCCCTGATGGGCAATTTTTACCTCCAATGGAGTTGAATTGTGTTGAAAAGGATTTACAGCAATCCTTAAGCTCCCATTTTGAGGACGGACGGCTTTTGACCATAGGAAGGGCTGCACATATCACAAAAAACACTACAGATTTTATAGGCCGTGGGCCATGTCAATATAGAAATCGATGCTGGCGAGGATGTCCTTTTGGCGGTTATTTTAGTAGCAACTCGTCCACGCTACCCGCAGCAGAACGAACGGGCAATATGACGCTGCGTCCGAACTCCATTGTTTACGAGGTCGCCTATGATGATACCCAAAATAAGGCAACTGGAGTAAAAATCATTGATGCAGAGACCCATGAGGAAATAGAATTTAAATCAAAAATTATATTCTTGTGTGCATCGGCCATGGCTTCTGTTGGAATCTTGTTGCAATCCAAATCGAAAACGTTCCCAAATGGTCTGGGGAATAATTACGATGAGGTAGGAAGAAACATAATGGATCATCATTATCAGTTAGGAGCTTCTGCCCAAGTAGATGGACATCTGGACAAATACTATAAAGGAAGGAGACCCAATGGATTTTACATTCCCCGGTTTGTGAACCTCGGTGAAAAAACAAAACGTTCTGGTTTTTTACGTGGTTTTGGATATCAAGGAGGCGCAGGTAGATCCAATTGGTCCGAGATGGTGGCGGAATTGGGTTATGGAAAAGCGCTCAAGGAAGCCATTTTGAAACCGGGTGGTTGGGAAATTGGAATGACCGGTTTTGGTGAAATGCTGCCCTACCATGACAATCGTGTTACCCTAAGCAATGACAAAAAAGACCAATGGGGCATTCCTCAGTTGGATTTTGACGTAGAGTTCAAGGAAAACGAATACAATATGCGCGAGACCATTAAGGAAGAAGCGGTTGCCATTTTAAAAGCTGCAGGTTTTAAAAACGTGAATGCATACGATAGGGAAACAGGACCCGGATTAGGCATACATGAAATGGGAGGCGCACGCATGGGCCATAATTCAAAAACTTCAGTATTGAACAAACATAATCAAGTGCATGACGCACCCAATGTTTACGTGACCGATGGGGCCTTTATGACCTCCGCAAGTTGTGTGAACCCGTCACTGACCTATATGGCCTTTACGGCTAGAGCAGCCAATCATGCGATTAATCAATTTAAACAACATAAATTTTCTTAAATACCTACTATGGAAAATGCTTCAGCACGAAATCTATGGGGCGATTTTTTAGATGCCCATCTCGAATTTGCTTCGGAAGATGCACCTAAGGTGATTCACTTCTGTGATAATGAAAAAGACGCAGATACTTGTGTCAATTTGGTATGCAAAGATGTTAAACGTGCCACTTCGCATTCTTTGTTAGGCATCCAGAGCCGTAAGGAACCGATGCCAAAAATCGGAGATTTTGCAGTGGTCACGGATTGGTCCGGAAAAGCAAAATGCGTCATTCGGACAACCTCGGTAAAACTGGTACCCTATTTCGCTGTCAATTCCGAACATGCGCGCTTGGAGGGCGAAGGTGATAAAAGTTTGGAATATTGGCAAAAGACCCATTGGGACTATTATACCCGAGAGCTTTCAGAATTCAATAAGATTCCGAGAGAAAGTATGATTGTGGTCTTTGAGGAGTTTGAAAAGGTCTTTCAAAGATAATGGCCGCAAAAAGCGGCCATCAATTCTTTCTGTTTAGAATCCTTATTCCAGGTCAATCCAAACATTCCCCTGCTTGTGGGAAGCAACTGTACTTTCAATAAAGTTCATTCCCCTTACCCCATCTTGCATGGTTGGGAACTCACCATCATTATATGCCTCTCCACGGATAGCCCTGGCTGCTCCTAGGTAAATATTGGCCATGGAATCGAAAATTCCTTCTGGATGCCCAGCAGGTATCTTGGAGGCATTTAACGAAAGTTCAGAATTGTATGCATGTCCTGGTTTATATACCTGTAATGGTTCTGTGTCACTCATTTTATACAGGAAATTAGGTTTTTCCTGCTCCCATCTGAAAGCACCTTTCTCTCCATAAATCGCTATGGCCAATCCATTCTCCTCGCCAGTGGCAACCTGACTCGCCCGGACAACACCTTTTACATGTTTATCCATTCGAACCAACACAGTCCCGTCCACATCCATTAGGTTATCATCATACAGATAGTTGAAGTCACACAACACTGACTTGATCTTCAATCCTGTGGTATATTCGATCAAATTGGATGCATGCACTCCAATATCCCCGATACAGGAGCTTATTCCGGCCTTTTTGGGGTCCAATCGCCAAACCGATGAGCGTTTTTCCTTATCATGGATCACAGTATTGATCCAACCTTGGTAATATCTGGCATCCACCTTATGGATTTTTCCCAACACCCCTGCTTTGATCATTTCCCTCATTTGCCGTACCATCGGGTAGCCAGTATAAGTGTGGGTAAGAACAAATACTTTTCCAGACTTTTCGTGTACTTCCTGGAGTGTTTTGGCTTCCTCATAGTTCATGGTCATTGGCTTCTCACAAATGACATGAAACCCGTTCTCCAATAGCTTTTTGGCCATTGGGAAGTGCAAAAAGTTCGGCGTCAAAACAGAGCAGACCTGAATGCGCTCATCTTCCGGAAGTTTTAATTCTTCCTCGATCAAGGTGTCAAAATCCCTATAAATTCTATTGGTCGGAACATCAATCTCTTTGGCAAATGCAAGATTCTGTTCAAAATCAGGATTGAATACTGCTCCAACTATTTCGTAATTATCATTAATAAACGAGGCTACTCTGTGCAACACCCCAATGAGGGAATCTCCTCCTCCTCCAATAATTCCAAGTTTAATTTTTTTTGGCATTGATATTATATTTATGATTTAGTGTTCTTGTTTCAATCTTTGTTCTTCCAGTTTTTTACGCATTAGAAACAATATTCCGAAAAGTCCAATCAGGATGACAGGAAGCCACATTATATTTCCTAGGGTTGCCTGCCCAGCAACTAGATCTGCCGCTTCAGCAGATACTCCTGATTCCAAAGCTTGGGTTCTTTGATCATCTAACATCTGCCCAATTTTTGGCAAGGATATTCCCGTGATCAACATTCCGAATCCTCCAATTATTGACATCCCCAATGCTCCGGTTTTATAATTGTACTCACTTACGAATCCTATCATCGTTGGCCAGAAGTACATGACTCCCACTGAAAATAAAATGGCGGCTACATAAACCATTGCACCTGTTGCGCTGGATAGCAAAAACAAGGCAAGGGAAGCAATGATAGCAGATCCGAATAGTACCCCAATAGGATTGAACTTGTGGACAATTGGCCCGGCAAAATACCTTCCTACCGCCATCAATCCAGTTACAATTGCCAAAATAATAAGAGGTGGAGCACCCGCTTGTCCCAGGAGTCTTTCAATAAATTGTCCTGTACCCAACTCGGTGGTTGCCGTCAATCCCATGCAGATAAGCATAAAAATAAACAAGGGGGTAAACATGGATTTTACATTCCGACCTATGTTGGCTTCGATATTTTCAGCCTTTGGAAACTTCTGCCCTAGAATGAGGTAGCCATAGATCAATGTAGGAACAATCATTATGGCTATTTGGATTTGCCATGATAGACCCATATTACCCATAAGCTCTCCTAGCAAGGCTCCAATTACGATACCTCCAGGAAACCAAACGTGGAACTTGTTCAGCATGGTAGTTCTGTTGGTAGTATACATATCGGCAATAAGCGGATTACAAGCTGCTTCTACCGCTCCATTGGCTAACCCAATAAAGAAGGTTGATACGAGTAGCGGTATAAAACTTTTCGACGTTATTGTCAGTATTAATCCCAGTAAGTGACATATGAACGCAACCCAAAGGATGGGTTTGGGACCAATTTTTGGGTAGATAAGCCCTCCTATGATCATGGATACTGGAAAGCCATAAAATGCCATGGAATTCATCCATCCCAATTGGGTGTCATTGAAGCCAAATTCAACGTTTAGCTCCCCCATGATTCCAGCCCTAAGGGCAAATGTCATGGCAGTTACGATTAGTGATACACATGAGGCTAGGAAAAGCCTATTCTTGTTAATGTTGTCCATTATTAATTTATTTGGTTGTTATTTAAGATTTGTATTCCACTTTTTCTTTTTTAAAGAACAGAGCGAAAAGTAGGAAGACAACTAGGGCAAAAATTGCAGGAATTATCCATACACTGCCCCAATCATGAGCGTTTTCTGAAATCAGATACATGTCGGTTATCTTTCCAGCTACCCAAAAGCCAATTAGCATCCCTACTCCATAGGTCGCCAGGGTAATCAATCCTTGTGCCGCACTTTTATACTTTTCTCCAGCTTTTGAATCCGTATAGATTTGACCAGATACAAAGAAAAAGTCGTAGCAGATACCATGCAATGCAATTCCTACCAACAGCATGAAAGCCATTTCCCCGGCGTTACCATAAGCAAACAACAGGTACCTAATTGTCCATGCCAGCATTCCGGCCAATATGGTTTTTTTAAATCCAAACTTTTTGAAAAAATACGGAAGCAACAGCATAAAAAGTACCTCTGAAGCCTGTCCAATGGTCATTTTTCCAGCAGGGTTTGAAACGCCAATTTCACCTAAAAATTGACCCGCATGTTGATAATAAAAAGCCAGCGGAATGCATATCAAAACAGAAGCCAAAAAGAAGATTAAAAAGTTACGGTCCTTCAAAAGCTTAAGTGCTTCCAATCCCAAAATATCGGAAAGCGTAATTTTTTCACCCTTTGCAACCTGCGGGGGAGTCTTAGGTAGCGTAAAACTGAAAAGACCTAGAACAGCCGAAGCTACGGATACCATCAAAAATGTATTTCTCAAAAGTCCTTCTTGCACGCCTGCTTCACTATCCCATCCCACAAAACTAATAGTGAGTCCTGCGATAATCCATCCTATGGTACCAAAAACCCTGACAAATGAAAATTCCTTGGCTGGATCGGTCATTTGGTTAAATGAAACAGAATTCACCAAGGCCAAAGTTGGCATATAGATGATCATATATCCCAAAACATAGGGATAGAAAATACCAAAATCGGTAGCATTTGCCATTTGGTACATTAAAAAGGCACCAACCAAATGCAAGATTCCCAAAATACGTTCAGCATTAAAAAACCGATCGGCAATCAACCCAATAATAAAAGGTGCTATTATAGCTCCCCATGATTGTGTTGAATAAGCTAACGCTATTTCACCACCACTGGCCTTAAGGGTGTTGGGCAAATAAATCCCTAAGGTCACAAACCAACCGCCCCATATGAAAAACTCTAAAAACATCATTAACGACAGCTGGAACTTAACTTTTGAAATCATGAAAGGGGGGTTTATCTTTTATAAAAAATGTAGTCTAAAGGTTCTGGTTCGATTCCATTGGATCTATTGTCCATTAAAATCTGTCCTCTATGATGGGTTGAATGGTTAATAATGTGAAAAAGTATATCCTTAAGTTCGTTGGCAAACATCCGCCCCTCGCTATTCTCATAATCTATTCTTTGACTGAAGTCATCTGCATTTGTGATAATCTCAAAGGTGGTTCGCTGGTTCTCATAATGAATATCGCCCCAACTTTCAACCGGATGTTCTTGCCAAACACCAAATTCTGCAGGTTTCCCAACAATTCGATGGTTCCAAATATGGTGGGCATTCAATATGTGTCCAAAAAGTTTGACACACTTTTGAGGAACCTTTTCCATACTCGAACATTGCTCAATGAGCTTTTTGTTACAATAAAAATTGTAATCAAATAGTTGGTTAAATAATGCCTGCATATAATGAACTTAAGAAAGCCGAGTCTATACTTGCTTCCCGGCCTTAATCAGCAAATCTCTTGTTGCTATAATACCTTCTTCCTCACCTTTACCACTTCCTTCATATTCAACACCGATATATCCAGTATATCCGGCGTCCTTTACAATCTTTAACATTTTTACATAATCCGAATGGATTTCATTGCCTTCCTCATCAAAATCGTGTGATTTAGCACTTACTGCCTTCGCATAGGGCATTAACTCTTTCATCCCCTTATAGCGGTCATACCAGTCGTCGCAAGCAGGCCATTCTGCCCATTTCATACAGAAGTTTCCAAAATCAGGAAGTGTTCCGCAATTATCCATATTTACTTGCTTCATTACATTGGCTAACATTTCGCCATTTGAAGAAAACCCACCATGGTTTTCAACCGTAATGTTGATATTTTTCGGTTTGGCATAGGTAGCCAATTGTGTTAGACCATCAATCGAAGCACTTGTCCATTCTTCAGCATCATCCGCTCCGCTTAAATTCACCCTAATGGTATGGCATCCCATGGCCGCAGCTGCATCTACCCATTTATGATGGTTTTCCACAGCTTTTTTACGTTCTTCGGCATCAGGTGTCGCTAAGTCTCCCTGACCATCGATCATAATAAGTAAATTTTTCATGCCGTGCTTTTCAGCCTCTGCATTACTCTTGTCAACAAATGCCTTCATTGCAGCTTCGGAAAAATTGTCCTTTTCCAATTCTGGATAATAAAGTCCGCTTACATATTCCAGTCCGGTGAATCCCCAAGCCTTTGCCCTTTCTGCAAAAGTATACGGGTCAACACCCTCATTTCTTATCATCCTATGCATGGACCATTGCGCTAACGACAATTTAAAAAATGGAGCCATAGTCTCTTCTTCAGAAACCTCTACAACTTCTTTTTCTGGTTCTTTTTTTGCTTGTTTACAAGCATACCCACCTAATGCGGTAATGGCTAAACCAACCTTTGCAGAATTGGCTACAAATTTTCTTCTTTTCATGATTGTTTATTTCGTAATGCTGATTATTAAAAGATTAGGATTTACTACAACGTTATAGTGTTAATTTCCCAATAAACAAGGGGTTTAAATGTAGAAAATTAATTTAATATTTAATACATTTAGAAAATAAACAATCAATAATAAATGAGCAAATTCTATTACAACGAAGAACAGGAATCGTATGATGCAATTGTTGTCGGAACAGGCATCAGCGGTGGTTGGGCTGCCAAGGAACTTTGTGAACATGGGCTGAAGACTTTGGTGCTCGAGCGTGGTCCGATGGTCAAGCACCGGGAAGACTACCCCACAGCAAATATGGATCCCTGGGACTTCCCGAACAATGGACAACCTACCCAAGAAGACCTAAAAAAACAAGAAAAACAAAACCGAACCGGCTATACGACCAAAGCGGCATCCAAACATTGGTTTGTTAACGATTTAGAACATCCTTACAATGAAACCAAGCGTTTTGATTGGATGCGAGGTTATCATGTAGGTGGTCGTTCCATTATGTGGGGACGTCACAGTTACCGTTGGAGCGATATTGATTTTGAAGCCAACAAAAATGATGGTATCGCTGTTGATTGGCCCGTTCGTTACAAAGATATTGCACCTTGGTACGATAAGGTGGAATCCTATATTGGGGTTGCCGGAGAACTTTTGGGCCTTCCACAACTTCCCGATGGACAGTTTGAGCCCATGATGGAGCTCAACTGTGTGGAACAACATGTGCGGGACAAAGTTTCGGAACACTTCGATGGACGCGTAATCACCGCAGGGCGAGTGGCGCATATCAATAGTGACAAAAAGTTCGAAGGTGATGGAAGAGTTCGTTGCCAATATAGAAACCGTTGTATTAGAGGTTGTCCTTTTGGAGCTTATTTTAGCAGTGTTTCCTCTACCTTACCTGCTGCAGAGCGCACTGGTAACATGACCCTAAGACCTGATTCCATTGTTCATGAGGTTATTTATGATGCAGATACGAAAAAGGCTTCAGGAGTTAAAATCATTGACCGTGTTACCAAAGAGGAGCAAGTGTTCAAAGCCAAAGTGATTTTCCTATGTGCTTCTGCCATTGCGTCCACTTCCATACTGATGCAGTCCAAATCCGATCGTTTCCCTAACGGTCTTGGAAATGATTCCGATCAGTTGGGAAGAAACATCATGGATCACCATTTGCGTGTGGGGGCTTCAGGAAAATTCGATGGTTTTGAGGACAAGTATTATAAAGGAAGAAAGCCCAACGGGATTTACATTCCAAGGTTCAGAAACCTCGGCGGCAGTTCCAACACCGATAAATTCTTAAGAGGATATGGCTACCAAGGAGGTGCACAAAGAGGCAATTGGGAAGATATTATTGCTGAAGTATCCCACGGTAAAGAACTTAAAGATGCCATTTTGAAGCCAGGAGGTTGGACTTTTGGAATGGGCGGATTTGGAGAAATTCTTCCCTATGAGGACAATAGAATGACCCTTGATTATGACAAAAAGGACCAATGGGGACTTCCAACGGTTACCTTCGATGCCGAACTCAAGGATAATGAGTTGAAAATGCGGGAAGACATGTTAAGCCAAGCTGTGGAGATGTTGGAGAAAGCCGGTTTGCGGGATATCGAATCTTTTGATGACCCAGGTGCAATTGGTTTGGGAATCCACGAAATGGGAACTGCAAGGATGGGTAGAGACCCTAAAACTTCGGTACTGAATGGATATAATCAAGTACATGCATGTAAAAATGTATATGTTACCGATGGATCTTTTATGACTTCTGCAGCATGCGTCAATCCATCTTTAACTTACATGGCATTTACTGCAAGGGCGGCAAACCATGCGGCCCAAGAACTTAAAAAAGGAAATATATAATGGAAAGAAGAGCAGCACTTAAAAATATGGGGATGGTTTTCGGTTATGCCGCTGCTACCCCAACCTTACTAAGCATAGTCCAAAGTTGTCAAACCAAAAAGGCATTGGATTGGACACCGAGTTTCTTCAGCAAGGAGCAAGGCTCCGTTGTTCATTCGTTAGTTGACATCCTTTTACCAAAAACGGATACTCCTTCGGCAAGTGAACTCAACGTGCACATGTTCCTTGATCAATTTGCCCATGAGGTACTGCCAGAAGAGCAACAAGGTTTGATGAAATTGACCATGGAAAAATTCACCAATAAAGTTTTAACCGGCTCTGGTAAAGAAAGCTTGGAAGATGTTGATGCCGAAGATCTAGAACCTGTATTCGCGACTTATTTGAAGAAAAGGACACCTGAACAAGAAGAGGAACATGAGAAAATCATGGAAGCCTATTTTGTAGCTATGGAAAGTGGTGAAACCGCTGAACTTGATGATGAAGTAGCCTGCTTTACGTTCGCCAACAGTGTTAGGGGAACCGCTATTTGGGCCTATAAATCGTCTGAGTATATTGGAGAAGAGGTATTGGCTTATTTACCCATACCGGGCGAGTATATTGGCTGTGGCGATGTTGATGAGTTAACCCAAGGCAGAGCTTGGTCTCTATAGTTTTTAAAACATTAAAATAAAAAACCCCATTGCATGCAATGGGGTTTTTTATTTGGGTTAAAATTCCGTAGCTAATCTAATTTACAGGTACGTCCATTTTTATTGATAAATGAAAACACCTTGGTTCGGCCCGATGTGGGGTGAGCTTTCTCAAGGTGCTTTATCAAATAAACACTATCACTATGATCCGCACATTAAGCAATCATCATCCGCTTGGCCTTCTTTGGCCCGTGCGATCATCTCTTTCATTTCTTCAGGAGTCATCGGCTGTATATCCACCTCTTGTTGACTTACCGATGTGGCTTCCACCTTTAGTTCTTCAGCAGCTTTTGGTGTCGCCGCCACAACTTCCGCTTCCGCTGCTACGCTAATGGGAACTTCTTTCTTCTTGGTATTGTCCAAAGTGAATTTTATGGCATCCACAGCCGCCTTGGTTCTTAGGTAATACATTCCTGTTTTAAGTCCGCTCTTCCATGCATAAAAGTGCATAGAGGTTAATTTGGAATAATTTGCATTTTCCATGAACAAGTTCAAAGATTGGCTCTGATCAATGAAATATCCTCTTTGTCTGCTCATATCAATGATATCTTTCATGCTAAGCTCCCAAACCGTCTTGTACAGATCTCTAATGTCTTGAGGAATAGTTTCTATATGTTGAATAGATCCGTTGGCTCGCATCAATTCCTGCTTCATGTTTTCGTTCCAAAGGCCTAAACTTACCAAGTCTTCTAGCAGGTGCTTATTTACCACAATAAATTCGCCTGAAAGCACTCGACGAGTGTAAATATTAGAGGTATACGGCTCAAAACATTCATTATTCCCAAGTATCTGAGAAGTAGATGCTGTTGGCATTGGTGCCACTAGCAAAGAGTTGCGAACACCGTTTTTCTTTACTTCTTTTCTCAATTTAGCCCAATCCCAACGTCCAGAAAGTTCTTCGTCCTTAATGCCCCAAAGGTTGTGCTGAAACTCTCCCTGTTCAATAGGAGAGCCTTTATAAGATGAGTATGGCCCTTCTTCTTTTGCTTGCTCCATAGAAGCGGTTACTGCCGCAAAATATAGGGTTTCAAATATCTCTTGATTTAGTTTTTTGGCTTCATCACTTGTAAATGGCAAACGCAACATGATAAAAGCATCAGCTAAGCCCTGCACTCCAAGACCAATGGGTCTATGACGCATATTAGAATTTTCAGCTTCTTTAACTGGGTAGTAGTTTCTATCTATTACTTTATTCAAATTTTTGGTCACTCTTTTTGTAACCTTAAAGAGTTCTTTATGATCAAACTCCCCATTTTTTATAAACATAGGCAGTGCGATGGACGCTAAATTACATACGGCCACCTCATCTGGAGAGGTATACTCCAAAATCTCGGTACATAAGTTAGATGAACGGATAGTTCCTAAGTTCTTCTGGTTGCTTTTACGGTTCGCAGCATCTTTGTACAACATATAAGGTGTTCCCGTTTCAATCTGAGATTCTAATATTTTTTCCCAAAGTTCGCGAGCTCTTACCGTTTTACGACCTTTACCTTCAGCTTCGTATTTTAAGTATAACTTTTCAAACTCTTCACTATGATTTGTGAAAAGCCCTGGACATTCATTAGGACACATTAATGTCCATTCCTCATTTGCTTCTACTCTTTTCATGAAAAGGTCTGAGATCCACATGGCGTAGAATAAATCCCGTGCGCGCATTTCTTCTTTCCCATGATTCTTTTTCAAATCCAAGAATTCATAGATATCGGCATGCCATGGCTCCATATAGATTGCGAAACTTCCTTTGCGCTTTCCACCACCTTGATCCACATATCTGGCCGTATCATTAAATACCTGAAGCATTGGAACTATTCCGTTAGAAGTTCCATTGGTGCCCGCTATATATGATCCTGTAGCTCTCACATTGTGGATGGAAAGACCTATACCTCCCGCTGATTGTGAAATTTTTGCTGTTTGCTTCAATGTATCGTAAATACCATCAATGCTATCATCTTTCATTGCCAATAGGAAGCAAGAGGACATTTGCGGTTTAGGTGTACCGGAATTGAACAAGGTAGGTGTTGCATGAGTAAAGTACTTTTTAGACATCAACTCATACGTTTCAATCGCAGCATCTAAATCGTTTAAATGAATCCCAACAGCAACACGCATCAACATATGTTGTGGACGTTCTGCTATATTTCCGTTCAATTTTAATAAGTAAGAACGTTCCAAAGTTTTAAAACCGAAATAATCGTAGCCAAAATCGCGGTTATAAATAATGGTAGAATCCAATTTTTCAGCGTTCTCTTCGATTACCTTGTAGACTTCATCTGATAGTAGAGGTGCTTTTTTACCAGTTCTTGGATTAACGTACTCATACAAATCCTTCATGGTCTCCGAGAAGGATTTTTTAGTGTTTTTGTGTAAGTTGGAAACTGAGATACGAGCCGCTAATTTTGCATAATCAGGATGCGTAGTCGTCATGGTGGCGGCAATCTCAGCTGCCAAATTATCCAATTCGGATGTGGTAACACCATCATAAAGTCCTTCTATGACCCGCATAGCAACTTTTAGTGGGTCTACCAATCCGTTTAGACCATAACACAATTTTCTTACTCTGGCCGTGATCTTATCGAACATGATCAGCTCTTTTCTTCCGTCTCTTTTTACTACATACATGTGGCTACAATTATTTAAATGATACGTTTGTTGGTTTTACCAGCATACATTTTAATTGCGTTGGAAAACTCCAGCGCATTTTAGGTTAAGGTCGTTAAAACACCAGGGGCCGGTGTTTTCTTAAAGGTTGGTCAATCTAAAAATCGGCGTCGAAACTGATTTTTTGTGCGTCTTCGTCTTTTTCTTTGTTCAGCACTCCCGCTTTTTGATATTCAGATACACGCTTCTCAAAGAAATTGGTTTTACCCTGAAGTGAAATCATATCCATGAAATCAAATGGGTTAGTGGCATTGTACACTTTTTCACATTCTAACTCCACAAGTAACCTATCAGTTACAAACTCTAGGTACTGCGTCATTAGTTTTGAGTTCATTCCAATAAGACTTGCAGGAAGTGACTCAGTAATAAACTCTCTTTCAATATCAAGAGCGTTGGTCAAAATTTGTGTTATTCGCTCTTTAGGCACTTTGTTGACCAGGTGTTTGTTGTGCAAATGAACTGCATAATCACAGTGCATTCCTTCATCTCTAGAAATTAACTCGTTAGAAAAAGTAAGTCCAGGCATTAAACCTCTTTTCTTTAGCCAGAATATGGAACAAAAAGCACCTGAAAAGAAAATCCCTTCAACTGCGGCAAAAGCAATTAACCTTTCTGCAAAACTTGGAGAATCAATCCAGTTTAATGCCCAATCGGCCTTCTTTTTGATTGCAGGGAAGTTTTCTATAGCTTTAAAAAGAATATTTTTCTCCTTCTCATCTTTCACATAGGTATCTATCAGTAAGGAATAGGTTTCTGAATGAATATTCTCCATCATTATTTGAAACCCATAGAAAAATTTGGCCTCAGGGTACTGAACTTCACTAACAAAATTTTCTGCCAAATTCTCGTTTACAATACCGTCGGATGCAGCAAAGAATGCAAGTATGTGTTTTATAAAATACCGTTCATCATCATTCAATTTATTGTTCCAGTCCGTTAAATCCTCATGAAGATCTATTTCCTCTGCCGTCCAAAAACAAGCTTCGCATTTCTTGTACCATTCCCAAAGATCATTATGTTGAATTGGAAATATTACAAATCTATCTTCATTTTCTTCTAATATGGGCTCGACGGCTACTGACATAATAATTAGTTACAAAATTTATAATTTGGAAAGAAAATTTCCTTGTGAATAGGGCTAACAAAGATTCAAAAATGTAACCAGATTGTAAAGTTCGTTTTGCTAAAACAAGTGTAAAGTTTTTAACACAACATGTTGAAATCTAGGCTGGCAACCCATGTTACTTGGGCTGATAAAATTTATTGGAAATGAAAACTTTTTTTGGAAATATTAGGGCACAAAAAAAGACCAAGGAGTATAAAAACTTACATCCCTTGGTCTTAATCTATTTATGGAAATTACACTAAAAGCCTTTCCAAACTTCACTACCAAACAGTACGGCCTTTCCAAATCTAACCGATAGAAATTGGTTCAATTCCAGGTAGTTCCCCCGAAACCCAAAATCAAACTTAGTATCTTGGCTTGACCGGATATTTTATTTTGCAAGCAGTTTCTAAAACAAGAGGTTGGTTGCTCCGGCCGTACAATTTGATTGGTAATGTATATGAACGTAATTAATGGGAACGCACTATGGAATGGTTACCATTTCGTTCCAGTCTGATTGCATCTCCAACTCCTTATTCTCCAACACCGCTGCACAAATCAGGGCAAATATCAAAATCACAAATAACACAACGCATTTTCTCATTTGAGTTCGGTTTAGGTTGTCATTTATTTTGACAAGTCGAATGTATAAAACAAAATCAGTGGTTCTAAACAGGCATGTATGGATTGCCTTTTTTTATGTATAAATGGTTTCCAGTTTTTTGAAATCCACCGTCTTTTGGGGTAAAATAATGGGTTTGCTAAAGAATTTTTTTACAAAAATCCCATTCCCCGTCATTTTTTACCAGTTATACGTATAAAGTGCCCATCAACACAAAATTTTAAATACCTTATATATAATAATCCTAAATTTGGAATTGATTTAAAACAGAGGATGTTAGAAGCAGTTATAGTAGATGACGAGGTAAAAGCACTACAAAGTCTGAGCTGGGAATTGACCAATCTGAGCGATGAAGTGGATATTGTTGCCTCATTTACCGATGCGCATGAAGCTTTGGATTATCTGGAACGCAATACCCCGGATTGCCTGTTCCTTGATATTGAAATGCCGGCAATGGACGGTTTTCAATTTATCAAGAATCTAAAAAACAAGGATTTCCCGGTGGTCATCACCACGGCATATAATCAATACGCACTTCAGGCTTTGAAGAACGAGGCTATCGATTATTTATTAAAGCCTATAGATACGGATGACCTTCAGGTCACTATCGCCAAAATAAAAAAGTACAACGCCAAGAATTTGACCGTTGAAAAATTGGAAAAAATTCTGTTGAACTTCAATGCTGATTCCCACAGTAAAAAAATCACCATTAATACAGATGGCAAATTGGTGTTCTTAAATAGTGATGACATTCTTTATGCCGAATCAGACGGGAATTATAGCACTATTTATCTAAGTGACGGACATAAAATCCTATTGACCAAAAAGCTCAAGGAAGTAAACACTTTGCTGCCGGACAATAGTTTTTTCAGAATTCACAATTCGTACATCATCAATCTCAATAAGATAAAAGAATTCCTCAAAACAGACGGGTATGTTGTATTGGAATCCAACCATAAAATCCCTGTCTCAAGGCAAAAGAAATCCGATTTTTTGGATATGCTGTAACTTTCTAGGATACAAGTGTTCAAAATTAGATTGATAAAAAACAAAAAAAATCCCCTTAAGCAAAGGTCCATACTGTCATTTCTATGCGTTTTAATGGCCCTAGGGCTAACCTATGCCCAAGAAATTCCACATGCTTTTAAGGAAAAAGCACAGCGCATTGTTCAAATGCAACCCAAAACCTACCTCTCCTTGGACACGGAACTAAAAGCTGAAAAGGGAGATACTACGTTGCTGCGCTATTTTGCCAACCTTTGCAAAAGTGAAAATTATCTGGAAGGAGCGTCCTATGCCCTAGACCAAATGGGTGCCAGGTACCGGAATCGATCAAAATTTAAACAAGCTGTAGAACTACACCAAGAGGCGCTGGAACTCGCTGAAAAAGCCAACAATACTGGGCTTAGGGTACGGGCATTAAATATGTTGGGTGTTGTATACCGAAGAACGGATGCCATTAAAACCGCCTTGGACTACAATCAAAAAGCACTTGAGCTCGCCGAACAAGTGGAAAATCCTTCCACCCATATAAAACGGAGTATTAATGTCTCCCTAAACTGCATTGGGAACCTGTACCAAACCCTCGAACAGTACGATCTTGCCATTATTCAATTTAAAAGAGCTTTGACCCTGGAAGAGGAATTGGGGAACAAGTTGGGTCTTGCCATCAACTATCAAAACATTGGTGACTGCCTTGAATATAAGGGCGATTTGGAAGGAGCACTGGAAAATTATCGTAAATCCCTTGCTTATAATGAGGATATCAATTCCGATTTTGGACGCGTAGTTTGTAAAAACAGTTTGGCGCAGATCTATCTGAAACAAGATATGCCCTATGCTGCCTTGGTCCTACTTGAACCTCTCCATGAACAATCCAAGAAAATAGGTGACTTTTTTATTACTGCCATGGTGTACATCAATACCGGCTGGGCCCATACCAAATTGGGCAGTTATAACAAGGCCCATGAATTTATTCAGGATGGTCTCGAAATGGCGCAGAGCCACAATTTGCCCAGCAATATTCTATATGCCTATCAAAAGCTTTCCGACCTTGAGCATGAAAGAGGCGATTACCAAAAGGCCTATGAATATTATGTGAAGGCGGACGAGTACGGTAAAGAAATCTCAAGTTCCACCAACTTTAGGTACATGAACGATGTTATTGTGAGATATGAAGCCGATAAAAAGAGCAATCAAATATCTGTTCTTGCAAAGGAAAATGAAATTGTACGGCTTAGGCTTCGTAAAAATCAAACTACGTTATTGGTAAGCGCCTTGATCGTGGGGTTGATTTCATCCATCCTGTACATTCTTTACCGGCAGTATCAGAGCAAAAATGAGAAAAGGGTACTCACACTTGAACAAAATATGCTTCGAAGCCAGATGAACCCTCATTTTTTGTTCAACTCGTTGAATTCTATCAAGCTGTACATCATCAACAACGAGCAGAAAAATGCCGTTCACTATCTCAATAAGTTCTCAAAACTGGTCCGAAAGATATTGGAAGCGTCCTCGTTAAAAGAGATTTCACTTGCAGAAGAGCTGGAAACCGTTGAACTGTACATGAACATTGAGAACATTCGATTTTCCAACGAAATAGATTTCCAAATCATCGTTGATGAAAACATCAATATAGACAACATAAAAGTACCCTCCTTGGCATTGCAACCTTTTCTTGAAAATTCGCTTTGGCACGGCCTCTCACCAAAGGAAGGTGAAAAATTGATTCATCTCCACGTAAAGAAGAAAAGTGAAAGTCACGTTACCATTGAGATTATAGACAACGGTGTTGGAAGGGATGCTGCCCAGGTCAATAAGGCCAATAGGGTCTTAAAAAGAAAATCTGTAGGCATTAGAATCACCAAAGAACGTTTGGCCAATTTTTCCAAAGATTATCAAAATAGTTTTGATGTGGATATTGCGGATCTATATGCAGAAGATGGAACTCCAACAGGAACCAAGGTCACATTGGACATCCCTATTGTTTAGCATTTTCCTTTGCGACTTCTTCCAATTCTTTATACCAAGTTTTCCCAAACTTCCTTATCAAAGCCTCTTTTACAAACTTATAAATCGGAACCTTTAGTTCCTCTCCCAAACTGCAGGCTGGATCACAAATTTCCCATTGGTGATAATTGACCGCAGTGAACTCAGAGTATTCCCTGACCCTGACGGGATACATATGGCATGATATAGGTTTTTTCCACTTTATGGCTCCATCGTTATAGGCTTCCTCCAAACCGCACTTAGCGATTCCCTCTTTGGAAAAAACGACATAGGCACATTCGCTTTTGTTGACCAAAGGAGTTTCCCATTCGCCGTCCTCACCCTTTACAAAAGCTCCTTGTTCCTCGATCGCCAAAATTCCTTCTGGCCTGAGATGTGGTTTGACATCCTGATAGATATCAACCAATATCTCGGTTTCAGCATCTTCAAGAGGTGCGCCGTACTCTCCGTCCACGCAACAAGCCCCTTTGCATGCATTTAGGTTGCATACAAAATCATTCTCTAAAATATCTTCAGATACTATGGTCTTTCCAATTTGGAACATCTCAGAACTTATTTATTGGACAAAAGTAATCCAAAACAAAAAATTGATGTTTTATAAATCCACGTGCGTAATCCAAAAGGCTTTTTTCCACGTAAATTTGCGGACAAATTATAAGGTGATGAATTTCAGTATAAAGGAAATCGTGACTGCCAGCATGGTACTTTTTGCCGTAATCGATATTTTGGGAAGTATTCCCATCATAATTTCTTTGCGAAGCAAGGTTGGACACATTCAGTCTGAAAAGGCGTCCATTGTTGCGGCCTGTATCATGACGGCCTTTCTTTTTGTTGGGGAAAGTATTCTGGGTCTCATCGGAATCGATGTAAACTCATTTGCGGTGGCAGGTGCTTTTGTGATCTTTTTCTTAGCACTGGAAATGGTACTTGGCGTAACCTTATTTAAACATGACGAGCCCGAGAGCGCATCTGTTGTGCCCATAGCTTTTCCAATAATTGCCGGAGCCGGAACTTTAACATCGATTTTAGCACTACGCGCAGAATATCATGTGGAGAACATCATAATTGCCATAATTGTAAACATTATCTTTGTATATCTTGTTCTAAAATCAAGCGCAAAGATTGAACGCTTTTTGGGCAAGAACGGACTTAATGTAATCAGAAAGGTCTTTGGAGTCATTTTGTTGGCGATAGCGGTCAAGTTATTCGCCACCAATGTCAACCAAATGTTTGCACACTAATAGCAATCGCCATGAACAGAACACTTATTATAATTCTCATATTCCTCGCATTGGGGCTGATTGCCTATAATGTTACGCTAGTGGATTTTGAAGCCCCGTTTCAGGGGGATAGCACCATAGCACTCATTGGAATTGTGGCTTCGCTCTGCGCTGTAGTACTTTTGCTGATTTTTATGACCTCCAAGAAAATCGACAAAAAGCTCAAAGACAATTAATCTTCCGGCTTGAAGGCCACTTCTTTGGATTTGTCAAAGGTTGCTGCTGCATCCAAGTCTTTGATTTTTTTCAACATGGTGTCATGCTTCCCTTTTATCTGAGCTGAAAGGTTAGGAGAAAACAATTGTTCCGCAATATTGGCTTTTAGGTAGTCCTTTATTTTATCCTCAAAAGCGTAAAAATCCAACTGTATCTTTCGGTTGAGTACGAACTGAATAAATTCATCAAAAAGAATATCATCTACCTTATACTCATCCAAAAATTGATTTTTGGTGTATTCCATGTACCGTGTGCGGTCCTTTTCCAAATGTTCAAATATGAATCGGGAGAAGAATTCATAGGTGTCATCCATGCTATCTATGGCTTCCTCTTCATTGCTTCCGATAGGAACAAAAACATCGGGGATAATTCCTCCTCCTCCATAGACAATTTTACCCTTGGGCGTCCTAAATTTAAGCGAATCGGCCACTTTAATACTATCCACCGAGATCAACTCACCGCTACTGTACCGCTCCATAAATTTTTGATAGTAATCGCGATGCCCTTTTTTATAGGAACGCTGAATTGAGCGTCCGGTAGGAGTATAGTATCTCGAAACTGTAAGGCGAACAGCAGATCCATCTCCCAAATCCATTTCCCGTTGCACCAAACCTTTTCCAAAGGAACGGCGCCCTACAATTGTGCCTATATCGTTGTCCTGCAAAGCGCCAGCAATAATCTCACTAGCGGAAGCAGATCGTTCATTGATCAAAACGTATACGGGTTTTTCCTCAAAATCCCCATTACTTGTGGCAAATGCCCTTTTTATCCTTCCTTTTTTGTTTTTTGTGTAGAGGATCAACTTATCATCTTCCAGAAACTCATCAGCCAGTTTTTCAGCTATTCCCAAATAACCTCCAGGGTTATCCCTGAGGTCAAGAACCAGCTTTTGGGCCCCTCGTATCTTTAATTTTCTAAGTGCATCCTTAAACTCATTATATGTTGATTCTGCAAAACGATTGATTTTTATATATCCCATGTCACTGGTCAACATATAGTAGGCGTCAACACTTTTGATTGGAATGCGGTCACGTCTGACGGTAACGTCCATCATCCTGTTTTCAGATTTTCTGAACACTTTCAGGTCAACTTTGGTTCCAATCTTTCCCTTCAATGTGGAAACAACAACATTATTGGGTATTCTACGACCGTACAACGTATCGGTATCGGCAATTAAAATTCGGTCTCCGGCTTTGATTCCGCTTATTTGACTTGGGCCATTTTTTATGGTTCGTATTACCGTAATCGTATCCCGGTACATATAAAAGCTAACTCCGATACCCACAAAATCACCCTTCATGTTTTCAGAAACCTCTTCCATTTCACTTTTGGGGATGTACACTGAATGTGGGTCCAATTTTCCAAGGATGTTGTTTACTGTGACATCCACAATGCTATCGGTATCAATGTCATCGACATATTCATAGTCGATATAATCGATGAGTCTATTGAGCTTGTCTTTTTTGGAATTGGTGGAAAACAATTTTTCTGGAGTATCATCAAAGTGAAGCTTACCTCCAATAAAAATTCCGATGGCCACTGCGAGTGCGAGTAGCGTAGGTAATATATATTGATATTTCTTTTTCATAGCTTAATGGTGAGGTTAAACCATTTCTTCCAATATTGGCAGATGATGGGTAACTACCCCGGCACGCTCCAAAAAACGCAGTCCGGAATCGTCTTTATACGCATTTTGATATACCACTCGTTTTATCCCCGCCTGATGTATCAATTTGCTACACTCTCTGCAAGGCGATAAGGTGATATACAGGGTCGATCCCTCGCAAGATTGCGTAGAAGCCGCCACTTTCAAGATGGCATTGGCCTCAGCATGCAAAACATACCATTTGGTATACCCTTCTTCATCCTCACAAAAGTTCTCAAATCCTGTCGGAGTACCGTTATACCCATCAGATATTATCATACGGTCTTTGACTATGATGGCCCCTACCTGTTTACGCTTACAATGGGACAATTTTCCCCATTCCACAGCCATTCTCAAATAGGCTTTGTCATATCTTTCTTGTTTGCGGTCCTCCATATATCAAAAATAAGCCGATAATGAATAAATATACCCGCTTTCAAAGACCCCTACAACCTTATTCGGCTAAATTTAACAAAGGGCCCTATTGGGGAAACGTGGCAATGAGCAAAGGTATTGTAATGGCGATGACCAAAATCGATGCAAGGGCAATAAAAATCGTTCTTTTGACCTTGAGCACGTCCTGAACCAAAAAGGCAATCGCCAAAATCACAAGAATTACGGCCACTTGGGAAAGCTCTATCCCAGTTGCGAAACCCAATAACGGAACAACCTTATCATCCTCCTCTGCCATCATCATTTTAAAGTAATTGGAAAACCCGAAGCCATGGATCAATCCAAAAAAAGTGGTTGCAATCACATGAAGTGTCATACCAACGCTTTGAATCTCTTTTTTGACGTATACAAAATTGAAAAGCGCCGTCAATAAGATTGTGACAGGAATCAAAAATTCAATCAATCCGACATCGACCGTTAGCACCTCGAATGCCGAAAGCGCCAGTGAAGTGCAATGGGCAATGGTGAAGATTGTCGCCAAAATGACCACTCTTTTCCAATTCACAAAGGTAAACGGTATGGCCAATGCCGATAAAAATAGGATGTGATCATAAGCGCCAAAGTCCAACACATGATCCAACCCCAATTTGATATAAAACCAAAATTCTTGCATGATTTATCGATTAAGAAATTCCTCTTTCTTTTTGAATGGTCTCGTAGGCTTTCTGCACCTCCTTGAACTTTTCCTCTGCTCCTTTTTTGATGGCCTCGTTCTCGGTTACCACCCTATCTGGGTGATACTTTTTGGCCATTTTTCGGTACGCCTTTTTTACATCATCGTCCGAAGCGGTCTTTTCAATCTCCAAAATCTTATAGGCATTGTCGGCTGACTTGATGAACATGGCCATGATACTTTCAAAATCGTGGCGTCCAACTCTTAAATACCCAGCGATTTCCTTTAATTTATTTACCTCAGCTTTGCTGACCTGTCCGTCTGCTTGGGCAATTCCAAATAAAAAGTGCAATAGTTGTAATCGAACCTCATACCGTGTTCGTTGGGCGAGATAGGTGGCAATTCGTTGGGCAGAGACTTCCCTTTTTTTGACCACATCGTTGAAGGTTCTGAAAATGGCATTCGCCTTTTCCTTGCCATAGGTACTCAAAAAATATTGTCGAACATAATCCAACTCCCGTTGGCTTACTTGCCCGTCAGCTTTTATGATTATAGAACATAAGGAAAGTAGGTTCAGTTCAAAATCGGCAGGTGAAACGCTTTGGCGGGTAAAATCCTGAAAGACACTTCCACCTCTTGAGCCCGAGCCTCCCACGTTCTCCAAAAGACTTCCAAGAAGAAACCCTAAAATAGCCCCTGGAAACCGTAATATAAAATAGCCCAAAAATGCGGCCACCCATTTAATCATCCCTCAAAATTATTAAAGCCCAAATATAGGGCTTTGCTCAATAAACAAACCTTTTAGGAATGTTAAGGCCTTTGAAAAAAATGCGACAAAAGCCTTATCTTTGAATGCTTTATAAAATTTTAATTATGTATCCAGAAGAATTGGTTAAACCTATGCGAGCTGACTTGGCCTCAGCTGGGTTTGAAGAACTATATACAAGTGAAGCTGTTGAAAACGCATTGAAACAAGAAGGTACTACTTTGGTTGTGGTAAATTCAGTTTGTGGATGCGCCGCTGCCAACGCCAGACCAGCTGCCAAACTAAGTTTGCAGAACAATAAAAAGCCTGATCATTTGGCCACTGTTTTTGCAGGAGTTGACACGGAAGCGGTTAATACGGCAAGGAACCATATGGTACCTTTCCCTCCATCGTCTCCCAGTATGGCCCTATTTAAAGATGGTGAATTGGTCCATATGATCGAAAGACATCATATCGAAGGAAGACCTGCAGAAATTATTGCAGAAAATTTGATGGAAGCCTATAACGAGTTCTGTTAGATTTTATCTTTAGAAAAATTTAGAGACCACCCTTAAGGGTGGTTTTTTATTTTTGCTCCCTATGGAACAAAAAGCAATTGTAATCGGTGCTTCTTCCGGTATTGGAAGAGAACTTGCCATTATACTTTCCCAAAACGGATATCAAACAGGAATTGTTGGGAGAAGGGAGGAACTGCTGGTTCAACTGAATAAGGATTATCCCAACGCTTTTGTTCCGAAAGCCCTTGACTGCACTTCAGAAAATGTCATTGAGAGCCTAGAAGCCCTTGTTGAAAATCTCGACGGTTTGGATCTTCTGGTATTTTCGTCTGGAACAGGAGATCTTAATGAGCCCCTTAATGATCAGATTGAGCAAATGACCAATAACCTAAATGTTATTGCTTTTTCCAAGGTTGTAGGATGGGCCTTCAAGTTTTTCCAGAACCAAGGCCATGGACATCTGGTTGCCATAAGTTCAGTGGGAGGATTACGAGGGAGCCGCATTGCTCCATCATACAATGCTTCCAAAGCATATCAAATCAATTATCTGGAGGGCCTTCGTCAAAAAGCCGCGAAATCCAAATTGACAATAACCGTTTCCGATGTTCGACCAGGCTTTGTGGATACGGCCATGGCCAAAGGGGACGGAAAATTTTGGGTTGCACCTCCAAAAAAGGCTGCGAAGCAGATTTATAATGCCATCAAAAGAAAAAAAGATAGGGTCTATGTCACAAAAAGATGGCGAATCATTGCCTTAATTCTAAAGATTTTACCAACTTGGCTATATAAAAGAATGTAGCATGCTCAAGTTACTTTCATATCCTTTGACCCTTGTATTTTTTATTTGTTTTGGGCTGACTTTGGCAGTTTTTCATCCCATTCAATGGATATGCCTTAACCTTTTTGGTTATGACGCCCATAAGCGAAGTGTGAGTTTGCTTAATTGGTTTTTGATGCGTTGCACCAACTTGTTGGGTGTTCGATATCGATTTGAAAACGAACATGACATCCCAGCAAACAAACCGCTGATCATTGTGACAAACCATCAGAGCATGTACGATATTCCACCTATTATTTGGCATATGCGAAAGCACCATCCAAAGTTTGTCAGTAAAAAAGAATTGGGCAAAGGTATTCCCAGCGTCTCATTTAATTTAAGGCATGGCGGTTCAGCTTTGATCAATAGGAAAGATCCTTCCCAAGCACTGGCTGAAATAGGAAAATTGGGAGATTATATTGAAAAATACAATCGCAGTGCGGTTATTTTTCCTGAGGGGACACGAAGTCGTGACGGCAAACCCAAACCCTTTAAACCTTCCGGGTTAAAGGCGCTAATGAAACATGCTCCATCGGCCCTTGTTGTTCCCATTACCATCAACAATTCTTGGAAAATGTTGCGCTATGGTAAGTTTCCCATGGGATTGGGAGCCTATATCAAATTCAAAGTCCATCCCCCTATCAAAAATGAAGGAAATCCAGATGACCTCATTAAACAAGTAGAGCTTGAGGTCACCAAAGACATCATCTAGTATATGAACAAAGAAGAGATTGTTGCAAAGACCATAACTTTTGTAAAACAAACATTGAAAGGTGCTGAAGGTGGTCACGATTGGTTCCATACCCAAAGGGTATTCAGCAATGCCCATCGCATAGCACAGAGTGAAGATGTTGACGTTTTGATTGTTGAATTAGCTTCTTTATTGCATGATGTAGCTGACCCGAAATTCCATAATGGAGATGAATCCGTGGGTCCTGCAGTTGCCCAACAGTTTCTTCAAAGTGAAAATGTTGCCAATGATATTATTGAGCATGTGGCCAATATTATCAAGTACATGTCCTTCAAAAACAGCTTGGAGGCAGGTGAAAAATTCAATTCCAAAGAACTTCAAGTAGTCCAGGATGCAGACCGTTTGGATGCCATCGGTGCCATTGGAATTGCAAGGACCTTCAATTACGGAGGTTTTAAGAATCGGGAATTACACAATCCTGATATTCCTCCCCAATTGAACATGACCAAGGAAGAATACAAAAACTCCAATGCTCCGACCATTAATCATTTTTATGAAAAATTACTCCTGCTCAAAGACAAAATGAACACTGAAACTGGCAGGAAATTGGCCGAGCAAAGACATCAGTTCATGTTAGATTATTTGGAACAATTTTATAAAGAGTGGGATGCATAACAACCCCTAAGATCTATTGTTGTTTTTTGTATCTTCAATCCATTAAAAATTTAAACTAAATGCAACGAAGAAAGTTTTTGAAAAATGCTGCAGCGTCCTCAGCTGCCTTTACTATTGTGCCCAGTTTTGTACTTGGAAAAAATCACGTACCTCCGAGTGACACCCTTTATGTTGGCGCCTTTGGTGTAGGGGGCCGTGGAAGCGGTGTCATCAAAGGTCTTGCGGCAACGGGAAAGGTGAAGTTTGTATCATTTTGTGATGTGGATGCTAGAAGAGCCAAGCAAACCCACGAGGCGTTTCCTGATGTAAAACGGTACAAAGACTTTCGGAAAGTATATGACAAACATTTAAAGGATATCGATGCGGTTATGGTGGCCACACCTGATCATACGCATGCTACCATTGCGCTGCCTTTTATGCGTGAGAAAAAGCATGCCTATGTGGAAAAACCTTTGACCCATAATATTCATGAGGCCCGGTTGATGACACAGGTCGCCAAGGAGAATGGCATTGTGACGCAAATGGGAAATCAGGGAGCTTCCAGTGATGACAGTAGAATTGCCCGTGAATGGGTTGAGTCTGGTGTTATTGGGAATGTGCATACCATAGAATGTTGGACAAACCGACCTGTATGGCCACAAGGTGTTCCTCTTCCTTCGGAAAAACAACAGGTCCCCAAAGGATTGGATTGGGACCTATGGTTGGGGCCAGCTGCCATGCGAAATTATAACGACGCTTACCTACCGTTTAAATGGAGAGGTTGGTGGGATTTTGGAACTGGGGCTTTAGGTGATATGGGATGCCATATTATGGAAACTCCTTTCAGTGTTTTGGATTTAGGTTATCCTACCGAGGCAGAAGCAAGTTGCACCACCGTTTGGGTTGGAGATTTTGTTGAAGCAGATTACAGTCCTTCATGTCCTCCTTCTTCTAAAATCCACCTAAAATTTGAGCATCCTACGCATGGAGATATTCAGTTGAATTGGTACGATGGTGGTCTTATACCAGATCTTCCGGACGAGTTGAAAGATGGTGAAATTGTTGGCGATGGAAGTGGCGGAACCATTATGTATGGTGATAAAGGAATTTTAGTTTGCGATACGTACTCCAGAAATGCCCGTTTACTGCCATCTGACATGATGGATCTATACAAATCGCCAGACCCTAAATACCCAAGGATTCCGGGAAGCATGGGTGGTCATATTGCAAACTTTGTTGATGGTTGTTTGAACGGAGCCGAGACCTCTTCAAATTTTGATAAGGCAGGTCCATTGACAGAAACGGTCTTAATGGGTAACCTCGCCGTGAAAGCCTATCAATACAAAGTGTTGAAGAAAGGCAAAAAAGTAGGCGATTGGGATCCTTACGAGTATCCAGGAAGACGCAAATTGCTTTGGGATGGTGAAAACATGAAAATCACCAACTACGACAAAGCCAATGAATGGGTAAGCCGTGATTACCGCAAAGGTTGGGAATTGACCTAAACCTTTATTAGGCAAAAATAACGTTGAGGGACCTCAATTTTAAAAGGTTGCAGGTCCCTTAAAACCAATACATATGACCAAACCAGCCAGAATACTTTCAATCGATGCATTGAGAGGTTTCGACATGCTCCTAATTATTTTTGCCGATCACTTTTTTTACAATCTTAACGAAGGAGCAGGAACCTCATTTACGGAATCTTTAGCGGAACAGTTTAGCCATCCAGATTGGTTTGGTTCTACCTTCTACGATATTATAATGCCTTTGTTCCTGTTTGTGGTGGGAGCTGTTATTCCTTTTTCCTTATCCAAAAGGATGCAAGAAAACACCAGTAAGGGCTCTATTTATAGAAAACTGATAAAGCGTTTTATCATTCTTTTTATTCTGGGTTGGATCGTGCAAGGCAATTTGTTGGCTTGGGACATTGACCAATTCCATATTTTCAGTAATACCTTGCAGGCCATTGCGGTTGGGTATTTGTTTTCTTGTATCGCTTACATCCATCTGAAAAGAAAATGGCTGTATGTCATTTTTGGGATTTGCCTTATTGCTTATGCCATGATTTTGACCATCCCGAATGTGCCAGGTTTTGGGAGAAGTTTGCTCTTGCCGGATCAAAATTTTGCATTGTACTTTGATCGTTTGATCCTAGGGAAATTTGATGATGGCCTTCAATATACATGGCTGCTTAGCGGACTCGGATTTACCGCCACCACATTGTCCGGTGTTTTTGCCGGTGAACTTATCAAATCCAACCTCCCTAGAAAGAAGGTTTCATTATATCTGTTGTTAGCAGGTGTTGCCGCATTGGTACTTGGATTGGTGTGGGGTATTTGGCATCCTATTGTAAAAAAGATTTGGTCCAGCACATTTGTATTGGCCTCTTCAGGGGTGTGTTATATGCTATTGGCCTTGTTTTATTGGATTATTGATGTGAAAGGAAAGAGCAAATGGGCATTCCCATTAAAGGTTATCGGCATGAATGCCATTACCGCCTACGTACTTTCCCATGTCATCAATTTTCGGGAGATAGCAGGTTTTCTTCTATACGGACTGGAGCAGTACGCCGGGGGATATTACCAAATGATCCTATCTATAGGAGGTTTTGGAATTCTCTACTTGCTGCTGTGGTATATGTACAAGAACGGCACTTTTATCAAAGTTTAGCTGAGTTTCTTTTGCAAATGTCTCCGAACAAGTTCATTGTCCGTGAATTCAATTGCTTTTTTCAAGGTTGAAGCATGATCTGGATTTTCGAGTTCCAATAACAGCTCTGCTTTGATGGCATAAAACAATCCTGTTTTACCAAAATCGGCCCTATGCTCCAATTTCTTTAGCTCCACAAGCGCTTTTTTGGCTCCATGGACCTTGGCAAAGGGTACGATGCTGTTCAAGGCCAACATGGGTGAATACTGCTGCTTCAATTGTACATCATATAAGTACAGAATGCTTTTCCAATCTGTTTTTTGAAAGGATTCTGCTTGGCAATGATAGAATGAGCGTGCCGCTTCCAAATGATAATTGGACGGTATTTTGTCATCTGTTCCAGAGCTTTCCAAATGATGGACCCCAATTTTAATCAGTTCTTTATTGTATTTGGACCGATCCTGAAATTCCAAAATCACCAATTCCCCATTCTCATCCAACCGGGCATCAAATCGAGAAGCATGAAAACACATCAATGCGATCAACGCTTCCAAATTCGCATGTCTGCAATATGTATTCTCCCTTAGCAACAATGCCAAACGCAAAGCTTCATAACAGATATCCCGTTTTAAAACGAGGGATCCTGTGGTGGCGGCATATCCTTCGGAAAAAAGTAGATAGATTACCCGCAGTACGATGAACAGTCTGGATTGTAATCCCATTTGCACCGGGATTTGCAGGAATTGCACTTCCTCACGGAATTTTTTCTTGGCCCTGGTAAAAGATTTGGCAACTGTTTCTTCTTTCTTCAATAATGCTTCGGCCAGTTCTTTGTTGCTGAATCCCCCAATAAGTTTAAGGCTTAAAATAAGCTGGTATTCTTCGGAAAGGGAGGGATGGCAGCAAGCAAAAATCATTTTTAGCTGACTGTCGGTAATGGAATCGTTCAATGAAGGCTCGTCATCTGAAGAACCTTCCCCCTCTTCTTTCAACTGCCGATCATTCAATAAGTCCATTTTCTTATTTCGCCGAAGAACGTCGATAAGGGCATTATTTGCCACTCTGTACAACCACGCTGTTGGATTATCGGGAATGGATTTGTATGCCCAAACCTGCATGGCTTTAATAAAAGTGTCTTGGGCGGCATCCTCGATTTGCTCCAAGTTTGATATCCCAAATTTATTGGTCAATACGGCAACTATCTTCCCGTATTCATTTCTGAACAAATGGTCTATAGTATTATTAAGGTTGGTCTGTGGCATATTGTAAAAGAAAAGAGGCTGTCTATAATTCATAATTTTCGTCAAACTGAACTAGCTTCAGTTTCTCACAAAAATCGGTTTCCCTACTGATGAGATTCTGAAATAAATTCAGAATGACGCATTTCACTACTTTTTAGACAACCTCTTATGGTTTCAATCTGTCATTTTAATGCCCATCCATGGAAAGAATCTCCCTTACCTCAACAAAACTTCCATCATAATCAAAAATTGGGCATCCTTTGGAAAGCTCCACCGCTTCATCCATATCCTTGGCCGAAACTATAAGATATCCTCCTACGACTTCGGCTCCTTCCGCGTACGGACCGTTGGTAACCAATTCTCCCCGGTTACGCACTACTTTTCCATCCTCGCCCAATGGGAGACCGTCCAAAAGTCGGCCCTTTTCTTTTAGACCTCCCATCCACTCCCCCCAGACCTGCATATGGGCTTGTTTTTCCTCTTGTGATAATTTGGCATAAGCTTCATCACCTCCTCTAAATAAATACAAAAAATTGCTCATTGTTTTTCTTTTTATGTCCCTCCTAAGTGGACTTGTTTTACATCGTTCTTGCTTTAATGACGAAGATTACGCCGGGGATTGGACAATCCCCATAAATTTATTTAAAATAATTTCATTTGGCCATCTTTATATTGCTCATGAAGATCATAGTTCAATTTTGGAAAACTTCTGTCCTTGAAGTATTTCAGTTTGGCCAATCTGGCCATATCATGTATCTGTTTGGCCACATTCCCCTCTCCCCGATTTCGCAATCCAAAACGACTATCATTAATAGAACCACCATGGCAATCTTGGATCAAGTGCAACACTTTTTCCGCTCTGTCGGGCATTGCCTTCTTTATCCAATCGGTAAAAATTTGACCGATAGCGCCGTTTAGACGAACCACTGTTATCGCAAAAGAACTAGCCCCATTGTCTGCTACAGCCTTGGCCAGTTTTAAAAGCTCATGGCTGTTTATTCCGGGAATAATGGGAGCCAACATTGCGTTTACAGGAATTTTGTTTTCTGAAAGGGTCCTAATGGTTTTCAACCGCTTTTGAATGGAAGCCGTTCTTGGTTCCAATTTTCTCCTAGTTTTTTCTGAAAGCGAGGTCACGGATATATTTACTCCGACCAGTTGGTGCGAGGTAAGCTCGGTCAAAATATCCAAATCACGCAAAACGAGCGCATTTTTGGTTATAATCCCAACCGGGTGTCTATACTTTAAAAAGACTTCCAAACATTTTCTGGTAATCTTGAACCTCTGCTCTGCGGGTTGATAACAATCCGTGTTGCCCGATAATACTATGGTGTGTGCCTTCCAATTTTTATGCTTTATTTTATTCTCGAGTAGTTCGGGTGCTGATTTCTTCACCAGAATCTTTCTTTCAAAATCTAAACCAGCACTATAGCCCCAATATTCATGTGCGTTTCTCGCGTAGCAGTAGATACATCCATGTTCACACCCTTGATAGGGGTTCATGGAATACATCATACCCACATCGGGACTGTCCACCTTGTTGACAATCGTTTTTGGAAAAATGGGGATGTACTCCGTTTTGTTGTTCTGCGCTTCCTCTCCTTCCAAACGGCAGAACTCCAAAAAATCTTCCCGCATTTCATACACATGCTGAAGAAACTTGTTGGGCGTATTTTTTTGGGCACCACGTCCTTTAAGTAGGTCTTTAGGTTTCATTTATTGGATTTATTCCAAAAATATGGAAATAATCCAATAATAGATGTTAAGATTATTACTTTTGAAGTGTTAAAAACTTGAACCCTTGATATTCAAGATTTAGGGAATTCCCGTTCGTAAAGACGGATTCAAATTCTGAAAATCCGGTATCGGAATTTCGGCTTTCATTGAAGGATTCGTAAAAAGCTTGACCAAAAACAGTTTCGGCAACCTCAGTTGTTTCCAGTTCCTCTATTACGACAGCATTTGATGTTGTGGAAAACCGTCCACTAAAGGTATTTGCTGAGGTGGTTCCACTAAAGCCGCCATCATTTCTAAAGGTAATGGAAATTATTTCGCCGGTGTTGGGTCCTAAAGTTGGACCTGTAGGACTTGAGTTGTGAATAGCAGAAACTTGCCAAGTTCCAAGTACTCTTTGCTCGGTGACCGTGGTATCATCGGAGCTACATCCCGACACCAAAGCCAGAACTAAATAGCATAGGGTCGATGTAAGAAGACATGCCTTCATGAGAATGGTATTTATCCTTTAGAGGCAGAAACCATCCATCCGTTGCTTTTGTTTCTAAAGAAATGAAACCTTTACCAATTGCTTCTTGCTTCCTCGTTTTGCATAGAAAAGCATATTGTCGTCATTGGAAATCTTGAGGGGTTTGGAAACCATTAAGGGCAAACGCGCTTCCTGGTTGTCGATGATTTTTTCGTAATCCATAACTCCATTTTCATCCAAGGAAATCATAAAAACGTTGCGGTTTCTGCTCAGTCCTTGTTTAAAAATTAGGCGCTCGTTATTGATCAACTGTGGATTCTCCGCAGCGGTGCATATGAAGAAATAGGTTTTTCCATTCTTGCAATATGAACTGTACGAAGCATAGGCGCCATCTCCTTGTGTAACCTCAGCTTTATTGATGTTTCTGGCCCAATCCAAATTTCCATTGGCGTCCAATTTGGCACTTACAATATCATTATGGTGATAGCGATCTATCTTAACACGCTGGCCTGCTCCTGTAACTTGAATACTATTGGTCACAAAATATTCCTCCGCGTTAAAAAAGATTTCTTCTGATGGGGTTACCTCAACACCTTTAAAGACAAGGTTCTTGATGACTTTTTCTTCATCCCGCCCGAACTTGTCTTCCATGAATTGCTGTGAAAACGGATTGTACTTTTTGGAATTGATATCCAAAGAAACCGGACTTACATCAAAATAAGCGATTCCGTTGTAGCGGTTGTCTTTTCTATCGGCATAAAATCCTGCACAGACCAGTCTGTCCTTGAGAATTATAGGATAAAGCGCTTCTGGATACTTTCCGGCATCAACGAATGACTGCGTTTGGCTTCCATTTGGGGAAATCTTGATCAATTCATATTGGAATTTCCGCTCATCCACACGAAAACGCTTCTTTTTAAAATATGCTTTCCCAACGATGTAGACGGTTTGCAAATCTGAAGTGATAGCCAGATTTTCGAACGCATAATTCTTCTCTTCAATTTCATGTGAAAAGTCGTGCTCGAACTGTTTGTTCAAGGCTGTATCATACAGATGGATGATGTGTTTGTTCTGTTTTCCTTTTTTGTGATGCGTGCTGATCACAAAACCTGTTTTCTCCTCATTAAAAAGTATCGTAGTGGAGAAACCACTTGAAAAGTTGCGGTTGTAATAGTTCTTCCCTACTGGATTTCTTACTTCCTCTGAAGCGATGCTCAACAATCTTTTGGGTCTAAAATTAAAGTTGATAATCGGACTGGTATGCACCCAATATTCATATTGTCCCCGATTATAATTATAGTTCAAAAACAGAAGGTTCAGCTGACCGTTTTTAAAGAATCCGTCAACAAAATTCAATCCCTTTAACTTATAGTTATATTCGGATATCAATTCCAGATTGCTATTGTAGCGCTCTATCAAATAACCTTTTGGTTTCAAAATAAGTCCTTGAAAATAGGCCCTTACCAAAATATAACCCCCCGAACCATCATCTGAGATGGTCAAAAGATTCGAATAACGGTATCTATCGTTGAATTTTTCGCCGAAGTCGTAAGAGACCGGCATTTTTTCCTGAGCACTCGTAAGCACTCCTGTCATAAGCAAGCAAAGTAGGATAAATCGCTTTTTCATCATAGTCTGGTTTGGTTAGACCAACAGCTATGACCCCGGAAAATTGGCTTTTCGTTTTTCTAAAAAGGCTGAAGTTCCTTCTTTGAAATCTTCAGTGCCGAAGCAACTGCCAAAAGCTTCGATTTCGGAAGCATAACCATTTACATCATACTTAAAACCAGCATTTACAGCATTTATTGCATATTTTACGGCAACTGGGGAGTTATTCGATATCCTGCTCGCTATTTTAAGGCAAAGTGGCAATAATTCGGCCTGCGGAACCACATAATTGACCAATCCGTACTCCAATGCCTTATTGGCATCGATCATCCCGGCAGTCATGATCATTTCCATCGCCCTACCCTTTCCAATAAGCTGTGGTAGTCGCTGTGTACCACCATATCCGGGAATTACACCAAGGGACACTTCTGGAAGTCCCATTTTAGCATTATCACTGGCGATTCTAAAATGGCTGGACATCGCCAGCTCCAATCCACCACCCAAAGCAAAACCATTAATGGCGGCAATTACTGGGGTGGACAGGTTTTCCACAAAATCAAAGAGGGTTTTTTGTCCTTCTACTGCCAGTTGTCTCCCTTCTTTGACCGAAAAATGTGCAAACTCCGAAATATCGGCCCCGGCTACAAACGCCTTCTCTCCACTTCCGGTCACAACAATCACTTTGGTCTCGCCATCTTCATCCAACTCTTTGAACGCTGTATGGAGTTCAGCAATCGTTCGCTTGTTTAGGGCATTGAGTTTTTTTGGCCTGTTTATGGTGATTGTTGCAATATTGTTTTCTTCCTCGATGTAAATGTTCTCGTATTCCATACTTAGATAAATTCATATATAAATTCCCAAAACCAAAATAAAAATATAATCACCGATAATCCTACAAAATAATTAGCCATAGAGTGATCCATTCTATCAAACGGATCTGTTGGGTTTTCTATGCCATTTACGTATTCTTTGAACTTATATTTCCTTTTTCCTAATACCGTTCGCCAAATAGTTCCAAAAAGATATCTTCAGCAACCTCCTACGAACATAATTAATTCACCTAGTGCTCTTTTGAAAGATGTCATTCCTTCGGAAATTTAACCGTGAACACAGTCCCTTTACCTTCTTGTGAAGTGAAATCTATAGTTCCTTTGTAATTTTCAACAATGTTTTTGACCATCCCCAGACCAAGTCCCATTCCGCTGGATTTTGTAGTGAATTTAGGCTCAAAGATTTTATCCATAAAATCATCTGCAATTCCAATGCCATTGTCGGCTACGGAAATTTTCACATCATCATGTTCAGAGGCGACAGTTACCAAAATCCTCGGTGAGTCCACTTCTGGCACAGCCTGAATCGCATTTTTTACCAAATTGGTTACCACACGAATCAATTGGGTGCGATCCAATTTTGCAATGATTTCCTTTTCATCGGAAATGAAATGGATATAATCTTCATTGAAGATTTCAAGTGCCAACTGAACAATCTTGACCACATTCAAGGTCTCGTTCTGCTGTGCAGGCATATCGGCAAAATTGGAAAATGCCGAAGCAATATTGCTCATGGTATCAATCTGCTGTATCAGTGATTTTGAAAATTCCCTGATTTTTTTCTCCGCTTTCGGGTCATCTGGATTGAACTTCCGCTCAAAACTTTGAACCGTCAATCGCAATGGCGTCAACGGATTTTTGATTTCATGGGCCACCTGTTTGGCCATTTCTCTCCAGGCTTGTTCCCTTTCGCTTCGAGCCAATTTTACAGCACTTTCTTCCAATTCATCTATCATTCCATTGTAGGAATCGACCAACTTTCCTATTTCCTCGCCGGGATTTTCAATATATATTTTCTCGTTCCGTTTGGTTAAATCCGTTTGGTATATTTTATCCGAAATCGTCTGCAACGACCTTGTGATATACTTCGAAATGAAATAGGCCAAAACTATTGCGGATACCAGCATTAGGAGGTAAACCCCGCCTAAACGAAACAGAAATTCCCGCAGTTCCATATTACTAAACGAGTTGTCTTCAAAATAAGGTAGATTTACGATACCAATCGGTTTAAACTTCAGGTCATTGATGTAGGTATAGGAAGCCTGATAGTTATCACCCGCCGCTGTTTTTTTCTCAACATAGCGTTTGTTCGTGGTAATCTTGAGATTATTCAACACCTCTGCATCCAAACAATTGGAAATGGAATCGGCTTCAAATGCAGGTCTTGAGCTTTTGACCAATCCTCCTTCCAAATCATAAATATTAAAAGGAACATTCTGCACATCGGCAATCTTATAAATCTCATCCATAAAAATGAGTTCCAGATTTTCCGTGGTTACCGGATAGGTGGTCTCCCTTAGAACATAGGAAATACTTTGAAGAATCTGCTCCTCTTTCCGTTCCAATCTATTTTCATGGTAATCCTTGCTTTGCTCTCGATACTGGTACACGGTAACCCCAACAATCAATACAGAGGCAATGACCACCAAAAGAATCATGGAGATAAAAATGCGGGAACGAAGCGATAGTTTTTTAAACAATCTTGTGCGGATTTGGGAATAAAGTTAGCAATAATCGCACCAAATTGGTGAACCCTCAAAATTTCAAATCCCAAACTCCAAAAACTTGGAATTTGGTGCTTGAAAATTGGTTTACTATTTAGGCATTTGGATTTTTATCACGGATACGTTTGTACAATCGAATGCCCAACATCAATAAAATGGCAAGAACAAGGATTCCCACAACACCGTAAATCCAGTTAAAGGCATTTTTTAATATCACCAAGAAAACCACGGCAAAAAGAATCAGTGTGGCTCCTTCATTCCAGATTCGCATAAATCGGGAGGTATACTTCACCTCATCGCGCTGCAATTGTTTGAAAATCTGGTGGCATTTCAAATGATAGATAAATAAAAGTCCAACAAAAGCCAGTTTTACATGCATCCAAGGTTGTTGCAGCCAACCTGGCATAAGGACCAATAACCAAATCGCAAATATCGTACACAATATGGCGGAGGGCCAAGTAATGATATACCACAATCGCCGGGTCATCAGTTTTAATTGTGTAGATAGGATTTCCTTTTCCGGCGATGGTTTTTGCCAAGCCTCTATATGGTAAATGAAAAGACGGGGAATATAGAACAATCCAGCAAACCAGGTCACCACGAAAATAAGATGAAGGGATTTGATGTAATTGTAAATTTCCATTCTTTGTGTTGAAGGGACAAAGGTAAAAGGTGTAATCCAGAAATAAAAAAACCTTCTACTTTTTACCCTTCGCCTGTTTGCTCGCTACTTACTCCTCAATAAACAAGTAATCCAACTTAAGATTGTTAAACTCGTTATTGAATGCCACCAGTTCTTCACTTACCAATTTATCAAATGCATCCAACTTTGAATTGATCGCTACAGAAAGCTCATTTTTCACACCGATATCCTGTGCTGTTGGCGGAAAATCATCTATGGATACCAAGCTGTTCAAATGTCCTAACTTGTTGGTCAATCGAATAGGGAAGTTTAAGGGATCTTGAACACTTCTGTTCTTCGTTTGGTACAATGCCTTTTCTATTTCGCCAAAACCTTCCTTCATCTTTTTGGCTTTTTCGACCAAATCCTTGGTTTGTTCATTGTCTTTGTATTGCTTACTAAAGGCATCCAATTGGGCATTGATTTTTCTGATTTTTTTGATGGACTGGTGCGCCCTATCAATGGTCTCGTTGATATCCGAGATAAAATCGTACTGCTTTTGCATATCAGCAACTGAAACCTCAGCTCTAGGATCGGGAAGAATTTTGAATTCTTCGGATTGGTTTGCACCATTGACATTTAAATGGACTTTATAATTGCCCGGTACAGCTTTAGCTCCATTAAGGTTCGCCCACCAAAGAATCATTCCCTTTAACTTTTCTGCGCCTTTTCCGCGGGTGTCCCAGACATGGGTATTCCCTCCTTTTTTCAACTTCAGTTTTTTATCCTTTTTTGAAGTAAAGGTGCTGTACGTTGCCAAAGTGTCGCCGTTCATTTTGGTATAGGTGAGGCTTATACTGTCGTTTTCTGATAGATTTTTCAAATAGAAGTGCGTTATCACCCCATTAGGATGGTTTTGTCCTTCAGTTTTTGAAGGTTCTTTGGCAGCGCTTCCTTTTGTGCGATAACTATCTTTAGGTTGATAGAGCACTGCAGCTGCTGTTTTTTTCGAAGCATCCAACTGATGTAACACCGTCAAATCATCGATCATCCATACGCTGCGTCCCTGGGTGGCCACAATTAAATTGTCATCCTTGATGGTCAAATCGGTGATGGGAACTATTGGAAGGTTCAACTGAAACTTCTCCCAGTTTTGTCCATCATTGAACGAAATGTACATTCCTGTTTCGGTGCCCGCATATAATAATCCCTTGCGTTTAGGATCTTCGCGAAGTGCCCTTGTAAAATGTTCGGCATCTATCCCATTTGTGATTTTGCTCCATGTTTTTCCAAAATCCGTGGTCTTGTAAAGGTAGGGGCGAAAATCTCCCAACTTGTATCGGGTTGCGGCGACATAGCAAGTACCTTCGTCAAAAGCGGAAGGTTCAATGCTATTGATCATGTTCCATTCCGGCATGTTCGGCGGGGTCACATTTTCCCATGTCCTGCCACCATCTTTGGTAAGGTGAATGAGGCCATCATCACTTCCTACCCAAAGCAAGCCTTCTGTTATGGGACTTTCATTGGCCGCAAAAATGGTACAGTAGTATTCCACACTGGTATTATCCTGCGTAATGGGTCCTCCACTCGAAACCAACTTTGCTGGGTCGTTCCTGGTTAGATCACCACTTAACACTTCCCAACTTTGACCTTCATTGGTACTTAAATGTACATGGTTGGAAAAGGTGTACAATTTCTTCGGGTCATGTTTGCTAAAAATGATGGGGAAGTTCCATTGAAAGCGATATTTCATCGCTTCGGCACCATGCCCCATTGGGTTATCGGGCCATACATTGATTCCTCGAACGGTTTTATTTTTATGGTTGACGCGGGTCAAAAATCCATCATAACTACCTCCGTAAACAATGTCGTTATCGGTCGGGTCCACAGCAATATGTGCCGATTCCCCTCCTGCGGTGGGTTCCCAATCATCCTCCCCAATAGACCCATCATCGCTTCGGTGATTAATGCGGATGGTGGAATTGTCCTGTTGTGCCACATAAATCCGATATGGAAAAGCATTATCTGTGGTTACCCGATAAAACTGCGCAGTAGGTTGATTGTAATAGGTACTCCATGTCTCTCCTCCATCATAAGTTACTTGGGCACCTCCGTCATCCCCTATGATCATTCGCTTTGAATTTTCTGGAGCTATCCATAGATCATGATGATCCCCATGAGGGGCATTAAAAGTATTGAAGGTTTTACCACCATCGGTAGATTTATGATATCGGACATTCATTACGTAGACCACATCAACATCTTCGGTGTCTGCATAAACCCTGGTGTAGTACCATGCACGCTGTCTTAACTTTCGTTCGCTATTGACTTGCGTCCATTTTTTGCCCCCATCATCGGAACGATATAACCCTCCTTTTTCCTTGTTTTCGACAATGGCCCACACCCGATCACTATTCACCGGGGAAACTGTTACCCCGATAATGCCCAGAGTATCTTTTGGAAAACCTTCATTTTTTGAAATCTCCGTCCAAGTCTCACCACTGTCCGTACTTTTCCAAAGTGCAGATCCATCACCACCACTGCTTAAACTGTATGGGGTTCTTTTGGCCCTCCATGTTGAGGCATATAAAATTCGTGGGTTATTTGGGTCGAAGGTTAAATCCACAGCTCCGGCTTGATCATTCACAAAAAGTATCTGTCTCCAGTTTTTACCTCCATCGACACTTTTATAAATGCCCCTTTCCTTGGTTGGTTTGTAGATGTTGCCCAAAACCGCCGCATAGACTGTATTATAATCTGTAGGGTGAATTCTGATTCTAGGAACGTGTCGACTGTTTTTAAGTCCTGCGAACGACCAGGTTTTTCCTGCATTCTCAGTTTTCCAGATGCCATAACCACTAGAAACGTTTCCACGAAGTGTTTTTTCTCCCCCGCCAACATACATTACGTTTGGGTCGCTTTTGGCCACTTCGACGGCACCAATACTTCCCCCGAAATAACCATCGGATATATTTTCCCAGCTTCGACCTCCATTGGTAGTTTTCCATACCCCTCCGCCGGTGGCTCCAAAATAGAAGAGATTGGGTTTGCCGGGAACTCCGGTCACCGCTGCCGAACGACCTCCTCGAAAAGGTCCGACCAAACGATATTCCAAACTGGAATACAGTTCTTCTGGATATTCAGGAGCAGTTTGGGTTTTCTTTTTTCGTTGTGATTGGATAGGAATAACAAATAGGCATAGTGCAACCAATAGCACTCCCTTGATGGAAAGCAGTTGTTTCATTTTTTTGATGTTGAATTAGTCTGACTTAAATGTAGGGAAAAAGTAGATATTCTCGCGAGGAATTAACATTGTGCACACCCCACATTCAATACCGTGCTGATCAACTTTTACATTACTAAAACGGTCCCTAATGTAACAATGTGGATAATTTTGTACTAATCCATTGGAGGAAGTATTCATCCAATTTCTTACTTTAGAAACATTAACAAAAACACTTTACCATGGATATTTTTAGCAAGATCAAAGAGAAACTCACCCACGAGTTTATTGATATCATAGAATGGCTCGATTATACTGATGACACCATTGCCCATCGATTTGAGCGCTATCAAAATGAAATAAAAAACGGAGCAAAGCTCATTGTCCGTGAAGGGCAGACCGCAGTCTTTGTGAACGAGGGACAATTGGCTGATGTCTTCACGCCAGGCACTTACGACCTTACCACCAAAAATCTTCCGATTTTGGCAACCTTAAAAGGTTGGAAATATGGATTTAATTCCCCATTCAAAGCGGAGGTCTATTTTGTAAACACCCATTTATTTACTGATGAAAAATGGGGCACCAAAAGCCCAATCACTTTAAGTGATGAGCGATTCGGGCTAGTCGAGATTCGGGCGTTTGGAACCTACGCTTTTAAAATTTCCGATGCCGGAAAGTTCATCGTCGACATTGTGGGTACGGACAACAACTTCACCAATTTTGAAATCAATGAGCATTTAAAAAGTTTGATTGCCACCCGATTCACCGATACTGTGGGCGAGGCCAATCTTCCCATCGAATTATATGCTGCCAACACTTCCGAACTTTCAGATACTTGTAGGGAAGTAATGGCTCCGGAGTTTCAGACCGTTGGAATCTCCTTGGAAAAATTCTATATCGAAAATGTTTCCATGCCCGAAGATCTCAAAAAAGAAATCTTCGAGTACAGTAGAATTGACAAGCTGGATCTGGACAAGTTGACCAAATTCAAAACAGCCAAAGCCATTGAGGCCGCTGCCAAAAACGAAGGTGGAACCGCTGGTGCAGGAATGGGAATGGGAATGGGCTTTGTATTGGCCCAACAAATGGGTGGAATGATGAGTCCGCAAATGGGCGGAAATCAGCAGGTACAGCAAGCAGGAGCTCCAGTACCTCCGCCTATCCCCGCTGCAGTTCAATACTTTTACGCAGTAAACGGCGCCCAACAGGGACCCGTTTCTTTTGAACAGCTACAAGCATTGTTCGCGGGTCGGACCATTAATCGGGATAGCTTGGTCTGGAAACAGGGCATGGCCAACTGGACGGCCCTAAAAGATGTGGAAGAACTAAAATCGTTCTTGGGAGGAAATACGCCACCACCCTTGCCAAATTCTTAATAGTATTCTGTCATTCCTGTGAAGACAGGAATCCATAACAATATGATTCCCGCTTTTGCGGGAATGACATCATGAATGAAACGATAAAAAAAACAGAGCTTAAAAAGTCCTGTGTCAATTGCGGTGCGGAACTCAAATACAAGCCTGGAACCACCAGCATCAGTTGTGAGTATTGTGGCCATGAAGAGGCCATCAACATTGATGAGAATGGGTTCGAGGAATTGGAGCTGTACCCCTATTTGCAGGAAATGGGCGCCCAAAAACACAGTGAAGAGATTTCGATGCTTCATTGCAAAAATTGTGGCGCCAACCAGCATGTCGAGGAAAATTACAAGTCCCTCCACTGTGTATATTGCAGTACACCTTTAGTGATTGAAGATGCCTATAAAGAAGAGTGGATTCTGCCAGGGGCCGTACTTCCTTTTCAGGTGGAGAAAGAGAAGTCCTTTCTTATTTTTAAAAAGTGGGTAGACCGTTTATGGTGGGCTCCCAACAAATTGAAAAAGGCGGCGATAGACCCGCAGTTTACAAAAGGTCTGTATTTACCCTATTGGACCTTTGATGCGCAGCTCTATGCTGCCTACACGGGACAACGGGGTGAGTATTATTATGAGACCCAACGGTATCGGGACAGTAATGGCAAAACCCAGACAAGACAGGTTCGCAAAACACGTTGGTACCCAGCTTCTGGTAACGTTTCGGGTTTTGTTGATGATACCTTGATCAAAGCCTCAAAGCAACGCTCAGGAAGAATTCCAAGTAAAATTGCCCATTGGAACTTAAAAAAGCTTCAACCCTTCGATAGCAGTTTTTTATCCGGTTTTGTTACTGAAAAGTATACCATTCCTTTAAAGGAAGGTCATTTGCATTCCAAGGATGTAGCCAGGGATATAGCAACGAGATGGTGCAGACAAGACATTGGAGGCGACACCCAAAGAATATCCCATATGGACATGAAATTGTCCGAAGAGACTTTCAAGCACATTTTGCTTCCAGTGTATGTGAGTGCGTATCGCTACAAAGGCAAGGAGTATAACTTTTATATCAATGGTGAAAACGGACAAATCTCTGGAACGCGACCCTATAGCTTTTGGAAAATATTCTTAGCTGTTGTTTTTGTATTACTGGTAATTGGCTTGCTGGTCTTTCTGAACAGATAATGGAGCCCTACAACCACTTTTAGGCATAAAAAGTGACCTAACGTCCCATTCGGTGTCTTATCCGTATATTATTATATTAACCATTAAATCACATAATATGCTGACTAAGAAACTAGTGGCCTTCATTTTTATGATTGGCATTATCGTTATGTCCTGCAAAAACACCCAAAAAGAGCAGGAAGAACTCAACCAAAAATTAGAGCAAATAGAAGCTGTTGAAACTGCTATTGACTCAACTCTCAATGTCGTAAACGAAAAGACAGAGCAGGTAGAAGAACTTATTAAAGAGTTGGATAGTATTTAATCCCATAAAAGAGAAAAAATGAAAAACATAGTAAAATCCGCATTGCTTTTAATTATGATGTTTGGCATTGTTGTATCAGTAAATGCACAGGGCAAATCCCAGGATAAAGGAAAAGGAAAGGCTAAGACCGAAAAGGTAAAAAAAGCTAAACAAGACGCTGAAGATGCCGCTGAAGACGCACAAGAAGAAGCCAAGGAAAAAGGTGAGAAAATGAAGGAGAAGGCTGAAAAAATGAAAGAAAAGCATCAAAAAGATGTTGATGAGATGGAAGACGATATCGAAGAGGTCAAAGAGAAAGCCGAAAAAGCCAACAAAGGAAATGCTTATGGCAAAAACAAGGGTGATATGTCCGGAAAAGAGTTTGGTCAATTTCGAGCTTCTCAGGCAAAGGAAAAATTGATGGCTTCCGAAAATATGCTGAATGAAGATGAAGAAGTTCTTAAGAGGGGACGAAGATCTTTGGAGAATGCCAAAAAAAGAGTTGAAGAAGCAAAAGAAAAAGGAGAAGAGCCCGAAATAATAGCACAAAAAGAAGAGCGGCTCAAAAAAGTGGAGGAAAAATTGGATGAGCTGGAAGTTTCCATTAAAAAAGGCAGAGAAAAGTTAAAAGAAAAAACCGAACAGCTTAAAAAGGTTGTTGAGCCAGAAGTGAAGCAATAAATCGCTTTATCAAATAATCACTATAGACCATCTTCCAGGAATACTGGAAGATGGTTTTTTTTGTGCACAGATTTCTATTTAATCCCGAAATAAATTCACTAACTAAATCTTAAAGTTTTAGATGTCAGCCAATAGAATCATTACTTTTAAAGCATGATGAAACGTACAGGTTTAATATCCATCTTTGTTTTGCTGAACATGGGCGTAGGCCGCATGTTCCAAGAAAGTCTGGGTATTAGCTGTTTTTCTGAGCTGTCCATTCTAGCCCTAACAAGTTTTTTCTTTTGGAATATCTCTGCGAAGCAAATTAAGGTCCTTGCTGGAAGATGGGCGTTGGACACTACCGGAAAGAATATTTTGGTACAGGGTGGCATTGGGCTGTCCGCTTCTGCCATAAATATTCTTGTTGGGCAAGTTTTAGTGGTTTTTCTAATGACTACTGTTTATAATTGCACGTCACCGAGTTTCAATATGCTCAATGCAAGCCTTACCAACAATATAGCCGTGAATTTGCTCTGTTACTTCGCATTGCTCTTTTACTTTGTCGGTATTAAAAAAGATAAGTCCACACCTCAGCACAATGGAACCGAGCAAAAAAGTCGTGTTGCAGTTTCAAAAAAGGGTTCGCAATTTCTTTTGGACCCACATGAGATTGTTTATGTGGAGACCAGCAACAATTGTATTGTTTTGCATACCCAAAAAGGCAAGTTTGTAAAATATCAAAGTCTTCGTTCCTTTTCACAGACGCTTTGTCCAAATACTTTTAAGCGGATCCATCGGTCGTATTTGGTCAATTCGGAATTCATAGATCAAATCCAAAAGAATACCAGTGGTGACGGCAAACTTCTTTTAAAAACCGGTGATGATCTAAAGTTCAGCCGAACCTATCTTCAGGAACTCGCACATATTTAGTTTCCGCAACTTACCCTTTTTTTCCCGCAGCTTACGTAGCTATTTTTTATTCCGCAACAGTACACAACTAACTTTGGCCCAAACTGGTCTTGCCTATGCGTTACCTTATTTTAATCCCATTTCTGTTTGTCCCGACATTTTTGTTTTCACAAGATTATTTAAATAGTATTGAGAACATTCACGGTACTAAGGAAAAACTGATTCTTGATGGTTTTTTGGACGAACCTCTTTGGAAGGATGCCCAAAGTTTTCCATTTATGGAATGGCGTCCCGATTGGGGAACCCTGGATAGCCTTACAACACTTTTTATCACTTTTGATGATGATTATTTGTACGTTGGTTTGAACGCAAAAGACTCTAATCCGGATAAGATCATAAGTCGAAATTTGGTCCGGGACGGATGGTATGGAGATGATTATTTTGCCTTTCAAATTGACCCCAATCGCACGCGGAAAAATGCACTGATTTTCAGTATCTATCCTTCAGGAAGTAGATATGACGATGCTATTTACAATGACAATGTACCTTTAGGCAACGCACCTTCCACACCAGCCTATGATATGATTTGGGAAGGAAAGACCCAGATTACCAAAGAGGGTTGGCAGGCAGAGTACCGGATTCCATTGTCCAATCTTAGATTCGAGGTTCGAGACGGGGAAATTTTAGGAGGTATTTCCGCCCAACGAACCATAAATTACGAAAACAAGCTACTGGTTTATCCCGAAGTCCCACAAAGTATTACGGGCGCCAATGGAAAACCTTCCCTAAAAAAACCCGTGCGTTTTGTAGGGTTGCAACCTAAAAAAGACCTTCAGATTACGCCCTATCTTATGGCATCGACACAAACCCAGTTTCAACTTTCCGAAGATGAAACCCAATACCAGAAAAATTCGTTTAACGAACTGAATGCAGGATTGGATGTCCGTTACGGCCTCACTCCAAGTTTAACCTTGGATCTTACCTTGAACACTGATTTTTCGCAAGTGGAAATCGATGACCAAATTTTCAACCTTGGGCGAGCCTCCATTTTCTTTCCGGAGCGTCGAAAGTTTTTTTTGCAGCAATCCGGCCTTTTTGATTTTGACCTGGGCATTCTCTCCCAACTTTTCTACAGCAGGACCATCGGAATCAATAATGGACAATTGACACCCATCATCGGTGGAGCAAAATTGACCGGCGAATTGGGAAATTGGGACTTGGGCTTTCTTTCCTTGCAGACCGAAGGCACAACCATAAATGATAGTGCATTGCCCACCGAGAATTTTACCGTTTTAAGGCTAAGAAAAAAAGTGTTCAACGACCGATCTTTTGTTGGCTTTATGGCTACAAACCGGATAAGGAAAGGAAGCCTCAACACTGCACTGGGAGTGGACGCTGTAATCGATGTTGGCCAAGAGAATTTTATCATCACTTCACTTGCCACAACTTTTGATGGTGAAAAGTTCTCTAATATTGACTACAATCCAATTGACAATTCCAGGTTTGCTTTTCAATTTGCAAAAAGAAAACAGGACGGCTGGTTTTATCGGGCAGCATATGAATATTCCGGGGAAGATTTCAATCCCGGTTTGGGTTTCTTGCTTCGCGAAAAGCACCATAATGTTTATGTTGGACTTAATCACGGTAAATTCAGGACAAATCGGGAAGAGAACACCTTTCAATACAGAAGATGGATGCCCCTTAATTCAGATCTTTATTTCACTACCGACTTGACCAAAGTACTGACATGGTATAACCGCGCCCAATGGACAGGAAGGTTTTTTAATAATGATGAGATTTCCCTTTTTGGACAGTTGCAATATGAATTTTTACCACAACCGCTGCAATTCTCGAATAAAATAGCCATCCCGCAGGGGGACTATTTTTTCAACTTTTTTGGGGCGTCGTATTCGAGTGGCTTTCAAAGGGCGATAAAGATTCCCATTTCTGCGCAATATGGAAGTTTTTTTGATGGTGAAAATCTTCAGTTTCGAGTGAGTCCGGAATGGAGTATCAATGAGCATTTTACTTTAGAAGGTTCTTGGCGTATCAACTATCTCAATTTTAAAAACAGAAATGTCGATGAATGGATCAACGTTCCTCAATTCCGATTGAATTGGGCTTACAATCTTCATCTTTCAGGTAGTGTCACCACTCAGTATAATTCTATCCAAGACCAAGTTTTCGCAAGCGCCCGTCTACGCTATAATTTTAAGGATGGACACAATTTGTACGCAGTCTTCAACCAAGATTACAATACAGGTTCAACCCAAATGGATATTCCATTACCTCGTTTCAACAATCGTTTGTTTACGCTAAAATATCTATATACATTTTTCTAAATCCATACATTATGAAGAACTCGATTCAATTCTTTTTAATCTTGGCAGTTACCATTTCTTGCCAGCAACAAAAACCCGAAGTGGTTCAAACATCAACAATCAACAGTGAGGACCAAAAAATCCTAAGAAATTTGAAGGAGGTCCAATGGCCCATGGCATACCGTGAGCAAGACACCCTTTTGCTCGATAAAATCTTGGGTGATGACTTTCAAATGATCGATGCTTCCGGGGAATGGTCCAATAAAGTCAAGGAACTAGAATGGATCAAAGAAACTGCCATGGAAAACGATTCGTTTTTTTATGAAATTAAGCGTCTGGATGTGCTTCCCAATGGAACCGCGCTTATTTGCGGTACTGGCCATATTTTTAATGATAGTACCGAGACCATTTACCAATCGAGCAATATCCTGATAAAACGCGAAGGTGTATGGAAGGCGGTTGCATCACATGTTTCCGGTATCAAGAAATTGGAATGAGTTAAGCGTGCAGTTTTTGCCTCGTTTTCAGTTTAACATATCTTTTTAAAAGATGGAGCTATATATCCCTTAAATTGAGCTAAATAATCAACCTCTATATGAGATCACTCATTTGGATTTTTACATGTATTTCCTTTTCCATCCAAGCCCAAAATATTGAATTGGCCTTTGAAAAAGACTTGATTCCCGAAGGCATTGCAGTCCATCTGAAATCGGGAAAAGTATATATCAATAGCTTAAAGAAGAACAAAATTGTTCGTTGCAATCTTGATGGTTCCAATCCTGAGGAATTTATTGGCAGCAATCAATATGGCTATCTTTCCGGATTTGGAATGACCATAAAAGGGGATACCCTATTTGCACTTGGAAACAGTCTTCCAAAAATCAACAACAAATCCATTGTATTGCTATTGGATGTCACTTCAGGAAAATTGATCAAATCCTATCCCCTGGACATCCCAGATTTCATTTACCTCAACGATATCGCTATCGGGTCAAATGGAAATAGCTATATCACCGATTCAGAAAGCACTAACATCTACACCGTCAATAAAACTACAGAAAAGCTAGAGGTTTTTTTCTCGGATGAAGAGATCAAACACTCCAACGGAATAGCCATTTCTCCAGATGATAAATTTCTATACTTTGCTTCCTATACCAGCGGAATCCGCATTTTGGATATAGCTACAAAAAAATTGATCAATCAACCCAACGACCATAAGGGTATTGATGGCATGAAATTTTACAAAAACAGTTTGGTCGCAATTGTGAACAGTAGACGGGATAAAACCCAAAACGGGATATATCGGTTCTTTTTAAATGAACAAAGCTCGAAGGTCGTACGTCAGGAAAAATTACGGAACTTCTCTCAAGCCTCTGATATCCCAACCACCTTCGATTTGCAAGGAGATACCATGTATTTTGTAACGGATTCACAATTGGATAACCTGGATCAAGAAAACATCACTATTCTAGACACTTCCGAATTGGAAAACTATCGTCTAAGTGTTTCAAATCTGAAGCATCTTAAAGGCAAGGTATATGCCAAAAGGTATTGCACTGAAATTGGTCGTTTTGATTTGCTTTTTGATGATGATGAAATAGCTGGTGCTTACTATTTGAAGCCCAAAAATGCCCTAGGTGGAATTTGGGGAAAATTGAAAGGGAATGTCATGACCGGAAGATGGCACGATGCCGATGGCGAAGGAGATATCATCCTAACCTTTAACGAAGATTTTTCATTTTTTACCGCGGATTATAGAGCGGATGACGAACCTGAAAAATGGTATAAAGATTCCTGGCACGGCGCTTTAAGACCGGACGATTCCATTTCATTTGAATTCAATCATAAAACTTATCGGTGCGAATAGCCCTTTAATCCAAAAACTCCAAGCAGACAGGACTTGACATGTTCAGTTCGTTCAAGAATTCAAGGGTCCCGTGCTCAACATCCCTTTTGTAAATGGTAATATTGTTGCTCCGCTGATTGGCAACCAAGAGGAAATTGCCGGAAGGGTCTATGGCAAAATTTCGGGGCCAATCTCCACGAACCGATTCCCGCCCTGCCAGACTCAGTTTTCCAGAATCTGAATCCACACTAAAAATCACAATGGTATTCTCTCCACGGTTTGACCCATACAAGAACTTGCCATCCGCCGATAGGTGCACATCGGCACAATAACTTTTCCCTTCAAATCCGGCATCCAAAGTGCTTTGGGCTTCTATTTCCACATAGGAGCCGTTTCCATCCTTCTGAAGAACGGTAATGCTCGAGTTCAATTCATTGATTACATAAAGGAATTTATCGCCTGCCCCAAATGCAAAATGTCTTGGACCTGCACCCTCAGCCAAACCTAAGGAGGGTTGTTCCGCCGCAACGAAAGTGCCATTGTCGTTTGAATAGCGCTTAACCGCATCCAACCCTAAATCGGCCACGAAGACATCGCTCCCCTTAAACCCTGCCATATGGGCGTGAGAGGTTTTTGAGGTATCCAAAACTTTGTGGTCTATTATTTGCGGATTTTCATCCAATGATCCGTCCTCCTTTAACTTAAAAACAGAAACATTACCTCCTGAATAATTCGAAGCAGCCAAATACCCCTCTTCCGAAAGTGCCACGTGACAAGGATGTTTTCCCCCCGTGCCCATGCTGTTCAAAAGCTCCAATTGTCCTTCTTTCAATTTAAACGCAGTCACGCCACCACCCAAACTATCAAAGTCAGCGGTTTCCTGAACTGCATAAATGTTTTTCTTGTCGCTTGAGATTTTCAAAAAAGACGGATTGGGCAAAACAGCCGCCAGATTCTTGTCCGTGAGTTCCCCAGTACCGGAGTCGAAGGTAAATTTATAGATGCCCTCGCTGTCTCCATCGGTATAGGTTCCAACAAACAGTTGATACTTCTTCTTTTCTTCTTGCTTTTCGGAACATCCAACCAAACCCATCAGTAAAACACTTAAAATCAAACTAAAAAATCTCATCGCTAAATTGTCTTTTGCTAAAAATAGCAACTATATATTTATTTGGGTCCTACTTTTTATTTTTGCGACATGAACAAAGAAGCCATAATATTGGTTTTAAGCTGTCTGGGAGTTGCCCAGGCCCTATTCCTCTTTATATATCTCATCTCACGCAATAAAAGGGACGGAAATGCAACTTTTTTTCTTGCTTTTGTGATTTTGGGATTGACCATTCGAATTGGTAAATCCATCCTCAATGTTTATTTGGATTTACTCCCTTGGCAACGCAACCTTGGCCTTTCAGGAATTCTATTGGCAGGGCCATTCTTATGGTTCTACGGAAGGATATTACTATCTGCAACCAAAACCATCCCTGGTAAAGATTATCTCCATTTGGTTCCATTTGTACTTTTTGCAGTATTGAGCTATTTCATTCCCAATACAGCATCATTGGTTTCGTATATCATCTACATAGCCGTTTTTGGGCATTTGGCTTTTTACGTCGGACTTTCTTTTGCCATCTTTTACAAATTCCGGGGCAAAGTGCATCCGCAACGCGCAAAATGGTTTAGAAATTTAGCCATTGGGGTTGCCCTAATTTGGGTGTTTTATATGGGCAATTTGGCCGGAATATGTTCATATTACATTGGAGGTGCTCTTTTCTTCTCGCTTTTGATTTACATTTTCTCCTTTCTTTTTCTTCAAAAACACGCTTTTCAACTCGGCAAGTACAATACCTCAACCTTGGATTCATCCGCCTCACAAAAACTTATGGCGTCGGTTAAAACCCTATTTGAAGAGCAAGAAGTTTTTTTGGACAATACCATTTCACTTGAAAGTATCGCCGCTAAATTGGACATTTCACCTAGAAAACTATCACAGGTCATCAACGAAAATGAGCAAACCAATTTTTCTGACTTTGTAAATAATCATAGAATTGAAAAAGCCAAAGTGCTATTGGCAGACCCCAATCTCCAAAACGAAAAAATTGTGGCAATAGCTTATGATTGTGGCTTTGGAAATGTGACATCTTTCAATATTGCTTTTAAGGTAAAAACGCAATTGACACCTTCACAGTTTCGAAATCAGTTTAAGGGACAATAGTTCCTTTTTCGTTTTAAAAATCATGTTTCTTAAAGAAAAACACAGTTAAGTTTTCATCATTTGCATGAAAATCATAGCTGATGAAGAAACTAGTCCTTTTGCTGTTCATTCTTTTTGTGGGTTGTGAGAACAATAAAAAGATTCCAGATCCAGGCCTGACCCCGTCCTTCCCCTCTAAGCATATCGTGATGGACGGATTGAATCACCCGTGGAGTATTGCCTTCCTGTCCAATAATGAAGCATTGGTTTCAGAGAAAGATGGGAATCTGTTGCGCATCAATCTTAACTCTAAGGAAAAACATATTGTCAAGGGGTTCCCTGAAGACTTGACCGATAGTATTCGCGCTGTTCATTTTGGGGACAACTCAGGAATCTTTGAAGTGTTGGTAGATGCGGAAAGCGAAAAGAATCCCTGGGTCTATCTCTCGTATGCCGCAAAACAAAAAGGTCAAGGCGCCACTACTAAAGTTATTCGTGCTAAACTTGACAAGGATTCCCTATATGACCACCAAACGCTGCTGGTTGCGGAACCTTTTACCAAAGAATATTTTCATTATGGTGGAGGAATGACCTTTGGGAAAGATGGAAAACTTTACATCACCATGGGTGAACGCTTGTTTTGGGAAAGGGACGAGCCAGAAATTCCAATTGCACAAGACGTTACCGATAAACGTGGAAAAATCTATCGAATTAATCCGGATGGCAGTATTCCACCTGACAATCCCGATTTTGGAAAAGAAGCTGTTCCTGGGCTTTTCGCGATGGGAATCCGAGCTGCCCAAGGGATAACGGTCCAGCCCGAAAGTGGCAAAATATGGTTCAGTGAACATGGAACAATTCAAGGTGACGAAATAAACATTTTGGAAGCCGGAGCCAACTACGGTTGGCCCAATGTTACCTCTGGAAAATTAAGAAGTTCCGATTATTTGCCACCAAAATTGGAGGGTGTAAGCTTTACGCCGCCAGTGTGGTTTTGGCCGCACACGGTAGCCCCGACCGGACTTACATTTTACACTGGAAATGACTTTCCGGAATGGAAAAATAATTTAATCGTACCAGGTTTGTCCAGAGGTAGCCTTTGGAGATTCAGGATAGAAGGCGATACCATAAAAAGTGCCGAAGAACTGTTCTTGGATGACCGGATCCGGATTCGAAAGGCTATGCAAGGACCTGATGGAAAACTTTATGTCCTCACGGATGAGGATAACGGAAAACTAATTCAAATAATTCCGCATAAATCAAATTCAATTAGCAAATGAAAATCTATTTTTTAGGACTTCTCTTAGTAGCGTTCAATATTCAAGTTTATGCCCAATCGGAAGAAGCGGCCATTAAAGCTACGCTTCAAAAGTATCTCGATGGTTCATCACATAGTGATCCCGATCTGATCACTTCAGCTTTTTACGAGGAAGCGGATCTATTTCTTTCCAAAAAGGATCAGGAACTCTGGGTCCTGTCACCAGAGGAATATGCCAATCTTTTTAAAAACCGGGAAAAAGGAAAGTTCAATGGAAGAGTTGGTAAAATCCTCAGTGTGGACTACGCCAATAACATTGCCAGCGCCAAAGCAGAAATTGCCATTCCGTCGAGAAATATGTTGTTTATTGATATTTTCCTTTTGAAAAAATTGGAAGGTGAATGGAAAATTATAAGCAAAGCCGCTACTTCCATAGATCCTTAAAAGATCTTATTCGCGTTCCACCAATTTGGTTTTGATTTCCTTCCACAGATAGAATCCAGTAACCAGGGTTGCGAGTGTATCAGCAATAGGAAATGAAAGCCACACCCCAAGTTCGCCCATAAAATTTGGCAATACTAAAATCAGCGGGATAAAAAAGAATCCTTGCCTTGTCAATGTCAAAAGCAAGGCAGGAATTGCTTTTCCAACGGCCTGAAAATAAGCGGCACCTATCAGTTGCAAGGCAATAATGGGTGTCGCTGCGAATACCAACCGCATAGCATTGGGTGCATGCTCCATGACAAAACTGTTGGCGGCCAACTCCTCCGCCGGCAAGTTTGGTTTGTCACTCAAAAACAAGGCGGTGAAGAAATCAGGAAAAACCATAAGCAAAACAAATACCAGGGAAGCAACAAATGCGGCATACTTTATCGCTGTGTAAATTGATTCCTTAACCCGATTGTATTTGGTCGCTCCGTAATTGAATCCGGCAATGGGCAAAAAGCCTTGGGTGACTCCAAAAACTGGAAAGAACGCAAACATTAACATTCTTCCGATGATGGCATAAACCGCAACCATGGCCTCTCCTCCTAAATTGAACAATATATTGTTCATCAGCAAATAGGTGATACTGGTCACGGCCTGTCGCGCAAGCGTCACAAAACCAAGTGCGCCGATTTCCCTGAGAATAGGTGTATTCAATCCAAAATGTGGAAGGGCTATCTTAAGTTCCGAATTTTTGGAAAGGAAGAAGTAAAGAATGTATCCGAAGCATAACAAATAACTCGCAGTAGTTGCCCATGCTGCTCCATGCATTCCCCAATCAAAAACGTAGATGAACAGGTAATCCAAAAACAGGTTGCCAACCGATGGTATTATCATGGCCACCATCGCAAATCTAGGTTTTCCCTCAGCTCGAATGACGGTATTCCCCATCATACAAAGTGCTAGAAAGGGCACTCCATATAGTATGATGGTATAATAGATCTTAGCTGGATCAAAAATGCTTCCTTTTCCCCCAAAAGCTGGAATTAGGTTATCCACAAAATAAAGCCCCAAGGCCACCATGGCAATGGTCACCAAAAGCGTCAATGTTATTTGGTTACCGAATGTTTTGAGTGCTTTCTCCTTATCCCCAGAACCTAAAGCGCGTGAAATAATACTAGATCCCCCTATCCCAATGGCCATCCCCAAAGCAGCTATAAAAAACGAGACGGGAAGTACGACATTGATAGCAGCAATCGCAATGGAACCGATCCAGTTTCCCACAAAAATGGAATCCACCAGTACGTTTAAGGACATCACCAGAATCCCGATGGATGCAGGTACAGCTTGTTTGATCAGCAATTTGCCGATAGGTTCAATCCCTAATTGTTCTGAAGATACTTTTGCCATTTACACGGGCAAAATTTCCTTGGATTGCCATTCATTGACCCACTTGGTCATCAATGCTACCCATGCATCATTGTCATTTAGACATGGGATGTGTTTGTAACCATTACCTCCTGCTTCCTCGAATTGTTCTTTCCCCTCCATGGCAATTTCTTCCAAGGTTTCCAGACAATCGCTAACAAAAGCTGGGGTTATCACCACCAATTTTTTTATGCCCTCCTTTCCAAGACGTTCAAACTCGAAATCCGTAAAAGGTTGAAGCCAGGGGTCGCGACCTAATCTTGATTGGAAGGAGGAGCTTACCTTATCCTCGGGTAAATCCAAATACGCCTTTACCAGTTCAGTGGTATCATAGCATTGGTGTCTGTAGCAGGTGTGATGCGCCACTGAGTTGGTCTTGCAGCAATTTCCATCAATCTTACAATGGAACTTTGTTGGATCCGACTTACGGATATGTCGCTCCGGAATTCCGTGATAGGAAAATAAAATATGGTCGTAGTCAAAATCTTTTAAGCCTTCAGCAATACTTTCCGACAGTACCTTTATGTACTCAGGATTCTTGTAAAAGGCCGGTAAGGTGGTCAACTTTATTTCAGGAAAATGGGCCTGTTGTACTTCCATGGTCTTAACCACTACCGTTTCGTAGGACGACATGGCATAATGCGGATATAGCGGCACTAATAGCACATCATCAACTCCTTTGTCCTTCAATTCCTGAAGGGCATTTTTAATGCTCATAGAGCCGTATCGCATCCCCAGGGCGACGGGCATATCGGTCTGACTACGAATTTTTTCAGCAAATCTCTCCGAGATTACAATCAGCGGAGAACCTTCGTCCCACCATATTTTGGCATACGCTTCTGCGGATTTTTTAGGCCGGGTTTGCAGAATAATCCCCCTAACTATAATATTTCGAAGCCATTTCGGGGTATCGATTACCCGTTCGTCCATCAGGAACTCATCCAAATAGGGTTTCACATCTTTTGCTGTCGGACTGTCCGGGGAACCTAAATTGACCAATAATACTCCTTTCATAGCACTGAGGATGGTTTTGTTATTAGAGGCGATAAAAATACTACTTGAAGATGATTTAACATTTGATTCCCCCAATTTGTTTCCTTATAATTCCATAGATAATCCTAATTTCGAGGTGCAAACCCACAGTCAAATGATTCGAAGAAGGCTATTTTACTTTTTTCTTGTTTTTTCAACTATCAGCAATGCGCAAATAACGTATACCGCTGCAGATTCAACTCTTTTTTATTCCAAACTAAAAGAGTTAAGCCAAATCGAAGGTGAACACCTGGGTGATAGTTTGGTATTTGTTGGAAAGTCTTTTTTGAACACCCCTTATGTTGAAAAAACCCTGGAAATTGGTCAAGTTGAAACCCTTGTAATCAACTTGAGGGGATTGGATTGCACCACGTTTGTGGAGAATGCTCTGGCGTTTACCACCACCTTTAAAAATGAACAGACTGATTTTGCGGATTTTACCAAAAATTTAAAAACCATTCGGTATAGAAATGGGGTTTTGGATGGTTACCCATCTCGTTTACATTACTTTACCGATTGGATACGGAACAACGAAAAAAAAGGATTGGTTAAGGATATCACATCTGAATTGGGAGGTGCCGAGCATAATAAAGCCATCAATTTTATGGGTACGCATCGAGACCTGTACCCATTTTTGAAACAGGATAATAACTATAATGCCATTCTCAAGGCAGAGGCGGGATTGGCACAGGAAAATCTGTGCATTTTAGCCCAAGATCAAATTGAAAACAGCGAACATCTGATTCAATCGGGAGATATCATTGCCCTGGCCACTTCCATTAAAGGACTGGATGTTACACATACAGGAATTGCTATTCGAGAAACAAGCGGAAGAATCCATCTACTGCATGCATCCATTTCAGGTTCGGTACAAATTACCAAGGAACCCTTGGTGGATTACCTCAAAAAAATCAAAAGCAATATTGGGATAATTGTGGCCCGACCAACTTTACTTTCTCCTTAAGCACCATTCAATGGCCCCAAGTAAATGTTGTTTAAAATCAGGGTCGTCGTAAGAGGCTTCGGTATGTCCCAATCCCGTATAAAAAGCCCTGCCGCCATCAAACTCATGATACCAAGCTATGGGATGGTTATCCCCGTTGGTTCCACCTTTGTAACTGGTTTCATCCAACTTCATCAACACATTTACCTTTGGATTTAGGTTTTTGAAGTTGTACCATTCATCAAAATGGAGCCACTCACTTTTTAAGTGGACGGTTGAAGGGTGGGACCTGTCCACAACATCAATTTTGGCCTGTTGTTGTTCAGGATGACTTTCAAAATATGCGCCTGCCAGTTTACCGTACCATGGCCATTCATATTCAGTATCAGCTGCGGCATGGATTCCCATATAACTACCTCCGCCTTTGATGTAAAGTTCAAAAGCTCTTTGCTGTTGGGCGTTTAGAATATCCATAGTAGTGTTCAAAAAAATCACCACCTTGAAATTTCTCAGGTTTCGAATGTTGAAATCCTCGGCAGATTCACTTTGCAACGCTATAAAGCCATTGGTTCTACCAATTTGGCGCAAGGTCCGGGCCCCTTTTTCAATAGCCTTATGCCGGTAGCCTTCAGTTTTGGTAAAAACCAATACTAAATCGGGCATCTTAGAGCCTTCTTTTATGTTGATTGGCTCCTGGGCATAGGAAGTGAAGACGAGGCAAAAAGCAATAAATGAGAGTGTTATCAGGCGCATGGTAAAATTTTAAGCGCTTGAAGTTAAATATTTTTTGGGTGTGGTACCATATTTCTTTTTAAATGAGGCAATAAAGTGGCTTGCTGTGCTATATCCAACTTTTAGGCCTACTTCATTTACGTTATGACTTCCTGTTTCCAGCATTTTTCGTGCATATTCCATTTTATAGTCGAACAAAAATCCATAAACCGAGTCCCCATAAATCTGTTTAAAGCCTTCCTTCAATTTCTTTAGGCTCAATCCGATTTCTTTGGAAAGTTCAACCAGCGTTGGCGGCTCCGCCATTCTAGAAATCATGATTTCCTTGGCCATGCGGATACGCCTAACATTGTCTTCATCAGCCAAGAAAGGACATTGTTCAAGGTCGGCATCAGGAGTTTTGTTGAAATACAAAGAAATCAACTCGTATATCTTTCCCCTTATGTACAACTCCTTTATGGAATGATGTAGACTGTAGTTCATGATTTGGCTCAATACCACAGCGATGGTAGGGGTAACCACTTCTTGGGAATAGTACTTTTTTTCCTTGTTCTCATCACTTAAAAAAGGAATATAGTTGGCCTCGGATGAAAACAAAGAATGAAATTTTCGAATGGTCATTATTACCGATAGCAACCAGGTATTGGGTGCAACGCTCAAATTCATCGGAAGATCTTTTTGCGTATTATAAAGCAAAAGCGAATTTTCTTCTGATACCTCAAGCTGATAATTTCCTTGATTGAAATGGAATTTTGAACCGCCCTTTAAACAAAAATGAAATTGGATAAACGAACTGTCTATTTCCCTTTCAACAACTGCAATTTCATCGCTATCGTTCTGAATCTTAAGTACATAAAACCCATCTTCAATCAAAATTTCCTCATAAGAACCTTTGGCGACATTTTTCATACGGACTTCGAATTGGAAAACAGCAAAACAGCTATTTATATTGATTCTAAATTAACTTATATAATATCAAAATTATCAATAAAACCAATGTTTTTGCAATTTTTTTCCAAAAAATACATCTAAAAGTGTAGGAGGTGATATTTATAGTTCCTCTAGCGTTATTTTTTATGTAATAGTGCTCTTATTTTTGTGACCGATTTTAAATCCCTCATGAGGAGTTATCATATTTCAAAACATAGTTCTTTTTATGCCATTGGCCTAAGCTATAAAAAAGCGGATGCCGAAGTCCGCGGAAAGTTCAGCTTGGATGTTCCGGCCATAGATAGAATAATGTCTCAAGCCAAGGAGCAGGGCATTGATGGTCTTTTGGCCATTTCTACATGCAACCGCACCGAATTATATGGTTTTGCACAACATCCCTTCCAGCTTATAAAAATGCTTTGTGACCAAACCCAGGGAAGTGTTGAGGAATTTCAGGATGTCGCATATGTTTATAAGAACCATGATGCCATCTCCCATATGTTCAAAGTAGGTACTGGGCTTGACAGTCAGATTTTGGGCGATTTTGAAATCATCAGTCAGATAAAACAAGGTTTTTATCGTGCCAAAAAACACGATATGGCCAATCCGTTCATAGAGCGTTTGTGCAATGCGGTAATTCAGGCCAGCAAGCGTATCAAAAATGAAACGGAACTATCTTCTGGAGCAACTTCGGTTGCTTTTGCTTCGGTAAAGTATATTCTGGACCATGTTCAGAACATTTCTGAAAAGAACATTTTGCTTTTTGGTACTGGAAAAATTGGGCGCAACACCTGTGAAAACCTGATTAAGCATTCGAACAATTCACATATCACCCTAATCAACAGAACTCGGGAAAAGGCCGAGGTCATAGCCGGTAAATTCCATCTCACGGTCAAGGATTATGGTGACCTTCAGACAGAAATCAGAAAGGCGGATATTCTTGTGGTGGCAACGGGCGCACAATTGCCCACGGTTTCCAAAGCATTGATCTATTCGAAAAAACCATTGTTGATTTTGGACCTTTCCGTTCCCAAGAATGTTTCTGACGATGTAATGGAATTGGACAATGTTTCGTTGGTCCACTTGGATCAGCTCTCGAGAATTACCGACGATACCCTTGCTAAAAGAAAGGAATTTATTCCAAAGGCCGAAGCTATCATAGAGCAGGTGAAAAAGGACTTCCTAAAGTGGTTGGAGACCCGAAAATTTGCACCGGTTATCAATGCGCTCAAAGAGAAGTTGAAGACGATGAAAGCAGAGGAAATAGATTTCCATTCCAAGAAGTTATCCGATTTTAACCAGGATCAAGCGGAAATTATTTCTGAACGCATCATTCAAAAAATTACCAAGCAGTTTGCAAACCATCTAAAAAGTTCGGAAGTCGACACGGAAGATAGTTTGGCACTTATCCAAAAGGTGTTTCAGTTAGAAATCGATTCGCGATGAGCAAAATCATAAGAATCGGTACCCGTGATAGCGAGCTGGCGCTGTGGCAAGCGCATACGGTTCAGGACAAACTTGCAACTCTTGGATACGATACTACATTGGTTCCTATAAAATCCACAGGGGATCAAGTATTGGATAAGCCCCTGTACGAACTAGGAATCACTGGGATTTTTACCAAAACCTTGGATATTGCCTTACTTAAAGGGCAAATAGATATTGCAGTGCATTCCATGAAGGATGTACCCACCCAATTGCCTAAAGGGATTATTCAAGTTGCTGTGTTGGAACGTGCAATTGCCCATGATATTCTTGTGCATAAAGGGTTGGATTTTCTGGAATCGGATGAATCTTCCACTATCGCCACTGGAAGTCTACGCCGAAAGGCCCAATGGCTTCATAGATATCCACACCATCAAGTTGTCGATTTAAGAGGAAACGTAAATACGCGCCTTCTAAAACTCATTGAGAATGATTGGAGTGGTGCAATTTTCGCACAAGCAGGCCTACAACGCATAAAATTACTTCCGAAGGACGCATTGGTGCTCGATTGGATGGTTCCTGCCCCCGCACAAGGCGCCATGGTGGTTGTGGCCTTGGAAAACGATGATTTTTCGAAAGAAGCTTTGCAAAAATTGAATCATTCCGATTCTGAAATCGCAACTGGAATTGAACGCGAGTTCCTAAGAAAACTAGAAGGTGGTTGTACCGCTCCCATTGGGGCCTTGGCCCAAATAAAAGACCAAAAGGTTTATTTTGAAGGGGTGCTGTTTTCACTGGATGGAAAGGAAAAAATAAGTGTTGAAAAGAATGTTCCACTTTCAAAGGCTAAAGGCTTTGGACAAACTTGTGCCCAAGAGGTTTTGAACAATGGTGGAGATAAATTGATGGAAGCCATACGAAATGAAAACAGTGCTCTCCACTAAAATGAATTTACATGTCCCCTCTCCATAGGGAGAGGGCTAGGGAGAGGGATATGAACAGAAAAATCCAAATAGCAAGATTATTGCGAAAAGAACAGACCAAAGCGGAAAAAAAGCTTTGGGGATATCTTCGAAATCGGAATTTTGAAAATCTAAAGTTCAGAAGACAACATCCTCTTAAAGATTACATTGTTGATTTCTTTTGTGATGAATATGGAATTGTGATAGAATTGGATGGTGAATATCATAATCAGCTTAATCAAAAGGAAAAAGATGAATTGCGGGATATCCATCTAACTGAATTAGGATACATGGTCTTGAGATTTGAAAACAAAGTTGTCTTTGAACAAATTGATACATTGCTCCAGACCATTAAAAATGCCAAAGAAAAACAACATGATTATTCAATAGCTAGAAAAAAGCAATTGGATGAGCGAAGCAAGGGGCGTAAAAGCCACCTCTCCCCAACCCTCTCCTCAAGGAGAGGAAGCTGTACTATCCTCTCCACTAAAATACTCACCCCTTCCCAAAAAGAATTAGTGTTAAACTCAGGCCTTGGTTTCGTAGAATACAATGCCTTGGAAATTGAATTTTTAGCAGTAGAAATTCCCACGAACTATGTGAATTACATTTTCACCAGTAAAAATGCTGTAACAGCTTTTCTAAGGCAAAGTGACGATTTAAAGCTTTCCAAAAACCATGCATTTTGCGTAGGTGAAAAGACGAAACATTTTTTAGAAGAAAATGGGCTAAAAGTGATTAAAATGGCTCAAAATGCTTCAGAATTAGGTGATTTTATAGCAAAAAATCATAAAAATGATAAATTTCTTTTCCTGTGTGGAAATCAAAGAAGAAACGAATTACCACAAATTTTGACACAAAACAACGTTCGGTATGATGAAATTGAAGTGTATATCTCGCATTTAAAACCCAAAAGGTTCAACCGAACTTTTGATGGCATCCTATTCTATAGTCCTAGCGGAATTCGAAGCTATCTAAAAGAAAATGAAATTGGTCAAAGTTGGGTTTTTTGCATTGGATCAACCACGTATATAGAGGCTAAAAAGCATACCTCCCAAATCATAACCGCAAACAAACCCACTGTGGAAAATGTGTTGGTTCAGGCTATCAAAAAACTGTCGTTCCGCACTTGATGTGGAATCCAGAACATAAAAATAAGATTCCTGCCTGCGCAGGAATGACAAAAGAAAAATATGATTAAAAACGACTTATTCCTTAGGGCCTTAAAAGGCGAAACTGTTGACAGACCTCCTGTTTGGATGATGCGCCAAGCGGGGCGTTATCTACCAGAATTTATGGCCCTAAAAGAAAAATACGATTTCTTCACCCGTTGTCAGACTCCAGAATTGGCTTCGGAAATAACGGTTCAGCCCATTCGTAGATATGGAATGGATGCTGCCATTTTGTTCAGTGATATTTTGGTAATCCCCCAAGCCATGAATATCGAAGTACAAATGAAACCAAACTTTGGCCCTTATTTGCCCAATCCCATTCGTTCCGCGAAAGATTTGGAAAGTGTGATTATCCCAGATATTCAAGAATCTTTGGGCTATGTTATGGACGCCATCACCCAAACCAAGGAAAAATTGAAAGATGAGATTCCATTAATTGGTTTTGCGGGTTCTCCATGGACCATCTTGTGTTATTGTGTAGAAGGGCAGGGTAGTAAAAGTTTTGACAAAGCAAGAGGTTTTTGTTTTACGCAACCCGAGGCAGCTCATCAATTGTTGCAAAAAATAACGGATACCACCATTGCTTATTTGAAAGCGAAGGTCAAGAGCGGCGTCAATGCCGTCCAGGTCTTTGATTCCTGGGGAGGCATGTTGTCCCCAACCGACTACCAAGAGTTTTCTTGGAGGTATATCCAGCAAATTGTTGATGCCTTAAAAGATGAAGCTCCAGTAATCGTGTTTGGCAAAGGCTGCTGGTTTGCGTTACGGGAAATGGCACAGTCCGGAGCCTCTGCTGTGGGGGTGGATTGGACATGTTCCGCCAAAAATGCCCGCTATCTGACCGGAGGCAACATTACATTACAAGGAAACTTCGACCCTGCAAGATTGTTATCTCCCCCCGGGGATATCAAAAAGATGGTCACCCAAATGATCCGTGAATTCGGAAAAGATAAATATGTGGTGAACTTGGGACACGGAATTTTACCCCATATCCCATTGGAAAATGCCAAGGCATTTATCGATGCGGTTAAAGAATACAAGGACTAAATTTCAGCGGTATTAATGCAAATCAAATTTGAAAACTACAGCATAAGTCCCATTCAAGAAAAAGATGCCTGGCGCATCTGCGACTTTGTGGTTTCCAATGAAGATCGGCTTAAGGATTATTTCCCAAAAACGGTACAGCAAAATCTTAATCCGACATTGGCACAATTCTTTGTCGCCAAAAAAGTCAAGGAATTTGCAGCCCAGGAAGAATTCCTTTTTACCATAAAGGAAAACACGAACCGAACTATTGTCGGTCTGATTTTTCTAAAAGAACTCAATACTTCGCACAATCAAGGAGAATTGGTATACTGCATTGGTTATCAATATGAGGGTAAAGGAATTATGACCACCAGCGTCAAAAAGTTTATCCCATGGTGTTTTGAGGATAAAGAGCTGAAAACCTTGCAAATCATAGTGCACAAGAGCAATTTGGCGAGCAAAAAAATTGCGGAACACAATGGGTTTCAATGGAAACGGACATTATTGAAAGAGCACACTACAGGTACTGGCGAGACTTTGGATATGGAATTGTACGAACTCCAAAATCCATACATGTAATGCTAAAGGTGCTCAATACATTGAAACGTATCAGTCCAAAAAAACTTTGGAGCTTGGCAAAGCTTTGCTTAAAATTTCCACGTTTTGTTTTCCCGACACTGACCGCTACCAAAAACTGTATGTCACTTTCAACCCAATTATATGGGCGTTTGCATCACAAAAATGGTCCTGCCAATGCCTTTAGACATGCTTTTTGGAATTATTCGATTGCCAAAAAATGTTTTCGCTCGGGAAAAAACATAGGCCCCGTATTAAGTTGGACCAAGAAAATTACCGATTGGCATGAAAATGCATTTCCCAATCGTGAATTGGCCAGAAAGATGGATTTGCATAACAATGAAGTAGGGCGTTTTATTTTCCAAGAACACCTTTCAAAATTGGAAAACCATGTGGTTGAAATTTTGAAAGTAATGGCCTCAAAGGCAGTTAAAATAGACTCTCAAACGGACTTTACCTCACTAAAAAACCAATTGGTTTATATAATTGACGACGAATGAAAGACAAGTTTCACACGTATATACAACAGCTTCAGGATGCTATAACTTCTAAATTGGAAGAGGTCGATGGCGCAGCTAAATTCCAGGAAGATCTATGGAAAAGACCAGAAGGGGGAGGCGGAAGAACTCGGGTAATTGAGAATGGCGCTGTATTTGAAAAAGGTGGGGTGAACATCTCAGCTGTACATGGTGCGCTTCCGCAAAGTATGCAAAACTACTTTGGGGTAACCGATGCGGATTTCTTTGCCTGCGGACTTAGTTTGGTGATACACCCTAAAAGTCCGATGGTTCCCACAGTTCACGCCAATTGGCGTTATTTTGAAATGTATGACAAAGAGGGAAACATTGTTGATCAATGGTTCGGTGGTGGTCAGGATTTGACACCTTATTATCTTTTTGAAGAAGATGCAAAGCATTTCCATGCCATTTGCAAAACTGCCTGTGACGCCCACAATCCAGAGTTTTATCCAAACTATAAAAAGCGATGCGATGAGTATTTCTGGAATTCCCATAGAAATGAGGCCAGAGGTGTAGGTGGACTTTTCTTTGATTATTGCAAAGCAACGGACACCATGGAAATGGAAGATTGGTACAACTTTGTTACCGAGGTGGGGAATAGCTTTTTGGAAGCATATATACCAATCGTTTTAAAAAGAAAAGAGCTCTCGTATGCTGATAAACAAAGGGATTGGCAAGAAGTTAGGCGAGGAAGATATGTTGAATTCAATCTCGTGCATGATAAAGGAACCTTATTTGGATTAAAGACTAACGGACGTATAGAAAGTATATTGATGAGTCTTCCTCCGCACGTTCAATGGAAGTATGACCATCATCCGGAAAAAGGAAGTAAAGAGGAAAAATTGATTCAAGTATTGCAAAACCCTTTGGATTGGGTATGAAAATAGCCACAGCTGACAGTTAAAAGCAAATATCATTATGGTTGATTATAAAAATTATAAGGTTTGGCACAAGTCTCATCTTCTGGTAATTGAGATATATCAAATCACAGATATCTTCCCCAAAAAAGAGCAATTTGGCTTAGTTTCCCAAATAAATAGAGCTGTCGTTTCGATTCCAACAAACATTGCCGAAGGTTGTGGAAGGGAAACCCAAAAAGAGCTTGTTCGGTTTCTGTATATTTCCTCAGGTTCAGCCCACGAATTAGAATATCTTGTTATGCTTTCAAAAGAGCTTAACTTTATCACTGAAGAACAGTTCAACGCGTTGGCTCCCAAAATCGTGGAAATTAAAAGAATGCTGGCCGCGCTAATCAATACTATCAAAAAAGACTTATAAAAACCTTTAGCTGTAAACCGTGAACTTAAAATGAAACAGAAAATATATCAAATAGATGCTTTTACCGACCATGTCTTTGGAGGTAATCCGGCTGCAGTATGCGTTTTGGACCATTGGCTGGATGATGGACTCATGCAAAAAATTGCCCAAGAAAATAACCTAGCAGAAACTGCTTTTGCGGTCAAAAGTGCAGAAGGTTATGAGCTTCGTTGGTTTACCCCAGAAGTAGAAGTAGATTTATGTGGCCATGCAACTTTGGCAACCGCTTATGTGCTCTTCAATTATTACGTTGTTCCGGAAAATACCATCAAATTTCATTCGCCACGCAGCGGTGAGCTTATTGTTGACAAATCATCTGACGGTCTCCTAACTTTGGATTTCCCCACGGATGAAACTGCATTTATCCGAAATATTCCAGAAATAGATAATGCCATTGGATTGACACCCATAAAAACCATCAAAGGAAAAACGGATTATCTGTTGATCTATAATTCCCAAGCAGAAGTAGAGGCCATTACCCCAAACTTCCATTTACTCGACCAACTGGATTGTAGAGGTGTTATTGTTTCTGCGCCTGGAGAGAAAGTAGACTTTGTATCACGCTTCTTCGCTCCTCAATGTGGAATTCCAGAAGATCCTGTAACGGGTTCAGCACATACGACCTTAACGCCATATTGGGCCAGCGTATTGAATAAAAACAAAATGACTGCCAAACAACTGTCACAACGAAGTGGAGATCTGATCTGTGAATTTCTGGGTGCTCGGGTCAAAATTTCTGGAAAAGCAGCGCCCTATCTTATTGGCGAAATAGAAATCTGATTCAATCTAAACCAATGAAAAAGCTAAGATTGGAATATTCATTCCTTTTACAAGGCGAATTTTCTCCCGGAAAGAGGAATCTGCTGTTTGTCTTTCAGGTGAATTGCCCAGGATGTTTCTTCTATGGCTTTCCTTCGGTCAACAATTTGTTCAAAAAATATAGCACCCAAATCAATTTTTTAGGGTTGTCCACAGCTTTTGAAGACTTTCAATTCAATTCCCTGGAAAACACCAAAATGTTGTTGGAAGAAAAAAAGCTCGTAGGAGAAACCAAGAAAGCTTTTGAGACCCATCCAGAAGAGTTTCAGCTTTCTGAAATCGACTTTCCCGTTGCGATGGATGTATTGAGTGATAAAACATTCATCACCCAGGAAAATATTGTATATATCGGCAATCATTTTGCAAATTATGGCCAAGCTCCTGAGCGTGAACGAGAGCAATTTGATTATAAAATCAAGGATTATCTAAATAGGAATCCCATAATCCCGGTCACTTTTACATTGAATCAATTTCAGGGAACGCCCACTTTTGTCCTTTTTGATGAAGATCAAAACATTTTGGAGCACTGGTTTGGGCATAGACCCCATGAAGAAATAGAATATCTCATTAAAAAACATCTCGAATAAATGTTTCCACTGATAAGAAATAGAAGACTTCGTACATCTGAATCCATTAGACGATTGGTTCGTGAAACCATCGTAACGGCAGATGACTTTTTAGTACCCCTTTTTGTTGTTGAGGGGAAAGGGATCAAAGAAGAAATTCCATCCATGCCCAATTATTACCGCCTTAGTTTGGACAATCTGGAAAAGGAAGTAAAGGAGCTTTGGGAAATGGGGCTTTGTGCTGTTCTGCTTTTTGTAAAAGTACCTGACAATCTTAAAGACAACAAAGGAACCGAAGCATTGAATCCCGATGGATTGATGCAACAGGCCATTAAAACAGTAAAAAACGCCTGCCCTGAGATGTTGGTTATGACCGATGTTGCTTTGGACCCCTACTCCTCCTATGGACACGACGGTATTGTTGCGGAAGGACAAATACTAAACGATGAAACCTCCGAGGTTTTGGCAGAAATGAGCGTCTCCCATGCCCAAGCCGGAGCTGATTTTGTCGCACCAAGTGATATGATGGACGGACGCATTCTTACCATTCGGGAAGCTTTGGAAGATGAGGGCTTTCAAAATACAGGAATTATGAGTTACTCGGCAAAATACGCCAGTGCCTTTTACGGTCCTTTCCGCGATGCGTTGGATTCGGCTCCTGTCGACATCGCCAATGTTCCGAAGGACAAGAAAACCTACCAAATGGATTTCGCGAACAGGTTTGAAGCCATCCGAGAAACCCAAATGGATATCGACGAAGGAGCGGATATTGTTATGGTGAAACCTGGCTTGGCCTATCTTGATATTGTTCGAGAAATTAAGAACGAAGTTGACGTCCCTGTAGCCGTTTATCAGGTTTCCGGTGAATATGCCATGCTCAAAGCTGCGGCTGAAAAAGGGTGGCTGGATCACGATGCCGTTATGATGGAACAATTGATCGCCATTAAAAGAGCTGGGGCAAATATCATTGCCAGTTATTTCGCAAAGGATTTTATTCGGGTTTTGGGTTAACTTTATAACCTATACCTCTCCGATGAAAAAACCAATCCAACTTCTATTCTTTTTTTGTGCTTGCTTGCAATGCTCTCTTGCCCAAGTTAGTTTGCAACATGCCAGCCCATCCGAAATGGGTATGGATGAAACCTATATCAACCATCAAGTGGATTCCATAATGACCTCGGGCATCCAAGAACAGGCATTTCCAGGAGCACAAGTATTGGTTGCCAAGAACAACAAGGTAATCTTTCATAAAGCATATGGCTACCATACCTATGACAGCGTCCAAGCCGTTCAATTGGATGATATCTATGACCTTGCTTCAGTTACCAAAATCACTGGACCCCTACCCGCACTTATGAAATTGGTCGATGAGAAAAAACTGGATTTAGATGCGCCATTTAGCAACTATTGGAAATCTTGGGCCAAAAGGAAGCATAAAAAAAGCCTCACCCTACGAGAGATTTTAAGCCATCAAGCAGGCTTGGTACCCTATATCATTTTTTTGGAAAAAGTGATGCGCAATGGGAAAATCAAAAAAAGGTTCGTTAAAAATAAACCTTCAAACAAATTCCAAAAACAGGTTTATGAAGGCCTTTATGTGAAAAATCGTTTTCATCGAAAAATGTATCGCATAATCAATCGTTCCGAAGTATCTCCTGAAAAGAAATACAGATATTCCGGGCTTACTTTTCTAATTTTTCCAGAATTGATAACCCAATTGACGGGAAAGGATTATGAAACTTATTTGAGCGAAACTTTTTATCAACCCCTGGGCTGCAAAACTTTAGGTTTTACTCCATCAAAAAAAGATTTTCCAAATCAAATTGTTCCCACCGAACTGGATACGTTATTTAGAAAAACCGTGGTAAAAGGATGGGTTCATGATGAAAATGCCTCTTTATTGGGAGGAGTTTCCGGCAATGCAGGACTATTTGCTACCGCAGAAGATATGGCCAAAATCATGCTCTTTTATCAAAACTATGGCAGCGTTGATGGCCATCAAATAATTTCAATAGAAACGGTGAAAGCGTTTACGAAGATTCAATATCCTGAAAACGAAAATCGCAGAGGACTTGGTTTTGACAAGCCATTGATTGGGAATGATACGCTGGCCTTAAGTGATGCATATCCTGCTCCTTTAGCAAGCCCGTCCAGCTTCGGACATGCTGGGTTTACAGGAACTTTTGTATGGGCGGATCCTGAAAACCAATTGGTATTTATTTTTCTATCCAACCGGGTTTACCCCTCCCGTGATCATAGAAAGCTGTATCAACTTAACATGCGGACCGCGCTTCAGCAAGTTTTTTATTCCGCTTCTATCAATCCTCAAGAATAGAAATTCATAGGTAATCATTACCTTAGTACAACTAGATAACACGCATGGGCCTACTCTTTTTTTACGCATTCATTTCCATTTTCTTTTCATTTCTCTGTTCCATCTTGGAAGCAGTGCTATTAAGTATTACTCCAACCTTTATCAATGTAAAAAAACAAGAGGGCAAGGAGTACGCTTCTGAGCTTGAAGGTTTAAAAAAAGATGTGGACAAACCGTTAATAGCAATCCTAACCTTAAACACTATTGCACATACGGTGGGTGCTATTTTAGTGGGTGTGCAGGCAAAGGTTGCCTATGTAGACCTCTATGGTTCTACCACTAGAACATTCTTAGGGTTTGAGTTTACGGAAGATTTAATGGTAGGAGTAGTTTCCACAATAATGACCATCCTAATTCTGGTCGCTTCCGAAATCATTCCTAAAACCATTGGGGCCACCTATTGGAAGCAGTTGGCCAATCTCACCGCCAAATCGCTAAGAGTGATGGTGTTCATTCTAAAATGGACAGGTTTACTTTGGCTATTGCAACTCTTTACCAAACTCATTGGCAAAAAAGGGCACCACGGGAGTGTACTGAGTAGGGAAGATTTTACAGCGATGACGGAGATTGCCCATGAAGAAGGTGTTTTTCAGGAATCTGAGTCCAAGGTCATCAAAAATCTGTTGAAATTTGATGAAATCCTGGCCAAGGATGTAATGACTCCAAGGACCGTCATGAAAATTGCTTCAGAAGACACCACCATCCAGGAGTTTTTTGAGGCCAACAGACCACTCCGGTTCTCAAGAATACCCCTCTACAAGGATAGAATGGATAATATTACCGGCTTTTTTCTAAAAGACGAGCTTCTGGAGGCCATTATCAACAAAAAAGGAAAAGAAAGTCTCAATACCATTAAAAGGGAAATATTGGTGACGGATCGCAATAAACCGATTCCAGAGCTTTTGGAAAAATTTGTGGAACAAAAAGAACATGTTTCCCTTGTGGTTGATGAGTATGGTTCCGTAAGCGGGCTTGTGACCATGGAAGATGTTATTGAAACATTGCTCGGATTGGAAATTATGGATGAAAGTGACAACGTGGAAGACCTTCAAGTACTCGCTAGAAAGAACTGGGAAAGCAGAGCCAAACGCTTAGGAATTATTGAAGTTAAAGATGATGAGAAGTAGTGGAAATAGCTTATTTACAAACACCTATAGGATTTACTGAGTTTGCAGGTGACCAAAATGGGCTTGCTTCCATCAAGGTTTTGAATGAAGAAAAACCTGTTGGTATAATTCCTGAGGTGCTTCAGGATGCGGTAGCACAATTTCAAGAATATTTTGAGGGAAAACGCAAGGATTTTGATTTAAAATTGAACCCTTCAGGGACCGATTTCCAAAAGAAAGTATGGCAAGCTCTTCTAGAAGTTCCATTCGGAAAAACACTTTCGTATATGGAACTTTCCAAAAGATTGGGTGACCCCAAAGCTATAAGGGCCGTAGCCGCCGCAAATGGCAAAAATCCTCTATGGATTGTAGTTCCGTGCCATCGGATTATTGGAAGTAACGGGGATTTAGTTGGATATGCAGGTGGTTTGCATCGAAAAAAATGGCTGCTGGAGCATGAAAGTCCCTCTCCCCAACAATCGCTCTTTTAATTTCTCAAAAAATACCCAGGAAAAAACGGGAGGGTAATATTATCAAGCAAATCGCCATCCAGCGAAATTTGAAAAACACCACCAAGCACAGGTTCATCAAGTGTTCCGTAACCTACCAAGAAGACTTCTTCCGATTTATTATAAATCTGTGTCGTGATTTGCAGGGTCCGTCCGATTTCTTCTTCAACCTCCTCAACTAACGCAAATAGGTCAATTCTTCTAGTTTCTTGACTTGAGAAATCGTAAATCGCCGGTGAAGCTGCAAACCTTGAGGGCTGCGCATAGGCCAAATTGAAAAAAATCTTCTCCTCGGACAGAAAGGTGTCCTCCAATGGTCCTGGTAAAAATCCAAAGCTTGTATTCAAAGATATGCTCTCACGCAATGTAAGTGTTTTGGCATCGTATTTTTCCAGTTCGGTTTGGGGCTGACCCTTTAAGATTATCAATTCGCCCAGATCCGAAATTAGCAAGCTAATTGGTGTATCCTCGAAATTTAGAGTCGTTAAAACGGCCCCTGTTGTTATTTGATAAACGGCCAATTTGTAGTTTCCCTGCCCATCAACATAAGATATATAAAGCATGTCCTCGTATAACAGTGGCGCAAAAATGTCGCTTATATTAAAATCCAGAGTGGTCTCTTTTTCATTCGAATTTTCCAGGTCAAATTCAAGAATGCCCAGATTCCTCGAGCCAACTGGACCTATGTATGCAAAAAATGCTTTCGAATCATCGTTTACTCCCCATACTATAGAGCGATCTGGGATATTAGTGTAGAAATCTGGATACGAATCAATTTGTCCTGTAAGTACGTTTTTGAGAACCAAGGAAAACCGCCCTTCAGCAAATGAGTAAAAGGACAGTAGATCTTCCCGTTGTCTTAAGGTTATATAATTAGTGGAGATATTTAGCTCTTGGGTAAGATCAAAAGTGGCCCCTGTTTCTGAAACGGCATTATAGTTATATTGAAAAACCTTGTCCAGGTCCTCACCTACCGCAATAAAACTCCCTTCTCTGAGTGCAGGAGAATTTTCTTGAAACTGATCGTCTGAGGAACATCCGACAAGGCATAAAGCCATAGCCAACCCTATCCAATTTATTGATTTCATAGCATTTATCAACTACAAGATACAATTTATTGGATCATACCGCAGGTATATCCTTTTAATTAGTATTTTCCGACATGCTCAGAAAACTAGATCTAGAGAACATCCTCTTCCTGGATATTGAAACCGTACCAGAAAAACCGAACTTCACCGATCTGGATGAAAGCTCGCAAGTGCTATGGGAACAAAAATCCAAATATCAGCGTAAGGATGAAATAACCGCTGAAGACTTCTATGACCGAGCAGGAATCTGGGCCGAATTTGGAAAAATCATTTGTATTTCTGTTGGATATTTCACCCTTAAAGGAGATTTAAGAAATTTTAGGGTCACTTCTTTTTCGGGTGAGGAAGAACATTTGCTCAAACAATTCAAACAACTGCTCTTGGACCATTTTAGCAAGGCAAAACATCTATTGTGTGCACATAATGGTAAAGAATTTGATTTTCCTTATATAGCTCGAAGAATGGTAATCCAAGGGATAGATCTTCCCTTTAAATTGAACCTCTTTGGAAAAAAGCCTTGGGAAGTTCCACACTTGGATACTATGGAACTGTGGAAATTTGGGGATTATAAGCACTATACTTCCTTGAAGTTGTTGGCCCATGTACTAGGTATTCCATCACCTAAAGAGGACATGGACGGAAGTATGGTAAAGGATGTTTTTTACATAGAAAATGATCTGGACAGAATCATTACTTATTGCGAGCTCGATGTGATAACCACGGCACAAGTACTTTTAAGGCTTCAAAACGAAAAGTTGCTTTCTGAAGAAGAAATCAAAAAAGTATAAAAGAAAGGATCTGGCTGAAAATACTGGACTTTCTAGCAGTTTGTGACACAACCCGATATTTATCGTTAGGGCACATGCTAATTCTTGTAAAATTTGGTGCTTTTTATGCCAGCATAATCCTGAACCACCAAAACATACAGTCCAGTAGCTAAGCTGGAAACATTTATGGATGCATCAGCCCCTCCATGTTGTACGGTGTTGCCCGAAGTTGTAATTATCGAATAGGCCGCATCGGTGGATAATTTTGCATCTAACGTTAACCATTCCGTTGCCGGGTTTGGATACACCGAGATTTCCAATTCATTAGTAAAGGAAAGCGTTTCATTGGTAAAAATTTCGGTGTCGGCTCCTTTGAATAGAAATTGAATTTCATCCGTAAAATCAGATGCAATATTTGCAGTACATATGGCCCTTACCTTGGCTTGATAGGTAGTTCCGATAGTAAGATCGGTAAGTTCAAAATTGCTTTCCCATATCATTTCGGTCTGCCATGCCGTATCGTTCAAAGCTTTATACTGCAGCTCAAAAAGTGTGTCCTCGGTGTTGGCCCAAGAAAGGGTTGCGGCATCTTCGGTAGCCTCAAGCAGTCCAAAATCGGTCGGGCTCTCTGCCCTGCAATTTGTAACCTGCGCCCCGGATACGATAAGGGAAAAATCTTGGGCGCCCAATTTCAATGTTCCTTTATGGCTAACAGTGATTGTGTAAGCTCCTTTCGCATTTGAAATCTCAATACGCTCATAGGGATCTACCTTGTTGTCTCCTTTGACAGCGGCATCATTTGCTTTGGCAGGATTTAATTTCCAGGGAAAGTACGTTTCCCCATCTTTGGTAATTCTAACATCAAGGTCATTGATAAGTGCAGGTGTGGAATTGTTTAAATCACCTATATTGATAAACTCCCCTTCAGGGTCGGTCCAGCTGATTGAAACCATGATGTCTTCATAATTGTTAGCGGTAACCGTAATTTCATAGGTCTCTCCTTCGAGAAGGTTTTCTTCATACATCAAACTACTGTGGTCTTTGCGCTGTATAAGCTCAGCAGCAGTTTTCGCATTCATAACCCCCCATCCCATTTTGTAATCAGGACCTTTGGCGTTCACATCATCTGCGGTATGCAAAGCGAGTCCTTTTAAAGTGGCCGCTTTCATATAGGTGCCATACAGCTCTTCATAATATTGCTGCAACAAAAGCAAGGAACCAGTCACACCAGGTGTCGCCATGGATGTTCCCATGGAAGTATCGTAGCTTGAATTACTACTTGAACTTGTAGATAATATGGAAGTTCCATCTCCTGCTAAATCGGGTTTGATTCGCCCATCATCGATTGGACCCAGGCTGCTATACGTCGAAACATTGGCTTCTTTCAGTTCCCCTTTGCTCCCAATCTTTGTATTTGCCCCAGCAATGGTCAATCCATTTTTTGAAGTTGCAAATCCCAGCAAAAGATCAAAGCCATCGGCTGTTTTTCCAAAATTGGGTGATTCATTGTCATAGGATCTTTGGGCGTTCCCAGCAGCCGATACCATTAAATAATAGGGCGCATTGTGCATTATCCTGTCCCAATCTTGGGATACCCTTATGTAGGAACCAAAATACCAATCGGGAACCCTGTCCGATTTGATTCCATAGGAATGGTTGCTCAACAGCAATCCATTGGCTGCCGCTTCGGTTACCTCTATTTTATCCCTTGTCCAATCGTGTGACAATACCTCAGCGGCATAGGCTACTCCTTTTGCTTTGGCTCTTATTCCGGATGAAATAATGTTTCCTGTTACCCGGGTTGCATGTAGACTTATTTCTGGTGAATTATCCACACTCTCCACCCGGTCATCAAATTCTTGATGTGATACAAGCGCGCTTCCCGCGTCCCAAACCCCAACCTGGAGATCTCTTCCATCCAGACCAAGATTCAAAAGTCCGTCCGAGTACAGGGTGTTCGCCCGGGAAACTTGTTTGGAAGGGTCATTAAAGGTGGTATAAAAAAGTGGAGTGCCATCTGTACCAATATCCTTCAACTCAACAACGGTTCCGTCTTTTTGTTTTTCAAATCGTTCCCAATTGTTTGCTTTAAGTATTTGGTTGATTTTGGTTTCTTTGGATTTGTATTCCTTTTCCATTTTGGAAACCATTGAAGATATTTCTTGACGATTGTAGGTCGATTTGATAAATTCTTTGTTGTCAACGGACTGACCAACAACACAAAAACTGCTCAAAAAGAAGAAAATGAGGGATGAAAAAATGGCTGTGCCCGGCATCGATTTTTTGCAATCCATAATTATAGTTAAGTAGGATTTGGACTACAAATCTATTATTGAAGGAAAGTTTATCGATAAAAAACCCTTTTATTTCGATGAATTGCACGGCTTTGGAAGTTGAGCTGTTGTGAAATTGCGATTAAGTGTGGTGTAGTATTTTTCTTTCTTGTAAAAATTATCTTTTAATCCGTCATTTGTTTTCCTTCAGAATTACATAAACCGGAAAGTGATCGCTATAACCTCCCAGATATTTTTTCCCCACAAAAGTTCTGAAAGGATTTCCCTTATACTTCCCCTTCCATTCTTTCAAAAATTGCGGTGAAAACACCTTGGCCTTTTTGAAGCTGTGTGTGCCGTTCTCATAATTCAAAAAACTATGCGAAATCAAAATTTGGTCAAACAGACTCCATTCTCCTTTATAATTTGCACTTCCCGAATCGGGAGACAACAGTTTTTCCATGGGATTGATAAATAATCCCGTTTCCATCAACTTTTGGATACTTTCGGAATGGGGGTCATCATTAAAATCTCCCATGATGACACAGTTGACATTCTCCGCGCTCAGCATTTGTATCTTTCGAAGCACTGTTTCCGCTGCTTGAATTCTTTTGTGCTTGGTTTCATCGGCCCCTTCTCTTCGGGAAGGCCAATGATTCACAAAAACATGGACCTCCTCTTGGTGCAGTTGCCCATGAACATATAAGATGTCCCGGGTCAAATCCCTATCACCATCCTCCTCCTCAATCAATAATGGTATAATCTCGGCGTCCAAAACCTTAAAGTGTTCTCCATGATAAATTAAAGCAGTGTCTATTCCGCGTTCATCTGGGGAATCAAAATGCACATAGCCATAATCCTCGTTCCTAAGTGCCTTGGCACCCAGCAAAGCTTCAATAACCTTCTTGTTCTCTACTTCAGCAATACCAACAAGTACCGGAGGTGTGGCGCTTTCTTCCAATCCTATTTGAGAGATGGCCTTGGCCATTTTTTTCACCTTCTTTCCAAATTTGGACTCGTTCCAAGCCTTCCTACCATCTGGAGTAAAGTCATCGTCCAAAGTGTGGGGGTCATCGGTGGTATCAAAAAAATTCTCAAGATTATAAAAAGCAAGGGTGTACCGATCTTTCAAGATGCTCAAAGTAAAATGGTTTAGTGTATTTCTAAAGTTATAAAAATCCAATGTACAAAACAGCTTCGTAAACATTGTTTAGATTTGCACTTTAATTGATTCAATGCTAGAAAAGAAGGTTACAAATTATGAAAAGGCAGTGCTCATCGGTGTAATCAACCGAGATCAGGATGAGCATAAGGTAAAGGAATATTTGGACGAATTGGAGTTCCTTACATATACCGCTGGTGGTGAAGTTACCAACCGCTTTACCCAACGTATGGAAGTACCCAATCCGAAAACGTATATCGGAAGTGGTAAAATGGAAGAGGTCGAAAAGTATGTAAAGGAACATGAAATCGGTTCTGTCATTTTTGATGATGAACTTTCACCCGCGCAGCAGAACAATATTGAGAAGATATTACGATGTAAAATTTTGGACAGAACAAGTTTGATTCTGGACATTTTTGCGCAGCGCGCCAAGACCAGTTATGCACGTACCCAGGTGGAGCTGGCACAATATGAATACCTTTTGCCCCGATTGACGGGTCTTTGGACGCACTTGGAAAGGCAACGCGGTGGTATCGGAATGCGTGGTCCGGGTGAAACCGAGATTGAGACGGATAGGCGGATTGTTCGAGACAGGATAGCACTTTTAAAAAAGAAGCTTACCAAAATTGACCGCCAAATGGAAACCCAACGTGGAAACCGTGGTGCACTGGTAAGAGTTGCTTTGGTTGGATATACTAATGTGGGTAAATCCACCCTGATGAATGTCATAAGTAAAAGTGATGTCTTCGCCGAAAACAAATTGTTTGCGACCTTGGACACTACGGTGCGAAAAGTGGTCATCGGCAACCTCCCCTTTTTATTGAGTGACACAGTAGGTTTTATCCGCAAATTACCCACGCAACTTGTGGAAAGTTTTAAAAGTACCTTGGATGAAGTTCGGGAGGCGGACCTGTTGCTTCATGTAGTGGACATTTCGCATCCCAATTTTGAAGAGCACATAGCTTCGGTAAACCAAATTTTGGATGAAATCAAAAGTGCCGATAAAAAGGTTATCATGGTTTTTAACAAGATTGATCAGTACAAACCCGATTCCATAGAAGAGGACGATTTGGTCACAGAACGAACGGAAGCCCATTTTACTTTAGAGGAATGGAAGAAAACCTGGTACAATAAAATAGGTGACCGGGCTCTATTTATTTCGGCTCTGAACAAGGAGAATCTTGACGATTTTAGAAAGCGTGTTTACAATGAGGTTCGGGATATCCACGTAACCCGATTCCCTTACAACAACTTTTTGTATCCAGAACACCTGGATCAGTATTAAAAGCGCTTAGGATAATCTGTTTTAGTTTTCCGATGAAATACAAGCGTTAACATTTTCTACCACATCTTTCAGCCTGTTCACAACAAAAATTTAGGTTCTAGCAACAGAAAAATTACTTTCATACTGTTTTTAAGTGATAGTGTTACAAGCTAAATCTGCTATAAACTTAACCTACTTATAACATGGCTTAAAAACACCCCAAATTCGTATTTAACCCCATAAAAAAGCCCTCTACTTCGAGGGCTTTTTTATTTATACTATCCTTGGACAGAGCCCCTAAGACCCTGTCAAACTTTTATGTTATTTATGGAATTCATGTCAAACTGGGTTTAAAACGAATAGCTCAGTCCCAAGGTCCAATACGTTTGCAGCTCATTGTCAATAGTGTCAAACGTGGCCGTCGGATCTGGAGTGGGTGCATTGTTTACAATATAATTCAATGTCTCCTGCTTATTGTTTCGCAATCCAAAATCAAATCCAACACCGATAACCTTCCATAAGGTATACGCAAAAGAATTGGTCCAGGTCCAATTGCTCAAATCTCCGCTTTCATAACTTTGGAACATGGATAGGTTACTCTTAAAACTAACCGCTCCGATTTGCTTCGTATAATCTGCAACAATTTTCGCGCCCAAGGATGAGTTGAAAATGGTATCCTCATCACTGAATACAAAGTTGTAGTTCAAGGGGTGGATCACCACAACCAAATCAGCAATTGGGGTCCAAGTACCCCCAACGCCAACATCCAAATATCCTGGGTCGTTGAAATTGCTCAAAATGGTGGTTCGGTACTCCCCAAGGGTAGAAACCGCAAACTTATCACTGAGTTTGTATCCGTAAAGTGAGGAGATGTTGAACACGTCGGTCGACTCACGAAAACCATCATCATCAGTGGGATCATCCTTGTCATCCAACTTTACCCAATTAAGGTTGATCGTCGCGGCATTTCTCCAAAAGAACTTCTCCTCCTGTTGATTTGCAAAGGCGTTTACGGTGAAACCAATTGTTCCTGAATTGTTATTGGGGATTCCTTGCGAGAACCAATTATTGAAACCGGATAGGCTTCCTCCAATGGTTCCAAAGGCTCCAACTTTCCAACCGGGCAAGGCATCCAACTGGGCTTGAAGGGCATTTACACGACCCTGAATGGCCGCTATGGAATCTTTCTTAGGAGCAATTTGGGCCTTTAACTCTTCTTCGGTTTGGGCATGCGCAATGGTCATTACAAAAAATGCCATAACAGCATAAGGCAATATTTTCATAGTATGGAGTTTTGTGTTTAGAAACACAAAAGTAAGAAAAGTCACAACCAAGTAACAGCGCCTATTTTTGCTTAAAAAGAGGTACTGCGGAACAGGCCTCCCCGTACATTACGCTTTTTGCGACTTGCTGTATTTTGGCCATCGCCATGATATAGGCATTTTCCGGAACAGGCTTATTGGAGCATCCCTTAATGATTATGGGTTTATCCTGAAAAGCGGAAACGTCCAAATCGTTTAGAATAGTTTGGTACAAGGATGTTTCCAAATCCTCAAGATTCCCCACTACGACTTGGCGGGCATAGGGTTGTAGTTTGGAAGCGACCAACATAAAGGCCCATCCGGGAACAATCGCATCAGTGGAACACGTCAACGCTACATAAGCATCTTTATAGCTAGACCAATCGTGCTCCTCTAGACTGCTTCTGAATTCCTTCTCGCGTAGAATAAAGCCTTCGTGTAACCAATCCTTAATATCCAATAACGCTCTTCGTCCTTCCGGATATAACTCCTCTAGGTCGAACGTTATCAGTTTGCTCTGGGCGACTCTATTTACTATTTCAGACATAAGAATTCAGTTATCAGAAATCTGTTGTTAAAGTTTGTTTTCAAGGTGTTTTAGCAGCCCATGAATGGTTTTTGAAATTTCATCACAAATGCCATAAACTTCCTCAAATTGTTCCTTATCAATATAATTGACATCCAGCGCTAGGTAAAGTTGAGATTTTACTTCATAACCTGATGCTTGTGCCACATTTAAAAAGTAAATAAACTCTTTCGTTGTCTTCCTACCGTAACCTTCGGCTATATTTGAAGATACGGAAATAGATGCTCTTCGTATCTGGTCTCTTAACGCAAAATCCTTTGAAAAAGCTCTTTGCTCCGTTAATTTATAAATCTCTTGGTTCAATTTTCTTGCTTTCTTCCAAGAGATAATCCGTTCAAACCCCCTATCCATAATAGCGATTACTATTTCAGATATCCGAGGTTAATGATATCTATTATTTTGTTTTCTCCTCCTCAGAATTCAGATATCTGATGTCCGATGTCCGACATCTGATATCTGAAAATGGTTTATAAAAGGCCCAATTCCAATTTTGCCTCCTCGCTCATCAATTCCTGCGTCCAAGGTGGGTCAAAAGTGATTTCCACTTCCACATCCTTCAATTCATCCAAGGATTTTACCTTTTCCTCAACCTCAACCGGCAAAGTTTCGGCCACTGGGCAATTAGGAGATGTCAATGTCATTAAAATCTTGACATCATTATCCTCGTTAACAAAAACGTCATAGATCAATCCCAATTCGTAAATGTCCACGGGAATCTCAGGATCATAAATGGTCTTGAGTACCCTGACTATTTTCTCTCCCAGTTCTTGGGTATCTATCGTGATTTCTTCGCTCATGCTATCTAGTTTAATTGCGTTTGATAAGCTATAGCGTACAATTTCAATTGCTTTACCATACTTACCAAACCATTGGCACGGGTGGGGGACAAATGTTCTTTCAATCCAATCTCATCTATAAACCCAGTATCTGCATCTATGATATCCTGTGGTTTTTGATTGCTAAATGCCCGAATCAAAATAGCAATGATCCCTTTGGTAATTATGGCATCACTATCCGCTGTAAAAACCAATTTGTCGTCATCCAGTTCAGCATGTACCCATACCTTACTCTGGCACCCCTTTATAATATTATCTTCTGTTTTGTACTCTTCTTCAATCAGTGGAAGGGATTTTCCCAATTCAATCATATACTCATATCGCTGCATCCAGTCATCGAACATGGAAAACTCATCTACTATCTCTTCCTGTATTTCTGTTATGGTCATTTATACGTTTTGTTCAAAAGTACGATTCGGACAATTGCCAATCAAAGGCTTTAAGAGAAAGATAACTTCTTGTTATAGCAACATATTTCTAGCTCGCTTTACTCCTTCCACCAAAGTGTCCACTTCCTCTTTGGTGTTATAAAAACTAAAACTGGCCCGCACCGTACCCGGGATTTGGTAAAAATCCATGATAGGCTGTGCACAATGGTGACCGGTTCGTACGGCAATTCCAAGCTTGTCAAGAATTGTCCCTATATCGTACGGATGTATTCCTTCTATATTAAAGGAAATGACCGATGTTTTGTGTTCAGCCGTTCCATAAATTCGCAATCCTTCAATCGCCAACAACTGTGCAGTTGCATATGCAATCAACTCATCCTCATACTGCGCAATGGCCTCAAATCCAATGGAATTCATATAGTCCAACGCCGCACCAAAGGCAATTCCCCCGCAAATATTCGGTGTTCCTGCTTCAAATTTATGGGGTAAATCGGCATATGTGGTCTTTTCAAAAGTGACCTCCTCAATCATTTCACCACCTCCCTGGTATGGCGGTAGCTTTTTCAACCATTCCTCTTTGCCAAATAACATTCCCACGCCAGTTGGACCACACATTTTATGCGCGGAAACTGTGTAGAAGTCTACATCGAGACTTTGCAAATCTGGTTTAATATGGGCAGCTGCCTGCGCTCCGTCTATCAATACTGCAGCTCCAACCGCATGGGCTGCATCAATAATCTCTTCAATGGGGTTTATTGTACCCAAAGCATTTGAGACATGGTTGCAGAATACCAATTTGGTCCTTTCGGAAAGCAAAGCATGGTATTCTTTCATGACCAACTCCCCGTTTTGGTTCATCGGTATCACTTTTAAAACCCCACCTGTTCTTTCACAGAGCATCTGCCAGGGCACGATGTTAGAGTGATGTTCCATAGCGGACACCAATATTTCATCTCCTTCTTTTATAAAGGATGAAAAACCATTCGCGACCAAATTTATGCTATGGGTAGTCCCCGATGTCAGGATAACCTCATAGGATTTTGCTATGTTGAAATGCCTTTGGATTTTCTCCCGGGCAGCTTCGTATGCATCTGTTGCTTCTTGGGAAAGACTGTGCACCCCTCGATGGATGTTGGCATTATATCCGTGATAATAATCCACAATCGCATCTATCACCTGTTGAGGCGTCTGCGAAGTTGCAGCATTGTCCAAATACACCAAAGGCTGCCCATTTACCTTTCGGTTTAAAATGGGGAAATGTTCTCTTATTTTATTCACATCCAGCATAGAAATCTCAATAAATTACAAAGATACCCACTATTAGGTGTATGGCCCTTACACCTTTGGAGTTTCTTTAAAAACGAACTCCAACACCAAACTTCAAGTAGCCTAAATCTTGATTTATGTCCGGCAGGACATCAGGTTGGACTTTGTTTCGAACATAGTCATATTGTACTTGTATAAAAATCCGTTTGGTAATATCATACGTAACACCAAGGTTAAGGTTAAATCCTCCATCCGTTGATGATTCGGATAAAACTTCTCCCATTAACATTCCATCAAATTTAGATGTGATTACAGCATATCCCAATCCTATGGAAGGTCTAAGTTTTTCCATTGTCGGAATCTTAAACTCGATAAAAGCTTTTGGTTGAATCACCCAGTTAGTCTCATCAAAATTAAAAGTTTCAGGAACAGTGGACGAACGCAAATTATCATGAAAAACTCCTGCATTTAGACCTACTCCCAAACTAATATTTCCAAATTTCAAAAAACGATACTTTAGCCCTAAATCGACAATTGCGGGATTATCATTTCCTAAATCATCACCAATGGATATCGGATAATTTGCTTCAGCGCTCCATTTATAATCTTGGGCGTGGGCAAAACAAGTAATGACAACAAGCAATAAAAAAAGTTTGGATTTCATAATTAAGTTTTTTGATTTCTGAGGCAAAGAAATCCGATTACTAAAAACAGATTGCTAAAAAAAACTTAATTCATAAAACTTTATGAATTGGGTTTAGGTAGTATATGGTTACAACTCAAACCCAACCCGAACACCCAGCTTGTTGGCAATAATTTTGTTGATCCTAGTTTTCAACTCAGGAATACGAACACTTTCCAAAACATTGTTGGCGAAGGCGTACATTAACAACGCCGTAGCCTCCTTTTTTGGAATACCTCTTGATTGCAGGTAGAACAAGGCATCCTCATCCAATTGCCCGATGGTACATCCGTGGGAACATTTTACATCATCCGCAAATATTTCCAATTGGGGTTTGGTATTGATGGTGGCCTTATCACTGATCAAAATATTGTTGTTCTGTTGAAAGGCGTTGGTCTTTTGGGCGATTTTATCCACTATGATTTTCCCGTTGAAAACCCCTGTAGATTTTTCACCAAAAATTCCTTTGTAGTCCTGGTGGCTTTCGCAGTTCGGCTGCGCATGATGGACCAAAGTATGGTGGTCCACATGTTGTTTTTCACCCAAAATGGTTACACCTTTTAGAACAGAATCTATACGCTCCCCGTTTTGATAAAAATTCAGGTTGTTCCGTGTCAACTTTCCTCCAAAAGAGAAGGTATGAACCCGAACTACACTGTTATTTTTCTGGGAGATATAAGTATTGTCAATCAAAGAAGCATTGTCCCGATCGTTTTGAACCTTGTAGTAATCGACAATGGCATCCTTGGCCGCGAAGATTTCAGTTACGGAGTTTGTAAAAACCTCGTTGCCTGTCAAACTTTGATGGCGCTCAATAATCTGAACCTCTGCATTTTCCTCAACAATGACCAAATTGCGAGGTTGAAGCATCAAAGCCGCTTCATTTCCAGTAGCAAAGTTTAGGATTTGTACCGGTTTTCTTGGCGCCTTGTTCTTAGGGATATAGATGTATGCTCCTTCCTTGCTAAAAGCAGTATTCAACGTGGTCAAGGACTCATCCTTAGAGGCCACTTTGTTGAAATATAGCTCGATAATCTGTTTGTACATGGGTTTGTTGAACGCAGAACTCATCAAACATACATCTACTCCATCATGTGTTGTTTCTGAAAGGTACGAGCTATAAACCCCATCAATAAATACAATCTTGTACGTATCTATTTCATGCAGAAAATACTTTTTGATATCCTTATAATCCAATGTGGTTTCCTGCTTTGGAAAAACACTGAAATCCATCTTTTGGATACTGTTCAACGAAGTGTATTTCCATGCTTCCTCTTTTTTGGAAGGAAATCCTTTGGCCTCAAAATTTTTGATGGCTTCCGAACGGATTTCATGCACGGGGTGCTCCAAGTCCACATTATTCTCGAAGGCAATAAATGAAGAAAGTAATTTATCTTTTAAATCCATTTTTCATTGTTCAGTTGTCAGTCTCCAGTTGTCAGTTGTCAGTTTCCTGCTATCTGATGTCCGAAATCTGAAATCTTATTTTTATACTACCGTCTCTTGCTTTATCCAGTCGTAACCTTTTTCTTCAAGCTCTAGGGCCAATTCTTTGTCACCTGACTTTACAATCTTACCATCGTGCAGCACATGGACAAAATCAGGCACAATGTATTCCAGTAATCTTTGGTAGTGGGTTATTACGATGATGGCGTTTTCCTTTCCCCTTAATTTATTCACTCCATTGGCCACAATGCGAAGCGCATCAATATCCAATCCGGAATCTGTTTCATCCAAAATGGCCAACTTTGGTTCCATCATTGCCATTTGGAAAATCTCGTTTCGTTTTTTCTCTCCCCCAGAGAATCCTTCGTTCAGGGAACGGGATAAAAACTTCCTGTCGATTTCCAACAAACTTGATTTTTCGCGAATCAGCTTTAGCATTTGGTTGGCCGGCATATCTTCCATTCCCCTTGCCTTCCTTGATTCGTTGATGGCCGTCTTCATGAAATTGGTCACCGTTACCCCTGGAATCTCCACAGGGTACTGGAACGAAAGGAATATTCCCTTGTGTGCCCTTTCTTCAGGAGCCAATTCTTCCAAATCCTCACCATCCAAAGCCATGCTTCCCTTCTTTATCTCGAATTCTTCCTTTCCTGCTATAACCGAAGCGAGGGTACTCTTTCCGGAACCGTTCGGCCCCATAATAGCATGTACCTCTCCTGCATTTACTTGAAGGTTGATTCCCTTCAAAATCTTCTTGTCCTCAACACTTGCGTGTAAATTTTTTATTTCTAGCATTTTCAAAAATTGTCTTCTTAGTTTGAATTATATGATTTCGGCCATGCTCAATCACCCAAACTGGTTGCTGAGCGGAGTCGAGGCTATCCTACAGAACCCTCAAGACTTATTTCCAATAGTTTTTGTGCCTCTACCGCAAACTCCATGGGGAGTTTGTTCAAGACTTCTTTACTAAATCCGTTCACAATCAGCGCTATTGCTTTTTCGGTATCGATACCTCTTTGGTTGCAATAGAAAATCTGGTCTTCACCTATTTTGCTGGTTGTGGCTTCGTGCTCTATTTGGGCGGTCTTGTTTTTTGCCTCTATATAAGGGAAAGTGTGTGCGCCGCATTGATTGCCCATCAACAAGGAATCGCATTGTGAAAAGTTCCTGGCATTTTCTGCCCTACTATTCACCTGCACCAATCCTCTATAGCTGTTTTGCGAATGTCCTGCAGAGATTCCTTTGGAAATAATGGTACTCTTTGTGTTCTTTCCCAGGTGAATCATTTTAGTCCCGGTATCCGCTTGTTGAAAGTTATTGGTAACCGCAATGGAATAAAACTCGCCTACAGAGTTATTTCCTTTTAAAATACAAGAAGGGTATTTCCAAGTTACGGCCGAACCAGTTTCAACCTGGGTCCAAGAAATCTTGGAATTTGTCTCGCACAAACCTCGTTTGGTCACGAAGTTATATACCCCGCCTTTTCCTTCTTTGTCTCCGGGGAACCAATTCTGAACTGTTGAGTATTTGATTTCTGCATCATCCAAAGCAATAAGTTCCACCACTGCGGCGTGTAATTGGTTCTCATCCCGTGATGGGGCAGTACATCCTTCCAAATAGCTTACGTAGCTACTTTCATCTGCGATGACCAGCGTGCGCTCAAACTGACCTGTTCCCCCTTCGTTAATTCTAAAATATGTTGATAATTCCATAGGGCAACGCACTCCTTTGGGAATGTAACAGAAAGAACCATCGGTAAATACCGCTGAGTTTAGGGCCGCATAGAAGTTATCCGTTTTAGGAACAACGGTTCCCATATATTTTTTAACCAATTCTGGGTGTTCCTGAATAGCTTCTGAAATAGGCATGAAGATAATTCCCTTTTCAGCCAGCGTCTTTTTAAAGGTTGTTGCTACGGAAACAGAATCTACCACAATATCAACCGCTACATTTTGCAATCTTTTTTGCTCATCAACGGAAATTCCCAATTTTCTATACATTTCCAGTAAATCGGGGTCTACATCTTCCAAGGATTTATTGGGGTCTGCTGCTTTGGGGGCAGAATAGTAACTGATTGCCTGAAAGTCCGGTTTTTCATAATGGACATTTGCCCACTCCGGCTCTTCCATTTTTTCCCAAACACGAAATGCATCCAAACGCCATTCCGTCATCCATTCGGGTTCATTCTTTTTCTTAGAAATTGCACGAATAATATCTTCGTTCAATCCCTTTGGAAACGTATCGGATTCAATATCAGTATAGAAACCATATTCATATTCTTTGGTTTCCAGTTCTTTTTTTAATTCTTCCTCTGTATAAGCCATAGTGTTCAATTGATCAATGACCAAGGGTCAATTCTACAATGAAAAACTTTCTCCGCAACCGCAGGTTCGTTGTGCATTTGGGTTGTTAAAAACAAACCCTTTTCCGTTTAATCCGCCAGAATATTCCAAGGTTGTGCCGACCAGGTATAAAAAGCTCTTTTTATCAACGATGATTCGCACAGCGTTATCTTCAAAAACCTTATCGGTTTCTGAAGCGGCTTTATCAAAATTCAATTCATAGGACAATCCGCTGCAACCCCCGCTCTTTACTCCTACACGAACAAAGTCCGTAGCAGCATCAAAGCCCTCCTCTGTCATCAAAGTCACCACTTTTTGTTTGGCTGTTTCTGAAACTTTAATCATTCTTACTTGGATTTATTCTAAATAGCGTACAAATATAGGTGATTAGTGGCGTTTTACCACATTTCCTAACATTATAATAACGAATAATTGAATAGGGGTTATCTATGGAACGTATTGGGGTTATTTGATTTTGATGACCACCAAGTCGGTCATTCCCTTGGATTGAAGTTCAGGAAAGTCGTCACTTGCTGTTTCTCCCACTAAAACAAGGGTCCCATCGGCATTTTGAATGGCGTCAAATCCGAATTCGATGCCGGAGCCTCCAAAAGTTTGTTGATAGATAATATTTCCTTGGGAATCTGTTAGTATAATCCATAGGTCATTTTCACCGTTGTTTTCCGTTGCATCGCCATCAATACTCTTTGAATTGCCGGCAATAACAAACCCTCCGGTGGCCGTAAGGTTTAGCCCTTGGGCTGCATCAAAAGCAGTTCCTCCATAACTTTTTTCCCAAACCAGATTACCATTGTCATCAATTTTAATCAGCCAAACATCCGATTCCCCGTTGTTTCTAGAAATATCGATATCCGTACTGAACGTGTTCCCCGTAATGACATAAGAATTATCAGCTGTTTTGGCAATACTATAAGCTTTATCAATGCCAGTCCCTCCAAAAGATTTTTGCCAGAGCAAATCCCCAGCACCACTCACTTTCAACACCCAAAAATCATAACTTCCTTTAGGGTCTGAAATGTCAAAATCCTCGCTCTCCGAAGACCCAGCAAGAACAAATCCCCCATCATCGGCTTCCACTACACCATATGACCTATCATTGTTGGTGCCTCCAAAATATCTTCGCCACTGCAAGTTCCCATTGGCATCCAATTTGGTTCCCCAGAATTCACCGACTCCATGTCGCGTAAGGTAGCCGCCCTTGCCGTTGTTCCCATCACCTCCAGAAGAGGTAACATCCAAAAATCCTGAAAAGAAAAATCCGCCATCGGTAGTTTGAACCACATCATAGGAATGATCGTGCCCAGAAAAACCAAAGCTTCTTTCCCAAAGAATGTTCCCGCTGGCATCGAGGCGGAGGATCCAGTTATCGTGGAAGCCTTCGTTGTTGCTTCCATCACCATCATCGCTCATGGCATATCCGACAATCGCATACCCTCCATCAGCAGTTTGAATTACCGATTGGCCACGGTCATCCTTGGTTCCACCATAAGTTCTGTTCCACATCAAATTACCATCAGCATCCAGTTTTAAAAGCCAATAGTCGTTTACATCAGTGCTTTTCCCAACAATATCACCATCCATGCTGTTGCTAAATCCCAAGACCGCATAGCCACCATCGGTGGTTTGAACCACGGATTGGGCAGTATCTTCACCTGACCCTCCAAAACTTTTTATCCAGTCGACTTCCCCTAAAAAAGGAATTGGATTTATTTGAACAGTCGCTCCATCGTCATTGTTGCATGCAACAAAAAAAACCAAGAGGAGTGCACTCCAAATCTTCTTCATAAATCTATCTTAATTGGATTTTTTGATTACGAACAATCCTGAGTTGATGTCGCTTATTATCATCTTACCGCTGCTAAAAAATGGATATACGCTCCAAACCCCATTAAAACTGGCCGTATTATTTGAAGGGAAGGAATCGAAGAAGGCAATTTCAGTAATGTTTTCATTTTCAATATCCGAAATATCGAGTACCCGCATTCCCGCGGTATAATTTGCAAGGAAAAATTCATCCCCGACCACATAACCGTTATGATCAATTGCACTTGTGGGTCCAGTATAGGTAGTGTGGAGTTGAGGGGCATCCAAATCGGTCATATCAAAAACCAAGGTGCGCGAATTGAATCCAAAATCGGTTTCATCCAATTCGTCACCAAGAATAAAATACCTATGGTCCTCGGTAAACCATCCTTGATGGGTATACCCAATATTGCTATAGGAAAGGGTTTCTATTTGTACTGGATTGGCTTTGTCAGTAATATCCACAATGGCAATAAAATTTTCATTGGCCCCAATAAAAATTTCACGTCCTGCATAATCGCTATCGGGTCCATTATAAGTGACAACTTGCGCGTCATGGGTATATCCATTAGCGCCATATCCACCTACTCCATTTGGACTTGTCGGATTCTGAATATCGATAAAATGTACCCCTCCGTTAAAAGCATCGCTCCTTGCCGTGCCAACGGGATAAGCAAATCCCAAAGCTTCGTTGACCACTACATTGTGCGCGTTTCCTATTCCAGTATATCGTGCATCCGAGCTGAACTCCACAGGTGGATTTGCAACATCGCGAAGTTTTTTTAAATCAAAAATCTGCATTCCATGATTACTGGCTTCGGAAACTATCAATGCATAATCTCCATATACCTTAACATCGCGCCATCCACTTGATACGGTAGCGGTTGGCAATTTTCCCAAATACACTGGATTTTCTTCATCGGTAATATCAACAAAGGCGGTTCCGTTGTCAAAAGCAATTATAGCGTATTCGTTGTTCGTTGTGGAATCGGTCCATCCCCAAATATCAGTTCCAGATCCAGCAGCAAAGGCTCCCAGATCCATTTGAAATACAAGGTCGTACCCGTTACAAGGAAAAATGGAAGCCATTCCTCCATCACAAGGAGTTGCCCCTCGGGTCACATTGCCTGTGCCAAGGTCAATGCCTCCGTTACCATTTCCATTCCCGGAGCCACCATTATTGTTTCCATTTCCTAGATTATTGTCCCCGCCATTATCGCTTGAGCATCCAGCAACCACGAATGCTGCAAGAATCATTTTAAGAATCACTCTTGGCATGGTATAGCAATTTTAAGTTTTTACTAAAGATACAACTTAAAATTATCCTATTTATTTTTGCCAAATGCTAGAAGATAAAAGTCCGCAAAGGACCTCATTGGAGAATTTGGGAGAATTTGAGTTAATCAAACATCTTACCCAGAATTTTAAGTTGAAGCACGATTCCTCAATCTACGGGATTGGGGATGATGCAGCTATATTGGATTTCGATGAAAAGAAAACGGTAATCTCTACAGATTTACTTGTAGAGGGTGTGCATTTTGACCTAAGCTACGTGCCATTAAAGCACTTGGGTTACAAATCGGTAATGGTAAACCTCTCCGATATCTATGCCATGAATGCGCATGCAACCCAAATAACTGTTTCCATTGCGGTATCCAATCGATTTCCTTTAGAAGCCCTGGAAGAATTTTACGCTGGGGTGGCCCTGGCTTGCGAAACATACAAAGTGGATCTTATCGGAGGAGATACCACATCTTCTACCAAGGGCATGTTGATCAGTGTGACGGCACTGGGATTTGCCGAAGACCAAGATATCGTTTATAGAACCGGAGCTAAACCCAATGACCTTCTTGTGGTCACCGGTGACCTAGGGGGTGCTTATTTGGGACTGCAGGTTTTGGAAAGGGAGAAGGAAGTTTTCAAGGTCAATCCGAACAGTCAACCCGATTTGGAACCTTATTCCTATATCGTGGAGCGACAATTAAAACCTGAGGCACGAAGGGATATTGTTGAACTATTGGAAAAGTTGGAGGTGAAGCCTACGGCAATGATCGATATTAGTGATGGGCTCTCCTCGGAAATTTTACATCTCTGCGAACAAAGTCAGGTTGGTTGCAATTTATTTGAAGACAAGATTCCGTTGGACCCTACGGTAATTTCCACTTCTGAAGAATTCAAAATGGATTCAACCACCATTGCACTTAGCGGCGGGGAGGATTACGAATTGCTATTTACGATAGATCAGTCCAATTATCCAAAAATCAAAGCCAATCCAAATCTAACCGTTATTGGGCATATCACTGACAAGAAGGAAGGTGCGCATTTAATCACAAGAGGGGAAACAAAAGTGCCGCTTACGGCACAGGGATGGAATTCGTTTTAAGGCAAAAAAAATCCCGAAAACCAAGGCATGGCTCACTAAACGGTCTTGGGGCACTGGACTGAATAGGAAAAGCTGCTTGCTCAATCTCCGGGATAACCTTAAATATTGTAAAGTATCAGAAAATTGTATCAAGCTACATGTTGCACATGTCGGCTTTGTCTTTTGCGGTACATATCTTCTAAAGTACTATTGATATCTTGCATTTGTGGAGTCAATGCGGAAAGCTTCCCACTAACATCCGTTGTCACTTGTTTTTGACAATGCAAGCACTTGTATTCTTTTATGTGTTTGGTAACTTTCTTGGACACTACATAATGGTGTCCAAATAAGTTGCAGAAGAAAGAGGATAGTTTATTGCCATGGGGGGTAGTGGATGTTTTCATAAGCCGGTGTTGTTTGGATGGAGCATTGGTACGATTTGGGGATCGAAAATGCCTAATTTTCTGTAATTCTACTTTATAATCTTAATATTTGCATTTAGACCTTATAATTTAGCAACGGATGTTGATAACTTTTTATTTTATAAACTTTTTTTGAATTGCCATTTTTCGATGAAATGCACAATATTCGACAAAAAGCTTTATACGTCCGTTGTAATACTCGATTGAAATATAGTATTTTGATTTATGTTATCAAAAATTTATTAACAATTTATGAATAGAAAAACCGTCGCGGTAACCGCTTTTGCACTTTTCTCGTTATTCTTTGGAGCTGGGAATCTAATTCTTCCACCACAATTGGGTTTTAAATCGGGCGGTCTATGGTGGTTGGTCGCCTTTGGTTTTTGTCTCTCGGCAGTTTTAATTCCCATTATGGGCATATTGGCGCACGCCAAGTTGCAGGGCACTATGTTCGATTTTGCTAAAAAGGTATCTCCCACCTTTAGTTTGATATACTGTTATATTGTCTATTCCATTTCCATTGCGTTGCCGTCGCCCCGAACTGCTTCAGTAACACACGAAATGGCCATTCAACCTATTTGGAATTCTTCTTCTTTGTTGACTAGTGTCATTTACTTTGCTTTGGTCTATGTATTTGTGGTCAATCGGTCCAAAATTTTAGATGTCATAGGTAAGCTCCTAACTCCTGGGATTCTAATTGTTCTCCTTTTAATTATAGGAGCCGCTATTTTTAATATGGATTTCAGTTTTGGTGGCACCGAATTTAAAAATCCATTTACCCACGGTATCCTTGAAGGCTATCAAACCTTTGATGCCATCGGCGCCGTTGTGGTCGGGGGAGTGATCATTATTTCCATCAATCTAAAGGACACTTCATCCTCTTATGAGGTTAAAAAAAGTTTGATACGAAAGGCAGGTTGGTTAGCAGGTCTTGGATTGTTCTTGGTTTATGCAGGACTTATTTTAACAGGAGCCTTGTTTGGAGATTCTTTTGACACAGAGATTTCGCGGACTGCCCTTCTAAGTGGTATCAGTTTAGAAACATGGGGCAATACTGCGAGCCTTCTGCTAAGTATTTTGGTAAGTTTGGCTTGCTTTACCACGGCGGTTGGCATCGTTACTGGAACTGCAGATTTTATCAAAGGGCGATTCAACGATTCCAAACAAGCCTATATTATCACCGCAATCATTGGTTGTGTTCTCGGTGTGTTGATGGGTCAATTCAACGTTGGCTATATTATTGCCGTGGCCATACCTGCTTTGATGTTTATCTACCCCATTACCATTGTGTTGATTTTATTGAATGTAGTACCAGAGCAATATGCCTCCCCTAAAATCTTTAAATGGGTAGTAACGGCAACAGTTTTATTCAGTATTCCTGATTTTTTAGGTAGCATTGGTTACGGAGAAACTATTACCTCTTTTACGTCATGGATTCCCTTAAGGGAATATCATATGGGTTGGGTGCTGCCAGCTTTGGTGGTTTTTATGGCCACAAATTTTTTGCCGAAGAAATAATTCGCAGATAGTAAACTTATAAAATGGCGGCCCAAACATTGGTATGGACCGCTACTTTATTGCCCTATGCTTATGTCCAACTTTTTAATCCCGCATGGGTATCATATTATTGATATCCACAGGAAAACTGTCATATTTGTTATATAGCTTCAAATATTTATTTGGGTCAATCGGAACCTCATTCAATGTCTCGTACAACCCTCTAAAAAAACCTTCCCGCTTTTGTGATTGATTGAACACCAAAGTCAGTTTTACAGGCTTATTGGTATCGTTCTTAAACCCGTGCGGGGTAAATTTGGGAACATAGACAACAGTTCCTGGTTGGGCTTGATATTCATCCTCCGCAACTTGTATGGTCAAGACTCCCTCGTTCACTATAAAGGTTTCATCCATAAACCTGTGATAGTGCAATTTTGCCCCGATCGCCATTGGAGGTAGTGTAATTTCATAAATCCCCAATTGGTCATTGGACATTTCACTGGTCACTTTAAAAGTAATCGAAATAGTATTTAAATCGAGTCGCTCTCCCTCATTAGGTTTTACAATGGACGCATTGTCTTCCAAACTGTCTTCAAAATAATTTTCTTTCGTTGTATTCATTGCCTTAGTCTTTAAATAATTCATCAATATTGTGCTGTAATATCTGTTTGTTTTTCTTGAGGATGGTCCCATCACTAGAGCCTTCAAGAGAAAATAGTTTTCTTGTTTTTATACCCATATGCGAAAGAATCGCTTGCAGATAAGGTTCTTGAAAATCATATTTTTCCATGGGTGTTCCTTGGTAAACTCCTCCTTTGACTGTTATCAAATAGCACAATTTGTTTTTCAATAAACCGTAATACCCATTTTCATTGATGCCGAAAGTGTGTCCGATCCTTACCACCTGATCGAAATATGCTTTTAGATTTGAGGGAACATTCAGATTGTACAAAGGACTGCTTATCAAAATTTCATCCCCAGTTTTTAATTCTGCAATCAATTCGTCCGACAAGGCAAGGGCTTCACTCAATGCTGAAGTGATCCTTTCCTTGGGAGTATAAAACCCTTCTATGGTATTGTTCTGGATATGGGGAAGGCCTTCTTTAGCCAGGTCTCTAAAAACTATCCTGCCTTGTGGGTTTGCCTGTTTCCACCTTTTTTCAAAGTAATCGGCCAAAGCCCTAGAATGGGACCCCGCAGTTCTGGAACTGCAATCTATCCTTAGTAATGTTTTCATCTCTTGTCATTTTATTAGATTCAAAAGCATGACAATCGAATTGGCAAAAACGTGACAGATTTATTTTGAAAGTGACTGTAATTTCACAGGATCCACAATTGAGTAGATATTTCTGACCTTATTTTCAACGAGATTAAAAACTTGACAGTTGTACAGTACCTCATCTTTAAAGAACAAGATTGCAGGTTGATGGTTTACAACTCCAATTTTAAAAGTCAGACCCTCCAGAAAAGCCTTATGAACGTATAGCAGTAATTTGGAAGTTGCTTTGGTTCCTTCTGTCAACTCCCTTACCACGTTGATACTCTCCCCTCCATCCGCGGCCAACAAAATGTCTTGGGACAATAACTTTTCCAAGTTCATGATATCCCCATTTTTTATGACCTTCATGTAATTTTCAAGGTATGAGGTGCTTTGTTGTTGGTTTGTAGTAGCGTTAGTCCTATAATTTCCCAGCTTAACTCTTGCCCTACTCAGTAACTTCCTTGAATTTTCTATAGCAATGTCAACAGCTTCTGCAATTTCCTTGTGGGAATAATCAAAAGCCTCTTTTAAGATAAAAACGGCCCGTTCCTTTGCCGTCAAGCTTTCGAGAAGAACCAATAAGGAATATGACAAAATCTCTTCCTTATTAATATTGTCATCGGCATTTTCTGTTGAATATGGTTCGGGAAGCCACATTCTATCCACTGTTAGTTGATTTTTTCTCTTTTTTACGTTTATCGAACTATTGATCACCCACTTGATCAAATACCCAGTTTCATTGTCTATGTGCTGCTTGTCGATAGTGAAATATTTCGTCAACACATTTTGAACAACATCTTTTGCATCTTCCGAAGAGCCAAGTATATTATAGGCGTAAGGGAACAGCTTATTATGAAAATCTTGTAGGTCCAATTTTTACGTTTTATATCCATGACAATTTAAAGGATAAAAACGTGACATTTTGGATTGAAAATAAATCTCCTTTTTGAATTTAACTCCCCTGAGATTACAAAAAAGGGAGGAATCACCTCCAGTAATTATTTGCCTGGGCAATGATTGCAAATTCAGCGGCAACAGTTTGTCCGATCGCAATGAGCATCGCCGCATCATTGGCATAGGTGGGGCGAAGTTTCTCGCGCACCTCAGCATCTGGTTGTGTAATCTTTATGGTAAGCCTAGCGATTTTAATCGCAAGCGCCCTACCTTCTTCAGGATTGTTGGTAATCAAGGTGTTTCCCGGGATCAATTGTGTTTCTTCAGACATAAGTGACATGTTTTAATGCCACAAAACTAGTCTCCACACACCTGCGGAACAGTGACTTATGTTACTTTAGAGCACTTTTATTTTTCGTCCTTGCTGTTCTATTTTTCCCGCGACTCCCAGTTTTTTCATCACCCTTGATATAACCTCTCTAGATGTCCCCATATTATCGGCAATTTCGCGATGCGAAATATTTAGAAGATTCGATTTTTCAATTTTGGACTTGGTCTTTAAATACTCAACAAGGCGATCTTCGAGCTTATAGCAAATAAGTTGCTTCGTTGTCCTTAATAAATCTGTGTAGTGTTTTTGAAAATCGTCAAATACCAGATTCCCGAAGGAAGGATATTTCTGCATCCATAGCCTTACCCTATCCACAGGAAGCAGCAATAATGTGCTGTCAGTATCCGCAGTTGCCGAAAAATCAGCTTGTTCATTTCTAAGTATATGAGCGAAGCTATATATGCACGATCCTCCTGAAGCCATATAGTATAGTAGAAATTGAATGGAATCCTCTTGACTAAAAACTTTTACGGTCCCTGAGATTACAATGGGTAGGTATCTCATAAACTCCCCTTGCCTTACAACATGGTCGCCAGTCAAAAAATCTTTTTTTATGGAGTGCTCAGCAATTTCCTCAATAAGGGCTTTTTCCAATTGCGGGTAGCATTCAGCCAAAAAACCAACTTTCATTCGCCCAGAATTTTAGTAATCTCCTCTCTTCTTTTTTGTATAATGATAAATGGCATAGGCTATTCCGACCAAAACCACAAAAGGAATGTAGGAACCAATCACAACTCCAATTTCGTAGGCGCTGTCTGGAGCTTCTTTCATTTTTTCCTCGATATTGGGCTGTTGGATTAAAAATAGAAATGGCTTCACCTTATATTGCTTTTACCGTTAGTAAATATAGTGGCAAATGTACTATAAAGTCAAAAGCGGTTCGCTAGCACAAACCGCTTTGAAATTAAAACCAACCCTTATTCCACATGGGAGAATATCTTATTCACAATGATCCATTTCCCATCGATTTTGGCCATGGATAGGTAATCATAGTAATTATATCCTGAAAAGGGTACATGAACCTTGGCCATGGCAACCTTTCCCATAATATCGACCCCAACGATTTTCATTTGAAAATCCTCTTTCAGTTCGTAAGGGCTCTTTCTGGATTTTACGCCTTCCAAATATTCATTTTTGCTTTTGAGGTAGTCCTCCCCATTAATATCCCCATAAAGGTGGATGTCATCATGAAAGCTTCTTTCGAGTTTATGGATTTCCCCTTTGAAAATTCCTTCAAAATAATCCGCTATCAACTGTTCTATTGCCGTAATGTTTTCTTTGTACATCGTAATATTTTTAAATTGAATGACCGACGGTATGTCCACCAGCCACATTTATGGTTTCTCCGGTTATAAAATCAGAAGTGGCCAAATACTCGGCAGCTTCAGCTATTTCCTTGGCTTCTCCAATCCTGTTCAATAAATGTAGCCCTGATAAACTGTCGGCATCTTCGATACCCATTTTACCTTGTAACGGACTTCTTATGATTCCAGGAGCAATGGTATTCACCTTAATATTGTCCTTCCCGAATTCGGCCGCCAATTGTCTGGTCAACGCATGGATTGCTCCCTTGCTGGTTAGGGGCGCCGTTGCAGGAAAACCACCTATGGCATGATCCACCAAAACGGTTCCTACATTGATAATAGCTCCTTTTTGCTGTTTCACCATTTGGGGAATAACAGCTTGGGAAGTGAAGTAGGTCCCCAAAAGATTTATTTTCCAAAAACGCTCCAAATCGGTTTGGGTGACGTCAAGAAATGGCTTTGGTGCAAAAACCCCTGCGTTGTTGATCAAGACATCAATACTTCCGAACTTTTCCAGGGCTAAGGTTGCCAGCTGTTTTCCAGTTTCCGGCTGACTAACATCCCCGGCAAAGTACATGGCGTTGGACGGAGAGCCAAAAGCTTCGTAAGTTGCTTTCAAATTCTCTTCGTTGGAAGAGTTCATGACCAAATTATAGCCTTTATCCAAAAAGTACTTGGCCGTTTCCCTACCAATGCCGGTTGAGGCACCTGTAATTATTACTGTTTTGTTTTTCATTTTGTCTGTGTTTTAGTTCCTGTGTATTGTTTTCCGTTGTGTCCCCAGTTTCCCAAGGGCACTTCGTCTATAACCACATGCGTGGTTTGCGGGTTCTTGTTTAGAACATCTACAAGCAGTTGTGTTACTCCCTTGATCAATTGCTCTTTCTGTGCTGTGGTCACCTGTTCATCGGTAACCTTAATGTTTACGTATGGCATATTTCTTATTTTAAATTATGGAACAAAGTTCCCACGAAGCCGCAAGGACAGAAAGGAGGTAAATCACAGATTATGTGTGACATATGTCACACGTGACCATGGAAAAAGGTGCGTGTGGTCCTAGGAGGAAAGTCGACTCAAGGTTTCTCGGGAAACGCCAAGGTAGGCGGCAATCAATTTTTTGGGTACGCGTTGAAAAAGTTGGGGATATTCTTCCAAAAGAAGGTTGTAGCGTTCTTTTGCTGAATTTTTTAGGAGGGATAAAATTCTCTTTTGAAGTGCTATTCTGCCATACTTACTTTTTTTGGCCCAAAAACGTTCCATTTTATGCATTTGGGCCGTCAACTTTTCACGATTGTCGTACGAGATGTACAACAGTTCGCAATCTTCAATACAGTCTATTGCGATTTTTGATGGCGTCTTTTTGATGAAGGATTCATAGTCAGTGATCCACCAATTCTCCATGCCGAACTGGAGGATATGCTCCTTTCCATCTTCATCAAAAAAGCAACTTTTTAAGCACCCTTTTATTACCCAATATTCTTTGTTTACGAAATCCCCTTCTTGGACGATATATTGGTGCTTGCGTTTCTTTATGGGTTGGAAATGACTTAGGACAACATCAAATTCCGCATCGGTCAATGGTATCAACTCCTGAATATGTTGTCTTAAAGGATGCATTAGGAATTCATCAACTCCTCGATTTCATCAACCTCGATCGGGATGTTGCGCATTAAGTTAAAAGGCTCTCCACTTTCCTGGATTACCACATCATCCTCCAAACGTACTCCCATACCCTCATCTGGAATATAGATTCCCGGTTCCACGGTAAAAACCATGTTGGCTTTCATCGGTGTCTTTAGCTCACCGTAATCATGTGTGTCCAACCCAATGTGATGACTGGTTCCGTGCATGAAGTATTTTTTATAGGCGGGCCAATCTTTGTTTTCATTTTGAACATCAGCCTTATCCAATAGACCAAGACCGAGAAGTTCTGAAGTCATGATTTTACCCACTTCTTTGTGATATTCTGCCCAGATTACTCCAGGAACCAGCATTTTAGTTGCTTCATTCTTGACTCTTAGCACAGCATTGTAAACCGCTTTTTGTCTATCCGTGAACCGTCCGTTGCCGGGTATGGTACGGGTCATATCGCTGGCATAGTTGGCATATTCCGCGGCCAAATCCATAAGGATCATATCACCGTCCTTGACCTGTTGGTTGTTTTCAATGTAGTGCAACACATTGGCATTGTTTCCCGAGGCAATGATCGGAGTGTAGGCAAAACCTTTGGAGCGATTCCGAACAAATTCGTGCAAAAACTCTGCTTCCATTTCATATTCCCAAACTCCTGGCTTGGTGAACTGCAAAATTCTTCGAAATCCTTTTTCGGTAATGTCACATGCTTGTTGCATCAAGCTAATTTCCTCAGGTTCTTTTATTCCTCTTATTTGTTGAAGGATGGGATTACTTTTTGCCCATTGGTGCGCAGGAAAATCCTTTTTGCATTTTTCAATAAATCGATCTTCTCGGGTTTGGGTTACCACCGATTGTCGATAATGCTCATTGGTGTTAAAATAGATGGCATCGGCTTCCGTCATCAAATCAAAAAATACCTTGTCAAAGTCCGTGAGCCAATAGATAGTCTCAATTCCAGAAACCCGGGTTGCCTGTTCTTTGGTGAGCTTGGCCCCTTCCCAAACAGCGATGTGTTCATTGGTCTCACGAACAAACAAAATTTCACGGTGCTTTTTATCCTTGGCCTCCGGAAAAAGCAACAATATGGTTTCTTCCTGATCAGCTCCGCTCAAGTATAAAATATCTCGATGCTGTTCAAAGGCCATTGTACTATCGGCGCTAATAGGATAGATATCATTGGAATTAAAAACCGCAATACTTTTTGGCTTCATTTGAGCCATGAATTTTTTTCGGTTTTTGATAAAAAGTTGGTTGTCGATTTGATGATATTTCATTGAGATAAACTATTTGCTTCAAATGTAGAAATTTGATTATCGGCTGCAAACAAAAAAGGAGCCATAATGGCTCCTTTTTCACATTGTATGATTTACCTATTTGGACATCGCTCCTTTTATGGCTCCTACAATGGCCATAATAACCCCGCCTCCAACACCACCGCCGGCAATGCTTCCAAGAATTCCTGATACATCCATTCCCCCATCAGTGCCAAGACCGAGCATACCCAATAGGTATCCTCCCAGTCCGCCACCAAGAATTCCCGAAATGGAGTTGCCAAGTGTTCCCAGATTGAGTTTTGGTAATAGTTTTGCTGCCAAATTACCTCCAACGGCGCCCGAAATTAGTTGAATAATCAACGGTAAGTACTCTTCCATATTTATAGTTTAAATGGTTAATTCGCAGAAAATACACATTTTTTTAAGAATATGGCAAAATAATCTTCAATAAAACTTTATATCGTCAATTTTTATTTCTGAATTATGTCGTTTTCTCAGTTTGTTCCTGCGGCTACTTATTCATACCTTGATCAAAAGAATTTAACCCTGATTTCCATGAAGAAATTTTTATTTTTCAGCCTCATTTTACTTTTCCAAAGTACAATTGCCCAACAAACATCAACCTCCGCTGATAAAGCAATGCAGGCCCTGGTTCAAAAGAACGAAATGGCCGAGACCTCATTGGTCAAAAACATTCCCATAAAAAATATTGGTCCCTCAGTGATGAGTGGACGTATCGTGGATTTGGAAGTCAACCCAGATGATCCGACTGAATTTTACGCAGCCTATGCATCCGGGGGCTTATGGCATACAACCTCCAATGGGATTTCATTTGAACCTATTCTGGACAGCTCAAATACCCAAAATATTGGGGATATTGCTGTGGATTGGAAAACACGAACTATCTGGGTGGGAACCGGAGAAAATAATTCTTCCCGTTCGTCCTATGCCGGAATTGGAATTCTAAAATCTACCGATGGAGGAAAAACATGGCAAAATATGGGCTTGCATGATTCCCACCATATTGGTCGAATCTTAATCAACCCGAACAACCCGAATGATGTGGTTGTAGGCGTCACGGGACATTTGTATTCCCCAAACCCGGAAAGAGGTATCTACAAAACCATGGATGGCGGTAATACATGGACAAGGACCCTTTTTGTAAACGATGCTACAGGAATAATTGATGTTGCCCACTCACCCAACAACTTCAATATACAGTATGCTGCAGCATGGGAAAAAGATAGAAAGGCGTGGAACTTTTCCGGCAATGGTGCCGCCTCGGGGATATACAAGAGTGTTGATGGGGGCATCAGCTGGACGTTGAGCACTACGGAAGGAAGTGGTTTCCCCACAGGAGATGGTGTTGGAAGAATAGGATTGGCTGTCTTTGATGACAACACCGTTTATGCCGTGCACGACAGTCAGTTTAGACGAGACAAAACATCGGATAAGAAAAAGGATGGTCTCACTAAGGACGATTTCAAATCTATGAACACCGAGACCTTTCTTGCTTTGGTAGATAAAAAGTTGAACGATTACCTTAAGACCAATGGATTTCAAGAAAAATATCGTGCTGAGAACGTAAAACAAATGGTTCGAAGTGGGGCGGTAAAACCTATTGATTTGGCCAAGTATTTGGAAAATGCAAATTCGCTTTTGTTCGACACCCCGGTAATCGGAGCGGAAGTGTATCGCAGTGACAATGCCGGTTCCTCATGGACCAAAATGAACAAGGATTATATCGATGATCTCTTTTATAGCTATGGCTATTATTTTGCACAGATCCGGGTTGACCCCAACAACAAAGACCATATTTATCTGGCCGGGGTTCCCTTGATCAAATCGGAAGATGGCGGAAATACTTATACTTCTATCAACAAAGAAAATGTGCATGCGGATCATCATGCGCTTTGGATAAATCCCAAAAAACCCGGTCATCTTATCAATGGAAATGATGGTGGAGTCAATATTACCTATGACGATGGCGACAATTGGATGAAGAACAATTCCCCGACCGTGGGCCAGTTCTACGCCATAAACATTGACCATGAAAAACCGTATAATGTGTATGGCGGCTTGCAGGACAATGGGGTATGGAAGGGAGCCCATAATAGCGAGGAAGACAGACTATGGCACCAGTCCGGGAAAAATCCTTGGAAGATGATCATGGGCGGAGATGGTATGCAAGTACAGATTGACAATAGAAATTCGGATATCGTTTATACCGGTTTTCAATTCGGAAATTATTACCGCTTGAATCTAGGCGAAGGAAGCCAAGAATACATTCAACCCAAACATGAATTGGGCGAATCACCATACCGATTCAATTGGCAAACTCCCATTTTGCTATCCCAACATAACCAGGACATCCTGTATTTGGGAGGTAACAAATTGCACCGTTCCTTAAATCAGGGGGATGATTGGGAAGCAATTTCCAATGATTTGACCCAGGGGGGCAAAAAAGGAAATGTAGCTTACGGCACCCTTACTTCCATCTCGGAATCGCCTTTTAAATTCGGTTTGGTCTATACCGGAAGCGACGACGGTTTGGTTCATGTTTCAAAAAACGCAAGTGGTAGTTGGGAAAAAATCTCCAATTCCTTTCCAAAGGATCTATGGGTAAGCGAAGTGGCAGCTTCCAAGCATGCCAAGGAAAGAGTCTACGTCGCCCTGAACGGTTATCGTTGGGATGATTTTACTCCTTATATCTATGTAAGCGAGGATTACGGTAAAAACTGGAAGAATATTTCGGGCAATATCCCAGCCTCTCCCGTCAATGCTTTGGTCGAAGATCCAGAAAATGAAGATTTGATATTTGCAGGAACGGACAACGGCCTCTATGTAAGCTTCAACCGTGGACAATCTTGGGAACTGTTCCAGAACGGAATCCCTAATGTCGCCATCCATGATTTGGTAATTCAACCCGAAGCAAAACATTTATTGGTGGGCACACATGGCCGAAGTATTTACAAAGCGGATATTTCAACCCTTCAGCAAATGCATTCGGATGTGCTATCGAAGGACCTGGTAGTTTTTGTTGCTGAAAACATTAAACATTCCAAGAATTGGGGCAATGCATCATATACTTGGTCAAAACCCAACACTCCAGGATTGGATGTCAACTTTTATTGTTCGGCGGCCGGACCTTGCACCGCCAAAGTGATGACCTTAAATGGAACCGAAGTTAGTTCCACAGAAATAGAGGCCGATAAGGGATTGAATATTCTGTCCTATGATCTGGCCTTTTCCAAAAAGGGAAAAAGCAACTTCCTTAAAAAGAACAAAATGAAGTTGGACGAGGCCAAAAACGGAAAAACCTATTTGCCCAAAGGCAATTATGTGGTCGAGATTTCCGCAAATGGAAAAACCGAAAAAACTGAATTTAAGATAGAATAGTGGACCTTAACCTTAGTATTCCCGCACTCCTTTTTCCGGCAATCTCATTGACCATGCTGGCCTATAATGCCAGGTATTTGGCGATTGCTGGCTTAATTCGCCAATTGCATAAACAATTTGAAGAGACGGAAGCTTCTCCGTTAAAAAAACAAATCGATTCCCTTCGCAAAAGATTGGGCATTATCAAAAATATGCAAGCCACTGCCATAATCAGCTTCTTGCTGGCCGCTGTGACCATGTTTCTCATTTATGTGGAGCTTATGATCTGGGCCAATGTGATTTTTGGGATTAGTCTGGTTTTTCTGATGATTTCTTTGATACTTTCATTGATAGAAGTGCAACTTTCAACCAAGGCTTTGGGGATTCAATTGAGCAATATGGAAAAGTAATGTTTTACAAATGAATTTGATCTAGAAACATAAAATTTGAATACATGAGATACTTCTTTTGGGCTTTTCTGTTTATTCAATGTTCGCTCTTTGCACAAGAACGACCTCAACTTTTCTTCCGCGAAGATTTTAAGGAAACTCCGGCTGAAATCCCGGTCAGCCAAAAGCACATTAGCAATGCTGATGTGGTGATTGAATTGTACGGGGAAGATTCGGACCAACTCAAAAAAAGTCATCACGACACGCCCAAAGACGACCCTTATTATGTTTGGTCTGGATTGTGCAGAAGTACTTGGGCAGTCACTTTAAAGCATCGTTCAAAATATGTAGATCTCTCCAAATTTGGAAAAATCAAATGGCGGTCCAAACAATCTGGCTTCCGCCAACTTCGCATTGTTCTTAAACTGGCAGATGGAACGTGGTTGGTAAGTGATGTTTATGATGGACCATCTACCGATTGGAGAATTCGGGAGTTCAATATTTCAGATATCAAATGGAAGGCGTTGGACATGGAACTGATTGCGGAAACAAAACCGGTGGAAAATCCAGATTTGACCAAAGTGGAAGCCATCGGTTGGACAGATATGATGATAGGTGGTAATTCTGATGCCTGTTCCAGAGTCGATTGGATCGAAGTTTATGGCTATCCAAAATAAAAGCGCAAGAATCCGTAATATTGTTACACCTGTTTCTTTATACTTTTAGCCTATAAAAGTTGACCGCTGCATTGGACTTCCCCCAGTCCATATGAAGGACCATATATACAACCAACCGAATTCTCAATCTAATGCAAACCAAGAGAAGAAACCGTATCAAATCCATTGACATGCTACGTGGACTGGTCATGATTATAATGGCCTTAGATCATGTCCGCGATTATTTTCATTTTGACGCCTATTTTTTTGACCCGGCGGATATGACCAAAACCAATGTGGCCCTTTTTTGGACGCGTTTTGTGACCCATTTTTGCGCCCCGGTATTTGTTTTTTTGGCCGGAACTTCGGCATTTTTTGTTGGTCAGCGCAGGGACAAAAAGTCATTGTCAATTTGGTTGTTGAAACGGGGCATCTGGCTGGTGATTGCCGAGCTTACCATCATCAAATTAGCCTGGATGTTCAAATTGGATTACTCCTCTATCGTATTACAGGTAATTTGGGTATTGGGTATCAGCATGATCTTTTTGGCTGGATTTATCCATTTACCCAAAAAATTTATGATTGGACTATGTCTAGTTGCTATTTTCGGGCATAATTTGCTTGATGCCATAGCTCCTTCTGACCCTTTGACTTCTGGTATTTGGACTTTCTTGCATGTGTTTAATTTGGTAGATTTTGGAAGCTTTCAGGTTTTCGTTGGCTATCCCATGATTCCTTGGATATTTGTAATGCCGCTCGGCTATTACTTTGGCCAACTCTATACATCCTCAGTTAACCCAAAACTAAGAATCAAGCGATTGTTGCAAATGGGATTGGGAATGACCTTGTTATTTTTTGTTCTTCGAGCGATCAACGTGTATGGAGACCTGGTTCCTTGGTCCGAGCAAGATTCTATGGGAATGACCATCGCATCGTTTTTTAATGTTGCCAAGTATCCACCTTCCCTACTTTATTTGCTGATTACTTTGGGGCCATCTTTGGTTTTTTTGGCTTTTGCTGAAAACTGGCAAAACTCCCTTACCGAAAAAGTGGTGGTCATTGGTCGTGTCCCCATGTTCTTTTACATAGTTCACCTGTATGTGATTCATTTCTTTGGGGTTATTGCTGCCATGCTTACCGGTTTCAGTTTTTCTGATATGGTCATCGACCTCTGGATAACCTTGCAACCTCAATTACAGGGATATGGTTTCCAACTTTGGGTGGTCTATCTTATATGGATTGTTTTGACAATTGCCCTATATCCCCTCTGCAGCTGGTACAATGATTATAAGACCAACCATAGGGAAAAGTGGTGGTTAAGCTATTTATAGCTTAATTTATTTGAGAATTACTATCAGTTTTAAATCACTAATTTTAAGATATGATAGTAGACATTCAACAATACTTCAGGAGGCACCCACGGTATAATAAGCTAGTGGGTGACGATTATCTCTTTGTTGAATACAAATGTCCCATCGATGTAGAAAATTTCCAGTTGTTCTCGGATTCCCATATCATCAACTATGTGATCAGTGGCAGAAAAGACTGGTTTTCTCCTGATCAAACTTTCGAAATTCAAGGTGGGGATGCTCTTTTTGTTCGAAAAGGCGTCTATACCACGCGTCAACACTTTGAGGTGGATTATTGTGTGATGCTCTTTTTTGTCAATGACCAATTCATAAACAATTTCTTTCAAGAATATCCTTCATTAAAGCTTAATTCCCAACCGAAAGTTTATGATCAAATCTTCGAAATTGATGTAAACGATTCCTTTGAAGCTTTAATCCATAGCATCTTTAATTACTTTAAACAGGCAGGTGAGATTCCAAAAAGTTTGATTGAAATAAAATTCCGCGAGCTTTTGTTCAATATTCTGTTGAATCCAAAGAACCGCAGGTTGGCCGAATATCTGTATTCGCTGCGCAACACAGAAAAGACCGATATGGAATATACCATGCTAAAAAACTTCAGGTACGATTTGAGCATGGAGGAATTTGCTCGGTTGTGCGGTCGAAGTCTTTCTACATTCAAAAGGGATTTCAAAAACCATTTTTCTCAAACCCCGGGCAGTTGGATCAAAAACAAACGCCTTGAATATGCTAAAACCCTATTGCATGAATCTTCTTTGAGCATCAATGAAATCTGTTACGAAAGCGGATTCAAAAATCCTTCACATTTCAACACAGCATTCAAGGAAAAGTATGACCAACCTCCGCTTCAATTCCGGTCTTCACTCACTTAATTTTACTTTTTATCCCTATAAATTTAGGCATGACCTTTAGAACAAAGAGTTTGAACTTTTAGGAAAATCCAAAGCAAGCTTGTTGCTCCAATTTTGCATTGAAATCAAATAGCAAAATCATGGAAACGTTTAAATCAAAAGGAATCAAAAATTTAATGGGAAACATATTGGTTTCCGCAATGTTCGTTTTATTGGCAACAGAAGTCAAAGCACAAGAAGGTGAATTGTTGGCGCAAAATCTCGAGTCCGAGATGCCTGCACACCTATCAACATTTTCAAATCCTAAAAGTGATTACCTTTTAAAGGCATCGCATGATGGACAATCTGACCAACTATCGGCTTTACAGCAAAAGGTAATTGATTTTGACATCACCCAGTTGGAGGAATATTCAGCGGACGAGCCATCAACATATAAGGTTGTTTTCAACGAAAGCAATGGTTCAGTCTTTGCTAGATACGATAGCAAAGGAAATCTTATCAGCAGCATAGAACGGTATGTCAATATTAAAATTCCACCAACCGTAAGTCGTAAAATCGCAATCCAATATCCTGGATGGTCTTTTGAAAAAAGTATTTACTCGGTTAGGTATAACAAAAATTCAAATTCAGTAAAAAACCTGAGGGTGTTTCTAAAAAAAGAAAGGCAAAAAAAGACGGTAAAGTTGGTGTTGGAGATCTAAAGATATAAGGAGCAGGCATTCCTGCTCCTTTGTTTTAATCCCTCATTTCTTTAAGCTTAATATTCCGGAACTTTATCCTTCCATTCCCCATGGCCTGAAGTCCAATATGCCCTTCAACTAGGGTGTCCTTGTCAATACTGGATGTCAGGACATCGTTTACATAGACTTTTATATTTCCATTTTCCGTAACCGCCTTGTAAGTGTTCCATTTGTTCAAGGTCTCCACAATCTCATAGGGTTTTACCTTGGTCACTATGGCCCCGGTTCTAAAATCTTGATTTGGGTGCAAATCCCAAATGTTGAGCTCATGACAATCCTCTGCCGACATTTCCGGTCTTGCGCATTGTACAAACACTCCTGAATTGATTGTACTATCAGGTTGAAACTCCAAGCTCAATTCAAAATTGCTGTATCTGCCATGGGTAATCACGAAGCCCGAGGTGCTATCGGCCACTCCGATAAGTTCATTGTTCACAAATTCCCATTTTGAATCTCCATCGATGAACCATGCATCGCTATTTTCTTCAAAAAGTGATATTGCTTTGTGCGCTTTGGATTTGCATCCGTGAGCAAAAAATAAGGAAGCGGTGACAAGCAGCGTTCCTACAAAAAGGATTGATTTTTTCATTTGTTTGAAATTTGTGGTTTGCCGAAAATGAAGAAACCAAAATTTCCGCACATTCAGTAATTCGCATAAAAACTTTAATCATTTAGGCTAAGGTAGCGATCAAACTTGTTTATGCTCATTTCATTGGTTTTTATTTGTTGTTTATACTTCCTATATGGAAAAGGGCGTCACCTTGGTTGACCACCGCTTGGTTATTGATACAAAAGACATAGCCATCAAAAGGTGCCTTTATCCTCTTATTCTTCTTGGCGTCGGTATCCGTCACCAATCCCAAGGTCTGTGCTTTGGCAACCTTGTCTCCATTTTTTACTTCGGGGACAAACATTCCTGCCCGTGGAGCCCGAATCCACCGGGTGTAATTCAGATGGATTGAGGCTTTTTGCTTTGATACTCCTTTTTTGGCCAACATTCCCAATCCAACCAATACCCTTTGGATGCCCTCAATACCTTTTTGGATTGATTTCTCATCAAACCGCATGCTTTCACCAGCCTCAAAAACGATGGTTGGAATTCCCATTTTAAAGGTTGTTTTTCTGAATGAACCATTGATTTGTCTTGAAGCAAAATAAAATGGTGCATTGAAAATTTCTGCCAATTCCTTGCTTTTAGTATCCTCGGCCGAATATCGAACCTGCGGAAAATTATGCCGTTGACTTCCACCTGTATGCAGGTCGATACCAAAATCGACTTGAGGTAAAATTTCAGAAGTGTATGTATGCGCAATTCTGCTTGCCAAGGAACCTGTTCTAGTTCCTGGAAAACTTCGGTTGACATCCTTTCCATCGGGCACATCCCTCGAAAAATGAATAAATCCAAAAATATTGAGGATCGGAACAACGATCACAGCACCTCTTTTAATGCTGAACGCATGCTCTTGGAGCATCCGCCTCAAAGTTTCCACCCCGTTGACCTCATCCCCGTGCAATCCAGCTTGCACCAAAACGGTTGGGCCTGCTTTTTTTCCATTAAACACATGCACCGGAATATCAATGAGTGTGCCTGTTGGTAATCTTGAAATTCCAATTCGGACCAAACTATTTTGCCCAGGTGAAATGGACTCGCCATTTATGGTTATAATCTTATTTTCTTCTTCTGCGCCCATTCTTTTCAACAAATTGTATAATGTGCTTGGCCACATTAACTCCCGAAGCAGCCTCTATACCTTGAAGTCCTGGAGAAGCATTTACCTCTATCAAAACAGGACCTTTTCGGGAGCGCATTAAATCCACACCTGCCACGCCTAAACCTAAATATTTTGTTGCATTCAAAGCAATAAACTGCTCTTTAGCTGTTGGTTTTATGGCCACGGTGCTGGCACCGCGGTGCACATTGGATCTAAAATCATCCAAATCACTGATCCGTTTCATACTGGCTACGACTTTGTTCCCCACCACAATAATCCGGATATCCTCTCCATTGGCTTCCTCTATATATTTTTGAAGCAAAATACTTGTGTCCATTTTATAGAGGGTATCTATAATGGACTTTGCAGATTTGTGGGTTTCGGCCAGAATCACCCCACTTCCATGGGTTCCTTCCTGCAGTTTAATGATTACTGGCGGCCCGCCCAATAGCTTTATTTGCTCACTGATATTATCTGGGTTGATGGAAAAGACCGTTTCCGGAATCGGAATACCTTTTCGGGCCATTATCTGCAGTGTCCGCACCTTGTTTCTTGCCCTTGTAATTCCCAAAGACCTGGCCGTACTAAAGATGTTATTCATCTCAAACTGCTTCACAATGGCAGCACCATGGCGTGTCACCTTTGCCCCGATTCTGGGAATAATGGCATCAAATTCATCGGTCACATTTTCCTCACCCAAATAAATTTGAGGTTTCCCCTCGCCCAACTTCACAGAGCATTTGGTATGATCTATAAGTTCCACATAGTGTCCGGCGTTCTGCGCTTCCTCCACAATTCTTTTTGTAGAATGCACATTAAGACTTACGGATAGGATGGCAATGTCCACGTAGTTCGGTTTATTTAGGAAAACGACCTTAATATCGGTAAAATTCCCAGATTTTGGATTGATAATTGAAATTTTAAAAGATAAAATCGACCAAGTTTACAAAGTAAATAAAAACCTTTGCGCGTATTCGGCCCCAAAAAAACCAAACAGCTTAAAATCAATCTAAATAACCTGTTTTACAAGGTTTAATGTTTGTTAAAAACTGGGCCGTACCATAAATTTGCACATAAAACCAACGCTAATGAGTGGATTGATAAAATCTTCGATAGCCCGTAAAGTAGTGATGGCACTTTCGGGTCTTTTTTTGGTTGTTTTTCTTACACAACATTTTGTAATCAACATCACCTCGGTAATTGATCCTGAAATTTTTAATTCATGGTCCCATTTTATGGGATACAACGGACTGGTTCAGTTTATTTTGCAACCCATTCTGATTGCCGGTGTCATCGTACATTTTGTTATGGGATTTGTTCTGGAAATCCAGAACAAAAAGGCGAGAGGAATCAACTATGTAAAATATAAAGGAGGCGCCAACGCACCCTGGGTATCTAGAAATATGATTTATTCTGGTTTGGTGGTACTTGCATTTTTGGTACTTCACTTCTATGATTTCTGGGTGCATGAAATGGCCTATAAATATGTAGAGGTCCTACCAGAAAATCCAACACGGTACCATGAAGAAACGGTTGTCAAGTTTGAACCTTTTTGGCGTACGATTCTATATGTGGTTTCTTTTGTTCTTTTAGCTCTCCATTTATGGCACGGCTTTGCCTCTTCGCTACAGAGTATGGGAGTGAACAACAAATACACCCCGGCCATAAAAACGTTTACAAAAATCTTTTCGGTGGTTATTCCTTTAGGTTTTGCCTTTATCGCATTGTATCACCATCTTAACCCAATAACACATTAATTATGGGCATATTGGATTCTAAAATTCCATCCGGTCCTTTGGCCGATAAATGGACCAAACATAAAAATGATATTGACCTGGTTAATCCGGCCAACAAGCGAAACATTGATGTTATTGTGGTTGGAACCGGTTTGGCGGGTGGAGCTGCGGCTGCAACTTTGGCCGAGTTGGGTTATAATGTAAAAACATTTTGTTATCAGGATTCTCCGCGTCGTGCACACTCGATTGCAGCACAAGGGGGAATCAATGCTGCTAAAAATTATCAAGGAGATGGCGATAGTCCTTACCGTTTGTTCTATGACACCATCAAAGGTGGTGACTATAGATCTAGGGAGGCCAATGTATATCGTCTAGCCGAAGAATCTGCAAACATCATTGACCAATGTGTGGCCCAAGGAGTTCCTTTTGCCCGTGAATATGGTGGGCTTTTGGACAACCGTTCCTTCGGAGGGGTTTTGGTTTCCAGAACTTTTTATGCCAAGGGGCAGACCGGACAACAATTGTTGTTGGGTGCCTATGCCGCTATGAACCGTCAAATAAACCGTGGAAAAATCCAAGCTTATAACCGTCATGAAATGATGGATTTGGTTTTGGTTGATGGGAAAGCGCGTGGAATCATCGCGAGGGATTTGGTCACCGGAGAAATTCAAAGACACGGAGCCCATGCTGTGGTTTTGGCCACTGGAGGATATGGAAATGTTTTCTTCCTTTCCACAAATGCAATGGGAAGTAACGTAATGGCAGCTTGGAGAGCGCACCGTAAGGGAGCATTCTTTGCCAATCCATGTTATACCCAAATCCATCCGACCTGTATTCCCGTTTCAGGAGAACATCAATCCAAGTTGACCTTGATGTCCGAATCGTTACGTAACGATGGTCGTATTTGGGTTCCCAAACGAAAAGAAGATGCGGTTGCCATCCGTGAAGGGAAATTGAAACCCACACAGCTTGGCGAAGAAGAACGTGATTACTATTTGGAAAGAAGATATCCGGCATTTGGAAACCTGGTTCCTCGAGATGTAGCTTCTAGAGCTGCAAAGGAGCGATGTGATGCTGGCTTTGGTGTAAACAAAACTGGAGAAGCCGTTTATTTGGATTTTGCCTCGGCCATTGAACGTTACGGAAAAGAAAAAGCATTGACATCCGGTATCAAAGATCCAGACAAGGGAACCATTACCAAATTAGGTGAAGAGGTCATCGAAGCCAAATATGGAAACCTTTTCCAGATGTACGAAAAAATCGTGGATGAAAATCCGTATAAGACTCCAATGATGATCTACCCTGCGGTACACTACACCATGGGAGGCCTTTGGGTAGATTATAACCTACAAACCACAATTCCAGGTTGCTATTGCGCCGGTGAAGCCAATTTTAGTGACCATGGAGCCAACCGCTTGGGCGCTTCGGCCTTGATGCAAGGTTTGGCAGATGGATATTTTGTTTTGCCGTATACCATTGGAGATTACCTCTCCGATGATATTCGAACTGGTGCGATCTCAACCGATTCTGAGGAATTTGAAACAGCAGAAAAAGGAGTTCGTGATCGCATGGAAAAATTGATGTCGGGTACGGGAATCCATTCCGTGGACCATTACCATAAGAAGCTGGGCAAGATCATGTGGAACAAGTGTGGAATGTCCAGAAACGAGAAGGAACTGCAAGAAGCCATCAAAGAGATTGCCGAATTGCGAAAAGACTTCTGGGAAAATGTAAAAATTCCTGGAAATATCGATTCCAAAAACCAAGAATTGGAGAAAGCCGGAAGGGTTGCCGATTTCTTGGAATTGGGTGAACTATTCGCCAAAGATGCACTTCTTAGAAACGAATCCTGTGGAGGTCACTTCCGCGAGGAATACCAGACGGAAGAGGGTGAAGCACTTCGTGATGACAAAAACTTTAAGTACGTAGCTGCTTGGGAGTTTAAGGGCGAGCCTAAAGATGCTGAATTGCACAAAGAGGATTTGGTTTACGAAAACATTGAATTAAAGACACGTTCTTACAAATAAAAGTTATGAAGCTAACATTAAAAATATGGCGTCAAAAAGACGCTTCTTCAAAAGGGCAGATGGTAGACTATACCCTCGATGGTGTTGAAGGAGATATGTCTTTTTTGGAAATGCTCGACATTTTAAACGAGGAGCTGATTTCCAAAGGAGAAGAGCCAGTAGAATTTGACCACGATTGTAGGGAAGGTATTTGCGGAACGTGCTCGCTTCAAATCAATGGAGAGCCTCATGGCCCAGATAGATTGGTAACCACTTGCCAATTGCATATGCGAAAGTTCAGCGACGGTGATACCATTGTCATTGAACCTTTTAGAGCCAAAGCGTTTCCCGTTATCAAGGATTTGATCGTGGATAGAAGCTCTTTTGACCGTATTCAACAGGCTGGTGGTTATATCTCGGTAAACACTTCCGGGAATACAGTGGATGCCAATGCCATTCCAATTAACAAGGATGATGCTGACGCTTCCATGGATGCTGCAACCTGCATTGGGTGTGGAGCTTGCGTCGCAGCTTGTAAAAATGCCAGTGCCATGCTATTCACCTCAGCAAAAGTTTCTCAATTCGCCTTGTTGCCGCAAGGTCAGGTAGAGGCAGCAGACCGTGTACAGAACATGGTACGCCAAATGGACTTGGAAGGTTTTGGAAACTGTACCAATACCGGTGCTTGCGAAATCGAATGTCCAAAAGGTATTTCATTGGAAAATATTGCTCGAATGAACCGGGAGTATCTTTCCGCTACCGTTAAGGGATAGAACCAAGCTTAAATAAATACCAAAACCCAAATTCCAATAGGAGTTTGGGTTTTTTATTCTTCAATTGTCCTAAGGGGAATTGCATTTTCATCCCACAAAACAACTTTCCCCTCCTTACTTGATGTCACTATAAACTTTCCATCTGGACTCCAATCCACTCCCCATAAATAATCTTTCGTTGATTCAGATGCTGTTATAAGTTTTCCCTCCGGGGACCATATCCGCAAAGCATCGCTGGCACTAGCTAATTTTGCGCCATTTGGGCTCCATCTAATATTTCTGTACTCAACCTCCCTAAGTTCTGCTTCAAAAAGATTTTCCCCTTCTACATTCCAAAACTGGACAAGTTTATCCTTGGCATTTACTTTATTCTTGAGTTCCCCATAATCTCCAACTGCAAAAAAATCACCAGATTTATGCCATTTTACGCATAGCAAAAGAGTCTCTTCAACTCTAGATTTGAACGAATTGATAGTATCTCCATGTTGGGTATAGATTCCTATTTGGTCTCCCACTGTGACCATAATATTTTTAGTTGGATGCCAATCCAATCCTGCAACTCCTTTGGGGTCAGCCGTAAATCTGCTAATTTGAGCACCATCAATAGTATAAATAGATACTGCTTTTTCAAGCTCAGAAACAGCAAGGAGTTCTCCCGTGTAATTCCAATCTAAAGCTCGAAAGCTTGACCGCAACTCTTGCAATTCTGTCCATTTTTCTGTTTGGATATCCAAAATCTTTGCTTTGAAGGTCCTCCCTTGGGTAATTACCGCCAGAACATTTTTGGTTGGATGCCATTTTAGTCTACTTAGTTGCACTCCGTTAACCGGAAAAGTCTTTATGAGCTCAAAAGCCTTAGTGTCAAAAATCTTTAGTTCATCTTGGTTTCCCCCTGTAGCAATGTACTTTCCATTAGGGCTCCAAGCTACGGTCCAGAGTGTTGTTTTATTTGGTTCTGACTTCCAGGAAACACAAAAAATTAAAAGACTCGTTAAAACGAGGGAAAGGTGTTTTTTCATGTTTTCAACCTTTTAAATCAACATCCTTGAAATCGAAAAACCAAGATTACCTCAAATTCAATGGCATCGGAAATGATATCGTCTTTGACGCTCCCGACTATTCCTTTGGATTCGTAGCTAATCCCCCATCGTGTTCTATCAATTATAAATTTTGATGTAAGCAAAGTTTCTTTGGACCCTTTTTCCATAGTGGAGTTGAACTTTATGGTTCTGGAAATTCCTTTGATGGTTAACAAAGCATCAACTTCCATCTGCCCATTGTTCCCCAGTTTTACTTGGTGAATCTCCAATTTGGCTGTTGGATATTTTTCAACATGGAAAAAATCCTGATGCTTAAGATGGGAAACCAACATTTCATTGTATTTACCATCCGTATTTGTGATGCTGTTCATATCAGCAACAAATTTTCCTCCGGATATGGTTGGTCCGTTCATGGACATCTCCCCACTTAAGAACTTTACGGTTCCGTAATGCTGGTTAAATTTAAAGAGGTTCGAGCCTTTCCATTTGATCACACTTTTTTCAGTGTCGATTTTTATACTACCTTGTCCTTGCGCTAGTGAAATAGTGCTGATGCTTACCAATAAGATGATGATTTTTTTCATTGTCCTGTTTTTGGACAAATCTAGACTCGGAGGACTTTCGAGTCGTGAATAAAATGTAAATGAAGTGCAAAAAATTGCAATTTTTCGCATCCTGAAGTTTATACAAATGAAAACAGTTATTTATATATTTTGTGTGCTATTCTTAGTAGTGCTTTCCTTACTGATAAGCAGTTATTCCGCAAATGGCAAGGATGAAGCTTTCTCGAGTTTGGTCAAAGTTGCGCTAAGAAATACAGGGAATTCTCTACTGTTGCAAAGCAATGATTCCACATCTTTGGTATTACCAGTGACTGAATCCCCGAAAAACAATTTCCAATTGTCGTTTCAAACGGAACTGGCAATAACTCCGGACAGTCTTGTCTCGGCAATCAACAAAAATTTTACAGCCCTGGACCTTCCCAACGAATATCTGGTAGAGGTCATCGATTGTAGCAGCAGCGAGGTGTCCTATAGCTATTCCGTATCCAACAACGAGGAAAAAAATATCATTCCTTGTAAAGGGCGAAATCTGCCATTGCGATGTTATATGGTCCATGTTTCTTTCGAGAAAAGTGCTGCATTAATGGGATTGAATTTTGGTGCTTCGTGGTACGCGCTGGTTCTTTTGGGCATAATGGGGATGGGGTTGCTATATTGGACCAAAAAGAAGCAGGAGTACAAAATATATGATGCGTTATCTTTTGAAACCATTGGGGAGTACAAATTCTTCAAAGACCAAAATGAACTGGTTAAAAATAATCTGCAGATTCAACTTACCTCCAAAGAATCGGAGGTATTACAAATCTTGAACAACAATCAAAACCAAGTGGTAAAGCGTGATTTTCTGTTGAAGGAAATTTGGGAGGACAAGGGTGTTTTTGTAGGTCGAAGTCTGGACACTTTTATTTCAAAACTGAGGAAAAAGTTCAAAGATGATACTGGTATAAATATCATCAATGTCCATGGGGTCGGATACAAACTTGAAATTGTAGAAAAAGCTCGAAGATAATCTTCAACCATGCCCAAAAAGTACCCAGAAGAACGTATCAAAGTCCCTCGTTTTAATGAGGAATCCGGATTTTACACTACCCCGGAGCGTTCGAAGATCATGGGCAAAATCCGTGGAAAAAACACCAAACCCGAATTGGCCTTTCGGAAAGCGCTGTGGGCTTCCGGCTATCGTTATCGTATCGACTATAAAAAACTCATCGGCAAACCGGACATCGCATTAAAAAAATACAAAACGGTGATCTTTATTGATGGTGAATTCTGGCATGGCCATAATTGGGAAGAACGTAAGCAAAAAATCAAGACCAATCGCGAATTTTGGATTCCAAAAATTGAACGTAATATTCAACGGGACCAAGAAGTAAATTTAGCTTTGCAAGAGATGGGCTATACCGTCTTTCGGTTTTGGGAAGGCGAGGTAAAGAAACATCTTGATACCTGTCTTCAAAAAGTACTCGAATCATTAAAAAGTCATTCCGCTAATGCATAAAATCCAATCCAAACTGCCCAATGTAGGCACTACCATATTTACCACCATCGGTCAGTTGGCCAATACCCATAATGCTGTAAACCTATCGCAGGGATTTCCCAATTTTGACCCAGATCCCAAACTTTTGCAATTGGTAGATACTGCTTTTAAAAAGGGATACAACCAATATGCCCCCATGCAGGGCACTTTTTCCCTTCGGGAAACCATCTCAGAGAAAATTGAAAGCTTGTATGGTAAATACTATCACCCGGAATCTGAAATCATCATCACGGCGGGAGCCACACAGGCTATTTTCACCACTATTTCCACTTATGTTCATCCAGGGGATGAGGTTATTGTCATCAAGCCTGCTTATGACAGCTACGAACCAGCTATTGAACTTTTTGGAGGCACGGTTGTTCCCATTGCTTTGCAGGGAAATGACTTTAGCATGGACTGGGACAAGTTTAAATCAGCAATCGGTCCAAAGACCAAAATGGTCATAATCAATACACCCCACAATCCTACAGGAGCAATTTGGTCTGAAAGTGATATGCAACGACTTGAAGAGGTGCTAAAAGGAACCGATATTCTGTTGTTGAGTGACGAGGTGTACGAGCATATCGTATTTGATGGAAAACGACATGAGAGTGTTGCCAAATTTTCGGATTTGGCCTCGAGAAGCATCATTTGTTCCTCCTTTGGAAAGACTTTTCATGCCACCGGTTGGAAAATGGGCTATTGCACAGCTCCAAAAGAGCTGATGGCAGAGTTTCAAAAAGTGCATCAGTTCAACGTGTTTTCGGTTAACCATGCCATCCAAATCGCTTTATCGGAATACTTAAAACATCCTGGGCATTACCTTGGTCTAAACGCTTTTTATCAAGAAAAACGGGATTACTTTTTGGATGCCATCAAAGGTTCAAGATTTAGGATGACGCCCTCGTCGGGCACCTATTTTCAATTGTTGGAATATTCGAACATTACGGACGAAAAAGACACGGATTTTGCAGAGCGCTTGATAAAAGAATATAAACTTGCCAGTATTCCGGTTTCTGTATTTAGTGATAAAACGTACGATAGAAGATTTCTTCGCTTTTGCTTTGCGAAGACGGAGGATGTTTTGGACGAAGCCGCTGAAATTTTAAACAGAATATAAAGGTTAGAGCTGCTTTTTAACCACTCTAAAGATTTCCAAAACCTCGGTCAACGCTAAATCGAAGTCTTGGAATTCTGGGGATTTGTTCAAGTTTTGGCAGTGAAAGGTATTTGTTGAAGCATCAAAACCGGTTATCCTTTTACAGATAATCCTGTCCTTGCAGACCAAAATACAGGATGTGTCCAATACACTACTTTCTTTACTTAAGCGCTCTTTCTTTATCTTAATTCCCAATACAATAGCTTTATTCGGAATTGCATCAAGGCTACCATCGTTCATGGAGTTTCCTGAAACTTCAAAGGCTTTAAGAGGGTCTTCTTCCAAAAAATCGATGATAAATCCGGTTTTGTAGGGACTGTTCCCCAATCGACTTTCGGCCAAGCTATCGATATAGTTCTTTTGGCGCTCTACCAATATTAATGGCACAATGACATGGTGCTTGCCAAACTCCATCGGATAGAAAACACAACCGTGTCGAATAAAGGCTTTTTGCTCAACATAAGTCTCGTTTTCCTCTTGTAAGTACAATTCGGGAATACTTAGGTCAAAATATGCTGCAATTTTGGATAGATTCTTGGTTGGGATATTGGCGCCCTGTTGCTCATAATTCTGGATGGTGCGTAGGCTTACACCAATTTCTTTGGCCAAATCGGACTGATTTATGCCTTTTTTACGTCTTAACTGTTTGATCGTGCGCATACTTTTCTTAAAAATATGTAGTAAATTTTCGTATATTTGATTTTGCGCAGCAAGACTATATATCTCTGTAATTGGGTTACAGACCAAATATAGAAAATAGGATTTGACCCCGACATATGAATTGATAAACTATAAAAACATCAATATGGGTTCAATCAAGGATTTCGGTTTGGTCATTGACGCTGACAAGATGTTTTCCAAAGAAGATTTTGGAAAACCTATTAGTGAACAACTTTCCCTTACGCTCAGAAGGAATGTATCCAAAGATGATTTTGCAAACATAGCCTCTCGAAGCAATGTGAGTTTCTCTACAATCAGGGATGTTGTGTATCGAACCAACAGTTTAACCAAGTCCAACGCCAAGGCCATTTCGCTTTTGATACATGCCGCTTACGAAAATTCAATTGCTTACAAGCTGCGAGCTCAGGGCGACACCATGTTCTTGAATACATTTTTAAAGGTCTAGGCGCATTAACCAGTCGGTCTGTTTGTCCTTACCGATAAAATAGGGGTGGGTCCCAAACTTTTGAAAACCGTGTCTCAGGTAAAACCGGATAGCGGCTTCATTCTTTTCCCAAACACCCAGCCATACATAGTTCAATCCCCTCTTTTGGGCGATTTCCAACACCTGCTGCAACAACCATTTTCCTTTGCCCTTTCCTTGATGTTTTCCTAATACGTAGATGCGTTCCAATTCAATGGATGCATCATCCTTGATGTCGGTTTGCGCAGCGCCTTGGTTAAGTTTGATATATCCGATAAGGTCGTGCCCAGCAAAGACAAGATAGAACCAAGTGTCCCTATTTTCCAGTTCTGATTGGAGTTGTTGTAAACTAAAAGCCCGATTGATGTAGGCTTCAAAATCCTTTGGATCATTGTCTTTTTCGAAAGCGTCCACAAAAGTATCCTTGGAAATCTTGACCAATTGCTGCAAATCGGCATTACTACATTGTTGAAGCCTTAAATCCATTATCAATTTTAAGCACTCCAAAGTAAGCCAAAAAAAAAGAGCCAAACATTAATGCTGGCTCTTATTTTAGTTAGGTTTTATAGGTATTAAAGCATAAAAAGCTTTTTGATCAATAGTATAAATCCTGTAAAAAAGTCGTTTCTGTAAACCTGGACGGTATCGTCCATGGAGTTCTGGTTTAATCTGGGTGCCATGTTGTTGATTTTAATGGTGTTAATTTGGGAAAAAATTCAATAATATCAAAACTAAAAACAACTATTAACACCAAAAAATGTTTGTTGTGTAACTATTATATTTTGTTGTAAGAAAAAAGTGCCAAATGGTAAGGGGCAAGGCCATTTAAGTAGTCTTTTGTTTGAACTCCGAATCGATTTCAGATTTTTTAAATCTTTTTTGAGCTTGTCTTTCGCCCTTCCAAAACACCCGCTTCCAAAAGGGTCTTAAATGCTTAGTATACTCTACACTTGTCGTCAACATTCTTTTTTTACCGGACCTAATCGTTTTGTTGGACTTTAATATTATTTAGTTATCACTTTTGTCCATCAAATCCACAATTCGTCCACCTTTAACCCTGAAAGGTCCGGATAAATTTGGGTTTTCACTTTTTGCATCTTCAAAAGCTCGAAAGAAATTATCAAAATGCTCTTTCAAAACTTCCGTATTCCGAGTCATCCAATACTCTCCTTCATCTTCTACAAGCAGTTTTTGAAAATAAGGTTCAACCAAATTCAGAATCTCAATAATTTTAATGTGAATGTCCAAACTTGAAAATTGAGTTTTGCAAAACTCTTGAATGAAATTATCCTCATCAAACTCTAGCCATAAAGGGTCAGAATTGATGTCAGGTTGAATCTTAATCCCACGAGTTGAACCTCTATAATCCCATTCTTTCTCATCTTTTACGCGCTGAAGACGTTTATTGGTTTCTTCGAAAATTTGATAATCCATTTCATTCATTTGAGCAAAAGCAACTGAGGTTTCTATAAGTTTGTGAAACCCCTCTTCTGAATTAAGTTTGCCCTCAAAATGAATTGTTACTCCCATTACTATTTAATTGATCCTATCGTTTGTTGAACTATTATTTTTTCTTATAAATAAGCACATAATTATTCCTGTCTGCTATTACCATGGAGTCTTTTTCAAAGAACAAAATTCGCTTTTGTACAGGTTTTTGATAGTATTTCCCGTCCTTTCTTTTAGTGACAATTTTCTTCAAATATTTCCATGCAACATTATCCGGTGATATGATAAGTTCCAAGTTTATTTCACCCTTTCTCTGATCAAAGAACCATGTTCCGTTTGATACATTTAACGGGTTATAACTCTTGTATTTCATATTGGATTTGAAAATGTAATTGTCCCGATTAATTTTTTCTTTGGCCTTCTTCCCCATTACGGTAATCGGGATTTCGGTGAGCTTTTTACCCTGCTCATCTTGAAGATGTATAAATTCCCATTCTCCAAATAAATCTTCTTCCTTTAATTCCTGTCCAAATAGGGAACCAGCAAAAACAAGACTTACTATTGAAATGACCAATCCAATACCGAACGATCTTGACACCATAACTCCCTAAACATCCATCTCCGGAATATCCCCGCTGACCTCCAGTTTGCCTTCGGTGGCTTGAACGATTTCTTCTACTGAAACACCAGGCGCTCTTTCCAAAAGCTTAAATCCATCTCCCGTTACCTCTAAAACGGCCAAATTGGTCACTATTTTCTTTACACAGCCAACTCCGGTCAGTGGAAGTGTACATTGTTTTAATAATTTGGATTGTCCAGCCTTGTTGGTATGCATCATGGCCACAATGATGTTTTCCGCCGAAGCAACAAGATCCATGGCGCCACCCATGCCCTTGACCATTTTACCAGGGATTTTCCAATTGGCGATATCCCCATTCTCCGCTACTTCCATGGCTCCCAAAATGGTAAGGTCAACATGTTGTCCCCGAATCATGCCAAAACTGGTGGCTGAATCAAAGAAGGAAGCTCCGGGAAGCGTTGTTATCGTCTGTTTTCCGGCGTTGATGATATCGGCATCCTCCTCGCCTTCAAATGGAAATGGACCCATGCCTAAAACTCCATTTTCGCTTTGAAATTCCACACTGATATCGTCGCGCACAAAATTGGCCACCAAAGTTGGAATGCCAATGCCCAAGTTTACATAGTAACCGTCTTTGACTTCTTTTGCAATTCGCTTTGCGATTCCATTTTTATCTAACATAATTTGAAAATCTATGGATTCTTAAATTTGATAATTATTTTTTCTTGCTGGTAGAAATAATTTTTGAGATAATCAGAATAATTGATTTGAGTTCTTCCAACAGCATATCTTTAGGTTCCGGATAATAAATGGAATCCTTACAAAGGTTTAGCCAATACTCCAGCTCATCAGCTTCCTTTGCTGAAATTTTGAATTTATGTATAAAATCCGCCTTGCTTTCCGCATTTTGTGCTTCCCTGATATTCGCCCCAATCGAGGTGCCGCTTCTGAATATTTGGGATGCCATTTCAAATCTGTTCAAATCCCGGATTGATTCAGAAAACTCAATAATATTTAATGAAAATTTAAATGTTTTATCGACTATTAAATTTTGTTTGTCGTTTCTCATTTTCAAATTTTCGCCATTGAACAACTAACTAATTGAACGTACGGTTCGTTGTTCTATTCGTTTTTCATACTGCTTCCCTTGGAAAATGCGTTGGACGAAAATTCCTGGAATATGAATCGTGTTCGGGTCCAAGCTCCCTGCAGGAACCAATTCTTCAACCTCGGCCACCGTAATTTTGGCAGCACCGCACATACACGGATTAAAATTTCTGGCAGTGCCCTTAAAAATTAAATTGCCCGCTTCGTCTCCTTTCCAAGCTTTTACAAATGAAAAATCCGCTTTGTAGGCTGGCTCCAACACATACATCTTTCCATCAAACTCACGTGTTTCCTTTCCGTCGGCCACTTCGGTACCATAGCCGGCTGGCGTGTAAAATGCAGGAAATCCTGCCTGGGCCGCCCTACATTTCTCTGCCAATGTCCCTTGGGGAGTAAGTTCAACTTCCAATTCCCCGCTTAACATTTGGCGTTCAAACTCATCGTTTTCACCAACATAGGACGAAATCATTTTTTTTATCTGATGGTTCTGAAGGAGCAATCCCAGTCCAAAATCGTCGACCCCAGCATTGTTTGAAATACAGGTGATGTCCTTAACCCCTAGTTTTACCAATTGTGCGATTGCGTTTTCAGGAATACCGCAAAGGCCAAATCCACCCAACATAAAGGTCATTCCATCTGCAACGCCATCCAGTGCTTTTTCAACACTGGAAACTGTTTTTTTAATCATTTATTAATGTGTTTTCTTAAGCTCTCAAATTACGATTTAAATAAAAACGCCCCAAGCGCAAAATGCATCTTGGGGCCGATTTTTTTTGGTTCAGAATTATTCTAAAAACCGATATCTTCTTCGAGGTCATCTTCCATGTCCTGCTCTTCTTGGAGTTCTTCCAATATTTTAGTGCAGTCGACATTGATGGTCAATTCTTCAGGTTCTTCAAAAGCGTCTGTGGATACGCCCAATTCTTCATTTTCATAGTTCTTCTTCATGTACAAGGCCCAAATGGGTAAGGCCATGGATGCGCCCTGACCATAGGTAAGGCTCTTGAAATGAATCGATCTGTTGTCACCTCCTACCCAAACTCCGGTAACCAGATTAGGCACCATCCCCATGAACCAGCCATCACTTTGGTTTTGCGTGGTTCCTGTTTTACCTGCTATGGGATTGGTCAACTCATAAGGATATCCGGTAATAATATCTTTATAAACGGCTTGTTCTTTGGCAAAGGTGTGCCGTAATCTTGTGCCTGACCCCCCCTGGGTGACGCCTTCCATCAAATTAACCATAGCGTAGGCCACATCTTTGCTAAGGACATCTTTTGTTTCAGGGACATACTCATAAAGCACGGTCCCATTTTTATCTTCAATACGGGTCACCATTACTGGTTTTACATATACCCCTTGGTTGGCAAAAGTGCCATATGCTCCTACCATATCATATACGCCAAAATCATGCGTTCCTAATGCAATGGACGGAACCTCTGGTATATCATCGGCCAACCCCATGTTTTTAGCAATATTAACCACGGAACCTGGACCAACCTTGTCTATTAATTGTGCAGTCACGGTATTTACAGAGTTGGCCAAAGCGTTTTTAAGGGTCAAGTTTTTCCCAGAGTATTTCCCATCCGAATTTTTCGGACACCAAGCCTCCATATTGCCATGCTTCAAGGGCTCAATGCAATATTGATTGTCCGGCAACGAATCGCAAGGTGAATATCTTAACTGATCGATTGCGGCGGCGTACACAAAGGGTTTAAAGGTAGACCCAGCTTGTCTTGCCCCTTGGATTACATTGTCATATTGAAAATGTTTGTAATCCACTCCCCCTACCCACGCTTTTACATGCCCTGTCTGGGGTTCCATGGACATCATTGCGGTTCTCAAAAAGGTCTTGTAATAACGAATTGAATCCATAGGTGTCATCACGGTATCCTTCTCAAAGGAATCGCTATTCCAATCAAACACGGTCATTTCTGTTTTTTCATGGAAGGACTTCTTGATTTCCTCTTCGCTTTTCCCCTGTCTTGACATACTTCTCCAACGCGCTGAAGTTTTCATTGCCCTGCGCATAATAGTATCTATTGCACCTTTGGTCAAATCTAAAAATGGCGCTGTTGGATTTCTTTTGGGAGTATTTTGGTGAAAAAACTCAGCCTGAAGATTTTTCATATGCTCCTCTACTGCCTCTTCCGCATTTTTCTGCATTCGAGAATCTATGGTTGTATATATTTTGAGTCCATCCAAATAAATATTGTACTTCTCGCCATCAGGTTTGGGATTTTCCTTTACCCAGCCATTTAACCAACGTTGGGCGTACATTCTAAAATAAGTTGCCAAACCTTCCCGGTGTGATTCTGGACTGAAGTTGATGTCCATTTCCATGTTTTGCAAAGAATCTTTCTCCTCGACCGTGATGTAATCGTATTTGGCCATTTGACCCAATACGGTATTTCTTCGATTCAATACCAATTCTGGCCTTCTTATGGGATTATAAAGCGAGGAATTTTTCAACATCCCGACCAATACCGCGGATTCCTCAGTACGAAGCTCATTAGGTTCTTTTCCAAAATAAATTCTCGCAGCTGAGCGTATCCCATCGGCAGCATACCCAAAATCATAGATATTGAGATACATCGCAATTATCTCTTCTTTGGTGTATTGCCGTTCCAAACGCGTTGCCAAAACCCACTCCTTTACTTTTTGAAGAAGCGCTTTTGTTTTAATCTCTTTTTCCCTGACCCCAATAAAAAGTTGCCGGGCCAGCTGTTGCGATATGGTACTTGCACCTCCTTTTTTACCTAGAAAGGCAACCGCTCTTATGGTTCCCCGCGCATCGATGCCCGCATGGTCATAATATCTGGCATCCTCAGTAGCAACCAACGCATCGACTAGATTGGATGGTAAATTGTCAAAGGAAACGGGAGTCCTATTATCATTTAAATAAAACTTTCCCAAGGTTTCACCGTCAGAGGAAAGAATTTCGGTTGCTAAATTGGTCTCTGGATTTTCTAAGTGCTCGTATTCCGGCATTGGGCCAAATGCTCCCCATGCTGCCAAAAGAAAAATCAAAATAGCGACCAGGACACCTGACGCAAAAAGAATCCAAAACCATTTGATGAATACGAAGAAACTTTTTTGTTCCTTTTTTTTCGTTTTTGCCATTGTTAGTGGGTGCTTTTTTCTATTTCCAAGCCTACATCGGTAATGCCATCCAAAATGTGGATTCCATCAACATCACCATTCTTGCGCATGGCATGTACAATGTTCAATTTATATACGCCCGAGTCGGGAAAAACGATCTTTTCTTGAAACCAAAGTTTATTTTCCTTGATGCTTCCCAACCCTTTGCCCAACCATTCGCCTGTTGGCTCGGCCATTTTATACTCTAGGGTGTCTTTAAAGGTTTTACCATCTGGATATTCAAGTTCCGTGATCAAAAAAAGGTTGCTGAACTCAAATGTGTTGTCGTTTCGAACATGAATGAACATATTATGCAGCTGTACCGAATCTAAGGCTGAAAATTCAAAATCTACCGATTTGTCCATATTCCATTTTCCGTTCTCCATGGCTTCGAACTCAGAAAACACCAAATTCCTATTACATGAAACCATGCTCCACATAAAAACCAAGACAATCAAGAATTTATTGTGCATTGGAAGGTTTTTTTGACCTGTTCTTTCTTCGTTTTTTGTTTCTTTTCTTCTTCTTGGGCCGATCAAATCGCGTGAGGCTATCCTGTCCAACAACATTTTCAAAAGTCATTTTTTCTTCACTGATGTTGTCTTGGGCGTATTCTTCGAGACTAGCAATTTTTTCATTGTTCTTGTTCATCTCCAAAATTTCCAAAACCTGATCTTTGTCCAATGCATGCCAAGAGGCCGGATCATCTTTATAGGAAAACCAAAGCGTCTCTTTAAAAATATCGGCTTTTTGACAGAAGGCAATCCCTTTTTCAGTTTTGAGTTTGCTGTCCTGCGGAGGGAAATTTTTTAGTGCCTCCAAGTACATATCCAGTTCATAATTGAGACAGCATTTGAGCTTTCCACACTGTCCTGCCAATTTTTGCGGATTCAAAGCCAATTGTTGATAACGCGCCGAAGCAGTGCTCACAGATCTAAAGTCGGTAAGCCATGTGGAGCAGCAAAGTTCTCGACCACACGATCCGATTCCTCCCAATCGCTGGGCCTCTTGACGATATCCAATTTGGCGCATCTCGATTCGAATCCCGAACGCCTTCGCCATATCCTTGATCAACTGTCTAAAATCCACGCGTTCCTCTGCGGTGTAGTAGAAGGTTGCCTTGGATCCATCGCCTTGGAATTCCACATCACTCAATTTCATTTCCAGTTTAAGTGATATGGCAATCTCTCGTGAACGCTTTTGAATTTCCGCTTCTTTGTCTCTGCATTTTTGCCAAATGTCTATATCACGTTGCGATGCCTTTCTGTAAATCTTGGGGATTACTTCATCATCGGGTGCAACTTTCTTTCTTTTCATCTGCACCTTGACCAACTCACCGGTAAGGGTTACTATGCCCACATCATGACCAGACTTGGCCTGTGTGGCGACTACGTCCCCTATGGCCAAGGGAAGATTGTCCACATTCCTGAAAAACTCCTTTCTGCTGTTTTTGAAACGTACCTCAACGCAATCAAATGGCTTTTGACCGTTGGGTAACGACATATTGGAAAGCCAATCAAAGACTGTTAGCTTATTACAACCATCTGTGCCGCAAGTACCATTGTTCTTGCAACCACGCGGTTGTCCATCCTTGCCGGTTGAACAACTGCTACATCCCATATTTTTTATCTTGATTTAAGAAAATGCACGACATTTTCTTAAAAAGGGTTCATAAAATTACTAGTGGTAAATATAGCACAATTTGCGGCAGCAGTGAAATGTTACTTTTTGTACTTCAGTACTTCAGAACGTCCTTTTTTGAAAATCTTGTTGCTCACCGTTTTTCCTTTTCTAAGCTTTTTTTGCTCTTCAAAAGGCAATGCATGTACATCCTTACATTCTTTCGAGCAACAGTTGTTCATGGCTTCGGCGCACTCATCACACTGAATAAACAACAAATGACAAGCTTCATTGGCACAGTTTACATGGGTATCACAAGGTTTTCCGCATTGGTGGCAATTCGCTATTACATCTTCTGATATCCGTTCGCCTCGTCGGTGGTCAAAAACAAAGTTTTTCCCCAAGAATTTATTCTCAAGATTTTGCGCTTTTACCTGTCTGGTATATTCAATGATTCCACCTTCCAATTGATATACATTCTTAAAGCCCTTGTGCTTGTAATAGGCACTTGCTTTTTCACATCGGATACCCCCTGTGCAATACATCACCAGTTTCTTGTCCTCCTTATGTCCTGCCAGATCATTTTCAATGATATCCAAAGAGTCCCTAAACGTATCCACGTCAGGCGTAATGGCATTTTTAAAATGACCGATTTCACTTTCGTAATGGTTTCGCATATCCACCAAAACAGCATCAGGATCTTCGATAAGCTCATTGAATTTTTCCGCACCAACATGAATCCCTTTATCGGTAACATCAAAAGTATGATCGTTCAACCCATCAGCAACAATTTTCTTTCGGACCTTAACCTTCAATTTCAAAAACGATTTGTTATCCTGTTCAACGGCGATGTTAAGTCGCACATTTTCCAAAAAGGAAATTGAATCAAGGTGCCCTTTGAACACTTGAAAGTTATCCGCAGGAACCGATAATTGCGCATTTATACCCTCGTTGGCCACATAGATTCGGCCAAGGACATCCATCTCATTCCAATTGACAAAAAGATGATTTCTTAAAATTTCGGGGTTTCCGATGTGTGCATATTTATAGAAAGAGATGGTCAACCGATCTTTACCGGCCTCCTCGATAAGTTTTTCCCTTTCCTTTGCACTTAATGTATTGTACAGTTGCATGCTATACCAATAATTTAAGTTGAAAGAATCTGAATTAAAATGATGGCAAAGGTATGATTCTTTGTGGCAAAAAGAAAGGGCCTCTTAATATAAGAGGCCCTTTCAACCACCATGTTTCTTTTCATAGCGCAAATTTCCCTTTGCTGTGTGGCGTTGAATCGACTACTCGATTCGATATGTTGTTTTTTGAATCAGTTGCTTCTTAGATACGTTCTTTTAAAAAGGTTGCGTTGCTTTTGTTGCATGAAGAAAGAAATGGTAATTTAGCCTTCCTAATTACGAGAACCATGAGCAACGAAAACGAAGCAAAACTAAAAGCCTTAAAACTAACCCTTGATAAATTGGACAAAACCTATGGAAAAGGCGCCGTAATGAAATTGGGGGACAGTGTAGTGGAAGACGTAGAGGTAATTCCTTCAGGATCTTTAGGGTTGGATATTGCTTTGGGTGTGAATGGTTATCCACGGGGAAGGGTAATTGAAATTTATGGTCCGGAGTCATCCGGAAAAACTACCCTGACCTTGCATGCAATTGCAGAAGCCCAAAAGAATGGCGGTATAGCTGCTTTTATTGATGCGGAACATGCCTTTGATAGATTTTATGCCCAAAAATTGGGAGTAGATATCGACAACTTGATCATTTCCCAACCTGATCATGGTGAACAAGCTTTGGAAATAGCCGATAACTTAATTCGTTCGGGTGCTATCGATATTGTAATTGTGGATTCGGTTGCCGCCCTTACACCAAAAAGTGAGATTGAGGGTGAAATGGGAGATTCCAAAATGGGGCTTCATGCAAGGTTAATGTCCCAAGCTTTGCGAAAATTGACCTCTACCATCAGCAAGACCAATTGTACAGTAATCTTTATTAACCAATTAAGGGAGAAGATAGGTGTCATGTTCGGTAATCCGGAAACCACTACCGGTGGAAACGCACTAAAATTTTATGCCTCTGTGCGATTAGATATTAGACGTTCTACCCAAATAAAGAACACTGATGGAACGGTCCTGGGGAATAAAACCAGGGTTAAAGTGGTTAAAAACAAAGTTGCCCCTCCATTCAAGACCGCTGAATTTGACATCATGTATGGTGAAGGAATCTCGAAAATCGGTGAAATCTTGGATTTGGGTGTTGCCTACGAGATTGTGAAGAAAAGCGGCTCTTGGTTCAGTTATGGAGACACCAAACTTGGTCAGGGAAGGGATGCTGTAAAAGCCTTATTGGCTGATAATCCAGAACTTTCGGAAGAATTGGAGGCCAAAATCAAAGAGGCCATCGCTACGGTGAACGCCTAATATGGGCTTTCACTTTATCTTACTTTTTTAAGTTACGCCGAATACCACGCAACCCTTACCTTTACTATACATCTAGGGTTTAAAGAATTTGAATGATGAAAAAGGTAATTGCGTTGTTGATGCTGATCGGTCTAGGTTCGTCCCTGAGTTCATGTGACTTGGATGATGGACAAAACTTTCAGTTTACAACGTTAAGAGTTGTGGAGGCCGAACTGCCGGCATTTTTTGAGCTGAATCAAACCTACGATATTGTGGTTACCTATCAGCGTCCCAATGGTTGCACGTTTTTTGAAGGATTTGATGTTACCAAAACAGGAGATACAGATAGAGATGTGGTGGTCATAGGAACTGAAATTGTGGATGAAAATACTGCTTGTACGCTTGCTATTGAAGAGGTGACCGCTATCCTTAAATTCAACGTGATTTTTTCTGAGGAGTATCATTTTAGGTTTTATGCTGGCAACGATAATGACGATAATCCCACATATATAGAATATACGGTTCCGGTGCAGTGAACTAGACATCAATAATCCAAAACTGACCAACATTTGGATCTTGAAGAGTTAATACATAATTGTAAAAAGGGCAAAAGACAGGCGCAAGCTGAATTATACCGGAAATACTCCGGTATTCTTTTCGGTATGTGCCTCAAATATTCCCGGAATAAAACTGAGGCAGAAGATAATCTGCATGACAGTTTTATGACAATTTATGATAAAATCGACCAATTCAACTTTAATGGTTCCTTTGAGGGTTGGATCAAGCGGATTACCGTGAATACCGTACTTCAGAAATACAGAAAGGAGCAACACTTAAACGTGGTTTCCGAGAACATAGGTGAAGAATTGGACGTTGATACGGAACAGGCAGATATAAGCCTTTCCACATTGTTGGGGTATATACAAGAGCTTCCAAACAAGTATAGGTTGACATTCAACCTCTATGTTTTGGATGGCTATAGTCATAAAGAGATAAGTGAGATGTTGGGAACATCCACGGGAACTTCAAAATCAAATTTGGCCAGGGCCAAAATGATATTGAGGGAAAAAATAGAAAAAGAAAATATAAACATTGCTTAAATAATCTAATGATGGGGAAAAAGAATTTAGAGCAATTGTTCAAAGAAGTATTTAGGGACTTTACGGAGACTCCAGATGATAAAGTTTGGAAATCCATCGAAGCTTCCTTGAACAAAAAAGAACAAAAGAAAAGGGTTATACCGATCTGGTGGAGATTGGGTGGAGTAGCTGCTTTGTTGGCCATTCTGTTTTATGTGATGAATCCGTTTGACGGTTCAAATGAAAACGGTGATACTATTATTACTGAAACACAAACAGAAAACAACGTGCCGAACGCGGATGTTGAAGACACAGAGTCCAAAAAGTCAGAAACCTTTACTGCGCCGGACAACGAACAGCTGGTCGAATCTTCCACAGCAGACAATCAGGAATCAAACACAAATAATGATTCCAACAGTGATGCTGATGATGCTTTGCTTAAAAACCAAAGTCACGAATCCAATCAGCAATTGGTTGCAAACCCAGACCAAGAGCGCAATGATAGGACATTGAATTCCGATAGGATTTCTGGCAATGAATTGGATGCAGTCACCACTGCCGAACAAGAAGTTGCCAAAGTAGACAATCAACAACAGTACATAGTCCAGGATGAACGTGAAGAGATTGCGGTTGCAGAGACCAATACTTCTTCAGTAAAAAATGCTGAAACGGAGACCAATGGCAATCTTCCGTCAGAAACCGAAGTGCAGGAAGAGAATATCACTCAACAAGAAAATCTCTTTGAAGTTCCAAATAAAGGTAATGCCATCGCCGAAAATAAAATGGATGAGCAACAAAGCACCGATGAGAACGATACTCAAAATGAGGATCTGAAAGTTTCTCCTGAAAAGAAATCCATATTTGAAGTTATTGAAGAGCGGGAGGAAGAGGCTATAGCAGAAAACAAATCTCCAAAATGGTCCGTAGGACCCTCCGTGGCCCCTGTTTATTTCAGCGCAACAGGGAATGGTTCGCCGATCCACTCCAATTTTGCAGCCAACTCAAAGTCGGGCAATGTCAACTTAAGCTATGGTCTTACTGTTGCCTATGAATTGGGTAAAAAACTGAAGGTGCGATCTGGTGTACACAAGGTGAATTTTGGATACGATACCAACGATGTCGTTTTTTCTTCCTCGTTAACGGCTTCGGCCAGTGATATGATAGATAATATTGACTATAGCCAAACCGCTCGAACCGTGGTAGTTCAGAGTAAAAATAATGCTCCTGAAGCCGCTCTCAATGATGGTACCTTCCTAGAATTGGCAGCCAATGAAAATCCAGCTCTAGACGGGAAAATGGTTCAACAACTTGGCTATATTGAGGTTCCCTTGGAGCTCGACTACACACTTATCGATAAGAAGTTCGGTGTAAACCTAATTGGTGGTGTCAGTTCACTTTTCTTAGTTGATAATTCGGTGCTTTTGGAATCGGAAGATTTGGTGACCGAAGTAGGAGAGGCCAATAATGCGAACACGGTCAACTTTAGCACCAATGTCGGTGTGGGACTTAATTACGAATTTTCTCCAAAGGTCCAACTGAACTTGGAGCCTGTTTTAAAATATCAGTTAAATACATTCTCTGAAACCGCCGGTTCCTTTAGACCTTTTTCTGTCGGTGTCTATAGTGGTGTGCGTTTCAAGTTTTAGAGATATATAAAGAAGTTGGTTAGGAAGATTGCTCCTTTAAGGCAATCATTTAAGCACCTCGCTTCGGCGGGGTGTTTTTCTTTTGTAAAAATTCTATACCTTATACAGGATTTGTTTCCTGCTAAAAGTAAGGCAGTTACATTTTAGAATAGAACTCCAAGTTTTACCGATTCATTTGGTTTACATAAGGCATGCTAAAACTTCTAAGGGTTTTTTATATCGTCCTTTGGCTTCCATGCTTAACACCAGTTTGTTATGCAAGCGATTCTTTTTCTCCGAATATGGAAGGAAAAGAAATTCCATTTCAGGTATTTATCACCCAAGACTCTGAACTATCCTTAAAAGATATAGTAGGACAAGGCAACAATTTTGAAAAGTCTGAGCAGCTAAATCAAAAAACAACTCCTTACAACACCTATTGGATTCGGTTAGATTTAAAGGATGAGTTAAAAAATTTGAACCTAGAACCTACATGGTATCTGACCTATAGCTCATTTGATTACGCCACGCTCTTCTATGAGAAGAACAAAATCATTTTAGAAAAACCCATTGGTAAGTACGACCCCAATACCTATGGCAAAAGAATAAAGGCTCGAAAGTACTTTTCTGAAATTCCATTTGATCAGAACATGCTGATTCAAGGAAGGTATCTATATATAAAGGCACAACGCGTTATGTATTTTGACGAGCCTATAAATTGGAGTTTCAGTTATCAACAGGAATCGATAGAAAACTATTATTCATGGGATAACATAAAGACGTACATCCCTACCTATTTATTCATAGGAGGTAGTGCCATTATGGCGATTCTAACCCTTCTGTTGTTCATTTATCTGAGGCGATGGGAGTTTTTGTTCAATTCCTTATATGTCCTTAGTCTACTCTTTTATTTAGGTAAGGATGAATTATTGCTGTTTTTCAATTTTGGGACGGATAACGCCCTTTTAAAAGATTGGGCAATGGAGAATATTGCCATTACCACTGGTCTTTTTTACCAAGGCTTTTTTTACTTCTACCTAAACCTTAAAAGAGATTATATCTTCTCTTATCGGGTGGTTCAGATTTCCTTTTCCTTGCATGTACTCATGCTGTTTGCAGATACGATCTTTTTCCAAACAAGTGCATACTTAAGTCATATATATCTACTTGAGTCTTTACATATAATCGACGCCATTACTGCTTTTGTGATTCTTGTAAATCTTATTTATTACAACAAAAATGTAATTACCACTTTCTTTATTATTGGTTCAACCATTTTCATGATAGGCGTGGTACATTACTTTTTTACCCAAGATTCATCAGACCCCCTTCGCCATTATAATAAACTCTTTGTTACCATCACTTGCTCCCTTGAAATTTTGATTTTTTCATTTGGTTTGGGCTATAAGGTCTATACTGAGATAATTGAAAAGTTTCGACTTCAGAAAGAAGCATTTATATATAAATCCCAGGCATTAAGAGCGCAAATAAATCCGCATTTTATTTTTAATGCCCTAAGCTCAATCCAACACTTAATTTTACAAAAGAAGAGCTCCAAGGCCCTTACATATCTTACAAAGTTTGGGCGGTTGTCTAGAAATGTCCTCGAAAGTTCGGTTGAGACATCATCTACTTTGGATGAAGAACTAAAAATGTTGGAAGATTATCTCGAACTTGAGGTGCTTAGGTTTGATAGTGCTTTTTCCTATGAATTTAAAATTGATGACAAATTGAATCCGGTTGACATTGAAATCCCATTTATGATCACGCAACCTTTTGTTGAAAATGCCATTATTCATGGCCTATTACCAAAAAAGGACAACGACAAGAAATTGCTGATCCATTTTAAAATGGAACCCGGGTATTTGGTTTGTGAAGTGGACGATAATGGAGTGGGGAGGCAATTAGCTGAGCAAAGACTCCATATTTATCAAAAAGAAAGGAAATCAAGAGGGTTGGAAGTAACCAAATTAAGACTGGAATCTTTAGGGGAGAACCAAAATAGCCTTCAAATTATAGATAAGTTTGATGAAAACAACAATCCCACGGGAACAAAGGTGATTATCCGGATTCCCATTTAAGCATGCTCCTTTTGCAGTTCTCCAAGTATTACCTCTCGAACCTCTTCGCGCAAAGTGGATTTATCCGCTTCATCCAAAATACCGGTTTCGAAAAACTGATGGACCTTGGCCCGGATAACTCCAGGACCACCACTTAAAAACGTAAACGAGAATCGTTTTTTGTTGTCATAAAAAGTAATCGGCACTATTGGAATTTTATGGGCTATTGCCATTTTGAATGCCCCGTCCTTGAACTTATCTAAAATAACATTCTCTTCGGGCACTCCACCTTCCGGAAAAATACAAACACTCAATCCCTGGTCCAATCTTCGCTGGGCACGGCGATAAACACCGGTCCGACTTTTAATATTGTCCCTATCCACCATAATGCACACCCGCTTGTAAAAAAATCCGAAAACAGGAATCTTTACCAACTCTTTCTTCCCTACAAAAACAAACGGATTTTTGCTCACCACCAACATATACATTATGTCCAACATGCTCGTATGGTTCGCGACCAACATATAGCTTTTTCCTCTTTCCATGGTTTGTTCCCTTTCTATTTTTGGAAAACATCCCATGCCATAAAGAATCACTTTGCCCCATAGATTTCGGGCTAGCCAAAAAAACTGTTTATAGGTTTTTTCCGAGAGCGTGGTCAACAATAAAAAGGGGAAGAAAACGAAAATAGGAAGAGCTACAAGTACGTAGAACCATATTCTATATGCCGCGTAACCTATGTTCTTCAAAAAGACAAACATGCGCCAAAAGTAGAATTTTTGAATATCTTTATTGTAATAACCATAAAATCTTAAAGATGGGATTACTATATGCTTTATTGATTGGGGCCGCTGCAGGATGGCTTGCAGGTAAAATTATGAAGGGCGGCGGCTTTGGCGCACTTATCAACATTATTCTGGGTATTGTCGGTGGTATTGTTGGTAATTGGCTGTTTGGTGTTTTAGGTATTCATATCGGTTCCGGAATTGTTGGAGACCTAATTACCGGTGTTATCGGTGCCGTGGTAGTACTTTTTGTTGCAGGCCTGTTCAAAAAATAACTTTTACATCTTTAAACACTAGGGTCGACCGCTTTTTTTATCCCCTACGGATTGTTACTTTTACGCCCAAAAATTAGGTATGGCCCGAATTTTAACCGGAATCCAAAGTACAGGCACTCCCCACTTGGGAAATATTTTGGGGGCGATTATGCCTGCCATCCAAATGGCGGGGGATCCCAAAAATGAGTCCTTTCTTTTTATTGCGGACATGCATTCGCTTACCCAGATTAAAAATGGTGAGGAATTAAGAAACAATACCTATGCCACTGCGGCAACATGGTTAGCTTTTGGACTGGATATTGACAAAACTGTTTTTTATCGCCAAAGCGACGTTCCGCAGGTCACGGAACTGGCCTGGTACCTTAGCTGTTTTTTTCCGTATCAACGTCTTACCCTCGCACACTCTTTTAAGGACAAAGCAGACCGTTTGGAGGATGTAAATTCGGGATTGTTCAGCTACCCTATGCTTATGGCTGCCGACATCTTGTTGTACGATGCCAACATTGTTCCTGTAGGGAAAGACCAATTACAACATTTGGAAATGACACGTGATGTGGCATCCAGGTTCCACCATCAGTTTGGGGAGACTTTTGTCTTGCCGGATGCCAAGGTGCAAGAAGAGACCATGTACATTCCTGGCACCGATGGACAAAAGATGAGCAAGAGCAAGGGGAACATTATCAACCTTTTCCAACCGGATAAAAAACTGCGCAAGCAGCTCATGGGCATTGTTACGGACAGTACTCCCATGGAAGAACCCAAAGACCCCAGTAAGGATAATGTTTTTGCGTTGTACAAAATCCTGGCTTCTCCTGAGCAGATTGAGGAAATGAGTGCAAACTATTTGGCCGGCGGCTACGGCTACGGACATGCCAAGCAAGCTCTGTATGAAGTAATCTTGGAAAGGTTTGCTGAACCCAGGGAAAAATTCGAGTACTACATGAACCACTTGGATGAAGTGGATGAGGCATTGGCAATCGGGGCGGAAAAAGCCAAGAAAGTTGCGGATGCGGTGTTGGATAGGGTTCGTGAAAAGTTGGGATATTAATTGGCAATCTTTTATCATTCTTCACGCTGCCCAGCATGACATTTTAAATTGCTTCAAACAACTTTCCAGGTAAAGGCCGTATCACTCCTTTCATTTCCATCGTCAAAAGTGTAGATGTAGTTTTGTGGATTGGCAGTTTACACTCCAAAGCCACGTCATCCAGCAAGGTTTTTCCGTTCATCTGCAGATAGGAGTAGATAGACTGTTCTGTTTCGTCCAAATCCACAAAAAGCTGTTTTTGAACAGCGGATTCTTCCTTTTTTTCCTCTAAATCCCATCCTAAAAGGTAGATCAGTTCCGCCGCCGAAGAAAGCATGTGTGCTTTTTGGTGTTTGATCAAATCATTGCATCCCTTGCTAAATTTGTCGGAGACCCTCCCCGGTACCGCAAAGACCTCCCGATCATACCCGTTGGCCAAATCGGCGGTAACCAAACTTCCTCCCTTCTCAGCAGATTCAATTACGATCGTAGCTTTGCTAAGTCCGGCAATAATGCGGTTTCTTTTTAGGAAATTCTCACGGTCAGGGTCACTGCTGCTCCAAAACTCGGTTAGAAATCCCCCATTTTTTTCAACATGGGATGCATATTTCTTGTGGCTCTTTGGGTAAATTTGATTCAGTCCGTGCGCCAAACAACCTATGGTTTGCAGACCAGCTTCCATGGCCAATTTCTGAATGGTGATATCCACACCATAGGCGAACCCACTTATAATTATTGGATTTAAGGGTGCAATCTGTTCAATAAAGGATTCGCAAAATGCCTGTCCATAGCTGGTTATGTTCCGAGTGCCGACAACACTGATGATTTTGTTGTTCCGAAGGTTGATATTACCTCGTTTAAAAAGTACTATGGGTCCATCAATACAATGCTTCAGGTATTTTGGGTAATCATCGTCCTTAAAATAAGAAAGTCCAATTTTTTTGTCTTGAACATAGGTGTATTCGGCCTCCGCTGCTTCCAGATGATTTGCATCATGCAAACCCTTCAAAGTCATTCGGCCAATACCCTCTATTTTTAGAAGGTGTTGCAATTTATCCTCAAAAACTGCAATTGGACTTCCGCAATGGGCAATCAATTTTTTAGCGGTAATATCTCCAATATTGGGTACGGATTGCAGCCGTAATGCTGCAATAATTTCAGGCTCAGACATTTCGATTTGGGATTTCAGTTGTTCACAAAATACAGAATTTCAAATGTTAATAAAAAGTTATCCGACGTATTTTGTGCTCTTGGTTTTTTTGCAATATTTGTGCAAATGCGGATTGAGGGATACATAGAAAAATTACTGTACGATTACAACTGTGTCGTGGTACCAGGATTTGGGGCTTTTTTGGCCCATGGAAAATCCGCTGAGCTCGATTCCGCTGCCAATACACTTATTCCACCTTCCAAAACAGTTTCATTCAATGCGCAACTTTCCAAGAATGATGGTCTGTTGGTTTCGCATATTGCCAAAGAAAAGCATCTTGGGTATGAAGAGCTTTTGGAAGAGATTGAAAATGTTGCCGAAACTTGGAAGAAAAGATTGGAGCAAGGGGAAAACATTGAACTCTTTGGTATTGGTAAGCTATGGTTGAACCGAGAACATAAAATCCAGTTTCAACCTGAAAATAAAATCAATTATTTGACCTCTTCTTTTGGTCTGTCAGCTTTTGCAGCGACTCCTATTCAACGTGAAGTATTGAAAGAAGAGGTTGAAGAACTGGAAGAAAAGATTCCGTTTATCATTACTCCTGAAAAACGTCAGGAATCATCGTTCCGCCCTTGGCTAAAGTATGCTGCTGTAATCCTATTGGCCGTTTCTCTTGGTACTACCTCCTATCAGGCCTATGATGATCTTCAACAAAAACAATTGACCGTTCAGCAGGATACGCAACAAGAAGTTTCGCGTTTGATTCAGGAAGCTACCTTTTTTGATAGTGCACCTTTGGAACTGCCTGCACTAAGTCTTAAGGTCAATAAAAAGAAACTGGGCAAGCATCATATAATCGCTGGAGCTTTCCGAATTGAAGAAAACGCCGAAAAGAAGGTGGCGTTGCTCAAAAAAGCCGGATATAATGCATTTTACTTGGGCACCAACAAATTCGGTCTGCATCAAGTGGCTTACGATAGTTTCGAAAACCCGAAAGAGGCCCTTGCATTTCTTAGAAAGGTAAAACGCGCTGAATCCCCAGATGCCTGGATGCTATCTGAGAAATAGTCTTTCTTTCTTTAAAACCATTATCCACTTCAATATCTTTGCGCAAAAATTAGACCTATGCGCGCGAAAACTCCAAGCGAATCACGTACGGTAATGACCGATATGGTATTGCCCAGTGAAACCAATCCCCTGAACAATCTTTTTGGAGGTGAACTCTTGGCTCGAATGGATCGTGCCGCTAGTATTTCTGCTAGAAGACACAGTCGAAGAATTACGGTTACCGCTTCCGTGAACCACGTTGCTTTTAACAGATCTGTCCCTCTAGGAAGTGTTGTTACGGTAGAAGCAGCCGTTTCCAGAGCTTTTAAGACTTCCATGGAGATATATATTGATGTTTGGATGGAAGACCGTTTTACAGGAGAGCGAGCTAAGGCCAATGAGGCTATTTACACCTTTGTTGCTGTTGATGAAACTGGTGTTCCGACCGAAGTGCCACCTTTGGAGCCCGAATCCGATCTGGAAAAGGAGCGTTTTGCCGGAGCTCTAAGAAGAAAGCAATTGAGTTTGGTGTTGGCAGGGAAAATGGCTCCCGATAAAGCTACTGAACTTAAAGCTCTTTTTTTAGGGAATTAGAAGGAATAAACTTTTATTCCAATGGACGGCGCAAAATATTGGGGTCGTCTAAAAAAACGCTTCAATTCTGGAGCGGTATCGATGCTTAAAAAGTCCCAATGGTTGTCCAGCTTGAGATATATTCCGATAAAGTTGCTCAATCTATAAGAAATTGAAACGTTTGCCGATATAGAAAACCCGTCGTCCCTGAACCTGGTGCTACTCTGTCTATGACGATAGGTTGCATATCCCAGCCCCAATGATGGCCTAATTGCAATTCTTGAACTCTTTTTAAGGATGGAATACCCTCCCAATGCATGTATATGGGTGATGGCACTCTTATTTATGCCTCCGACTAACGATATGTCAGTAACATCTCCGGTAAAGTGGCTTAACTGAGCCCCAACAGTCCAACTAGGTTTCAGATGAACGATTCCATCAACATTAAATCCGTTACTCAGGTCATATCCTTCGGATAGAAAATTATTCCCATAGGCATTCGGCACAAGAAAAGAAACTCCTATTTCTCCAAAAATATCGGAATCCAGTTGTTTTCCGTCCTGAGCCAACCCGGGGTATAGCCAAAAACAAACCATGCAAAGCGCTATATACCTGTTAAAAACTAAATTCATACCGATTGGTTTGTGAGTCGGGGGACAGTTCGATATTTTCACTCGCTACAATTCCATTGTTCAATAGACGGTAACTAAATTGCAGCTTTTCACCCTGCGGAAGATTTATAGTGGTCGTAGATTCGGATTGATTTGGATAAAGCACCCCGGAATCGGTTTCCTGCTTATCCTCTAAATCTTCAAAATCCGGCTCAAGATTGATTTCCTGAAAAGTGGAGTTATATCGAATCTCATATTCAAGCGTATCCGTAGCATCGCTAACTCTTTGAATCAACAGTTCCGCATCATTTATTTTTCCAATTTCCACTATGGGAAGGGAATATGTTGAATTGTTCAAGGTTAAAGAATTCACCCCATTCACTAATACCGTGGGCCATTCGCTAGAATGACCATCAGCATTCTCACCATTTATCACTAGGGAAAACCGATTTTGATTTTCGGGCGAAATCACAACTATTTTGTAGCTGCCATTTTCTTCCGAGCTTGAAGTCCCAATAAGGTCAATGTCTTCATTGGTAGCTGACAGGAAAGGAATAAACAGAACAGGTGTAAAAAATCTTCCAGAGGCATATGCTTCAATCGGAAAGTCGGGTGTTGCTTCACCAGAATATGCCTCAATAGAACCTTGTACCAGCAATCTTCTGTTATTTTCATAGGTCAGTTCACAACTGGAAAAAACCAAGCCTAAAATTATGAGGGTGAGAAATCGCCACATGAAATCTAGATACCTATCCAACCAAAAAGCAGCTTTAAAACAGATTAAGAAATTGTTAAGCCTGTTCAGAAGTCAAAATTATTAGGGTCGGGACCAAAGCGTTTTCCCTTGTCCAAACCGTCCATCAACTTGATATCTTCTTCTTGAAGTTCGAATTCAAAAATATCCGCATTGGAAATTATACGTTCTTTCTTGGAGGATTTAGGGATAGTGATTACCCCTTTTTGAAGGTCCCATCGCAATACAATCTGAGCAACAGTCTTTTGGTATTTGTTGGCTAAGTCCTTCAATTCTGGAATATCGAAGATATTGCCCTGCATCATGGGTGACCACGCCTCATATTGGATTCCTTTCCCGTGGCAAAATTCAATCAAATCCTGCTGCACCAGATAGGGATGGAACTCCATTTGGTTGACCATTGGTATAATGCTCGCTTCCGTTAGCAAATCCTCCAAATGATGCTGCATAAAATTACTGACACCGATAGCTCTGACCCTTTTTTCCTCATAGAGTCGCTCCATTGCCTTCCAGGTGTCTTTGGATTTTTCCCCTTTGGGCCAATGGATCAAATAAAGATCTAGGTAATCGAGCCCCAAACGTTCAAGACTGGCATCAAAAGCTTTCAGTGTTGCATCATATCCCTGATCACTGTTCCAAACCTTACTTACCACAAAAACATCCTCGCGATCTACCTGACTTTCTTTGATTCCAACACCTACTCCTGTTCCATTATTATAAATGGATGCGGTGTCAATATGACGATACCCATGGTTCAGTGCTTCCTTTACCGCTTTGACGACCTCATTTCCGTCTTTGGACAAATACACCCCTAAACCAAAATAGGGCATTTGCACCCCGTTGTTCAATTCGAAGGTGCCCTGTAAATCTGTAATGTTTCCCATATATTAAAGCTGATAAATCCACTCCTCAGGATTTAGTCGATTGGAGTCTTGATAAAGATAGAACTTAAGTTTTGTTGTACCGTCGAACCGACTGGTATATATATCTCCAATAACCTCTTTTGCACCTACTTTATCTCCTTTTTTAACGTACAGTTTCGAGAGATTGTAATACGTGCTTATATAATTTCCATGTTTGATTTGAACCCCTCTACTCCCTCCGGGAACGGACAAAATCGCAATGACTTCCCCTTCAAAAATAGCTCTTGCTTGACTCCCTTCATCCGTTGCGATGGTGACCCCATTGTTTCTGTGCTTAATTCCAGGATACAGTTTGTCTGCATATACACCATATCCCTGACTTTTAATTCCTTTTTCTACCGGCCAGATAAGTTTCCCCTTGTTTGCAGAAAAGTTGCTGGCCACCAATTTAGCCTCTGGGGTCAATACAAATTTGGTCCTACTTGATTCCCCTGCCTTTCTGTTGGTGCTAACAATAGCACTTTTGATGAGTCGCTCAATTTCACGATCAATTTTACGGGCTTCCCTTCGTTTTTGAGCAATGGCCTCGGTATACTTAGTCTCATTTTGTCGAATACTGCGAAGGAGGTTTTTTTGAACCTCAATTTCGCCCGACAGCTCATTTTTTACTTTCTTGTTCTCCGCCAGTAAACGCTCTTTTGACTTTCTTTGGGCAACGAGTTCTTTGTTCAAATCAGCCAGTTCATTGGTTTTTTGGACAATATCTTCGCCTTGTTTCTTCCTATGCTTTGCATATTGCTCCATATACTGGAGTCTTTTAAATGCCTGGTAGAAGTTTTCCGCAGACAACAGGAACATCAAACGATTGCTTTGGGCTTTATTTTGATAAGATTTTTGAATCAGGTTGGCATAATCTTCCTTTAAGATTTTAAGATCTTCCCGAAGCTTGCTGATACTTCTGATATTGACATTGATTTGTCGGTTGAGGAGGTTCGACTGTTGATTTGTGACACGAATAAGTTCCTGTCTTACGTTAATTCTTTGGTCCAATGCCTCCATTTGGTCCAGAACATTTCCCTTTTCCTTCTTTTCGGCGAATAGCAATCGGTTAATTTCCTTGATTTCTTTTTGCAAACGCTCACGTTTTGCCTCCAACGCTTTTTGTTCGTTTGTTTGTCCAAATGCAAAACAGGAAACAAAAAATGTAACAATCACAAAATAATTGCAATATGAGATCTTACCTGTCATATTACTTTAATATTATTTCATCATACCCCTTTGGAATCTTATACGGAAAGTTAAGCGTTCTGTTCAATTCCAGGTTCCTAAAACTTAATCCTATGGTAGTCCTGTCCAGATTTTCCATAGCAAGTATATGAATCTCATTGGGCAGCACTTCTCCAGAAATATCCTGATAAGTATATTTTGCTCTAAGTCTTCTATTCTCTTCCGGTTGAGTAATTTCTTGAGCAGAAATCTTAAAGTTTTTTGGCTCCAATTGAAACAAAATCTTGAATAGCTCCCTCGCTCTCTTTGGTTTTAATTGATAGTTGCCTTCATGAATCCCTGAAGCATATTTCTCATCCCTTAAATCAAGAATCGCATCCCCCAACAAAAGGCTTTGAACTTTGTCAAAATCCAATTCGGTTCCCAAAAGTTCGCTTAAGTAACTAAAGTCACCATCAAAATATTCATTCTGTAGTTTGTTATAGAACGAAACTCTTTCCGGCGTAATATGCGCTTTTACCACGCCAAGCGGAGCGCTTATCCATATGACCTTGTCCTTTTCCATTCTCAAACTCACATTTACCCCTTGCTCACTCTTTCCGTTGGAGTAATCAATTTTTACACGTCCGCTCAAGGTTTTAAATTCGGTTCGATTGGAATAATGATTCTCAATAATTCGCTTTGCTGATAATCTGGAGTCAATTTCACCGCCTGTTATGGACTTTGTTGATTTACAGGCCCCGAAAATCAATAGCACTACAAGCAAAAAGCTTAATCTCATTGTTTTATGATATTGAAGTATTCCCATTATTACAAACCTGATTTTACTTTATTCAAATATTCTTGGGCCTTGGTCGGGTTGCCAATAGCGGAATACGCCTTTGAAAGTTCTTTGTAAATATTATTGGCCATAGCATCATCATCCAACAGGTAATCCAATGCGCTTTCCAAAACCTCAACGGCCTTAGCCGATTTGGAGTTTCTATTCAATGCTGTTCCATAAGCAAAATAGAAATAAGGCTGTAATGGATATGAGTCCAATGCTTCCTCGGCGATGGATTCCGCTTGGCTGTAATTTGCATTTGCCAATAACCCCTCGATTCTATTTCTATAATTGGAAACAGGGTCTTCTTCCTTGGAAGACTCCAACCCAGGAGTAGGAGGATTAGGTTGGTTTTTCGTTTTCTGTTGCAATGAATCTTTGATCTTTAGGGTCAGGTTCGATGCAAATTCGGAGTTTCCAAGATTCCCCAACACTTTTAGGGCATCTTGATATTTCTTCTTTTTGAAATAGATTACCGCGAGGTTCTCCTGCAGTTTACTTTCAGTATATGGGATACTTGCTTTGACCATCTCCACAGCATTCCCCTGTTTTTCCAGAATGTTTACCAAACTTTCCAAATACCAAAAATCGGTTGGTTCTGCATTTAAGGCCTCTATGGCAAATTCCTGAGCTTGAATGTATTGTTTGTCCAAATAATAAGCTTTCGCCAGTTCATAATCCACAACACTGTTCAGGGGATCCAAGTTTTTGCATTCCAAAAACAGCTTGATCGCCCTATCGTAGTTTTGGATTCCCTTCTGCTTTAAAGCTTCAAAAAAGTTCTCTTGAAATTCATCGGTGTACTCCTCCAAAAAGACCTCAGCACTTTGTTCTTCCTCTTGGGTGTAAGCCCAAAAGAAGGACATCAAAACAAACAGATATGTGCTTATCGTCTTTTTCATTTCGATTTATGTGCTCTCCCTCAGGAGAAAAAACCAACTATTCCAACACGGAATAATCCCCAATACTGATGGCTTCAAAATTGCCATCAAAAACCACATGGTTCCCAATCATGGCGTTGTCCAGGTTGGCATTGGAAATTTTACTCTTGCTCTGTATCAAACTATTTTTGATGGTCGAGTTTTCCAATATGGTATCCGAGCCAACGGACACATAGGGTCCAACTGTTGTGTTCTTTAGTACCACATTCTCCCCGATGTAACAAGGCTCAACAATATTTGCATTTTCTGTTTTAATGGAGCTTGCGATCAATTCTTCGCCATCTTTTTCCAAAAAGTTGAGCATACGCTGATTGGTTTCCACAGTCACATTCTTATTTCCGCAATCCATCCACTCATCAACTTTTCCTGGGACAAATTTCATGCCCTTCTCCATCATGCGTTTTATCCCATCATTGATTTGGTATTCCCCGCCATGTACAATTTCGTTATCCAACACATATTGCAATTCATTCTTGAGAACTCCAACATCCTTAAAATAATAGATTCCAATGACCGCTAAATCGGAAACAAACTCTTGAGGTTTTTCAACGAGCTCTATGATTTCATTTTGTTCGTTCAAGTTCACTACGCCAAATGCCTCAGGCCTGTCAACTTGCTTCACCCAAATAACGCTGTCCGCGGATTTGTCCAAGTCAAAATCAGCCCTAATCAGGGTATCGGCATAGGCGATAACGGCCGGCCCACTCAAAGAATCCTTGGCGCTCATTATAGCGTGTCCCGTACCTAGAGGCTCGTCTTGCCTGTAAATGGAGCCCTTTGCTCCCAAGCTTTCCGCCAATTCCATCAAACTGTTTACCACATCATCCCCAAAAAAAGCCGGGTCTCCCAAAATAAAGGCAACCTCTTCTATTTGTTCTCCCAAAACCTTGGCAATATCGCTCACCAATCTGTGAACAATAGGCTTTCCGGCAACCGGAATCAAAGGTTTCGGAACCGTCAAGGTATGTGGTCTTAAACGGGACCCTCTTCCCGCCATTGGAACTATAATTTTCATACTATTGCCTGCGTAAGCAGGTGTCTTTTATAATTAAACTTTTTTTTTGCTAAAATATTTTTGATTCGAATTTCACGAATTCTTCATTATTTCACCCCAGTACTCCCAAATCCACCGGAACCTCTCTCCGTAACACCTAATTTATCTGCCTCAACCCATTCCGCACGCTCGTGCTTGGCGATAACCATTTGGGCGATTCGTTCCCCATTTTCAATGGTAAAATCTTCTGTGGACAGATTCACCAGAATCACTCCTACTTCACCTCGGTAGTCTGCATCTATAGTTCCAGGGGCATTTAAAACAGTAATTCCTTTTTTGGCGGCCAGACCGCTTCGCGGTCGCACTTGGGCCTCATAACCAATAGGAAGTTCCATAAAAAGTCCTGTCGGGACAATGGTTCTTTCCAATGACTTTAAGGTAATAGGTTCTTCAATATTTGCCCTTAAATCCATCCCTGCGGACGCAGCTGTTTCGTAATGGGGCAATTGATGGCTTGACTTGTTTATGATCTTAATTTTCACGCTGTAGAAATATGGCTTTTAACTTGTCTCCTTCCATTTTGTAAACTACCCCCAAAAATAACAAAAGAAGTACGCTGCCCGCTATTAAATTTCTGTGAAAACCGTAGAAGGAAAGTGCGGAAAAAACAACAGAAATAGAGAGATAAAAGATAATCTTCCGCATGTTGTAGGGTACGGGATAATATTTCCGTCCAAAATAATAGGACAGGAGCATCATGCTTCCATATGCTGCCAGGGTAGCCAAGGCGGAGGCCATGTATCCAATTTTAGGTATCAATCCAATATTTATGATCAAAGTAATCAAGGCCCCGATCGAAGAAATGTAAGCGCCAAATTTGGTCTGGTCCGTAACTTTATACCAAACGGACAGGTTGTGGTATATCCCCAAACAGAAACTGCCCAATAGTATAATTGGCACTACCTCCAAAGCTTCCCAATAGACCTCATTCCGAATTAAGAGCTTTCCCAATACGTCTACAAAAACAACGACCGCAAGAAGAATTACACTTCCAATGACCACAAAATAATTGGTTATCTGGGCATAGGTTTTTTGAGGTTTTTCCGTTTTGGCATGACTAAAGAAAAAGGGTTCGACCCCCATTCTAAACGCGGTTCCGAAAAGCGTCATAAAGAGCGCCAATTTGTAGCATGCCCCATATTTTCCAACTTCCGCTTCAGCAATATCACTGGGCAGTATTTCGGTCAATAAAATTTTATCAAGTACCTCGTTAATAGTGAAGGCAATACCGGCCAACATTACAGGGCCAGCATACTTCAACATCTGTTTCCAAATGCGGGTGTCGAACTTATAGGACACCTTAAAGTAAGTAGGTAACAGCAATAGTAATGTAATTGCACTGGCGATTATGTTTGAAATGAAAATATATTGGATCTCCCAACCTTCTTTGTAGATACGCGTTAGGAAACCGTCACCATCTTCCTGTGCCATCTTTGGAAGAAGTAACAGGAAAAATACATTGAAAGACAGGTTTATTGCCACATTGATTATCTTCAAAATGGCATATTTCATTGGTTTTTCCTGGGCTCTGAGCAAAGCAAAAGGAATGATCACCAACGCATCCAAAACCAAAATATAGGTTGTGAACTTTATATAATCCACATTAATATTGGTAATATCCGCCAAGGTTTCCTTTAGGGAAAGTGCCAAAATCAAAAACAACAGAGAGGATCCCAAAAGCGAAATCAGGGAGGTCGATATGATCGTGCCTTTATTTTCTCCTTTATGATAAAATCGAAAAAATGCGGTCTCCATACCATAGGCCAAAAACACATTGAAAATGGCAATCCAAGCATAAATGTTGGTATACTGCCCATATCCCGAGGCATTCTCAAAGACTGAGGTGTACAGTGGAAGCAAGAAAAAGGAAATCACCCTAGGCAAAACTGTTGCCAGGCCATAGATGAACGTCTGTTTAAAAAGCCGTTTAAGAGGGTTCAATGGAGACTCCTTGTTATAAAATCATTCTTAAGGTGTGCACAAGTTACGGAAAACCCTTAAGTTATAGCTTCTGACAAACAATTTGTACCTTTTTGGTTTCAAACAATCCAACCCATGAATATCTTATCAAAACCAATTTTTATTGCCCTTTTTACCATCGTATTAATTTCTTGTGCTGAAAAGAAAAACGAAGAAAAAACTGCGCTTAAAGAAAAACCCAACATTATTTTTATAATGTCCGATGATCATGCTTATCAGGCAATCAGTGCTTATAGCGATCACCTTATACAAACCCCCAACATTGATCGTATTGGTAAGGAAGGTATTGTGTTCACCAATGCCAGTGTCACCAATTCCATTTGCGCCCCTTCACGAGCAACAATTTTGACTGGAAAACATACCCATATCAATGGAAAAGTGGACAATCTTATGCCTTTTGACACCACACAGGTCACCTTTCCGCAATTGTTTCAAAAAGCGGGTTATGAAACAGCCATGTTTGGAAAGCTTCATTTCGGAAACAATCCCAAAGGGGTCGATGATTTTATGATTCTTCCGGGTCAGGGTCATTATATCAATCCGGATTTCATCACACAAAATGGCGACACCACAATTACGGGTTACGCTACGGATATCATTACCGACCTAACCTTGAACTGGTTGGACAAAAAACGAAATCCTGAAAAGCCATTTATGCTGATGTATCTTCATAAGGCTCCCCACAGACCTTGGTGGCCCACTCCTGAAAAATTCAAGGAGTTTTATGGGAAAGAATTTCCTTTGCCGGCTTCTCTTTTTGATGATTATAGCAACCGAGGTTCGGCGGCGAAAACGGCGGAAATGAATTTACTGACCCACATGAAGTATGTCTATGATACCAAGGTATGGCCAGAAACTATTGCCAACATGGGAGATGTGACGCCCAAAGTGCCTGATTTGGAGAATGCATTTATCAATATTTACAATCGGGCCACAGAAGAACAAAAAGCGCAGTACAAGCCATTTTTGGACGCTATAAGCAAGGATTTTGAGGAAAATTGGCCCTCCAAGACCTCAGAAGAGAAGATGATCTGGAAGTACCAGCGTTATATGCAAGATTATTTGGCTTGTATTTCTTCGGTAGATGACAACGTTGGTCGTTTGTTGGACTATATGGACGAAAATGGTCTGTCTGAAAATACGATGGTCGTCTATACGTCGGATCAAGGTTTTTATTTGGGAGAGCATGGTTGGTTCGACAAACGTTTTATATATGATGAATCTTTCAAGACTCCATTGTTGATTCGTTGGCCAAACAAAATAAAGCCCGGCATAACCAGCGAAGAAATGGTCCAGAATCTCGATTTTGCCCAGACCTTTTTGGAGGCTGCCGAAATTGAAGCGCCAGATGATATGCAGGGCGAAAGTCTTATCCCACTCCTGACTTCAAACGACAAAGATTGGTCGAGGGATGCGGTCTACTACCATTATTATGAATATCCAGCGGAGCACCAAGTGATGCGACACTATGGTATTGTAACGGTTGATTATAAATTGGCCCATTTTTATTATGACGTGGATGAATGGGAACTCTACGACCGTAAAAAGGATCCACAGGAAATGAACAACGTGTATGCAGACCCAGCATATGCCGATGTGGTCAAAGCGCTCCATAAGAAGCTAGATGAGCTTCGCGTAAAGTATAAAGATTCAGACGAGCTTAACCAACATTACATTGACTTGCACAATGCCAGAACGGCCGGAAAGCACTAAGTCTAAATCTACATATCCATAAAACAAAATGGCCGCTTCTAAAGAAGCGGCCATTTTATCTGCTACAATTGGCTATTCTATGTTGGATGCCAACTCTTTAATATACCATCTTAAATTTTCAATACTGTGATCCACTTTACCATTAACAAGAAAGACGGGATAACCTATTGTGGTTATGTCAGGGTCTTTCAGTCGCACCAACTCCTGCATAATTCTATTATAATGCTCATTTTTTGTGGTATTAAGATATTTGAAAGCCAATTTCTTTTTCTCTAGCATTTCTTTTGCGTATGCAGACCTTGTGCAACCTTCGCCGTAAAAAACAATAACGGGATTGTTCTTTGTGTCCAAAAACTCGAACAGTTCTTTTTTAAGCTGTTTTTTTTGTTTTCCCTGTTCCTCCGTCGTAGGTTTTGGAGTATAGGTATAGCTGGTTTGGTATGACCATGGCAGGTCTTCTTTAAAAGACAGTTGAATCATCTGAATGGAATCTTTTGCCGTAACCATTTTGGTAATAGGTCCATGATATCCAGAAAGGTTTCTAACTGAGAGGTTCAGTGTTATTTCATGTTGAACTTCTGCATTATTCAGCGCATAAAAGGCTAAACCTGATTCCGTTTCCCGTGTTATAATTTGCACATCATTATTTTGAGCTCTTACTGTTGAGCTAATCAAAAAAAAGATAAGACACAGATGTTTCATAAAAACCAAATATATGTTCATATATGTAAAGGTTGAGAGATTGACCAATTCTTTTTTTCAAGTTACTAGGCCTGTTTTTTTGTAGCAGACATGTCCCTCATCTTTTTTAATAGAAGAGGTACAGTCAAACAAATGGTACTTAGAATCGATATCGAGAAAATTATCGTTGGAAATCCAATTATAATGTACCAAATATCAATATTAAGTTCGACAGATTCATTCCAAAGAAAAACTCCCGACAACCAAATCAAAGCATTAAATATGACCCAATAAAAAAAGTACTTTCTCATGCTTAAGTAGGAATTAAAAAGCTTATTAAATAAGGGGAGCTGCACAGCCAAAATAAGAAATCGACATTAAATTCAATCGCATAAGTGCATCAAAAATTCTAGAGGTTTTATTTAGTTTGAAAATTTAGAACGCCCAAAAATAGAAGAAAGCACTACTAGAAATACATCCACAAGTTCAGGATGATATAATATAAAACAAAAGGGCCGCTTCTAAAGAAGCGGCCCTTTTAATGAATTCATTTATTATTCCTTTGCTAATTGTTAAGTGCTTCCGCACCACCAACAATCTCCAATATCTCATTGGTAATCGCAGCCTGTCTCGCCTTGTTATAGGTCAGTTTTAACTGGTCTCTAAGCTCAGTAGCATTGTCGGTTGCCTTGTGCATCGCCGTCATACGGGCTCCGTGCTCACTGGCGAAGGAATCCCGAATGGCCTTGTACAATTGTGTCTTCAATGATTTTGGAATCAATTGTTCAACAATCTCAGGCTTTGATGGCTCAAAAATGTAGTCTGCTGCTCCGGAAGCATCCCCCTCAACAGGAACAATTGGTAAAAACTGCTCCGTCATTACGATTTGGGTGGCTGCATTCTTGAATTTATTGTAAACTAACTCAATTCGATCATAATTACCTGTCGTAAAATAATCCATCAAATCTTGGGCAATTGCAGCTACATTGTCAAAGGTCAAGTCGTCAAATACTTGGCTATGGTTGGCAATGACATTGTTCTTTTTTCCAATGATGTCATTTCCTTTTTTTCCAATGGTCAAAAAGTCAACTTGTTTCCCTGCGTAGGTTTCATGCAATAAAACATTTGATTGTTTGATGATATTGGAATTGAACGCGCCACACAATCCACGGTTAGAGGTAATGGCCACAACCAACACCTTGTTCACCGCCCTGTTGTCTGCAAACTTACTACCGGCATCACCATCCAAGCTTGCGCTAAGACTTTGCAACAACTCCGTAAGTTTATTTGCATATGGACGCATTGCAGTAATGGCATCCTGGGCCTTTTTCAACTTTGCAGCAGATACCATTTTCATGGCACTGGTAATCTGCATGGTTGAAGATACCGAGGCTATCCTATTTCGTATTTCCTTTAAGTTTGCCATTCTTTTTGTTTGTCATTCCGCACCTGATGCGGAATCTTTTGTTTTACTTGATCCTTATTTAACCATGCTTCGACAAGCTCAGCATGACAAAATAGGAATGACAACTGTTATGCTCTATATTTTCCTGAAAGATCTTTACAAACTGATGTCAAGGTTTCTGTGACCTCGTCAGTCAATTTACCAGCTTTCAAGGTGTCCAATACACCTCTGTGCTTGGCATTCAAGAACTCGATAAAATCTCTTTCAAATTCCTTTACCTTCTCAACAGGCACATCTCTCAATAAGTTTTTGGAACCTGCAAAGATGATAGCTACCTGATCTTCCACGGTAAATGGATCGTTCTGTGCTTGCTTTAATATCTCAACGTTTCTACGTCCTTTTTCGATAACGTTCAAGGTAGCGGCATCCAAATCGGAACCAAACTTGGCAAACGCTTCCAATTCACGGAACTGCGCTTGATCCAGTTTCAAGGTACCTGCAACTTTCTTCATCGATTTGATCTGCGCGGAACCACCAACACGGGATACGGAGATACCCACGTTAATCGCTGGACGAACACCTTGGTTGAACAAGTCTTGCTCCAAGAATATCTGACCATCCGTAATCGAAATTACGTTGGTTGGGATATATGCTGATACGTCACCTGCCTGTGTTTCAATAATTGGAAGGGCGGTTAAAGAACCTCCTCCTTTTACCATTGGTTTAAGGGAATCAGGTAAATCGTTCATGTTCTTTGCGATGTCGTCATCCGCGATAACCTTAGCAGCACGCTCCAACAATCTTGAGTGCAAGTAGAAAACGTCACCAGGGTATGCTTCACGACCTGGAGGTCTTCTCAAAAGGAGTGATACTTCACGATAAGCAACCGCTTGCTTTGATAAATCATCATAGATAATCAAGGCTGGACGACCAGTATCCCTGAAATATTCCCCGATCGCTGCACCAGCAAAAGGAGCATATACCTGCATAGGAGCAGGGTCAGATGCATTGGCCGCAACAATAGTTGTATAGGCCAAAGCGCCTTTGTCCTCCAACGTCTTTGCGATGGCAGCAACCGTAGATGCTTTTTGTCCAACTGCTACATAGATACAGTACACTGGTTCACCAGCATCGTAGAATTCTTTTTGGTTCAAGATGGTATCGATACAAACCGTGGTCTTACCTGTTTGACGGTCACCGATAACCAACTCACGCTGACCTCTACCGATTGGAATCATGGCATCTACGGCCTTAATTCCAGTCTGCAACGGCTCGTTTACCGGCTGACGGTAGATAACCCCAGGTGCTTTACGCTCCAATGGCATTTCGTAAGTATCGCCAGAGATAGGTCCTTTTCCATCAATTGGATTACCAAGGGTATCGACCACACGGCCAACAATTCCTTCACCAACATTGATAGATGCGATACGTTGTGTTCTTTTTACGGTTGCGCCTTCCATGACTTCTTTGGATGGGCCCAACAGTACAACACCAACGTTATCTTCCTCCAAGTTCAAAACAATACCTTCCATACCGCCATCGAACTCCACAAGCTCACCATATTGAGCATTGGAAAGTCCATACACACGGGCAATACCATCACCCACTTGCAATACAGTACCTACTTCATCCAAGGAAGCGGTAGCTTCAAAACCTGCTAATTGTTCTTTCAAAATTGCTGATACCTCAGCGGCTTTTACTCCTGCCATTTTTATAGACTATTTGTAAATTCTCTTTTTAATCCGTTCAATTTGTTGGCAACACTGGCATCATATTGCAAATCGCCTACGCGAAGCACAAATCCTCCTATGATACTTTCATCAATCTTATTTTCAATGGTAACCTTGTTGCCTGTAATCTTGGTTACCTCTCCCAAAATCTTTTTCTCCAAATCAGCTGTTAAAGGAACCGCAGTGGTCACATAGGCTACACCCTCTCCTTTTAACTGCTCATGTAGAATGACGTATTTTAAGGCCACCTCTTGTAGTAATCCAATTCGCTTGTTATCGGTCAAAGTTCCGATAAGGCCTTTTGTGATTTCATTGGATCCCTTGAAAATCTTTTGTAAGGAGATTTTCTTTACCTCTCCCTTTACAATTGGGCTCTCCAAAATCTTTTGGAGTTCCGTGTTTTCGGAAATGGTAGCTGAAATCTCGCGCATATCTTTTTCAACGGCTTCGGCCGCTTTCTTTTCGATAGCGAAATCCAAGGTTGCTTTTGCGTAGCGTATGGCTGCCCTACTCTCGTTCATCTTTCTAGTTCAATTTGATATCGCCCAACATATCCTGAACCAACTTTTGTTGTTTCTTATTATCGGACAATTCTTCTTTGATTACTTTTTCCGCAATATTGATAGATAGATTTGCTACCTGTTCTTTGATGTCGGCAACTGCAGCTTTCTTTTCACTCTCAATTGTGGCTTGAGCTTGCTTTACCAATTTATCACCTTCAACCTGCGCTTGTTCCTTGGCATCGGCAACAATTTTATCCTTAATCTCACGAGCTTCTTTCAACATTGCTTCTCTTTCGGCTCTTGCCTCTTTCAAAAGCTTTTCGCTATCTGCAGTAACATTCTGCATTTCCTTTTTGGCTTCTTCAGCAGCATCCAAAGCATTTTTTATGCCCTCTTCTCTATCATTGATTGCCCCAAGGATTGGTTTCCATGCAAACTTCCACAAAAGGAACAACAACAATCCGAATAATAGTGTTTGCCAGAAAAACAGTCCTAACGAAAACTCCTCTAATAACTTTGCCATAATTACTTTCTAATTTGTATAAATTTTAAACTAGGCAAGGGCTGTAACCAACCGTTACAGCCGTTTGCCTTAGATGTTTTGATTAAACCGCGAAAAGTGCAGCGAAACCAATACCTTCAATCAACGCTGCTGCAATCAACATCGCTGTTTGGATCTTTCCGTAAGCTTCAGGCTGACGTGCAATAGCCTCCATAGCAGAACCACCGATTCTACCAATACCAAGACCAACACCGATAACTACTAAACCTGCACCTACCATTACTGGAATTTCCATATCTATCTAGTTTAAAAATTAAAATTCAATATTTAGATTCTTCGCTTTCACTTCGACTGCGCTTAGTGACCGCTTTGAATAACATTCTTTGTTAATGGGCAACTTCTGCCTCGTGTTCATGATCGTGCTCATGTTCTTCTGAAGCGAATCCGAAATACAATGCACTCAACATGGTGAAAATATATGCTTGTAGCAATGCTACCAATACTTCAATCAATGAAATGGCGAAAGCCAGTCCAAAAGACAATGGGCTTCCCAACCAACTCTTAAATATGAACATCAACCCGATCAAACTCATCAATACAATGTGGCCTGCCTGCATATTCGCATACAAACGAATCAATAGTGAAAATGGTTTGATGATCAATCCCAACAATTCAATCGGAACCAAAATGATGTACAATGGTATTTTTCCATACCAAGGCAATGACTTTCCTAGAGGATCAAACTGGTGCATCCAATAATCCTTGGTACCTGTAACATTGGTTATAACAAATGTCATTAATGCCAAAGAAACTGTAATTGCAATGTTTCCAGTTACGTTTACTCCCAGCGGGGTCAATCCAAAAATGTTCAAGAACCAGATAAAGAAAAATATGGTCAACAAGAAAGGCATGTACTTTCTATATCGCTTTTCTCCAATATTTGGTCTGGCTATGTCATCACGTATGTAAAGCACGATAGGCTCAAAGAAACGACCTGCCCCCGTCGGGATTCCGTTATTCTTTGTATACGATCTTGCCAAACTTGAGAACAACCAAAGCATCAACAATCCGGTTACGATGATCATTACCACGTTCTTTGTGATTGAAAAATCCAAAGGTTTTACGTTTGTGGCATGATGGTCTTCATCATAATGGATAGTTCCCTCAGCGTCGGTCTTATAAATTTTGCTGTGGTATAGCTTGTAATAGTTACCATCTACCTCAGCCAAAGTCTCTCCATGATGGAATTTTGAAGATGAGAAAACCTTTAAGCCATCATCCCACAACATTACTGGCAATGGGAATCCCACATATTTATGCTCCCCATTTTCCTTGGTATACGAAAACAGTGAAAAATCATGTGAATCCTGAAGGTGGTGGGAGATATATTCCTTTATTTCTGTCTTAAGGTCTTTGCCGTGATCACCGGCCTCGTTTTCTTTTTCACTGGCAAAAGTGAACTGACCTAAAAATAGTGCTGTTACAACGAGTATTCCCTTGAAAAAAGTTTTTTGCATTTCGCTCAAAATATCGGTCTCTCAAAAATCGGTGCAAATGTAATTCTTTCTTACAAAAAGAAAAAAGCTTTCAAGCTTTTATTTTTGAGGATTTTGAGGGTCAAATTATTTGGAGTCGTCTTCCAAATTTTTGAGCATTTTCGAGGTGTAAAATGTTTCCAAAAAAAGAGCCACTAAGTAGGGCACAAAAAAAGCACCAAATTCGAGGCCAGACATGTCACCATCGCTCTTATAAGTGGGGTAAAAAAGCAGGAAGAAAAACACGAATTTCAACAAGCTGCCTCCCATAAACAGAAATCCGATCTGGTTTTTCAGTTTTTGACGAAACTTATACAGCAATATGAAGATAATCACTGCAAGAAGTCCATTGACCACATAGGAGCGCACTATCAAATTGTCCAAAGTGGGCAATTCCATGTTTGATAAAACCAAAATGTGCAATCCAAAGGAAATCAGCAACAGTGTCACCAGAAGTGCTACAAACTTGGCCGGAAAATTGAGTTTGGGCATCAATATTTTATACGTTTTAGTTGCTGCAAAACTACCCAAATAGAAATAGCCACTCCCAATAAAGTGGCAATTACCGTAAAAATATTCTTTTCGTTCTGGTAATGTGCATCCAGCCATTTCCCGCCTCTCACGGCCAAGAAAATAATGGCACCCATTTCAAAGGCGATGCCGGACAGCATCGCGGCATTCTTAAAATTGTTTTTCTTCTTAGGAGGCTTTTGCTGGCTCATTGGTCTTTATGGGCTGTGGCTTTGAAGCGCTCGGAGCTGGTTCCACTCCTTTGCCCATAGTACAGGCCGCATTAAATGTTGCTCCGGGTTCCACTGCCAATTTTGTAACACTTACCGTACCTTCGATGATAGCGGAAGCTTTTAAAGAAAGTAAATCCTTCACAGCAAGTTCGCCATTGAATTTTCCTTCGATATCGGCATTAACGCATTCTACTTTTCCGTTGATGTAGCCATCTTTACCGATAACCACTTTTCCGGAAGTTTTCACATTACCTTCCAATTTACCGTCAATTCTGAAGTCTGCTTCGGAGGTAATGTTTCCTTTTATCTTTGTATTCTTTTCGATTCGGTTGGGCTGTCCTCCAAATTCTGTCATAGGGCGAGGTTTTTTGTTGTCTGAAAACATGGTGTTCTAGGGTTTTGGGGTTGAAATATGTTCTTTGTATAGTTCTAAAATCTTATGAACCTGGATGATTTTGTAATTGTTGGATAAAACTACAAAATTCTCATCGTTGATTCGGTAGTCCTTATTCTTTTTTATAAGCTCTGCATAGCCCAAGGCAAAATCCTTTGACTTGAATCCGTGCACAACCACAAATTGGTCTTCCAAGTTATATATGTCCTTGGAAACAATATTCTTATAGTTAAGATCCTTGATGGAAGCTTCCAATCGTTCTTTTAGTTTTAACGCCTTTTCGTTGTCCCTTATTTTAAATGGGAACACAACTTTCCAATTGCCTTTTGCCCCGTCATCCAAAAACACCTTGGATTCCAGTTTGGGCAATTGATCGGCAACCATCTCTTCGGCTTTTTTCCCTTCGGGATTATTCGGATACGTCAAGGCCACATAGTTCAAGGCTTCCTTGAACGGCTCAAAGCCCTGCAATCTTCCAATCGCGTTTGCCTTCAACATTTCAAATTTGGGCACTATTGGGTCTCCTGTAAATTTATTGATGTACTGCTGTGCCAGCGTGATCACCTGCAGGTATTCCTGTTTTTCATATAATTTATAAAGGGAAACATACCGGGCATCGGGACTGTCCGTATTTCCTTGAAGTACAACTTGGGGGTTCAATAATATTTCAGCGTAACGCGTATTTGGATGGTTGCGGATAATATCCTGTTTCATATTGTCCGCTAACGGACTTCCTGTTTCTTCGTAAATTTTGAACAAGTTGTATTTTGATGGTAAGATCAATCGTTCCTCGGGATCAAGCTTCAATACCCTTTCCAATTTGGCAGCGGCCAAAAGGTTGTCTTTAAACTTTTCCTTATAAATCAATCCCAATTGATAGTTGGCAAAGTTTCTTTCCCCTCTTAGGCTATCGATGACCGTAACATCTGTCGGCACTTGATCTAAATAAAAATCCAAGGAATATTTTTGGTCTTCCCCAATTTCCGCTGGCGAATCTTGACCTGCGTAAATCTCCTCACCTGTCGCTTCAGAGGGTAAGGCTCTGGTCTTATTGCTCCAGCGCCAGTCATCTTCAAGCGTCCGATCGCCCCAACGGGTCTTAAAATCATTCTTGCCGTAGCCTAAACTTGTGATGTTGTAGAAATAAAACTTCCCTTTGTTCTCTTTCCCGCCCTTAGTCTCGGCAAAGGCAGCAAATCCGGCAGTCGTCCTTTCCAGTTCTTTTTGAGCCGCTTCCTCCTCTTGACGCTTGAGTTCAGCAATAAAATCCTCAAAATAGGCTCGCCGCTCTGCCTCGGGCATCTCATATAAGGTGATGACGCTATCGGAATGTTGAACAATATCCTCGTATTTGATCACATCCTCTAAGTTGTCCAACTTCTTTTTAATGTTGCGGTATTTTTTAGTGTTCACTACAAGATTCGTCAAGGTGCTATCATAATATGCTCCAGCCGTTTTGTATTCATCCTGATCAAAATTGTAATCGGCCAAACTTTGGTAATTGAGCGCATTCAATTTGCGTTCTGATTTGTTGGCGGCCAGTGATTTGTTATAGTACGCAATACCGAGGCTGTCCGATTGATTGGCCATATGGTATTGCGCAATCTCACGGTAAATTTTATCCAAAAAGGGACGGTTTTCGCGATTCTCCTCCAACTCGGTCAGATACTCAAGCAGTGCTTCGCGATTGGTATCGGTGATTTCCGTGTTTTGAATTTTCTTAAGGTGGGCATTGATCATATACACCCGGGGTGACTTTCGGTTCAGTGCGATTACTTTATCAAAAGCATAATTGGCACTGTCCTTATATCCCAACTGGTTGTAAAGTTGTCCTATGATGAACAGGTATCTTCCCCTTTCCGCATTCTTTTTGGTGTAAGCTTGGGCAATCTTTAATTTTTGGATTGCGGTATCCTTCACTTTTAGGTTGATGTAACATTGTGCCAATACTGCATTGGCATCTGCGTGTTCCTGATCTTTTAATCGTTCAAATTTGAAGAGCCTTTTCAAGTTTCTAATAGCCAACTCCGGATTGTCCAATCGCATGTTGGTCTTTTCGCGCCAGATCGTGGCTTCATTCAACTTATCGCTTTCAACATACTTTCGAAGTACATAGTTGAAGGATTCCAAAGCAGGAATATAGCGTTGGTCAAAGTAACGTGCCTTCCCCAATAGCAAAAAGGCTTCATCGGTCTGGGGATTACGTTCCTCATCCTTAATGTCCATGCTATGTTTTTGGATGGCCTTCGTGGCCTTTTCTTCAGCAATTATGAAGTTGGGATTGTTATCTTCCGAATCCAGTTTGATTTCCTCAGTAACCTCAAGGCGTTCAACTGGCAAGATTTCCCAAAAATCATCGCGGTAGTTGGCATTCAATTCCTCTCTTCCTTGCTCAAAGGAAATATTACCATTGTACAGTACATTGTACTTGGTTTTTAGGGCATGCCAATTGCGGTTGACAAAAGCATCCTTTTTAGTGGAACAGGAGTTGAAAAGTACTCCCGTAAATAGACATATTATAAAAACTTGGTATTGAAGCTTCAAAATTATAGGTAATCGTGTTTTACCTTAACTGAAAAACGGCCAGTTTATTATAAGGCTCATCGGTAAAATGCAATTATTTTTTGCGAGTACTCGAACATTAACAAAGATGCGTCTTTTACCAAGCCGTTGGGCGTTCAAAATTGACCCTACTGCGATTGTATTTCGATTTATAGGCCACCGGGGATAGTCCAGCATATTTTTTGAACACTGTGCGAAAGGCTTTTTGGTCCGCATAGCCCACTTGGTACATGACCTCGTTTACATTTTGCTCCGTGGATTCCAAACTACGTTTGGCTGCTTCAATCTTCACCCGTTGAATATATTCCAATGGTGTATTTTGGGTAGCTTTTTTGAATCGTCGAACAAAGTTCCTACTACTTATGGCATATTTCTTCGCCAATTGCTCTACCGAAATTTTATCCTTTACGTTGCTTTCAATAAACTTTTGGGCTTCTTTGATTGCTGAGTCGTCATGATCTTTCTGCCCTTGAAAAATGGCAAATTGGTTCTGGTCCACACGGTCCATATCTATCTCAAAGAATTTTGAAAGGTAAATGGCGGTTGCCCTTCCGCAGTATTTTTCAATAAGATGTAACATGAGGTTCAAAAAAGAAAATGCTCCACCGCTGGAATAGATGCCATCTTCATCCGTGACGATTTTATTGGAAACCAGGTGCACCTTGGGAAACATCTTTTTAAAAAGTTCCATTCCCGCCCAATGGGTTGCACATTGTTTACCATCTATCAATCCGGTCTGGGCAAGCACAAAAGCGCCCATACACATACTGGCTACTTCGGCATTATGAACATTTCTTTGGTGCAATATCCACGGAATAAAATCCTTGTTCTGTTCCAAATCCGCATCAAGCTTGTCCGGTCTAAGCGCTGGTATGAGGATTAAGTCCGTTTTTTCAATGTCTGCAATAGTACTATCACAGTGAATACTAAATAATCCATCGTACAGGGAATAGTCATGTTCCAGTCCTACCAAATGGATATCAAAAAAATCGTCGTCCCTTGCTTTTGTCTGCTTTAAAAATTGATTTGCCGCCATCAAAACCTTGAATGGCCCAACAACATTGCTCAAAATTGCATTGCCCTTCGGCACCAAAATACTTACATGTTTCATCTATTTGAAATTTTTTATTTCATCGTTCATCAAGCATTTAAAAAATTTATGCATAGATCAACCGCTACGCTTTAGCACCAAGAAATTTAATTTTCCATGGCCCAAAAATTAAATTGGCTTGTACTCATTTCATTCCCAATGCTTTTAGTGCTATAAATGTAATGGTAATACTTGGCACATTCAACCCTTTAAAGTGTCTTATTTCCCCTTATTTTCACTTTTGCCTCTTTTGTAGCTTTGGGAAATGGAGTTGGAAAAATTTATGGAAATCCGGGAGCAGTTTTGCCTAAAATATCCTGAAGTGACCGAAGGCAAAATGATGAGTTCACCTGCCATACACTATAAAAGTAAGGTGTTCGCTTTCTTTTCCAGAAAGCACAAAATGGTGTTTAAGCTTGGAAAAGAATATCCATTGGACGAGTTGGGCGTGGAGGTTTCGGAGTTCAATCCATTCAAGAACAAAAAACCGCTCAGCGGTTGGTACGAAGTGCATTATGACTTTCATGACAAATGGGAAATGCTGACCTCTACAGCATTGGAACAAATAAGTTCAAATTAAGATGGGAACAAAAGGTGCGAAAATGACAAACACTTCCGTTTTAGCGGCGGAGGAATTGGTTCAAAAGCTTGAGCTTATCGGTTCGATCAGTTCAAAAAAAATGTTTGGCGGACATGGGATATTCCATGATGGCAAAATGTTTGGAATTGTCGATTCGAAGGGATTGGCGTATCTTAAAGCTGACGCCTCATTACTGGAGTTTTTTGAAAATTCCGGTGCCCATAAGCATGGGAAAATGCCTTACTATTCAATACCGGAAACCGTCTTGAAAAATCCGGAGTTGTTGCTGGAGTGGGCCGAGAAATCAATCAAAATCTCAAAAGCTAAGTCATGATCCATGTTTTTGTTCCTTATAAGGTGAAGACAGAATCGATTGAGGAAGTAAAGGCAATCGTTGCCAAATTCATTGCGGCCATTGAAAAAAATGAACCGGGCACTTTGTTGTACAAATCATTTCAGCAAGTTGATGACCCCTCTTATTTTACCCATGTGATGACCTTTCAAGATTCCGAAGCGGAAATGTTGCATAAAAAGAGTTCGTATTGCCGGGAATTTACCGATGTATTGTATCCGCTTTGCAAGATAATGCCCAAAGCGATTGGCCAAAATGAAATCCATTAAAATGTACGTCTTATGATTACCAAAGCTTACACAGCTTTCTTTAAAGAACTTGCCAAGAACAACAATAAGGAATGGTTCCATGCCAATAAAAAGCGCTATGAAAATGATGTCAAAGAACCCTTCCTAAGCTTACTTGAGCATCTTTTGGCAACCCTTATGGATTGGGATTCCCGAATACTAGCCGATCCTAAAAAAGCCATGTTCCGAATCAACAGGGATGTTCGTTTTTCTAAGGACAAAACCCCCTACCATACCATTCTAAAGGCTGGATTTTCACCTAATGGAAAAAAGTCAATCCTTCCAGGGTATTATTTGGGTATCGATGCCACCAGTATTCATGTAGGCGGTGGGTTATTTATGTTGCGGCCTCCCGAACTTTCAACCTTAAGAAACCATATTGCCACGAATACTTCAGGATTGCTCAAAATCACGTCGGATTCAACATTTGTTCAAAATTTTGGACAGCTCAGCGGTGAAAAGGCCAAACGGTTGGATAAGAGTCTGCTTCCGGTAGCAGAAAAAACCGATTTGATCTATAACAAACAATTCTATGCGATGGCTGAATTTCCGTTGGAGCCTTTTTACAATTCAGAAAAACTGAATGAAGAAATCTTGAACCATTTTCATGCCATCAAACCTTTGAACACCTATTTGAACCAAGCGTTCGAATGATAACGAGTTTATTTATTAATCATAAAAACAAATACAAAATGACAACACAAGAAGTTGCAGACAAATTAGTGAGCCTTTGCAGAGAAGGAAAACATCAAGAGGCATATGGCTTATATGCCGACGATGCGGTAAGCGTTGAGATGGCTGGTGTGCCCAATGAAGTCACAAAAGGACGGGACAACATTTTAAAGGGATATGATTATTGGGCCAGCTCTATTGAAGAAGCCCATGGCGGAACTGTTGGAGATCCCATTGTGGTCGGCAATCACTTTGTGGTGCCCATGACAAGTGATGTTACCTTTAAAGAGGGTGGTAGGGTCAACATGGAAGAATTTTGCATGTACCAGGTAGCGAATGGCCAAATCACAAAAGCACAGTTTTTTTATGACCCATCCGTTTTTGGGGCCTAATTCATACATCAAAAACAGCTAAGGCGATGTCATCCATCGCCTTTTTTATTCCCCGAAAAAGGTTTCCAGTTCTTTTAAGGTTTCCGTTGAAGTCTGGATATCTTTCACTATTTCACCCTTGTTCAAAACCACAATGCGTTCGCAAACTTCGGTTACATGCATTAGGTCATGACTTGATATCAATACCGTGACATCCTGCTTGGCTGCCAAATCTTTGATGATTGCTTTCAATCGAATCTGTGTGGTAGGGTCCAAATTTGCAAAAGGCTCGTCCAAAATGACCACCTCAGGATTACCAATAAATGAGGCTACAATCCCCGCTTTTTTCTGATTTCCTTTGGAAAGATCTCGTAGATATTTCTTTTGCCCCAAGATTTCACCATGAAAAAAATCTTCAAAGGATGACAACAGCTTGTCCACATCCGCTCGGTTTGTTCCTCGAAGGTCCCCTATGAAATAAAAATATTCCTCCGGGGTAAGATATCCTATCAAAAAGGTTTCATCAATAAAGGCAGAAGTAAAAGGCTTCCATGCTTCGCTTTGGTCCACCTGTACCTCGTTGTTGACAATCTTGCCAGAGGTTGGTTGAATCAAATCCAATAACAGGCTGAAAAAGGTAGTCTTCCCGGCGCCATTGTTTCCAACCAAACCAAAACTTTGCCCTTTTGGAATTTCCAAAGCGTCAACATTCAGCACCAATTGTGAACCGTATTTTTTGGTTAGATTTTGAGTTGTGATCATATGTTTTTCATTTTAGTTTCCGCTAAACGGAAATCTATTTGTTAACTATTCTTTTCTTTAAATCCGGCAATCATACCATATTTCTTTTTTCGGTATTGCTCTGTGATCATATTCAATAATTTGTTTTTGAGCGCAAATCCGATTATCCCCATCAGGGAAAGGGCCAATACTCCGGCTTCCAAAGAAATCAGATAATAGAATGCTGTAAAAATTAAGATCGGTAGTCCCAGTACAGGAATTATGATCAGAAATTGGGTTGCACTGGTTCCCTGCATATTCCCAACCGGGCTTTTCTCAAGATCAATCCGTTTTTTGTTATAGGAACCAAAGTATAGGATCATGGGAATGTTGACCCCTAAATTGTATAGGGCGCTTCCAAAGTTGATGGCGAGCTTGTCCCAACCAAAGTATACATAGGGTATGGTGAGCAAAAACATGGTCACCACACTTACGGATATCAAGCTTGCTTTCGATTCCAAATATTTTCGAAGTGGAATGTTCTGCGACATCATCATGCTATAATAGCTGCTATCCCAAGCTGGAATAAATTGACCGAAGTTGGTCAGGAAAATTCCCGTCATGAAAATTCCCAAAAAAGCAAACATGGGCACCATACTGGCATAAACATCCTGCAGGTAAAAAATGAGTCCATAAAACACAAACAATAAGGAGATGAAAACTTGGGCTTTTGTTCGTTTATTTCGCCAAATCATCTTAAGATCCAGCTGTAGAAAAGTTCCCATATCACCAAAGCGTCTGGTCCAGGCCAATTCTGAAGTCTTGGCTTCTTTTGTTTTGACACGTAGTGAAGCATCCAAGAACAACTTGTTCCTCAAGTAGCTGAAATTGATCCAATAGGTTATGATTGCCAGTGCGATGGGAACTAAAACGGCTACAGGGTACTGGTAAAGTCCATGAAAAATAGGTCCGAAGAAATCTTTTACCGGTAACACCTGAAAATAGTCCAAGCCATATAGAATGGCTATTATCCCACCAATAATGATCAACGCCTTATCGCTCTTGTTTATGATAAAGTTTACATAGTTAACACATAGTACTAAGGCAAATATTGAAACCAACCACAGTCCGACATTTAAGGCTGGGTAGCCTTTGACCAGCAGAACAATCCCAAAGGGAACGAAGAAACACAGTGCCAAAATGTTATAGCCAGAGAAACCCGAACGACCTAAAATATAATGCGCTATTCTACTTTTTTTGATAGGCATGGACAGCAGCGGTTTGATATCCATCACCGGTAGTTTTTGCATAAAGTACCTGAAAAAGAGTTCGATCAAGATCCAATACACCATATACCTGCTCAACATCCACATCGGATTCTGGTCAGGAAACACTTCTCTAAGGATTTTATATAAAAAAGCACCAATAAGTACCACAGAGCCCAACATCCAGAGTCCGAAAAAAATCATGATAATCTTTAAAGCCAGACTTTTACCGAAAGATGAGGACCTAAAAAAGGCTTTCCACTGAAGATCTATAAACCGTTTAAACATGGGTTGGTAATTTTCAAGAGGTTAGTACCTAATTGATGCGATTTGTTACACCAACCGCTCTTTTTTTGAAATCCTTTCCATCAAAATTGTCCGAATCCGTAGCTTTGCAAAAAAATTGATCTTCCATGAGTGACTTTCATGCACTAAAAATCTCTGCTGTAGATGCATTGACCCCAAACGCAGTAGCTCTGACTTTTGAAATTCCAGATAATCTTAAAGACACTTTTACCTTTACCGCTGGACAGTATATTACCATAAAACATAGTATTAACGGCGAGGAGTTGCGGAGAGCCTATTCCATCTCATCGGCGCCATCTTCTGGTAGAGTTACTGTGGGCATTAAAAAAATGCCAAGTGGTACATTTTCTGTTTATGCCAATGAAAGTTTGAAAGCTGGTGATGAATTGGAAGTAATGCATCCTGAAGGGCGTTTTGTTTTTGCACAAGATGCCGCTCCAAAAAACATCGCTGCTTTTGCTGCAGGAAGCGGGATCACTCCAATAATGAGTATCGCACAAACCGTTTTGGAAGGTCATTCCGATAGTACTTTTGTTTTAGTCTTTGGAAACCAAACTCCCCAAGAAACCATGTATTTACGGGCTATTCAAGAGCTTCAATCTAAATATACCAATAGGTTTTTTATTCAAAACATCTACAGCCGTTCGCAGGAGGAGGACTCTCTTTTCGGTCGAATTGAAACCTCAACCGTCAATTTTATCGTAAAAAACAAGTTCAAGGAGACCACATTTGATGCTTTTTATCTCTGTGGTCCTGAAGAAATGATCTCCACAGTTTCAGATACCTTAAAAAATAATGGTGTTGCTGAAAACAAAATATTGTTCGAGCTGTTTACCTCTTCGGACACGGAAGACACTGTAGCGGAAAGTTTGGATGGAAAAACCAAAGTGGAGGTAACGGTTGACGATGAAACCTTTTCGTTTACCATGGATAAAAAAGCCCTGGTATTGGATGCCGTTCTCAAAGAAGACATCGATGCTCCATATTCCTGTCAAGGCGGGGTATGCAGTAGTTGTATTGCAAGAATTACCGAAGGGAAAGCTGAAATGGTAAAAAATCAGATTTTAACGGATGCTGAAGTAGCCGAAGGATTGATCTTGACCTGTCAGGCCCATCCACTTACCCCAACCCTGAAGGTGGATTATGATGATGTTTAGGCACACTTAAAAGTGCTGGGAAACGCTGTTCTCGATTAATTCTAATCCATCAGAAACGAGTTTTGTCACCCTGAACTAATTTCAGGGTCTCATCAGCACGAAATGGGATGCTGAAACAAGTTCAGCATGACGATATGCACAAAAATTATCTGGAAAAGAGCGTGCAATTACCGACTCCTTAGTCTGTTTTCCCTAAAAACCGAAGCATTTTTTACACTTTATCGATTTTGCTTCGATTTTAATCCTGACGAATCTAAACTCTCCATTTTATAAAACCGACCAGCGGGTCGGAATGTTAAAATTTAAGATTATTGGGATTATATTGTAATTGAAACACCCCAGTTTCGACCTAAATTCTTAATATTAAGAGAACGATCGAGACTCAAATTTTGAATAACAAGGGATTACAGGAAACGGCTGTTTTGATTTTCGCGAACTCTGCTGAAGTAGACGCTCGTAAGAAGACTACTATCCCCAAAACAGAACTTTTTCAAGAATTTATCGAGCATACCCTTAAAGTAGTGCGACAATCAGGCCTGCCTTTTTTCCATATTTCGGAAAAGGAACAGCATGGAAGCACCTTTGGGGAGCGTTTTGCCCATGCCATCCAAAGCATTTATGACAGAGGCTATGAAAATGTAATCACCATAGGAAATGATAGTCCTGAACTAAGGGCACATCATTTAACCGAGGCCAGTAAGCAATTGAAACAAGGTAAAACTGTACTTGGCCCGACCTTAGATGGTGGTTTTTATCTCATGGGGTTGCACCAATCCAACTTTGATGCCCAACTTTTCCAAAAATTGCCATGGCAACGTGTGGGATTGTTCCACAAAATCTCCCAGTTATTCAGGACTAATAATTCAACACTGTACACGCTTCCCACTCTTCGGGATATTGATGTCCTTGAGGATGTAAAGGTTTTGTTGAAATTCATTGGGAGAATTCCCAAGGCTGTTTTTAAAATTTTAGCTGACTTAACTAATACAGATATTCAATTTTTCGATTCGTTTATTCCCAAACCGGAAATTCGTTTCATCACTTTTTCTTTCAACAAAGGTTCACCCAACCCTTTGCTATCAATCCACTAGAATTAGCATTTTAAATCCTGTTTACACTTCAAAATAACACTTCATAAGGTATGTGGTTTTGATGAATTTCTTTTGAATGGAGAAATGGGTTAAAAAAGGAAAATCATTTTCAATTAGAACATAAGATTCCCTCCAAAGCGGGAATGACAAACCAAAAAATATAAAAATGGCAAATAGTTATTACGATCCGGCAGACCTTCGAAAATTTGGAAAAATCACCGAATGGAGCGAAGAACTCGGCAATAAGTTTTTCGATTATTATGGAAAAGTTTTTGAAGAAGGAGCGTTGAGTGCCCGTGAAAAATCCCTTATCGCATTGGCGGTAGCTCATGTTGTAAAATGCCCGTATTGTATCGATGCCTATACCAAAGATGGGTTGCAAAGAGGTATCACGAAAGAAGAAATGATGGAGGCGGTCCATGCTGGGGCAGCCATTGAAAGTGGCGCAACTTTGGTGCACGGGGTTCAAATGATGAACAAGTATAATAAGTTATCCATGTAAAATCTTTGAAATGAGTGAAAGTATAATGCCTCAAATTAAAAAGGCTGCCAAAAAATCCCTTAAGGCCCGGGAAAACGAATTGGCTGAAACCAATAAGCAATTGGAAATTTTGAATGGTGGAATTTTTGCCGATGGCGAGCTTCCTTATTTTAAAGATAAGATTGCTGAAATTGGCCATTTCCCGCTTCGACCCAACAAGTTGGAAATCTTACAGATTAATGTAGGCTATATGTGCAACCAAGTATGCGAGCATTGCCACGTGGATGCAGGTCCGGATAGAAAAGAGATTATGACCCGCGAAACCATGGAACTGTGCTTGGAGGTTATTCGAAACACCGGAGCACACACTTTGGACCTTACCGGAGGCGCACCCGAAATGAATCCCAACTTTAGATGGTTTGTAGAAGAAGCGTCCAAAGCAGGTATACAAGATTTTATTGTGCGTTCCAACTTGACTATCATCCGGGCCAATAAAAAGTATTACGATTTACCAGAGTTCTTTAAAAAGCACAATGTGCATGTGGTTTCTTCCATGCCACATTATACTCGGGGCAAAACTGATAAACAACGTGGTGATGGGGTTTTTGATAAATCCATTAAAGCTTTACAGGAATTGAATGCCGTCGGATATGGCATGCCAGATAGCTCATTACGATTGGATTTGGTCTATAATCCTTCCGGAGCATTTTTGCCTGGGGACCAAATGGCCATGGAGCGTGATTTTAAAAAGGCATTGGATGAGGATTTTGGAATTCAGTTCCATAATCTGTTTGCCATAACCAATTTACCCATCTCGCGCTTTTTGGATTATCTGATCGCTTCGGAAAACTATGAAGATTACATGTACGCCTTGGTCGAAGCCTACAATCCGGCTGCGGTGGCCAATGTGATGTGCACCAATACCATCTCCATAAGTTGGGATGGCTGGTTGTACGATTGTGACTTTAACCAAATGCTCGACCTAAAGGTCGCCAGTAAGGTAAAACACATCAAAGATTATAACGAGGACGTTTTAAACGATCGCAATATCATCATATCCCAACATTGTTATGGCTGTACTGCGGGAGCAGGGAGTAGTTGTCAAGGGACGGTGGCTTAGTCTAATCTTCCACTACGTCTGACGAATCATGTTTGAAGAGAGTTTTTGGCTTTGATCAGTGCACTTCCATTAATAACTCCTTCCCTTGGCAAGGGAAGGTGACCGAAGGTCGGAAGGGATGATTTTATACCCTTTCCGCCCACTAAAGTGGACACCTCTTTTGGGTGAATGTAGATTTTATCGGATAGCACAAAACATACTAAATCGTACTTATTGTGGTATGCTCTTTTAATCTATTGAGTATTTTTTTCTTACAGCTCCCCTGTCATGACTTTCAAAATATAAATTGTTCAAATCGGGATAATGATGACTAATTTGTATAGGGATAGGGGCATTTTTACATTTTTCTATGGCGCCGCAGGGAAGACTGTCCTTATGAATTCTAGTCCTAACCGAGTATTTTTTATTTAAATACGTATAATTGATATATAGGTCACAATAATTCTTAAGATTATATTTCACTTTTTCAATGCTGCCTTCGATTTCAATGCCATTTTGAACCAAAATCATTGGATTTTTTACTTTACCTCTGACAATTCTTGATATTTTCGGATTGCTTCTTTTAAAATTTATTTCATAAAAATCATTTTCAACCACTCCAGAACAAGTAGATTCTAGGTTTTCATATCTTCTACCTTTATAGTAGAATATATAGGTAATTTCTCCGCTTTGATTACAGGAAACTTTAGTAACACGTCCAATAGTAGTCCCTTTATCATTTTCAATTTCCTTTCTTTCATTAAAATTGAATAAAATAGAAGATATTATCAAAATAATAATGAAAGCATACCAAATGAGATTATCCCTTTTTTTCTGATTCAAATCAATTTGTGTTTAATATTGCCCAATGTTTGGGGTATGGTTAGTTTCACTTAACTGTATCGGCTGAAACAGAAATACATTGAGCATAGGTAAGTGAATTTACAGGTTTTCGGATTAAAAATCCAACCTGAAATTATGGCCGGCTCTTTTGGGTTGATACTATTTATTCCAAATCAGTATACACTTTTTTCATCACTGCGGTCTTACCATCGTCTTCCGCCACGGCCGAAGTGGTAAACATCATAACTCCGCTGGACTCTCCTGCCAGTCCTCCTTTCAGCACAATTTCAAATTCCTCTTTGGAAACAACACCTGGACTATTATGTGCCTGTACAATGGGCCATACCTTTGGATAAGCATCCTTTTTTATGTCCAATCGATTGCTAAACCACTCTATGTTCTCTTTTACCCAATTGGGATCTCGCTCCATTCTTTCATGGTACACCATGGGAGAAAATACATCAATCGTTTCCTTTAACAGATCATAATCGAGTCCCAGGATACGATATCGTGCACCATCAAACTCATCATCGTTCCATGGGCTATGATAAAGTCCAAGGAGCGCCTTTGGCTTTATTTCCTTAATGATGTTTTTCGTTTCATAGGTCCAATCATAAATCACTTTGCACCGCCAACTGCGCCATGGTGTATCATGATTGTTCAATATCCAATCTGCTTTTTGGGGAGTGGTTCCCTCAGGTATCTCAATTCCTGAATCTTTTGAAAATGTGTTCAAACAATGGTCACAAAAGCAGGTTTCTGGCAAGATGGGTTCGGGGTCCTCGAACTGTGCGTGCCAATGCACATAGTCCATCCAAACACCATCAAGGTCATAGGTAGAAAGTAAATCATGTAATTGATCAAACCGATATTGTCTAAATCCAGGTTCTGTTGGACAAACCCCCATAAACCAAGAGGCAGCCCTCACTTGTTCCCCTCTTTCATTGATTGCCCAAGCCTCAGGATGGTTTTCTACATAGTTTTTGCCATTCAAAGTTGCGAATTCAGCATAGATGGATAATCCTTCTGCCCTAGCCCTCTTAATCATATCTTCATTAATGGAGCCACTATGAACAAAAATAGCATTGACGCCAAAATCCTGAAGATTGAGTTCTTTGTCCCAGAAAGGTTTAGGGTTTCCGTAAACACCTCTGATCTCTATTGTTTCAGAAGTTCTTTGTCCACAGGACATAGAGATTCCACAACATAAAACAATATACATCAAAGTGTATCGAAAACGGAATTTAATACTTGAACGCATGCTGCTAATTATTTTTTACATAACGAATTAGACCTAGTCCGTTTTGCTGGACGATAATGAAACAAGTTCAGCACAAGTAGGTTAAGTTCGTGAAATTTACAACAACAATAAAAGTCAAATTGTTAGATTGACACAATAGAACCCTATGTAAGACAGTTTTATGCACTTTTTCAAGTGCCTGTGTATAAATCACATTTGTTTTTCGTCCCCAAAAAAGGTCGCTTAAACCGACCCACTGGTCGGTTCGTATTTTTGAGAAATTCGATTTTGGGTGCTTTTTTCACGTTTCACCGATTTTTCTTACAAATACGTCCTTGATTCTTGAGGTTGGGTCCAATCTGCAGAAACTTTGTAACAGACTTAACGGTCTAATTGAACCCAAAACCAAATCTTATGGAACGAAACCTAAAACGACGCGAAACCATGCACCGGTTGCATACCATGGGCCTCGAGATTTTTCATGCCAAAGGCTATTACAATACCAGTCTGGATGATATCTTGACCGAACTGGATCTGTCCAAAGGTGCTTTTTACCATCATTTTAAATCCAAAGAGGATTATTTTATCAGTATTGTGCAAAACTTGATTGTTCAGAAGGTTTATGCCTTATTGGTAGAGCCGTTGAATGAGCAGGAAAATCCTTTACATGCTATTATAGACAGTATGGAAAAGGCCTTGGAACCCGGGAGGACCAACGAAATGGCCTATGGTTTTATGCTAAACGATTTTATCACAGAGTTTAATAAGCGAAACACCGAAATAAGTACTTATTTAAAGGACATCCTTAAAGTATGGGAAGTGAATTTGGTCTCTGTACTGAAGAATGGAAAAATTGATGGTCATATTGCTCGCCATATTGATTGTGAAGGCGTGGCAACCTATATCATTGCCTCCTACTTAGGTATGCGTTCTTTGTTGTCAGAAACCAACGGAAGACAATTAAAGTGCCAATATCTGCAGCAATTGAAGCATTATTTTAATTCCATTTCAGAAAGACAAGTCGTAGCCTAAGCATCCAACATGGTGGTGATCTTATCTACCACCTGTTGGGGCGTTATGGTTTCCATTGCCTTTTCGTACCCCTTGGGCAATTTATTACCATACACAGAAGTCGGTATCAAAGGGAAACGACCACGATCAGCCAACAAAGCATTTTCTTCAGGTTGGCCAAAAGGATAAAACCCAGCAAAGGGATGCGTAACTCCCCAAAGTGTAATCACCGGAATTCCATAATTAGCTGCCAAATGGGAATTGCCACTATCCATGGAAAGCATGACATCCAAATTCGAAATCAATTCCAATTCTTCATTCAAATTGAGCTTTCCGGCCATATTCAAAACATTTTCTCCATCCTTGGAAATCCCCTCCAACTGCTGAATTTCCTGGGCTCCTCCACCAAAAAGCAATATTTTATACCTTTTGGTATCATTGAGTTGGCGAATCACATCCTTCATTAGGTTCAAAGGGTACATTTTGCCCTCATGAGCCGCAAAAGGAGCTATTCCCACCCATTTTGCCGTGTCTTGTTGGACCAGCTGAAGTACTTTATCTGAAAGTGAAATGCGTTCCAAAAGCTTTGCTTTTTCCATATCGATCGGAAAACCAAGCTTAGTAAACACCTCTGCGTAACGTTGATGTGTGCTTTTGAGTTGTTTGAATATTTTGGCCCTGGTGCGCGTCAACGCTTTTTTCTCCGCCCTGCCTTTGTCCAATTGTACAAAAGGAGTTTTTCCCAAGTTGAAATACTTTTGAAGAATCCTGCTCCGAAGTACATTATGTAAATCAGCCACGGCATCCAACTGAAGCGGTTTAAGCTCTTTGTACAATCTCCACAGCCCGACCAGTCCTTTGTGGCGTTTTTTTACATCGGCCTCAAACACCTCAACATTTTTCAATCCTGAAAAAATGGGAAGAAACGGCTTTTTGGTAAGGACCGTAATCTTTACCTGCGGGTTTTGATCAATTAAGGTTCGTAAAACTGGAACTGTCATAGCCACATCACCCATGGCAGACAGGCGAATGACCAAAATATGGGTTTGCTTACCCTTTTTGTCCACGGAGTACCGGATTTAACTCATCGTCGTTGTACATTTTCATCTGTTTGTAGACTTTCATGTACTTGTTTCCAACTGCAATATCTTCCAGCAATTGGTCGATCGCTGTAGAAAGGTCTTTCTTTTGTTCTAAAAGTACGGCCAACTTTTGACTACATTTTTCAATATGCTCGGCGGATGCATCCGTACGATCTACCTCTTCCTGCATATGATAAATTTTTAAGGCCAAAATAGAAAGTCGGTCAATGGCCCAGGCTGGACTCTCCGTATTAATTGAAGCCTTAGGACCAACCGCCACATCCTTGTACTTATCCAAAAAATAGCTATCGATATATTCTACCAGATCAGTTCTATCCTGGTTGCTGGCATCTATCTTTCGTTTTAGGTCTAAAGCATCGACAGGATTGATTTCGGGGTCTCGAATGATATCTTCATAATGCCATTGGACCGTATCTATCCAATTTTTTCGGTAAAGCAAATGTTCTACTTTATCCTTTGGATAAGGATTTGCAAATTCTTGATAAACATCATCTTTAATATGGTAAGTATCTATGCTCTCTTGAAAAACCTTAAAGGCAAATGAACTAAACATGCATTGCTAATTTGGGCAAAGATATTGCTTTAAGGTGAATTGAATCCTGTTTACTTCTTTTCAAAATTGAAGTTTCCCTTTGTTTCCTGTTTGACACGAATGTCACGAATTACACATATTATATTTCTTTTTCCCGGAGGACTATTTTATAGGTTGAGTTCTAGCAAAAAAAACAAAAATGAAAGTACTAGGCAGATTCCTACCATCAATTCCTTGAGTTTAGGCCTTTTGATGGTCTCCAAATAATTGGTCAAAAACACTGCCGTTGGAAAAAAGGTAATTAATACCGGGGACGATTCATTGAATTTTAGCACTCTCATGACCGTTCCCAGAACAAACGCCAAAAAAATGATTCGGAGCAAAACCAATTTTCCACCTCCCTTTTTCCTCACTTTTAAAAAAACCAGGAACATTATGATCAGCATTAGGGATGCATAGACCAGCAGTTTTATGTTACTGCCACTTTCAAAGAACCCATAGGTCAAAAAGTCAATACTGAACCGATAGTGCTCTTCGAAAAAATTAAGTGAACCGTTAAATTTTAACAAGGCATATGACAGTATAAAGATGGTTACTATAGCTACAAAAGGGACCATCCAGTTTTTAGGGGGTTTGCGATCGTATACATTGATCACAACAAAAACAAGAATCAAAAATAGAATCGCCCAGTCATAAAAAAAGGTGGCCACACATATTAAAAAGGTGGCATCGAAAATCTTATGCTTTACATTCCTCATAGATTTGATGGCCAATAATCGCCAAATGGCCAACAGCAAAAAGAGGTTGGTAAAAATCACGTTTTTGTCTTCCAAGGTTTCCGAAAACGGCAACAATAACAACGTAAAAAATAGCATTGCAAACGAGCTGAGTGCCGTCACCTTCTCAACCTTGACCATTCTACTAATGATATATATTGAAAGTAACAGGGTCCCAAGAATCAATCCTTCTGCTGGAAGGGAATCGACAGTTATCCCCCTGCCCGAACCCAAAAAAAGAAAGGCGACATAGAAGAAGAAAAGAAAAACAGATAAAACAATGTAATTTATCGGTTTAGTTTTTCCGAAAAAGCTTGAAATCATCTTAGGTTTTACTACTTTTGCAAAGTAAATATAGCTAAGATGAGCAAGTTTTTTTACGGCATTGAAGACTTATTTGTAAATGGTCTTTTCGCTCCTTATGATTTCTTCAGATTTATGCAAAACTGGTGGGGTTCCAACTCCGTGAACTGGATTTTCGCCATAATCGGTTTTGTAGCCATGATTTATTGGATGAAGGAACTCAAGATTTTCAATGATAATGGTGAGGAAGACAAGAGCATAAGCTCCCACTCCTACCTATAGGTCAAATCCAAGATCTTTTCGGTAATACATCCCTTCAAAGCTTAGGTTTTCTATGTTTTGATAGGATTTTTGTAATGCTTCCTTAAAACTATTTCCGAAGGAAGTGATGGCAATAACACGACCGCCATTGGTCACAACCTTGCCATCCATAATTTTGGTTCCAGCGTGAAAAACCAAGGAATCTTGGATGTTTCCAATCCCAGAAATTTCCTTTCCCTTTTCATAAGCTTCCGGATAACCACCTGAAACCGCCATTACCGTTGTAGCCGCCCTTTCGTCTATTTCCAAGTTGACCTGATCCAAAGTTCCGTTTGACATTGCCACAAGAACTTCAGCCAAATCCGATTTTAATCGGGGTATGACCACTTCCGTCTCGGGGTCACCCATACGAACGTTATATTCGATCACCATAGGTTCTTCCCCAACTTTGATCAATCCAATAAAGATGAATCCCACATAGGGAAGGTTGTCTTTTTTAAGTCCTTCTACCGTAGGAATAACAATTCGTTGTTCAATCTTATCCATGAAGCTGGAATCGGCAAAAGGAACCGGCGAAATAGCTCCCATTCCACCCGTATTAAGCCCAGTGTCTCCTTCCCCTATTCTTTTATAGTCTTTTGCCGTGGGTAAAATTTTGTAGTCGGAACCATCAGTGAGCACGAAACAGCTCAATTCAATCCCGTCCAAAAACTCCTCGATAACAACTGTGGCACTGGCATTCCCAAATTTGGAGTCCAGTAGCATGGCCTTTAGTTCGGCTTTTGCCTCATCCAAATCTTGAAGTATCAATACCCCTTTGCCAGCGGCTAGTCCATCTGCCTTCAACACATAAGGTGGATTTAGGGTTTCCAAAAAGGCATAGCCTTCCTCCAGATTGGTTGAAGTAAAACTCTGATAGGCCGCCGTTGGAATGTTATGACGCATCATAAACTCCTTGGCAAATTCTTTGCTTCCTTCCAGTTCTGCAGCAGCTTTCCGCGGCCCGATTACCGGAACACCCTTAATTTCTGAATCATTCAGGAAAAAATCGTGAACCCCATTCACCAGAGGGTCTTCTGGACCAACGACCACCAAGTTGATGTTCTCCTTTAGAACCAGTTTTTTTATCTCCCCAAAATCATTTACTCCAACATCAACATTTGAGGCAATTGCAGCTGTTCCGGCATTCCCGGGAGCAACAAACAACTTTTCAACTTTAGGGCTTTGAGATATTTTATGGGTAATCGCATGTTCGCGACCTCCAGAACCAAGGACTAGAATGTTCATCAATCAAAATTTTGGCAAAAATAATTCAATTCAAATATCAGGAGCTAGATATCGGTACTTATTTGCCATTTAAATGTGAAAAATCGCGATGCTCCTTTTGGTGTAATTCTTCAGGAGACAGTGATTTGAAGTATTCGTACACCTTTTTCAAGCCTTCAGAACGATGTACCTTGGGTTCCCAATCCAAAATTTCCTTTGCTCTTGAAATATCTGGCTGTCGCTGTAAGGGGTCGTCCACCGGTAAAGGTTTAAATATGATTTTTTGGTTGGTCCCAGTAAGTTTAATAATCTCTTCTGCGAACTCCAGTATTGTGGTCTCATCGGGATTTCCAATGTTGACGGGTTCCACATAATCGCTCATCAAAAGACGATAAATTCCCTCTATCTGATCATCGATATAGGTAAAGGACCGGGTTTGCGAGCCATCTCCAAAAACGGTCAAATCCTCACCGCGAAGAGCTTGGCCCATAAAGGCGGGCACCACACGGCCATCATTTAAGCGCATCCTAGAACCATACGTATTGAAAATCCGAACTATACGGGTATCCAATCCGTGGTGTCGGTGATAGGCCATGGTAATGGATTCCATGAAGCGTTTGGCTTCGTCGTAAACCCCTCTTGGACCAATTGGGCTAACGTTTCCATAGTACTCTTCATTTTGTGGATGCACCAATGGATCCCCATATACCTCCGATGTTGATGCTACAAGTATTCGCGCATTTTTATCCTTGGCCAATCCCAACAAATTCAGTGTGCCCAAAGAACCGACTTTTAAGGTTTCAATTGGAATTTTTAAATAATCTATTGGACTGGCTGGGGAAGCAAAATGCAAAATATAATCCAAATCTCCTCCCAAATGCACAAAAGTGGAAACATCATGATGATGAAACTCGAATCGTTCCAACGGAAAGAGGTGTTCAATGTTCTTTAGGTCCCCTGTGATGAGATTATCCATCGCAATGACATGATGTCCTTCCGCGATAAATCGATCACAAAGATGTGAGCCTAGGAAGCCTGCTGCGCCTGTGATGAGGGTTTTTTTCAAGTCTTCTTTTTTTTCTTTTTTGCAAGCTTTTCCGGATTTCTCTTTAAAGATTCTATTTTTCTCTTTAGCAAAATTTTCTGCTTTAACGTTGTGAAATTGTAATTATATCTAAAGAAAACATAAGCCAACAAAATAACAACACTTACCAGCATTATTACCATTCCGGTGTTCTTTGCCTTGCTTCCCAATATAATAAACAGTACAACAAAAATTAAATTGAAGCATCCAATTATAAAACTAGCTTGTTTATGGCTCAATCCCCAAAAATCAATGAGCACATGATGGGTATGATTCCTGTCAGGAGAAAAAGGAGATCTTTTATTCGCTATACGAAGGGCGAATACCCGTGCTGTGTCAAACAAGGGAACTATTAATATACTAATTGCAATTAACGGGGCATTTTCCAGTAAAAAAGGTAATCCCTCGTAAGATTCAGGCTTTAAGGCCAAAAACTTTAATGTAAGTATGCTAATAATAAACCCAACGATTAACGAACCTGTATCTCCCATAAATATCTTCTTGCTTGAGGAAACATTAAATCCGAAAAAGGCCAGTAAGCAGGCATTGAGGGCAATGCTGATCAAAGCATAAAAGGGTTCATTCGACAAATAGAAAATTACTGTGTAAATGATTAGAATAACTATCCCTATGATGGAGGCCAGACCATCAATACCATCAATTAAATTATAGGAGTTTATTATTGTGAGCATCACAAAACCACCTATTGCCAAATACAGAAAATATGGTATCTGATGGATATTAAAAAACCCATTCAAGGAAAATATTGTAAAACTCTCATTGATTAAAATAAAAGAAACCGCTATAATTTGAGCTAAAAGCTTAGAGCCTGGGGACAGTACCACCAAATCGTCTTTTAACCCCACAATAAATAAAATTGTCAGCCCCGGTATAATGTACATCGCCTCCTCATGCACATCTCTGTCACTAATGAAAAAGAGTGCCATGACCATAACGAAATAAAAAGCAATACCTCCCAATGTAGGCGTTTTTGACTTATGGGAACTTCTGTTGTTGGGATCATCCATAAGTCTCTTATACTCCACCACACCAATAATTTTAGGAATTGTAAGGTAGGTAAGCAAAAAAGCTCCTATAAAAATAGCAACCGCGGTTTCCAGAAAATACATGATGCTTTCTTAAAAATTAGTGACTATTTTCTCAGTTGTATTTAACAACATTTACTTTGGCCCAGTCAATTTTGTTCGTTGCTGTACGCAAATCTATGAATTCATATTCTCCCAGCCATTTTTTTAATTTATTCCCGCAATTCTTAATCCCATAATATGACTTGAATTTTCGAACAAGACTTAACCCATCGATCATTGGCTGATCTGGGTCAAAGTCACGTGGATGAAAATAGGTCATGATATAGTCTTGCTTGGCACTTGCCCTTCGAATCCAGGCATACGGGAAAAGCCTGAAATACCCTCCGCCGGAAAAAATCATCTTTTTGGAAAGGAATTGGGCCGTATTGATAGGAAACTCTTTAATAGAAATCCCTTTATAGTCTATTATACAAGGTTTGTCCTCTTCAAAACCTGAAATACCCCCATGGGCCCTACTTGCTGGGAAAATAGAGCAATCGTATTCTATACCAGCTTTGCTAAGACTCTCCAACGCCCATAAATTACTTTCCTTAATCGAAAACCCAGGTGCGCGATACGATTTAACCTTCTTTCCTGTAATGTCTTCCAACAACAGAACAGATGTTTTTAAGTCCTCCTCAAACTCCTCCTGCGACATGTCATAGGCTAATTGGTGCAAATTGGAATGAGTCCCGATTTCATAACCCAGGTCATCAATTCTCTTGATTACATCAGGGTATTTTTTCGCTATCCAACCTAAACAAAAAAAAGTGGCCCTTGCCCCAGAATCTTCCAAAATGGCAAATATCCGATCCATGTTTGCATGGATTCTGGACTCGTAATTAACCCATTCCCTCTCTGTTTTGGTAGATTGATTGTCGAGAATATGAAACCATTCCTCTATGTCAAAAGTCAATATTCTCATTAAAAAAATCGTTTGCCTTTTTTCTTGAACTCTTTTATATCCTCTTTTGTGGGGAAGGAAAAATAAGTCTTTTCTTCTTCAGGGTTGTCGATTAGTTGATATCCCCCTTTCATAATCAACGCTATAGCTTCTAGGATGGCGTCCATACCTATTCTCTTGGATATTTTAATCAACTGCTGTTGCGTTAAATTTCCTATCGGAATCTCTTTTTGAACCAAAATGGGACCGCTATCAATTCCTTCATCAACAAAAAAAACACTAACTCCCGTTTTCTCCTCGTTGTTCTTCAACACCCAAAAACTTGGCATAAGCCCCCGATACTTTGGTAAAAGCGCCGTATGAAGATTAAGGCATCCGTGCTTTGCTAAATTAATTAAATCCGTTTTGAATATCTGGTTCCCAGCTATTGAAATTAATAGATCCGGCTCACAAGACTCAATTATTTTCAACGATTCCTTGTTATTCACAGATTTCTCCAACCTTATTTCGGCAATGTTATTTTTTCTCAGCGTTTTTGGAACATTCTTGTTCGGTTGAAAAAAATGGAGCAAATATTTAATTGAATAAAAACAAAAGAATTTGAATCCAAAAATTGACATCGTCTTTTTTGCTTTGTCCAAAAACGACTCCTTTTTACCAAAAGGGGACACATCAAAAAGGACTGCCGAAACAATTTCTGCCCCTACCGGTAGGTTCTTGGCCAAATAATCTATATTCTGGGCAAGATAAAAGGGTTCGTCCTGTGTTAGCAATACAATTCGCATAACTAAATCTTGTTACTAATGACTTTTAATGAAAAGCTGATATAGGTAAGTTGTCTTCTCCAGCGTGTTGGTTCTTTAAGCAATCTATAAAACCATTCCAATCCCATTTTTTGAAAGATAAGCGGGGCGCGTTTCTTTAATCCAGCGTAAACATCAAAACTCCCGCCAAGACCCATGTACAATGCAGGATACCTTTTTAAAAAATCCTCCATTAAATACTCTTGTCTTGGACTTCCCATTGCTACAAAAATAACATCAGGTTGAAGGTCTTGAAACTCTGAGATCAGTTTTTCCCTATCCCCTTGCTCAAGGAATCCGTTCCTAAATCCTTTGATGTTGATCTTAGGAAACTCTTTCTTGAGCTTATCAATGGTTTGTTCTATCACTTCCTGGGAAGCGCCAATAAAATAAAATGATTTTGACATCTGATAGTAGGAAATGATGTCCAGCCAAAACTCCGCTCCAGGAATCTTTACAGAATTTATACCTTTCTTTTTTAGGGCCCAAACCGTACCAACACCATCGGCATAGCCGATATTTTCGTTAATCAACCGGTTAAGTTTTTCGTCCGTTTTATTAAGTTTTTCGGCATTTAAAGCTACAAGAATGCTATTGCGCTTATCAATGAATTTTAAAAAATCCGTCCTTGATAAAAATGCAAAAACCCTTTTGCCGTTGATCAATTGTTTATTGACCTCCATCATATTGAAAATACCATTGCTTTTGATCCAGGCAAAAGTACTATTAATAATATTCTAAGAAGAAGAAACCTGTAAATTACATATTGGTATACGTGCAATACTTGTGCTCCTTAACCGTTCGTTTCAAAAAATGCGTAAGCTTTTTGAGTGAATAAGGGGTAAATGCCTTTGGATGCCCAATGAGCACAAAATTCTGTGGCCCTGTTGCTTTTTGTTTATACTTTTTGAAGGCGCTTGTGATGAGTTTGGATTTATACCCGTCAATAGAGACCACAGAATAGGACGAGAAGGTCATTAATCGCAAAACCTCCTTTTTTGACATAGCAATTGCGGCACCATCACCATATGAAACATGTTCAGGACGCTTTTTGATTTTTTCAAGTGCAAATCTCCAAAAGAAAGTTGGACGCACTTTAATCGAGCTTATAGGGATTTCTTCAAAATCGCCATTGGTTTCAATACTAACAAGATCGGTGGAAAACCTGTATCCCGTGGTATACTTTGGAACTTTTCGAAAGTCGAAAACTTGTTTTTGGGATTGATAATATCCTTCTGGATAAACCGTGCTATCTTTTAATATACCATTGGCTCTTAAAGCTTTTCCGATCGGTTCAAAAGGTTGGGCGGACCAACCACCAGCCCTATAGGCAACAGGGGATTTACCCGTAATTTTTTTTAGGATCTGAGTATATTCTGTAACTATTCTGAGGACCTCTTGCTCATCAAATTCAGCTAATTTATATCGTTTGGTGTCAAATATCCATCGGTTCCCATCAAAACGGGAATCTTCCCAATGTGGGTGTACATGGAGTTCAATTCCATGTCCGTTCTGAGATAGATATCGTATCTGGTCCGTAACCTTATCGTAGTCTTGTTTCAGCCTTGGAAATTCATCCATTTGCCTTTCCAGCGCAATGAGATATCCAGAATCAACAAAACACGTGAACTTGACGTCAAGCGGCTCAACAATATCCAAAAGCGCTTGTGTCGGCTCTATGATGCACTGCTCTACGGAACCGCTTTTGGAACCGAAGAAAAGTTCGTAGTCTAGGGTAACGAAGATGTTCATCCTTCCTTTACTTGAGTTCAAAAAAGTTATTAAGCCATGTTGCTATTGAAATTAACAAAAATATATGCCTCTTATCATATCCCGATGATGGGTCTGAGTAGTTCTTGAGCAATTTTTGAACCTCATTCAAATCAAAATGATTCGAAAAATTTGTGTTTTTTTCCAATAATACCTCCCTAAAATGATCATTTTCGTTTTTGAACCAAGCGTCAATTGGAGTCATAAATCCTTTTTTTGGCCGGTTAATGATTTCTTTTGGCAAAATCTTTTTCGCCAATTTTTTGTGAATCAGTTTGGAATTCGAAAGAGAAAGTTTATAATTTAAAGGCAGGCTGTTAATATACTTAACCAACTCCAAATCAAGCATTGGCACCCTGGCCTCCAAACTGAAATTCATAGTGATCTTGTCGGTGTACATCAATAGATCATCAGCTAGGTTCATATGCAAATCCAAAAACATCATCTTGTGTACGTTATCACAGTTCTGTGGTATCACATGATTTGCCATTGATGTCAAAAGTTGATAAGGCACATCGAAATTTGTTAGTCCGGTCAGGGCATTAATGTCTTGGGAGGTATATACTTGCGAGCTAACAATGAATCTTTCATAAGGATTCTTTTCTTTAAATATTTTAAATCCCCTTCTCAGTTGTTGGGTGTTTGCGAAGCCTTCAAGGTTTCCCAAACCTTTATGAAGTACTTTGGGAATCTTATTATATAAAAGTTCTCCCCTATATTTAGTATATCCGGCAAGTGGCTCATCGGCCCCCTGACCTGTGAGCACCACGGAAACATGATCTGAGACCAACTCGGATAAGAAATACATCGGAATTACGGAACCTGTTGCAATTGGCTCTTCAACAATGCCAATAATCTTGTTCAGGGTGTTTTGAAAGTTTTCAAAATTAATTTTTTTGGAATAATGCTCGAGGCCTATAAACCTCGCTGTTTCATTTGCCTCTTCTATTTCATTCTCATTTTGATTGCCTTCAAAACCAATAGTAAAAGCCTTTAATTTTGTCTGGGAATACTTCTGAGCATAATGTGCAACCATCGCCGAATCTATGCCTCCGCTCAACATCAAACCAACATCCACATCTGAAAGCAATTGACTTCTTATTGCTGTTTCCAACTTATGCTCATACCCTTCAATTGCTTCCTTAAATGAAATTTTGTCATTTTGAATATACGTTTCCAAGAAGCTTTTCTTCTCCAGGGTCAGAACATCTTTCGATAAATCTATTTCTATTACTTCTCCTGGGTTTACCTTGTTCACATTGTTTAGCAGGGTTAAGGGGGAAGGAGTATATCTTAGCCTTAACAAACATGCGAGAGCATCGCTATTAATTTCTTTTTCGTTTGAAACTTGGATTATTGGCTTTAGTTCTGAAGAAAAAACCAAACCATTGTCTTTAAAACAATAGTATAATGGTTTTACACCGAAAGGGTCTCTTACCAAAAACATTTTTCGCGCGGTAATATCCAGATAGGCAAAAGCAAAAATCCCATTCAGGCTATTGACCGATGCCACACCCTGCTCAGCCAATAAATTTACAATAGTTTCCGTATCGGATGTTCCCCTAAAAGCAGCACTAATTCCCTTTCTTAATTCTCTATGGTTATAAATTTCGCCATTGAAAATAATTCTCTTCGAAGCCGATGCATCGGTCATGGGTTGATGGCCTCGCTGCGATAAATCTTGAATCGAAAGTCTTTTATGGGCCAAAATTATCCTATGCGGGCCCACAGATAATGTTTCCATTCCCTCATCATCTGGGCCACGATGCTTTATTAATTGCAATTCCCTGTTGTCAAATGACAAATTTATCGACCCTAATATTCCACACATAAAGCGCTAAAGTTTCAGTTATTATTTTACTGTTGTCCAGATACCTCCTGTTGTCCATTTTCACTTACTTCATAGAAATAGAAGAATGTATTTAGCAAAGAGAAAAAAACAATTCCAAAATGGCGTTCAAAAATATTCTCCGTACAACAGGTAATTATTATTATTGACAAAAAGCCAAGATATAAGGTGTCTCGTTCAGAAATGGCTTTTCGCGCAGATTTATAAAAAACGATCATAAAAATCAAAAAAAGCAATACCCCTCCAGTCAACAACCATCCTACATATTGATTATGAACATTGTATTTGTTCTCAAAGGCTTGAGCGAGTTGATTTTCCTTATAGCAATCCAACAATTTCTGACTTGATTCATAGTTGCTTCCATAACCAAACAACCATTTTTCCTTGAACATTTCCAATCCGCAGTTATTCATCAAAATTCTCCTCTTCACGGAGGCATTATCTCCCGGATTCTTTCCATACTTTGCATATTCAAATTTCTTGGTAGGATTAAAAACCGTATCCAACACGCGTTCTTTGATAATTGGTATCTGTGTGAGCAACACTCCTGAGAAGATAATAGTGCCCAAGAAAACGATCAACCCTTTTTTTGAGAATCTTGCGATCAGAAAGAACAATAACATTACAATGGCAACAACGATTTGAATTCTACTTCCAGAAAGTACCGTAATCAGCAAGGACAAAACTATCATGCCATAGGAAAGGGTGCGATTTGAGCCATTATATTTTTTTAATGAAAGAAGTAAAAACAGGATAATAAGATTGTTGAGAAGCCCCAAATAAGTGGCATGAATATCAAAATACTTGAGCAACCCTCGATAGCTAAAAAAATACCAGTTGATTCTCGAAAAATCAGGATACCTTGCAACCTGCCTAACAAAAGCCACTACTAGAATCAGTATGTTATAGGAAAACATCAAATAAGAAAATAGCCTCAATGTCTTTTGTCTGGATATGGCAAAATTGGGCCTTAGGAATACAAACAAAATAGGAAATATCAGCAAGGGAAGGCTCCTAATAATAAACTTGGATTCTATTTCAACATTTAGAAATATTGTACTTACTAAAAGAAATATGAATGGTGAGGACAACCAAATGGCCTTTTGAAAGTCTTCTTGTTGTGACGAGGTTCTTTTCTTAATTAGCTGGAAACCAACATAAACCAAAAACAGTATTATACATATGCTGCTAAATGAAGATTTTAACACCAGCGAAAACAAAATAGCGCACAACCCAAACTCAACAGCACTTATATTTTTAAACATTAGTCCTATTCTATGCATCACCTAAAGACTTTAGTTGAATGTACAAGTCTTCCGCCACTTTTTTGGAATCATATTCTTGTGCAGTTTCCAGCGCATTCCGGGACATCAATTTTCTTTCCTCCTCAGGCATTTGCAAGTAATGTAGCAACTTGTTATAAAGTGCCGAATGACTTCCCACTTCAAAAAGATATCCGTTGAAACCATCTTTAATGTACGTTTTAAGCCCCCCTATATTGCTCCCTATTACAGGAATTCCACATGCCATAGCTTCCACACCGACCAACCCAAGGCTCTCATACAATTTTGTCGGAAATACATTAACGTCCAATTGGTTTAGATAATTTGGTAATTCCTGATGGGATACCGCGCCAACGACCTCGACATTTTGCGTGATCATAAACTCCCCGAGCCTGTCCATAAGCTCAGCGTGATTTGTTCCACCACCTATCATAATAGCTTTGAATGGTATATTTTGTTTCTTCAACAGTGACAGTGCCTCTATGAAAACTTCCCATCCTTTTCCTTCTGAAATCCTTGAAAAAAAACCAATAACAGGAATGTCGTTTTCCGGAGATTTGGGCACAGGCGAGAACAACTCGGTGTCAACCCCACTAGAGGGAGAAACAATAATCTTATTTTTATCGACAGCATGCTCATCAACCAGAAAATCTTTTAGGAAATTGGACGGAACAATGAAAAGGTCAGCAGCCGACAATACCTTACTCGATAGCAATTTGGGTTTCCCGTCCAGGTCAATTAAAAATCCCCCGTGGAAATTTATTATCAACGGAACTTTAGGTCTAAGCTTTTTGAAAAGATATAGAGGGTGGATTGCTATTGGAACATAGTGTAGATAAATCAAATCATATTGTTTGAACTTAAAAAGGTTGAAGCAAATAGAAAAAAAGAAGTCTAAATATTTAAGCCCTTTACGAATTTTATTTCTCTCTAATCCCTTTATCAGGCTCTTAACCTGAAACTGCAATCCTAGATTGGATAAATTCAACTCAAGGTTTCTTACAAAAACACCATAATAGGGAGTTTTTGAAGTTGGGTACATGTTAGATATCAAAAAGACTTTAAACACTATATTTTATGGATTTCCCAGTTACTTGTATCAAAGCCAAATTCTTTTTCAAGGGCTAAAGCATCGTCGATTAAATCGTCTTGCAATATTTTTTTTTGTTCCGGCGTCAACTTATAATCTTCTTGACTAATGCCTTTGCCACCGTACTTACCAAAAACCAAACGAAGCTTATCTTTTGCAATCTGCGGTATTAGCGGTGTAAGACGTAGTTTTCTTAAGATGTCCCTTAATAACCTATATGATCTAAAGCTTTGGCCGATAGCCGACTTCTTTTCATTATGAAGATAGGAGGTGTCAAAGTCGAACTCATCCAACTCTAGAAACTTTGAAATCTCGCTCATCACATTATCTATATCGGCTTTCATCCTAGCGAAATCAACCAATAAAAATTTGTCCCGATCAAAATGGTTAAGGTATTTCTTAAGCTGTTTGTAGTATTTGGAAGATTCAACAATTCTAGTGTCCAAACATTCATAGATCGGCCTTATGGAATCCCTGTCAATCAGGAATTGATGGGTTTGCGACTCAATCTTTTGAAAAGGGTCCCTTAAGATATAAATGAATTTGAAATCATAGCCTGAGGCTTTCATGTTCTCTGGAATGTTCAAGAATCCATCCTGGGTATAATCTGTAGTGGCATCAATCCCATATTCGTGGACTTGTTTGTCGTACCCAACAAATTGTTCCTCGTACCATTCCAAGCCTTTCTCCCAATTTTTTATATGCCCGAAGAAGTTTGGCTCCTTTTTAAAGCCTCCCACAACCGCAGGATGCTGTCTTATATATTCATAAAGGCTGGAAGTTCCTCCCTTTTTAGTGCCAATAATTATGCAATATTTCATTTACCTTGTCTTTGTACTTGATCAATCGGGTCGCCTTCGTACCGTTTCCTTTTTAGCAAATAACTTAAGTATATGCCCAAGTTCATAATTCGGTATTTCATAGGTTTAAAAATAACCTTGAATGCGTACCCTTGCTTTAAATCGGGGTTAAAGGATGTCTTGAATTTTTGAATGTTATAATACTTTGAGTTTGGTGAGGGGTCAATACGAGCTCCGACAAAGTCGTACGTACTTACGCCCATGTCCCTTAATTTCTTCATAGACTCAAACTGCAAAAAGTTAAGAGCGCCCGCATGTGGTCTGGCCGCACTTCCACCAAAAAGATAATAGGCCGTGCTATCATCAAAGGGGATTCCAACTATTCCTTGAATTGTTCCGTTATGGACAGCTTTGAGGATCAAGAATTTGTCTTTTAGCCCTTGCTTCAGTTTTTTAACATAGTCAAGGCTTGGGGCCAGAAAGTCCTCACCTTGTCTTTTAAAAGTATGTTGCATTAGTGTCCAAAGCTCCATATAGTCTCCTTCTTCGACCTTTACTCCTCCCTTAAAGGCCCTTCTTACCATATTCCTGGTTTTGCTTTTGATGGAAAGCATCAATTCTTCATCAGATAATTGAATATCCTTTTGATAGCTTCCCCATGGAATCGAGTTCGCATTATCCGGGGCCGAATTGAAGACCGCATTGGATTGGGCCTTTGCAACCATATCAACCTGTAATTCGTTCTTTATCAAATCAATTGCATTGTTTAAGAACAATTGCTCTTGTTGTGGCGTTGTTTTTTTGCCCCTGGATATAACTTCTGTAGTGAAAATAAGCCTCTTAAAAATATATCTTTTGTCCACAATAAATGGAAGGACAAAGTCATTGTCGCAAATCCAGCCGTACTGATCTGATCTGCAATCCAAAAAAGCTTTTTTTGCAAAAACAGGTAATTGGCCATCATCAATATTGTCTACAACTTCCATCATTGATTTACTTGATAAGATTTACTGTCCAAACCACATCAGAATATCCCACATAAATTGGATACAATATGAATGGCACTGGACCGGTTAGATTATTGTTGAATTTATTTGCGTATTGTTCAAACTCTTGAATATTAGTTTTATCGTAAAGAATCCTAAGTTGAATAATATGCAACTTATGGTACCAAGGGTTGCAATAGGTGTAATGATTTTTCATCGATGGTTGATCCATAGAATAGGCGCTCCAGCTTCCAAGGTCATATCCTCGTATTTTATCTTTCAAAACCCCTGTAAACTTAACAAAAAGCTCCCTTGCTTCATTACTATTTAGAATTTCATATACATCATTTAATCCAAGTAGGGCGTAGTTATATCCATTTAAAACATGAACCGCAGGACTGGTAGGGTACTCCTCAAGAAAAACGCCAAAGTCAATATCCGAACTCATCACCCCCCCCTCATTGATGTCTTTTGAAAATGGTTTAAGCCCATTGATCGATGCTACTAAAAAAAGAGAATCCTTGGTAACCTCATATGCCCTGGAAAAAACCGAAAGGGCAAGTCCTTGGCTCAAAGCTGAATACCAGGGAGGATCTATTTTCTTATCAAGGGTAGATAAAGGAACTCCAAACGGAATTCGCCCCAAAGAATCTTGATTTTGTAGTAACCACTTTGCATTTGCCAGAAAAGACCTTAATGCCATGGTGTCGGTATTATTATTTGCCTTTTGCAAATCTCTTAAGCTTGCTAGTCCTATAGCGGTTGGGCTGTAAAACACTTCCTGACCTTTGGTAAAATTGGTCTTCTTAGATCTGTCGGTCATATATACTCCATTCTGATCTTTGACCAACGCTTTTTCGTCTTTATTGAATATAAACGTAATCGGGTAATTTTTGGAGTATGCTCCAGATTCAATTTTTTGTTCCTCGACCTGCCACTTTTTGTGAATCCCAATAGACCTAAAGACCAATGAGATAACATATAGAAACAATAGGACGAAAAATATCTTTTTTATTCTGAATCTCTTCATTGCGTTTTCTTTTTTTCCTGGGTTTTTAATCCCAGCAAGAATATTGAAGCCAAAACACCTGCGACAGTGGGACTATAAAATACATGTCCAGCCATATACCCATGTAAAAAAGCCAAGGAGACAACCAGCGCAATTGAATAGTAATAGATGTTCTTTGTGTTCCACGCTCTTAAAATGATTTTAACATAAAAAAAAGCATAGGCCGAGATTAGAGCCCACAATAGAATTAATCCATAAGCCCCTTTTAAATCATGGTAATCACGCTCAACGTAGGCGCCTTTTTCAAATTTTTTCCCCTTTTCCCCGCTGGCATACGAGACAAAATTTTTGCTAAAAGAGCTTATCCCCTCTCCAAAAACGTTTTTTGCGGTAGGCCTTTCATCAAAATATTGAAGAGACCATTCGGTCACATCAGATCGCACTCCCTTGGACAAGATCTTTTCGTATTTATTTATAAAATAGGGCGTGCTTTGAATTACGCGATACAAGGCAATGGAAGAACTTATCACAACTATAACCGAAGCAAATACGATCACAATTCTTTTGATCAAGCCCATCTTGGCCATAAAAAACTCGACCAATATATATAAGCCCACCACTAAAGTGGAAACCATCATCCCGGTAGTTGTTCCCAAAAAAATAAGGGACAAATACCCGATAAGCAACCATAACCAGTGAATGTTATATTTGGTTCGGTTGAAAAGGAAGAAACTAAAGAGGAGTAATATGGAAATCCCGATGTCATTGGCTGCCAAAAAAAAGGATTTGGTGCCAAATCCCCATCCATCATAGGCCGGGATTCCAATTTTTGTCAGAAATGAAAAACAGATTAACCCTGAAGCCACCTTAAAGTAAAGTTTTAAGCAGTGCCCCACATAATCTTTTTTTTCTTTGATTTTAATGCCAGACAAGACCCCCAATATCACAAAAAAATAGGTGGCCTTTGACAAAAAGGAGAATTCATAAACAAAGTCGAATTTCTCATCTAGAAAAAACCAAATACCGCAATGAAGAAGCCAAAAGGGAACAAAAAACTCCATAAAGCTCAAGGACTTTCTTCTTAGTAAATAGATAACTCCCAAAAACCATAACAATCCTCTGTAAACCTTACCAATGGAAAAGTCCAATTGAATCATTTCAAAAACACCCATCAAGCAATCTATGAGAAGCGGAACAAAGATTACCGCAAACACCAATTTTTTATTGAAGTATTCTTTGCTAATTCTAATTTGATGCACTTTTAAAACCTTTCCTAATTATTCCCCAAAACCCACAAGTCTTTACCGCCGTTTCGTATAATGTGGGCGTGTCGGATATGCAAATTCTCTTAAGCCTAAACAGGTCGGTCTGTTTGGAATTAAATCCAAAATCAACCGTAACCGCATTGGAATAACCAGCTTTTCTGGCCAATTCAGTATCCCTGGGTGTATATCTTCCGTAAGGATAGGCAAATGAAGTTATTTGCTTTCCCAGTTTCGCCTCAAGATCTATCTTACTCCTTCCTATTTCAGTTTCCGCGTTTAGATCAGAAGTTTTTTTAAGGTCTGGATGGGAAATCGTATGAGCCTGTAAATCATAAACCAAATTGGCCCGGTCAAAGTCTTTTTCGTTAAAAAGTGGATAGCCGTCCAGTTGATTTCTATCTGAGCATACATAAATGGTCGGAGAATTCTTATGTTCTTGAAAGATGTCAATTAATTCCATATTGCTTTTTCTCCCATCATCAAAGGTGATAACTAAAGAATAGGGAGGTAATTCCGAGGGGTTTGCATGCAATCTATGTCCAATATATTGGTCCAAAGTAATCACCTCGTAATGTCTGTTCAAGAAGCTAACTATTCGGTGTGCATTATCAAGGGGAAGCTCATGAAAAAGAAGAATGGTCACTTTGTTTTTTTGAAACAGGAGTCTAAACAACATATGTAGCCTGAGCCCAAAAACAAATTTAAAAGCAAGTTCTTTCATTTTGGCCAATATTCAATTTTACTCCCTAAGAATGATTCAAGACTTTTGATGTCCAATGCATAGACTTCATTCATAAGGTAGTTATAAAGGTCTTTACTTATTCCTTCACTTACTGTATTTTTTTCATTAAATTTCTTAAAAATTGCCCTTATCCGCTGTCTGTATTTAAATGAGGGCACCATAAACTTTAATATCTGTCTTAAAGCGTTTTGGTCTTCAGAATAAAACATTCGGTGCAATAATTTGCTTTTAGGCGAAAATCTTGGATTGGAACGTGTTTTCGTATCCAGTTCAATATCTGTTTCCACGCCCAAAAAAGCAAGTAGTTTGTTGATTTCTTTGTCAGGTGAATCACTTAAATTTTCAAGAAATAGTACTTCAACGTTCTTCTGGCCAAAAAGTTGGATATATTTTTGCAAATGTTTGAAGTAAAACCCTCTTTCTATTATGGAGGAATATAGGGGCATATTTTCATCAATTTTACCCTTTTCAGCATAGTACTTGTTCAGGTCGAGTACTTCATCCGCCAAAGTTCTTTTTTGATGGAGGTATTCGGAATAGGCTCTTTTTGCCGGATTCCTAAGGATAACGGCTATTTTTACGTCCTTCCCAAAGCACTCAAATATTCTGCTGGCAGCCTGTTGGGAGTATAAATAGGTCGCTGAAACCTCACCTACTATTTTCTCATTCGTTAGTTGGGTGAATTTTTTTTGATACCACTTCATTCCTTTACCATAGTTATCCTCACTGTCAAAAAAATGAAAGTCCTTTTCATCGGGTAGGTAAATATTCGGATGTTGGACTAAAATATCGTGCAACGTGGTTGTGCCTGATTTAGCAGCTCCAACAGTTAAAAAATTAAGTTTCATACTACAACGAAAATAGGTAATAGGACTTTATATTTAACTTGGTTTTTATGTATACGGCACTGGAAATGTTCCATACTGCCATGGCCATAATCGTCGCGAGGGCCCCACCAAGCATTCCCCATATAGGGATAAGCACCAGATTTAGCGCCACATTCACTATAAGTGCCAACACCAAAAAGTTCTTAAACGTTTTTTGATGTCCTGTCATCTGCAAAATTACGCCTACTGGACCGCAAATCGCATTCACCAATTGACCAACGCAAAGAAGCACTAGTGCCGCAGCACCAATTAAGAATTCCTCACCGAAAAAAGATAGAATGTAATTCCTGAAAACAATAATAAGAGCTATTGTCATTAACGAGAAAAAGAAATTGACTTTTGCCGTTATTCCAATCAAATTTTTGTACTTGGGAATTTCCCCTGCGTTATAAAAGGATGAAAGTTTTGGGGCTAAAATGGAATTCAATGAATTTAACCCAAAGCTGACCAATGTGGCAAGCCTTACAGCAATACTGTAAACCCCGACAACATCTTTACTCTCAAATAGGCTTAGAATTATGGTGTCTGCCCACCCCATCATCACTACAATGGATGCAGACAACATCATGGGAAGTGAATCCTTTGTAAAGTCAATCAACTTGAGCCTTGCTCCGGCGCTGAATCGGTTGTTCAATATTGGCCAAATTCCGATAGTCAATAATACTGCACTAACCAAGAGCGCTATAAGATAAGCTTTTACAGGTGCATCCTCCGAGCGGAATCCAAACACATAATAAAGCACTAGAATTATAACTAAAGAGAATAAAAACCTGGAGGTGTTGGTGTAAAACGAGAACTGCGCATTCTTTTTATCTGCCCTGTATACACTCGAAGCCACTGAAATAAATACCCAAATCGGAATCGCAACCGCCGAAAAACGAATATATCCAATGTTTTCGGTGGAAACCCCGAACCAATCCGCAACATGCCCTTCAAAAAGCACGATCAGGGCCATTAAAATAAGTGCGGTCAAGGTTGAGGCCCCTATAGCTTCCCTGAACAGTATCTTGTTGGCTTGTTTAATAGGAAATAAACGAACAAAATTTATATCGTAGCCAAGCTTGGGAACGATTGAACCTATCATTATTATTGATATGGAAATTGCCATTAGCCCATTAACCTTGGCGCCATATTTATGGGCCAAAAACCACATAAATGCAAAACTGCATAGCAGTCCGACTGCTTTTATCAGAAAAAAAGAACCTCCTTTAAAAAGAAGTTCTTTAATGTCCGTGTCCCCTAATAGTTTTTTTATCCTAATGAGCACGTTTCTTTTTGGTTTTGAGGTGGGATTATTTTTTACCTATGATGTGAATGGTCTAGCCATATACTTACAAGAGCACAAAATTAGAATAATACGTTATATAATTTGGAATGCAAGATTGTGCAAAAACCGCAAAGCCACAATTATATTCTAAACTATCATCCCGGCCGCCACTGTCTCATTGGTGCTCTCATCCACCAATATAAAACTTCCGGTGGTTCGGTTCTCCCTGTAAGCGTCAACCAATAATGGCTTGGTAGTCCTGATTTTTACTTTGCAAATATCGTTCATGCTCATTTCCACATCCTCTGGCTTACGGTTCAAGGTATTGATGTCAATTTTATAGATGACTTCCTTAATCATAGCCTTTTGTTCATTGGACGTGTGTCTGATAGTATATTTTGCCCTAGGTTTGGCAGGGTCATTGTGCAACCAACAAAGCATCGCTTCGACATCCTGTCTTGGCTCAGGTTTATTGTTTGATCGCGCGATCATATCTCCACGGCTTATATCGATGTCATCTTCGAGTGTTATGGAAACGGACATAGGTGCAAAAGCTTCATCCAGTTCTCCACTGTTGGTGTCTATGGATTTAATTTTTGAGGTAAATCCTGAAGGCAAAACGGTTATTTCATCTCCTTTGCGAAACACTCCGCTAGCAACACGCCCGGCGTACCCACGATAGTCTCTATATTGCTCACTCTGTGGGCGCAACACTGTTTGAACCGGGAATCTTGCATCCACCTTGTTAATGTCGCTGCTAATGTGCATGGTCTCCAGCGTATGAAGCATAGGAGCTCCCTGGTACCAGTCCATATTTTCAGAGCGGTTTACCACATTATCACCAAGTAAGGCACTGATCGGTATAAAACGAACATCTCTGACCAATAATTTTGAAGAAAATTCCTCGAACTGGCCAATTACCTTGTTATATGCCTCTTCTTTATAATCAACCAAATCCATTTTATTGATGCAGACAATAATATGGGGTATCTGAAGTAATGATGCAATAAACGCATGTCGCTTTGTTTGCTCGATCACCCCATGCCTGGCATCCACCAAAATAATCGCTGCATTAGCAGTGGAGGCACCGGTAACCATGTTTCGGGTATATTGGATATGACCAGGAGTGTCGGCAATGATAAACTTCCTTTTTGGTGTGGTAAAGTAGCGATATGCTACATCTATGGTAATTCCTTGTTCACGTTCATCCCTTAGCCCATCTGTGAAAAGTGCCAAGTCCACTCCTTCGTGGCCTTTTTGTTTACTAGTGTTTTCAATGGCTTCCAATTGATCCTCAAAAATAGATTTGGAATCATAAAGGAGGCGCCCGATAAGGGTACTCTTTCCATCATCTACACTTCCGGCGGTTGTAAAACGCAATAACTGATTGTTGTCTAACATCTTTGTGCTTAAAAATATCCTTGTTTCTTTCTGTCTTCCATCGCTGTTTCAGAACGCTTGTCGTCACTTCTGTTCCCTCTTTCGGTCTGACGCATAGCTGCTACTTCTTGGGCAATTTTTTCCACCGTATCGGCATCCGATTCTATTCCGCCGGTTATGGTGATGTCTCCAAGTGTTCTAAATCGAATTTTTTTTGTTTCGATTTTCTCGCTTTCATCCAATTGTAGGTATTCGGAATTCGGAATCCAAGAATTATTTCTCCATACCACCTCACGTTCATGTGCAAAATAAAGCGATGGGATTTTTATATTTTCACGTTTGATATAGTTCCAAACGTCCATTTCCGTCCAATTACTGATGGGGAATGCCCTGAAGTGTTCTCCTTCAAAATGTTTCCCATTAAAAAGGTTCCATAATTCTGGTCTTTGGTTTTTTGGGTCCCATTGACCAAAATCGTCCCGGTGCGAAAAGAAGCGCTCTTTGGCCCTTGCCTTTTCCTCGTCCCTACGGCCGCCTCCAATCGCACAATCAACTTTGTTGCTTTCAATGGCATCTAACAGTGTCGTAATCTGAAGCGCGTTCCTGGTAGCATTCTTTCCTTTTTCCTCTGCAACCCTTCCGGTGTCAATGGATTCTTGAACCGACCCAACTATTAGCCTAACTCCAAGAGAAGTGATGAGGTCGTCCCTAAATTTTATCGTTTCAGGAAAATTGTGTCCCGTATCCACGTGCATCAGCGCGAACGGAATTTTGCTTGGGAAGAACGCCTTTTTTGCCAAATGCGTTACTACTATGGAGTCTTTACCTCCTGAAAACAAAATCACAGGGTTTTGGAATTGCGCCCACACTTCCCGAAGCACATAAATAGCCTCAGACTCCAATTCATCCAAATAGTTCAAATAATATTTACTCATTTTCCTGAAGTTCTAATTTTTTCTGAATCGCTTTATAAATGATTTCAATACTTTCTTCAACGGTGTTTTTTTCCGATACTTCCACGTCAGCGTCATTCGGAGCTTCGTATGGTGCGGAAATCCCCGTCATATTTGTTATTTCCCCTTCTCTGGCCTTTTTATACAATCCTTTCACATCCCTTTTTTCACATTCTCCAAGACTGGTGTTCACAAACACCTCCACATAATTTTCCCCTTCGACGGTTTTCTTAATGAATTCCCTATCTTTTTTATAGGGAGCAACGAATGCCGCCAAAACCACTATTCCGGCGTCAATGAATAATTTAGAAATCTCACCGATCCTTCTATTGTTTTCGGAACGATCTTCTGGACTAAAGGTCAGGTCAAAATTAATCCCTCTTCGGATATTATCACCATCCAATACATATGTTTTTATACCAGAGTTGAATAATTTTTGTTCTAATGCGTTGGCAATGGTAGATTTTCCCGAGCCAGATAAGCCAGTAAAGAAAATTAGAAAGGAATTATGCTTGTTCAAAGCTCTTCTTTCCTTTCTATTAATCTTATAGTTATGTGTTATGATGTTCTTTTCCATTTTTTAGCTCTTTTTCTAATATCAAGGCCATAGTTTATGCGATACCATGCTCTTTCGTGCAAATAGTATAAAACCATCTTTGTAACTACTTCTGCGAAACCGATTTTTAGTCCGGTCAAAGGGTTTCCTGAAATAACCCAAGAAAGTAAAATGGTGTCCAAGGTTCCAATAACCCGCCATGTCACAGTTTTTATTAAGTGCCTTTTTTGACTACTGCCAACATCCACAGATAGCCACATCCTTTCATGAAGATAGTACAAAACCATTTTGGTGATCATCTCCGCCAATCCAATTTTTAATCCCGTAAATGGATTTCCGGTAATTAACCATGAAATTAAAATAGTGTCCAAGGTTCCTACCAGTCGCCAAGTAATGGTTTTGGCCAAGTGTCTTTTGTAGGATACCTTTCGCATTAGCCCTTAATAAGAAAATAACTGTTCAACAAATTTTCTTTATTATACTCAAGTTCCTCATTGGTCTCCTTGGATATAACTTTTAGGCCTACTGCATTACATATGGCATGGCCTGCCGCCGTATCCCATTCCATAGTAGGGGCAAAACGTGGGTACACATCGGCTTTGCCCTCGGCAACCAAACAAAATTTCAGGGAACTTCCTTTGGAAACAATTTCTATCTCATCATACTGGTCTTTTAGGTTTGATATGAAGCTTTCAGTGTCCGGATTCATGTGGGACCTGCTCCCAACCACACGGATCTTGCTCGGATTTGTAGTCCCTGGAGCTATTTCGTCTTTGGCTGTGAAAAAAGATTCAGGGAGCTTATGATTCTCGTTTAATCGAAGTTTGTAGGCCTTCTTATCCCCAGTATTGGCAAGGTATAATTCCCTGCTTACAGGCACATAGATCACGCCCATCACAGGAGACCCTTCTTTGATCAACGCTATGTTAACCGTAAATTCACCGTTTCTTTTGATGAACTCTTTGGTTCCATCCAAGGGGTCTACCATCCAACAGGTGGCCCATTGTTTCCGAACCTCAAACCCAAGTTGTTTGTTTTCTTCTGAAATTATGGGGATATCGGTTGGTATTAGATACTCATTGATCACTTTATTGGAGCATAAATCTGCCTCTGTGAGCGGAGACTTGTCTCCTTTTTCCAAAACTTGGTAATCCGTATTTTCATATACTTCTAAAATGGCTTTGCCCGCATCTACCGATGCTTCTATTGCTGTCTTAAGTAATTCTGAAATTTCAAGGTTGGGTTTCAATTCCTAAAATTTTTGCAAAAGTATGATAATTCTGTCGTCGGAAGGTAACAGTACCAACCTAAATAAATGCAAATATGTACAGTAGTAGTCGTAGTCGACAAACAAATACGTTTAACGGGTCGTTTTTATTGTTTTACATTTTAGGAAAGTCTATCGATACTGTAATTTCGGAGATATTTATTTATTTGAACTACCGTCAGTGCTCCAATCACAATCAGCAACAAAACTAGAGGAAATACAAAAAGATATCTGTTCCAGAAACCCTTCATTTCTACCCCCCTCGCTGGAAAATCACTAATAATATTCAAAATTTCCGATTTGTTGGCCCGTTCTTCATTAAGGTCGACCAATTTCTCCTTGATAACCTCCCTTTCCTGGACCAAAGCCAGTTCTTTGTTTTGTGATTCTCCGTTTTCAGCAAGATTAATACTTGTTCCCTGCATCGGTTTTTCCGCTTCTTTTTCCAAAACTCTTTTATATAGGTTCTGAAGAGAATCTATTTCAGTGAGCTGCTGCATATAGATGGAATCTTGAAGCTTCAAGTTTTCATCATTCACCTTTTTTTGTAGTTTAAAGTAATCATTGACGGAGATAGAGCTTATAATGGATGGTTGCGTTTTTTTGGCGACCAGATTATTCGTGCTTATTAATGAAATTTGATGAAACCTTGCATCTAAAGAGTTAAAGTTTTTAAGATAATTTTCAAAGTCAATAGTCTTAATTGTTGTGGTATCCAACTCCTTTATGAAATTGTCGAATAATTTTATTTTTTGATTTTCATCCGAATATGAGTCCACAAAAATCTTTTTAATGCTTGCCGCTTCATTTGTAGAAATATTCAAAGCCGAGGCCAATGCTACAGAGTCCTGGGCCTTTGCCAGGTCATTATAAAAATCAATGTTGTTATATAGTTGCTGGACACTGTTGAAATTAGGTTCAACCACCATCTTGGAAATATACTTTTCAGGTAAATGGTTGTCCAAGAAATATCCTCCAACACCTCCTGCAACAATTGCAACTGAAAGAATTAGGAAATGCTTCTGAATAAAAAGTAGAAACAAAATCAATAGATGGAACAACCCCTTAAAGATGCTTCCTATAAAGTTGAAGAACTTTTGAAAACCTCTTCCTATAATTTGAAACAATTGTCCCAAATCAATCTCTTCCGATGTGTTTTGGTTTGATGAGTGCTCTGCCATTTTTTCTAATTGAATATTTGTTTTAAAATCCTGTCTGTAATCAAATATGTAGGTTTTACCCCGGTAGTTCCCAATCCTCCGGAGGCCAATGTACTTCCTGTTTCCAAAGGGTTGTCCGAAGCATAGTAGGCATACCTGACCTTTACGTCTTTCTTAATGCTCTTTCTCACCTTGGAAGCTGACTGTATGGCCTTTTGGTAATGTACTCCTTCCATTTCCAGTCCAATAACACTCCAGGTGGATTCGTAGAAAAACCTTAATATATCTTTGTTCTGAAGTGAGGTCCCCAATACGGTTACCATGGTTCCCTCCAAAACTTTTAATCCATGATCCTCAAAATCCGCTGCACAAAGTTCATTTTCAAAGGGGTAGTTATCGGCTGTTCCTTCGAAAATATGTGCCGACGGAATCATCAAATCACCTTTACCTCCTTCCAAAATTCCGGCTTTTCCCATAATCGATATGGAGTCTACGTTCAAAAACTTTTTTTGGCCGTCCTGCTCCAAAGGTTTTAATAGCTCGTCTATGGTTTCATACGCTTGTTCTCCAAAGGCATAATCCATAACGAAGATAACTGGTTTTTCATCTTCTGGAATATCTTTCGGAAGTTCATAGCAACAAGCACCTTTCCCAAACTTAGCTGAATCAAAAATCTGTACATCGATATTTGCCCCGGAAGTATCATCGATGAAAATCATCCCATTTTTTGAGCCGGCGTTCATCACCTTCTTTCGTAAGTCCTTATTTCCCGATGAGCTCAATGCTTCATAAATGCTCAAGGATTTCGTATCCGGAAACTCTTTTGCCAGTGCTTTTTTGGCAAACAACGAATTCATGACACTGTGCATATTTGCACTTATGATATGAATGGGCCTATGGAGCAAATTATTATTGCTCAATGTTTCCTTGATCAGGTTTGCCCAGCGTTCACCGTGAATGTGATGACCTAATCGCTCGCGAAGCAAGGGGCTAAAGGTAATTGTACGTTTGTTTCCTGTAGTTTCTTCCTCAATGGCTAATTTTCCCAACCAAAAAATCACATCCAAAAACCGATCTTGGTCTTGTGATGTCTTTAATTTGTCATGAAGTTCAACTACCTCATCAAATGTCCTACCTAAAATATTGGCTGTATGGATCAAAGCGATTTCTCTTTCAGCATCTTCTTTTTCATCACTTTGGACAAAATCTGCCAGCTTGTCCCAATCACGAATGGTTGCCGTTCCATCCTCAACCAAAACCCTTTTGCTAATTTTTCCAGATTCGATGAACAAAAAAGTAAGGTGGGTCAAAATATCATAGATATCACTTCGCCCGCGGGTTATTTCAATATTCATTTGCTCATCGTCAATACGATAGCAATTTCTTCTTCGTTTTGGAGGTACGATAGCCCTTAAATGTGATTTGGAAAATCCCTCATCAGAAGTAAGATTGATAAACCTGCATTCTTCTATTCCCTTGGGAAGTCTTTCCAATACATATATGAGGCCGTTTAGCTCTGCTTTTTCCTCAGCGATTGAGCCATAAATCTCAGGTCTAAGCAATAAAAGAGCATTTCTAAGTGCATTTCCTGAAACGCCTGATGGTTTGTAAAATCCACGGTTGAGCAGGTGTCTCATGGTAATGTACATGCGCTCAATGGCATTAGTGGATTCTTGTGCCCGTGTAGTCTGTTTTACTTTGGTTGCCATAAATCGTTCTGGCAAAAATACATGAATTCCTACTAAAGTAGCACTGTTGCAACCCAATTAATATATCGGAAAAGTTCATATCGTATTTTACTTGTCCAAACCCGGCTGATAAATGTAAAGGAGGGGATTTTGAGTTTCTGTTTTTATTGACACGAATTGCGCCGATTTACACAAATGTTGTCAGAAAGTCCTCGATAACTGAGGAAACAAGATTGGAATTTGGTGCTTGGGCTTTGTGTTTAACCAGTTATAACTGAAATGGTTCCAAACCTTCTGCTACCTTTCTGTCATTGGATAGTCTTTGCACCTTATTTTGCCCACCAAACTTGCCAATGGCTTTCATATAGTCTTGGAATCCACCCGTGCGAATCTGGGTGATTATAAGAGATTGAAGTATGTTCCCCTCGATCAAATCGAAATAATAGCTATTCTGCTTTTTCATACTTTCCTCGATATGATTTGAAAACCTCAACAAGTCGGATGGAGCTTTTTCAAACTCAATGTACCATTCATGGTATGGTAATTCGCCATTTTTTGGAGCCGTTTGGGGTGCAACGGTGAATTCATTTACCAAAGCATCTGAGTTCTCTATGGCATATTTTATAGCTTCCTCTACTTCTTTGGCTATTACGTGCTCGCCAAAGGCAGATATAAAATGCTTTATTCTTCCAGAAACGACTATTCTATAGGGCTTTAAAGAAACAAACCGAACGGTATCTCCTAGGTTATACCCCCAAAGTCCAGCATTTGTTGATATCACCATAGCATAATCGACCCCAAGCTCCACATCGCCAATGGTATATCGTTTTGGGTTTTCTTCAAAAAATTCATCAGCCTTAATAAATTCATAGAAAATACCGGAATTCAGCAATAAAAGCATCCCGTCCTCTTTTTGGGAGTCCTGATAGGCAAAAAAACCTTCGCTAGCCGGAAAAAGTTCAATACTGTCCACCCTTTTGCCCATCAAATCTTCGAATTTGGCCCGATACGGTTCGTAATTCACTCCTCCATAAATGAACAATTGAAAATTTTTGAAGAGTTCCACCACCTTTTTTCCAGACTTGGCATTGAGTTTTTCAAAATACATCTGCACCCAGGAAGGTATCCCCGCGATCACGGTCATATCCTCGTTTTCCGTTTCTTCTATGATTTTGTCCACTTTGGTTTCCCAATCCTCAATGCAATTGGTTTCCCAGCTTGGAAGTCTGTTTTTTTGCAAATAGTTGGGCACATAGTGCGCTGAAATTCCAGAGAGTCTACCCAATTTAATACCTCCTTTTTCCTCTAAAATTGGGCTGCCCTGTAAAAAAATCATTTTTCCATCCACAAAATCGGCGTTCCCTGTCTCATGGATATAGGACAGAATCGCATTTCGTGAAGCCTCCACCTGGTATTTAATGGATTCTTTTGTTATGGGGATATACTTGGCCCCGGAAGTAGTCCCTGAGGTTTTTGCAAAATAGATGGGCTTATTGGGCCATAAAACATCGTTTTTACCATCAATTATCTCCTGAACATAGTTTTTTAGTGCTTCGTAATCCCTTACGGGAACATTCTGAACAAAATCGCGATGTGTTTTGATCTTGTCAAAACCGTGATCCTTTCCGAATTGGGTATGTTTTGCAGTGGAAATCAGGTGTTGAAATACACTTTGCTGGGTTCTAATTGAGTCATTTGCCCATTTAGCGGTTTTCTTGGATATATGCTTGGCAAAGAGTTTTGCCCCAAACGCTTTTAACGACATTTAGTTAAAATCAATATAGTTTAAGGGGTTTACCGGTTTTCCTTTTCTCCAAAGTTCAAAATGTAAATGGGGTCCGGTGGTCAATTCTCCAGTATTTCCAATAGATGCAACAATCTCCCCAGCCTTTACCAAATCGCCCTGAGCTTTGCTCAATGAGCCATTGTGTTTGTATACTGAAGTAAGATTATTGTCTTGGTGCTCGATAATGATTACATATCCTGTTTCGGCGGTCCATTCGGAGAATAACACGATTCCATCCGCAATGGATTTGACCGGAGTGTCTTTTGGCGCAACTACATCAACGGCGTAATGCTTGTTTTCAGGGTCATAACGTTGTGACAATGTGCCATTTACAGGTGAAAATAATAAAGTCCCAACATTTTCGGCATCCCGCTCAAACAAATTGTATTTGTCCTCCAGTTCAACTTCCTCCCTAAGCAGCAAGTCTTGGCGAATTGGAGTCAAATCAACTGTTGAAGGGTCCAATTTGTATTTTTCGAAAAGTGAATCGCGATTTACCTCATTATTTTCAATATCTCCTCTCAAAACAAGTCTTACATTATCTAAATACCGATTAGTATAGTTTAGTACAGTTACCAAAGAATCCGTTTTATATGTCAATTCGGTTGCTTGTCTTTTAAGACGGGTAGAGGAATAGCCAGGGATATACTCCCTTAAGGGAGTAAATGCGATTATTAGGGTGGTAAGCCCAATTAGGACAATTATAAAAAGTGTTCCTGTTACAAAAACGTTCAGCCTGCTAAGCTTAAAGGATATCTTTTCCTCAAAGGTACTTTCGTTCAATATCACCAGCCGATACTTATGCAGCAGCTTACGTTTTATTTCTTTTCTCTTTTTCTTGTCCCGTGCCATATTGGACAAAGATAGTTCTTGATTTTTATTTTGGTTGTTAAGCTTTTTAAAATACTTCAAACCGTCCTAATACCACCGACATCCACCACGAAACGCTAATTTTCGTTAATGATGTGGGGGCTTACAGTTCTTTTTAGTAATTTTACCCCTCATTTAAAGGTGTAGATGTTATGATTGCTCAAACTTTTTTTCTTGGTATGCTAGGTCCTTGGCAAATTGTACTGATTGTTTTAGTAGTTCTTTTGCTATTTGGAGGCAAAAAGATTCCTGAACTCATGAGAGGTTTGGGTAGTGGCATCAAAGAATTTAAAGACGCTTCCAAAGAAGACGAAAAATTGGAGAGCGGCAAGGAGTCTGATTCCTAATTCCATTTTTTTATAAAGGTTTTTCCTACGCAATCAATGCCCCGTATTTAAAGGGTTCATCGATAAAAAACCACATTTTTTACGCCTACACGCCGTAAAACATCTCATTCACAACAAAAAGTTATCCACGCTATTACCATATTTTATTTTAGCAGTTGAGACTTACGTCACTTTTACGACGTTGGTCACTTTTGTCAACCACCAGTGTTATTTGGTGTTGTGGAAAGATTATGAAAAACCTCATTCTAATCCTAATTCTTCTAGGTTCATTTGGGCTTAACTCCCAGGAGCTATCCCTATTGCAGTTCGAGGACGAAGAACTGTTTACTGGGGAAGTTAGCTCCGAGGATGCCGGTATGCCCGTGCAGGCCCCTTTCATCAAGCAATTGGAGGGAATGAGCAAACGTGCCCTGACCAGATTTGTCCAAAAGAAAGGAATCACGGCTAAGCTTATAAGAACCGCCGATGAATACTACGACAAAATGTGGTTTGCCGAAGCGGCCCGGGTTTATGACATAGTGCTTGAGAAAAGTAACGAAAAGCACACTTTCAAACTTCTTTCCAAAGCAGGTGATTCCCACTACTATAGTGGAAACCTTGAAAAGTCATACAAGTGGTACCACGAGCTTTATGAGACCTTTACGGATGAGATAACCGAGGATAGATTCTTTAAATACACCCATACCCTCAAAGGAACCGGTCGGTATCGTCGGGCCGCAAAGCTTACCAAGATGTTTAGGCAGCAACGAAACGAACCCTTCCAAGACATTGATGAGGAAATGATGACATTTAAAAGTCCAGTTCAAATTAAAATCAAAAACCTGGCCATCAATTCCAAGTATTCCGACTTTTCACCTATGTTCCATAACGATTCTGAAGTCGTTTACGCCTCTGCTCTTGATTCTTCCTTTTTGACCACAAGGCGCTACCGGTGGAACAATCAGCCTTTCTTGGATCTTTATGTTGCCAAAAGCGATGGACAAGGAGAAGAGTTGAACGGCTCCAAGAAATTCTCGAAAAAAATCAATACTAAGTATCACGAGGCTTCCGTAGCTTTTTCCCCTGATCAAAAAACAATCTATTTTACCAGAAATAACTATGGAAAAAAATTGAAGCGTGGTAAAAATGGTGTCAATCATCTTAAAATCTACCGTTCAAAACTGGTTGAGGGCGAATGGACCGACCCTGTTGAACTTCCTTTTAACAGTGAGAACTACTCCAATGGGCACCCATCCATAAGTCCTGATGGTAAAAAAATGTATTTCGTATCAGACATGCCGGGGGGTTATGGAGGTACGGATATATATATGGTGGACATCCATGAAAATGGCCGTTTTTCCACACCAAAGAACTTAGGTAGAACCGTGAACACCAGCAAAAAGGAAATGTTTCCCTATATAACGGAAAACGCGCTATATTTTTCTTCGGACAGAAATATGGGCATTGGCGGGCTGGACATCTATCAATCGGATTATGCAGAAGACATTTTTGGGGTTGCAGTCAATATGGGAGAACCCATCAACAGTAATCGGGATGATTTCTCCTATATTATTGACAAAAAAGGAGAGAAAGGTTATTTCGCTTCAAATAGAAAAGGGGGCAAGGGGGACGATGATATCTATTCCTTTAAACTTATCGAAAACCTGAACTCCATAGCCGGGATCGTAGAAGATGATGATACAAGCGAAATTTTGGCCGAGGCCACCGTTGCCTTGTTCAATAGGGATAAGGTAATTGTTGCTGAAGCGAAAACTACTCCAGAGGGAACTTTTGTTTTCAAAAATCTAAAACCTTTGACCAACTATACGATCAAAACAATTAAAGATGGGTATTTTGAAAATGAAATAAATATCTCTACAAAGAACAATATAACCGTAAACATTAAGCAATCCCTAAAAAAGCTAAAGGAGATTATCGTAGAGGAGAAGAATGTTAAAAAGATAGAGACTGAAACCATCTACTTTGACTTTGATAGGTATAACATTAAACTGCAAGCGGCCCATGAATTGGACAAACTTGTTGAGGTGATGCGGGAATATCCAGATATGGTGATCAAAATTGAATCCCATACCGATGCCATTGGTAAAAAGGCCTATAACAAATACCTTTCGGACAAACGGGCCAAATCTACACGGGATTATATTATCTCAAGGGGAATTGACCCTATGCGTATACAAAGTGCCATTGGTTATGGGGAGGAGCGTTTGCTCAATGACTGCGGAGATGGCAAACGGTGCTCCAGGGCGCGACATCAAGAAAACCGGCGATCCGAGTTCATAATCGTCGATATGTGACGAAACAACGTTATAAGAAGCCCCGAGAAGGGGCTTTTTTTATGACCATACTTTCAAAAGAATGCATTACATCGATAGTTCCCCTCGACATCCCGTTTTCCATCCTATGCATTTCATCGATGAAAAGCTATACTTTATAGTGTTTTGAGATTTAGCAGGACTTTCATCATTCATTTTTGGCCTTTCATCTGGTTGTTTTTCGGACTGATGAATTTGATCTAATCTTTGCTTTGTCTTTAAATCTTAAAAACTCGACTTATGAAAAAACTATTACTCGTAAAAGAAATTTATTTAGAAGGATTCAGAAACCTGGGTCATTATCTATTGGAAAGATATTTTAAAATCTTTGCATGGTTCAGCTTTGTAATGTTCTTTATTGTGCTTTACGCATTCGTTTATAGAATTTCAACTGGATTTGCATTTGATTAAAAAATCCCTTTTAAGCATTTAAAGAACAAAAAAGCCCAGGACATCTGGGGAGATACAACTGGGCTTTTTTGTCTTGCTTACAATTGTGGTCAAGAACCTAATTCGAACTTTACGGTCTTTAAAATAGCCTCAAGTTCGAACATATAATCCCGTTTTTCTTCGGAAGGGGCGAACGTGAACCCTTCAAGTATCAGTTTTCTGTTATTCTCCTTATCATTAATAATGTAGGTCAAGAAAGGGCCTGCCATTGGGTATCCATTAATTTCCCAAATGCCTCTAGCTTCTGCAGCCTTTTTCCCGCCAATCTGCGCAGGATAGATATAGGGTGAAAATGCCTTTTCCGTCATCATAAACGTTCCATCATAAGGTCCCGGAATATATTTTTTCCCAATGGAATCCCGCATCTTTATAATGTCGGTTACAAAGGTGGAATCGTTAGAGAAACTGTCCCAAGGCATCGAATACGCCAAAATGTTCATAGTTCCTTTTGGAATCTGGATATCCATCCAAACAAAATTCTTCTCCCGTTTACCAAGTTTATATAATGATGGGATTTTTAGGCTGATTCCAAACTCTTCCTCAAAGGCCTTTTCCTTGTTCAATGAACGTGTAAAGCGTTTTTGCGCTTCTCCAATTTCAACCTTTTTAAAAGCCGCAATGGCCATCCCGGCCAATGAATCAAGGTTATGGGCAAAATCGTTATAGGTCTCTCCTTTGATTACAGCAATTTTTTGGGGTTTGGCATACACGTTTGTTTTTATGTGTGCCAATGAAAGGGTGTCTTGTTCCACAAAAAGCACCGATCTGGAATAAGCGGTAGCTCCCTTAAATACCTGTGGTGGAATTTGTGTTATCGTGAATTTCGGTTCCCCTTGCGGAAGTCCGCGTACCGGAGCTGCGAAATGTTCCCTTATTTTGTCTCCAACACCACCCTTCCAAAGTTCAGTATCCATAACCACCATCAAGGAATTGATTCCCCCGGTGGAAGGTGGGAGAAATCGCTTTTTCGGTCCTGAATCATTGCATGCTGCCATTACCAAAGCGATAATGGTGAGGTATAGTATTCCTAATCTTTTCATCTGTTTAAAATTTTCAACTAATCGTAAATAAATTGCTTGAAAATTTAAGATTCCATGCAGCCACTCGTTGCACTCGTTCTTTCATCTTGCATTAAATTTACGAAGAACAATCGCACAATTTCAGTTTTGTGCCGGGTTTTAAATTATTACCGCTAAGACCGTTCCATTCACGTAAATTTTCAATAGAAACTCCGGGATACTTTCTTGAGATTGTCCAAAGGGAGTCGCCTTCTTGCACAGTATGCACTTTTGCTCCCCCTGCAACCGTACCGGAAGCTGATTTTGAAGTGCTTTTTTTAGCTACCGTTTGTTTTGGAATGTAGGGTTTTCTAGGAAATATGGTAAGTCGTTGTCCGATTCTCAAATTATTGCTACGCAAACCATTCCATCTTTTGATCTGGCTTACACCAACGCCGTAACGTTCCGCTATTTTACCAAGATAGTCCCCACTCCGTACTTTATATCTTATCTGGTTTTTGGTCTCCACAAGCTGTGGTAACGGTTTTTCAAGGGAATCCAGTTCTTTCTTTGCATAATCATAAATGGCTTCCTCGTTACTCACAAACTTTCCAATCTTGGTAATGGGCAATCTTAGTGTATAGGTTTTGCCCTTGATTTTTGGTATGATGTTCAATTTGTAGGCTGGATTCAACATTTCCAACTCCTCTGTACTGATATCCACCAACTTAGAAATCTGGTCGAAGGTGATAAGGTTTTTCACATGCACTGTGTCCGTTTCAAAATAAGGTCTCTCGGCTTTTTTGTATTGCAGGCCATGTTCATCGGCATACTCAAAAATGTACATGGTTGCCAAAAATGCTGGAAGATAGCCAGCAGTTTCACGGGGCAGATTTCTTCTAATATTCCAGTAGTTTTTGTACCCTCCCGACCTCCTAATGGCCTTGTTCACATTTCCAGGACCAGAATTGTAAGCGGCCAAGGCCAAATCCCAATCATTAAAAATATCATGAAGTTTGGATAGGTATTTGCTGGCTGCCTTGGTTGCCAAAATGGGGTCATGTCTTTCATCAACATAACTACTTACATCCAAACCATACATTTTTCCGGTGCTATACATAAACTGCCACAGCCCTTTTGCTCCGACCCGTGATCTTGCACGTGGGTTCAATGCCGATTCCACAATGGCCAAATATTTTATTTCCAAGGGAATGTCATTGTTGTCCAATTCTTGTTCAAAAAGTGGAAAATAGAACTGACTTGCGGTAATCATGCGCTGCATCAGGTCCTTTTTGCGTACCAAAAAAGATTTGATCACGCGTTCCAATGAAGGATTATAAGAAATGTTGAAAGGCGTTTTTTCATCCATTCTTGCCAATCTGGCCTTTAAGGTGTCTGTTGGCAAATCGACTATGGTCAATTCTTCGCTTGCCGGATTTTGTACCTCAAGCAACATTTCGCTAAACAACTGTGCACTGGCATGTAACTCCTTTAACCATAGGCTGTCATAATTTCTGGCTTCCTGTAAATCTTTAAGGTGGAATTTATTGTCCTTGTCAGACTTAACAATCTGCTGCCCATCAATCTGGTTTGGCTGAATCTTTAAATCCGTAATGGGTAGTACGGAAACAGAATCCTTATCAGTTACAAGGGGTAAAGTCTTTGTTTCTCCATTTTGATTTACCACTGTAGAATCCACTTCCTGCGCACTAAGGAATGAAGCTGAAAAGAGCAGTGTCGCCGAAAGGGCGATTTTAAATTTTTGGTTCATTTTGGACAAGGTTTGGTTTTGGGGCAAACGAAAATGATGTTTTTTTCTGAAATATTAAAGTTTTCAGTCTAAAACATATCATAAAATAGCGCCTTGCCTATTACTTCATAACGTGGGTGTTAGCCCAATATTGCCGCAATACCGGGAAGGGTTCTTCCTTCCAAACTCTCGAGCATGGCGCCTCCTCCCGTGGAAACGTAACTTACTTTATCCTGAAAGCCAAACTGCTTTACCGCAGCAACCGAATCCCCTCCGCCAACAAGCGAAAAAGCTCCAGTTTGCGTTGCTTCGTCAATATAGTTTCCCATGGCGATCGTTCCCTTGGCAAAATTTTCCATTTCAAAAACCCCTACCGGACCATTCCATAAAATGGTTTTGGATTCCGAAATCACCTTTTTGAAGATTTCCAGGGATTGTGGTCCAGCATCCAGCCCTTGCCATCCCTCTGGAATTTCATTTACATCCAAAATTTTGGTGTTCGCATTGTTATCAAAAGCGTCCGCCGCGAGAACATCAACAGGTAAATGGACCTGGACCCCTTTTGCTTCTGCCTGTTTTAAAATATCAAGTGCCAATTCCATTTTATCATCTTCGCAAATGGAATCTCCAACCTGGCCCCCTTGGGCTTTGATGAAAGTGTAGGTCATTCCTCCACCAATAATCAAGTTATCGACCTTATCCAGAATGTTTTCAATGATGGTGATCTTCGAAGAGACTTTTGCTCCACCCAAGATCGCGGTTACAGGTTTTTCACCTGTTTGCATTACTTTTTCAATTGCTTTTATCTCTTTGGCAAGCAAGTATCCAAAGCATTTGTTCCCTGGAAAATAGTTAGCCACAATAGTTGTTGAAGCGTGGGCCCTATGCGCTGTTCCGAAGGCATCGTTTACGTAAATATCCCCGTTTTTCGAAAGTGCTTCTGCAAAGGTTTCATCCCCTTTTTCCTCTTCAGCGTGAAATCTCAGGTTTTCCAAAAGAAGCACTTCTCCGCTTTGAAGGTCAGCAATGGCCTGGGCCACATTATCTCCAACACATTCATCTACAAATTTCACCTGGACCCCAACAATTTCAGAAACCTTTTCACAAATATGCGACAAGGACATATCTGGATTCACCTGACCTTTTGGTCTACCCAAGTGGCTCATTAAAACTGCACTTCCTCCATCTTCCAAAACCTTTAAAATGGTCGGCGTGGCCGCTTCAATCCTGCTAGTGTCCGTTACGTTGAATTCCCCATCCAAAGGAACATTGAAATCTACACGGATCAACGCTTTTTTATCTTCAAAATTATAGTCGTCTATGGTCTTCATCTGTTTGATTTTATGGCGAGGTCAAATGTAAAGATTTCCTGCTTTTCCGGTGGGTTCTGATGCTTATAATTTTAAAGTTCCAACAAAAAAAGTGTTTCATGCACCAGAACCTAAAAAATGTATCTTTGAAACATGTTGTTTAAAGATGTTTTGGGCCTTGAGCACATTAAAACCCATTTGGTGTCAACCGCCGAATCAGGTCGTGTGGCCCATGCACAATTGTTCGTTGGAAAAGAAGGCACAGGAACCTTATCGATGGCCATCGCCTACGCGCAATATTTATTGTGCGGTAATAGTGGTGGAGAGAATGAAGGTGACAACGTTGTTTGCAACACCAAATGCAATTCCCTTACACATCCGGATCTTCATTTCGCCTTTCCGGTGTCCACTTCGGACAAAATAAAGTCGCACGCCGTAAGTGATCACTATCTAGAGGATTGGCGGCAATTTGTAAAGGAACAACCGTACGGCAACTTGTTCGATTGGTACCGGCTAATCGGTATCGAAAAAAAACAGGGCCAAATTGGGGTGGACGAAGCCCAGGATGTCGTTAAAAAACTTTCCCTGAAATCGTATGAGGGCGGTTATAAAATCCTAATCATATGGATGGCCGAAAAGATGAACATCGCGGCTTCGAACAAACTTTTAAAATTGATTGAGGAACCTCCTGAAAAAACGATGTTGCTCCTGATCGCCGAAGATGAAGAACAAATCATAAATACCATTCGGTCCCGTTGTCAGATTTTGCATTTCCCCCCACTGGCTGAAAATGCCATCGCCAATGCGCTTTTGAGTAAAGGTGTTTCGGAAAGTGAGGCGAATTCCATTGCCCATGAAGCCAATGGAAACTTTAACAAGGCCTTGGATCTGATGAACAAGGATTCGGAAGACCTGGTCTTTGAACGTTGGTTTGTGCAGTGGGTACGAAGTGCTTTTAAAGCAAAAGGGAACAAAGGAGCAATCCAAGAATTGATTCTTTGGAGCGACGAGGTGGCGAAAACGGGCAGGGAAGTCCAGAAGCAATTTTTAAATTACTGCTTAAGGGCCATGAGACAGGCACTATTGTTGAACTATCAAGCCAACGAATTGGTGTATCTTAAAATACATATGGAAAAGTTTGACCTCTCCAAGTTTGCTCCCTTTGTCCATGAGAACAATATTGAGCAAATCGTGGAGGAATTGGAAAAAGCCATTTTTCACGTGGAACGGAATGGCAATTCCAAAATCATATTTACGGATCTTTCGATAAAACTGACCCGGCTTCTTCACGCGAAGGCGGCTTAAAATAGCATGACAATGGAACATATCTTATCTAACGCCGCCCAAATTCTAATTCTCCTGTTTTTGACCATAACCCTGTTGCAAAGTGGCATTGACAAAATCATGGATTGGAAGGGAAATGTCACGTGGCTAAAGAACCATTTTTCTAAAAGTATTTTCAATGGTCTGGTTCCCTTTTTGCTGGGAATTATACTCTTGATGGAAATGATCTCGGGTATTCTGTGTGCCGTTGGTGCATTCCAGTTCATAGCTTCCGGCGAAAGTAATATGGCCTTTTGCGGTGCATTGCTTTCTGCAATCACGTTGCTGTTTTTACTTTTGGGGCAAAGGGTTGCCAAGGACTATGAAGGTGCCAAGACCATTGTGGTCTATTTTATTCCTGCCATTTTTCTGATCTATCTACTACAATAAAAAATGCAAGAGGTACTTGTTGTCTTGGGGTCGCCAAATTCTGCTTCGGGAGAATTGGGTCCCATAGCAATAAGTCGTCTTGGCCGTTGCCTAGATTTGTTCCAAAAGAAAAGTTGGGTCCTCTGCACAGGTGGTTGGAGCCCTCATTTTAATACCGCCGAACTGCCACATGCCCACTATGCAAAGGCCTACCTCGTTAAAAAGGGTGTTCCGGAAGGTGCGTTTTTGGAATTTGCCCTATCAAAAAACACTGTGGACGATGCCGTAAAGGCGAAAACTGTGTTGACTGAGCTCAACACTGAAGTTGCACTGACCATCATCACTTCGGATTATCATGCGGAAAGAGCTAAATTGATTTTTGAAGAAGTGTTGAATGGATACGCCATGAAGTTCATAGGTGTGGAAAGCAACCTTAGTGAAATGGAATATGAGGAAGTATTGTCCCATGAGAAAAGGGCCATTGCATCAATTCAACAAAATGGATTATACTATTGAATTCTTATTCTTCGATTGAAAATGTTTTTTCCTGATATCCTATCTGACCATCTTCCGAAATGGCTTCAACAATTATGACAAAATCACCAGTAAGATCACCATTGTAAAAGCTCTCAGAAATTTTTCCGGTTTCATCGATGATAAGATTAGGGTTCCAATGTAGCAATGACCTTAAATCCGGCTTTTGCTCGTCAACCGGAACAGGTTTGTCATATTTTGGAGCATAAAATTCCTTCACGGGAGAAAATACTTCCATGGTGGTGTCAAGTGTCCCGGGAATGGGTTTGTTTGTGGCATGAATTCCAACTTTGCCCTTAGTGGTTATAGAAATAATATGTCCCACATAGGGTGCCATTAAGGGGTCGGTTTCTGGAAATACTGTCAGATACCTGGACTTGAAGAACTTGGCGAATTTTATAATTTCAATATTTTCAACCACTTCCGGTGGCATTAGGGGAACATGTCCATATTCATGGCTCTGTAACAACCTGCCGTCTACCATGAGCAAAGTCGGGCCCCCGGCGACATGTGCCAACATAAAACCATCGGGGAATCTTTCAATCTGAACCTCGTCTCCATAATTAAACAAGAGTATGCTATATATTCCGTAAGACCACTTTTGCTTCTTTTGCTCAAGAGAATCCCCTGTTATTATAACATCAGGCTCGCCATATTTTTCATAAAGCGCTTTTCGTTCAGGGGTCAACTTATAGTCTTCGACCACAACCTCATCCAATTGGGTAACTCCGAAAAGTGAATCAAAGACCATCTCTATTCTGTTCTGGTTTTGTTGGTTTTCCAAGAAAGCTTTGGTAATGGTATCCGCTTTTTGCGCAAACGGATTAGGTAGGTATGTAGTTTTAGGCTTGGGAAATGAATCAATTGTGATTTTAAGATTCCTTTTTCGTTTTCCATTTGAGTTTGCGTGAAGTAAAAATCGCATCTTACTACCGAAAGTGTCATCCAGCATAAATTGAAAATTCCCAAAACTATCTACCTCGGCAGTATATACAGTTGTCTCTTTGCCAAAAGTTGTTAATGTCAAATCTGTTTTTTCCGAGATCCTCTTTTTAGAGGAGAGTGGGGCCACTCTTCCCTTGATGTCTAGGGTTGGTTGCGGCCAAAAAAAACGCTTGCCCTGCCTTTTCGAAGGATACTTATAATTGCGCCATCCTTGGGTCAACAGCAGCGCATCCATATCCTTAAAGCGGTCAGAATTGTCCTTATCAAAATAACTTCCAGGATTCTCAATAGCTCCTTTTAGTTCCGATTCCAAATTAAAGAACGACACTATCGAACCATCAATACTTTCTCGCCATTCAGTTTTTTGAAGTACCATGACCGAAGCATTTGTGCTTGCGTTCTGTTGTTGCCCATTGAGTCGGATATCCAACTTTACCTGCTCCCGTTTTCCATATTCGACCTTGTCGGTATCAATTGCAAGTTGCAGCCCATTCTTTGTTCTATGATTAAAATAAAGTCTTTCGGCAATTGGTTTGCCCCCTTTATCCATCAAGGTGAAGACGATGATTCCATTAGGGAAGTTTTTCGATGGCAAGTCCGAAACCAATCTTCCATTGTGCAAGGCGCCTTCTATCAAATAATAATCCATTCCTCTACAGCTCGCTTTCACAGCTACGCTGTCTTTAAGCGCATTCGAACTAACGCTAAACCTTATCTTTTCTCCTAATTTTTCAATCGACAGGATACTTCCAGCTTGGGCTATTGGTAAAGGAAAAAGGATATCGTCCGAACGGTTAGCGAGCCCTACTTTTGCGTAGTAGGTTGAGTTGCTGTCAACGGGCATACGAAATGTACCCATGCCCAAATCGTTGCTTTTAAAGGAAGTTATTCTTTTTCCTGTGCCATCAATAACCTCCCCTTTGATTTTTCTTCCCTTTCCATCAAAACCCAAAGCCTTAAAGCCAATTTTGTTTTCAAAACCATGAATCATTTTCCCACTCTCAGGGAAAAATTGTAAGTCCAAACCGGATAAGGCAATATTTTCTTCAAGATTTTGAGCAGGTTTTAGTCCGTCAAACGTATATGTGTTCCCGTGCTCTGTAAACGAATAGATATTGATGTACTTCTTGAAAGTATGATCATCACCAAAATTCTGGTTCCATCGTGTATAAGCCCTGATTAAAAAGCGACCGGCCAGATCTTCATCCAAATCAAAGCTGCCCTTGCCGATGCCGTTGGTCAGCTTAACCACGTTATGCGCTACAATGCTGTCTTCTCGATTTATTAAATCGACATATAATACCCCACTGAGATTGGTAGGGGTATGGTTTTGATAGTCCGTTACAATGGCCTTAAACCAAATCGTCTGATTGGTAGTATACTCTTTTGAAGTAAGTTGCAGGTACACTTTTTCCGCTGCCAAAAGTTCCGTTCCAACCGTATCAGCCTCTTGAGAAAAAGTAAAGGAATATGACAGCAAGCAAGAAATGAAAAGCAGGTTTAGTCTTTGGTAACAAGCACCCATCGGGATAATTCTTAGTGGCCATTCAAGCTACAAAATCACGCTGAAACCTTACATCATTTTTAGAATTTATTGGGAATAAAAAAAGCCCGCTCAATAGAGCGGGCCAACATATCTTTGGTGACTCCAGTTCCTATTTTTTGTATTTGTCGTTCAGAATCTTTAGCACTTCAGTGGTAAGATTATTGGCATCTTGTCCATAAAGAACCGCACCACCATCACCACCACCAAGAACATAAGTATACCCGTTGGCTTTTCCATACGCCTTGATTTCTTTTTTGACCTTACTGACTATGGAATCCATCTCGGTTTGGCTATTCTTTTGTAGCAACTGCTCTTCCTGTTGCAGCTGTTGGCCTACAAATTGTCCTCTTTGTTGTAGCAATGCGTATTCTTCCTGCGCACTTTTCTGGGACATTTTTTGGGCTTTGGTCTGAAATTCTTGCAGCTCCAATTGAAATGCCTGTGAAATACTGTCTCTCTTTTTGTTCAGCGCCTCAACTTTGGTTTTGAACTTGGCCTCGACATCTATCTTCTCTTGATAGCCATCCATCAACTTCAAATTATCGACATATCCAATCTTGTTCTGTTGACATGCCATTGCTGTCAAAGCAATTATAAATACTATACCTTTTTTCATTTGTCCGGTTTAAAGATGCGCAAAAATAGAAAAGCTTTTTTAATGACTCACATTATCGCGCAAGGAATCAAAATTCCCTATTTCCAACACTATAAGGAATTTCTATTTAAATTCCACTTTTCTATAAGTTTACTTTATTCCTGTAGGCTTTAGAAATGCGGCTTAGAGCCACTTTCTTTTTTTGTTCAGGTCAATACAAGCAAAAGAAGGATAACAGCCAAATATGGGCTTAGAAATGCTTAATTTTTCTTTTTTATCACGTATATGAGCGATGAGTATTCTTTGGAAAAATAAGCTTTGATATTCGACCACAGACCCAAGAAGAAAGCGTTGAACAAATACAACTTGTTCTTTTTATATTTTTCCGATAGCAGGGAAACATAAAACGCATCGAACAACATCGGTTTGATAGAAACAACTTCCATGTTCCGTTTGTCAAAGAGGCGAATTATCGATGTCTTGGAAAAATGCCATAGGTGTCTCGGGACATCATAGGCTGCCCAATGGGCTCCATAATGTTTGGCATCGAAGGATTTGTAATTGGGAACCGCAACAATCAAAACTCCATTTGCCTTCAGCAAGTTTGAAATCTGTTCTATCTGCTCCTCCAAATTAGGTAGATGTTCCAATACGTGCCATAATGTAATCGCGTCATAAGAACCTGTATCCAAATCCACAATGCTTTTATGGAGTTTGATTCCCTTTGAGGCCGCTTTGGCTCTAGCTTTTTCGTTCGGTTCAACACCCGCTACCTCATATCCGTTGGACTTCGCTTGTAGTAAAAAATCACCTGTTCCAGCTCCATAATCGAGTAGTTTTTTTGATTCAACTAGTTGATAATCAACTAGTTGAATCTTTTTCCTAAGACTATAGTGCTTAATGCCTTGATACAATTTGTCCGTAAACGACAAGCTGGAATCCGTATGTGAAATGTAAGCTTCACTATTGTAGTAAGGAGAGCTATCCTGTGGTTGGGGTTGTGTTACCAACATGTCCAAGTCAGTGTCATACACTAGTTCAAAGTCTTCTCCCGAAACGGAATAATCTTTAGTTCTTAAAAACAACTTCATTATAATTGACCGTATTCAAATATTCATCTTTGAGCTGTGAAAGATACGTCAAAAGCTGTGGTCTATAAATGGAATCTTCATGTAAACAATCCTTTTCTGTTTTGGTAAAAACTTCCATAGCGATATACCAATTTCCAATTCGTGAAGTATGCACCTCTTCCAACATGGGATCCATTTCCGTTGTTTGACTTAAAACACCATCGATCACAATTGGAATCAGATTTATGGTTTTGGTAGGTATCTCAACCTCATAAAAAGAAAAATAGAACGTTTTACCATCCAAATCAAAAGGCACCTCAACATCTACATAATGGTCATTTAATTGAAACCTTGTATTGATATAGTTGTAAAATTCATTTTCATCTTTTGGATCCTCAAAAATGAACATTGTTTTCTTTGGTAAGTTTCTTTTAAACCTTTTACCATTTTTTATTTTATAGTTTTTGATGTTCGGGGCAATTCTGAGAGGGATACAGGATGAGATAAAAAGCAAAGCTAGGCTTAGGAGTAGTATTTTGCGCATGATCTTTTGGTTTGATGGCTTACATCAATCAAAAACCAGGCCATGCGTAAATAAAGGGATTAAGTTTAAAAATGTTCCACGTGGAACAAAAAATACCTAACGTCCTAAAAACACAAGCAATACACTAATGTCGGATGGAGAGACGCCACTTATTCTAGATGCTTGGGAAATGGTTACAGGTCTAATTGCTTCCAGCTTTTCCCTTGCTTCATAGGAAAGGGACTTAAGTTTAGTATAATCAAAATTCTCAGGAATCTTTACATTTTCAAGTCTATGAAGCTTATCCGCATTATTTTTTTCCTTTTCAATATACCCAGAATACTTAACTTGAATTTCAGCCTGCTCCAAAACCTCAGTATTTAATTCATTTTTATTCACGTACTCAGCGACCGCATCCAAACTCAACATATGATCCATGGTCACCTTTGGTCTAGAAAAGACTTTAAAAAGTTTATCAGATTGTTTTACAGTTGACGAAGCTATAGATTCCAGAATCGGATTTATTTCATCCGGAACAAAGCTGGTCTTTTTGAAAAACTCGACAAACTTTGCTGATTTGTTTTGTTTAATCTCCATTCGCTTCATACGCTCTTCTGAGGCCAATCCCAGTTCAAAGCTTCTTGGTGTCAATCTTAAATCGGCATTATCTTGTCGTAGTAATGTTCTGTATTCTGCTCTCGAAGTAAACATGCGATAGGGCTCTTCCGTTCCCTTTGTAATCAAATCATCTATCAATACCCCGATGTATGCCTCGTCCCTTTTAAGAATGAAAGGTTCCTTTTCATTGATTTTAAGGTGGGCGTTTATCCCCGCCATGAGTCCCTGTGAAGCCGCTTCTTCATAACCGGTAGTTCCATTGATCTGTCCAGCAAAATAAAGGTTGCTGACCAATTTGGTTTCCAGGGTGTGTTTTAGTTGGGTTGGCGGGAAGTAATCATATTCAATTGCATAACCCGGTCTAAAGAACTTCACGTTCTCAAAACCTTTGACGGATTTAAGGGCCTTATATTGGATGTCCTCGGGTAAGGACGTCGAAAATCCATTTACATAAACCTCAACAGTTTGCCAACCTTCCGGCTCGACGAAAATCTGGTGGGCATCCTTCTCTGCAAAACGATGTATTTTATCTTCAATTGAAGGACAATATCGTGGTCCAATACTTTTAATTCTTCCGTTGAACATTGGAGATCTATCAAACCCCTCTCGCAACAAATCATGAACCAAAGCGCTGGTATGCGTCATATGACAATCGCGCTGTTTTGACAAAACGGGAGTCTCCAGATAAGAGAATTTATCGGGAGTTTCATCTCCTGGTTGTGGGATCATCTTTGAATAATCCAATGATCTTCCATCAACTCTTGGAGGCGTTCCGGTTTTCATTCTTCCACTATCAAAACCAAAGTCAACCAATTGTTCCGTAATACCTGTTGCGGCTTTTTCACCGGCCCTGCCACCACCAAATTGTTTCTCTCCAATATGGATAAGACCATTTAAAAAAGTCCCGTTTGTAAGGACGACCGCCTTAGCCCTAATATCAATCCCAAGGGATGTTCTTACTCCAACCACCCTATCACCTTCTACCAACAAACACGAGACCATCTCCTGATAAAAATCAGCGTTTGGAGTGTTCTCCAATGCTAGCCTCCACTCCTCTGCAAAACGCATTCTGTCATTCTGCGCCCTAGGACTCCACATTGCAGGTCCCTTGGATTTGTTCAGCATCTTAAATTGAATGGCTGACTTGTCCGTAATAATTCCACTATAGCCTCCAAGCGCATCAATCTCACGTACAATCTGGCCTTTTGCGATTCCGCCCATAGCAGGGTTGCACGACATCTGACCAATGGTCTGGAGATTCATGGTCACCAACAATGTTTTGGACCCCATGTTCGCAGCGGCAGCTGTAGCCTCCGCTCCGGCATGTCCTCCTCCTACAACAATAACATCATATTCCTTCTCAAACATAACTATGGTTCCACGTGGAACAATTTAATCTTTTCGTCTTCTTTCCTGCGCATAATTTTCCTCTCATCATCGCCTTTATCGCCATATCCCATTAGGTGTAAAACACCATGACTCATAACCCTTAAAAGTTCATTCTCAAACCGAACTTTAAATTCTTTAGCGTTCTCTCGAACCCTCTCATCGGAAATAAAAATATCCCCTGAAAGCACCTTCCCCTCCGAATAATCAAAGGTTATAATATCCGTAAAAGTGTCGTGGTTTAAGTATTCCTGATTGATGTTCAACAGGTACTCATCTGAACAAAAAATATAATCAATCTGGCCTACTAGAAAGTCCTCTGAAACAATAACTCTAGTAATCCAATCGGAGTATTTGGTTTTTCCCTCCAACTGAAACTCAGACTCATAATGGAAATCAATCATTCTTAAAATAAACCTTGACCTTCTTGTCGTAATTTTGCCGCAAAGGTAATGCTTGTCTATTTAATATTTCAATGTCATTCCCATCATCCCTAAGTACTTCGGGTTTGGTAATAATCGGATTGGAAAATCTATTTTCATTTGTATTGCTCTCCCTTTCCTTTTGCTTGCCTTGTTTTAAAGCAGCATTTTTAAGTTTTAGCAACTGGTGCTGAATGGCGTTAACCTTATTATGTGTTCGTTGCGTTATTCCATTTTCCAATAAGTCATTCTCAAAATCTTGCATCTGCCTAACTAGCTTTTTGGCCAAATTCCTGTCAGCATTGTTAATCATATCTTCCAGCTGCTTTTCCAACTCTTGTCTTATTTGTTGCTGTTCCTTATAGATCTCATAAATCTCACTTAGTTCCATTTCACCCAATCCATCGTTTCCATCTCCCCCTTGACCATTCTCGCCTCCCTTTTGCTTTCCTTGTTCAAAGTTCCCCTCCTTGCCGTTTTCACCTCCACTATCTCCTTCGGAATCACCCTCTTTATTTTCTCCTTGGTTCCCTTTTCCTTGTTCTCCCTCACCTTCAACTTCACTTTGTTTCCCTTCACCAGATCCATTCATCTTTTCCTGAATCCCTTTCTGGCCTTGAATAATGTCGGGTAATTGAAAATCTCCTCCTCCCTGACCGCTGCCTTGGCCAGATTGCATGTTTTGCTGCATATTATCCAGGATATTTGCCAAAAAATCAGCTAAGGAATTGGTTGCATTAATCACATATTGCTGGTAAGAAGTTCCCTGAAAAACTTGATTGTCAGCAATGCTCTCCAATGATTTATCAATGTTATAATACACTTCCGTTATTTGCTCATTGACAAACTCCGACAGCTCTACTCTTCGAAGCGACAATGCAAACAAACTATCGTCCACATGCTCAAACAGTCTTCTAAGCTCCTTTTGATCACGCACTGTTTTTGAAAACTGGGAGACATCAACATCTGAACTCTCAACATGTTCAAAAAGGTTTTCCTGCTTGAAAGAAAATGTTATCAAATTGTCCAAAATCTGTCGAAGCATTTCCGCATCCTCAGTATCCGAAGAACCTCCGCCGCCCATCGAACTTTGTTGTAGTGCACTGCTCATTTCTTGCATCTTCTGTGCCGCGGATTTTTGTTTCTGTGAAAGTCTATTTCCCGCTTCTTGCTTCTGATTATCCCCAGCTGACTCCTCATTTCCTTGATGCTTGTTGATTTCCTCCAAGGCATCCTTCTGGTCTTTCTTTACGGCTTCCTGTTTCTTAGGAGTTACACCCATCCCTAGAGGCTTCTTAAGTTTGTCATTGTCCTTCCGTAGTGTATCCAACTCTTTGGACAACTCATTGAACTTCTCATTCAATTCTTTCTGTAACTTATTGTCCAAATAATCCCCCAATTTCATCTGGGACAACAGCTCCTGTTTTTCAGAGAGCTTTTCAAGTTCCTGAGCCAATTGATTCATCTTCTCAGTAACATAGTAGCGTTTGGTCAACTCCAAAATCTGCTCAAGATTCCTTGTTCTAGTACGCTGACTCTTACCAATCTCTTCTAGCTTCTTCTTTAAGTCTTCCTTATTAATTTTATCAGACAGCTTATTAAGTTCCTCCAATAACTTTTCATTCTTTCTAGCTTCCAATTCCTGTCGCTCCAATCGTTCTTGAAGTAGTTTCTTCATGTCATCGGATACCTCCTCCTTATCAAGACTTTCCTTCAATTGTCTGCTAAACTTTTCCATCAATTGCTCCTGCAATTCCTGCTTTTCCAAAAAGTCCTTTATCTCGTTTTTATCCTCAAAACTTAAACCTGTCTCTTCCTTCTGTTTCTCATTGATTTTGGAAAGTGTTTCTTGTTGCTCCTTGTATTTCTCCAAAGATTTATCCAGGTTGTTCAAAACAGAGTTTTGAAACTCTAACTCCTTGTTTTTCAGCTGATTATCGCTAAACAAGTTGGTGTTAAACACCTTGCTTTTACTCACCTTCCCCGACCTAAGTCCATCATTATCAACAACTTCAAAGTACAGTTTATAATTTTTACCCTGCTCCAAAGTCAGTCCGGAAGGAAAGGTGTAATAAAACTGGTGCATGCTAGCCTTAGGATATTCTAGAACAACCCTTTGCTCCTTTTCCCTATCGTCGACAGGGAAACAAACCACCCGTACCTCGTTGACTTTAAAATCATCAGAAGCCTGTCCCGTAAAGAAAGACTGATTAAGGTTTATAGAATCCAAAACCTGTTCCACCTCAACCAAAGGATATGCGTCTTTAATCACATCCAATTGATACCCCAATCTCTCAAAATCCTTTACATTGCTGTTGGATGTGCTCAATTCATAGCCCAAGTTATTGTAAACACTCATGCTATTAGTAAACGTATCCCCTTCTTTGATAAGGGGTATAATGGAATCCTTAAGAGTCATATTAATCTCTTCAACATGAACTCCTTCAATCTTCCAAGACACCTTGGTCCCCTCTGGAATGACCGCGTTACCAGAACCACTAACAACTTCCGATGGTCGCTGGGTGTAGCTGGGGTAATCAAGTTCCATTTCAAAATCCACCAAGGATGGGGTGCTGTAGCTTTTAACCTTGTACGCTTTGGAATCCCAACCATTGGCTGTTAAATAAAACGAGCTTTCGGCCACTGGAGCAACAAACGTATGAAGAAAAACATTTCCCCGTCTCTGAAGCAACAGCTGTTCGCCATCAACCACCATGTAAACATTTTCGGGTTGAACATCACCGATTATCTTAGCCTGAATGGTCAACGGTTGGTTATCCAGCACTTCCAACTTATCATTCAGAATCCTAAACTCGAACGGTGCGGGTTGCTCATACGCCATATCATAGTTCACCACCCTGTTATAGGAATTAAAAAAATCCGCTATGTTTCCAGAAATCCAAATAAAAGCAACGATTGCCAATGGAATGAGCACATATTTGGCATACCCAACACTTTCCTTTAGGTCAACGGCATTTACGAATGCAAAACCATCAAGTTGAGTACTTTTTTGTTCAATACTCGCCAACAACAATTCAGATTGCTCACTATTCTCCGCAAGTTCCAAAAGGTTGTACAGCTTGTCATCAATCTTTGGAAAGTGCTTCCCAATCAGTTCAGCCGCATCCCTGTTTGAAAGACCCTTTTTTACTTTGAAAAGATAAAATATGGGAACCAGAATAAACTTGTACACCAAGAAAAGCTCCACCAAAACAAAGGCCAAAAACAACACCAATCTCCAATCTTGACCTAGCCACAGCATGTATTCCAAAGACATCACCCCTAAGAAAAAAAGTAATCCAAGTGCTAAAAACAATAAGCTACCCTTAATCAATTGTTTGATGTAATACTTTTTGGTAAACTCGTTGAGCTTTCTCAGAATGTTGTTATAGCCTTCCAAATTGCATCATATTTATTACCAAGATACCCGATAGCCCGGAATACTCCTGAAAACTTTTTGTTAAAACACATGTTGCGAACAGTTTTTTGCTGCTTTGTCAAACACTATCTTTGCGATTCAAAATTGAATGATGAATCAAAAAGTACGGGTTCGTTTTGCTCCCAGTCCAACTGGACCACTACATATCGGCGGTGTCCGTACCGCCCTCTTTAACTATCTGTTCGCTAAAAAACATAACGGTGATTTTGTGCTTCGTATTGAGGACACCGACCAAAATAGATATGTTGAAGGTGCTGAAGATTACATTGTTGAAGCATTAAATTGGTGTGGTATTCCTTTTGATGAAGGTCCCGGGAAAGAAGGAGCTGTGGGTCCGTACCGTCAAAGCGAGCGCAAGCATTTATATGAATCCTATGCCATGGAACTTATTGAAAAGGGCCATGCTTATTATGCGTTCGATACTGCTGAAAAACTGGATTTTCATAGAAAAGACCACGAAGCCAAGGGCAAAACCTTTATTTATAATTGGCATAACCGACTGAAGCTTTCCAATTCCCTTTCGTTGTCCAATGACGAAGTCCAAAAAAAATTGGATGCCGGTGAGGATTATGTTATCCGCTTCAAGTCGCCTCAAGACGAGACTTTGTTGCTTACTGACATCATTCGTGGTGAGATAAAGATTGACACCAATATCCTTGACGATAAAATCTTGTTCAAAAGCGATGGCATGCCAACATATCACCTGGCCAATATCGTTGATGATCACCTCATGCAAATTTCACATGTGATTCGCGGTGAGGAATGGTTGCCCTCGTTGGCTCTCCATCAACTCCTTTACAACGCCTTTGGTTGGCAGGCTCCGGAATTTGCCCATCTACCGCTTATCATGAAGCCTGTGGGCAAAGGGAAGTTAAGCAAGCGTGATGGCGAAAAAGGGGGATTCCCCATTTTTCCCTTGTCTTGGAACGAGTCCGAAGGGTATCGTGAGGCAGGTTATTTTCCAGAGGCAGTAACCAACTTTTTGGCGCTCCTGGGATGGAATCCAGGAACCGAACAAGAACTGTTCAACCTAGCTGAATTGGTAGATGCTTTCAGCCTGGAGCGTGTGAATAAATCTGGCGCACGTTTTGATCCTGAAAAAACAAAGTGGTACAACCATCAATATTTGCAATCCAAAAACAATGTTGAGTTGGCTCAATTGTTCGAAAAGCAACTGAGCAACAAATTGGAATCAAAATTAGAACTACCGACCACTGATAAAATAGAAAAGGTGGTCTCCCTAATCAAGGAGCGTGCAAACTTTGTTTCGGACTTTTGGGAACTGGGTAAATTTTTCTTTGAAGCACCAACCACTTACAACGAAAAAATGATCAAAAAGCAATGGAAAGAAGGTACGCCACAACTCATGCAAAACGTTTCCGACATATTGGCCGACTGTGATGATTTCAGTTCATCCCATATTGAGACTCAAGTTAAAGATTGGATAACAAAACAGGAGCTTTCCTTTGGAAAAGTTATGGGTCCACTTCGCTTGATCATTGTTGGTGACATGAAAGGACCACATCTTTTCGACATATTGGAGCTAATTGGTAAAACGGATAGTTTGGCCCGAATAAAAAATGCTTTAGCCTCACTTTCAAGTTAATAGCTGACAACCTGAATTTTAAATCACTTTCTTTTTCATTTAAAGTTTTGTAACTTATTGTCATAATCAACCACTTTAAAGTTCAATGCATAAGCGTGTTACACTCTTATGCTATGTTGTTTGTCTGTGCCTTTTACTGTCGGTCCAATTTGGAACCGCCCAAAAAGTTCATAGATCTTTTAAAAACGGAATCTCCAAACCTTACACCCAGGCCACCCATCCTTTTGGGGTTTTGTTCTACACCGTGCCCCATAATTTTAGGGCCCGGGCGGAACAGGTTTCCTCATTGAATTTTCAACTTAGTAGTGGAAATATTTGGGGACAGCCCGTGACCACCTTTGTGCCAACATTAGGCATTGACCGCAGCCAACTAACCAATTTGGAATTCTACAGTAGGGGCTCTCAATTTAATCAAGATATAAGCCCTTCTGAATCTTATACCATTGCCTATGATGGGGTGATAAAGGATTTCCGAATAACCTCAACACTGCCTCTTTCAAATAAAAATGACATCACCATTACCGCCCGTTCTTTTCTATTGACTAAAGGCACATTCCCGTTTACGACCATTACAGGAGACCGTTTTATTGAATTCTTCCACGAAACTATTGCCGGAGGTGATGACCCATTTGGCCGTGAGCTGCTTGGGGTTGACCGAGCTCAAATTGCATACACGGACAGAAACGGCAACTCCTTATCCATAGCTGATGGTGAGTTTGTTTTCTCTGGAATTGAAACTGCCTTTTATCATTATCCCGAGCTACTTTCGAAGCATCACATTTACATCAATCTAGGCGCTCATCTGGGCACCAACCTAAGTCAATATAATAGTTCCATGGATGTAGGTTTCTCTATTGCGGGGCTGAAAGAATTTCAATCTTCAGGAAGCATACAAGCACTGTTTGGTTTGGGGCTAAACGTATTGCGTAAGGGCATCATTTCGTTCCAGCCGAATCAAGCCGATTTAGGTACCAGCAATTTTATTGGAAGCTTTGAAGGACATTTCGAAGTGTACAAGCAAACAAACAACAATGGATACCATTCCATCGGCCTCAATTACCGAATTCAAACCCCGTATAACCATAAAAAAGAAGAGGCATATTATGTGCCAACATCACAAGAGCGAATCAAAAGGTGGCATGATGCATCCAGACAACTGTACAAATACCAAAGCTACTGGTCGCTCATTTATTCTTTTACTAAAAAGACGGTGTTTTCAGTTTATCTACAGCAAGACATGTTGGTCAACAACGCTCCCGACCTTCAAACCGGAATTCGCTTAAAGATTCCATTGGCGTTTTAAGCCCTTGTAACAAATACATCAATTTATATACACATCATTACAAGCTGTTTTGTACCTTATTCACTTAATTTAAATTGTATCGCTATGGGTAATTTTTTCATCATTCCATTAATTTTCTTCGGACTTATCATTCTGATATCTTCTTTTTTTGTGGTAAAACAACAAACCGCTGCAATTGTTGAGCGCTTTGGTCGTTTTCAAAGCATTCGTCAATCTGGTTTACAGATGAAAATTCCTTTAGTGGATAGAATCGTAACTCGTGTTGGGTTAAAAATTCAACAATTGGATGTTATTGTAGAAACCAAAACCTTGGATGATGTATTTGTGAAATTGAAAGTTTCAGTTCAATACGTTGTAATAAAGTCCAAAGTTTATGAAGCTTTTTATAAGTTGGAATATCCCCACGACCAGATTACCTCCTATGTTTTTGATGTGGTCCGTGCCGAGGTTCCAAAAATGAAATTAGATGATGTCTTTGTAAAAAAAGATGATATTGCCATTGCGGTCAAGAGCGAACTGCAAGATGCCATGTTGGAATACGGATATGACATCATTAAAACTCTTGTTACCGATATTGACCCAGATGCACAGGTAAAAGAAGCCATGAACCGAATCAATGCCTCCGAGCGTGAAAAAATTGCTGCCCAATTTGAGGGTGATGCTGCTAGGATTCTAATTGTGGAAAAAGCAAAAGCTGAGGCAGAAAGTAAAAGACTGCAAGGACAAGGTATTGCCGATCAGCGTCGTGAAATTGCACGAGGACTTGAAGAATCGGTCGAAGTATTGAACAAGGTGGGCATTAATTCCCAAGAAGCTTCTGCCCTGATTGTAGTTACCCAACATTATGACACCTTGCAATCCATTGGGGAAGAAACCAATACCAATTTGATCTTGCTTCCAAATTCACCCCAAGCCGGAAGCGATATGTTGAACAATATGGTAGCTTCGTTTACCGCTAGTAATATGATTGGTGAACAAATGAAAAAAACAGGTGTTACCAAGAAAAAAGAATAATAGAAACCAACCTTGCCAAATTTAAAAGGGAGCAACTTTGCTCCCTTTTTACTTTTTCATTCTTCAGAAAACGACTTAAATTTATTAGCACCCTCAAATTTTCTGATTATCAATTTTAGGCCACTCTCAGCATGTTTTATGGGTCAACGGGGCTAACTGGTCCAATCCTTTTAAAAGCACTCAGAAACTGTCTTAAAATCACGCGTTTTTAATAAACAAAACAAATAGTTTTCGTGCTCAAGAATAGATAAATGCTATCCTATGATTTTTGCTCCAATTTGGCCCAAGTATCCCTTAAAGTAACTGTCCTGTTGAAAACCAAATTCTCAGGTATCGAATCGGTATCGACGTTGAAATATCCCAATCGTTGAAATTGGAATCGATCTCCAACTTTGGCATCCTTGAGACTTGGTTCCAAATATCCGGTAACTTTTTTCAAGGAGTCGGCATTGACAAAATCCATAAAGTCCTTGTCCTTGTGGGTGTCGGGTGAGGCGTCGGTGAACAGACGATCATACAATCTAACTTCGGCCGAAATCGCGTGAGGTATGGAAACCCAATGTAATGTTCCCTTCACCTTTCTTAAGCTTTCTTCCGTTCCACTACCACTCTTACTTTTTGGATCGTAGGTGCATTGTACTTCAACAACATTTCCATCCGCATCTTTTGTGCAGCTTTCTGCTTTGATGATATATCCATTTTTGAGACGTACTTCGCCGCCAAGCTTCAACCTAAAAAACTTTCGGTTGGCCTCTTCCCTAAAATCTTCTTGTTCGATATACAATTCTTTGGAAAATGGCACCTTCCTGCTGCCTGCATTTTCATCTTCCGGATTGTTTTCCGCATCAAGCCATTCCTCGGCACCTTCTTCATAATTTGTTATGACAAGTTTTAACGGATTCAACACGGCCATTACCCGAGGTGTAATTTTATTCAAATGCTCCCTTACATGAAATTCCAACAAGGAAACATCCACAATATTCTCCCTTTTGGCAATTCCAATGGTATCCGCAAAATTTCGAATTGACTCAGGTGTATACCCTCTTCTTCGTAAGCCGGAAATAGTAGGCATTCTTGGGTCGTCCCATCCATTTACCACCCCATTTTCCACCAATTGAAGCAATTTACGTTTGCTCACTACTGTATGGCTGAGGTTTCTTCGTGCGAATTCACGCTGTTTAGGTCGCAATTTCTTAGAATCTACCAATTGGTCCAAAAACCAATCATAAAGCTCTCTATGAGGCAAAAACTCCAATGTACATAGGGAATGGGAGACTTGCTCAATATAGTCGCTTTCTCCGTGTGTCCAATCATACATCGGATAAATACACCAATCGGTATTTGTGCGGTGGTGTGCTCGATGCAAAATTCTGTACATGATTGGATCCCGCATTAACATATTGGATGATGTCATATCAATTTTCGCCCTGAGTACATGGGTTCCCTCTTCAAAATCCCCATTTTTCATCCCTTCAAAAAGAGCAAGGTTTTCCTCAACCGAACGATTGCGAAACGGGCTTTCGGTGCCCGGTTCAGTAGGAGTGCCCTTCTGCTCTGCCATTTCCTCGGAACTCTGACTGTCTACGTATGCCTTTCCCTGGCGGATGAGTTCAACTGCCCAATCATAAAGCTGCTGAAAATAGTCCGATGCATAGCATTCGGTATCCCATTCGTATCCCAACCATGCAACATCCTTTTTAATCGCATCAACATATTCCTTTTCCTCCTTTGCCGGATTGGTGTCATCAAACCTTAGGTTGACCGGCGCATTATAACGCAAGCCCAAACCAAAATTCAGGTAAATAGAGCTCGCATGTCCGATATGGAGGTAGCCATTCGGCTCTGGAGGGAATCTAAAACGAAGGTCATTTTTCCCATATCCATCCGCCAAATCATCCTCTACGATATGCTCTATAAAATTCAGTGATCTCTCTTCTTCACCCATATCCAAAATTTGAAGCGCAAAGGTAGTAAAATCCAGTGTTTATAGTCGATGAATGGTTAAAGTGTATACAAAGAAGGCCATTTCACAACAGTTTTGGTGTCACCTACAACAATATCTTTCCAATCGACGAAAATAAAATCATATTTGTTATTGGAATATTATATGAAATAGTCGGCCTTGAGAAAGCCGAAAAGAACTGAACAAATTTAAGGGGCACAACAGGAGGGCATTATTGCCCATAACCTCTTAAAACTAACGCTGATGGAGAAAACTAGTTCATATAATCGCATCCTTGTGGCCGCTGCTGCAATTTTTCTACTTGCGGCCACGTATTCAGAAGCCCAGGTACTTAACAAGCCAGAAGCAGCTGATAACCCCAATTTAGCTGGTAACTCAGCATGGACCGCTGCTTGTGCCTCTGATAGTTTCAACGAATACTTCGTAAACTTTACATGGAACCCACCTATGGTGGATTCGGACAATGAGTTCATTCTAGAACTTTCCGATGCCAACGGTAATTTCGGGTCTCCAAGGGAACTTGCCCGAGTAGGGGACAAAAATGCTGTTTTCGATTTTGAGTTTCAGTTTGCTGTACCCACAGATGTTCGCGGTGAAAGTTATAAAATGCGTGTCCGCAGTACAAGTCCTTCAAAAACAAGTCCTGCCTCCGATGCATATCCCATGCACTATGTGGATTACAACTCTCCCTTGTTGATCAGCCAAGATGCTAATGGGACAATTCCTGCCGGAGGAACCATACAACTTTGTGGTGGGGCTTCAATAAATCTCTCTCCCCATAATATTCCGGGTGCAAGCACCTATCGATACAACTGGTATCGCAGTGGTACGCTGCTTTCAGAGAAAACAGAAAGAATTACTGTTTCAGACCCTGGAATGTATTATGTGGAACTGGATTATGGGTCCGTGTGCTCTGGTTCGGCCAATACACTTTCCAACACGATTGAAATAACTACAGGTACAAGCCAAGGCATTGCCATAAACGGCTCAGCCGACATTGGACTATGTGCCGGTGATACGCATACATTGCAAGCTAACATAACTGGTGTTGGGCTTACGTATACATGGTATAAAGACGGGAATGTTGTTGCAGGCCCTACTTTAGAAGGAGATTCATTTAATGTTAATACAGGTTCTGCCGGGTTTGAAGGTGATTATGAGGTAGAAATTGAAGGGCCCTCAGCTTGTTTGGAACGTTCCTCAGCTGTCACTGTAAGAAATCTAGGAGACTTTACGGTAACAAGGGAAAATGATGCCAATATCGTTCTGCTACCATCGCAAACCAAAACACTATCTGTATCCTCAACCGCTACAACACCCACATATCAGTGGTATAAGGACGGATCTCCAATTGCAGGAGAAACCAACAGTTCTGTAGTAATCAATGAAACCGGTGTGTATTTTGCCCGGGTAACAGAAACAGGAGGGGGATGCTCTGGAGCTCCTTTGGACTCTGAAAGCACTACGATTGTTTCTCCCGATTCCTTTGAGTTTGTGGTTGAATACGTAGGCAGCTACTCCTCATGTCAAAATACAGATGTCACCCTTAGTCTTTCTACCATTAATGCAGTTGGTGGATCTGGTGCCAGAACAGATGTTACATCCGATTTGGAATCAGCTTTCTCATATCAATGGATTTACGATGGCAACGCAGTTGCTGGTGAAACTTCTAAAACAATTACCGTTTCCAATTTTGAGGACAACGGATCGTACCGATTAGACGGTAGCTTGGACAGCTTTAATGCTTCATCCAATGATTTATCCGTTTCCCTAGTAACAAATATCACTTTGGGGATTACTTCCAACGGTACCGTATTATGTGAAGGAGCTGACCCCATCGTATTCAAAAGTTCTGAAAGTTTGACGGGCGAAACTTTCGAGTGGACAAAGGATGGTGTTGTAATTGACACTTCGTCCGATACTATTACCGCTTCAGAAGTAGGTGTTTACCAACTTATTATAAGAACGCATGATTGTCCAGTCGTTTCCAATGAGGTGACCGTCAATGCATTTGATGAATCCTTGTTGACTTTGGATAAACCAGAAGAGCTTATCATCATAGAGGGCGAAACGGAAACAGTTACCGCAAGTGGGGCCGAATCATATCAATGGTTTGATGCCAACAACACGCTATTGGGCACCCTTGACTCTTATGACTTCCAATTGGAAGGTCAATATTTATTGGTGGCCAACTTTGGCAACTGTACGATAAATAGGGTCGTTACTGTTTCATACCGGGACAACTTCGCCATTCCTAATGTTATTACTGTGAACGGAGATGGTATCAATGATTTATGGATTCTTCCAAATACCTATTCTCGTCAGAATGATGTTGTGGTAACCATATATGATGAGCGAGGCAAGGAAATTTTTAGCCAATCCAATTACGAAAATAACTGGCCACAATCAACAACAATATTTAATAAACAAAGTATGGTTTTCTACTACACCGTAGCAAGGAGTGGTGAAAATCTAAAACAAGGAACCATAACGGTCATTAGATAACCCCAATGCGAACAAACAAACCTCAACTCTTACTACTATTTATTCTATTGCTTGCCTTTACAGGGGTTAAGGGCCAAGAGGAGACCCCTTTTGTTGCCTATAATGTACCATCGCAAAACCTGCTAAAGTTCAACAGGTTTCTGATAAACCCCACATTTTCCACGGTTAGGGAGGATAAGTCCTATATCAATCTTTTTCACAGAAACCAGTCGGTATCTTTTGATGATAACAATCAGGTCTACTTCCTTAGTTATAGCGGTAGAATAAGTGACAGGAGTGGTGTTGGTTTAAGTCTTTTTACCAACCGCGAAGGTTTGTTCAACAACTTCGGGGTCCATGCAAACTATGCCTATGGTGTGCGGTTGAGTCCTAAAAGTAATTTCACGTTCGGTGCCAACTTTTCATACTATCAAAGTGCATTTAACCAGAACAGGGCAAATGCTGTTGACGTTGATCCATTGCTAAACAATTTGGAAAGCAGTTCCTTGGTTACTTTTCAGCCAGGTTTCAATCTTTCATTGGGAAATTTTGATATCGGTGGTTTTGCCGAAAACCTTTTTGATTATAACCTGAAAACCAGCGAATCGGTTACTGATTTTGCTGACAAAACATATTCCGGACATTTACAATATACCCATCAGTTTAAAAATGCTGCCGGGCTATTGGAAGAAGCCCGTTTAATGCCTCTAGCGCGTGTTAGAAAAACAGGTGATGAGGATATTACCTTAGGCGGTAATCTTATTCTCGACCTTCCAAAATTAGGGTGGATGCAAGCTGGTTATGATGACTTTTATGGCGCTTCCGCTGGATTAGGTTTCAACCTGAACAAAAACCTTTCCATTGGTTATACCGTTGAGAAGGGACTATCCAACAATTTTGAAAACTTTGGTTTAAGTCATGAGGTTTCGTTGGCATATTCTTTTACACCTAACCTTACTGAAGACCGTGTGTTGCTGGATGAGGACTATGAGGATCTGGCCCAAGCCGATTCTATTCCTCAGGAAAATTTGACTCTTTCCGAAAAAGACCTTGAAATTCAGAGGCTGCAGGATAAGCTGGCCGAAAACGATGCTATTTTGGACGAGCTCTTGATGCGTCAAGATTCCATCGAAAATACGCGTAAAAGTGATTTGGAAAGACGCTTTGAGACCGTAATGAAAATGGTGCGTCGTGAGACCAGAGGGGAAAGACCAGAGTTGGAAGAAAAGGCCAAAGAGGTCTATTTCGCCAACATGGATAGTGTAGATGTAACTCCTAAGAGACCCACACAACCCTTAGCGAATCATGGGTTGACCAATACCACTGCCGCCAAAAAGGTAATCCGCTTGGATAAAAACAACAAAGTGGCTGCCAAAACTTCTTCCGTCAAAAGGGATAAGACCACGAGAATACACAACAGAAATGTAAAAAGAAGGTTCCGATCATATGCCATTCCAAATGTGGAAAGCGGTCACTACCTAATCGCAAACGTATTCAAAAATCCAAGTAACGCAACCGCATTTCTGGACAAGCTTCAGACACAAGGTATTGACGGAGGTTTCTTCATCAATCCTAAAAATGGGCTTAACTATGTTTATCTGAAGGGTTTCCAGAACAAAAAGGAGGCAATCGATGCCTATCACTCAAAGCTCAATGGCTCATATAACGGAGATGCTTGGGTCATGAACGTAAATGGTGTTAACACCGGTTCTGGTCAAGCTCGCTTGGTTGCTGTTCAGAACAAATCGAAATCAAAATATGGGGACAATGTGCTCCATAAAAATGTTAATCCATCCAAAGGAAACCTTTCCCAAGTTTCCTATTCCACCTACAAAATTAACGGCCTGGGTTCTGGCTTTTATATCATCGCCAATGTATTCAAGAGCGCATCTAACGCAAAACGTTTTGTCAAAGATTTGAATGCTAGGGGGTTGAATGCCAGCTATTTTATCAACCCAGAAAATAACTACAGGTATGTGTATTTGAAAAAACACGAAACCTGGAACAATGCACTGACCTCTTACTATTCCAAACTAAACGCTTCGTATGATGACGAAATGTGGATCATGCGGGTAAAACCAAACTCCAATAGTTAAAATGACCAATCACTTTCTTAAAACAGCTGTATTCCTAGCTATAGGTCTTATTTCTCTTGTAGGTTTTTCTCAAGAATTTAACTCTTTTGATATCCGTTATCAAGACAATATTAAAGGAGATCTAACCTTTATTGCAAACAATATTGTTAATAGAGATGGGGGTGATAGTTCAAGTGAGCCAGAAGACCCATACGACCTTACTGGAAGTTCTTCAATCTATAATGATTGGCTTAACATGCAATATATTGATGTGGACAGTGATGGAACTACCTTTAGTTCAAGTACCTCAACATTCACTTTTCCGCAAGCCAACTGTAACCTCATCAGGTATGCTGGATTATATTGGTCCGGAACATACCCGAGCGAACAGGCCGGACAAGCAGTTGGAACCAACAGACAATCAGATTTTAACCAAGTTAAATTAATGGTTCCGGGGGGGTCCTATGTGGACATCACCGCAGATGAAATTCTCTATGATGGCTTTACAAGCAGCAGTTCTTCAATGCAACAGAACAGTCCATATGCCTGTTATGCTGATGTAACTTCGTTGATAACACCGTTGGCCAATCCTGAAGGGGATTATACTGTGGCCAATGTTCGCTCAGTCACAGGATCACTTTCTCCTGGAGGAGGTGCAGCAGCAGGTTGGACCTTGATCATTGTTTACGAAAATCCTACCTTAACCGGTAAACTCATAACGACTTTTGATGGTTTTGCAAGAGTAAATAGTTCCAATCCTTCGGTAAACATCAATTACAGCGGTTTTAACACAATTCCCGTTGGCCCTGTTGATGCCAGAATAGGTGTTGCTGCCCTTGAAGGCGACAACAGAATTACAGGTGATGGAATGAGTATTCGCGCAGCCAGTAATGGTTCATTTACCTCCATTAGCAATACAACCAATCCATCCAACAACTTTTTCAACAGTAATATCACCTTGGATGGCACTGTTACCACCAACCGTAATCCAAGCAGTGTCAACACTCTCGGGTACGATACCGATATCTTTTTATTGAGCAATCCGGCCAATTCGGTAATTCCGAACAATGAGACCGATGCTACTTTTCAGTTTACCTCAAATGGAGATCAGTATTATCCGTTTTTCAATTCATTCAATGTAGAAATCATTGAGCCCGAAATTGGGCTGGAAAAAAGGGTAGAAGACATTGCCGGTAACGACATAACAGGACAAGGTGTTAACTTGGGCCAGGTGTTGGACTATGTGCTTTCCTTCGTAAACAATGGAAACGATGATGCCACCAATTATACCATTAGAGATGTTTTACCTATAAATACTACTCTTCAGGAGACCTTTATAACCCTTCCCCCCGGGGTAACCTACACGTTTAATTCCGGTACTCGGGAGATTATTTTTACAATCCCCGATAATCTTGTGGAAGTGGGGGATCCCATTTCGGAAATACGGATGCGTGTTCAAGTAGCACAGAATTGTTTTGATTTTATCGATGCGTGTACTGATCAAATACAAAACCTCGCCTATTCTACCTATCAAGGTGTGATCAACAATAACCAAATTTCTGATGACCCCAGTGTTTCTGACTTTGATAATTGTGGGTTCTCTACTCCGGGAGCCACAAACTTCTTGTTAGATGACCTTGAAAATTGTGATTTTTCCAGAACGGTACAACTCTGCGGGAATGATGTAGTGTTGGATGCAGGTGACAACTTTGATGCCTATATCTGGTATTTGGACAACAATGCCAATCAAGTCATCGATGCTGGAGACACCGTGCTTAACGATGGAGATCCTGATAGTGATCCCAGCACATTACTTGTAAGCAGCACGGGGATTTATATCGTGGACAAGCAGGTTGCTGATCCATGTAAGGGATTTCAGGAAATTATTACTGTGGAGCTTTTTGGCGCCACACAATCCAATCCAATTACTGCACTAATCAACGATACTTCGAATACTGTAGAGGGTGAGGTTGTAACATGCCCCAACGACGGCAGTGAGCTACCACAAATCTTTTTATGTGGTTTGAACGATACGGAGTTGGTTCAAATAAACATTCCCGACGCCCTAAGCATTGATTGGGAGCAATTGGACGAAACAAGCTGTTCTGCTGGAACCGCTGATTGTGCCAATACGGATAACTCTTGTACTTGGAACAATGTCGGCACAGGAGGCGATTTTTTGGCTGCAGATGCTGGCCAGTATCGCGTTGTGATCAATTATTTAAATGGATGTTTTAGCCGTTTTTATTTCAACATTTTCAAGAATCCGCTAGACCCGCAATACACTTCCCGTGATATCATTTGTACCAGTGATGGAAACATTACCGTGACCAATATGCCGTTGGATTATGAGTATAGATTGATTGACCAAGCAACTGGAAATGAGTTGGTTGCTTACAATCCAAGTCCAAGTTTTGATATCACTGCGAACGGTGCATACACCGTAGAAATGAGACAGCAAGGTGTTGTTGATGGATGTGTTTTTGTGCTGGACAATATTGGAATCCTTACCCGTGATTTTCAAGTTGACGTAGTGCCTGCCGATACAGATTGTAATGGACTGGGTGAGATTGCCATCTCGGTTTTGAATGTAGAACCGCAATATTATTATGAAATATCCCAAGGAGGTACTGTAGTTGATACTTTTGGTCCCTCTACGGACAACAATTATACCTTCCAAAACTTGAACGACGGTGTATATGATGTTGATGTTTCAACAGATGATGGTTGTGTATATAGTGAGCAAGTTACCATTAACGATCTGACAGATCTAGATCTCGAAGCAAGGGTATCGCAACACATTACATGTCGGGAGGGTAATATTTTAATGTCGTCGACAGGTGGACAAACCCCTCACACTTACGCAATTTGGTCCTATGTGGATGAAAGCGGAACAACTATCACCTCATACCCAACTGTCAATGATATTCCGGCTTCGGCCTATCAAACCAGTCAAATCTTTGATATTCTGGCCCCTGGAGACTATACTTTTGTTGTTATTGACAGGAATAACTGCCATGCTTTTTCCAACACGGTCACTATCTTTTTCGAGCCCTCTGTGGATTATACCACTGCAGCTACCGATGAAACCTGTTTTGGAGCTTCTGATGGAACCATTTCATTCAACCTAATAAGTACCAATGGATATCAAGTAGAGTTCTTCTTAATTGACTCCACAGGAACTGAAATAGCATCCAACACCTCGGGCTTGTTTACCAATCTTCCGCAAGGAGATTATACAGTTCGGGTAAACCAAAGAAAAGGAAGCGCTTCATGTGATTACTTTGAAGATTATACCATAAGTGGTCCAACAAGCGGTGTATCTGGTGATGCCGTTTTGATTCAAGATTATACCTGTTTACAGAACGGTATTATCGAAGCTCAAAATGTCACCGGGGGTACTGCTCCCTACGAATATAGCATCGACGGAGTGAACTTTGTAAATGGTGCTGGAGCGGAGACATTTTCGAACTTGACCAATGGCACATACAATATTACTATTCGCGATGCTAACAACTGTACATTTGTTACCAACGGAATAACTTTTGACCCCCTAAATCCTCCATCGGACTTAACCTTTTCTGCTACGACCCCAAACTGTCCCGCCTTGACCTCAGATGTTACGGCCACCGTAGTTGATGGCAATACTCCATTTGTTTTTGAAATCATTGCTCCTGCCCCAATAGCAGCAACTTCAACCACTGGAGGTTCTGCAGATTTTGATGGTTTGGCACCTGGAACCTATACGTTCAGGGTAACTGATGACAAAGGTTGTACTTACGACGAGTCCTTCACCATAGATCCAGTTTCCCAAATCAATGTTTCAGGACAACTTATAAGCAATATTTCATGTTTAGGAGATACGGACGGTGAGATTTCATTCACTGTTGCAGATTTCAACACAGACTATGATTATACAGTAACTGGGCCATCCAATTTCAATGGCAGCAACCAAACTGCCACAACAATCCCATTAACCGGATTGGCTGATGGAACCTACACCATAGTTGTGACCGACAATTTAACCAACTGTACCGCTACTACGGATGTTACGATAAATGCCCCGGCTGCCGCTTTGACTTTAAGTGCTACGGAAATACAGCCTACTTGCGTTGCGGATGGAAGTGTAACCTTGACCTCGACAGGAGGATGGGGTGGCAACTCATTTACTTTGACCAATCCCGACACAACAACTTTTGGAACCAATAGCACAGGAAGCTTCACTGGGTTGACCCAAACAGGAACCTATTCTGCTTCCGTAACAGATGCAAATGGTTGTGTGGTGAGCACAAACTTTACGCTTAATGCCGCTGTGCCACCAGTATTGGCCATTGTGCCCAACGATACTTGTTACGACGATGGTGTTGGGCTAACCCTAACCGCCAATGTAACTTCCGGTGGTGATGGCAATTTTGAATATAGTCTTAACGGAGGTGCCTTTGTAACAACCAACGTATTTACCGGGTTGACCTCTGGAACTTATACGATTGATGTAAGGGATGGCAATAGCTGTACAGATTCTGCTTCTATTACCATAAATCCTGAATTGACCGTAATCGCATCTGCCCCAAATATTACAGCTTGTGGTACAGATACCGATGTTAACATCACCGCAGCGGGTGGAGATGGAAACTACGTATATGCAATTGTTGCTGATGGTGTTGTACCAGTCCCTGGAGATTTTGCCGCCACAAACCCAGTTACAGTTACTGGTGCGGGAGATTATGATGTATATGTTCGCGATAATAATGGTGCCGCTGGATATTGTGAAGCTAGTTATGATTTGACCATTGCTCAGGATGCGCCATTATCCATTACTTCAAGCTTCACTCCAGTGTCATGTTTTGGAGGTTCTGATGGTTCCATTACGTTAAGTGCGTCAGGTGGTGAAGCTCCATATTTGTTCAGCATTGATAATGGAACAACTTATCAAGCTTCTGGAAGTTTCGTAAACCTAACTGCTGGGACATATAACCTAAGAATTCAAGATGCCAACAACTGTGAAACCACAGATACAATCACGGTTACACAACCTAATCAATTGGCTGCAGAAGCGCAACAAACCCAAAGCTATACATGTCTACAACTGGGCGAAATTACCGTAGGAAGCGTAACTGCTACTTCTGGTGGTTCTGGTGACTATCAATATAGCATAAATGGGGGGCCATGGACGCCTTCAACAACCGGAGGTACAACCTTTACTGGTTTGACCGATGGAATCTATTCTATTCAAGTTCGTGATGCCAATGCAATTGGATGTACCCTTACCTTACCGGATGTAATCATTGCTCCGCTCCCAACGGAACCCACATTGAGTACAACAGTTGTCTACAACTGTGATGGTACCGGAAACATTACGGTGCTTCCAAATGACCCATCGTATACCTATAGTCTGAACGGAGGAGCTGCCCAAGCCAGTAATGTTTTTAACAATGTTGCTATTGGAACACATACAATTGACGTCAATTACGGTAGTGATTGTGTTACGCAAACGACAGAAACTGTTGCAGCAGGAAATGCGTTTGGGGCTTCAATCACAGCTTTTACAGATATTTCCTGTAACGCAGGAACCGATGGGGCCATCACTTTTGAAGTTGAAAATTTCGACGCCGTAAACGGTTTTGAATACCAAGTTAATGGAGGCGCCTTTTCAGCTCCTCAAACAGCTAGTCCAATCAATCTAACTGGACTTTCTGCAGGAGCCTATACCATCATAGTTCGGGATGTGTTGGACAATACCTGTTCCATCACTTTAAACCAAACTTTATCCGAGCCATTGGTGCTAACTACTTCAGCTTCCATAACAACTGTAATGACGTGTACAAATGGAGGTGGAACAATTACAGCTTCTGCCACAGGTGGAACCCCTGCATATGAATATCAATTGGAAGATGGTGTTGGAGGAATTATTGCCGGTTTCGATTATGCAACAAATGGAAACAATACCGTTTTCACAGGACTGGCCGCAGGTGATTATATTGTTCGCGCAAGGGACACAAATCTGTGTGAAGACCCAATCGATGCTGCCTTAACTATTGTTGCGCCAACGCCTATAACTTTCACCTCAACACCTACTGCTTGTTACAGTGGTAGCAATGATGGCACTATAGCGGTTAGCGTTACAGCTGGTAACGGAGATTATCAATTTAGTTTGGATGGCGGTCCATGGATTACACCATCACCAGCCACAGCAACAACACATACCTTTTCAGGGCTAACTGCTGGAAACTATACCATTAATGTAAGAGACGGTTTTGGTTGTGTTGGAACACTTCAAAATTTAACCATCAATGATGCCCTTGTGGCCATAGTTGATGTTGTCGATATTAGCACCTGTGCGGATGGTAGTATTACGGTAACGGCTTCAGGTGGTGTTCCTAATTTGGAATACGCCTTTGTGCCTACAACCACCAGCCCGACTGGTCTGTTTTCAACTACCAATACCTTTGCGGTTACTGCTGGAAACGATGGTGATTATGATGTTTACGTCAGAGACAATTCAGCTACTGTACCTTTCTGTGAATATGTTGAAACGGTTACTGTAAATCCCGCTACGGCATTGACAATTACAACTACACCAACGGACCCATTGTGTCATGATGGAACCGGTTCTATCCAGGTAGATATTACTTCTGGAACCAGTCCTTACACCATCCAAATTATCGATTTGGACAATGGAGGGGCAGGCGATCAAACGGATACCAATGTTCTTGTAACCACTCGTACCTATTTCAATTTAATGCCTGGGGATTACACCATCAATGTAACTGATGCAACAGGATGTACGGTAACGGACACTCCGGTAAACATCGCCAATCCGGATGAACTTACTGCTACAATTCAAGGAGTTACTCCGGCAACCTGTACAGGTGACCCTAATGACTTTGGTTTTGAGTTTGTTTCATATCCTACAACTCTAGGTACCATTGAATTTAGCGCTGATGGAGGTGCTACTTGGATTGGGGACAATAGTAACCCTGGAACAACAGACCGTTTCACCGGGTACAATTCTGGAGATGTTGTGAATCCTTCCATGAGAACTGTTGATGGATTAGGAAATACCGTTTGTCAAACAGATTTCCCTCCATTTATTATTCCATATCCATTGGATGATTTGGATATTACCATCTTGCCTATAGTTGTTAACTGTAATGAACTTCAGGTTACGGTAAGAGGTCAAAATGGTACTGCACCATACGAATATGCCTATACCGATGACCCATTTAATTTCAACCCAGCTACAGCCACGTGGACAGCTCCTCTTGCTTTAGGGGTAACTCATACTTTTGTAGGCTTGGTTCCGGGTAGAACATATACTTTCTATGTTAGGGACAACGCAGGATGTGTTAGACAGAGTAATGTCAATGTAAATGATATTATTACTGTTCCTTTGGAAATTACGTCTACCATTACACCTTCTTGTGATGGTGCAAGTAACGGAAGCATTACGTACACAGTAACCGACAATCAAGCTCCTTTTGGATCTCATATTAGATGGGAACTTTTTGATATGTCCTCCGGTTCTGCCGTTTCGGTGGCAAACAGCGGTGGAAACATCTTATACACATCCCCACAAAATGTAACCATAACAGGTCTTGCAGCAGGAAACTATTTCTTGGAAGTTGTGGAAAGCGATGGTGTAACGGACAGTTGTGTTGGAGCAACGGAAAATGAGTTATTAGAGGAACTAGACCCATTGACCGGTACGCCTGTTGTATTACAAAACATAAGCTGTGACAGCCCTGGACTCATCCAAGTACAAAGTCCTTTTGGTGGAGGCGGAACGTATACTTATACCGTTACCGGTCCCGCTCCTTTTGTGACCATAACATCGACTTCGGATAATCCTATTGAAATTCCTGCAAACTCTCCAGCCGGAAGTTATCATGTAACCATAGAAGATCAATACGGCTGTTCATCTCCATTAGGTAGTGTTGGCTTGACATTGACGCCAAACCCAACCATCGATGCTATTGCAGTTGATAACTGTAGTGACCCATCAACAGTGACAGTGACCGCGACTAGTGGTGCGGCCCAAATATTCTATTCTTTGGATGGTGGCACAACATATTTGGACAATGGCGGAGTCTTCAATAATATTTCAGCGGGAACTTACAATGTGGCTATTTTGGACAGCAACGGTTGTACAGATACCAGCACGGTTACGGTTCATCCTGTATTACAAGCGACTGCAACATTGACAAAACTGTTGGATTGTTCGGTTACTCCGGATGCCCAAATCACAATCGAAGTACTAGCTGGTTCTGGAAGTTATGATTATGAAATCGCTGATGGAACGGGTACAGTTGTGACTAGAACAGCTTTACCTTCCAACCCATTTGTATATAGCACAACCACGGTTGAGAGTTATACCATTACAGTTTATGATAACAACACTTCTGGTCCAGAGTGTTCAAGAGTGTTCATTGTTGATGTGGACCCTGCCTTGACACCAACTTTTAGTGTTACTTCAACTACGGATGTAACATGTAACGGCAATGATGATGGAACTATTGATGTAAGTGCTACGGATAATGGTATTGGCCCATATACATTTGAAATAATTTCTGGTCCAGGAAGTTCGGCCACTTTCCCAATTGCGCCTACTTCAAACAATGCAACAACTGCATCGTTCACGGGGCTTGAAGGTTCCGCTGCCGGAATCACGTACACCATCGAAGTAACTGCCGCCAATGGTTGTACCTCTACTCAAACCCAAACGATAACCCAACCTGATGTGTTGGCCAATATCAATACAACTGTTGTTGAATTTGGTTGTACAACAGGAAATAATACTGATAATGCCACCATTACGGTCGATACCGCTTCGATCACTGGAGGAAGCGGCACCTATACCGTATATGAGTTTATCAATGATCAAGGTACTGTTCCAACTGGCGATGATGTTGTAGTGCAGTCCGGTCCAAATAATGTTTATACAGAAACAAATACTGCAGGCGGAAGTTATATCATAAATGTTTATGATAGCAATGGTTGTGTGGGCACGGCCACTGAATCCATTGCTGCTTTTGATGAATTGCTGTCCACAAGTATTGCAATAGATGCCGCAGCAACATGTCTTGTTGGTGAGAATATCACAATAACCGCGACAGGTTCTATCACCAATTCCACGACAACGCCTGCCAATTACGAATTTAGATTGTTGCCTGCAGGTGCTTTCCAGACTTCTGGAAGCTTTACTGGTTTAGCTGTTGGAACCCATAATTTTGAGGTTCGAAATACTGTAACGGGTTGTATCATTACAACGGCGCATGTAGTTGCTGACCCAGAGGTGTTGGATTTAACAGTGGGCAACATTACAAACATTACATGTTTTGGAGACACCAATGGAGCTGTCGATCTAGACCTAGTGGATGCTCTAAGTGTTACCTATCCAAGTGCAATAACCTATACGCTTTACTACGATGTAAACAATACTCCCGGCAACCTGGCTGATGATGTCACTACCGCAGGTGGTGATGCTGATGGGGCTTTCTCATTGACAGGTCTTGCTGCCGGTAATTATTACATAGAAGTTGTGGATACCAATCCTCCAGGTTCTGCTTGTACCTATACGCAATCTTTTTCTATTGCTGGACCAAGTGTTGGAATATCCGCAAACACGCAGGTTACCCCAGTGACATGTTTGTTGAATGATGGTATTATTGAAGTAATCAATCCTGCTGGTGGATGGGGTAGATACACCTATTTTGTGGATCTAGCATCCAATCCGGCTCCTACTTATCCAGGAAGTTATCAGGTTTCTCCACAATTTACTGGCCTTGCTGGTGGAGCGGGAATCAACTATCAGGTGTGGGTTGCTGATCAGAATGGATGTGAATTCCAATTGCCAAACGTCAACTTGGTTGATCCTACAGCGATAACGGCCACTTTACAGATCAATCAAGAAAATTGTACCGCGCTTCAAGGAGAAATTGAGGTTGTTGGAACTACTGGTGGTCAGAATGCCAATTACACATACCAATTGGTTAGAGGTGGAAGCAATGTAGGTTCTCCTCAAACTAGCCCAGTATTCTCTGGTTTGGGTGCCGGTTCTTATGAAGTATTGATTGCAGATCAATGGTCATGTACTACCACTGTAGGCCCTGTTGTTTTACTTGATGAAATGGTGGCAACGGCAACTGTTGTAAAACCGATAGATTGTACAGTAGATCCAGGGGGTCATATTACCATCACCGTAACCGGTGGTTCTACTAACCTAACCTATGATGTGCTGTTCCCTGATGCTGTTACAACGGCCAACAATACAACCGGGGTATTCACTGGATTGACGCAACCTGGCACTTATACGTTTACCGTAACTGACGGAAATACCATAACACCATGTACTGTGGTAGTGACACAAGATTTGGATGATAGGGTAGACCCAGTCATAACCAACGTGATTGAAGACCCAGTAAACTGTTTTGGTGGAAGTGATGGAAGTCTTACCGTTCAATTGGATGCGGCCACAGCGGTAAATCCAGTTTACACGTATGAGCTTTATGAAATCTCCAATTTGGCTGTACCATACAGGCCTGCCCAAACTAGCCCAGTTTTTGATAATCTTCCTGCTGGGGATTATAGGGCTAGGGTTATTTCAGCAAGATCTTGTGATGATTTCTTTGATCAGACAGTTACCGAACCAGTGGCCTTGGCTGTTTCTGCTAGTGCAACTCCTTTTGTTTGTAATCCAAGCAATACGGTTAACACTTCAACAATAACTGTTACGGCTACCGACGGAACTGGTCCTTATCTCTATAGTGTTGACAATATCAATTTCCAGACATCGAATACTTTCGACATTCCGGATACTGGAGCTGTTCAAAACATTACAGTTTTTGTTACTGATAGCAATTCTTGTGCAGAAACTGATGTTGTGGTAATTCAACCTATCAACACATTTACCGCTGCGGTAACCCAGAACACGGCAATTAGTTGTGTCAATCCAGAGGAAGTGTTGATTACCGTGACCGATGATGGAAATCCTGGCAACACCTATACTTTCGAGTTATTGCCAATTGGAAATCCTTCAGGAAGCATTACCGGTACTCCTACCAATGTGACCGCGACTGCTGAGTTGACCGCGCCCGGTAGCTATACTTTCAGAATAACAGATAATGCAACAGGTTGTTATGTTGACACAGCACCCTATGATATTGCGCCATACGATCTAATAGAAGTTGTGGCAACAGCTACCGCTCCTGCAGTATGTTTTGGTGATACAAATGGTGCCCTGCAAATCAACATTACGGGTTATACCGGGGCATATTCCTATGAGGTTTTCAACGCTGATGGGACCACAACTGGGACCACAGGTGTTGGTAACACCACTACAAACCCATTGCCTATTAGCGGCTTCCCAGGCGGAAACTATTTTGTACGTATTACTGAAACAGCAAATCCACTATGTGTTGAAGATTCCAACATTATAACCATTGCCTCTCCGGATATGGCCTTGACCGCTACGCCTACAGAGGTGGCCAATGTAAGTTGTGCAAACAACCTTGGGGAAATTGAGGTTTCTCCAAACGGAGGATTCGCTCCTTATAATATTCAATTGACCAATACAACCACTGGTCAAATCTATAATGCCAACAATGTTGCCAGCGTTGTCTTCCAAGGACTTTCTGCCGGATTGTTTGATGTTGAGATTACCGATAATGCCGGATGTACCATAAATGAGCCGATAACACTGGTGCAGCCACTACCTATTACTGCTGACATTTCAGCAACTCCAACTGCTTTGGTATGTTACGGAGATACAAATGCAACAGTTTCAGCCATTAACGTACTCAATGGACAAGGTGTTTATCAATATCAGTTAAATGTTTATGATGCAACAGGAACCACCATTACGTTTACTTCTGGCGCACAATCTAGCCCAGATTTCACAAATCAAGGAGCCGGTATTTATAGCATTACCGTTTCTGATGGTTGGGGATGTGATGTGGAAACCGTTCAGGTTACCATTTCGGAGCCAACGGGCGTTCAGGCGAGCTTGATTCAATTGACACAATTGACATGTACGGCAAATGCACAATTGGAGCTTTCTGCAACAGGAGGAACCGGACCTTATCAATATAGTACAGATGGAGTGGTTTACTCGCCCATGTCAGGTGGAAATACGCATACGTTTACCGTTCCTGCCGGACCTTATCAGTATTACGTAAGAGATGCCTTCGGGTGTGATGCCCTGATATCAAACCAAGTAACGGTAGATCCGATTGTGCCGCTTGATGTAATTATTGACGATAGCGCTGCCCTGATCAACTGTACTGGTGAAGCTTCAGCCACAATTTATGCAGAAGCCATAGGAGGATTGGGCAATTATTCATACGAATTGTTCACTGACCCTGGTTTAACCACCTCCGTAGCCGGTCCACAAAATGATGGAGAATTCAATGGCTTGATTGCTGGGACATATTATGTCCAAGTGATAAGCATGGATTGCGAAATAGTAAGTTCAGCTATCAACATTGTTGATCCAGTTCCATTGCAGATTGACAGACAAGAATCTACAGATATTACTTGTGCTGGGTTGGAAGATGGAACGATTACCGTCGAAGTTTCTGGCGGTACCGGAGAGATTCTTTACGCAATCACACCGAACCTAAATCAATTTGACACACAAAATGTGTTTACAGGACTTGCTCCGGGTATCTATGATGTGATCGCCCAGGATAGAAATGGTTGTTTCGAAACCTTCCAGTTCGATATTCAGCAACCAGCTCCTATTCAGGCACAGGCTATCAATATTTTACATGAGGTTTGTTTTGGTAGTGCAGATGGGTCTTTTGAACTGGATATTACCGGTGGAACAGCTCCATATTCTTCAGCCTTGAATTCAAATGCTGATACAGATTTTGTTCCTGATCAAGTATTGTTCCAAAACCTACCAGCCGGAACGCATGTTGCATTTATCCGTGATGCCCAAGGTTGTGAAACCAACGTTATCGTGGAAATCAACCCTGGTGTTAACCTTACGGCTACAGTAACTCCGGTTTACGAATGTGATGGTGACCTCCCAACAAATCGTTTGGATATTGTGTTTGAAGATCAAACTGTTGTTCCAGATGTACTTTACGGATTGGATACCACAGACCCGGCCTTGATGCAATTGACTTCAGATTTCACAAACATTGCGCCTGGTGATCATAGTTTGACCATTTTACATTCGAACGGATGTGCAAATACCATTGATTTTAACATTATTGGTTTTGAGCCATTGGCCTTAGTGTTGGAAAACAGCAATATCAACGAAATTACGGCCCATGTGACCGGTGGATTGGAGGATTATACCATTTACTTTGGTGACGTTAACAATGGAACCGACAACACCTATATCATCAACAGAACGGATACTTATGTGGTAAGGGTGGTTGATCAAAACGGTTGTGAGGTGATGGCAGAAATATTTATGGAATTCATTGATATTGATGTTCCTCCTTTCTTCACCCCTGATGGTGATGGATTGAACGATAGATGGTTGCCAGACAACTTAGAAGCCTTCCCGAATGCACTAATGATCATTTTTGATCGTTATGGTAGAGAGCTCTATCGCATGGGATATGGCGATGCTGGTTGGGATGGAATCTATAACAACAAAGAGCTACCTACAGGGGATTACTGGTACATCATAAAGCTCCGAGGCGAAAATGATGACAGAGAACTGGTAGGACATTTTACCCTATATCGACAATGATACTTAACCTATTGAACCATGTTGAAAAAAAGTTGTTCTTTATTTTTTCTGATACTCTTGGCTTTTGGAGCTAGGGCCCAAGAGTTGACCATACCACAGTTGTCGCAATATATCGCGGACAACCCCTTTTTGATGTCCCCGACCTATGCGGGTATTGGGGATCATATCAAAGTTCGACTGAACGGGCTGACACAATGGGTGGGTATAGAAGATGCTCCTGATACCCAAACCTTGGCTGCCGATGCTCGAATTGGCAATCGTTCAGGTCTTGGAATGCTTATGTATAACGATAGTAATGGTGAAACCAAGCAAAGAGGGGCTCGGGTTTCCTTTGCCCACCACCTTACATTGAATCGCTATGATGATATTTTCCTTTCTTTTGGGATTTCATATAATTTCAACCAGTTTAGGATAGATGTTGAGAACTTTACGGATTTTAATGGTCAGCGGCCAACGGATGATAAGGCAACTACCAATCATAATTTTGATTTAGGTGTTTTATATCGCTATGATAAGTTTTTCATTAGCTTAAATGCTTCCAACATCCTACCTAAGAACCTGGAACAATTCAATCCGGTTTTTGAGCCCAATACCCTTCGTAATTATTACGCCTATGCCGGTTATAGCATTTCAAAAAGTAAAAACAGTAAATTGGAAATAGAACCTTCCGTGTTTTTCCAATGGTTTGAAAGTGACGGCCGATCCGTCACCGACTTAAACGCAAAATTCCGTTTTCACGATTTTGAGGATTACTATTACATCGGTGCCACATATCGTTTTTTAAATGACCAATTGGGTAAACCGCTTTATATTGCCCCCATTGCCGGCTTGAAAAAAAGTAATTTCTACTTCGGGTACTCTTATCAAGTCATCACCAACGAAATTTTAGGTTACAGTACCGGTACCCATGTATTGACTGTAGGTATGGACCTATTTCAAGGGATAAGCAACTGTAGGTGCATGTATTAATTTGGTTTGGATTATTTTTGCCCCACTTAACTTTGGTTCGTGGGAAAAATAACGATAAAGAACATTAGGGTACACTCCAATCATGGATGTTTAAAAGAAGAAATGCTCATTGGCAGCGATTATCGGGTAGATCTTGATGTATATGCAGACCTTTCTCAACCTTCCAAATCCGATAAGCTACAGGAAACTGTTGATTACGTTCATTTAAATAGCATAGTTCAAGAAGAAATGGCCATACGTTCCAATCTTTTGGAACATGTATCGCAACGTATTATTGATCGTATTTTATTGGAACTACCATCAGTAAATGAAGTTCAGGTTAGGGTTGCAAAAATCAATCCTCCAATCGGTGGAGATGTAGAAAGTGTTGCTGTTTCATTAAAGCACCAAAGACCTTAATACTGCTTTTGGGTAAGCTAAAAAAAGTAGTACATTTGCACCCTGAAATGGCATCGTGGCCGAGTGGCTAGGCACAGCTCTGCAAAAGCTTGTACAGCGGTTCGAATCCGCTCGATGCCTCCAAAAACCCAGCATTTATGTTGGGTTTTTTTGTTCGCTGATACGTTCTATTCCATCCTTGATGTTAAACTTTTCCTTGGGTAGAAAGCCCTTTGTGATCAGAACGATACCACAAACCATCAAAACAACACCCAATCCTTTTTTAATCAGAACGATACGCTCTTGTGTCAAATATTTTTTTAGTTGCTTCGCAAGCAATATTTTAAACAAGTCAGTAATAAAATAAACCAAAATAACAGAGCTAAAGAAAATCAAAATGCGGTTCGGGGTGTTTTCAAGACTTGGTCCTACAATTACAATCAGTCCTAACCAAAAGACCAAGACCCCAATATTTATAAAATTCAACAAAAAGCCCTTAACCATAAGCCCTAAATAAGTTCCTTTTGAAGCTTTTATATTTTCTTTTTTTGAAGCTTTTTTTACAAAGATCACAATCCCATATACCAACAAAATCATGCCTCCGAAAACAAAAAGACCAGGTTGATTGCTGAGGTTTTCCAACAATTGAAAACTACTAAAATAAGCAATCAGCAAAAACACTATATCTGCAACGATAACACCTATATTAAAGCTCAAGCCCGCCCTAAACCCTTTGGTGGCACTAGTTTCAAGCAACACAAAAAACACCGGGCCTATCATAAAACTCAATAGAAACCCTAGAGGAATCGCCGCTTGTATATCATCAATCATATGTTACTCCACCCTTTTTATTTTACCGCCAAACACCTTCTTTTCATCCATCTTCTGCGGATCACCATACACCAATACTTCTCCTCCGGCCTTTACATTCGCTTTTACATAATTGGTCGCGTAGATTTCCGCATTACCTCCGGCATTCACCGTGATTGTGGTGAATTTAGTTTTAAATGCTTTCCCGTTGTAGGCTCCACCTGTATTTATTATCACATCCTGATTATCCGAAAAACCAGTCACCTCAATTTCACCTCCGGTAACCGTTTTCACTAAAAGTTGTTCGGTTTGGCATTGCAATAACAGCTCCCCACCTTCTTGTGCTCGAATATCCAAAACGTCCTGGACAAAAATCTCTTCAGACGCAATTCGGGCATCCTCGTTCACGTCGATAACTTTTAATTCTTCCGTAAAATAAAGGTCAATAAAGGTTCTGTAACCACTGAATATTTTATCAATTTCCATTCGAATCTTCAGCACGCCGTTATTATTAACAATGGCAACTTTTTTAGTATTGGCGCCGGTGATCACCGCCTTGTTCGTATCCGATTTAACAAGGTTGATGGAAATACCATCAAAACCTTTTACTTCAGTAAAATTTTCAAGTTCGTGGGTTATTTTTTCACTTTGCGCATTCAGCATCTGAAAGCAAAGAAAAACTACAAAAATTCGTGTTGTTTTCATTGGTTATTAATTGACCCTCAATCGATAACAAATTCTATTCCAAAGTAACCGCATCTTTTTTTCCTATTAACGAAAAATCAAGATGCCGCTTTACCAAATCCGTATCCTTGACCATAACGTAAACCTCATCGCCCAATTGGTACATCCGATTGTATCGTTCGCCAATAATTGCGAATTGTCGTTCGTCAAAGGTGTAATAATCATCCCTAATATCGCGAATCCTTACCATACCTTCGCATTTGTTTTCGATAATTTCGACGTAAATACCCCATTCGGTAACTCCAGAAATTACTCCCAAGAACTTTTTATCCCTGTGGTCTTCCATAAACTTTATCTGCATGTATTTTACAGAATCTCGCTCCGCATTTGCGGCCAGCAGCTCCATGTCTGAAGAATGTTTACACTTTTCTTCATAAATGGCGGCTTTAGGTTGTTTGCCACCATCCAAATAATGTTGTAATAATCTATGGACCATTACATCGGGATATCTTCGAATGGGAGACGTAAAATGGGTATAATATTCAAATCCCAAACCATAATGGCCGATGTTTTCTGTAGTGTAGATTGCCTTGCTCATACTTCGAATAGCCAAAGTATCTACCAAGTTTTGTTCTTTCTTACCCTTAACATCCTCCAGAAGCTTGTTTAGAGAACTATTAATGCTCTTTCTGTCCCGAAGGTTGATACTATGTCCAAATCTGGAAATAACCCCGTTCAAAGCAATTAATTTCTCTTCATCGGGCTCGTCATGTATCCGGTAAACGAAAGTCTTTTTCTGCTTGCCGATAAACTCAGCAACTTTCTTGTTGGCCAACAACATAAACTCTTCGATAAGCTTGTTCGCATCTTTGGCTTCCTTGAAATAAACACCTTCTGGTTCATTTTTTGCATTCAAATTGAACCTAACCTCTATTTTATCAAAAGAAATGGCGCCCTCATCCATACGTTGACCACGCATAATCTTCGCAAGTCTATCAAAGGTCAAGGTCGCCTCTACTATTTCATCAGAAACCGTATAACTTCCCTTTCGTATTGATATTTCTTTTGGGATCGTTGCCTCTCCGGTTTCAATAATATATTGCGCTTCTTCGTAAGCAAAGCGCTCATTGGAATTGATAACGGTTCGCCCAAACCATTGATCCACAAGATTTGCTTTTTCATCCATCTGAAAAATGGCGGAAAAGGTATATTTCTCCTCATTGGGTCGCAGGGAACATGCGTTGTTTGACAGAATCTCCGGTAACATGGGCACCACTCTATCCACTAAATAGACCGATGTAGCCCTTTCATAGGCTTCATCCTCCAAAATGGTATTCTCTTGCAGGTAATGGGACACATCCGCGATATGAACACCCACTTCATAATTCCCATTTTCCAATTTTTGAAAAGATAGGGCATCATCAAAATCCTTCGCATCCTTGGGATCTATGGTAAAGGTCAACACTTCTCGCATATCCCTTCTTTTGGCAATTTCGGATTCCTTTATCGAGGTATCCAGAGTTTGCGCAAACTGTTCCACTTCGTACGGAAATTCATAAGGAAGGCCATATTCGGCTAAAATCGAATGTATTTCGGTATTGTGCTCACCAGGCTTTCCGAGAATTTGAGTTACCGACCCATAAGGGGAGTCGGCATCAGCTGGCCAATCGCCAAGTTCTACCAAAACCTTGTCTCCATCCTCTGCTTTCTTAAGCTTTTCAATTGGGACAAAAATATCGGTATACATCTTTGGGTCGGAAGGCCGAACAAAGGCAAAAGTCTTCTGCTTGTCAACAATCCCCACATAAGAGGTTTTTCGTCGCTCCAAGACCTTTGAAATTTCCCCTTCCTGTTTTTTTCCATTTCTTCTTGGTTTTAAAAAAACCTCTACGCTATCTCCATGAAAGGCCCTGTTCAATTTGTTGTATGGAACAAACACATCGTCATCCAAATCATCAATGACCACGTAAGCATTTCCACTCATGGTCACATCAATTTTTCCCGTAAAATACGTATGTAGTGAAGGTTTTTTCTTAAACCTTCCACGTTCTACCTCTAAAATTCTATCACTTGCCTTGAGTTGCCCCAAACGTTTGATTAGATCATTCCTGTCCTTGGTCTCTTTAATCCCAAGTTTAGACGCAATCTGTTTATAATTAAAAGATTTGGAAGGTTCTTTTTCAAGTACTGTAAAAATGCCTTTTGTTATCTCATTCTTCCGTTGACTTCTGGCTCTCTTCTTTTTCTTAGACATTTATTATTAATTATTTGGCGAAAAATACGAATTAATATCCGTGACTAGGTCAACTATAGATTATCCTTTAAGACCAAGTACATTATTAACAACATATAGTTTTATAATCTTTTCTTCTTTTTTAAATAATATTAAAATGATGATAATGATTGCTTGTTGAAAACAGGGATAAATTTTTGATTAAAAACTTGTGTTGAACAAAAAGAAGGTTTTATCCACAATTTTTCAATCCAAAAGAAGATTCTAAATCAGGAATTTAGATGTTTTATGCACTTCGTTTAATAAGTGTTGTCAACATCAAATTATTGAAAATTAAATATGGATTCAATGTTAACTAAGCCGGATAATCTTTTGATTGAAGTTGATTAATTTTTAATCGATTTCCATGTCACTGTATAAAAATTATCCGCATTACTATAATAACTCAAAAAATCAAAATTTAGTTTATCCAACTTGTAAAGAAATGATCAACAATCCATAGAAATTTGTAAGTAACTGATACTAAGTTTTATCCAACTTTCTGCTGATTCTTATCAACATTGCTCCATGAAAAGTATTGTACCTTTGTAAAACCAATTATATCAAATCCGAACAGATGAAAATAGCAATAGGCAATGACCATGCCGGAACCGATTACAAGCTCGCCATTATGGGATTGTTGAAATCCAAAGGCATAGAGGTGACCAATTATGGTACCGATGGTACGGACAGTGTAGATTATCCCGATTTTGTGCACCCAGTGGCCAAAGATGTGGATGAGGGGAATGTGGACATGGGAATTGTTGTCTGCGGAAGCGGCAACGGTGCCAACATGACCACAAATAAGCATCAAAAAGTGCGGAGTGCCTTGTGTTGGAACAAAGAAATTACAGCCCTGGCCCGAGAACATAACGATGCCAATATTTTGAGTCTCCCAGCACGTTTTATCGCGTTACCCCAAGCATTGGAAATGGTAGAAACATTTTTGAACACCGAATTTGAAGGTGGTCGGCACGAAAGAAGGGTAGAAAAGATTGCCTGCAGATAAAAAAATCTATGGGACACCACCATCACCATGGACACCAGCATTCCCATAACGATTTAAAGGGAAGAAACCTTCTCATATCCATTGTTCTTAACATCGCCATTACCGTTTCCCAGGTAATAGGAGGTATAATTTCGGGCAGTCTTGCCCTGTTATCCGATGCACTCCACAATTTCACGGATGTACTTTCCTTGATCATTAGCTATGTAGCATCGTTATTGGGACGTAAAAAAGCGTCCAAACATAAAACCTTCGGTTATAAACGCGCAGAAATCTTGGCCGCGTTTATAAATGCGGCAACATTGGTGGTTGTGGCGATCATTTTAATGATAGAAGCGGTAGAAAGGCTATTTGAACCCCAAGAGATAGGCTCCAATTTGGTCATTTGGTTGTCATTGATAGCGCTTCTTGGTAACGGATTCAGTGTGTTGTTGTTGAAAAAGGACTCCGAGGATAACATGAATATGAAATCGGCCTATTTGCATCTTCTAACAGATATGATGGCATCCGTTGCAGTTTTGGTAGGAGGTCTCTTGATGAAATATTTCCAGATATATTGGGTAGATGCGGCTTTAACAATGGCCATTGGGATTTACTTGATTTACATGGGCTATGATTTACTAAAGGAGTCCACAAAGGTATTGATGCTTTTTACTCCATCCACGATAGAAATCAAGGATATTGTGGAGTCCATTTGCACATTGGAACCGGTAAAAAATGTACACCATGTACATATTTGGCAATTGAACGAAGAGGAAATTCATTTGGAGGCACATATCGATTTTAAAGAGGACATCAAACTTTCGGAATTTGATAAGATCCTGGTGGATATAGAGGAACATGTATACCACAAACACGGCATCAACCATGTGAACATTCAGCCGGAGTTCGATAAATGCGATTCTAAATCCGTAATAGTTCAAGATTGATGGAGATATCAACAAAAACCTTTGATGAACTTTCAAATAAGGAACTGTACCAAATTTTACAGTTACGGAGCGAAGTTTTTGTAGTGGAGCAGGACTGTGTGTACCAAGATGTAGATGGCAAGGATGAAAAAGCTTTGCACGTTATCGGGACCAAAAATGAAAAAGTAGTCGCCTATACCCGTGTTTTTAAACCAGGGGATTATTTTAAAAACACCAGTATAGGAAGGGTAGTGGTCGCCAAGGAAGAACGAAAATACGGTTATGGCAAATTGATCATGCAAGCCTCTGTTGATGAAATTGGCAAAAGATTTCCAAAAAGCGCCGTTGAACTTTCTGCACAAACCTACCTTTTAAAGTTTTATAACGAATTGGGTTTTGTTGCCCAGGGTGAAGAATATTTGGAGGATGGTATTCCGCACATCCGCATGGTGAAAGAGAGATAAAAACAATATGTAACTTTAGGGCAAGTTGCATAATGTGGATAAGCCCTCCATGAACATCGAACTACAGACCGAAAGATTGCTGATCAGTCCAATAACTTTGGATGATTTGGAAAAAATCCACGAGCTGCACTCGTTGCCGGAAACGGATGAATTCAACACCCTTGGCATTCCAAAAAACATGGAAGAGACAAAAGCGATAATTACGGGGTGGATTGAGAAAAACAACTCAGGACAGAACACAAATTTTACCCTTAAAATTGAACAAGCTGAAAGCAATGACTTTGTTGGCCTTATCGCCTTGAACTTAGGCATGCCCAAGTTTAAGATTGCTGAGGTGTGGTATAAATTACATTCCAATTTTTGGAACAAGGGTTACGCTACGGAATCCCTGAACCGAGTTTTGGAATTTGGGTTCGGTGAACTAGGCCTCCATCGCATTGAAGCAGGCTGTGCCGTGGAAAATTTGGGTAGTATCCGGGTCTTGGAAAAGGCAAGAATGATTAGGGAAGGCCGAAAAAGAAAGGTCCTCCCGCTTAAAAATGGGTGGTCTGATAATTTTCATTATGCGATTTTGGCAACGGACATGAAGATGAATGCAGACAGATGAAAACAATTACATGGAAGCTACATCTAAAGTCAAGCCCGAAAACGGTTTTTGAGTTACTTTCCACTTCCGAAGGCAGGGCAAAGTTTTGGGCCGAAGAAGCGCAGGAAAAAAACAACGTAATCCATTTTGTTTTCCCCAATGGTCAAACCTATGATGGTAAAATCTTGGAACGACTACCTGACCAGAAATTTTACCTGGATTATTTTGATAGCCTGGTTAAATTCCACCTAGAACCCTCGACCAAGGGAGGAACGGACCTTACTTTGATCAACGAAAATGTGGCAGAAGATGAGTTTGTTGAGGTACATGCGGGATGGGTCTCCGTGCTGATGAACCTAAAGGCCGCCGCTGACTTTCAGTGCGATTTACGAAACCATGACCCCAATAAGACCTGGGACCAAGGGTATTTGGATAATTAGGGGTTGTCAGCTGGCTGGAATAATATTTCATTTTTCACTAACCCAAACATCCATTTCACTCATTCTTACTTTTTTTAACTTTAAAAGAATGGAAACTTTGGTCTGAACAATTGACCAAACCGTTTTGAAAAGCCTCATATTCATATCTTTCGTTTTAATTTTTGATTTGGCCTTGGGGCAAACAACAGACTATACAGGTGTAGTCTTTGCCAAAAGTGACAAAACACCCTTGCCAGGAACAATTGTAGTGGTCAAAGGCACCAAAATAGGGACACAAACAGACTTTGACGGAAATTTTAAAATTAGCGTTCCGGATTCTTTGAACACACTCACCATTTCATACATTGGATTTAAAAACCAAGAGGTAAAATTAGATGAACAGCGGTCGCTGGAAATCTTTCTCAAAGAAGATTGTAACATTTGTTTTTTTGATTATCAAGATATTGGTTTTTATGCCATGAGTGGGGCATTAAACAACTCCGTAGGGAGTCAGGTGTACTTTTCGACACCCGCTATGTTTGGTGGCACCACTTTAAAAACACATGTGACTTACCAAACCAATCTCAAGGAAAACAGGTTTTTAAATTCTTCCATTGGTTTGGTCCATTTATTTATGGATTGCGGCTTTGATATGGATTTAAAAGCATCCCTCAGAAATCTAAACCACAACAATAATATAGATGTGCAGAGTTATAGTTTTGAAAGCAGCATAAATATAAGAGGGCTAAAGCTTGTGGCCGGATTCAGCAACGTAGATTATGTGGAGTTGGATAAAAACAAAATGGTTAGATCAAAGGGGCCGCGGGTCGGATTTGGCAAATGGCTCCATGATCCTTTCTATGCCGAACTTAATGCAACAATGAGTGTTTATAGAAATGTAAGCGAATATCAAGTAGAACTAAAACGCAATTTTAAACGATTATCAACTTTTATCAGATATTATAAAATAGGGGGTTTTAATGAAATAAGTTTGGGTATTGGCTATCAATTCAACTATTATCTAAGAAAAAGAGAAAAATAAAAAGATGAAGAGAACCGCATTATTTCTGATTGTCATTATTCCATTTTTGGCGCAAGCGCAATCAAACCCATTTGATGAATTAAAATACGACAAAGTTATTGCCTATGAATTCCAGGGGAACGGCGAGCTATTAATTGAAAGATGTCTTAAGGAGGAAAGCAAAAAAATCAGCAACGAAAAAACACTTACACACAAGCAAATAAGACAACTTGAAAATATCCTTACAGCCAAAACAGGGTATGGCAATAGTACCATGTCTTGTTTTGACCCTCACTTTGCAGTGGTTTACTATTTGAACAAAAAAATAGTTGGCTCCATAAATATTTGTTTGGATTGCAATTATCTTATCTCTTCGGAAAAAATTCCGGCTACAGAATTAAAAATGATTAAGATTTCGGATGAATATTCTTATCCCGCAAAAGGATTTAGCAAAAACACACGAAAAGAAATTCATAATTATATCGAAGCGCTTGGCTTTACTAAATATCTAAGACCACTGACATCATATCTTGATGAATAAAACTTCCAACCCAAATAATTGCTTACTTTGGTTTTGAACTTCATCAAAAGAACAAGAAAGACCTTCGAAGACAATTTTAAGTGAGTCATATTTTGGACATAAAGGTTAATTGGAAAAAAAGTATTCCCTACTTTCTTGATGCGATAATAGAGATTGGTCTTGGTGTTACTTTTTTGATTACGAACAGAGATGATCCCCTTTTGTATTGGTTGGGTTTGTTTTTAATACTGTTTGGAGTGGTTCAGCTAGTACGAAAAATCAAGACTTTTCATATTTCAAAATCACATTTAATCGTTAAGAGACCCTTGCTGCCTTTAAAGATTACAGAAGTGAGTTTTGAACTTCAAAAAATTAAGCTCGTTGAGCTTAAAAAGATAGTCAGACTCGGACCGCACATCAAAATAATTGGTAAAATCAACGGAAAAGATGGCGGCTTTATGCTGACTTTGGACAAGAGGACCATCGACCTTTTTGAAAAAGAACTAAAAGGTTTAGGGGTGGCTGTAAAACGCAAAGACATTTAAGCTCAGACGACCCAAATCTTTTCATCTCCAAAAATGAAAGAACTAATTCCAAAAAACAAAGGAGATATTGAAACAGCCAATAAATTGAAAAATTACTCCTATCAGGAAGTAAAAGAAATAATACCTGAATTATTGGAATGGATTCAAGATTTAAATTGGCCTGTTGCCAAGCCCGTTGCAGATTATTTAACATCAATTTCTGAGCATTTGACGAATGACATCATAGCCGTTTTGAGGGGCACAGATGAAGTATGGAAGTATTGGTGTATAACTATTTTCGGAATTCACACAAATAAATCAATAGACCCTATGTTAATACAAGAATTCGAACGCATTGCAAATCACCCAACTGAAAATGAAATTCTAGAAGAAGTTCACGAATTGGCGCAGGAAACAGTAAATTTTAAAAGAGCCAATAAAACGGATTTAAGTGGCCATAATTGAGGAGATAGAGAGAAAGCAATGAAGCATGTTGCAACGTATCAAATTCATAATACTTTCAAAATTACGGGAAGGGGAATTGTTTTTACAGGATATATCCTTGATGGTGAATTTTTTCTTGGAAACACCATTAGGTTTGAGTTTAATGGACAAACACTGGAAAGAAGAATAAACGGAATTGATAATGGAATGAGAGTGGGTGAGGGCTATCCAAACGTCGGAGTAATGATTGAAACCCTGAGTGAAGCAGAAATTGAGGATTTGAGGAATTGGAATCCAAATAGGATGGAAGCAAAAATTTATGCGGACTAACGAAAAGGAACACTAAATTTAGAGTAAATGCCAAAAAGACTAATAACCATATCATTTATAATTCTCTCAATGGGCCTTTTCAGTTTTTTAAAAAAAGATAAACCTGAAGAAAAAAAATCAGGTTCTGCAATCCTAGGAATGGTGTTGCTCGAAGAAGTCAATTCGCTTAATATTCCAAACGTCATTACCGAGTTGGAAGATCAATGGGGTTTAGAGGTAAACAACGAAAGCGGAAGCAACGAAGAAACCGCAATAATTGAAATAAACGGCTATAGAATCGCTATTGGAATTATTCCAGCACCAATACCCACGGATGAGGCGGTTATCGCGGCAGAATATAATCTCTTTTGGGAAAATGGGGCCGAAATTGTAAAAACACACAAAGGGCATATTATTTTGTCCATCATGAACGCCGGAGAAAACCCTGTCAAGGAGAACATGCTTTATAGTAAAGTGGCAAGTGCAGTTTTAAACAATAGCAAATCAATTGGAATTTATATGGGTAGCAGGTCGTTGGCCATTGAAAAGGAGTTTTATATAACTCAGGCAAGGGCAATGAACGAGGAGGATTTACCGCTGTACATTTGGATATACTTTGGTTTAAGACAGGAAAAAGAAAAGCAATCCATTTATACTTATGGTTTAAAGGAATTTGGAAAGAAAGAACTGGAAATACTGAACTCTGATCATAGTCTGGGAGAACTCAGTGAAATGATGTTCAATCTAGCCCATTATGTTATCGGCTATAATGTGGAATTGAAACATGGGGAAACTATTGGGATATCAGCTGAACAAAAATTAAAAATAACGGAGTCTAAAGGGGTGTTCTTGGATGGGAGTACGCTAAAGGTTGACTATTGAACCGGGTAATGATTGTTCGATTTTAGTAATCTAAAACGAATTCAGGTTAGCAAACATAGAGGACATCAATGTTCTGGAACAAAAAGAAAAAACTGCCAATTACCGAAGAGGACAAAACTTGGGTTGACGAAGACCTGAACTGGTTGCGTAGAGAATTTGGCGAAGAACACTTTTTGGAAATACAAACAGTAACTCCAACCAGGGATTTTTATGAGAGAACTTTTGATGGAACTGAAAAGGATGCTGAATTCATACTCGAACGGACCATGGAGTTGATGGATATTCGAGGCACTGAAATAAAGCTCGAATTCTTTTCTGACCAAACCATTGAAATGGCAGATGGAACAATTTTGACAACTCCAGCAGACATACACGGAAGTTGGGAGAGCGCAAGTGGCACTTACCGGAAAACAGAAAAAGAAACAATTATTTCAATAGAGAGGGGGCAACTAAGCAACCCTGTTTCATTAATTGCGACGATTTCACATGAGTTGGCACATCAAATTCTTTTGGGAGAAAGTAGGATAGAAGAAAATGATGAGTATTTAACGGATTTGACAGCCATCACCTATGGGTTCGGCATTTTTATAGGCAATTCACGTTTTCAGTACTCGGCTTCAGGGTTTGGTTGGCAATCCAGCGGACAAGGGTATTTGCCGGAACAAATAATTGCATATGCCATGGCACGGTTATCAAAACAACGGAATGAGGACGCCAATTATACCCAGTTTTTGGATAAATCCCTTAAAAAATATTTTGACCAGAGCTATTCTTGGTTGCTGGAAAATGAGAATGCGCAATGAACGGTAAAATAGCAGTCAATAAGTTAAAAATTTTGACTTTGCCGGTCTTATCTATTGTGCAAATGCGAAGGTTATCGAAACTATAAAAGAAGAATCTAATAGTAAGATCTTGGACTAACACTGACATCAGTTCTTGCTTTGATGTATAAATTGGATGGTGCGGTTTTTTACAACGAAATGAAAATGGAGGCTATGCCTTCAAATCGCAGAAAAATCACACAATGTTTGAGCTTAAAGGGCAAAAAAGCCGCTAACTTTGTTGAGGGCATTAAGATGTTCGAAACAAGCGCCCCCCAAGGGCTTTCCAAACTGGCCGAAGCCATTGAATTGGGGCACAAGAAAACACTCAAATGAAATACGCCATAATCGGTGCTGGAATAGGAGGTTTGACAACGGCACTTGCCTTTGAGAAAAAAGGGATTGACTATCAAATTTTTGAAAGGGCTCCGCAATTGACCGAAGTAGGTGCTGGTATTTGGCTTGCACCAAATGCGCTGCAGGTTTTGGAAGCATTGGAAGTGCTGGATGAGGTCAAAAAGAAGGGCAATCCCATAGACCGGATAACACTTGGCAAATCAGATATGACCCCACTGTCCGATAATTTTCAGGATATTATAAAAGATAAGTTTGGGTACTCCACTATAGCGATTCACCGTGCCGACCTTCAGCAGTTATTGTTTGAAAAAATACCTCCACAAAAAATTCATTTGGGCAGATCTTTTAGGTCCTTTCAGCAGTTACAAAACGGAAAGATCCAAGTCCTTTTTGAGGATGACACTTCGCATGAAACGGATTATTTGATAGGGGCGGATGGAATATATTCAAAAGTCAGGAAGCAGCTTTTTCCCAAAAGTAAAACAAGGTATTCCGGCCAAACCTGTTGGCGGGGCGTAGCTGAAATGGAACTGGAAAGTCAATATCAAAACAATGGAATGGAGTTATGGGGAAAGCAGATTCGATTTGGAATTTCGAAAATAGCCGAGAACAAAGTCTATTGGTTTGCCGTAGCATTGGACAAGCCAAACCAGAAAGATGAAAAGGGAACGACCAAGCAAAAACTGTTGACGATGTTCCACAGCTTTCACCCATTGATAAAACAATTGATTTCTGTGACTCCGACCGAGAAGATTCTTCGCAGCGATGTTATGGATTTGGCCCCCCTGGCCGATTGGCACAAAGACAATGTTTGTCTCGTCGGCGACGCCGGTCACGCCACAACCCCTAACATGGGGCAGGGCGGAGCCCAGGCCATTGAGGATGCTTATTATCTAAGTAATATCATTGCAAATGACCCCAACAACAACGCATTCGAGCTATTTCAACAGAAACGACAACCCAAGGTGAATTCCATCGTAAAACAGTCCTGGGCCACGGGTAAAATGGCCCATTGGAAATACGGAAGGGGCCTTAGGAACTTTCTGCTAAAACACACACCTAAAAAATTCATTGAAAAAAAGACATTTGAAATGTATACCGTTGAGAAACCGGTATTTTAAACAAACTTCTTTGGACAGCTTAGTTCTGAAGCTGCTTTTCAAGGGCATCGATTTGCTGGAACAGGGCGTTGCCCATTTGTTCCACAACACCCACCACAAGTGCGTTGCCCATAAAAAATGCTCTTTTGGTGTTGGAGATGCCATCCAATTTGGTGTGATTATCAGGAAACATGTTCAACCGCTCCAATTCGATGGGAGAAAGTCTTCGTAATCCTGTTGAGGTTTGGACGACATGCTTAAACCGCGAAGGGGACTTTCCGCCCTCACCGGTTATGATTGTTCTGGAAGGTTGATCAAGTGCATCGGGAAAAACCATGCTTCCTTCGCTATAATTGTATGCAAAACCCTCCTTGGTCCTACGAATCTCTTTTTTGGCACCTTTTAGGTACTCCCATTTGGGAATATCCGAATCAGCAATGCGAAATTCAGGATTTTCAAAATCTTCCAAGATATCGGAAAGTACCTCACGAGGCCCATAATAGTTGGGAATGGTCTTTAGGGTGTGTACTTCGTTGTCAACAGAGATGCCCGAATTTAAAAAAGGAGAAAGTCCCTGCTCCAAATTGAACGAACTGGAAAGGGAAACCAAATCCTTTTCTAAGGAAAAAGAGGAGATTGCGGTTTGCTTTTGTACAGGAAAAGAAGATGCAAACGTCCCTTCGGTCAAAATCCAATTTGAGGGCGATGTTGTACTGAGTTTTTCGTAGAGGGGGGTCGATTTATGATATCCCAGAAAAAAAACGCGCCTTCGGCGCTGAGGCATTCCATACTCGGCTGCGTTGATTACCCGCCATTCCACCACATAGCCCAAGTCATTGAGACTTTTGAGCATTACCGCGAAATCCCGTCCTCGCTGTGCGGAAGGCGATTTTAGCAAGCGATCCACATTTTCAAAAAACAAGTATTTGGGTTTGTTTTCCTTTTCAGAAAGGATACGGTGGATGGACCACCATAGAACGCCTTTTTTGCCAATAAGCCCCTTTGAGTTTTTTAAGGTCGTGGCCACAGAATAATCTTGACAAGGAAATCCGCCTACCAGCATATCATGGTCTGGGATTTCGGAAGTTGGCACTTCCTCTATGCTTGTGTTGGAATGGTTTTCCGAGCCAAACCGGGCTTCGTAGACCATGGAGGCATGTTGGGTTTTTGTGGACGGTTCCCACTGGTTGCTCCAGACCACCTCATAGTTTCCTGTGCCCTCCAATCCTAATCGAAAACCACCTACTCCGGCAAAAAGTTCACAAACCTTGAGTTTCTGCATATCCAAAAATAGACCATTCTATCGGATTATGATCTGGCGATTTTCAATGAAAGAAGACTTAAGCAGTATACGCTTAATTAAAATTGAAATGCTTCAAATCCAAGGGATCGTTCATGGTTTGCTGAAGCGCCAGCAACTCATTCCAAAGCTGGTCCTTGGTTTCGGCATATTTTGCATCATCGGCCAAATCGTTCACTTCAAGCGGGTCGTTTTTTACATCGAACAATCTCAATTTTCCGGCATTCGGATAGGCTATCAATTTGAAACCATTGGCTCTGACCATACGCTGAGCCTTAGTATAGCAGCCATAAATGGATTCATAGTTGCTTGAACGCTCACCTCTGATCAAGGGCATTAGACTTTTGAACTGCACAAAATCAGGTTTTTCAGCTCCCGCCATTTCCAGAATGGTTGGCATAACATCTTGAAGGTAAATATCAGCATCTATTTTCTCATTTTGAGGAATATTGGGTCCAACAACAAACAGGGGAGTTCGCACACTATGGTCGTACATGTTCTGCTTGCCTAAAAGCCCATGTTGTCCAACAGACAGACCATGATCAGCCGTAAATACAATGTAGGTATTATCCATTTTTCCCGAGGCTTCCAGCGCATCGAGAATTTTTCCTATTTGTGCATCCATATGCGCGATTATGGCATAATATTCTTGACGGTTCACTTTTACGGAATGCTCCGTTCGCGGGAATGGCGCCAACCGTTCGTCCCGCAGCTTTCTGCCACTTCCCATGTCCTCATTATAGGGGTACTCGGTTAGAAAGCTTTCGGGGACATCAACATCTTCCAAAGGAAACATTTGAACAAACTCTTCAGGGGATTGCCTTGGGTCGTGCGGAGCATTGAACGCCAAGTACATAAAAAAAGGATTGTCCGCTTGCGCGGCTTGGTCAATAAAAGCGGAAGCATCGTCAGCCACAACCTCACTCCAATGTTTGCCCCCTTTCCAGAAACCTTCTTTGGATTTATCCCAGGGCCGCCACAAAGTATCCGTTTCACTTAATGGTCGATTATAGCCCGATTCAGTTTGATTGGGCATCCCGGGCCTTACGTGCACGACATTGTCAAAAACCTCCTCGGCAGGCTTTACCACATGCCATTTTCCCGTCATATAGGTATCATATCCGGCTTGGGACATCAGGTTTCCCCACAGGGGATTTTGATAGCTTTTTGCGCGCATCAAGGAATCTGCCCGATGTGCGTTCCAAATGTATTGTCCGGTTAACAACATAGCTCTGGACGCGACGCAGATAGCACCGTTCCAACCGCCCATATTGTAGGTATGGGTAAAGGTTACACCACGCTGGGCAAGCTTGTCCAGGTTTGGCGTATGTACTTCATCATTTCCTAACGCTTTTATGGTGTTGTAAGACTGATCATCCGCGAATATGAAAACAATGTTGGGTTGTTCGGCTGGCTGGTTCTGCTCTTTTGTCTTTTCCTTACAAGAAAGGTTGAAGAGTACTAGGGTCAGCAAACAAAGGAAAAAGGACTTGTTCATTTTTGGCAAGGTTGAATTGGCATATAAACTTAACAATTTACCAAAGAATGAAATTAACAGCGCTTTACGTTTTTGTGAAATGGGCTTCAAGCATCCGACTTGCGAATCAATTGGGCGATGGACAAAACATGTAAAAACACTGCAAAGGGCATTAAAAATGTTGGCAACAACAAATAGGGGAATTGGTTGAATTCCAATGGAATGCCAACATCGCCCCAAATAGAAGGGAAATAGAATGAACTAATGAATGTAAAAGCAGCGAAGAGCACCACAAGAATACCCAGAATATTCCAGGCCAAAAGAACTTGCTTTGAGGCGCCGGACCGGGTCGCATACACCGCCATAGCGATTGCGGACAGGCCGATAAGTACGTCATAATTGGCTCCTTCAAAGGTTACCTGAACCGGTAGAATGCCATTGATAAATGTGAAGTAAAACAAGATCTCAATAACCGCTCTAAAACTTTGAATTGCAATTGGGAGTGCAATAGGAATTGCCATAAGAACCCTATGGTTCCTGTTCTTATACATAAAGAGCACTATAAAGAGAAGAACCGGAAACACCATAAACAGTGGAATTCTTGGAGGTAGGGATAGGTTGTAATAGAATCCAGTACTCCAGATAAAAAACTGTGTTATTATCCAAGAAAATATCCCAATAGAGGTAAGGACCAGGGCTCGATTCCTTTTCGAGGAGGTTGCCCCTATTTTCTTTAGTCCTTTGTCGAGACCCCATAGCAATAGACCGAAAAGAACAGCAAAAAGTAAAACATAAGAAGCTTTGATCATAACTCGAATTTTAGGGTTGTATATACAACTATTTAATAAAATTTTATTTGCTCAATTTGCCAAGAATCAAGTTGATGGCATTTTCCCCATCCTGTTCCAAGATTTCGCGAACTTCAGCCATCGCATTATGCCAGTGGGGGATAATACCATCGAGAAACTCTTTGCCTTTTTCCGTAGTGAACAAAAACGAATCTTGGTCCGTTGAAATATAGTCGCTATCGATCAACCGATTTAAATTTCTGTTTACGGTGGATTTTTCCATGTGTAATTTCTCGGATATCCTTTTTTGATTTACAGCACTGCCTTTGGTGATCACAAAGAGGATACTCAACTGACTATCCGTAATTCCAAAAGGTCTTAGGTGCTTCCTGAAAATATTGGCAATAATCCTTTTGCATTTCATCATGTTACCGGAAATGCAAGTTGATGGATTGCAATTGTCGATATTGGTATATTTTGAAGCCACAGACATATGTCAAAGATAAGCATTGGAGTTGTATATACAACCATTTAGGTGGTTCATTTTGATTTTTGAAGAAATAGAGTCGCTAGTCTATCTTTTCCAACTCAACCCAAAAAGGAAAGATTCTTTTTCGTTGTACCATATAGAAGGGAACCAGGGAGCCTTCCATTTCAGGGAGATGCACGTTTTTCATTTCGATGATATCGGTCTTATTGTCGTTCCCCATTTGATTGACCACGGCCCCGGTTTCCAAGAACATTCTTCCAGAGGCTTCCACAGGTTTCACAAACTTAAATTTGACGTTATAAACACCCTCGGTAATCTTGACCTCCCATTTCCCGTAGATTTCCTCTTGATCCCAGATTCCACGTTGACCAGAGGCATCGTTTCGGTTAAGAACTAGGGGGTTTTCAAAATCACTCCCGACCGTAATCAAAGGTTGATTGATAAGATTTTCAGAGGTGATAAGTTCTTGGTAGATGGCATCCAGTTCTTTCTTAAGGTCTTTGGCCATAACTATATTTTCTTGCACAAGGTTTTGTTGTTCATTGGGATCGTTTTCAATATTGAACAACCCAAAGTCGGTAATAGGGGCATTGTAGTTTGTTTGCCCTACCAATTTATAGTCCGCTTTCTGGAGCGCTATATTATGATAGAGCTCTGGATATCTTCGTGCCCAATAAAAAAACAAAGGTCGATTCGCCCAATCCACTTTTTCCTTATTTAAAAGCGGTAAAAGGTTTTTGCCATCGATTTTTCTGTCAGTGGGTGCCTCGAGATTGCACAATTTGGCGAGTGTGGGCAATACATCGATGTGGGCAGACGTGGTTTCGACATCCAGGTTCCCCTTAAACTGTGAAGGGTATCTGAGGAAAAAAGGAACACGGACTCCACCCCTGTAAACACTTCCTTTTAAGCCTCGCATACCACCCACATATCTAAGCTGCTGAGGTCCGTTGTCCGTCATGAAAATGACCACGGTGTTTTCGGAAATTCCCAAGGCGTCAAGTTTCCGCAGCACTTTTCCGATGTTGTCATCAATGTTTGTGACCATGGCATAAACTCTTCGAGCATCTTCCTTTTCCTTTTCACTCATTTCCCGAGTGGCGGAATTGTTCTTTTTGAAAGTTATGGAAGGGTCAATGTTTGCATATTGTTGATAGTAACTTTCCGGCACCTGCAATGGTGTATGCGGCGCATTGAAGGACAAATAGCAGAAAAAGGGCTTGTCCTTGTTGTTTTCAATAAATTGAACAGCATTGTCCGCAAAAATATCGGAGCAATACCCGGAGTACTTTTCCTTTTCACCATTGTGCCAGAGCACTGGGTCGAAATAACTGCGATCGCCTTCAAAATAGGTGGTAAAATCTCCCACTTGGCCCATTCCTCCCGAAAGATGGATGAGCGATTCATCAAAGCCTTGGTCATTGGGCCTGCTAGGATAATTGTCACCCAAATGCCATTTTCCAAAAACACCTGTTTGATACCCTCCCTGTTTAAGCATTTCGGCAATGGTGATTTCATTTGAAGCCATTGTAGCTCCGCCGTTATAGGTATCTCGTACCCCAGTGCGCAAAGAATAACGACCAGTCATTAAACTTGAGCGGGTCGGCGCACATACCGGAGAGACATAAAAGTTATTGAAACGGACACTTTCCCTTGCAAATTGATCAAGCACAGGGGTTTTGATTTGATCGTTGCCTGTAATCCCCAAATCTCCATAACCCTGATCATCTGTTATGATAAGAATTACGTTCGGAGCTTCTTTTTCTTGGGCTATTGTGGAAAATGCTATGGCGAATACGAAAGAGCAAATTAACCCCTTTATGTTGAAATGCATATTACAGATGTGTTTGGATCAAAAGATAGTAAAATTTGATCAGCACATCATGGTTTACCGCGCTTCATCACAGACTCGACAAAAAGTGTAAGTATTTGGTTGGAATGGAATGTTGTCAAGAAGGAGAAAATGGAAATTTAGTTGAGAATGCCATCATACTTCGATCGGTCGTGCAGCAACTCCTTCGCAGCCAAAATGGCATCGTCATGTTTTAGATAATACTGATAGAGACCTTCACGATAGAAATATCGCTTGATGATTTCATCCTCAAGGTTTTTCTTGATCTCTTTTTTGTAGGTATCCAAAGCCGAAATTTTGCCTTTGTTCACCGCGAGCAACAAGTCCTTATACTTTTCCTGAACAGCAGGACCCAACAAGTGCTCATCCCCGTTTATGGTCTCTTCCAGTAGCTCTTCCGTTTCCGTGCGGAAAGAAAAATCCTGGGTTTGCGCGTAGCGTTTGAAGGCATCAAAATCACTATCCGAAAATGCAAAATCGTTGACCGACTCAAAGGAGTTGTCGTAGTAATAATCCGTTGCAAAATCAAAGACTACGCTATTTTGTTGTAAGGCGTCAATCAAGGTATTGGATTTTAAAGAAGCAATTTCAACATCGGGCATAACCCCTCCACCATCTTGTACTTTACGTCCATTGCGGGTGGTGAATTCTTGGAAGTTAGTGTTTCGAACCGCATTTCCTTCCTCATCCCTGTTCCAATAGTCCAAAGACTGGATACAACGCCCAGAAGGGGTATAGTATCTTGAGACGGTAACTTTTAGTTGTGTTCCATAGGTAAGTTTCAAAGGTCGTTGAACCAAACCTTTTCCAAAACTTCTTGCCCCCATGATTACGGCCCGATCTAAATCTTGGAGTCCACCGGAAACAATTTCACTTGCCGAAGCGCTTCTCCCGTTGACTAGAACAACAAGGGGTATGTCCAAATCTTCGGGTTGATTTTTCGTCTTGTATTCTTGGTTAAACTTCTTGACCTTGGATTTTGTCGTGACAATCAACTCCCCTTTTGACACAAAAAGATTGGTGACGTTTATGGCTTCTGAAAGAAGTCCACCTGGATTTCCACGCAGGTCCAACACTAACTTCTCTGCTCCCTGTCCCTTTAAATCCTGCAAAGCGGATTTGGTTTGGGCAGATGCTTTTCTGTTGAACTTTGAAAGTACAATGTATCCGGTTTTGTCATCGATCATATCATAAAAAGGAACTGCATCAACCTCAACACCTTCCCTTTTAAGGGTTGCCGTCTTGGTCTGACCTTGACGCACAAAAGTGATGTCGACGCTCGTATTATTTGCTCCTTTTAAGAGCTCACTGGCATTATCATCGAAATCGGACACTTTCGTATCCCCAATTTTGATGATTTCATCACCTGCCTTTAATCCAGCCTTATCCGCGGGATAATCTTTGTAGGGTTCTACAATGACCAATTTGCTTTCATATGAACGAACCAAGGCGCCAATCCCAGAATACTCACCGGCATTGCTGATTTTAAAAGCTTCAACATCCTGTTCATTTAAAAAACGGGTGTAGGGATCCAACTCGTCCAACATGTTTTTTATGGCCGAATCCATAAGTTCAGCTGGATTGGTTTCATCCACATAGTTCATGTTGAGTTCCTTAAAAAGCGTGGTGAAAATTTCGATTTGCTTTGCAATCTCGAAGAAATCACTTTTAAAACTGCTTCCTACGGCTAAAAAGGCGACAGCCACAAGTGGGATTAATACCTTTTTATATATTCTTGACTTTTTCATGGGATTCTTTTTTTAGAAAGGCCTCTAAGAGCGCGATTATAGCACCATCTACTTCATCATAGTTAGGCATGGTATTACCAAGATATAAAAATAGAAACGCAAAATTTCCTTCTATCTTGTTAAAAACGACATGCTTGTTCAATCTGTACGCTTCACGCAATAGTCGTTTTATATGATTGCGCTTCACGGCACTTTTGAATTTCTTTTTCGGGGCAACTACCCCAACTTTGATGTTGGTATCATCATCAAAATCAACATTAAGGTAGATGAGCTTTATGGGAAAGGATGTTATGCTCTTTCCTTCAATAAAAAGGTGCTCAAAAACCTTTTTGCTTTTGAGTTTTTCATTTTTAGGGAAAGTGAAGTTGCTCACGACCTTATCGGTATTGTCCCCTTGAGGGGACTTTAGGGGTGTTTCGTCTTTTTCTTTTGATAAATTATCCACAGTTTCTTGAAGAATCAATAAAACACTAAATAAATTATTTTTTATGTCCGAATCAGAGAAGCGGATAATTTGTACACCCTTTTTTTCAAGATGTTTTTCTCGCAAAGCATCTTTTTCATACTTAAATTCATGAGACTCTCCATCTACCTCAATAGCCAAGCGAAGTTCGTGGCTATAAAAATCAACGATGTATTCCAGTAAAGGAACCTGCCTATGGAATTGAATACCAAGAGCTTTTTGCTTTATTTGTTGCCATAACAAAACCTCGGCGAGTGTACTGTTTTTTCTTAACTGTCTAGCAAATTCCTTGAGTTTGGGATTGTATGGAATAATATTGTTTTTCAATAGACACCCCTAAGGTCCCCTCAAGGGGACAATTTATTTACAAGTTACAAGTAAAATATGTTATGCCAAGAAATTCAGCGTTACAAGACTTGAAAAATAAAGGTAACCCCGCCTAATCGAGAATCTTTTGATGCACATTGTTTTCCCCGTTCACATCCGCCATAAGTTGTGAAGGATCTATAACAATGGCCTTAATACTTTCCACAGGTTTATCAATGGTAAAACCATAGGTTGGATGGGCCCATGCCCAATCCTCCAAAACGGTCCTTTTCAAGTTAGGATATGGATTGTCCTTCTCACCACGCATCATGCGCAAAGGCACATAAAATGTTTCTTGGGTTCCATCCGAGTTTACGACCAAGATGTCCAAGGGCATCGGCATTTCGCCAATTCGTTCTAGCACGACCCTGGTTTTTCCACCTTCAGCCTCGACACTTTTAATTCCGTAATCGATAGTGTTTGTGGTTTGCGTCCAGTCGGTCAAATACCAATCCAGCTCCATCCCAGAGACTTTTTCCGCAGATCTTTTGATATCATTGGGCACAGGGTGTTTAAACTTGAAATCCTCATAATACTTTTGAATCGTTTGCATCAACTTGTCCTGACCAATGACATATCCCAATTGGGAAAGAAATATGGATCCCTTGCTATAGGCAGCGATACCATAGGCAAAATTGGTGGCAAAACGATCGGCATGGGTGGTCTGGGGCTTTTCCAATCCAGAATTCACTAAGGCATAGTATCCCTTGTAGGAACCTTCAAAAGGATTTTCCTTACCCTCGTCCATGATCTCATTCATACAAAGGCTGCTGACAAAAGAGGTAAAGCCTTCATCCATCCATTCGTATTTGGCTTCATTGGTTGCCAAAATATGTTGAAACCAGGAATGTGCCATCTCATGAACTGTAACACCAACGAGACTTCCGAAGCTTCTCTTACCTGTAATCAAGGTGCTCATGGCATATTCCATACCGCCATCACCTCCCTGGATAACAGAATATTGATCATAGGGATATTTTCCGATGTTTTTACTGAAGAAACGCATGGTCTCCGCAGTCTTGGGCTGCAATTTTTTCCAATTATCAAGGATCTCAGGGTCATTCTTATATAAAAAATGAAGGGTAGGACCATCTTCCATATTGACTACATCATGAATGTAATCCGGATCGGCTGCCCACATAAAATCGTGCACGTTTGGAGCTTTAAAATGCCATGTCAACGTTTTTCCCTTGGTCTTTACAGAAGTTCCTGGCGCTTCATAGCCATGACCTATCTCCTGCGGGTTTTGTAGGTATCCAGAGCCTCCAACCGTATAGTCCTTATCAATGGTCAGTTTTACATCAAAATTGCCCCAAACACCATGAAATTCCCTTCCGATATAAGGGTTGGGATGCCAGCCTTCAAAATCATATTCGGAGAGTTTGGGATACCACTGACTCATAGAGAGGGCAACACCTTCCGAACTGTTTCTTCCGGACCTTCTAACCTGTACAGGAACCTGGCCCTTAAATTCCATATCCAGGACGGTTTTTCCTCCAGCTGGGATGGGTTTGGCCAAATCCACGACCAAAATGGTGCCTTCCTCGTTAAATGCAACCGGACTACCATCTTGTTTTAAGGAGACGGCATGCAAATACCCCATTTCAGTTTCCGAAAGGGAAGCTATTCTGCTTTTTCCGTCCGCCATCATCCGTTTATCTGGATCTTTCACGGTTTGAAGGCGTGCGTCCATTTCGCTTCCCGGTTGAAAGGCGTTGAAGTATAAATGGTAATAAACCCGATTTAATTCGTCGGGCGAGTTGTTGGTATAAACCAGCTTTTGGGTTCCTTCATATTGAAAGGATTTGACATCCATTTTGACATCCATGGTATAATCCGCATGCTGTTGCCAATATGAGGTGTTATTTTGAGCGGAGAGTGCTAGAACTCCGGCCGCTAAAGCGAAAAAAGACAAAAACGTTCTTCTCATTTTATTTTGTATTCTTGGTCAAGGTCATTTTACCTTTTGAAATGTTATCCGCCAAAAGGAGGGCGTTATAGGCATTGACCATTTTTCCAGATTTTGAAATCTTATCAAAAGTAGTTGCATTCTCCGGCTCACCAGATACGATAACCGAAGCTTTTGTGCTTAATCCAGATTCAATAATGATCTGTTTTACCTGAGCGGCTGAAAGCGTTGGGTAGTACGATCTGATAAGCGCTGCTACTCCGGCAACTGCTGGGGCGGCCATTGAAGTTCCCCCTTGAAAATCGTATTCGTTGTTCGGCAATGTGGAATATATGGCATCTCCAGGAGCAAAAACATCTACATTTTGCTTTCCATAGTTTGAAAAGGAAGCCACCATTTTGGATCCATAGCTACTGGTAAGCGCACCAACCGTGATTACATTGTTGGCAAACTCTGAACTTCCATAATTGTGATCATTGGGGAAGTTTGGGTTTTCGGGGTCGTCCAAATCACTTCCATCATTTCCAGCTGCATGAACGATGAGTACATCCCGCGAAGCAGCATATTTGATTGCATCGTAAACCCACTGCGCATTGGGCGAGAATGATTTTCCAAAGCTGCAATTGATAATTTTTGCTCCGTTGTCCACGGCATAACGGATTGCCATGGCTATATCCTTGTCATATTCATCGCCATTGGGAACAGCCCTAACACTCATTAATTTTACATTTTTGGCGACTCCGTTTACGCCCTTTCCATTGTTTCGCTCAGCAGCGATGATTCCTGCTACGTGTGTACCATGACTTTCTGAATCGACCCTGTTTTTAGGGTTTCCATTACCATAGGATTTATCGCTCAGGTCATATGGATTATCACCAACCGGGGTTCTTCCATCAAAATCTTTGTTGAGGTTGTAGTTCACCTGCTCGGTGAAATAGGTGATTCCTTCGGAAAGTTCATCCATAACACTTGGGATACTCTCTCCATAGGTGAACATTTGGTTGAGCACCGCAATGTTTTGCTTCATTTGCTCCGTTTTGGCTTCAATGCCCATCAACTCCTTTTTGGTATAGGAATCTTTTCCAAGTTCTTTTCTGACAGCTTCGTCGGCATTTTTTACCACCTGGAAAATTTGCTCATACTGTTGCTTGTTCTGAAGTGCCTTTGGATATTCAGAATCAAGCTTAAGCCGCGCTTTTCCCCGGGCCGAGGCATCACCAATGTTCAATCGTAGCATACGCACATACTCCAATTGCTCATGATAGGCCTCCCCTAAGAAATTATACCCATGAACATCGTCTATATAACCATTCCCATCATCATCTTTGCCATTATTGGGTCTTTCACCACTGTTGGTCCATAGTACATCGTCCAAATCTTCGTGCTCAAGGTCCATTCCGGAATCCACAACGGCCACAACAACCGTTTTTCCTCGTCTATTTTTGATAATTTCCCTGTACGCCCTATCCACACTCATACCAGGAATGGTGTCAGCAATTAGATCGGCGTGCCCCCATGTTTTCTTTTGGGCCTCTGAGAGCTCGGAAATTTTTAATGGAACCGTATCAATGTTTGCAACAGGGGTGGAAACTAATGTGGTTGCACCACATCCCATCAAAAGGATTGAAAAGGAAAGCGAAGCGAATGATAGCTTGAAGTACTTGATGTTCATGTTCTTATTTTGTTGAAATGTAAAACTTTATTGTGAATTGAATATTTCGTCGAAAGAAAACAATTCGTCCAATCGCACTCCTTTTTCAGTTTGTTTTAAGGAGCATAATTGATTGTGCGCATCATGTTCGAAGAACAATAATAAATTGTTTTCTGCCGCATTGTTTAAAAATTGACCCTTTTCTTCCAATGTCAGTAAAGGTCTGGTATCATATCCCATGACATAGGGTAGCGGAATATGTCCGACCGTTGGAACAAGATCCGCCATAAAGACAATGGTTTTCCCTTTATACTTTATATAGGGGATCATCATCTTTTCAGTATGTCCATCTACAAAAAAGATACCAAATCCAAGTTGTGACTCTTCAAGGAATGAAGCATCGTGCTGTTGCACAAAATTGAGCTGTCCGCTCTCTTCCATGGGCAGCAAGTTTTCCTTTAGGAACGAAGCTCTTTCGCGGGCATTGGGTTTTGTGGCCCAATCCCAATGATTTTGATTGGTCCAAAAGCGTGCATTTTTGAACGCTGGCTCATAACCGGTTTTGTCCTTATTCCATTGGATACTTCCCCCGCAATGATCAAAGTGTAGGTGGGTCAAGAACACATCAGTAATATCATTTCTGTGGAAACCCAATTGCTTTAAGGAATTGTCCAATGAATGATTGCCCCAACGATAGTAATAGCTAAAAAACTTTTCGGATTGTTTGTTGCCCAACCCATTGTCTATTAAAATAAGTCTACCTGCGTCTTCAATAAGTAGACACCTAGCAGCTAAATCTATCATGTTGTTTGAATCGGCAGGATTGGTTTTATTCCAAATGGATTTTGGGACAACTCCAAACATTGCGCCCCCATCCAATTTAAAATTACCAGTCTCAACGGGATAAATAGTCATTCAGAAAATAAATGCCGTGCAAAATAAGAAAAGCCTGATGCAAATAGTTAAAAAACATCGGTTTATTGGCCCTATTTTAACAGTTTTGCCCTTGGGAAATTCGTTATCGAGCTTTTGTCGCCGCAACCTGACACAAAATTGATAAACTATGTTTCGAAATAGGGTCTTAAAAACAGTTATTGAGACTGGGTGCTGATTTTATGAAGAAAAACTGTAAATTTCAAAAAAACTAAAAAGATGCTTGAGCTTGCTGGGATAATTATTCTTGGGATTATTGCACAATGGGCTGCTTGGCGCTTCAAGTTACCTGCGATCCTACCCCTGATTCTTATTGGATTGTTGGTAGGACCTATTGCCACATTGTATACAGAAGACGGCTCAAAGCTTATTGAACCCATTTGGAATGGCGAAAAGGGATTGTTTCCTGGGGAGGGGCTATATTATTTTGTCTCCCTTGCGATTAGCATTATTCTTTTTGAAGGAGGACTTACGCTAAAGCGTGCAGAAATAAAAAATGTTGGCCCCGTAATCACCAAATTGATAACCTTAGGTTCGGTGGTCACCTTTTTTGGCGCTGGCGTAGCCGCCCATTATATTTTTGACCTCCCGTGGCAAATTTCATTTTTGTTTTCCGCCTTGATCATTGTGACCGGACCTACGGTAATAACACCAATTCTTAGAAATATCCCGTTAAAAAAGGATGTCTCAGCTGTCTTAAAATGGGAAGGAATTCTGATAGACCCCATTGGCGCATTGGTGGCGGTTTTGGTTTTTGAATTTATCAGCGTTGGCGAGGGAAGTGCTTTCACCCAAACCGCACTTATAGAATTTGGAAAGATCTTGTTGTTCGGGACCACTTTTGGGTTCACTTTTGCCCATGCTTTAGCTTTTGCCATAAAAAAGAACTTTATCCCTCACTACTTATTAAATGTCGTTTCACTCTCGGTGGTGTTATTGGTTTATGTTGAATCTGATGTTTTTGCACACGAATCAGGCTTATTGGCGGTAGTGGTCATGGGAATGGTGTTGGGGAATATGAATTTGCCCAACCTTAAAGAACTACTCTATTTTAAGGAATCGTTGAGTGTCCTTTTGATTTCTATTTTATTCATTCTATTGGCCGCTAATATCAATATGAGCGATATGGAACTGATTTTTAATTGGAACACGGCCATTCTATTTGCGGTAGTGGTTTTTCTGATTCGTCCTTTAGGGGTTTTTCTGAGTACCCAAGGGTCGAACTTAAAAATCAACGATAAGCTTTTTATAGGTTGGGTAGGTCCGCGTGGGATTGTGGCTGCAGGTATCGCTTCCTTATTCGGGTCAAAACTTTTGGCAAAGGGAGAGCCTGGAGCGGAATACATCACACCTTTGGTGTTCATGATAGTTTTGGGCACCGTACTTCTAAATGCCACCACGGCTCGACCTTTTGCAAAGATCGTAGGGGTGTTTTTGACAAAATCAGAAGGTATCTTGATTATAGGTGCCTCAAAAGTTTCAAGATTAATTGGGAACTATCTGAAGGAGAATAATAGACATGTTGTGCTTATTGACAACAATGAAGCCAATGTTGAAAAGGCCAAAAAAACAGGCTTGGAAGCCATTTCGGCCAATATTTTTTCTGACTCCCTTACCGACAATATCGAACTAAACGATATGGGATACTTGATGGCACTGACGGGCAACTCGGACATCAACAAATTTGCTATTGACAAGTTCAAGAACCAGTTCGGTGAAAATGGAGCCTTTCGATTGGTCAATGCTGAAGAAATGAACGACCCTGGGAATCATCCGGTAGAGGGACTTTTTTCACAGAATGATGATTTTATCAAGCTTATGGAAGCTGTTCGCAAGTATCCATCGATTCATGAAATCGACTTAAAGGACAAGGAACATTACGATAGCCTAATTGATATCACCCTAAAAGATAATGACATTATCCCCGTGTTTACCAAGTCACCTGGAGGGAGCATAGAAATTATGCCCACCAACAGCAAGGATTTTTCTCCAAACGGGAAGGGCCACAAGCTCGTTTATCTGGGCAAAATGTTCGACACCAACTAGTCCTAATAGTTTCCTATTTCGCTCATTTTTTTTCACTCGTCAATTGACATGACTCATCCATAAATTAAAGGGTTTAGTCAACATGCAGGTAGTTTATATTGACAAGACGCAACTTTTTAACATCATAAAGATGAAGAATTTGGTGTTGTTGGTGTTGTTCATGTTAAGTGCATGTTTTGGCTGTTCAAGAGACGATGGCCCAGAATCCAATTGTGCGTCATGTACTGCTGAGGGAGGGGTGGAAATTGAGGTTTGCGATAATGGAGGAGATGGAACCATAGATATTTCCCAAGATGGCGTAACGATCACGATTACCGAAGAAGAATTGGGAGACCTGACCATAGAACAACTTGCTCAATCCGGCTGTGCAGATTAAGCACAAATTATCCGATACGCTGCAATTTTGTTGATTGTTCGCGGACACAAAAGTAACAGAGATGAATATTATTCAAGCCCTAAAAGAAAAGAACAAACTGGTTAAAAAAACGCTTGAGCTTCAAAACAGGATTACTACATACAATTGTGTGATTGAAGGCAATCCAAGAGCTTATGACCCTAAAGATGAGCTGGTTGAGCTTGATAAAACGATTGAGGAGCTCATCAAAATAAAAACAAAAATTAGCCGCGCAAATAAGTCTGTTCAGGAAAAAATATATCGCTTATCCGAGCTTAAAACAAAAATCAATTTTCTAAAAGTCATTCCCACAACGGAAGGAAAAGCTCCTTCTGGCAAGGGTTACTATGCGCAATCTGAAATGCATGTTTGGGTATCGTCCATTAAAGCAAAAGAACGGGACAAGCACATTTTGGAGTTGGAAAAAGAAATAGATATAATCCAAAAAGAACTTGACGACCATAATTACAACACAACCATATAGCAAAGTGTAGCACAGAAATGCCAAAAATGTTTTTGTGTTATTGGACCACTACATGAAAAGATATTGGGATACAACTTTAATCAGATATTGCTTTAAAACTCAAACTTCAAGAGGTTGTAGTCAGACTTTAATACATAAAATTCAACATTCATGATATCCGGTCTCTTAGGCAAATCATTTTTGATGCAGAGTAAGTGCTACACCCTTTTATTCCCGAAAACAAGTATTTCCCACTATGACCAATGCTCAAAAAACCATACTTAAATTGAATTTTTTAAGGGAGAGTGATACTTCTTTTATCGTTTTTGGCTCAGACCATCACAACTATCAAATCAATCCTACGTTGAAGGAATCCGAAATCGGGGATTTCGAGGCAAAAGAAGGTGTAAAGCTTCCGCAAGGATACAGGACCTACCTACAAAACATCGCCAACGGAGGAGCAGGACCCAACTACGGCATCTACCCATTGCAGGAGGCCAGAAATGGGGCCGGATGGCTGCCGGCCATCACTGAACTCAACAACAGAACCAGGGAAGAAGAAGAGCACCCCGGAGAGCTATTGATATCACATAATGGGTGTGGGCTGTTTACCTGGTTAAAAGTTACAGGTCCCGCAAGCGGTGAGATTTGGATTGATGGAAGGGTAAATGGACAAACCCCATATTGTATTGGCAACGACTTTTTAGCATGGTATGAAAGTTGGTTGGACAGGACATATTTTGAAAAAGGATTTATAGCCCAGCTTGCGGCAAAGGCTCTAAGGCTTGGACAGCAAAAGTCATTCAAAGAATCGTTTAAATTCTTCGAATTGATTGTGGAAACCGAGCCAAAGCTTCAGTACAACATTCGACCTCAAGTACGGAAGCTCTATTTGACAGCTTTTTGCAATGTGCTGTACTTCCTTCTAAAGGATAATACGGGGTTACCAATAGATGCAACATTAAACAAGTACTTTTTGGATAAATGTATACCCTATGCAGAAGAAAATCCGGCGATTTATTTTAATGCCGCCTGTGTCTATGCCGAGATGAAAGAATATACCATGGTGCGAAAATGTATCAAAGCAGCCAAAGAACATAATGAGATATACCCTTTAATGATAGAGGCAATCAAAAAAGAAACGCTTTTTGCTGATTTCAGAACGAAGCATACCCAATGGACATAAAGCCCTTAATCATTCAGTTTGAGCACTGCCATAAAAGCTTGCTGGGGAATTTCAACATTCCCGACTTGGCGCATACGTTTTTTCCCTTTTTTCTGCTTTTCGAGCAGTTTTCGCTTACGGGAAATATCACCTCCATAACATTTGGCCGTAACATCCTTGCGCAACGCCTTTATAGTCTCCCTAGAAATGATTTTGGAGCCAATGGCCGCCTGGATAGGAATATCAAACTGCTGTCTTGGAATAAGCTCCTTTAATTTTTCGCACATTTTTTTACCAATGTTGTGTGCGTTGTCAAAATGAACCAATGCAGATAAAGCGTCTACTGGCTGTGCATTCAAGAGGATATCGACTCGGACCAATTTGGAAGTTCGCATTCCAATTGGGGCGTAATCGAAAGAGGCGTATCCCTTTGAAACGGTTTTTAATCGGTCGTAAAAATCAAAAACGATTTCGGCAAGTGGCATATCAAAGGTAAGTTCCACCCTTTCTGTGGTCAAATAGGTTTGATTGGTGATCTGACCTCTTTTTTCAATACAGAGCGACATCACATTTCCTACAAAATCAGCCTTTGTAATTATTGTTGCTTTAATATATGGTTCTTCAACACGGTCAACGGTAGATGGGTCAGGTAAATCGGAAGGGTTGTTCACAATTACCGCAGTTTCCCTATCCTTGGTGCTATACGCATGATAACTTACGTTGGGAACCGTTGTGATCACCGTCATATTAAACTCCCTCTCCAATCGTTCCTGGATGATTTCCATATGCAACATTCCCAAAAATCCGCAACGGAAACCAAAACCAAGGGCAGCACTACTTTCAGGTGAGAAAACCAAGGAAGCATCATTCAGTTGGAGTTTCTCCATTGAGGAACGCAATTCTTCAAAGTCCTCCGTGTCCACAGGATAGATTCCGGCAAATACCATGGGTTTTACATCTTCAAAACCTTCAATGGCATTTTGAGTTGGTTTTTGGGCATCGGTAATGGTATCACCCACTTTTACTTCACGAGCATCTTTAATGCCGGTAATAAGGTATCCAACATCGCCTGTTGAAATGATATTTTTTGGGACCTGCTCCAATTTCAAAGTGCCAATTTCATCAGCAAAATAATCCTTATCCGTTGCAACAAATTTTATTTTTTGCCCTTTTTTAATTTCTCCGTTGATGACCCTAAAGTAGGTTTCAACACCCCTAAATGGATTATAAACAGAATCGAAGACCAATGCTTGAAGTGGTTCATTTGGGTTTCCTTCCGGAGCCGGCACTCTTTCGATAATTGCGGTAAGAATATCTTCTATTCCTATCCCAGTTTTGGCACTGGCCGGAATTACCTCTTCGGCATCGCACCCCAGCAAATCAACAATATCATCAGTTACCTCTTCGGGATTGGCGCTTGGCAAATCCACCTTGTTAAGAACGGGAATAATCTCCAAGTCGTTCTCCAAGGCTAAATATAGGTTGGAAATTGTCTGTGCCTGAATGCTCTGTGCCGCATCAACCACCAAAAGTGCCCCTTCGCACGCTGCAATGGAACGGGAAACTTCATAAGAGAAATCAACATGCCCGGGAGTATCGATCAAATTCAATATATAGGTTTCCCCTTCATGCACATACTCCATTTGAATGGCGTGACTTTTTATGGTAATACCACGTTCACGCTCCAAATCCATATTGTCCAAAAGCTGATCTTGCTTCTCACGCTCGGTGACAGAACCTGTAAAGTCCAAAAGGCGGTCCGCCAAGGTACTTTTACCGTGGTCAATATGTGCAATTATGCAAAAATTTCTAATCTTCTTCATTAATAGCTATTACCCAATTAATTGGAGGGTTGTTAGGAAATGCAAATATAGTTGTTTTCAGCACCTCGAAAGGGTATTTATGGAAATATGAAAATGGTCGTGACGGAAGACCCAAAAATATTTTCTTAGATTTGATATTGAACCCCAAACTCAACTAATGCGAATCACCTGTATTTTTTTATTGGTGTTTTTGACATCTCTGAAACTGATTGCGCAGACCTATCAGATTAAAGGAAAGGTAGTTGACAGAAACAACAACACCATTCCGTTTGCCAACATTTTACTCCTCCAAGCGTCGGACTCAACTTTTGTGAAGGGTACCTCAGCGGATGATAACGGACAGTTCTTGTTATCTGAGGTCAACCCAAATGTGTATTTGTTGCAGGCCAGCTATGTCGGCAGGGGTTCTGAACCAAGGGCATTGGACATTTCAGGCGATGTTTCGTTGGGTGCACTGGTAATACCGTTAGCAGAAAACAGTTTGGATGAGGTAGTGGTAACTTCGCAGCGCCCAAAGCTTCAAAGACTTGCAGACAGACTGGTCTTCTTAGTGGAGAACACGGTCATCTCGCAGGGTAGTTCGTGGGACATTCTTAAAAGCACCCCAGGTGTAATTGTCAACCAGAGTGACCTACAAGTCAGGGGGCAAAGTGCAACCGTGTATTTGAATGATAGGAAGGTCCAGCTATCTGGTCAAGAAGTGAAGGACCTGTTAGAGGGGTTTTCAGGAGCCAATATTAAATCTGTTGAGGTTATTACCAATCCTCCAGCGCAGTATGACGCTGATAGTGGACCTGTTTTGAATATTATTACCAGCAAGAACATAATCCCTGGATATAAAGGGAGTTTAAACGGAACATATACCCAGGCAGTATTTCCAAAATTTAGTTTGGGAACAAGCCATTATTACAAGACGGATAAGTTGAATTTATTTGCCAATTATAGCATCAACCCGAAAAAAGATTTTAGAAAGGCGATAAAAGGCATCAATTTTATCGATACCAATGAGGCCATTTTTTCCGATTGGGACACCTATTATGATCAAACGGCCAAATCCAGAGCCCAAAATGCCAGTTTGATTGTTGATTACGATTTTAATGATAAAAACAGCTTGAATCTCACGACCAACTTGGCGATTAATCCAGATAGGGAACGATTTACAAACCTGAATACCGAAATAAGAAATGGGCAGAGCCAGCTGGATTCCACCTTTACCTCCCAAAGTACTGAGAATGTAGACAACACCAATTTGGCGGTTGATTTAACATACGTCCATAAACTGAAGAAACCCGGGGCGAAGCTGTCCTTTAATGGGCACTATACCTATTTTGATGGTATGTCCAATCAGAATTTGCTTTCCTCATATTTTGACAATAGTGGAACTTTTTTGAGAAACTTTGGATTTGATACGGATGCACAGCAAGACATTCAGATTTTTACTGGACAAATGGATTATGCTACTCCTATTGGAGACGCTTCGATCGAATCGGGATTTAAGATTTCCTCCATTGAATCAAAAAATCAAATTGACTATTTAAATTTTATCGGAACTGATAACAATGTGGATGCTTCGTTGTCAGATCGATTCAATTACGATGAGAATGTTTATGCGGGGTATTTCAGCTTTGTGAAAAACTGGCAAAAATGGTCTATGAAACTGGGTTTAAGAGGCGAATTGACCAAGGCTACAGGAACTTCGCTTACCTTGAACGAAGTCAACACATTGGACTTTTTTGAACCTTTCCCCTCGGTTTATGTGCTCTATTCCCCTTCGGAAAAACACAGCTTTGCATTTGATTATGGGCGAAATGTTGATAGACCAAAGTATAATGACCTGAACCCCTTCCGCTTCTTCTTTAACGAAAATGATTTTGAGGAAGGAAATCCGGCCTTAAGACCAAACTTCAGCAACAACTTTAACTTCAACTATACGTTCAATAGTGAGTTGTTTTTTGATATCTATTATCGAGACAACGGCTCAACGATTTCCAAATTGGTCTTTCAAAATAATGATGACCTAACCCTGGCCGAGTTAAAGCAGAACGTTTTGGAAAGCAAATCATATGGCATTGATTTCACCGTTAGCAAAGGGATAACCCCCATTTGGTTTTTATATGCCTATGCATCTTTGTTTCATGAAGAAGACACATTTTTGGCGGTAGGAAGTAACAACCAAACCTACACCAACGAAATGGATGGATTCTATACCTATGTCGCTAATTACCTTACCCTTTCCAAGGATGGGTCATTTACTGGTGAAGTTGGACTTACATATGTCTCGGGTTTCCTTTTTGGAACTTTTATATCCGATGATGAGTTGAATTTAACGGTCGGTCTGCGAAAATCATTTTTTGATGATAGACTTACCCTTTCCCTTGCTGCCGAGGATTTGCTGGAAGAGGCTGTACCTACGTACACTGCTAGATATCTCAATCAAGACAACTTCTATAGAAGACGACCTGAAACCCAATTTATAAGGTTTGGCGTGCGCTATAATTTCGGAAACTTCAAATTGACTGATAATCAACGCGAGATTGATAAAAAGGAAAGGGAACGACTCCAAGCCGAGGAATAAGATGTTGATTTTACGGTATTTTGTATTTTTGCAATCCAAAAATTTTAGGGTTTGCCAAAAATTGGAGACATAGAACTTCTTGATTTTCCGCTACTTCTTGCCCCGATGGAAGACGTAAGCGATCCTCCGTTTCGTGCTTTGTGCAAAGAACAAGGAGCAGATGTGGTGTATACCGAATTTATTTCATCCGAAGGGTTGATCAGGGATGCTGCGAAAAGTGTCATCAAACTGGATATCTACGAAAAGGAAAGACCGGTGGGAATCCAAATATTCGGTGCGGAGCTCGATTCTATGCTTCAGGCCGTGGACATTGTTGAAAAATCGAACCCCGACATTATCGACATCAACTTTGGTTGTCCGGTCAAAAAAGTGGTGAGCAAAAATGCCGGAGCTGGAATATTAAGGGATATCCCGCTAATGGTAAAATTGACCGAGGAGATTGTAAAACGGACCAAATTGCCGGTTACAGTCAAGACCCGATTAGGTTGGGATACCAATTCCATAAAAATCGTTGAGGTAGCAGAGCGCCTTCAGGACGTGGGGATTAAGGCGATTGCAATCCATGGACGCACACGTGTACAGATGTATAAGGGCAATGCAGATTGGAAACCCATTGCGGAGGTAAAGAACAATTCTAGAATGCACATACCGGTTTTTGGAAATGGTGATGTCGACACACCGGAAGCCGCTGTAAAAATGCGTGATCAGTATGGATTGGATGGAGCCATGATCGGCAGGGCAAGTATCGGAAACCCATGGTTTTTTAAAGCGGTCAAACATTACTTCAATACTGGGAGCCATCTAGCTCCCCCTACTATGGAAGAACGCGTTGAGGCTGCCCGAAGACATCTGCAAATGTCCATCGACTGGAAAGGCGAAAAGCTGGGTGTTTTTGAAACCAGGAGGCACTATACCAATTACTTTAAGGGTATCCCACACTTTAAGGAGTATCGAATGAAAATGGTCACAAGTGACGATTCAGCAGATGTATTTGCTGCATTTGACGAGGTCTTGGAAAAATTTGGGGATTTTCAGTTCGCTTAAGCGTATATCAACCTTTGGTTGATCCTACTACTTGCAATTTTTGAGGAAATAAATCCTAAAACCACAATAGTTGCCAAAACAACCAACAGGTTCATCACATCGTATTCCACGGGATAAGCCAATGATGGGGTTATCTTTAACCATCCGAACGCCAATTGGGATCCAATTAAAAGTGAGCCGATCAAGACACCAATAAGTCCACCTAAGGTAGTGACGAGTAGCCCTTGGGTAAAATAGATGGTTCGTAATTCTTTGATGGTGGCCCCAAGACTGAACAGGGTCTTTGAATTTTGCTGCTTGTCCAGGATCATCATAATAATAGCCCCGACAACATTGAAAAGCGCAATGATCAACACTAAGGTAAAGATGAGATAGGTGGCCAAATTTTCGGTGTTGAGCATTCGATAAAGTGTACCATTTTGCTCCTGTCGATTCAATAGAAGTACTTTATCCCCTAAAATCGTTCTGATAGCACTTCTCACATCTTCCAATGGGGCTGTGTTGTCCAACTTAAAATTGATACCGGAAATTTGCGTACTGTCCTTTTCCAACAATGCTTGCACCAAGGGAAGTTGCGCAAAAACATATTTTTTATCCAGATTCTCCTCGATGGCGTACACCCCACTAAGAACAATGGGAAGCTCATTATAAGGTTTCGGAGCATTAAGCCCTTGCGGTGAAAAAGAGCCCTCACCCGGTTTTGGCACCAGAACAGTCATTGGGCTTTGGTAATTATCAATGGGAACTCCCAGTTGGTTGTAAATGCCAATTCCGGCGACACCATTATATTCCATTACGCCCCAATTCCCAAAGTATAAGGTACTATCTACCCCTGTGACCGAACGGTAGTTGTTATCAACACCCTTTATATAGGCAATACAGCTTTTTTCCCTAAAAGTGAGGTAGGCCCGTTCCTCCAGTTCTTTGGAATAATTGGCCAAACCCTCAAGATTTTGCAATGCATTTTCCTCACTTTGTGAGATGGGAAAATGTTTTCCGGTAATGGGCAATGCCTTCAGGTCGGGGTCAAAAGTATTGGTAAACGAAAGACTAAAAGTTTTTAATCCTGCGAAAGCGGAAAGCACCACAAAGAGTGCTGCAGATCCAATTACAATCACCAAAAAAGTGATAAAGTTGATAATGTTTACCGCATTTTGGCTGCTTTTAGATCGGAGATAACGCTTGGCGATATAAAAAGAAAAATTCAAGATCAGGATTTCTTTCGTTTATCAAGCAAATCCCTGTTTTCAATGGGATTTTCTTCACCTTTCAGGGATTTTTCAATATTATCGATGTATTCCAGGGAGTCATCCAAATAGAAATTGAGCTCAGGGACACGGCGGAGTTGGCTTTTGGTACGTTGTGCCAGTTCGTGTTTGATCAGACTTTTGTTCGACTTCATTCCTTCGAGCAACTCATCGGCACTTTTATTGGGAAAAATGCTCACATAGACCTTGGCAATGGACAGGTCCGTGGTTATGTACACCTTGGAAACGGAAATCAATGTACCCTTTAGTCCGCCATCCGTAGCAGCGCGCTGCAGAATGTCGACTATATCCTTTTGAATAATCCCAGCTATTTTTTTTTGCCGTTGTGTTTCCATAAGTGCAAAATAACGGAATTAATGACGAACCTCATGATATGATACCCCAACAGTGCGTATTTTTGAGGCAAAGCATGAGTTAAGCTCTTAAATAGTGTAGATATGGACAAGATAGAACATATTGGAATTGCAGTGAAGAATTTGGAAGACTCCAACGCTTTGTTTGCCCAGTTGTTGGGCACCCCGCATTACAAAACTGAAGAAGTGGCCTCCGAAGGAGTGCGAACCTCTTTCTTCAAATCAGGTCCGAACAAGGTGGAGCTGTTGGAGGCTACCAATGAAGAAAGTCCCATAGCCAAGTTTCTGGAAAAGAAAGGAGAGGGTATACACCATATTGCCTTTGCGGTCGAGGATATTGTATCGGAGATCTCTCGACTAAAAGCAGAAGGCTTTAGGGTGTTGAACGAAACACCCAAAAAAGGCGCTGATAATAAATTGGTCGCGTTTTTGCATCCCAAGGGAACAAATGGGGTGTTGATAGAGCTTTGCCAAGAAATAAAATAAGGCTAGCATAGTAAAATCTTGCGGTGAAGCAAAATAAGTAGTAATATTGCATCCGCCAAAATGTAGGTCCTATAGCTCAGTTGGTTAGAGCACCTGACTCATAATCAGGGGGTCCCTGGTTCGAGCCCAGGTGGGACCACTGGGAAATTTTAAATATTCCCTAAAAGCCTGAAAATGAACTGTTTTCAGGCTTTTTCATTTTTATTGATTTCATATAAAATCATATGAAATCAACCGTTCTGGTGAGTGATTCGGTGAGTACTTTTTTATTCGCAAAAATGCCACCCAAACTATGTTAAAGAATTGACATTCAATTCTTTGTTCGGATTTGCAAGTGATATTAATAATCCAAAAAGCACAGTTATGGAGGCAAAAAACACATTTTCCATCCTTTTTTACCCAAAAACCAGTGATTCTGACAAGCACGGAATGTCCCCTCTTTTCCTTCGAATCACAGTAGATTCCAGGAGGGCCGAACTCAGTCTAAAAAGGAAAATCAAACCTACGAATTGGTGTCCGATTTCCAACAAGGTTATCGGAAACGGTCAGCAAATAGATGAAATCAATTATCATTTAGACGACCTAAAGGTTCGCATCCGTCGGATCCAAGCAGAGCATGTTTCACAAGGGCAACCGTATTCAGCGGTTACCATCAAGAACAAACTTTTAAATAAAGGAAGCAAGATTAAAACTGTGCTTTCAATTTACGATGACCATAATGATAACATGCAATCCCTACTAGGAATTGAGTATACCTACAGCACCTATAGGAGGCATGTAAGAACCCGAAACCACTTGGAAAGTTTCATCTTTCACGAATATGGTGGCAAAGACCTATTCATTACCCATGTGGATTTAAAGTTTGTAACTGGGTTTGAGCACTACTTGAAATTGAGCAAAGCAGGAAGTCATAATACCATTGTCAAATACGTCACCAATTTTAAGAAAATAGTTCGGATAGCTCTTGCCAACAATTGGATGAAAACAGACCCTTTCTATCACTGGAAAGCAAGATGGAAGAAAACCTATCGGGAGGTGTTGACGGAGATTGAGTTACGATTGTTGATTGAGAAGGAATTCAAGTCTGTTAGATTGGAACGGACAAGGGATGTTTTTGTCTTTTGTTGCTTTACAGGGTTGGCTTATATCGATGTGAAAAATCTGGTTATGGAAAACATCCACAGTGTTGGGAATAAAAAATGGATAAGAATCCTACGGACAAAAACGAAAGTCCAGAGTACTATTCCTCTTTTGCCCATAGCGGAAGCAATCCTTGAGAAATACAGAATGTCAGCAATTGGGAAAGTGGGGGAAAGATTGCTCCCTGTTTTAAGTAATCAGAAGATGAACCAGTATTTAAAAGAAATATCTGAAACGTGTGGAATCAATAAACGAATAACCTTTCATTTATCCCGTCACACGTTTGCGACAACGGTCACTTTGTCAAATGGAGTACCAATTGAATCGGTCAGCAAAATGCTAGGACATCAGTCGATGCGAACCACACAGATTTATGCCAAGGTGCTTGACCACAAGTTGGGCAAGGACATGGAATTGGTGGCAGGAAAATATTAGCGATGGTTTTATCCCAAATCTTACCCTTGACTTTTGCACATGGTTCCTATGGAATTTTTCAAGTGTTCGGGAAGAAAAGCGTTAAGGGAAAATTTCATAGGGTGCAACTTACTTTTTAGAATTTAAGGCGGGTTTCACGTATTCAAAATTTGGGATACGAAGTAGACCTGAGTTGAATAGCAAGAGGGTAGCACGCTAAAGCGATGCTACGTTTCGAAAATAGATTATAAATTATTGATAATCAATAATTTATAAAGAAAGTAAAAAGAAGAAGAAAACTTGAAATTGTAACAATTAAACCTATAGCCTTTAGAAACAGGGTTTAAGATTGTAACAATTGAATGATAAAAATGAAGAAAATGGATGGATTTGGGACAATACGATTACATCATAGAACTATTAAAAGGTTCAAACTATTTTCAAGGAAAATAACAAAGTCCTATTCCGAAACATTAGAGTCGGTCATGGACTTTTTCGAGTGGCACGGAATATCACCATCAAGCAGGTTTCCAAAACGAGTTGATGAAGATGGTGAAAAAACCCGCAAACGAATTAATGCTCTGATTGCTATTGTTCGAGATATTGAAAAGACACAGACATTGCCTACCAACACAATGCTACTGGCACTTTTTGGTCAACATGAAATTGTAAAAAAAAGAAGAGAACCTAAACGGGTTGAAAAGAAGTTCCAAAAAATGACAAAAGAGGAATGGAACAAATTGGAAGGAATGATTCCCAAGGAACGATTAAGCCAATTAGAGAAAAAATATAAAGGAGAAAAAGAAGAGGTTTTACAGTTCCTTTCAAAAGTTAAATTGGTGAAGCCGAGGTTTGGGAATTCGTATTGGACAATTGATACTAATGCTACTGAATTGGGACTTCTTAAAAAAAGAATGAGAAGGGATTATTGAAAAATAGTGCCTCGCTCAGTAGTATTAGTTTGTGTAAGTATTTGGGACGCTTGCAGCGCGAAACCTAATTTCGCTCGCTTTTTTGTGTTAAAAAAATAACTGAAAACACTTTCAGAAATAGTATTAATAAAATCAAAATTTTTAGGTCAAATTCCCAACGCGTAAAAGAGTAATAAACAAAATTTGATAATTGTTATTTATTGTCTGCTTTATACTTTAAAGGGATTTTATCTCTAACGGATTCTTTAAATCTATGTAATGTCGAATAGGAAACCTTTTGTTTAAAAGCGAGAATTCCGACTACAATTGAAGGGTGTATTTTGTGTGAAACCGAAAACTCTTTTACTTTCTCTTCCGTTATATATCCAAGATATTCTTCAAAGAAATCTAAAATCTGATTTTGTAATAACACTTTTTCTGCCATTTTGTTGGCTTCTTTTTCTTTTTTGGAGACAATTTCGCTCGTAGAATCATCCATAAAGACCATATTGCTCTTTTCTTTTTTTGGCAAATGGAGGAGCACATGAAAGGCCTCGTGCGCCAAATTGAACCAGAAATTGTCAACTCTGTCATACCTTCCAGTTAAAGTAATAACAGGCCCATCTTCTGAATCAAATGCAGCTCCATCTAAATAAGTTTTGGAAAGATGTGAGAGAAAAACAAATTTTACTCCAACTTTTCCCAATTCATTCAAAAATTTGCCGACCCCGTTTTTCATTACTGTATAAGTGTGAAGTTCGGACATCAGTTTTCTTAGGCCTTGCTCGTTATATGATTCTACTTTCAACTTTTTGGAATGGTTAAGGGCCATTTGATACCAAGCCTTCGCATTTATTTCATTGGTAGAGTATTTGTAAGCATCAGATTTTCTGTATTCTATATTGATATTATTAGAATCCAAAATCGAAAAATCCAATTGTTTGTTTTTTGGAATATTCCAGAAAGAATGTAATTGTTTGTTTAGACCATTAATGTCATCATAAGGCTTTAACCAACCTTTTTTCAACAACTCATTTATAGGTAGATATTTATACACTTCAACTTGACGCTCAACCAACTTTTCTTTAGTTTCTTCAATTTTTTTTGAAAGCTGAAAATTTGCATCTAGCATTATCCATTCATATGCCCTCCATCCAGACACTTTCTCCAAAAGCCTTGCTATATCTATTGATATGGGCTTCTTGTCTTTAATAATTTCATTGGTATGTTTTAAGGAAATAGTTAAAACATGGGCTAGGTCATCTTGAGTCCACTCATTATAAGTTAATAAATATTTTAAAGCTTGACCCGGGGTATGAAAATCGGAGATCGTCTTTTTAGTCATAGAGCTTAACTTGAAGTATTTCTGGAAAGCAACACCTTCAATAGATTAAAATATATTGAGTTTTAAAGTTCAAAAAATTGAGTATTAGGCCACTAAAAGTTATTATGTAAATATAACCTTTTAAGTAATATTTCCAAATTATTTTGCATTTTTAACTTATCAGGTAAATTCAAATTTTGATATTTACCAAATCGGTAACATAGCGTTTTTGAATGTTGAAATTTTTATTATCTTTGACACAAATTTAGGTTGTCTGAAACAAAAAAATCAGGCAGAAAACTACCTGATTTTTGATTTAATTTTGAATCTACATGGGGTTGGCGAACCCCAGTAAATCTTTGGATTTTTGTCGGTACAAAGGTATAGATTCTTCATTAAAATACCAAATTCACACTTTTTCTGCCTGATTATTAGCTAATTTTTAAAAACTAATGTCGCCTTACAATACCATCATTTAGAATAAACGATAGTCTAATGCTACAGGATTATCACTCCTCTGAAACGTCTTACGGAATGTTTGATTTGTTATAAGGGGTACCGATTTCGTAGCGAGAAGAGTATTAATATCAAAAATTTGTAAGATGACTAAAAAACATAATAGAGTCGATTTACACGAATGCTATTGTAGTGGTGTAAAGCCAGAAATAGCATATGAGTATTCCTTTAAAATCAATAAGGAAGAACACTCAACAAGAAAGCAAGTATTAACTGGCAATGATTTGCACAAGTTGGCGGGTACAAGTTCCGATACCCATTTTATCCGTATGGTAACGAGAAAGGGTAAAATAGAAGTTGGCCCGCTGATAAAAGTAGACCTTACCGAATGTGGTATAGAAAAGTTTATTATTCTGCCATATGAGCAGGAAACTATAGACTTAGAAACTTGCTACTGCGAGGGCGCGACGCCCATAATCACTTTTCAATATCTCCTGAAAATAAACAGGGAGAAATACAAAGTTGAAAAGGAAAAATTGACTGGTGCTGAAATTTTGGCTTTAGCTGGAAAGGATCCAAAATCGCATAGATTAAGGATGTTCACCAAGAAAGGTAAAGTCATCGTAGAAGCGGACCAAACTATTGACCTTACCGAATGTGGAGTAGAAAGGTTTGTTGCAGAACCCTTGGATTGTACCGAGGGTTTTGTTGTTATAAACCAATTTGCTCTACCCGATGAAGACGTGCTTTTTTTGAATTCGATTGAAAACAAGGTCGACCTGATTCAGGAAAGGAACCTAAGGTGGTTAATCTTCAGAAACTACAAGATTCCTGATGGCTATAATGTAGGGGTAGCTGATTTAGCAATACTGATACCTCCGCATTATCCGACAGCAGGATTGGACATGATGTATTTTAACCCCCCTCTATCAAGAAAGGACGGAGTTGCAATAAGGGCTCTATCCTATCAAAAGATAGAAGGAAAGAGTTACCAACGCTGGTCTAGGCATAGAACACCGGCCAACAAATGGAACCCGGATTTACATAATGTTGAGTCTCATGTAGATTTAATGGTAAGATGTTTAACAGCAGAATTTGATAAGCGTTGATAGCCATGGTGCATTTTAAAATTACAGATAAGATGTGCCAAGAGTTGAAAAACCATCTCCATAACGGAGATGGTTTGGAAGCTCTGGCATTTGTAGTATGCGGGCGACTAAATCATGAAGGTGATAACTGGCTACTGGCCCATGAAGTTTTTCTCATGCCATATGAAAAGTGCTCAAGGGATGTAGACTACGTAAGTTGGAAAACAGAGCACATAGAACATTTGTTGGAAAAGGCAAAAGACAAGGGCCTTGCAATTGTAAAAGTACATTCTCATTTCGTTGCTAATTCTGATTTTTCGAAGCTAGATGATGTTTCGGATAGGTCTTTTTTTGAGGCGGTTTATGGCTGGTCTGATTCGGAATTACCGCACGCGAGTATTGTAATGTACCCTGACGGCTCCATGAACGGCAGAACAATTCAAAGTGATTTGAGCTTTGCGGCTATACCTAAAATCACAGTTATAGGTGATAGTATTAGAAGCTTTACAAACAGTTTTCAGACTGAGCCAGTAGGCAAGGAGTTTGTCAGAAACCAACAGGCGTTTGGTAAAAAAACAACTAAAATGCTTAGAGGGCTAAAGGTGGGCGTGGTTGGATGTTCAGGAACAGGAAGCCCAGTAATTGAACAATTGGTTAGGTTAGGTGTCGGCACTATTGTACTAGTAGATGCTGATCTGATTGAGCACAAGAACCTGAATAGAATTGTAGGCTCAACTTCTTCTGATGCTGAAGCCAAAAGGCTTAAAGTTGAAGCGATAAAAAACCATATTGAAAGAATGGGTTTAGGAACGAAGGTGATTATTTTTCCGGCCTTAATTCAGGAAAGTAGGGAGGCAATAGATGCTCTGGCAAGCTGCGACATTGTTTTTGGTTGTGTGGATTCCGTTGAAGGGAGATTTTATTTAAACCGAATTTCGACTTATTATTTAGTGCCATTAATTGATATTGGTGTGAAGTTGGTTGCAGATGGAGAAGGGGGCATTGATTCAATTAATGGAAACATACACTATGTGAACCCAGGTTCAAAAACTCTTTTGGAAAGAGGCGTTTTTACCCAAGAGCAATTGACGGCTGAATCTTTAAGAAGGATGTCACCTCAGGAATATGAAAAAAGAAAAGCGTATTTCGATAATTTAGAGGTTGAAAGCCCTGCTGTAATTAGTGTTAACATGGCATTTGCTGCCTTTGCAGTAAATGAAATGTTGGCTAGATTTCATCCTTTCAGATATAGTGACAATAAAAGGTTTTCACATACTAGTATTAATTTATCAGATTGGGATATCAATTCCTACGAAGTTGAGAAAAGTATGCTTAGGTCCACATCAAAACATATTGGCATTGGAAATCTTGAACCAGAACTAAAGATTTATGTTGGTGAAGAAATTGTTTGATTGGTTAAAAGCTCTTTTTAAAAAGAAAGAAAAGAGATTCAAGTATGAAGTGGTTTCGGAATTACCTGAGGCCCCTCTTGAAAGAACCCTGTATTTAGAGGGCGACGAAGAAGAAAAGGACTATTGGTATGCATTATTCAAATGTCCCTGCGGTTGTGGGGACAGTATAATGCTTAACCTAATGACCGATGCAAAACCCTGTTGGAAGGTCATTGTTTCAGATAAAGTTCCTTCCATCTCTCCGTCAATTTGGAGAACCTCAAATTGTAAAAGTCATTTTTGGTTAAAGAGAGGAAAGGTGTTCTGGGCATAATCTAAGAATATTTAATTCTCTTTGGTAAAATTCCCTATTTTCTTTTCTGTTAGTACTTTTCTTGCTTCTAAAAACTCTAAATGGCCTTCAAAATCGGAGACTTTCTTTTTTAATTTTTTAATCTCATCTGACAAATTTTGAATCTCGCTATTTTCAACTTTTTCTGCTTTCTCTTCGAGGGCCCTTAGTTGCGTTTTGCCTTCTTCATAATTATCTCTTGCCCTGGGTATTTCATTGTTATATTTTTCTAAAACCTTCCTTAAGCCCAATAGGGCGTCCCCTCTAAGAATGCGATTATCGGAATTGTCCATTACGCTATCTATATCAATTTGATAAGTTTGCATTAAGGTTTTTGCTATGTTATTATCGCCCCCAGGTAAGACATAATCAAAAAACAGCATGTCTGGCAAAGGCTCTCCTCTTAAGTTATATTTTACCTGTTCTGTTATAACTGTTTTGTTGTCTATTATCATTGAGCTATATGGCCGAAAAGCATTTTCAATCCAATATATTTCGGCAAAATCATTTAGGCCTTCACTTGTTAGTGTTTCTAATTGTTGAAACATGTCGTTGTAAGATAAATCCATTACGACATTCCTTTTATCTTCAAAGTCTAAAGTTGGGTACGACTTGCCAATTGGACATTGCAATATTCTTATGTAAGCGGGGTAGCTTTCCTCTTTTTTAGCAGCAACCCTTTTAACAAACCTAGTTATCTCTCTTAAGAAGGATTCGTATTGAATATAAAATTCACTACGATTATGATTTCCAAGCAAGGCCTTCCGAGCGGTATAAGGATTATCCCCCACATAATCTAAAACCACAATACTCTCCTCTGCCTTGCTAATTTCCTTTTTAAGTCTTTCAAAGTATTTGACAAGAAATTCACTATAATTGTTTATAATTCCATCTGATTTGAGTTGTTCGTAAGAAATCAGGGTGTCTGGCATACCTTGATACCGGTACTCAAAAATATCATAATTCTTACCAAAAAAATCCGGCTCCACAGGAAGTAGATTTGTTAACATTGCCACCTCAAAATCCTTGAAACTATCTGCAGGCTTATTTAAATAAGCGTAAACCCTGGGTATTGAAATTTTGGTTAATTCAGAAAATTTCTTTACGCTAATTTTATGTTTATCAAAAACTTGTTTTAGTGTCTTCACTGATTATTTGTTTGCTGAGCCCCACTAAATGAAACATATAAAATTATCTTACGACGGTTGCAAAAATATAAAAAATCTCTCAAAAAGTATAGAATATTTACATTCTATTCATTATTTTATATGATAAATCAAAAAGTGTTTTTGCTTAAAACTGATAAAATGAAATAAATAAATATTGATTTTAATAAAATTTTTAATATGTTTTTATTAAAATTAACATAAAACTTATACCTTTGGGTTATGCATCCATCTTGGAAAACATTTCATAACCTGTATATAACCAGAAGCAAGCTGTATGCTGACAAGTGGTTCAGAGAAATGTACCCAATAATTAAACCCAAGATAGAGTACTACCGAAAGTATTATCGTATTAACAAGGTTGATATTGGGAAAAACGAGGTTCAAGAGATTTTTGATCTAATCAAAAAAAAAGAGCTCAATCGTTTTGACAAGGCACCAAAGGAGACGTTTGCAAAGTGTAGAAAAAATATGATTCACTTTTATAAATACACTTGGTATACCTATGTAATTAATCAAATTGTTAGAGATTACTTTGAGAATAGTCCTTTTGTAAAAGATCATGTGCTTGTTGAGGCTGATTCAATCGATTCACCCAATTTTATGGAAAAAGGAAATGATTACGATAAAATCGGTAAAAAGTCTGACTCTTCCTTGGAACAACAAGAAATTTTGGAAGAAATCCAGAAATACATAAGGTTCTTTATATTAGGCAAAAAGAATGGTACTGAACCTTTCAAAAGGGATTTTTTAGCAATGTGTATTATTGACAGGTTAAAAACTCCCAAGGCTTTAGCCCAATTATCTTTGGAGGAAAGGCATAGCATGAGCAGAACACAATGGGATACTTTCCTGGGAAAAAAAAGAAATGCTATAGCAGATAAACTAATTGGGGAAATCATTCCACTCTTACTAAAAGAGAGAAAGATTCCCTTGACAGTTATGTCCAAAGAAGAGGTTCTAAAGTTTTTAGGGCAAACAAAATTCCGTACTAAAAAAAATCAAAGGTCTTCAAGGACACCTAAGACATAATTGACCTCTTCACCCATTCTACTTTCCACTTGAGCGCATAACTTTTTTGGATTTGGCACAGGAACGAACAAGTTATCCAATTCTGTTTCTTCATCCACTTTAATTCCAAATTTATCTGATCGAATTACCATTACATCCGTAAAAAAGTCCTCATCTAATCCTGCAAAAACGATTATAGCCTCTCTTATTTTATCAGGAATTAAAAACCCATTTTCTATATAGCATTTATACACCTCTAATAACTTGCTGAGCACTAAATCATATTTGTCTTCATAGTTTTTAGGGCATTTTCTACTTGAGGTAGATTTTGGCGAATAAAGTGGTTTATCTAAAGTCAACATATCATTTATTGGTAATGAACTGTCTTTCATTCAAATGTAGGCTTTAACTATCATTAGTTGTAGGGACAAGTTTTATTGTCATTTAAAGATAGTGATTTCGATTAATAATTGAAGGAATTACCGTTTTGGGGGAGAATAAAACCCATGACTTGAATTCTATTTCAAATCATGGGCAGATTTTTAGCTCTTCATGCTGCGGCACTATTTTCTTCGCCAGAAAGTTGCTTCAAAAGCTTCTCAATAACTTCTGGCCTATAGTATTTCTCATAGATATCCTGAGGATACTTTTTCTTACCCTCCTCATCCATTTTCAAGATTTGATTAATAAACCTCTCCTTAGTTTTCATCATATCAAATTGACGTGCCATTTGCTCCTTAAAAAGCCCATGCTTCATATCAATATCTAAGGTGCCAGTAATTTTGTTGTACTCAATACTGTGCCTTACCTCCTCTCTAGCAGTCTGCTCGTCTGACCTGTTATTCTCGTACTTTTGAGTCAAATCTGATTCCTCTTGAGCCCTTTTCTGATAGGCTTCAACACTATTTTGATAGCTCCTTTTAGCAATTAATGGTAAAGCCTCAAGTGCAGCAGCTACTATGAAAAAGGCAAAATAAAACATGACTATCGGTAAACTGCTTCCCCCGTCTCTGCCAGAATGAAAAACTACTTCGTTCAAGGCATTTAAACGAGATACCACGCCAGAATCTCGATATTCTGTCAAAGAACCCAATGCCAATTCTTTATCGTTTAATACAGCTTGCTTTTTGGCTTTTGCTTCTTCTATTTGAGCATCAATCAATGCCATCTCGCTGGCCACATTGGCTTCCAAACGGTCCCTGAGCTCTTCTTTCACTATTGCAATCTTTCCTCGTCCACTCCCTCTAGTAGACCCATTACCATTATCAACTTCTATAAAAATGTCTCTGTTGGCTGAATTTACCTTTTCAATTGAGAGCCTATTCTCTTTCGTAAGTGCTGTAATTTCATCATCAATTAGTGTAAGTTTCGGTTGATAGAATTCAGTAATGCTGTCCCGTTGAGATTGGAGTTTGCCCGTAAGATTGGTCTCTATATCACCTTTGAAAAATTGCATTTCAATAACTGCACTATGAATCACGATAAATCCTCCTATCACAACAAGTCGCGCCACCATTAAAGAAGTATCTTTATCCACCCTTGCGGCTAAAATAGTTCTATCTAAAAGCCCCACGAAGCACAACCAAGTAGCTCCAAGCATTAGAATCTGATTGCTTGAAAGCCCTTGGAACATAAATTTTAAGAAAAGCATAAAGAGTATTGCACTACCAATGGCGGTGAAAATTACGCACACACTCAGATTACGGAGATTGAGAAAATGATCCCCGCCCAGCTTACTGGCAATTTGGTTTTTAAACCCCATTAATTCAATAATTGTTCTATTCATATTTCTTTTTTTACCTGATTAAACCTTGCTCAATAGATTTGATAAAACTGTTTTTAACCTTAGGTTAATGCTGGTATTCAAAGAAATTGAACACCAGCATTTTCTCATCCTTACACTGTGATATTCATATCCAAACCTTGGAGAAAATCATTCAACAATTTGTCATGGGCTTCAAAATGGGCTATACTCATTGAATCCCTATTTTTCTCCAAGTATCCTCTTAACGCAGGAGACGCTGCTTCAATCTGCTTTTGAAATCGATCAAAATAGACGGCAAACTCCTCGTTATCCTTTGCCAACACATCATATATTTTCCTCTTACTACTTGTAATTTGACCGGCCTTACCAACCAAAACGTTTGAAGAAAATGTTTGATGAAGCGCTTGGTGAAGAGATCTTGTTAGCTCAATGGCCGATTGGCATTGTATTGCAACCATAGAATGATTGGCTGCAGTCATTGTTTTTGCCAATTGAACCTCAGCTTGCTGAGCCACATCCAATAGATTTCTTTCACCTTTGGACAAAGCCCAATGGCCTAATACCCCTTTTGTTTTCTTCTTAATGCCATCCAGTTGGGCCAACAGAGACTCCCTGTCTTTATCAACACCTTTTTGAAATCTATCTTGCATACCGTTCTGAAGATTTTGAAGGTGGCGTTCGCTATTGGTTTTCATACTTCCTGTAAATTCATCCATGTTTTCCATTATTTTAGTTTTATCCTATTTCTTATTCTTCTTGTCCACCACAATCCTCCCGTTCATTGTCCTGTGGTATTCAGTCTTACCTTCTGTATTCTTAACAATGTGTCCTTTTCCTTGATTACCCGCTCCATTCCCAGTTACATGTCTCCTGCCATTCTTTTCAGTTACTTGGGTGCCATATACGGCAGATCTTTTTCCGTCTGCACGAGTATATGTGTTTAAGTGAATGACATTTGAGGAATTGTGCTTATTTGAAGATCCGCTAGCACTGGTTGTAGTCCCATTTGTCTTTTGTGTTGAACTTCCTAAGCTCAAGTCTTTACTGCCCCCAGTATTTTGAGAAGCTCTCGTTACCCTAGTGGCATTATCCGCTTTATTAGAAGCCTTGCCAACTGTTTTGGAAAACCTCCCTTGAGCTTGTACCGTAAAATTGCCCATAGCAACGAGCATAATTCCAATCAATAAAATCTTCGGTTTTTTCATTTTCATATTATTTAAGTTCCTTTCTTATTAATCCTAATGGCAGATTTTTTCACTTACCGCCCTTTTTAAATGTTAAATTTTTGACATCCATTATTCTTACCTGAACAACTACTAAATATTGTATCGCCCAATCACTTTATATAGACATTACGGTTCCTATTAAAACCCCGATTCCGAAACTTTCAGGCATAGATTTTACCGCGGCTTCCATCTGCTCTTTACTGGTGGCTAGCACGGGCGCATCATTATAACTATATAAGCCTCCTTCTGCAGTTTCTATGATAGCTGCCGCTATAACTCTAGAGCTAGCCCTAGAAAAACCTGCTTTTGCAACCACTTTAGCAGTAGATTTTGTCAACAGTTGCCCTGGGGAAGTCCATATTCCAATGAAACTTCCCCCATTGAAGGCGTCTGGTTTCATTTGCCTAAGCCGATATTCCTTTTGTGTTTCAACCCACTTAGTTCTTTTGTAGTTCGGTAGTTTCTTTTTCTTTTTACTGAAAAGATTACCAATGGTCACAAGTATTTGTTTAGATATTGTTATACCTGCAGGGCCATTACCGTAAAAAATACTATTAAGGAACCCATAGCCGGCAGCTTCACCATCATTGTCATCGGAAAATCCGTAAAAGCTTTCATTAAAAAAGTACGTGCACTCCACCGTGTACAATTTGCCTTCACGTATGATATCTAACTTTATGGGCTCTTCTATCCCCTTATGCAAAGAGGTACCATGAGCATACAGTTGAGTATATAAATCCGCTCCACTGTATACAGGATTTTCCACCCCAATAATATAGTCCCCGGGCAACAAGGGGAAGTTCCCTCCTTTGATGGTTTTACTTTGAAACAACTTACTAACCTTAACCCCTTTGGTATGATAACCATTATCATCTTCTAGGAAAGCGAGTAAAAAGGGGTAATCCACATCTGGGTTGGGGAATTGCCTGTCAAACCACATCTGTCTATGTAAAGACAAGCGTAGTTCTGGGGCTAGTCTAAGCCTTGATTCCAAATCTTTCTGAGCTGAAGCAGAATATGGATCATAAAACAATGACACCATGTCTGGGTCTTGAAATATAAATTGTGAGTTTCCACCCTCACCCATCGGCACACTAGCAAAGGTTCTAACATCACTTCCTTCTTGTATTTCATTGGAAACAACTTTGTAGTTAAAATTTTCCTCATGAACTTCCAGAAGAAGATTTTCCTCCGATTCAGGGTTAGTGAATTCCATTGATATCGGAGATTCCTCGCCAATATCATATACCCATCTTAAAAGGTCTGCTTCTTCTAGAAGTGTGATGGCAGTTATTGAAAATTTGACTTCATCATCTTTAGTCCTTTCTTCGTGTAAAGCCGTTTCACCGGATTGAATTTCAAACCAACCCTTGACATGACGTTCCCCTTTCTTAGAAGTATAACTGTAAGCATACTTAATGGTGTAAGGAGTATTGTTACTTACTTCTAAATTTGCGTCGTTATAACTGAAGAATATTGCATGCAGTAACATTAATGCTCCCCCGACAAGGGCCAAAAGAAATAGTGCTCTTTTCATAATTATTGGGTTTATTGATATCTATTCACTAAACCCAATAGTAGGATTTCACATTTTGCCGCCAAAAACAAATGTTAAAAATTCAATTAAACTGATTTTATGGGATTACTCTTAGGTATTTTGGAAGGCTAATAACACTGTTCGATATCAATTAAAGTATTGATATTTCCCTTTAGAAGCTTTGTTTAGGTTTAATATTCCTGAAGTGAAAATTGACGTATTGTTACGGGCCTATTAGCTGGTCAAATGATATTTAATGATTATTTTTAAATTCAAATAAGTTCATTTAAAATCCAACATAGTTCTGGTGAGTTTTTCGGTGAGTAATATGTTTCGACGAATTACAAATTACTGAAAATGAGACCAATAAAAAAATAGTTCAGTCCCAGGTGGGACCACAACAATAAAAAGTCCAATACTTGAAAAGGTGTTGGACTTTTTTGTTAACAGCTGTTAATTCCGACTAAGATTAACAGCCGGTTTTGTACTTCAGATAATTTTAGAAAAAGGGACCAAGTTGGCCTTTCAGCAAAATATACATTGAACTAAAAACGATATCATGAAGACAAATCCATTTTTTAAAAGAACCATTACCACAGCCTGCTGTTTATTTGTGGGCTTACTTGTTTCCAACACGATAAACGCACAACAAACTTTAGAGCAAACCGGCCTACTGGCAGTTAAACAGAACGAGACGGCTCCTTCCGCTACAAACCATTGGGGACAGCTGGTCGGCGATTGGGATATTGTGGTGGAAATGGTCAATGCATCGGGTGAAGTACAACAAAGTTTTGATGGTGAATGGAATTGGTTCTACGTTATGAACGGGATGGCCATACAGGATGTCTTTATTTTGCCAAAACGCAAAGACCAAAAGGAGCAGGACAACCTATTTTATGGTGTTGGGCTCCGCATTTACAACGAAAAACTTGACAAATGGCAAACAGCTTATGTAGATACCTCAAACCGACAAATTGATGTGGGCGAGGCCGTATCCACAAAAGAGAAAATAACCTTGTTCGAGACCAACGACAAAAAGGAAAAAATACGGATCACCTATTTCGACTTTCAAGAAAACACCTTTAAATGGCAACAAGAGGTATTCAATGAGGACAAGAAAACTTGGCAGATTACGCAGTTGATACGTGCAACACGGAAAAGTTGACAATGCTTTTCACTTTCGAAACGTAGCCGTTGTCGAAATGTGTAAATTTTATCCACGTTTGCAGCCCATAAACTGTCCGGCATATTTTAAAAAATTATAACAATTACAGGGCACATTGTCGGTTATTTATGCTTTGTGGCCCACTCTGTTGTTAATCCCGACGAACCTTAACAACCACTATATTGTTTTAGCCGTAACTTTAAGTAAATTGACCTCTATGACGAGAATATTGGAAACCTTATTGGTTTGTTTTGCTTTTCAGGCCTTTGTGTACTCCGGCTTTTTGCTTTTTAAAAAGAGCGAAGTACGATGGGCAAATGCAATCTGGTCCATCTTTCTTTTCTTGTTCGGATTGAACATTTTATACAATGTTTCGTATTGGCTATACGGGGACAGCAATTTGGTAAACGCTTTGAATTTGGTGTACTACGTGCCCTTTTCCCTTTACGGGCCGCTCTTTTATCTGTACATCAAAACTTTGGTAACCAATAAAAGGCCTAGAGGAAGGGAGATATTACTGCACAGTATAATTCCGGCATTGGTTCTCGCAAATTTTATTAGATACTATGTGCAACCTTTGGAGGCAAAGCTCATGATGGAAAATCGGCAATTGAACCCGGCCAACTTTATTTTTATCCAGGGGGATAATGTTTTTTATTTTTTGATAGTCTCAACCATGATATATGCCCTGGCATCCTATTTAATAAATAAAAGTAGGTATGCCTCGGATAAGGAAATGAAACTTTGGTTGAAATTGACCTCTGGAGCCTTCGGCTTTTTTTCCCTTTCCTGGCTTTTTTACTTTATACTGTTCAAGGCTGGTCTTATACAACAAGATCAAGATTATACCATTACCATTACTATGGGGGTATTTATCGGACTGACCTCCTATTTCGGGTTTTATCATAGTGGTGTTTTTAATGGGAAACCGCTCAAAAAGATTTTCCCGATCATCAAATACAGAAAATCGGGACTCTCCAAAAAAGTACTCAACGATTATAAGGGCAAGTTGCTCGATTTAATGGAGTCAAGGTCCATTTATCTGGAAAGTGAACTAAAACTGACCGATTTGGCCGATATGCTCAACCTTTCTAGGCACAATACATCGCAGATCATCAATGAATGTTTTGAGATGAGCTTCTACGAGTTTGTGAACAAGTACAGGATTGAAGAGGCCGAACGATTATTGGTAGAGGATAAGGAACATGAAATGAACATCACAGACATCGCTTATCAGGTCGGCTTCAACAACCGCATATCGTTCTACAATGCTTTTAAGAAATACATCGGGATAACTCCTACGGAGTTCAGGAACCAGAACATGGCCTCATAGCACCATCACTTTTATTGTTAGAAATTTTCCCGACGCATTTTTACAATGCCAGGGGGCAATCGTACATATTTTAGCTGACAACAAGCCTGAGATATCAGGTAGAAGGATTGATAGCTAACATATAAAACTAACATCAAATGAGAAACAAGATTTGTTTATTGGCATTGGGAATTTGCCTGAATGCATTTGCCCAGATCGAACTTCCGAAGGAAAAGGAAAATTACTTTGATTTTTGGGTAGGGAAATGGGACGCCACCTGGGATGAGGGCGACGGCGTCACAGGAAAGGGAATCAATATTGTCACCGCTACTTTGGACGGGAAGTCCATCCACGAAAACTTTGTGGTTACCGAAGGCTCTCAGCAAGGGTTTAAGGGCACGAGCATCTCCATGTATGTTCCCTTTTTAAATCAATGGAAACAAAATTGGAACGATAACTCCCAGGGGTATTATGATTTGACTGGGGAATTTGAGGGCAAGAAAAGGATTTTTAAAACCAAGCCTATCAAAATCAAGGAAAAGGAAGTGACTTTTAGAATGGTCTTCCACGACATCAAGGAGGATTCTTTTACTTGGGACTGGCAAGCTTCACTTGATGATGGCGAAACCTGGAGAATGAATTGGCAAATATTCTATACCCGGATAAAGGAGGATAAAATAGGTGGACTTTCTTCCGAAAAACCCGATTTCACGAATTTAATAGGAGATTGGAACTGTGTGGTCTCCAACTTGGATAAAGAAGGAAATTGGAAAGAAGCCAAGGCTAAATGGCAGTGGAGAACCATTCTGGACGGAAAAGCAATTCAGGATTACTGGGAATCACCAACCCTAAAGGGTACGAACATCAGAACCTTTAATCCCAAGACCGGAAACTGGATGAATGCCTGGATGGATGATAAAAGCAATACCATTTCGGAAGTTTGGACGGCCAATACCACGGAAGATGGCACCATTGTAATGACGGATGAAAAGAGGAGTTTTGAGATTCACTTTTACAATATAAAACAAGACTCCTTTGACTGGAAATGGGATGTTAGACAAGAAGATGGAAGTTTTAAGACCATCTCCAAGATCAAAGGCAACCGAGTAAAAACCACCAGTTCATAAGAAGTCTTGTTAGGGAGTATTACAGCCCTTCTGCATAGATGAAGATGCTCTTAAGGTCATCTAGATCGTTTGTGCGCAATCTTTTATCCCTCGTATATTTTTTAAGGGCAGCTCTTTTATCACTAGGGAAAATTTCGAAGAAATTCTTTTTCTTCTTGGGAATGGCAACAAGTGAGGCATCGCCCTTGGATCCATAGAAAAGGGAAACATCATCAATAAACTTGGCCGGAATGGATTGTGCCAATGAGTTGGAAGATGCCTTTCCTGGGGAATATTTCTTTCTCTTATTGGAATAGAGTGCATATTTGTCACCGGTGAATTCTTTAATAAAGTAACTATGGCCATGTAAGCCATCGGCATCTTTAAAGGAAAAATATTGTACTTCCTTTCCATCAAGGGTGGTTTTGATATCGTTGGATTGCACCAAAAATTGGAACTGTTCTTCTTCCAGACCGGAATTCTTTATTTCCATCTGATCTTGAAAGGCATTGTACCGTAAATAAAAAGAACCTAATAATTCATTCTTATAAAAAAGCTTACCGCTCTTAAAGTTGTCCATGTAGTATGGAGAACCTTCTATGTTGGACAAATCGGTCGTGGACGATGCTCTTTGGGCATTGCTTATAATAGCATTTACAAGGGATTCTCGCATTTGCATGCTGGTAAAGTCCTGCAGATTGTTTGAGCCTACTGCAGCCCCAAAGTTCTTTGCCTGTTGCGCCGAACATGTTATGCTGGCCAAAACGATAAAACCGATTACTGGTAAAAGTTTAATTTTCATCATGACATTATTTTTTTGGATTGATAGCAGGGCGTACAATTTTTGCACCCCCTGCCTTTTTATTAACTATAGTTTAGTGAGTTGAATAGAGGCCTGGGGTGATCCCGTGCCGCAATCGTTCGCTTCATCAGACTTAAAGTTGATGATAAAAGAGGTGTCGTCCGGATTGGCGATATCATAGGTCGCATTGACCGTAGCAGTACCGGATAAAATAAGGTTTGAACAACCGGCCCCAACACTTTGGGCGGGTGTAACAATGATTTCTCCACATACAAATTGGAATTCAAAATCTACGGGACCAAAAGGACCAAAGGCAGGAAACGTGGGAACGTCCCTAATTAGTCTAGTGGTATTCCCTACGGCATCTATGGTATAAACACCATCTTGATAATCATTCACACCAAAAATGCCAGGTGTAATTGTAGTAAGCTGGTATTGTCCAGTATACAGGTCATCCGATGGCAGCAACGCAATCAAAGTAGCACGGTACAAGTAAGGGGAACTAAAGAAATCGCCCCCACTGATGTTGGGGTTTTGATCTCCACCTGTAAACGTTTGCCCCGTGGTGAGGTCCATTTCAAACCGCATCTCTATTTGATCCCCACAGTTGAATTCACCATCAACAAGACCCAGGGCATTTGTTAGCTGCCCCAAGGTTGCGGTAACTTCTCTTCTTGGCAGACCAAACGGGCCGTTGGTAAAATCAGAGGGAGAAAAAGTATCTATTTGCACCTCCCCAGAATCAGTGGTTCCATTTTCGGGGGTATTGTCGATAAGCTTAGCATATAACCGAACCTCCTCCATCAAAGCACCATTTTCCAAATCTTGGGCTTCAATCTCAACTCCCCATACGGCAGTTGGATCTAAAACATCCATTGCTGGACTTATCACATTAACGGTTCTTAGAATCGCACCGCGAATTACATCGTCGATAACTTCCCCGGAAAGTTTGTCATCCTCGCTACATGAGAGTGAGCATAAGATCAATAGTAAGACAGAATATTTATATATAAATTTCATAACGATTTAAAATTTAGTTAGCTATTGGACCACTAGGGTTGTTATCCCAAAAGACAGGCTGTGTCTGATTGGGCTTTTGGCTAATGTTGGAATTGGTATTGACTGCATTGGAAGGGTAATACATTGACCTTGGGAAATCACCCGGATTGGGAGATCTATTGGGTTGTAAGGTGGTCGGATAACCGGTCCTTCTATAAAAATTATAAGGCTCTACCCCATTCCCGAAACAGGCTGTAAAAAACTGCTCTCCCAGTATATCCCATTTACCTTCCGTGGTGCCAGCATCCCAAGCGTTACCAATTGAGGCAACAAATGCATCAACTGCTGCCTGGTCGGGCGCAAATGAAAAATCTGCACTTGGATCCAAGACACTAAAGCTTTGGACCTTTGCTATTGACTTGGAGATACCACTCAACATTGCAGTTCTCGCCGCTGGCAAATCATTACCCACCAATGCTATTTCTGCAATCATAAAATCGACCCATGATGCCGTTAAAATTGGAGTGGTTCCGGCACCGGCACCGCCTTGGCCAGCTCCGACTCCTTGAAAACTATCATCATCAAATCTTCCCCCTGCTGGATATACACCCCAAGTTGTTACGAAGAAGCCATCTGGGTCACGGCCATCATTTTGACCAAAATCCCTTCCCCAATAACCATCAGGGAGGTTACAAAATGTGAATCCTCCATCGATATAATGCTGTGGTGGTGATTGCGTAGAACATCGAATAGTTTCCTGGTCTGGTGGAATCTCCTGTCCTGGAACTGCATTCGTTTGTCTATAGAAATAGTACCTGATCCTTGGGTCGTTCGAGGTCATCATCTCGTTCATCAACCAATTTGACATAAAATCAGTTGCCCCTGCCACCGCATAGTTAAAGCCATATCTTGGGTGTCTTGTATCAGGATTGGATGCACTAGTGCCTGGCCAGTTAAATTGAAAATCTTCAGAGTTATCCGAAATATAATTGCCCGAGTTGACAATGGTGTTAAAATTCGCGACCGCACTCCCATCTACCAATCGGGTTTGATAGTAGATTTTCATTTTAAGGGTATTTGCAGCTTTGACCCAGGCATTGTAATCGTTGGCATAGAAAACATCTGCACTTGGTTCTTCGGTGGCCGTTGCCCCAAAATTAACTATGGCATCATCCAAAAGGGCAAGAGCGGCCTCATAGACCGATGCACCTGAATCCAAATTAGGGTTAAGAACACCTTCCTCTCCCTGAAACGCTTCACTGTATGGAATATCACCGAAAAAGTCCACCAAACTTACAATCAAATAAGCTTCAATAAACTGACCGATGGCAACATGATGTGTTTGACCACCCTCAGCGGCCAAGGCGTTCATTAACTTGATATCTTGCAGAACACCCGTATAAGCATTGGTCCATTCATCTGTAAAATCAGAATCTTGGTAAACGGATTGATAGTTCTGGGAATTGGTATTGAAAAGAGCAATAATCCGTGTAAGTTCCATACCGTGAAGGTTAAATCCATCTCCGTTGGTGGCTCCTCCAGAGACAAAGTTGTCGTTGATATCAAAATCGGCATTACCCTCCAATTGTCTCACAAAATCCTCTTGAATGGAGTTCAAAAAGAAATCCACACTTGCCTGTTCTGGCGCCAAGGCATTTGGATCTTGGGTGATGTTTAGTTCTGTACTTTCACATCCACTGATGAACAATCCAAGGACTGCGATAGGGATAAGTATATATCTATTTAGTTTTTTCATCTTTTTCATTTTTTATTAGAATGTGGCTTTCACACTTAAACCATATCTTCTAGAACTTGGACCGTTTAAGAAATCGAACCCAACTCCGTTTCCTACACCTAAACCGGAAGTATTGGGGTCAAAACGGGCACCGTTAGGTGTATTGATGGCGTCATACCATAGGTTCTGACCGGAAACGGTGAAAACCAAGGAGCCAAACGGGGTTTTATCCAAGAATTTTTCAGGCATACTATAGGCCAGTGAAACCTCTTGTAGTCGAATTGTCGTGGCATCGTAAACTTGAAGCTCACTTGGACCAAAGAGTACATTGGTAAAGTAGAAATCCGAGTTGTTGATCTGGATATTGTTCGGTTGTCCATCGGGGCCTACACCATTCAATACAAAGGACTCTCTTCTATTCAAGGTCTCCGGAATTAATCCCCTTCCCAATAAGGTAGAAATGGTACTGGAATAGATATCACCTCCCTGGGTATAGTTCATCTGAAATCCAAATGTGAAATTTTGGAATGACAAAGTGTTCTGCAAGTTGGCGATCCAATCCGGATTTGGATCTCCTATTACCCCGTTAACAGGGTCTTGCTGGAAATTACCTTGTGCGTCCACAACCAACTCGCCATTCGCTGTTCTTTGGACCCTTGAACCGAAAAATACACCCAAAGGTTCATCTGGAATGGCAGCATTCCCTAAGTTGGCAAAACCAGAATAGATTACTTGGTCTGTATCAAGGCCCAAATCGGTAACGGTGGTCTCATACGCAGTGAAATTTAAATTTGAACTCCAATTCAAACCGTTGTCATTGCTTCTGATCCAAGTAACACCCAAATCTGCTTCGATTCCTTCACCATCTATTTCCCCCACATTGGTATCTGTGAAGGTAAAACCAGTTGCGGGATCTAAAGGTCTTCTAACAATAAGGTCTTTGGTAATTCTTTTGTACACCGAAACATCCAGGGTAATCCTGTTATCAAGAAGCGCTGACTCAATTCCGAGTTCAATTTCGGAGACTGTTTCAGGTTGAAGCCCAGGGTTTCCTAAAGTTTGCCCAGAGGTGTTGGTCACAATGTTTGTTCCAGTAGTGGTTTGATTGTCGTTGGTTACCAAAACAAGGGTCGAAGCTATCGGATACGGATTAAATGTGTTGAACCCAGCTGACGTTCCGTAACCTGCTCTAAGCTTTAAGTAATTTAGTCCATTCTGACTTTTTAATCCATCTAAGGCCTCGGTTGGAATAAAGGATAAACTGGCACTTGGATAAAATAGACTCCTGTTTTCTTTTGAAAAGTTGGAGGCCCAGTCATTTCGTCCAGATAGGGTCAGGTACAAAAAGTTGTTATAATCAAAATCCAATTGACCATAAACCCCAACCAAGTTTCTTTCCGTGAAGAACTGAACTTCCTCATTGTTCAAGAAATTAAAGTGCCTAAGCACGCCAAAAACTTGCTGGCCATCACTGGTGGTTCCGTTTTGATCAAATACCTCACGTCTTGAAGTACCACCAACATTAAATGCAAAACCAATTTTTTCCGTTAGGTCATAGTTTCCTGTTAAAACCAAGTTGTGATCCCAAATGGTATTGGTATTATTCCAGGTAGAATAAATTCCACTTAATAATCTCGCATCACCACTGTTACTGTTTACCCCACCTTTGTTTTGGAAATTTAGATTGTTTTCACTGTAATTGTCCAAACCAACACGATAGTTTAGGTTCAAATGATCATTGATATCATATCCTATACTGGCATTACCAAAAACTCTGTTGGTCTGTTGCCCTGTTCCGGAATTTGCGATAGTCCAGAGTGGGTGCTGAATACTATTGTTCTGTCTGTAATATACCGAGCCTCCCGTAATTGGGTTTTGAAAAGGGAGGGCATCAAAGTTTATACTTCTTGGTGTAAACCATAAATCCCCGAAAATAGATGATCCTGATCCTGTGGCTCCATTACCATTACTCAATGCAACAGGTGGTGAGGTAAACTTGGTCAAAGAGTAATTTAAAGTTCCCGATATGGTGAACTTGTTCGATAGTTGTGCCGATCCACCTATGGATAGATTATTTCTAACAATTGAGTTGCCTGGCGTAAAACCTTGATCTTCCAAGTGACCATAATTGGCGTTATAGGTGATTTTACCATCTTCTGAAGAACCACGTGCATTTATCGAAGTATTAATTACGGTTCCAGTTTTAAACAGGTTTTTTACACTGTCATATGGACGCCACTCGTAGCGTACGTTTGCAAATTCGGGAAATGCCTGTGGTATTCCCGTTGCGGCAGCTGCAGTTGAATACGGGTGTGGCAGAGTTCCTTGTTGATCAAAAGAACCATCATTCCCCCAACCATCAACACCTTCTCTGCTGAAGCTTGGTCCCCAGTTACTGAAGAACCAACCAAAGGCCTGGTCGAAACCATTTCCATATTCATTTTGATAATCAGGAAGCGAAGCTATTTCGTTAAAGAAAAGAGAGGTGCTTACCGTGATTTCAGACTTTTTGGAAGCTCCTTGAGAAGCCTTTCCTCCTTTGGTGGTAATCAAGATTACCCCATTCTTTCCCTGTGAACCATAAAGTGTGGCAGCAGCAAGACCTTTAAGCACGTTTACACTTTCAATGTTGTTGGGGTCCAAATCCAAAAAGCGGCTAGACCCATTATTTCCATTAATGAAATTTCCCTGTGGGTTCGTATCATTACTAAAAGGGACGCCGTCAACAATAAACAGGGCCTGGTTGCTGGTACTAAAGGAGTTTAATCCTCGAATAATAATGTTTGTGCCTGAACCGGAAAGGCCACTTTGCTGGTTGATTTGTACGCCAGAAGCCTTTCCTGTAAGAATTCTTGCAATATCACCTTCTGATTTTTGCTCCAACTGATCAGAGCCCACTTCTGCAACGGCATAACCTAAGGCTTGCTTCTCTTTTTGAATCCCCAGAGCGGTTACGATTACTTCTTGCAATGCCTGGGCATCTTCTTGCATCCGTACATTGATTACACTTTCGGACCCCACCAATCTGCGTACTTCACGCTGGCCTATGTAGGTAAACAAAAGTGTTTGTCCCTCTGCGGCCTGGATGTTGTAATTGCCGTCAAAATCGGTTTGGGAACCATTACTGGTGCCCACAACAACAATATTGACACCTGGAAGGGGCAACCCCTCCTGGTCCACGACCGTACCGGTAATCTGTTTGTTTTGGGACCATGCCGATATGGCACAAAAAAATGCCAGAGCTAACGGTCGCACTAGTTTCTTTACTTTCATAAATAAAAAGTTTTGTTAGTAATTAATGAGTTAGTGCAACTGAGAAAGGTAGGAGGAAGAAGCCTGAAGGAATAGCTAATTCAAATAATCAAAAAATGAGAACAAAACTTTATTTTGGGTAGTTGCTCGTCATTATTGGTAAGACATCTCACCGTCCTACCTTACAATTGCAACGTAAAAGAATAGAAATCGAAAGGCGCGAATGATAACGCCCATGCGGATTTACAGATTATCCGACGAAAATTGACATTTACAACATGCGCTTCAGGGCACAGAATCCCTAAAAAAGACTTGCCGCCTAAATTTTGGATAACCTGGGCAATTTGAATACTATTAGGAAATTTCCTACGTTACACTTTTACACCATAAGCCCAACCTTGAATGAAAACACAACTATCTTCGAAGTTGAATGTCGAACAACTGCCATTTCCTATTGCCATTATAAATAAGAAATTGGAGATGGAGGAATGTTCCAGCTATCTATATGATTTTTTTGGTTTTGCCGAATCTGATAAAAAACCCGCTTCATTAAGAGACCTTATTGGAGAGTTACAAGGTTCACTGACCGATCTTAAGAAAAAGAGTACCATAAAGGAACCTATAAAAGAATTCTTCACCTATATCTCTAGGCGAGGTGAGGTAAAATGGTACAAACTAGTGGTATATCCAGATAAAAAAGACCCTATTTTTTATATCCATTTTGATGAGGTTACCAAAAAGAAGATGGCTTTGGATTTTTCACTTCAAGCGGAACGAATCGCTAGAATAGGAAGCTGGGAGGTGGACTTGATAAACCACAAAATTTTTTGGTCTGATATGACCAAGGAAATTCATGAAGTAGACAAGAATTACATTCCCGACCTGGAGGGTGGAATCAATTTTTACAAAGAAGGTGAACATCGGGATCGAATCGTCAAAGTTGTTTCAGAGGCCATTGAGAAAGGAGAACCCTACGACGAAGAATTGGTGATAGTTACCGCAAAAGGGAAGGAAAAATGGGTGCGGGCGATAGGTAATGCCGAAATGGTAAATGGAAAAGCCTCCAAGATTTTTGGTGTCTTTCAGGACATAGACAAAGCAAAGAGGGAAAGTATCAGGTACCAGGTGTTGACAGATCGGATGAGAATGGCGGTTGAAAGCTCAAACATAGGGATATGGGATTATGACATTATAAATAACAGTTTGGTCTGGGACGATAATATGTATTCTTTGTACCAAGTAAAAAAAGAAGATTTTACAGGTGTGGTAGAGGCTTGGGAGAGCACAATACATCCAGAAGACAAAGAAAGGAGCCTAAAAGCAGTTGAAGATGCCATTTCTGGTAAAAAGGAATTCAATACGGAGTTTAGAATAAAAACAGCGGACGGGTCCACTCGCTATATCCTGGGACAAGGCAAAGTCTTTAGAGATGCCAAGGGGAATCCTATTAGGATGATCGGTGCCAATTCCGATGTTTCTAGAATAAAAAAGGTGGACAACAGACTAAGGGAGCTGCTGAACACTACCGAAAGACAGAATAAAAGTCTTTTGAACTTTGCCCACATTGTTTCCCACAATCTAAGATCACATTCCAGCAATCTTTCCATGCTTACCGGAATGCTGTTGGAGAATACCGTGCCGGACAAACAACAAAGGTTCATTGAGATGATCAGAATCTCTTCCGATCGTTTGGATGAGACAGTTGTGCAACTGAACGAGGTAATTAAGATACAAACGGATGACCACAAAAACTTTCAGTGGGTCAATGTAAAATCCACTTTGGAAAGTACCCTTGAAAGTATCAATGCCTTGATTGATGAAGTTGTTCCGAAAATACAAATCGATATTCCGGATATGCTGAAAGTATTTGCCATTAGACCTTATCTGTCAAGTATCTTCCTCAACCTGCTTACAAACAGCATCAAGTATCGAAATCCGAAACGCAAGCTCAATCTGAAAATCAGCACTGTTCAAAACAAAGAAGAAACCATAATTGCATTTAAGGACAACGGTAAGGGAATCGATTTGGAAAAGCATGGTGATAAATTGTTCGGAATGTATAAAACTTTTCATGGTAATAAAGATGCAAAGGGTGTTGGACTGTTCATCTCGAAAAACCAAATGGATGCCATGGGCGCCAAAATTGAAGTGGAGAGCAACGTAGATAAGGGAACAACATTCAAATTACATTTTAATAGGAAATCAAATGAAGGTTAAGAAAGTATTTTTGGTAGATGATGATTTTATATTCAGGGAAGCCGCAGAAGCTTTGATTGGCGCATCAGGACTTTCTGAGAATATCTGCCATTTTCAAAATGGGTTAGAGGCATATGAGGCTTTGGTTTCTTTGGCTGAAACACCACATGAATTACCGGAGATTTTGTTGTTGGATATAAATATGCCCGTAATGAATGGCTGGGAACTTCTAGAAGAATTAAAGCGGGCGGATAGCATAATAAGGGAACAGGTGCATATTCATATTCTTACTTCATCCATCGCTCCAGAAGATTTGAATTTATCGAAGGAATATGCCTTTATAGATGGATATGTGACCAAACCACTTACGGAGGCCGATTTAAAAAAGATGGAATTGAACCTATTGGCGCAAAAGATGTAGTTTATTTGAAGAGAATCGCCACTGCGCCTATTGCCGTCACAACCAGAATGAACCTTTTATAATTTCGCTCATTTATTTTCTTGACAATGAAAATGCCCGAGAGAAGCCCTAGGGCAAGCGCGGGGAGCAACTTCAAATCAATAAGCAAAGTTTCCATTGAAACAGTTTTCCAAACAAATATGTGAAAGGGTAGTTTAAAGGCGTTGGTTATTAAATAGAGCCATGCCGCCGTGCCTACAAACTCATTTTTTGGTAAACGCATCGCCAAAAAGAAAATATTGGTAAAGGCTCCGGCCAAATTGCCGATCATGGTGCAGATACCAGCCACTATGCCTATAGGACCGGCGAAAGCCCAATGGGAAGGTACTCGTGTCGATTTTCGCCTATCCCACCAGATCAAGGTGGCCAAGCTCAAAAAAATGACAATGACCATCCCCAATTTAAACTCCTTTTCGGGCAGATCCTTCCCAATAAATACCCCGATCAAAATTCCCCCGACCATCCATGGCAAAAACCGTAAAATATACTTCCATTGGGTATGACGGTTATAATACAGTACCGCAACAACGTCGCCAACCAACAAAAGAGGCATTATCAAACCAGTGGATTCCCTTGCTCCAAAAGCCAAAGCCAAAAGGGTAACGTTGAATGTGGCCAGACCCTTCAATCCTGCCTTGGATGTTCCCATTAAAAAAGCCGCAGTTGCGCCCATTATCCATGCAACAAACGACGGTTCTGAAGTTATATGTATAACCAAAGCAGGTGTTTAGCGAACAAAACGCAAAGGTATTTCAAAAAAACTTTACCTTTAGTGACTTACCAACTTTATAACCAAATGGACATTCAAACTTTAGATTATTTTATAATCTTCGGATTCTTCGCGATTGTACTTTTCATAGGAGTATACGTTTCAAAAAAATCAGGAAAAAGCTCATCGGAATACTTTCTGTCAGGCAGAACAATGCCATGGTGGCTTTTGGGTCTTTCCATGGTGGCAACCACCTTTTCTACAGACACTCCTAACTTGGTCACCGACCTTGTAAGAACTAACGGGGTATCGGGCAACTGGGGCTGGTGGTGCTTTTTGGTAACAGGTATGCTCACGGTATTCGTGTACGCGAAGCTTTGGAGAAAGTCCAACGTAAAAACAGACCTTGAGTTCTATGAACTTAGATATGGTGGAAAAGCAGCAAGCTTTTTGCGAAAATTTAGAGCGGTTTATCTCGGGGTAATTTTTAACGTGATTACCATGTCGGCCGTAACCCTTGCAGCGATAAAAATCGGAGGCGTGATGTTGGGCCTTGAACCATGGGTGACCGTTGTTGCAGCAGGTTTGATCACAGTAGTATTCAGTGCCTTGGGAGGATTCAAAGGAGTGGTCTATAGCGACTTTTTGCTATTCTTCGTTGCTATGGCGGGAGCCATAGGGGCGGCCTATTATTTGGTTAACCTTCCAGAAGTTGGAGGAATTCAAGCCATTATAGAAAACGAAAATGTAAAGGATAAACTTAACATTGTGCCTGATTGGAGTGACAAGAAGGCAGTGATTACCCTCTTGATAATCCCACTTGCTGTACAGTGGTGGAGTTCATGGTATCCTGGTGGAGAACCAGGTGGTGGTGGCTATATCGCACAACGAATGTTGGCCGCCAAAAACGAGAACCACGCGATAGGGGCAACCTTCTTTTTCAATATTATGCATTATGCCCTAAGACCATGGCCATGGATTTTGGTTGCTTTGGCTTCTTTGGTGGTATATCCTGACATTGCCAGTATCCATGAAGCCTTCCCAAATGTTGCAGAGGATAAACTAGGTCATGATTTGGCTTATTCGGCGATGTTGACAAAACTGCCAAGTGGATTGTTGGGGGTAGTTTTAGCCTCTTTGGTAGCGGCTTATATGAGTACAATTTCGACCCAATTGAACTGGGGATCGTCATACATCGTTTTTGACTTTTACAAACAACAGATCAACCCTAATGCCTCTGAAAAGCAGATGGTTGCCGTAGGTAGGATTTCAACCGCTGTATTAATGGTTTTGAGCGCATTTTTAGCGCTTGCCATGCAAAATGCGATGGGAATCTTCAATCTATTGCTGTCTTTTGGAGCAGGAACCGGTCTTATTTTCATCTTAAGATGGTTCTGGTGGCGAATAAACGCATGGTCGGAGATTACGGCGATGTTTTCATCGGGGATTTTAGCCATTCTTTTGGAGACGACATCCTTGAGAGAAGTCCTTTTTGGAGCAGAAAACGGATTGTTTCCAGATTGGGGGGAATTGCCATTTATAATGGTGGTGACTTCCATTATTTGGTTAACGGCAACCTTCGTGACGCAACCTGAAACCAAGGATGTGCTTAGAAGTTTCTACAAAAAGATACAACCAGGAGGTCCTGGCTGGTCCAAGGTTGTTGATGAAGCCGAAGCCGACAATGTGGAAATTGTTCATTCAAAAGAGAAGTGGAGTGTTCCTTCCGGGCTGGTAGCAATGCTATTAGGTGTTGTATTGATTTATTCCACAATGTTTGCAACGGGATATTGGATTTATGGCGAAACCAATTTAGCATTGATTTTGACCGCTGTTGCCCTTGTATCAGGAGTTTTTCTCATCAGGGTATGGAACAAGATTAAGGACACCATTTTATAAAATGTAAGCGCCATGAAAAACAGGGTATTATCGGTCGATATTTTTAGGGGAGCCACCATCGTTTTAATGATTTTGGTAAATACCCCCGGGACTTGGTCCAATGTGTATGCTCCTTTGTTACATGCAAAATGGCACGGTTATACCCCTACGGATTTGGTATTTCCTTTTTTCCTTTTTATAGTAGGAACCTCTATTGTTTTTGCCTATCAAAACAAAGAAGCAAATGCTTCGACCTATAAAAAGATTTCTATCCGGGCGTTAAAGCTTATCGGGCTCGGACTTTTTCTTGGTGCGTTTACCATTAGTTTTCCGTTTATAAAGGAATTTGCTCAAATAAGATTCCCTGGCGTGCTTCAACGTATTGGAGTGGTATTCTTTTTTGCAGCCATTCTTTTCTTGAATTTGGATTGGAAAAAACTAATTGCGACGGCGATCTTTCTATTGGTTGGATATTGGCTTTTAATGGCATTTGTGCCCGTTGAGGGGGAGGCATCCACCTTTGAAAGGGCTCCAAACAACTTGGCCAATTATCTTGATGTGCAATTATTTGGCACCCACAATTACAGACCAGACTATGACCCCGAAGGATTTTTGAGCACTGTTCCCGCTATTGTAAGTTCTATTCTGGGGATTTTCACAGGTTTGATACTACGATCCGAACAGCAAAAAAAGACAACCATCCTATTCGGTTTGGGAGGGTCACTTTTGATTATCGGACATCTCTGGGATTTGTTCTTCCCAATTAATAAGGCGCTATGGACAAGCAGCTTTGTTTTGGTAACGGCAGGTTGGGCCAATGTGGTTTTGGCATTGATTTACTATTTGACCGATGTAAAAGGAATAAAATTCGGAAGTATATTTCGATACGCCGGAGCCAATGCGATTGTAGTATATTTCCTTTCCAGTTTTATCGCTAAGCTATTTTATTCAATAAAAGTGGATGAAGAAACCTCCCTGCACGGATGGCTTTTCAATAAGATTTATGTACACGATTTTCTGTCGATGGAGTTTTCTTCGTTACTCTACGGATTGAGCGTGGTTGCCTTTTATTGTCTGTTGGCTTATATCCTTTATAAAAGGAAGATTTTTATCAAGGTTTAAACGCTAAAGAGGTGGTAAGCTTGTATCAGTGGCGTTAGCCTTCTGGGTTATGGGGTGCTAATTTCTTTATAACCTTTTCTACACGCTTTCTTTTAGTTTCTTTCTCAATGTCGCCAAGTCTTGATTTAAGCGTTTTGGTAAAAAGAGCTTTGTTGTTGTCGTTGATTATGGGGATTGCCCTTTCCGCATACATGGGTAGTTGATTCGTAGGACTTTTTAGCAGTTGCTCAATCAATAAATGAAATGCATCATCTGAATATGCTTTAATGGAACATAGTTTTATTAGGATGTTCATGGCATGGTCTTTAGTGATGACAGATCCTTTGTCCGCTGCGGAAAGAATTGTGGGCAGCGCTGCATAAATCTCCTTTGGTCGTTCGCCCGCAATGGTCCCCAAAGCGGTCATTGCTCCCCATTGAAGCCTGTTGTTTTTGCTGGTCAGTTGAGCAATAAATTCATTGATGTGGTCAGAAATAAGTTTTGGTTCTTGCTCTCCAATTTCATAAAGTACCTTGATACAATCGTTTTGAATGGCTTTTTTGTCGGAAAGGTTTTCCACCAGTTCTATGACAGCTGCTTTATCTTGAGCCAAAACAATTTCCTTGGCCAATTCTTGATTGGGCACTTCGTCTCCTCTGTTAAGGGAGGAAGCTAATTTTTCAATTACACTCATTTTACCAGTAAATTTTTTGGCAGATACAGCTATTGCCTGATTTCAAGCAACCTTGCCACATATTTTCCAATAACATCAAACTCTAGGTTTACACGTGTTCCTTCTTTGTAGGAATGAAAGCGCGTGTGTTCATGGGTATATGGGATAATGGCCACACTGAAACTATCTTTTTTGGAATCGACAACCGTTAGGCTTACCCCATCCACGGTAATGGATCCTTTTTCTATGGTGACGTTGTTCAATTTGGAATCATAGGCAAAACCATAGATCCAGCTACCATCCTTTTCCTCGACCGAAATGCAATTGGCGGTTTGATCTACATGTCCTTGGACGATATGGCCATCCAAACGGGCCCCAAGCGTCATAGCACGTTCTAGATTGACCAAGTCCCCGACCTGTAAATCCCCCAAACTCGATTTGTCAAGGGTCTCCTCGATTGCCGTTACTGTATACGAATCATTCCCTATGGCAACAACAGTTAGACATACCCCATTGTGGGCAACACTCTGATCAATTTTTAACTCCTCCGTTATTTTCGAAGTTATGGTGATGTGCAAATTTCCACCTTCGTTTTCCAGCTTGGCAACCTTTCCCAAAGTCTCAATGATACCTGTGAACATGAATCTTTTTAATTAAGTAGTTTTGCAGTGTAAATGTAGCCATAACGGCAATGATTATATGAAGGAAAAAGGAAAAATTAGGCTCGGGATCTCAATCGGGGATTTAAATGGGATAGGATGCGAAGTAGCATTGAGAACATTTGAAGACTCCAGAATGTTGGATTTTTGTACTCCTGTGATTTTTGCATCCAACAAGACCATATCCCAACAGAAATCTGATTTGGGAATAAATGTTGGGTTCAATGGAATTCGCGAAGCTTCCCAAACTGTAGATGGCAAGATAAATGTGGTCAACGTTTGGAAGGAAGCTCCAAAGATTGAATACGGACAAGCCACCGAAGAAGGTGGCAAATATGCTATCAAATCGTTGCGGGCAGCGGTCACTGCACTTAAAAATGACAAGATTGACATTTTGGTGACGGCACCGATCAATAAAAACAACATCCAAGCAGAGGATTTTAAGTTTCCCGGACATACAGATTTTTTGGCCCAGGAATTGAAAGGGGAAAGCCTAATGTTCATGGTTACCGACGGCTTAAGGGTTGGTCTGCTCACCGATCATATTGCAGTTAAGGATGTTGCCGAAGCAATTACCCCGAAACTGATTCGGGATAAGGTAGAGACCATGGAGAAATCCTTAAAAATGGACTTTGGTATACGACGACCAAAAATTGCCTTGCTTGGTATTAACCCCCATAGTGGTGACAATGGTACCATCGGTGAAGAGGACGATAAAATTCTAAAACCTGCCATCGAGGAATTGTTCAATAAAGGCACTTTGGTATATGGGCCTTACTCAGCGGACAGCTTTTTCGGCTCCAATTCCCATCATAATTTTGATGCCATTCTCGCCGCATACCATGATCAAGGGTTGATTCCGTTTAAAACACTTTCCTTTGGAAAGGGTGTAAACTACACGGCGGGACTGGATAAAGTGCGTACTTCTCCAGACCATGGAACCGCTTATGAAATCGCCGGAAAAGGCAAGGCGGACATTGGTTCCTTCAAGGAAGCCGTATTTGTGGCCATCCAGATTTTTAGGAATAGGAAAGACTATATCGATCTAAATAAAAATCCACTTCAAAAGCAAAAGACAAAAAAGCCTGTTAAAAGTTAAAGACTGGCGTCAGATTTATTTGAATTGGATTGCAGTTTTCTAAATAAGTAGTATCTTTGCCCCCGCCTTTAGAGGCTGGTACACAAACCTTAAGTGTTGAAATGATGAAGCAGAAGGAATTTTATATTCCGTTTACGGGACTAAAATTAGGGAAGCACAAGTTTGAGTATCAAGTTGACAATACGTTCTTTGAATCTTTTGAATACCAAGAATTTAACGCAGCTTCGATAGGCGTTACCGCCATATTGGAAAAATTGAACAATATGATGGAGCTCGATATTGAAGCCAACGGAACGGTGAATGTGGATTGTGACCTAACGGGTGAACCATTTGACCAGCCCATTGACGCAAAACTGCATCTCGTTATCAAGTTTGGGGAAGAATATAATGATGAAAATGATGAAATTTTGATCATACCCCATGGCGAGCACCAAATCAACGTTGCACAATACATTTATGAAATGTTGGTGTTGGCCGTACCTCCGAAAAGGGTACATCCCGGAGTATTGGACGGAACGTTGAAATCTGAAATCTTGGACAAGCTGGAAGAATTACAGCCAAAAGAAAGCAAAGAACAAACTGAGGGCACCGATCCCAGATGGGACGATTTAAAAAAGTTACTAACGGACAAATAGGTATACAATGGCACATCCTAAAAGAAAAATATCAAAAACTAGAAGGGACAAAAGAAGAACCCATTACAAGGCCACCGCGCCTACGATTGCCAAGGATTCAGTAACAGGAGAAATGCACCTGTTCCATAGAGCACATTGGCACGAAGGAAAATTGTACTACAGAGGACAAGTTTTGATTGATAAGACAGAGGAGGAAACTGCTGCCTAATCCGAAACATTCCAAAAAATATATGACTCCCGTTTTCAACTAACGGGAGTTTTTTTATGGAATAAGGCTAATTTCAAAAACAATGCAATTTTAGGTCAAAAGTCATATAAAATGACTAATTTTCACCGCTTTTGCGTCAAATATGGGCGTTTTTGACAAAAAAAGACACTAATATGAAAAAAACAACAGCAGCAATTACAGCTGTGGGAGGGTATGTTCCCGACTTCGTTTTATCCAACAAAGTGTTGGAAACCATGGTGGATACCAATGACGAGTGGATCACTACGAGAACAGGAATAAAAGAACGTAGGATCCTGAAAGGGGAAAACAAAGGAACTTCATATTTGGCGATTAAAGCCGCGGAAGATTTAATTCAGAAAAGTGGTGTGGATCCAGCGGAAATTGATTTTGTTTTGGTTGCCACGGCCACACCTGATATTCCGGTTGCGGCCACAGCTGCTTTCGTAGCCTCGGAAATAGGTGCGGTAAACGCTTTCTCTTACGATCTTCAGGCTGCATGTTCCAGCTTCTTGTATGGCATGTCCACCGCTTCTAGTTACATTGAATCTGGTAGATATAAAAAGGTGCTCTTGATTGGAGCGGATAAAATGTCTTCCATTATCGACTATACCGACCGAACCACCTGCATCATTTTTGGAGATGGGGCCGGAGCCGTTCTTTTTGAACCCAACGAGGAAGGACTGGGCTTGCAAGATGAACATCTGCGCACAGATGGTGTGGGACGTCAATTCCTAAAAATTGAAGCTGGGGGATCTATCTTGCCAGCGTCGGAGGAGACCGTAAAGAACAAACAACATTTTGTGTATCAAGATGGAAAATCCGTGTTCAAATTTGCGGTTTCAAACATGGCGGATGTTTCTGCCTTGATTATGGAGCGCAATGGATTGACCCATGAAGATGTGAACTGGTTGGTTCCCCATCAGGCCAATAAGCGAATTATTGACGCTACGGCCAATAGAATGGGATTGGATGCGGACAAAGTAATGATGAACATTCATAAATATGGTAATACCACCTCGGCAACGCTGCCGTTGCTGCTTCATGACTATGAGAAGCAATTGAAAAAAGGGGACAATCTTATTTTTGCCGCCTTTGGGGGAGGATTTACCTGGGGATCCATTTATTTAAAATGGGCATATAATTCGTAAATTAAAAACTAACTGACTAAATCATATTCCATGGACATTAAGGAAATTCAAAGTTTAATCAAGTTTGTCGCCAAGTCTGGCGCTAGCGAGGTAAAGCTGGAGATGGAGGACGTTAAAATAACGATTCGCACAGGAAGCGTAACTTCTACTCCGGAAACTACCATTGTACAACAAATTCCTATGGCGCAAGCTCCGGCCGTACCGGTTGCCCAAGCGCCCGCAGTGGCTGAACCAGCCGCCCCAGTAAAGGAAGAAAGCCCTGCAAGTGCAGCGGATGACTCTAAATACATTACCATTAAATCTCCAATTATCGGAACGTTCTATAGAAAGCCTTCTCCTGACAAACCAACATTTGTTGAGGTGGGAAGCACCATTAATCCTGGTGACGTTCTTTGTGTGATTGAGGCAATGAAGCTTTTCAACGACATTGAGTCCGAGGTTGCTGGAAAAATTGTGAAGGTATTGGTTGAAGATTCATCTCCTGTAGAATTTGACCAACCCTTGTTTTTGGTTGACCCCTCTTAATTCAAACTACAATACCCAAACTCCAAATACCAACAATCTGTTTCAGAATTTGGAATCTGGGCATTGAAAATTCAAGGAATTATGTTTAAAAAAATATTGATTGCGAATAGGGGCGAAATCGCACTTCGAATTATTCGAACGTGTAAGGAAATGGGCATCAAAACTGTTGCTGTTTACTCCAAAGCGGACGAAGAAAGTCTTCACGTTCGGTTCGCTGACGAAGCTGTATGCATTGGCCCGGCACCAAGTCACGAGTCCTATTTAAAGATACCAAATATAATTGCCGCGGCAGAAATCACCAATGCAGATGCAATTCACCCAGGGTATGGATTTCTTTCAGAAAATTCCAAATTCTCGAAAATCTGCAAGGAACATGAGATAAAATTTATCGGTGCTTCCGGGGAACAGATTGATAAAATGGGGGATAAGGCTACGGCCAAAGAGACCATGAAAAAAGCGGGAGTTCCATGTGTTCCTGGCTCTGATGGTCTTCTAAAGGACGTAGCTGATGCCAAAAAGACCGCGAAGAAAATGGGCTATCCCGTAATGATCAAAGCTACCGCTGGTGGTGGTGGAAAGGGAATGCGTGCCATTTGGTCAGAGGATGAAATGGAGAGCAACTTTGAAAGTGCCGTGCAAGAAGCAACCGCTGCGTTTGGCAATGGTGGAATGTACATGGAAAAGTTAATCGAAGAGCCACGTCATATCGAGATTCAGGTTGTGGGCGACCAATACGGAAAAGCCTGCCACCTGTCTGAAAGGGATTGTTCAGTTCAGCGTAGACACCAAAAATTGACCGAGGAAACACCATCTCCATTTATGACTGACAAATTACGGGAGGAAATGGGTGCTGCGGCGATAAAGGCGGCGGAATATATCAAATATGAAGGCGCGGGAACGGTAGAGTTTTTGGTGGATAAACACCGAAACTTTTACTTCATGGAAATGAATACCCGTATCCAGGTGGAACACCCTATTACGGAACAGGTTGTTGATTATGATTTGATTCGTGAGCAGATTTTGGTAGCTGCGGGAGTTCCAATTTCAGGAAAAAACTATCTTCCAAAGCTTCATTCTATTGAATGTAGAATCAATGCGGAAGATCCGTATAACGATTTTAGGCCATCTCCTGGGGCAATTACCACCTTACATACACCTGGAGGACATGGCGTTCGTTTGGATACCCATGTGTACAGTGGCTACAAAATTCCACCAAACTATGATTCCATGATCGCAAAATTGATAACCACTGCCCAAACAAGGGAAGAGGCGATCAATAAAATGCGAAGGGCATTGGATGAGTTTGTAATAGAGGGAATTAAGACCACTATTCCTTTCCACAGACAGTTGATGGATCATCCAGATTATTTGGCTGGAAACTATACCACCAAATTTATGGAGGATTTTGAAATAGATCCAAAATACCAAGATTAAATCAGCCCCGATGAAAGTCGGGGTTTTTTATTTGCCAAAAACTAAAGAAGACACTCCGACTAATTTTGTGGGAGCACTTAAAATGATTCGGGAAAATTTATGAACTTCGTGTCAGACCGAAACGCCAATGGAACTCAGTTATTGGGAAAATAAGACATGGTTGACCGATGTGGATTTCACGGTTATCGGAAGTGGAATTGTTGGGCTCAACTGTGCTTTGCACCTAAAGGAAAAGTACCCCAAAAGCAAGATTCTAATTCTTGAAAAAGGAATATTACCACAAGGAGCCAGCACCAAGAATGCTGGATTTGCTTGTTTTGGAAGTATTTCAGAGCTTTTGTCAGATATGAATAGACATAATGAGGAAGAGATCTTTCAACTCGTCAGAAAACGATGGGAAGGGATTAAACTTTTGCGAAAGCTTTTAGGTGATAAAGAGATAGGTTTTGCTCTACATGGAGGGCATGAACTTTTTCTAAAAAATGACCAAACTTTGTATGAAAGATGTTTGGACGGAATGGATAAACTCAACGAATTGTTGAAACCAATTTTTGGCGAGCAACCTTTCCTTAAAACGAGAAATTTATTTGGATTTGAAGGTATTTTCGATGATTATGTTACCCACAAATTCGAAGGACAATTGGATACGGGAAAGATGATGGATACCTTGCTTCAAAAAGTACTAAAGAATGGGGTCCGAATTTTAAATGCCGTGGAAGTAACCGGTTTTGAAGATTCGAAGAGCGGTGTTTCCATCCAAACCGATTCTTTTTCTCTCAATAGCAAAAAGGTGTTTGTGGCCACCAACGGATTTGCCGCTAAATTGCTGAAGAACGAGACCATTTTGCCGGCAAGGGCCCAAGTAGTAGTAACCAAACCCATAAAAAACCTGAACATAAAGGGAACCTTTCATTTGGATGAAGGCTACTATTATTTCAGAAACATAGATAACCGTATCCTGTTTGGAGGTGGGCGAAACCTTGATTTTAAAACTGAAGAGACCATGGAATTTGGTAGCAGCCCATTGATCCAAAAGAAATTGGAACAGTTACTGGAAACCGTGATTTTACCAAACCAATCCGTTGAAATAGAACAGCGATGGAGCGGTATCATGGGAGTGGGCAAACAAAAAACGCCAATTGTCAAATCAGTGTCAAATAATGTCCATTGTGGTGTCCGTTTGGGAGGAATGGGTGTTGCTTTGGGCAGCCTAATCGGAAAGGAATTAGCTGAATTGGCCTAAACCGCAATCTTTGATTAGATTTGAAATGACATCCATCGGTTGGACACGAATTACACTAATTTTCTCGAATATTTCAGGGGAAGTATGATTCGCGAAGCGTGCAATAATATCCTTATTTTGATATATGAACTATTATACAAAAGGTCAATAACTCTAGCCACCCAGAGAAGAGATATCACCTTTTAAATCATTCTTCCATCCAATAAATTAATAACTCTGGAACCGTAAGCGGCATTCTTTTCGGAATGTGTCACCTGTATTATGGTAACCCCCTCATCATTGAGCTTTTTGAACAGTTCCATGATTTCTTCCCCTTGGGCAGAATTGAGATTTCCAGTAGGCTCATCGGCCAGGATCAACTTTGGATTGGAAATCAATGCCCGAGCTATACCTACAAGTTGTTGTTGCCCTCCACTGAGTTGAGCAGGAAAAAGGTCTTTCTTGCCCACAATATTGAATCTATCCAACATGTCCGCGACCATTGCTTTCCTTTCTGCCCCTTTATATTTTTTATACAGAAGCGGCATTTCCAAGTTTTCCTTTACGGTCAGTTCGTCCAATAGATGGTAGGATTGAAAAACAAACCCAATATATTCTTTGTATAGGTTGGCCCGATGCTTTTCCTTTAAGGAATGCACGGATTCGTCCAAAAAGTGGTATTCCCCCTCATCAAATCCATCCAACATTCCGATGACATTCAATAAGGTGGACTTTCCGGACCCAGAAGGACCCATCACCGAAATAAACTCACCTTCTTCAACAGATAGATTGATATCTTTCAACAAAAAAATACGCTGGCCTCCCGAGTTGACCCATTTAAAAATATTGTTTAATTGTAGTAGCATTTATCAAATTTTATAGTTTTTATTCTTCCTTTAAATTATGGGCTGGATTGGCAAAAACAAGCCCTATTGTCTGTGCTCCCACAGCCATGCAAACAAGAGTCAACAAGATAAGAAGTGGTGTTGCAAAAAAGTACCAATTTAGATCAAATCGATAGGCGAACCCCTGCAGCCATTGATTTCCGAGATAGTAGGAAACAGGTATCGCGATTGAAAATCCAATCAAAACAGGAATACTGAATCCTTGGTATAGTTTCCAAGCCAAACGAGAGGCGTTAGCTCCAAGAACCTTGCGAATCGACATTTCTTTTCTTCTCCTTTCGCACCAAAAATTGGCATAAGCTATCAGTCCCAGTATCCCAATACAGATAGAAATTAGGGTAAATACGTTTATGATGGTTGCAAACTGCTGATCTTTGAGATATTGTGCTTGAAAATTATCATCAACAAAGTAATGGTTGAAAGGAATATTTGGATATAACGCTGTCCATTTGGTCCGGATGGACGCTAAGGTTTCCTTGATGTTGGATTCCGAAATTTGAAAGCTTATTTTCATAAACTGTTCCGGCCAAATCTTCAGGGACAACAAACCTATGTTTTCATGTAGGGATAAATAATTAAAATCCTTCACAACACCGATAACTTCTCCATTGCCGCCCCACTGTTCAAAAGTGGCCCCAAGAATATCATTGGGATCTGCATAACCGAAGGCTTTCACCGCAGATTCGTTTAAAATAAGCGCTGTGTTATTGTCAGCAGGACCTTCCCTAAATTCTCGACCAGCTATTAATTGTAAACCATAATCTTTTATAAAATCATGGTCTATAAGATTAAGGCTTATTTCACCACTGTTTGTTCTTCCGTTGACACCCTTAATTTGGGTAGACACCCCATTGGGAACCTGGCCAGGAACATGAGAACTAAAAGTTACACCCTCTACTCCTGGAATTTTGCCAAATTCTTGTTTCAAGGATTCATAGGAAGTCCCAATTTCACCGTTTGGCCCATATTCCAATACCAGTTTTTGGGAGGTATCCATACCCAAATCCTGATTTTCCATATAATTTAGTTGGTAATAGATCAGTAAAGAACCTACTACCAAAATGCTTGTGATAGAAAATTGAAAGACGAGCAATGAAGTTCTGGTATTGATGTACTGTGATTGTTTTCCTCCTGGTTTTGGTAAATAGATTGCCCGGATTTTTGCAAAAAGAACTGCTGGATATATGCCCCCCAACATTGACAGCATTACAGGAACCAAAGGTAGACCGATCAGTACCAATGGATTCGATAATAGGGATAGATCTATTGTTGACCCCAAGAATTGTTCAAATGACGTAAATGAAATCAATATTATAAGGATGGATACTAATGTCGCGATTGAAGTCAACAAAATGGACTCAACAAAAAACTGTCTGAAGACATCCTTCTTTGAAGCGCCCAAGGTTTTACGAACAGAAACGGTTTTGCCCTGTGTTGAAACTTCTGCCGTGGTGAGATTGATAAAATTGAATATGGCCAAAAGAAAGATCATTAAACCCACCCCGATTAAGATATAGAGATTGGACAATTTACCCTTGGTTCCAAGCTCCCCAAGTTTAGCCGAACTTAAATGAAGCCCTTTCAGCAGTTCGATGGAAAGAAAGTACTGATCATTGGTATTGCTCGGTTCCAGATATTGTGGGACTTGTCCTAATTGATTAGCAACAATCGATGGATCTGTGTTATCATTAAGTAGTAAATAGGTGTTCATCGGGAACCATCCCCAATTTTCGGCAGCTTCAGGTCTTTCCTTTAAAAAGGTGTCCATGGAAATCAAAAAATCGAACTGCAAATGCGAGTTTGAGGGGACGTTTTCCACTATCCCTGATACAGTATAGGGGTTGCCATCGTAGAGCAAGATTTCATTAAGGGGGTTTTTTGAACCAAAGTATTTTGCGGCACTTTCTTCGGTAAGTATTATTTTATCAGGACCCGTGAGAGCCGTTTCGGCATTGCCAGCCAAAAAACCAAAACTAAAAACTTCAAAAAAACTGGAGTCCGTATAGTAAATATTCTCGCTTTCCGAAAACAGATGGTTACCATATCTTATGGAGTGGCTCCCATGTTCCTTGTTGATCCGAACATAATCTTTGACCTGTGGAGATTCAGATTTTATATAAGGCCCAATTGGGATTGCTGTTAGTCCCAGATCAAGGTTACCGGTAGGGGATTGTATTTTGGTATTTACCTTTACAATGTTTCTCGCATTCCCATGAAAGTCCTCAAAGCTAAATTCATAATGAACATAGATAGCGATGTAAAATACAGAGACGATACCTAGAACCAAACTGAATAATTTGGTATAGGAGCTTCTTTTTTTATTCCACAATTTTCTGCGGGCCAGTTTGATTTCGTTAAACAACATATGCATTCGTTTTTGATTGATTTGTAGTATTGAATTTATTCCGTCCTCAAACTCTTAACCGGATTAGCCTTTGCGGCCCTTATGGCCTGAAAACTCACTGTGACCACTGTGACCAATAGGGCACCCATCATGGCCAAAGCAAAGATCCACCATTCAAGGATTACCCGATAGGGGTACTCTTGAAGCCAGCCATTCATCACATAATACGCAATAGGGACAGCAATAAAACAGGAGAAAGTGACCAACTTTAAGAAATCTTTGGAAAGCATATTCCATACATTGAATACCGAAGCACCAAGTACTTTTCTAACGCCAATTTCCTTGGTACGTTGTTCTGCAACAAAGGAAGTCAGGCCGAATAACCCAAGACAACTTATCAAAATGGCCAATGCGGTAAAAATTCCGGAAAGAGTTCCGATGCGTTCTTCGGCAGCGAACTTTTGACCATATTCTTCGTCAATAAAGTCGTACTGAAACGGAATATTGGGAAACTGTTCTTTGAAAGTTCTTTCTATGATGGCAAGATTTTGACTGGAACTTTGTTTTGGGTTCAATCGTAGATTGTAGTATGAAGCATTTCCAAATTTATCAAAGGCGTATACAGCCTGCTTTACAGGTTCATAGGGTGATTGTACTATAATATCCTGTACCACCCCAATAATCTTTAAAGGAGGTCTTGGGTCTTCCGTATCTGTGTCTAACAAGAATTTACCAATTGGATCTGTTAAACCCATGTACTTGACCGCCGTTTCATTTAGTAGCACAGCATTGGAGTCTGTTGCCATTTCGCGTGAAAAATCTCTCCCTTGTACGATTTTGAGATTGAGTGATTTGGCATATTCTGGAGAAACCTGTGTCCATGCAAAATCTTCCTGAAAACCTTCGGGCTTTCCTTCCCATTTAAATCCACTCCAGTTAGACCATACCGATGTAGTTGGACTACTTGAAGAGGAAACTGCCACAGCGGCTCCTGAATTTATAAACATGTCCCGCATTAATTCGAATTTCCCTTCAAAATCCTGGCTCATCACAGGAATCTGTACCAGACCCTCTTTGTCATACCCTACAGGTCTGTTCTTGGCATGGTTTATTTGCTGCATTACAATTACAGTTCCGATGATAAATGCCACTGAGACCGTGAATTGAAAAACGACGAGAACCTTTCTTGGTGTGGCAGCGTGCTTACCTGCTTTAAATGTACCTTTGAGCACCTCAACAGGATTGAAGGAGGACAAATACATTGCCGGATAACTCCCTGCCAACAATGCGGTAAACAAAATGAACAAAATTGAAGCCCCCCAGAAGAAAGGCTTGTCCCAGGGAAAAGAAATTTCTTTTCGGGCGAGCTCATTAAACCCGTTAAGCGAAAGTAAAACAATCAACATAGCAATGGCAAATGCGAAGAGTACCACCAAGAACGATTCACCTAAAAACTGATTGATCAACTGATTTCGTTGTGAGCCTATAGATTTTCGGATACCAACCTCCTTGGCACGTTTTTCAGAGCGGGCCGTGCTCAAGTTCATGAAGTTGATACAGGCCAAAAGCAATACGAAAGCTCCAATTATTCCAAAGAGCCAAACGTATTTTATTCTTCCGCCAGCCTGTTTCCCATTTTCAAAGCGGGAGCGTAAGTGCCAATCTTTCATTGGCAATAGGTGCAGTTGCGGGTTGTATTGTAAAAAGTCCTCACCGGCCTGATCTTTCTTTACATCTTTAATGGTAGCGACAACACTTTCCATTGAAGTGTTTTTGCCTATTTGAACAAACATTTGAAAGGAATTGTTGCCCCAATTGTCCTCTGCTTCCTTGATCCAATTTTGACCGGTAATATATTTAGCCCACGGCATTACATAGTGTAGCTCTTTAAAGGAGCTGTTGAATGGGATGTTTTCATAAACAGCGGTTACCATCATATCATACTGGCTGTTTACTTTGATTATCTTGCCTATTGGGTTTTCATTACCGAACAGGGTTTGGGCGGTTTCTTCTGAAAGCATAATGGAGTTTATTTCACGAAGTCCATCTTTTTCACCCTTAATAATTTTTAAACTCAACATTTCTGGAGCTTCACGTTGCATAAAATTCCCCCGTCTAGAGATACTGGTTTCGCCATACTTGAGGTATTGCGAGTTTTGCCAGGACGACATGACCAAATGCTCAAAATTATCCATATAGCCGTCCCTTAAAGCCTTTTCTAGTGGTCTTGGAATTGCAGGTCCCGTGCTTATTTGGCTGTTGAAGGTCTGGGATTGGAAAATCTGGGCAATCCTATCCTTGTTTTCAAAATAACTGTTATGGGTAAGCTCATCTTCCATCCAAAGGCCAATAATCAAGGTAACGGCCATTCCAAGAGCCAATCCGCCAACGTTGATTATTGTATAGGATTTGTTCTTTGTGAGATTCCGCCAAGCAATTTTGATATAGTTTTTTAACATGATTCTGTATTTGATTGATTTATTCGGTTCTAAGACTTTTTATTGGGTTGGCCAAAGATGCTTTTATAGACTGGATACTGCATGTAATTGTTGCTATTGCCAATGTGGCAAGGCCTCCGAACAAAAACATCCACAGTGAAAGTTGAATCCGATAACTAAAACCCTCTAACCACAGGTTCGAAAAATAATAAACCAAGGGAGCCGCAATGGCAAATGACAAACCTACAAGCTTAATGTATTCTTTAGAGAATAAGGAAACGTTTTGCAATAACGAAGCTCCCAATACTTTTCTAATGCCAATTTCCCGACTTTTCTTGGAAACCATAAAGGACATTAACCCTAAAAGCCCTAAACAACCTATTAAAATGGAAAGAAGTGAAAACACTCCAAAACCAGTGAGGATCATGTTTTCAATAGTATATTCTTTGGCGATTGCATCATTTAGAAATTGATGGGTATAAATGTCATCAGAAAATGTTTCCTCCCACCTGGTTTTAATGATTGATAATGATGAATAATCTATATCATTAAGCTTTATAAACGCATTATTTAGGTAATAAATCCAATTAACAAGAATACAAGGAGTAATATCGAATTGAAGCGAATTATTATGAAAGTCCTTCACAACCCCAACAATTGTTGCAGTTCCCTCATTTATCTGAATTCGCTGACCAACGGCTTCATTTGGGGTCCAGCCGTAGGACTTTACCAAGGTTTCATTTACTATAAACTCATCAAAAGCCTCTTTGTTTGATGTAAAATTTCGCCCAGCCAATAACTGCAAATCATAAAAATCAAGATACTCGGTATCTACAATTTTCATTTCTGCTTCCAACGACTCTTCCTGAGGTTGTTTTGGTAAGCGAAAGTTTGTTCCAAGCTGAAATCCATTTACGGCCATCGGTGGGCCAGAGCCAAAAGAAACGTCAGAAACTATTGCTTCAGCAAGCAACTTTTCTTTGAGTATGTTGGATTTTGGGTATTCTGCAGCTTTGGTAATGACAACCGTATTTCTGTGAAATCCAAGGTCATTGTTTTTAAAGTGACGCATTTGAAAAGCCAAAATAATTGCTGCTATTACAAACAACTGAACAACCACAAACTGAAATGTGACCAAGGATTTTCTTAAATTAACCTTATCGTTCTTTGCTCCTTCAAACTTATTTTTTAAAGCTTTAATAGGTTCAAAAGCGGATAGAAACAATGCTGGGTATACCGCCGCCAAAAGCATGGCTAATACAGTAGTCATTGTTATATAAATGAAATGTTCTGGTAGAAACCTCAACTGTAAATCGATAACCATCATATGGTTGTTCAACAATCTGAGCAGCGCCGTTATTGCAGCAATGGACATAAAGGAGGCGAGTAAGATAACAAGACTGTTTTCGAGAATGAATTGAAGAATTAGATGTCTTCTATTGCTTCCAACCACCTTCCTAATCCCAACCTCTTTTGACCTTGAATAGGCCTGTGCGGTAGCAAGGTTAACAAAATTGATTAAAGCTATCAGAAGAATAAATAGCGCTATAACGGTAGCTGTTGAAAGTATGGTTTTGGGAATAATGTAACCTCCAGGACTCGCTCCATAGAGTGTTTCATTGTGTACCTCTTTCAAAGGTTGTAGGTAATACGAAATGCGATCATTATCCTGAGGATTGAGGTATTTCTTTTTCCAGCCTGCAATTTTGGCTTCTAGACCCGCTTTGGAAGAAGAATTTTTCAAAACCACATAAGTTGTGCCCTGATAGTTTCCAGACCAGTTTGTCGAAAAATAAGAATTGTTGGCTTTGAAGAATTTGTAAGGGATCAACATATTGTATTGATGATCGGAATTTCCTTTTGGGGATTTTATTATCCCAGTGATCGTCATGGGGTCATTGTTCTGTAGATAAATGGTTTTACCCAGTACATTTTGATAGTTATTGGGACTCTGAAAATAACGTTTTACCAAACTTTCAGTGAGCACAACGGAATTTATTTCTTTTAGCGCTGTGCTTTCATTGCCAGCCAACCACACCAAATCAAAAGTTTTCGGATAATATTCATCCACGAACAAAACTTTGGGCTCCTCAAAAAGGTTCTCATTTCCCAGACCATCCTTCACCTTGAATACCCTGCTTTCTGGCCCGGAGATTTGTGTAACTAGGTTGATTTCTGGAAAATCATTCCTTAGCGCTTCAGCCAAGGGATAAGCAGTTGTATTCCAATAAAGGGTTTCATTGGGTAACTTATTGTGCTGTACAACCCGGAATGTTTGATCGGCATTTTTATGATAAGCATCAAAATTTGCCTCGTACTGAACAAAAATGAGGATGGTAACACAAACCGTTATTCCAAGAGTTAGTCCAAATACGTTGATAAAAGAACTTAACTTGTTCTTTACCAAATTCCGCCAGGCAATTTTGACATAGTTTTTTAACATGACTTCGTGTTTGGTTGATTTATTCGGTTCTAAGACTCTTTATTGGGTTGGCCATTGAGGCTTTTAAGGATTGAAAGCTTACCGTAAGCATGGCAATGAACATCAGTAAAAGGAATGGCCAAATGAAAAAACTCCAATGCATGGAAATACTGAAGGCATAGCCATCAAGCCAGTTGTTCGCCATGATCCAGGCCAATGGAATTGCGATTATAAACGAGATTATCAGCAAGGCTCCAAATTCAGTATAGAGCAGCTTCAGAATGTTGACCACAGAAGCTCCCAACACCTTCCGGATACCAATTTCTTTGGTTCTTTGCAATGTGGTAAAAGATGCGAGACCGAATAGGCCCAAGCAAGCCACCAATATGGCCAACAGAGTGAACAAGGTGAACACCTTGCCAAATTGTTTGTCCTGAACGTACTGTGCATTGAAATGATCGTCAAGGAAGAAATGTTCAAAAGTGTTCCCAGGGAAGAAAGTGTCCCATTCATTTTGAACCAGTGTTAATGTCTGGGCTACCTGTTCGGGTTTTACTTTCATGGAGAAATAGCCATATACGTCTGGAACCAAACAAAGGATAAGAGGCTCGTAAGCTTGGTGAAGGGACTGTTGATGAAAGTTTTCAATGACACCAACAATGATATATTGATTGCCCCAAAATTCAATTTCCTTTCCAATGGCTTCTTCTGGGTTGTCAAATCCCAATTGGCGGATACCTTTTCGGTTAAAGACAACAGTGCTCTTGTCTGCACCGAAATCCTTCGAAAAACTTCGGCCTGCAATAACTTTCGTATCAAACAAGTCCATAAAATCATGGTCTACCCGAATAAATCGATATTGCTTTTGTTCGCTGTCGCTTTGGGATACAAGTCGAATGCCCCCGGCGTTGATTCCACCATCCTGACCTGGAACCGTAGATGACACAGCTGCTTTTTCGATCAAAGGATATTGCAGCAGGGCCATTTTAAAAGATTCCTTTTGGTTTGAATAGGTTGAATCCGAAACTATTGGTGGTTTTATGACCAGGGTTTGATCAATATTGATTCCCAAGGATTGACCCCTCATATAATTGATTTGTTTGTAGACGATAAAAGATCCAATAAGCAAAAACAGGGATGCTGCGAACTGGAAGATTACTAATGATTTTCTCAAAACCTGCCCTTGATTTGCACTTGTAACGGTTCCTTTTAGGACTTCAACGGGTTTGAAACTTGATAGAACAAACGCTGGATATGACCCAGATAAAGTGATGCCAACAATAAAAATGGTAATCAAGCCAATCCAAAAATAGATTTCTGAAAATAAGGTATATGAAATATTTTGCCCGGAAAGTTGGTTAAAACCAGTCATTGAGATCACCATAAGTACAATGGCCAAAAGAAGAGCGATACCGTTAAACACGGCGGACTCGCAGAAGAATTGAATTATCAATTGTTTTCGCAAGGAGCCAATAGCCTTTCGCACTCCGACTTCTTTTGCCCTGTTCACTGCCCTAGCGGTTGCCAGATTGATATAATTGACCCACGCTATTACAATGATAAAAAGTGCAACCCCAAGGAGAAGATATACCATATCACCATTACCATTGGGTTCAGCTTCTTCCATATAGTTGGAATTTAGGTGGATGTCTGCAAGAGGCTGTAAATTATAGGTCACCGAAGCGTTGAACCTTTTTAAAAGTTCACCTGCCTGTGCCTCCACGATTGGATCAAACTTAGCTTCGACTGTTGCTGGGGACGCACCTTCTGAAAGTACCACATAAGTAAGGCATCCGTCCCAATCCCATTTGGTGTCCGGAGTATCATCCCCAATAACGTTTAAAAAGGTGGGATAGGAAGCAAGCATATTGGCTTTTAGATGCGTGTTTTGAGGCATGTCCTTAAAAACCCCGGTAATGCTATAGGTTCTTAAACCCGTTAGGGTCAAGGTTTGTCCAACCACATCTGTGGTGCCAAATATTTGCATGGCAGTGGACTCAGAAATTGCCGCGGTATTCGGACGATCTAAAATTGCGCTTGATTGTCCGGCAATAAGGTCATATGAAAAGATTTCGAAGAATGAAGTTTGCGTAAAATAGACCTTATCGATTTTTAGTGGATTGTTATCGACCTCTACAATGATATCGCCAGAAGGAATCACTTTTACGTAGTTTTCAATTTCCGGGATTTGCTCGGAAAAAGAATTTCCCACGGCATAGGCACCACCGGCCCATTGCGTTGAAAGCTTTCCGTTGTCATATCGATCTTGCTGTATTCTGTATATCTGATCTTTATTTACATGGAACTGATCATAGCTCAATTCGAAGACCACATATTGAAGAATCATAAAACAGGCGGTAATACCTATTGCCAATCCTCCAATATTTATAAATGAATAAATCTTGTTCTTTAGTAGGTTTCGCCAAGCAATTTTTATATGGTTCTTTATCATGACCCTTTGTTTTTATTGATTATTCTGTTCGAAGTGAATCTGCAGGATTGATTAATGCAGTTTTAAGGGATTGCGCTAAAATTGAAAGGGTTGCTATCACCAGGACGATCAATAATGGAACTAAAAACATCCATAACCCCATTTCAATCTTAAAGGCATAGTTTTCCAACCATTTTTTTGTGATAAAATAGATTATGGGAAGAGCAATTAGGCTGGAAATCAGCACCAAGCCCAACAACTTTTTGGGAATAATCACTAGCGCTTGACCCACCGAGGCTCCCAATACTTTTCGCACACTGATTTCCTTGATTTTTTGGATTGCCATATGTGACCCCATTCCAAATAAACCAAGAGCAGCAATAAAAATGGCCAAAATGGAAAAGAGTAAACAAATGGTGCCAAATTTCAGATCAGCTTGGTATTGTTGGTTGAAATATTCGTCAACAAAGAAATGGTTTAGCAAATCGTTGGGGAAGAAGTCCTTATATGTGGACTCTATGTCGAAAATCGCATCCTTTATATTGTTTCCCCCTAAAATATTTATGGTGATATAATCAGCATTGTAAAAATCAAAGTATAGGAAGACCATCGGTTGATACTCATTTTGAAGTGATTGTTGGTGATAGTCTTCAACCACTCCGATAATCTCGGCGTTTCTCTCTGTTCTTAGCTCAAAGATCATGCGTTTGCCAATGGCTTCTTCAGGACTGGAAAATCCCAAAACTCTGGCAGCAGACCTATTGATGAGAACTCTGCTGGTTTTGGAATTTTGTGCGTTGGCTTCATCGTTGTAGAAATTGGCATCTTCCCTTACATAATCGCGACCTGCTAGTAAGTCAATATCATAGGTTTTGATAAAATCATGATCTAAGGAAACATAGTACGCTCCTGAGGCCGTTTCTTTTCTATCTTGGGGTTTCCGAATCAAATTTGACCATGACACCGGTTTTCCTGGAATTTCATTGGACAGGGCCACACCTCCAATTTTTGGATTCTTCATGAGTTCCCTTTTAAAGGAAGTAATCTTACGCTGCATGGTTGAATCGGAATAAATGGGAGCTGTTACCACCAAGTTCTGATCTGCTTTAAATCCAAGATCCTGGTTTTGCATGTAAGAGAATTGGTTGTACACTATGAAAGTGCCGGCGATAAGTGCAATGGAAATGGAGAATTGAACCACAACAAGAGCTTTCCTCAAAGAATTTCCCTTGGAACTATAATGGAATTTCCCCTTTAAGACCTCAATGGGAACAAAATTGGATAGCACAAATGCGGGATAAAGGCCAGCTAAGATTCCTCCACCTAGAAATATTCCCAATATCGTGGCCCAGACCTCCCATTTTGCCCACATGGAAAAACTTAAAACATCGATACCTACCAAAGTATTAAAGGGGGACATCAATAGGCTTATAAGTAGAAATGCAAGGAGCATTGCCAAGAAATTGATTAAGAGGGATTCGTACAAAAATTGCTGTACCAAAGCTCTTTTGTTGGCCCCAACAACTTTTTTTAAGCCCACCTCCTTGGCTCTTTCCATAGATTTGGCTGTGGATAAATTAATGAAGTTTATTAGCGCAATTGCAATGATGAATCCCGCCACAATGAGCAAGAAATTTAACGTCCCTTTGCTATTGTTGGCTGAGATTTCCTTGCTGATGTTAGATGTGAGATGGATATCCGTTACGGGTTGTAGGTCAAAACTAGCCTCAAAACCATGTTCATTCATTATGTCACTAAGATAATTTTGGACAAAAGCTGGAAATTTGGATTGAACTAGCTGTGGATCGGAACCTGGCTTCAAACGCACATAATTGTAAAATTCAGGCCACACCCAACTATTGTCAAAATCCCCGCCTTTGGGAAAGGTTGCATAAGAAACTACTATTCCGAGGGGCAAGTGTGAGTTTTGCGGGAGATCATCGAATACACCGGTTATTTTTAATTCAAAACCGTTGTTTATTTTGATGATTTTCCCCATGGGGTCTTCATTTCCAAAAAAGCGGTTTGCGATCTCTTTTGTCAACACTATGGTATTGGGTTCTTCAAGTGCATTTGATGGATCACCATATAGCAGAGGAATATCGAACATGTCCAAAATGGCATTGTCTGCAAAACAAATATGGTCGTCGTTTGCATCGGACTTTATTACGTCCCCATTGGCATTGATATAGGAAAGGATTACGGATCCTCCGGTTACGATGGATTTATCAACAATTCTCGCATAGCTTTCCACTTCGGGAAAATCACGCTCCAAGGCAGGGCCCACAGCAGGATGGTTGGTGGCAGAAGTATAAAAACCCTTATCACCTAAGTTGGAGGTAAGGGTTACTCGATAAAGGTCATCACTATGGGGAATGAATTGATCATAACTTTTTTCAAAAGCTATATACCGGGCTAATAGCATGAAGGCTGTTATCCCGATAGACAACCCAAGAATATTGATGCCGGTAAAAAGTTTGTTCTTTAAAAAAAATCGGAAAGCAATTTTAATATGGTTTTTAAACATGATGCTTTCATTTTTATAGTTTATTCGGTTCTTAGACTTTTGACCGGATTCACCACTGCAGCTTTAATGCTTTGATAACTAACAGTAAAAATTGCAATGGTAACCGCCAATAAAGGAGCTATTACAAATACTTCCCAGCCGATTGTAATTCGGTAGGAGAAATCTTGGAGCCATTTGTCCATGGCAAACCACCCAATGGGCAATGCCACTAAAATGCCGACACCAACCAACCGAAGAAAATCTTGGGTCAACTTATAGGTGATTTGACCTACACTTGCACCGAGCACTTTTCGAACCCCGATTTCCTTGGTTCGCTTTTCCGCATTAAATGCAGCCAATCCAAATAATCCCAAACAAGCGATTAAGATAGAAAGTGAGGTAAAAATGAAAAATATATGGCTCAACCGTTGTTCGGCCTGATATGTTTTATTGAAGGAATCCTCCATAAAATAATAATCGAAAGGTTGGCCAGGAGCAAGTTTGCTCCATTCGGCCTCAATACCCGAGATGGCATTTTGAAAATCACCGGTGTTTAATTTGATGGCCATTGAGCCGGCAAATTTATCAAGGCCTAAGCTTAAGGCTTCAATATCATCTCGAAAGGGGGAAAAATGAAAATCCTTAACAACCCCGATTATAGTGTGAAATACGGGATTCTCCTCTCCAAGATCAGAAGTGTACCGTTTTCCAATGACCTCTTCCGGAGTCAATCCGATAGTGGCCACGGCGGATTCGTTGACAATGATGCTTGTGGAATCATTCTTAAATCGTTTGTCAAAATTTCTTCCGGCAATGATTTCAAATCCAAGTGTGGAGATGTAATCTTCATCGACACCCCACGTTTGCATGCTTACAGCTCTTTCTTGGGCAGTTAATCCATCTTCTGGTGCAAAGGTGCTGTCACTTCTTGATGAAGGGGTTGGAAAATAACTACTTAAAGTAACATTTTCAACATACCCCAATTTTTTGACCTCTTCCTTGAACGAGGCTCTTTTATCTCCAAGCGTATAGACATCATTTACGATAAGAACCTGCTCTTTGGAAAAGCCCAGGTCTTTATTCTGGATATATTTTAATTGTTGATAAACCACCAAGGTGCCGACAATGAGAAAAACGGAAATGGCAAATTGGAAAATGACCAAACCATTCCTGACTTTACCTCCACCCAAACTATTGCTATTGGATCCTTTAAGCACCTTAACGGGCATAAATTTCGACATGAAGAATGCGGGATAACTTCCAGAGAAAAGTCCTAGAAGCACACCTGAAGCAATCAAAACCAGCCAGAAAATAGGGCTGCTATAGGGCATGGCAATATCTTTGTTCGCTAGATCATTGAAAAATGGGAGGGCAATAATTGCAACAACAATTGCCACAATCAAGGCACCAAAAGAAACCAGCCCGGATTCCACCAAAAATTGACGGATAAGATCTGTTTTATTGGAACCCAATGTTTTTCGAACCCCAACTTCTTTTGCTCTTTTTAAGGAATATGCCGTGGATAGGTTCATAAAATTCACGCAGGCCAAAACAAGGAGAAACACCGCGATAAAACCTAGAATATAAATACTTTGGATGTTGTTGTTAGGGCTTATTTCTGCCACCCTATCAGAATTCAGGTGGATATCGGTAAGCGGAATGGTGCTGTAGATCAGATGGTTGCCAGCGGCCTTAAACTGCTCCTCAGTAATTCCGGGCATAAATTGTTGCACCCCTGGAATCACATACTTACCTAAAAAATCGCGCAAGGGTTGCTGAATATCTGCCACATTCGCAGCAGGAATCAATTTGATGAAGGTTTGATAGTTATTGCTTCCCCAGTTTACAACACGGGAATCCTCATAACCTGCCATTGCCATGAAAACCGTATGATCCCTTAAAAAGGAGTTTTTCGGCAAGTCTTCAATAACACCCGTTACCGTAAAAGTTTGGGTGTTGTTCAATAACAAAGTCTGGCCCACCGCATTGTTGATGTCAAAGTGTTTTTCAGCGGCGGTCTTGGTAAGAACCAGTGTGTTTGGGGATGATAGAGCAGTTTTTATATCGCCCACCAACAGTTTTATGCCAAACATCTTAAAAAAGGTAGAATCCACAAAGGTGGACTGTAACTCCTTTACATTGACTTCAGTTCCAGAGCGTTTTAAAAGCATACTGCCCCTGGTTCGGAACCTAGTGGTGAGTTCCACTTCTGATAGGTCATTTTCAATGGCTTCCGCTATGGGGGCCGGGCTAACTGCAAATTTTCGATCTTCCCCACCAAACTTAATGTCGGCATTTATCCTATGTATCCGATCCGCATCGGCAAACATGGTGTCGTAGCTCAACTCATCAATAATATAAAGTGAGATAAGAAGGCCACCTGCTATGCCTATGGCCAGCCCGAAAATGTTAAGAAATGTAAAGAAGGGCTGTTTTTTAAGACTGCGCCAAGCTATTTTAATATGGTTCTTTAACATGATGTTCGTTTTTTAATTTGATGATAATTTAATTTCATTCTGTCCTCAGACTTTTTACAGGATTAACAAGGGCTGCTTTTACGGCTCTAAACCCAATGGTAAAAAATGTAATGAGTAGGGCCAACGTTCCAGCGAGGGCAAAAACCCACCATTGAATCTCTATTCGGTAGGCAAAATCCTTCAGCCATTGATGCATGGCATACCACGAAAAGGGGATGGCAATAAACAGGGCCAACCCCACCAACTTGATAAAGTCCTTGGACATTAAGGTTATGATATTGGTAACCTCTGCACCCAAAACTTTTCGTATACCAATTTCCTTGGTACGTTGCAGTGCACTATAGGTGACCAAGCCAAAGAGGCCTAGACAAGCAATGAATATGGCGAGAAACGAGAAAAAAGTAAACAACTTTCTAAACCGTACATCGGCTTTGTACTGTTCATTAAAGGAAGCGTTTAAAAAGCTGTATAGAAATGGACGATGGGGCGCAAGATCTGCCCATTTTTGGCGAATCTCCGAAATAGTGGTATAGTAGTCGTCTGAACGGAGTTTCAGTGAAAAAAACTGTCCGTATGGGACTTGACGTAATGTCAAAGGTGCAATTTCTTGGTGGAGTGACAAATAGTTAAAATCCTTGACCACACCAATGATGGTACCCTGTCTTCCCCATTGATCAAACTTTTTGCCAATAATTTCATTGGGGTCGGTATATCCGAAATTCTTTACGGCGGCTTCGTTGACAATTAGCGAAGAAACGCTATCGGTTGGAAAATCTCTAGAAAAAGCCCTTCCTGCAACCATTTCTATTTCATAATGTGGAATAAAATCGTTGTCCACCTCATAGATATATGGACTGAAATTTTTCATACGTCCGGAAGCTAATTCTATTGTGGTTCCTGCGGCAGGGAAATGACTTCCAGGGACTGTTCTTGACATAGAAACAGAGGAGACATTGGGCATTGCCCTGAATTCATTTTTTATGGTCTCCATATTTGCAATGACCTCTTGATCCCAGTTAAAATCAAGCACCAATTGTTGTTCTTTGTCAAAGCCCATGTCCTTATTGAACATGTATCCAAGCTGATTATATACAATTATGGTGCTCGCAATCAAGGCGATGGAAAGACTAAATTGAAAAATGACCAGTCCCTTTCTTAAGTTGGCTCCTTGAGGTGATTTTTTATATGTTCCTCTTAAGATGCTAATCGGCTTAAAACCTGAAAGGACTAGTGCTGGATAACTGCCAGAAAAAATGGCGGTCAACAAAGCAGTACCAAAAAAGAATAGGAGCAATTGCAGATTAATGACGTCTTCAGCATTAAAACTTAATCCTGTAAGGTTCGACATTGATGGTAAAGCCAAGAAAACCAATAGTAAGCCTACAATGGATGATAGGAACACCAAGACCAACGATTCTCCAAAGAACTGGTAGATGAGACCTGTTCTATCGGCTCCAATGACCTTTCTTACACCTACTTCCTTAGCTCTTTCCAATGATCGAGCCGTTGAAAGATTCATGAAATTAATGCAGGCAATCACTAAAATGAATAGGCCTATGATGGCAAAGATGTAGATGTTGGCAAGGCTCCCGGTTACTCCGGGCTGTCGATCGGCTTTTGAATGTAAGTATATATCGCTTAAGGATTCCAGTGAGATGTTATAGTAGTATTCATCGTTGGAAACAACGTCAAGATGTTTTTCCAAAAACCCTGGAATTTTTGATTCGAATGCTTTTTCGTCAAAATTATTGGAGACCAATACATAAGTATAAAAATCAACATAGCCCCACATATCAAATATCTCCGAGCGCGATTGATAGAAACTTCCCATGGACATCAATACATCAAATGAAAAATGAGAGTTTTCAGGAACATCTTTCATGACTCCTGTTACCGTATAGATGCCGTCATTGGCTCTTCCACCCACACCTTCAATGGTCTTTCCCAAGGGGTTTTGATTGCCAAAGTACTTCTTGGCGGTAGTTTCAGTAAGCACAATGGAATAGGGAGCCTCCAAAGCTGTTGCCGCATCACCAGAGATCAAAGGCCAACTAAATAATGTAAGGGCTGTAGCATCGGCATAAAAACAATCGTTCTCTTGGAAGGCATTCTCCCCATATTTTAATAGGATTGCCGAACGACCGGAGAATTGGGCTTTTTCAACAACTTCCGGAAAATCGGTTTTTAAAGCTGGTCCTACAGGGGCATTGCCCCATACCCAGTCACTGGACGGATCATCTGGATTGCTGTGGTGCAATACCCTATAAATTTGGTTGCCCTTTTCATGGTAGTTGTCATAGGAGAGCTCCTTGATGATATAAAGGGTAATGAGTAAAAAACAGCTCAAACCAATGGCCAAACCACCGATATTGATTATCGAATACACCTTGTTTTTGATGATATTCCGCCAAGCTATTTTAATATAGTTCTTTAACATGATGTTTCTGTTATTCGGTTCTTAAGCTGTTTACAGGGTTGGCCATGGCAGACTTTACAGCTTGGAATCCAATGGTGATCAGGGTGACAAAAAGGGTCAAGGTCCCGGCCAATCCGAAAGCCCAAACAGGGATATTTATGCGATAAGCAAAATCGCTAAGCCATTCGTCCATAAAATAATAAGCCAATGGAGATGCGATTACTATGGCAAGCGCTATCAACTTTAAAAAATCCTTCGAGATCAAAAATGTAATGTTGTTGATGCTGGCTCCCAACACTTTTCGGATACCGATTTCCTTGGTGCGCTGTTTGGCCACGAAAGTGGCTAAACCAAAGAGACCCAAACAGGACAACAGAATTGAAATCAACGCAAAATAACGGGCCAGCGTTCCGGTCAAGATTTCCGTTCTATAGTTTGCGGCATATTCTTCATCAAGGAAATCGTAATGCAAAGGCGTATCTGGCAATACTTTTTCAAAAACTGTCTGAACTGAAGTCAAGCCCTCCTCTGTCTTGCTTCCATCCAATTTAATCATCAACTCTCCGGCATTATTAGGCTCCAATAAAAAGATGGTAGGCTGTATCGGCTCGTACAATGATCTGTTATGAAAGTCTTTGAGCACTCCCATGACTTGACGCTGAGCCCCCCATAATTGTATCGTTTTTCCAATTGGATTCTCTCCCAAGTGCATTAAATCTGCAGCTGTTTGATTGATGACCAGATTCAAGGTGTCCTGCGAAGCTTCTCTGTAGTAGTCGCCATCCTGGAGAGGAATGTCAAATGTGGTTGGGAAATTATGTGCGGTCCATAAAAGTGCAAATTCAATATTTTCCTGTTCTTGGGTTTTCCCTGGCCAACTTACCCCGCTACTCGATGCAGGTGTTGCCAAAGGCGAGGGGCCGACCAAAGTGACATCCTCGATACCCGTTGAGGCGATCAGCTCATTCTTTAAGGCTTGGTATTTTTCGGTAATTACTTGATCCTGGTGTATGGTTATGATATGATTTTTTGCAATGCCCAAATCTTTGTGGTTGACATAATCTATTTGGTTTTGAATGACCAAAGCCGAAATAATCAAGAGGATGGACAATGAAAATTGCAGCACAACCAGCCCCTTTCGTAAAGAGACGGTGTTCTTTTGCTCCTTGCCAACTCCTTTTAAAGCTTCAATCGGTCTGAATGAGGAGATAATCATTGAAGGATATGCTCCCGACAAAAGTGTGGTGAAAGCAAACACCCCAAAAATGATAAGCCATAATTGCGGGGTGGCAAAATCCATGGCCAACTGTTTTCCAGTTAAGGTATTTACCGAGGGCAATAACAAAGCGGAAATTGTCAAACCAATAATAAAGGCCAAAGAGGTAATGATTGAGGTCTCTATAAAAAATTGACCCACGAGCGTGTTCTTCTTAGCACCAACAACTTTACGGACGCCTATTTCACCAGATCTTTTAGTGGCATAGGCGGTGGAAAGATTGATAAAGTTGATGCAGGAAATAACCAATAGAAAGATGGCGGCCAAGGCAAAAATCCGAACATATTCAATACGTCCACCAGCCACTTGCGCCTGTTCATCGAAGCGATTATAAAGGTAATTTTCGGAAAATTTTTGTATCAAAATACCCTCCTTAAATTCCCCAGAAATGTTTTCTTGAAAAAGCATCTCGATTTTTTTTGCCATCGCTTCCGAATCTGCATCCTTCCGCAGTAAAAAGGCTCCCTGCATGCCATTGTTGCCCCATTCGAGCATCCAATCATTCTGGCTTAAATGACGTTGGAAACCATAATAAAAATCGTTTTGAATCGAAGACTGCGTTGGAAAATCTTTGTAGACTGCTTCGACTGCAAAATCACCATTGTCATAAATATGGACTGGACTTCCCAAGGCTTTTTGCGGCCATTCATCACCCCAAAACCGTTTAGCAAGTCGCTCCGAGATTGCTATGGCCTCTGGTTTTTCATCTAGTGCATTGATATCGCCAACAAGCACAGGATAGGAGAAAGATTTGAAAAAGGCCGCGTTGGTGAAGGCCCCTGGAGCCCTAAAGTCCGTGTTTTCAATTCGAAGATTGTCCTCGAATGTGGCTCCAATGGTAATATATTCCTCAACCTCAGGAAACGTTTCTTTGGATGCTTTGAGCAAGGGATAAGAGATGCCACTATAAACGTCAAGAACTCCCTCTTCCAACGGAATGGTTCGTTTTACCAAAAAAAGTTGACTATCCTTTTCATGGAATTTGTTCACTCCGTACTCGTCAAAAACCCAAAGCAACATCAAAAAGGAAACGGCAATCGCTATAGACAATCCAATAGTATTTATGGACAAATACACCCTGTTCTTGAGTAAGTTTCTCCAAGCGGTTTTTAGATAATTCTTAAACATGACTGTTGTTTTTTGATTGATTTATTCTGTCCTTAAGCTTTTAACGGGACTTGTAACGGCTACTTTTAATGTTTGATAACTGATGGTCAGTAGCGTTATGACCATAATGGAAACTATGGCCAGAACGAATACCCACCAATGGATTTCTGTTCTATAGGTATAACCTTGGAGCCATTGCTCCATGAGGTACCATGCAATTGGAGTTGCAAGCACTCCTGCAATCAATATCAGTTTGAAAAAATCGGCAGTGAACAAAGCCAGGATGTTGGTGACGTTGCTTCCCAACACTTTTCGAATCCCAATTTCTTTGGTGCGTAGTCCAACAAAGAACAAGATCAAACCGTACAATCCGAGACAGCCAATCAATATGGCCAATCCTGAGAAGACTTTCGATAAGGAAAGATACCGTTGCTCAGTTTCATATTGTTCTGCTACCCTATCATCCAAAAAGTGATACTCGAATACGTAATTGGAAAAAGTATCGGTCCATACCTGTTCAATTTGATCCAGGGTGGTTTTGGTGTTGTTCATATTTATTTTAAAAGCCAGCTCGTTATACCAATTGTTGTTTGCACCAATGAAAACTGGATTTATTGCTTGAGTAAAATCAGTATCATGAAAGTCTTTTACCACACCCACTATGGTAGCTTTTACACTGCCGCCGCTTGCTTCAATATTCTTTCCGAGTAGCTCTTGTGGATCAGCCAAGCCAAGTTTTTCGGCAAATCTTTCGTTGACCAAGACCTCGGAAAGGGAATCGTGTTTAAAGAAGTTTCTGCCGGCAACCAAGGCGATGTCAAATGTGCTGATGTAATCAATGTCCCCAGCTTTTATTTGAATATTGAATTCCTCTTCTTCCGGTTTGTTGTGAAATTTTACCCCGGTGCCCCATCTGCTCACCGATCCACCTGGACTGCTCAGACAAGCAGTAGTGCTTTGAACTCCCGGTATTTGATTAAATCGATTTTTTAGCGCTTGGAGCTGAACAGATTCTATATCATCAGGAATATCTACCATGACTATGGACTCTTTGTTGAATCCGAGATTTGTATTTACCGCATAATCTATCTGCCTTGATATGATCAGGGTTGCAGCTATAAGAGTAATGGAAATTGCAAATTGGGCCACAACAAGCACTTTTCTTGTGGTATTGCCCCCAGTGTCATTATGACTCAGTTTTCCCTTAAGGGCCAATACAGGAACAATACGTGACATTAGAATGCCTGGGTAGCTTCCTGAAAGAAAAGATACCAAGCCCAAAACCAATAGTAGGAATCCAAAAAATCGGATGCTCAATAAATCTTTGGTCGATAATTCAATTTGAAAAAGCTCGTTGAATGAAGGAAGGAAGAGAACGGCAAGTCCGACCCCAATAAGGATGGCGAAAAGACTAATCACAAAGGTTTCTGATAGAAATTGCCAGAACAAATGCTGTTTGAAGCTTCCCAATACTTTGCGCATCCCAATTTCTTTGGACCTATAAAAAGCTTGCGCCGTGGAAATATTGATAAAATTGATGCAGGCAACAACAATTAAGAAAAGTCCAATAATACCAAACACCCACAATAGCACAGGGTCCAACCCTCCATAAAGTGGATCAAAGTGCATAGTGTTCAGGGGTTGTAATTTATAAACATGTCTATTCTTACTTTTTGCCCTATGTTTTTTGGGAAGTTCTAAAAGCGCGGTTTCAATGTGAGCAATATTTTGGTTTGGTTTTAGTAATGCGAAAGTTTGAAGGTTGCTGGTAATTCCGTTCCAGCTCTCAGTGGCGGCGAATGCAAAAAAGTCTTCTAAATTTTTAAAGGCAACGAACACCTCGGTCTTCAGGAACGTGGTTTTTGGAAGATTCTTTAATACCCCGGTAATTCGAATTGTTTTGTCGTTCTCAAGAACAAAGTTTTCTCCTACCACGTCGGTTTTGCCATACATCTTTTGTGCAAGGTCCTCTGTAATTATTGCAGTATTTGGCTCGGAAAGGGAAACTTCATTGCTTCCATTTAGTAGTGGAAAATTGAAGATTTGGAAAAAATCCTCTTCCACAAAAGCTACATTTTGTTTGAACTTATCGACCTCTCCATTCCTTTTGGAGTGAAGTACAAAACCATGTTGGGTGGCAATTTTGGCAACTTTTTCTGCGTATTGATAGTCTTCCCTAAAAGTTTTGGCAAATGCCGGAGGAACACTGGGTTCGTATTCGACCAAATCCCTGTGCTCCTCGGTGGCCATTCGATAAATTCGATCAGAATTTGCATGGAAATTATCAAAAGAGAGATGATAGCTCAAGAACAAATAGATTAAAACACTGCTTCCAAACCCAATGGCCAATCCCAAAATGTTTATGCCCGTGAACACCTTCCTTTTTATTAGGTTTCTCCAAGCGATTCTGATATAGTTCCTAAACATGATTGTTCGTTTTTTGATGTGTTTTATTCAGTTCTGAGACTTTTTACCGGATTAGCGGTTGCGGCTTTGATGGTCTGATAGCTAATGGTTATTAATGTGATTGCCATGGTTGCCAAAATGGCCATGACAAAGGTTCCCCAATGAATTTCAACTCTATACGTATAGCCCTGCAGCCATCGTTCCATGAAATACCATGCGATGGGAGCGGCGAGCAATCCAGCTATTAAAACCAGTTTAAAAAAGTCAAGGGTGAACAGGGCCAAAATATTGGATATACCACTGCCCAACACTTTACGAATGCCGATTTCTTTGGTTCGCTGACCTACAAAAAATAGAATCAGTCCGTACAATCCCAAACAGCCAATTAAAATGGCAAGAGCGGAAAATATCTTGGACATTGACAGGTAGCGCTGCTCGGTTTCATATTGCTGTGCAACTCTTTTGTCCAAGAAATGGTATTCATAGAGATAACCTGAAAAAGCTTTGGACCAGACGGCTTCGATTTGATTCAGCGTTGAAGCTACATTTTGTGAATTTATTTTTAGTGCAATTTCATTATATGAAACAGGTCTTTGCACAATAAAGGCAGGGCTTATTTCTTCTTTGAAATTGGCATTGTGAAAATTTTCGACCACGCCAACAATGGTTCCTTTTACATACCCTCCATTGGCTTCGAATTTTTTGCCAATCATTTCTTCAGGTTCGAAAATGCCCAATTTTTCACCAAACTTTCTGTTGACTAGCACTTCTGAAATGGAGTCACTTTCAAAATAATTTCTTCCGGCCAGCAAATCAATGTCAAAAACATCCAGATAGTTGATATCACCCATTTTGTAATTAATGGTGAACTCTTCATAAGCGGCATTGTTATGGTACTTGGCTCCTGTACTCCAATCGCTTTTTGCCGCGCCAGGACTACTCAAACAAGCTGAAACTTGTTCTACTCCAGCTATTCTGCCGAATTGTTCCTTTAGGGATTTGATTTTTACAGGCTCCACCACTGTAGGGATGCCAACCATGACAATGGACTGCGTATTAAATCCCAAATCGGAATTTACAGCGTGATCCATTTGTTTGGAAATAATTACAGTAGCTGCAATAAGCGCTATGGAAATGGCAAATTGGGTGACTACCAATACTTTTCTGGTGGTTGTTCCTCCCGTGTCTTTTTGACTTAGCTTCCCTTTTAAGGCAAGTACGGGGACAATTCTGGACATAAGAAGTCCGGGATAGCTGCCAGAAAGGAAAGACACTAATACCAATATCACCAAAAGGAATCCAAAGACTTCGGGAGCAAGCAAATTGTCCAAGGTCAATTCCAACTGAAAAAGTTCGTTGAACTGAGCGAGGGACATCGCCGCGAAGGAAACGCCCAAAAGCATGGCAAAGAGCCCTATGATAAAGGTTTCGGCCAAAAACTGCCAAAACAAATGTCGCCTAAAACTTCCCAGCACCTTTCGAACCCCAATTTCTCTTGACCGGGTAAACGCCTGGGCAGTGGAAATGTTTATGAAATTGATACTTGCTATAATTATTAAAAACAATCCTATGATTCCAAAGACCCATAGCAGCACGGGATCCATTCCCCAATAATTAGGATTAAAATGGATGTTTGAGAGCGGTTGTAATTTGTAAACGTGCTTGTTAGTAAAACCAGAACGATGTTTTTCTGGCAGTTCCAGCAACGCCTCTTCTATGTCTGCAATGTTTTGATTTGGTTTTAGAAGCACTAGGCACTGTAAATCTGAAGTAATCCCGTTCCAAGTTTCCAAGGCCGCATAATCTTCAAGGGGGATTAAGGTTTTGAAAGAAATGAACAAACCTTTGTTTACCATAGAAGTTTTTGGGAGGTCTTTAAGTACACCTATGACCTCTATAGTCTCCCGGTTATCCAGCACAAAAGTTTTCCCCAAGGGATCGTCATCACCAAACAATTTTTTTGAAGTAGTTTCACTTACATAAGCGGTGTTGGGCTCTTCCAATGTTCGTGTTCCCATGGAATTAACCAAGGGGAAATCCATAATATTAAAGAAACCCGGTTCTGCAAAAACGGCATCTTCCTTCAGTTGGACCATTTGTCTCCCGCGGTCAATGGTAAGCAGATTGCCTTCCCATGTGGTAATTTTGGCTACTTTTTCGGCGTAATCGTAATTGTTGCGAAATTCTTTGGCGAAAGCTGGCGGAACAGATGGTTCATAGTCTATGATATCCGTGTGCTCTTCAGTTACCACCCGATAAATCCGATCTGCATTTTTGTGGAAATTGTCAAATGACAGATGATAGTTTAAGAACAAGTAAATGAGAACACTGCTCCCAAAACCAATAGCCAGTCCTAAAATGTTTATGGCGGAGAAGACCTTACGCTTGGTAAGGTTTCTCCAGGCAATTTTAAAATGGTTTCTAAGCATGAGTCCTCGTTTTTGATTGTGATGATTGATGAATAAACTCGATTATACCATAGCTCCTATCTCTCTGTTTTTGCTTTCGGTCACGATTTGACCGTCAAATAGATTTACAACCCTGTGCGCGTAATGTGAATCCCTATCCGAGTGTGTTACCATTACAATGGTGGTTCCCTCCTGGTTCAGTTCGGTAAGCAGGTTCATGACCTCGATACCGTTTTTGGAGTCCAGGTTACCCGTTGGCTCATCCGCAAGAATTAGTTTCGGATTGGTTACCACCGCCCTTGATATGGCAACACGCTGCTGCTGACCTCCTGAGAGTTGTTGCGGGAAGTGCTTCTCGCGATGTGCAATTTTCATACGCTCCAGAACGGCTTTGACTTTCTGTTTCCGTTCCGACTTGCTCATTTTTAAATAAATCAAAGGAAGCTCTACATTTTCATATACGGTAAGCTCGTCGATAAGGTTAAAGCTTTGGAAAACAAAGCCTAGATTCCCTTTTCGCAATTGGGTACGCTGGCTCTCTTTAAGTCCGCTGACCTCATGACCGGCAAATTGGTAACTTCCTTCGGTTGGGTTGTCCAACATTCCGATAATGTTGAGCAAAGTTGATTTTCCGCACCCTGATGGACCCATGATGGCCACGAATTCACCTTCGGCCACGTTGAGGTTTACACCGTTAAGGGCAAGGGTTTCTACTTCTTCTGTTCTAAAACTCTTTTTAAGTTGTTCTATCTGTATCATTTCTTGATTGTTATGCTGTTTGATTCATATTTTAAAGACATCTCGACTGCGCTCGATGTGACACTTATTATTTTCTTTTAACTCCTTCTCCTCATATACGGAAGGGGTTATTTCAATACTATTCTTTCTGCAGTTCCAAAACTGTCATAGTTACTTGTGATTACATTTTCACCAGGTTGCAAACCTTCCAAGACTTCATAATATCTGGAGTTTTGTTTACCGATTCTAATGTTTCTTTTTAGGGCTTCATTCCCGTCCGATCCGACAACAAAAACCCACTGGCCTCCGGTACTTTGGAAAAACCCTCCTTTTGGCAATAACAAAGCATCGCTGGAAGCACCTAACTGTAATCTTATATTGTAGCTCTGACCAGCTCTTATGGTTTCCGGTTTTTCATCGGTGAAAACCAAATCCACTTTAAATCTTCCGTTCCGAACTTCAGGATATACCTTTCTCAATCGCAGTCCATACTCCTTATCGTTTCGTTCCAAGGTTGCTGACAGGTCCCGCTTAACGCGATCTATATAGTGCTCGTCAATTTCCGCTTCAATTTTAAAATCGGTAAGAACATTGATCTGGCCAATACGTTGTCCCTGCGAAATGTTCTGCCCAATTTCCGCATCCAAAAAACCTAACTGTCCATCAGCGGGGGCCCTTACATTTAAATGATCTAGCCGCTCATAGACCATGGACAATGTTTTTTTCATTCGGGTAAGGTCTGTATCCAGTCCTGCCAGGGAAGTTTTTCTCATTTGATCGTCCTGCTCGGTTTGAAGCTTTACAATCTCATATTGCTTCTGGGAAAGCTCATAGTTTTCCTTGGACAACAGATAGGTTTCTTTTGAAATGAGTTCGTCTTTGAAAAGGGCCTCATTTTGCTCGTAGTTACGCTTCAAACGCTGAAGATCATACTCAGCGGTTGCCAAAGACCTTCGACCTTCAACTTGTCTGGAATCGAAAGTGAGTCTAGTGGAGCGAAGGTCATTCTGTTTTAGGGCAAGGTTACTTTCACTGGCCAGAATTTGCTCGTAAAGCGCCATGTTTTCCAGCTTTAGAATAATATCGCCCTTTTTGACCATGGTCCCTTCCTCAATAAGTTTTTCAGAAACGCGTCCACCTTCATAGGCATCCATATAAATTGTAGCGATGGGTGCGACATTGCCGTTGATGGTGATATAATCATCGAATTTACCTTCGCTGACCTGCGCAATCGAAAGACGCTCTTTCTCCGTTCTGTAGGTAGAAACTGCACTGGCGAAGATCAACTTATACCCAGTGAACAAGACAAGCAAGCCCAGAGCTATGTAACCGTAGTGCTTTGGTCTTAATCCTTTCTTTTTTTCTAACTGTATATCCATGTTTCTTTTTAGTTGATGTTAAAAATGGGTAGGCCATTGTAAAAATCAATGGTACTTTGGTTCACTTTCAGCCTAAGGCCTACCTGTAAGTTCTCATTTTGTGCTACGCCGAACAAGTTCTTGGCCTGAAAAAGGTCCAAGGCGTTGATCAATCCTTTCTCATATCTTCTTTGTGCAATTGCAAAAGCCAACTCTTGGGCCTGCACCCTCTTTTTACTCTGCTCAAACTCGTCTGTCAATGCACGGTTTGTCTGTACCAATTGTTGCAGCAGCTGAAATAGTTCCTGCTCCTGGATTTCTAGATTGTTCTTGGCCTGTAAATAGGCTATTTTTTGTTGTTTTACCCGTGACCGGTTGGACCAGCCGTTGCTAATGGGGACACTAAGTTCAGCTCCAATAAATTTTGAGGTATTGTCCTTGATTTGCGTTCTAAAGGGAATAAGGTTTCCGTCGGAATCCACATTGGTTTCAAAATAACTGGTTCCGATGCCCGCAACAAATGAAAGCGATGGATAAAGTCCACCTCGGATGGATTGCAGCTGTTTTTTGGCAGCATTGACCCTAAATTCTTGGGATTTTACAATGGGAACAAACCCTCGTGCAACCGTATAAAGAGAGTCCACCTCAATATTTTGTGAGCTTACTTCCTCCTCAGCATCTAAACTGGGTTGTAAGATGATATCGCTTTCCTCGGTCAGGTTCATTTCTTGAAGCAAGGTTAGCTTGGCATTGGCCAGTAGATTTTTGTTCTGGGTTACCAAAAGCTTGTCACCCAACAAATTGGATTCTGCTTCGTATAGATCTGCTCCGGCCATCATTCCCAAATCAACCTGCTTTTGTACCAGGTCATAATTGGATTGTGAAATTTCTTGTTGCTCCAATGAATTGGCGACCAAACCCTCAAAAAATTTAATATCGTAGAAAGCGGACATCACTCTGAAGGCCAACAAAAATTTCTCTTGTAGAACATCTTCTTGTGTGGCTTTATAAATGAATTTTGAAGCTTTGATGGAGTTCAATTTTTGGAAACCTTGAAACAAATCCAGATTGGCTCCTAAGGAATAATTGTTCCTAAAAAACTCGGTATTTACAAAATCATTGGTGTTTGGATCCTCTGACCTTCCAAATTGAACCGTGTAAGATGTGGAGCCATTAACGCTGGGCAATAAATTCCGTATTGATTGTCTATAGGTTTCCTTGCTTGAGTCTTTCGTGTACGAAGTGTTCTTCACTTGAAGGTTATGCTCAATAGCATAGGCAACACACTCATCCAATGTCCAGATCTTTTGTGAGAATCCGGCCAGGGAAATTAGAAAAACAAGTGTAGTTATATATGGTTTAAACGTCATGATCTAGGTACTGTGCCAAATTATTTGCTATTCTTATGCCAAAGAATTAAATATCTTATAATCAGTCAATTAACAACACTCTAAAATTGATGGAGAAGAAATAGTGTAAAATATTTGTACAAAAAATGTCCAATTATTTTACACATGCAAAAAATTTATGATTTCAATTTGTAGCTTTAAATCGTTTAAGTTTGATACGATATGACAGATGCCAATATTTTGGTGATAGATGACAATAAAAGCGTCTTGAGTGCATTGGAGATCCTATTGCAATTTGAGTACAAAAGCGTTCAGACCCTTTTCAACCCAAACCAAATTTCTTCCTTTCCCAATTTGGATGAGATTGACATCGTACTGCTCGATATGAATTTTTCGGCAGGGGTAAATACGGGAAATGAAGGTCTTTTTTGGTTAAATGAAATCAAGAAGAGATCTCCAAACACATCGGTGATTATGATGACGGCTTATGGCGCAGTGGATCTTGCGGTAACAGCTTTGAAGCAGGGGGCCTCAGATTTCATCTTAAAACCATGGAACAATGAACGCTTGCTTACCACGGTTAAATCCGCACATGAATATCGAAAATCCAAACAAGAGATCCATAATCTCAAAAAGAAGGAAAGTCATTTAAAGCAGGTAATTAACGATGACAAGAACTTTATCATAGGAAATTCAAAAGCACTGACCTCAGTACTAAACCTTACGAGAAAAGTGGCCAAAACAGATGTAAATGTTTTGATTACTGGTGAAAACGGCACTGGAAAGGAACTCATCGCAAGAGAATTGCACCGTCTTTCATCCAGAAAAGATGAGGTCTTTATTGGGGTAGATATGGGATCCATCTCAGAAAATTTATTTGAAAGCGAACTCTTTGGACATATAAAAGGTTCTTTTACCGATGCCAAGGAAGATCGTGCAGGAAAATTTGAGGCAGCAAATCAAGGATCCCTGTTTTTGGATGAAATGGGTAATTTATCCCTGCAAACACAGGCAAAGTTGTTGTCCGCAATTCAGAACAAATCCGTAACAAGGGTAGGATCTAACAAACTTATCAATGTCAATATCCGTTTAATCTGTGCTACCAATTGCAATCTAGAACAAATGGTGGTCGATGGACTTTTTAGGGAGGATCTTCTATATCGAATCAATACTATTCATATCGAGGTGCCGCCGTTACGAGAGCGTGATGGGGACATTCTTATTTTGGCCGATTTTTTTCTTAAACGATTCGCAAACAAATATGACAAGCAAGGTCTCCGCATCAACAATTTGGCCCAGGAAAAACTCATGGATTATCAATGGCCCGGTAATGTTCGTGAATTGCAACATACCATGGAAAGGGCGGTAATCCTTTCAGAAGGAAACGTATTAAAACCCTCCGATTTTTTATTGCACAGCAAACCCTCACAATCTTTTGAACACGGCCCAGCCACCTTGGATGAAATGGAACAGCAAATGATTTCCAAGGCATTAGATCAGAACGATGGGAATTACAGTGCAGCTGCAGAGCAATTGGGAGTTTCGCGCCAGACACTGTACAACAAATTGAAGAAAAAGAGTAAATAATGGCCAGTAGAAATTTTTACTTTAAGGTAATTTTTAGGGTACTTTTGATTGCGTTGACAGCTGTGGCATTGGCCTTTGCAATTGCCTGGAAATGGTACTTTACCTTGATATTTTCTGTTTTTTTCCTTGGCTCACAGGTATTCTATCTAATCAAATTCATCAATAGTACCAATCGAAAAATTGCCTATTTTTTTGATGCCATCCGAAATGAGGATTTTACACTCCGATTTCCAGAAAGGGTATCCATAGAATCTTTTAAAGAACTAAATAAGAGTTTGAATCGCGTAAATGATTTGATTCAGGAAGTGCATTTACAGCTCCAAATTAAAGAGCAGTATTATCAGGAAATTTTAAAGCAAGCCAGTATTGGTATTATGACCTTTAATGAGAAAGGGCATATACTTTTTGCCAATCCAACCTTGGAAAAATTACTGAACTATACTCCCTTGAACCATATAAAACAATTGACCCAAGTAGATGAAAAGCTGTACGAGGTCTTTAGATCTTTTAAGCCTTTTGAGCGAAAGCTATTCCAACTGACCAATGAAAGGGAACAGATTCAATTGGCCTTAAAGTCTACACCGCTGACGCTCGATGGACAATCATTACTGTTGGTCGTGGTTCAGGACATCCATCAAGAATTGGATGAAAAGGAAACAGAATCCTGGGTGAGGTTGATACGCGTGCTCACACACGAGATCATGAATACCATTACACCTATCGCATCGATTTCAGATTCAATTATCAAGTATTATAGAAAAGGCGGCGATATAGTCTCGTTGGAAAAATTGGATGAAAGTCAGATTAAGAATACCCTTAAAGGATTGGAGGTCATTAAGGAGCAGGGAGGTGATTTGATGGATTTTGTACAATCGTATCGGAGCTTGTTGAACGTTCCGGAACCCAATAGAACCATTATTGATGGATTAGGATTGCTCGAAAAGATAGATGTTCTTATGTCGGCTCGACTTGAAGCTGAAACAGAATTCTCGGTACGCTGTTTTCCAGATGACCTTGAATTTTTTATTGATGAAAAGCAAATCACCCAGGTATTGATCAATCTTGGGAAAAATGCATTGCAATCCATAAAGGAAATAGAAAACGGGAAGGTACTTATGGTTGCAGGAATGGACGATGATGGGATAAAGTATATTGAGGTTAGGGATAATGGACCCGGAATTCCGCCTGAACTGATGGACGAGATTTTTGTTCCCTTTTTCACCACAAAGAATGAAGGCACCGGAATTGGTTTAAGCCTTTCCAAACGGGTAATGCAAATGCATGGAGGAAATTTAAAGGTTCACTCCATTCCCAATAGGGAAACGGTTTTTAGATTGACTTTTGGTTAATAATGAACGCGGTACTCTTAATAAGATAAATGAAAACCGTCAACCTGAACTCGTTTCAGGTTCTCACTCAAGCTTTAATGAGATTCTGAAATAAATTCAGAATGACGCAAAAGGACATTCATAAATGTAATGGTCAATATCAAACAACAACTTTTAAATTTCTGTTGGGACAGCCTCGATGAAAAAACATCCCGGTTAAAAAAGCGCAGTGCTGAGTTACAAGAATCCCTTGGGTCTGAAACCAAGAGCAGTGCGGGGGATAAACACGAAACTGGCAGGGCCATGGTGCAGTTGGAACAGGAAAAGTTGGGAAAGCAACTTTTGGAATTGGACAAGACCAGGGCATTGCTTCAAAAGGCAGACATTACCAAAGATGCTGACAAAGTTGCATTGGGAAGCCTTGTAAAGACCTCCGCCGCTGAATATTTCATTGCTGTTTCCTCCGGAATCTACACAAAAGAAGAGGTTTCTGTTTTTTGCATTTCACCTGGAGCACCCATTGCACAATTGTTGTTGGGCAAAGAGCAAGGGGATAGCATTACGTTTAATGGCAAACAGATTGAGATTCTAGAAGTATTGTAGTTTAATCCCAATCCGGTTTTTTCCGAGTTGCCTTTTTGTCGGAATCCCTCTTTTTAGTTTTTAATCTTTTTTCAATGGAGGACTTTGAAGGTTTGGTGGGTTTTCTCTTTTTTGGAACTTCCAAGGCTTTCACCAACAGTTCAAAAAACCGTTTGATTACAATTTGCTTGTTTTTATGTTGACTTCGGGCCTCATCACACTGCAAAATAAATATGCCTTCTTTGTTGATTCGATTACCTAGTTTTAGGAGCAGTCGCCGTTTTTCCGCAATTGATAGCCCATCGGATAATTCTGGCGAAAAGGATAACTCCACTTTGGACGACACTTTGTTCACATGTTGTCCACCAGCTCCACTACTTCGGATGGCCTTAAACTTGAGTTCTTTAAGAATCTGCTCTTTGTTCAACTTGAAGACGGGCATTGATAGTATCCAAAGATACATTAAGGAAAACAGTATCGCCCTCCTTTAGTTTTTTGGAAGTGACGAAATATAAAATGGTTTCCTCCTCTGCAACCGCTTCATTGAGATAGTGGCTTCCTTTAAAAAAGGAAGTTTTCACCAAAACTTGCAAACCTGAACTGTCGGAGAGCTGAAATTCATGGGGATAGACCAATACCGACCTATTGATCGCGGCATAGGATTTTAATAGTTTGATGGGAACTTCATTCACTTCACCAAATAACGACGCGGTATAATAGTTTGGCGGATTTTTATATAGTTTTTTGGTTTTTTGGTCCGCTATGATCTTGCCGTTTTCCAGAATAACGGTTCGCTCCGCATAAGGTAACACATCATTCGGATCATGACTTGCTGTAAGCACCGTTATATCTTTTTCCTTTAGGTATTGAAATAGATTTCTTCGTAGAGAAGTCCGTTTAAAATTATCAATGTGCCCAAAGGGTTCATCCAATAAAAGAAGTTCAGGTTCTTGAGCGAGCACCCGAGCCAAGGCAACGCGCTGTTGTTGCCCACCACTCAGGTTTTTGACCTTGGTCTTGGCATAATCCTGTAGTTCGATAAGCTTCAGTAACTCTTGGATGCGTTGTTGGTGGTCTTCTCGCTCGAATACGGACAAATGTTGTCCAATATTCTCCTCAACAGTGGTATAGGGCATCAAATCAAAATCTTGGGAAAGATATTTCATGTAAGCTTCACCTGGAATCAAATTGAAATTAGGCCCAAGGATTTTTTTAGCACCCCAAAAGATGGAACCACTTTCGAAATGTAAAAGGCCATAGATGATTTTTAGCAAGGTACTTTTTCCAGAACCACTTTCACCCATTAAAGCAACATGCTCTCCTTGGTCAACTTCAAAGGAAATGCCCTCAAGAGTATTTTGGGAATCATAGGCAAAAGAATCGATATGAACTTTAAGCATATTGGAGTTAAAAAATAAAAAATCCGCTTCTATTGAAACGGATTTTTGACCGATTGAAGTATTCTCAATCCTTGAATTCTTTTAATACGGCTTGATTCGGCAGTTTGTCGTATCCCATATTAAATAAGGTGAAACCGAAAATATCCGCATATTGTTCAATGGTTTTGCTAACTGGAGTACCTGCTCCGTGTCCCGCATTGGTTTCAATACGAATCAACGTTGGATTGTCTCCAGCTTGTTTCTCTTGAAGTTCTGCTGCGAACTTAAAACTATGTGCCGGAACCACGCGATCATCATGATCTCCGGTAGTGACCAACGTAGCAGGGTAGGCCGTTCCTGTTTTGATATTGTGTAAAGGAGAGTATCCTTTTAAATACTTGAACATTTCCTCGCTTTCTTCAGAAGTTCCATAATCGTAGGCCCATCCAGCGCCAGCGGTAAAGGTATGGTAGCGAAGCATATCCAGTACGCCTACAGCAGGAAGCGCTACCTGCATTAAATCAGGGCGTTGGGTCATGGTAGCACCTACCAAAAGACCACCATTGGATCCCCCTCGAATAGCCAGGTATTCTTTGGAGGTATACTTATTATCAATCAAAAATTCGGCAGCGGCGATAAAATCATCAAAAACGTTCTGCTTTTGTTGCTTGGTGCCGGCTATATGCCATTTTTTGCCATACTCACCACCCCCTCTAAGGTTAGGAACGGCATAGACGCCTCCCTGTTCCATCCATACGGCATTCACAATACTGAAAGAAGGTGTCAGACTGATATTGAATCCACCATAACCATATAAAATGGTCGGATTTTTACCATTGAGTTCCAAGCCCTTTTTATAGGTTATGATCATAGGAACCTTGGTACCATCCTTTGAATTATAAAAAACCTGCTTTGATTCATAATCTTCTGGATTGAAATCAATTTCAGGCTTCCAGTATTGTTCATAAGCTCCGGTTTCCACATTGTATTTGTACGAAGAACTCGGGGTGTTGTAATTGGTGAATGAAAAATAGAATTCCTTTTCTTCTTTTTTGCCACCAAAACCATTGGCACTGCCAACCCCGGGGAGTTGAACTTCGCGTACTAATTTGCCATCATAATCATATTGCAGCACCTTTGAAATGGCATCGACCATATACTCGGCAAAAAAGTAACCACCGCCAGTTCCCGTGGTAAGCACGTGCTCCGTTTCTGGAATAAAATCTTCCCAATTGTCCGAAGTTGGATTGGAGGCATCGGTGACCACAATTTTTTTGTTTGGAGCGTCCATATTGGTGACGAGCCAAAGTTTGGAATCCTCATTTTCAATGACCCATGTATCTGAATCTGTATGATCAAGAATAGTAACCAATGGGGCATTTTCTACTGTTAGGTCCTTTAGGAATAATTTGTTCCCCGATGTTGAGGTTTGTGCGGTTATGAACAAATATTTCTCATCTTCAGAAACATATCCGCCAACATAACGGTGTTTCTCCTCAGGAGTACCCCCAAAGATGATTTTATCCTCGGACTGGGGTGTCCCCAACTCATGGTAATACAATTTGTGCTGATCCGTTTTAGCGGATAGTTCGCTGCCCTCGGGCTTATCATAACTCGAATAGAAGAAACCATCATTGCCTTTCCAGGAAATGCCGCTGAATTTGATGTCCACCAAGGTGTCTTCCACAACTTCTCTTGATTCTGCATTAATCACGATTCCCTTCCGCCAATCACTACCTCCTTCGGAAATAAGATAGGCAGCTTTGGAGCCATCCTTGGTAAAGCTCAAAGACATTAAGGAGGTGGTACCATCTTCAGAAAAAGTATTGGGATCTAAAAACACTTCTTCCTCTCCGCCATCTTTTTTTCGGTAGACTACATATTGGTTTTGTAATCCGTCATTTTTGTAGAAATAGGTATAGTCACCCTCTTTGAACGGGGAACCCAATTTCTCATAGTTCCATAGTTTTTCTAAACGATTTTTTAAATCCTCTCGAAAAGGAATTTGATCCAAGTAACCAAAGGTTACGGAATTTTGTTCTTTGACCCATGCCTCGGTTTCGGGACTACGGTCATCTTCCAGCCATCGATAAGAATCTTTGACTTCGGTTCCAAAATAGTTGTCGACCGTGTCAACTTTTTGGGTAGTGGGATAGTTCACGGAAATAGGCTCTCGTTTTGTTGTGGTTTCGCAGGCAGTCAGTATGGCTACAACAGCTATTAGACTTATTTTTCGCATTTTTTTCAGATTGATTCCGATAAAAATAGCACAAATAAAGTTCTGAATACTAGAAATTAACTAAAACCAAATCGTCAACCTGAAAGGGTTTCAGGTTCTCATCATATCCTATTCAAAACAGATAGGATTCCGAAATATACCTCGACTCCGCTCAGTATCCATTCGGAATGACGTAACAGGAATTGGGTGTTTTCTAAGAAACTGCCTCGGAGGTAGAGGAGACCAAACTGTTCTCCACCAAATATTCCGCTATCTGGACCGCATTCGTGGCAGCACCTTTTCTAAGGTTGTCCGATACCACCCACATGTTCAAGGTGTTGGGTTGGGTCTCATCACGACGGATACGACCAACAAAAACTTCGTCCTTGTCATGTGCGTAGATTGGCATTGGATAGGTATTGGTGTCTGGATCATCCTGAACGACCACTCCTGGAGTCTCGCTCAACAGTTTTCTTACTTCGGATAGGTCAAAATCGTTATGGAATTCAACATTCACAGATTCCGAGTGCCCACCAGCGGTTGGAATTCGAACTGCTGTTGCTGAAACAGAGAAAGTTCTATCGTTCAATATTTTTTGTGGCTCACGGGCCAATTTCATTTCCTCTTTGGTGTATCCATTTTCCAAGAAGACATCACAATGGGGCAATGCATTACGACCAATCGGATAGGGATAGGCCATTTCTCCCTCTACACCGGCAATTTCATTTTCCAATTGTTGAACTGCTTTAACTCCCGTTCCTGAAACGGATTGATAGGTGGAAACCACAACACGTTTCATTTGGTATTTCTTATGTAATGGGTCAAGCGCCATTACCATTTGAATCGTAGAGCAGTTAGGATTTGCAATGATTTTGTCTTCTGTAGTCAATTCGTGGGCGTTGATTTCCGGAACCACCAATTTTTTGGTTGGATCCATACGCCAAGCAGATGAGTTGTCTATCACCGTGGTGCCAACCTCTGCAAACTTAGGGGCCCATTCCAAGGAAGTACCTCCTCCTGCAGAGAAAATGGCAATATCGGGCTGCGCAGCAACCGCATCGGACAAACCGATAATGGTATACTCATCGCCTTTGTAGGTCAGTTTTTTTCCAACGGAACGCTCCGATGCAACCAACAACAACTCGGTAATTGGAAAATTACGCTCTGCCAATACCTTTAACATCACTTCGCCTACCATTCCTGTGGCGCCTACAACTGCTACTTTCATTCTAATTTTCTTTTATGAAGGGACAAAGTTAGGGCAGAATAGCTTCTAAGCAAGCATTTTATTACACTATAATCATAAAATAACAAAATGTTATAAATAAAACAACCGTCAGTGTGTAGCGAACCAAACTGACGGTTTTTAATTGTACTACTGTGATGTAGCGGTCGCCCTTAGGGGCAAACGATTTTTATTTCTTCAACAGGTCCCTGATTTCCGCAAGCAATTCTTCTTGTGATGGACCTTTTGGAGCTTCTGGGGCTGGCTCCTCTTTCTTTTTCATTTTGTTCACTCCTTTTACGATCATGAACATCACGAAAGCTACAATGATGAAATCGATGACATTGGTCAGGAATTCACCATACATAACGGCTACTTCTCCAACCGTTTCTCCCGCATCGTTCACTGTGCCCTGTGTAATTGTATATTTTAAATCTTTGAAATCTGCATTGAACAAGAGGCCGATCAAAGGAGAGACGATTCCTCCGGTAAAGGAAGCGACCACCTTATTGAATGCCGCACCCATTACGAAACCTACGGCGATATCCACCAGGTTTCCTTTCATTGCAAAGTCCTTAAATTCTTTTAAAAATCCCATGTTATAGTTATTTAGAGTTAGTTACTGGATTACAATGTAACTAAAAAAAGGGTTTTTTTCAACGGGGACATCTAAAAATCATGCGATTACCACCCGCTTTACACGAGGAGATATGGCAGTGAGAATTTCGTAGGAAATGGTATTGGCCGAGGCGGCAAAATCCTCCGCGGAGCAATTTTCTCCAAAGACAATAACTTCATCACCTTCTTTGCAGTCGATTCCGGTAACGTCGATCATGATCATGTCCATGCATACGTTACCAATGATGGGCGCTTTATTTTCTTTGACGGAAACATAGGTTTTGCCATTCCCATACTGACGGCCAATTCCGTCGGCATGGCCCAAGGGCAATGTGGCGGTAGTTCGATATCCCTCTGATTTGTATGCTCGATTGTAGCCCACACTTTCGTGAGGCTCAATTTTGTGCATTTGCGAAATAATGGTCTTTAGTGTGGCGACAGGTTTTAGCTCCGTATCAACTTTTGCATCATTACCATAACCGTACAACCCAATTCCGCTGCGTACCATTTCAAATTGTGCCTCGGGATAGTTTATGATTCCGGAAGTATTCAACATATGCCGAAAAGGGGCATACCCAAGCTTTTGGTTAATGTCTTCACTGATTTTCTTGAAAGTGTTTATTTGCGTCTTGCTGAATTCCTTTTCATTGGAATCTTCCGAAGCGGCCAAATGGGAGAAAATGGAAAGCACCTTCACTTCGCTACGCCCTTGCAACTGTTTTAAGATGTAATCCACATCGTTTTCCCAAAAACCTAATCTGTTCAACCCGGTATTGAACTTGATGTGAACTGGATAATCTTTTTGATTTTTAGCTTCAGCGACCTCCAAAAATCGCTTTAGAACATATGGAGAGTACAAACTTGGCTCCAATGTGTTTTCTATAAGCTCATCAAAGTTTACGGACTGCGGGTGAAGCACCAATATGGGGAGTTGTATTCCAGCGTTCCTGAGCAATACACCTTCTTTTACATAGGCAACGGCCAGATAATCCGCCCTAAGATTTTCCATTTTTTGGGCAATGGCAACCATATCACTCCCGTAGGCAAAAGCCTTTACTACGGCCAAAAACCTAGTATCTTCCGCTAGTTTTGATTTTAAAAACCTGTAGTTGTGCTCTAGAGCGGTCAGGTCTATTTGCAGGGTGGTTTCACCAACTTTATCCATTGGCGGGTTTCTTTTTTGCTTTGACCTCTTGAGCCTCTACATCCATCTGGCTCACTTTTTCTTTAAGCATGGCTTTATAAAAGGCTGCTCTACTCAATGGTTCATATTCTCCTGTTTCACCAAGCAGTACAAGCTTGTCATCATCCGATTTTCTAAAGCTGTAATTGGCCAAATTTCCGGTACGTGTGCAAACCGCATGCACTTTGGTGACGTATTCTGCCGTGGCCATAAGGGCAGGCATTGGGCCAAAGGGGTTTCCTTTAAAATCCATATCAAGACCAGCCACAACTACCCTGACGCCCCTGTTGGCAAGATCATTGCAAACAGTAACGATCTCATCATCAAAAAACTGGGCTTCGTCAATCCCAACAACATCACAATCATCGGCCAACAAACGTATATTCGCAGCCGCGGGAACTGGAGTGGAACGGATTTCATTGGCATCGTGCGAAACCACCATATCCTCATTATAGCGAGTATCCACGATAGGTTTAAAAATCTCAACCTTTTGTTTGGCAAATTGGGCACGCTTTAATCTTCGTATGAGTTCCTCGGTCTTTCCAGAAAACATGGAACCGCAGATAACTTCTATCCATCCAAATTGTTCTTTAGGGTTTACCGTGTTTTCGAGAAACATAATGTACTTTTAAACGAAATTGTGTGGTTTTTTCGTTTTTATTTAGGGAAAGCACAAAACTACTAAAAAAATATGCCCCAATTTTAGGTTAAAATTTAACCTTTTGTTCGTAGGGACATATTTAAAATGATTTTATTTTTATAGTAAAGATTAATAGTGATGATAAGGAAATTAAGGGAAGAGTTGGTAAAGTTGTCCACGGATGTCATTACCGCACGGGAAGATAAGGAGCTGATAGAATTGTACGATAAGGCCAAGGGAATTTATGAGAAATTGGCAGTACTCAAATTTATAGACGAGAAGTTAAGCGACATTGAGGTCGATGTATCCAAGAATGTTATAGCATCACGATTTGAAAAAATGGCCAATGCGGTGTTGAGCGGCAATATTTCGGTGCCGGAAAGCAACCCGCATGAGGAAGATATTATGACACCTGGAATGGACACCATAAAAGACATGGTATCGGAAATGCCAACGGACAATGCTGTAGAGCATGTTTTTACCGAGTTTGTTGCAAAACCGGAGACCATGAAGAATGAAAAAGAAATTCTGTCTCCTCCAGAAACCACAACATCGAAATCATTGAATGATCAACTTGTACGAGACCTCAAGGTAGGGCTTAACGATAAACTGGCGTTTGTGAAACATCTGTTCGATGATAATATGGATGACTATAACAGGGTACTTTCCCAATTGAATACCATCGATACTGAGGAGCGCTCTATATCATTCATTAACAACATGGTAAAGCCCGAGTATAACAATTGGGAGGGCAAGGAGGATTACGAGGCAAGATTTGTGGCCCTGGTTGAACGCAGATTTGCTTAAACGGTTTTCCATTTACTTTTTATACTTTTAGGAACACACATCCTAAAAACAGCAACATGAAAATCAAAAAGATTGCCTTTTGGCTGTCAACTGTTTTGTTGACAGCACTAATGTGCTTTTCCGCGTACAACTATTTTTTTAATCATGAAGCCATAGCTGAGGTTTTTGAAGCCATGGGCTATCCCACCTATATTATGTATCCGCTGGCAATTGCAAAATTATTGGGCTTGATCGCTATTTGGGGAAATTTTTCCAAATGGTTAAAAGAGTGGGCCTATGCGGGATTCTTTTTTAATACGATTCTTGCCTTTTTTGCGCATTATATGATCAGTGATGGAAGTCAGGGTGGAGCCGCAATGGCACTTGTTTTTGTTTTGATTTCCTATTTCACGGGAAAGCAGGTAAGGCCGTAACTTTGGCCCATGGGAAAACTGTATTTGGTTCCAACTCCTATTGGAAATTTAGAGGATATCACTTTTAGGGCTATCAAGGTCTTAAAAGAGGTTGATTTAATTCTGGCTGAAGATACCCGCACCAGTGGGAAACTGCTCAAGCATTTTGAAATAACCACACCTTTGCAAAGTCACCATATGCATAATGAGCACAAACAGCTCGATGCCACAGTACAAAAATTGAAGGGAGGAGCTACGTTGGCCTTGATTTCCGATGCCGGAACTCCAGCAATTTCTGACCCCGGATTTTTATTGACCCGTGCCTGCGTCCAAAACGGTATCGAGGTAGAATGCTTACCTGGAGCTACGGCTTTTGTTCCCGCTTTGGTGAACAGTGGACTCCCGAACGACCGCTTTGTTTTTGAAGGATTTCTTCCTATTAAAAAAGGTCGTCAGACAAGATTGCAAATGCTGGCGGAAGAATCGCGGACCATGGTGTTTTACGAATCGCCACACAAACTGATTAAAACTCTGACCCAATTTGTGGAATATTTTGGAGCTGATAGACCCGTTTCGGTTTCACGCGAATTGACCAAAATGTACGAGGAAACAGTTCGGGGAACCCTTACTGAGGTCCTGGAGCGTTTTACGGCAAAACCACCTAAGGGGGAGTTTGTTATTGTAGTGGGAGGAAAGACTTAAACTGTTAGTAAACCGCTTCTTTTCCGACTTAAATTGGCAATAACCAGAAGCCAAAGTGGTAGAAAAGCTACATCCCGAGATAAACAAGGTGTACTTCATAAACAAGTATACGCTACTTCATATTATTTCAGGCTCAGGAACCATTCAGGTCGATTTCAAAAATTACAATGATTGGCAAGACAAGGCCATCTATTTGGAAAAGGGGCAGTACATCAAGTTCTTTTCAGATGATTTTGTCGTTCAAAAAATAGAATTCCCCAACAAGACCATTTTTGAAAAGAAGGAAGTTCGTGTACTCTTTAAGCATTTGATTTCGTTGGGATACATCAACTTTAATGAATGTGAGGAATGTAAAAGATACCTGTCCAACACCGTATTTTCAGAGCATACTTCCGAAATTATCGATATTTCATCAAAGCAGTGGTATTGGCAAAATCCGTTCAAGGCCAGCAAGCAAGAATATCAAATTATTTTTGATGTCAAGGATATCATTGATGAAAACTACTACGGCAATTTCAACCATAATGACCTTACCCAGTTAATGACCGAAAAGGGGTATGAGGCCCAAGCTTTGGTGAAGGATAAAATTGGGTTATCCATCAAAAATTTGATATCCAACAAAAGGTTGATGGAGGGCAAGAAGAAAATCGCGTTTACGGATAAGAGTATTCAAGAGGTTGCTTATGAGGCTGGCTATAAAGACCCAGCGTATTTCAATAGGGTCTTTAAGAATACGACAGGAATAACCCCATCCCAGTTTCGTAATGACTTTGACTATGAAAATAGGGACACCTTTGCCCAAAATCTCATTGAACTTTTGAAGGCGCATCATACCGAGCAGCGCTCCCTTGGTTTTTACGCGGACAAAATGAACCTTTCGGTAAAAGCACTTTCCAAAAAAACAAGGGCGAAAATGAATGCTTCCTTGGGACAACTGATTCGAAATGAATTGATTTTCACTTCAAAAAAAATGCTGGCCCAAGATGCCCCAATAAAGGATATCGCCTTTGCCTTGGGTTTTGAGGAAGCCAATCATTTCTCCCACTTCTTTAAAAATTACACAGGTACAACTCCCTCTGATTACCGTATCAAAAAGTACAATTCTTAGCGTCTTTTTTGTAGGCCATAACGGCCATTCTGTGCTGAAATTTGCAATGTAATTACAAACTAAAATTTGTTTAATCATTAAAAAATAACAGTAATGGATATTAAATCATTAGCCACAGAAATGGACGGTATTGTTGCCCAAGGAGCTATTGTGGATGCGGTAAAGCAATATTTCGCCGAGGACGCGACCACATCGGATTACAATGGCATCGCAACAACCAACAAGCAACAAATGGTTGAAAAAATGGAAGGCTTTGCAGGAGCAATTGCCCAAGTGAACGGTATTACCCATCACCACACTATTGTGGATGGAAATGTATCTGCATCAGAATTCACTTTCGATTTCAACATGAAGGACGACAGTAAAATTTACTGGCACGAGATTATTCGACGCATCTGGAACGACAAGGGCGAGGTAGTGCAGGAAGAATACTTTAACGCACAGTAATGAAGTTCAGATGTATATCTCCAACACTACACGGCGTGGCCGATTATTCAGCCGGAGTCGGTTTGATTTTGGCGCCCTTTTTACTCGGGCTCGGTGGAACCAACAGTTTGGCCCTCTGGATATCGGTGATAACGGGAACGGCGGTCTTGGTGGTAAGTGCCTTAACGGATTATAAATTGGGAGCACTGCGTACCATTCCGTTTCAGGGTCATTTGACCATCGATTTGGCAGTAGCCATAGCCTTTATGGTAATCCCCTTTGCCCTTGGGTTTCAAGGGTTGGACGCGCACTATTATTGGATCAATGCAGCGGTGGTCTTCACCGTGGTCTCACTAAGTGCAACAACAGAAGAATTATAAAACAACATGCAAACAATTATTAAAAACAGAACAATGAAACATTCAATTAAAACAACAATGATCCTTTTTGCTTTGGCGGTTAGCTCAATTGGCTTTGCGCAGGATAAAAAAGCAAACAATATTGACAACAGTAACATCGCCCTGCAAGGGTACAGCCCAGTATCGTATTTGGATTTGGGAATTGCACAAAAAGGCTTGAAAGAGCATAAATCTGAGCATAACAAGGTGGTGTATTACTTTACCAATGCTGAGCAAAAGAAGACGTTTGACAAGAACCCAAGCAAATATTTACCCCAATACGGCGGTTTCTGTGCCTTTGGAGTGTATGCTGGAGCCAAGTTTAGACCAGACCCGAATAAATTCATAGTGAAGGATGGCAAGTACTTTTTGTACCTCTATAATTTGGAGTTGGATGCACAGCAGCTTTGGTTGGCAGAAAACAATCACAAAAAATTGGTAAGCACTGCCAACACCAATTGGAGCAAGCTGAAAAATACCTACAACTAGGGTTTTCATGACAGGTTGTGTGACGAAATGCCCCGACACTTTGTTGGGGTGTTTCTCGTTTTTGGTAAATTTCATTTGATTTTATGAAACAACTCCTCTCCGATATTCGAAACTGTGAAGTGTGCGCAGCACATCTGCCATTAGGTCCAAGACCCATTGTGGCGGCACATCCCGAAGCCAAAATTCTAATTATAGGTCACGCTCCAGGAACCAAAGTACATGAGACTGGAATTCCTTGGGACGACCAAAGTGGCAAACAACTCAGAAAATGGATGGGCGTTACAGATGAAACCTTTTATGACGAAACCAAAATTGCCCAAATGCCCATGGGATTTTGTTATCCTGGAAAAGGAAAGTCTGGAGATCTGCCACCACGACCTGAATGTGCCCCGCAATGGCATAAATTACTGTTGGAAAAATTGACAAGCATAGAATTGACCATTCTAATCGGGCAATATTCCCAACGCTACTATTTGGGCAACCGAATGGAGAAAAATTTGACCGAAACCGTTCGAAATTATGGCAACTATGCGCCTGAATATTTTGTGTTGCCGCACCCCTCTCCAAGAAACCGATTTTGGTTGAGCAAAAATCCTTGGTTTGAAACGGAAATCATTCCGAAGCTTCAAGAACAGATAAGATTACTGTTAATTTAAGCCGTCACTTCGGGATGTCATCCTGAGCGCAGTCGAAGGAGCGGAGAAGTCTTTTTAAATATAGCGCTACGTCAATTCGAGTGAATTTCGCCCATTTAGGGGTGAAATTTGTATCGAGAATTTTTTGTTTTATAGCTGTTCTGATACAAAATATAGCCGCTTCGACTTCGCTCAGCGGCCAATAATTCTCAATAAGAAGTACAGGCTCGCAACCTACTAAACGTTTCCGGTTTCATGTTGAGGTAGGACGCCAAATATTTTTGTGGAATCACCTTGAGTTCGTCGGGGCAACGTTGCATAAAAGTTTGATACCGCTGCTCTGCAGATAAGGTCAACAGCTCGACTTCGCGATGCAATCTTCCAAACAAAATTTGTTGAAAAAACTCATGTCCCCAAACATAAAACTCTTGGTGCTTTTCAAACAAGCTTTGATAATCTTCATAGGAGATGGCCAACATTTTGGAAGGCTTTAAAGCCTCGAGAAAAGTATCCGAAGGTTGTTTTTTGATGAATGAATCAAATGCTCCGGAGGGATTCCCCGAATACGAAAACCCCAACACTACTTTCTCCCCTTTTTCATTTAAAAGATAAATGGCCTGCACACCTTCCAGCACAAAATAAAAATAGCGCTCAATGTTTCCGGCCTCGGTGATAAGATCGTATTGGTTAAACGTCTTTACCGACCACAACGATTTAAAATGGTTTTCTTCTTGTTCGGTCAAAGAGACCTGAGGAAAAAATGTCTTTAGGCGAAGGAAGGCTTCATTATCCATTTCAAAAGGATATTTTTCTCAAAAATAACACATAAAGTTCCTCCCCATGGCTAGGGGGAGGTGTCCACCAAAGGTGGACGGAGGGGGTAAAACACTGCCTCAGTATAAATGTTTGGCATCATCCTGCCCTTATTTGCCAAGTAAAGAACTGTTTATGAAGATGTTAATAGCTTAAAAAGCATATCTTTAGAAAAACCAACCAACTGCTAATGATAAAATTCTTTAGGCGCATCCGCCAAAAGCTACTCTCCGAAAACAAATTTTCGAAATTTCTGCTTTACGCCATTGGCGAAATCATATTGGTGGTCATTGGCATTTTGATCGCGCTACAGATCAATACTTGGAACGAGAATAGAAAAGAGATGGAAAGTCAGCGGAAGCTCTTTGCCAATCTTCAAATTGACTTTCAAAATAGGCTCAATGAACTGGAAGAATTCTACGAACAGAAAAAACAGGCAGTAGCAAAAATCGATAAATTAAATACGGTGATTTCCGATTCTGGAAGTGAGGTCGATAAGGAGGAGCTTACGAGTTTGTTAGCTGCACTGCTGAACAATTTCACGTTCAATGAGGATTTTAAATTGCTCGAGGGCGTTTTTAATACCGGTTTGATTAATGATATCAAAAACGAAAAACTCAAGCGTAAACTCATCGAGTGGCCTCAACTTGTGGAAGAAATGTTAGAAGAGCAAAGGATATTTCAACAAGACAACCTGACCAAGTATGGACCTTTGTTAGATCAATACATTTCCAACCGAAGGTTGTACGAGAGTTTTGAAGTTAGAAATTATGCCTTGCCCAAAGGAGCCCAGGTTTCGCTTAAAGAAGATTTTGTTGGGTTGCTTCAAAACCCATTATTGGAAAACTACTTGGCCACCAAGGAGGTTCATTTAAGAATATCGATCATTGATAATGGCAATTTGATCACTTCGGCCAAAGAGATCATCAAATTATTGGAAACACAGTATGATTAAATTCTTTCGAAAAATTCGACAACGACTACTGTCTGAGAATAGATTCAGCAAATATTTGATATATGCCATTGGCGAAATTATTCTTGTGGTCATTGGAATTTTGATTGCGTTGCAAATCAACAATTGGAATGAAAAGCAACAAGAAAAAAGCGAGGAGTTAAGGCAACTAAAAGCTTTGACACTTGAATTTGAAAAAAACTTAATCTCATTCGATAGTATTTATAACCATCATAAAGACAATGAGGATGCCACAATAAAACTCATGAATGCAAAAAATAGCAGCTATTCTATTGAGGAGTTGGACGAGCTATTTTTGAAGACTATCTATAACTACAATTTTGATCCTTCAAGAGGTATTTACAACGCACTAATTAATTCTGGGAAAATCGAGTTAATTTCTAATGAAGCCTTAAAGTATAAACTAGCTGAAATACAGGACATAGTTGCAGACTATATCGATGACGAAAATCTAGCGCGTAAATACGGCACTCATGACATTATTCCATTTGTGGTTAATCAAATGCCATATAATCCACTTCGGCCTTATAAAAACAGAAGTGATGAAGAAAAAGCCCTTCACTTACAGTATTTTCAAGAAATGCTAAATAATCGCGTATTTATTGAACACTTATCTGTGATAAAACTATTTAGAATTGGTGTATTTGATGAAGGTGAAAGAGTCCGTAAAGAATATAGGGAAATTCTTATGCTCATAAATAAAGAGATTAATGCAAAAGAATATAACAATGATTAAATTCTTTCGTCATATTCGTAAATCTTTGCTGGACCAAAACAAAATGGGAAAATACCTTAAATACGCTATTGGTGAAATTGTCTTGGTGGTCATTGGAATATTGATTGCCCTTCAGATCAATAATTGGAATGAAGAAAAAAAGCTTAAAAATGAAGAAGTTAGGTTTCTTCGAAATTTTAAAACGAGCCTCAAATCGGATATAAAAGAGAATGAATGGCGTAGTAGACAATACTTGTTGGCCAAAGAAGCCATCCCCGTGCTTTTAAATCACCTTGAAGACGATTTACCATATCAAGATTCTCTGAAATTTTATTTCGGGAGAATTACACAAACCTGGACACCCAGAATAAACAACGAGGTATTTGAAACGCTCAAATCAAACGACTTAAATCTAATTGCCAATGATAGTTTGCGAAATAAGCTTGTTAGCTATTATTCTTGGTCCAACAACATAGTTAATGATGATATAAATAGGTATGTGTCCATTATAGAAAACGCAAGCACAAATATTTTCCCTTCAAGATTTAAGGCGCTGTGGAATGGAAATTACGAGAAATTTGAAATTGACAAAAAGAACGTAGCGGCATTAGAATTGGAAATGATTCCAAATGATTTTAACGAGTTAAAAAAGGATGCTGAATTTCTATATTTTTTACGCAGTCTAAAAAATCAATACTATTGGTTTAATGAAGTAAATCAAATGGAAATAAATGAAAGGGCAATGGATTTAATAAAACATATTGACGCTGAGTTAGAAAAAAGAAATTAACAAATAACCAAGGCACAGGGTATTTGCACTTCATGCTTAAACCATTAAAACATGATCAAATTCTTTCGAAAAATCCGCCAAAAATTACTTATTGAAAATCGTTTCAGTAAATACCTTGTTTATGCTATTGGTGAAATAATTCTTGTTGTAATAGGTATTCTTATTGCTCTGCAAATAAATAATTGGAATGAAGAAAGAAAAGCGTATACACTTGGAAACGAATATTTATCAGGAATAAAGAATGATCTCAAAAAAGACTTTGTTCTTTTGGATAGTGTAATGCATCAAAATTCTCAAGAAATAAGCCTTTTACATAGTGTTACACCGGTTTTCACAAAAGACATTTACAATACCGAAAAATATAAAAGTTTCTTTGTAGATAATTCTTCCGCCATTACCCAACAACTATTCTACCGGGGATTATCCTTTAGGCCAGTAAGGGCAAATTACAATTCATTGATTGCAGATGGAAAATCGAGCTTAATAAAAAATAGGACCTTGTTCGAGTCAATCCAGGAAATTTATGATGAACGCCATAATCGAATTGAAAGTATTTATGAGACTTTGAAACCAAGTGAAAACCGCTTACAATGGATGTACGCGTTTGAAAAACGAAACTGGAAATATGAAGATTTGCAAGGATCGGTAAATGATCAGATCTTTTTGGATTTGATAAATTTTATAGAAATCAAATTCTTCTATAACCAACATCTGTTTGATCTAAAGGAGCAAATGGTTGATGTAATTTTCCAAATAGATAGAGAGCTGGAAACCAATGATTAAATTTTTCAGACATATCCGTCAAGGACTGCTCCAAGAGAACCGATTCTCAAAGTACCTTTTGTACGCCATTGGCGAAATTATTCTTGTGGTCATCGGAATTTTGATTGCAATTCAATTGAATGAGTGGAGAAATGATACGCTGAATGCAAAACAAAAACAAAATGTTTTAAAATCGCTGCAAAGAGAATTTAACGCTAACATAGCCCAATTGGACACTGTGGTTTTTTATACTAAAAAAATAAAAAACACCTACCCTCGCGTAATGGAACTTATAAGGGCAGACACAACTGGTTTGGATAACGAAGTATATGTTGAACCTTATCAAAATTTGGGTTGGACCTGGACTTTTAACCCAATTAACGGAGCGCTTCGCTCAGCAATTTCATCGGGGGAGATTCACCTGATCAATAATGATAGACTCATAGAATTATTGTTTAGTTGGGAAGACGTTGTAAAAGATTCGGAAGAAGAAGCCGCAAGATTAAGAAATTATCAGATGGCCACTATAGCGTTTAGACAGAAGTACATTAGAATTCTTGACCCTTGGGTTCAAAACACACCGGGCTTAAAGAGTAGCAACTATGCTTCCAATTATAAAGGCTTATTTAAAGATATTCAATTTGAAGATTATGCAAGCTCTTGTTTCCTTTGGGCTTTTGAATATATTGACGAATTGGATGTGATCAGGACAAACAATACCGAAATTCTAAAGTTGATCGATATTGAATTAAAAAAATAACCCGAGCGCAGCGTATTTGCAGTTCATGTTTACAACCCTTGACTCATGATTAAATTCTTTCGAAAAATCACACAGATTTTAATTCCCTCATTTTTAATGGTTACCCTTTTGGTTTATGGATGCCTGCCAAAACAGGCGGAAAAGAAAAACGTGATCATTAACCCGGAGGGTGTCTTTGCGCAACATTTAAGAATAGAGGTTCAAGATAAATCGGAAGAATTTAAAGATTTGATGTTTCAACTGAAGCAGATAGGGGATTCCGCCCAACTACAAAGCCGATACCACTGGATTTGCTATCAAGAAGCTCCAAATCATTACTGGATTCTTGCCATGAGTGACTCGTTGAACAAGTTCGCTTATCCAGCTTCCATCAAAGGGTTTGCCAGTGTGATTGGCGAATATGCGCGGTCTTCAAAACGAGATAGTATTATGGCTTTGGCCGAATCACTTAAAGATTTACCGGTTACCGAAAGTATCACCCGGCAATATTCCAACTGGAGTACCACAAACAATGTGGAATCCAGGGATTACCCCAACTCTAGGATTGTGACCTACAGTTTTGACGAGGCGGACATCATTGAATTCAATAATGGTATGGTTGAACTGAAAGGGTTTTTGGAGAAGAATCAAGTTTCCTTTCCTATCGAGGGGTTTCTGGCCTATCCCGAAACCAAAAATGAAGCTTGGCGGGTCATTTTTTTGCCTGATGATACCCCTTTTGATGAGGTGCATACATCTTATGACTTTCAGGTCGAACTCAGTGATGAAGCAAAGCACGAACTCAAAAGCATTCAGAAGAAAATCCGTACCAGTACCAACAATATTGAATATCTGGACGGAAAACGTGTCGATAGCTTAAGTTACGGAACGCTCTAGCTTGCAGTATAGGTTTATGACATTGGATTTTGAATCCTAAATTAAATTTCACGAACTTCCATTGTTCAAGCAACAAGCTTAGCTCAAATGAAAACATTGACAAAGGGGCAGTATTATGGAATAAAGGATTCAGAAAAATCATTTGGTGGAATTCTATTGTCCCAATACGAGTACATAAAGGATAGAACCGATTGGCACTATCATGAAAACCCGTACTTTATGTATGTTCTGCAAGGCAATATGAAGGATAGCAATGCCCGAGTAAAAACCTTGTGTCCTGCTGGCAGTCTAATGTTCAACAATTGGCAAGAGCCACATTTTGGATCGAAGCACTCTGAGAACGCAGGTGGCTTTCATCTGGAATTTGAGAAAAATTGGCTTGCAAAAAATGGAGTCTCTCTGAACGTTTGGGAAGGCAGCCAACGTATCCAAGATCCGCAACTGCACTTTCTTTTTGCCCATATGTATCGTGAATTTCTCCTAGCCGATAATTTTAGCGATGTATCTGTAGAAGTTTTACTGCTTCAAGTTTGTGACGCGTTGAGCGAATTGAAACAAACCAATACACTCAAAAATCCGGAATGGGTAGATCATCTAAAAGAGATACTACATTATGACACGGCAAATTTGACCCTTGAACATTTGTCGAATGAGTTGAACGTACATCCAGTGCATATATCCAGGGCAGCACCCAAATACCTTTCCATGAGTCTTGGGGAGTACATAAGACAAGAGAAACTTAAAAAGGCACTTCCGCTTGTTATGGATTCTTCGATAACATTGACCGAAATTGCCTATCGCGTAGGATTTTCAGATCAAAGCCATTTTAACCGTGTGTTTAAATCCCATTTTAATAAGAGTCCAAGTGATTACCGAAAAATAATCAAGAAAAACCACTGATGTTAATTTCATACAAGCTTCCAAGCATGCTAACACACTACTTTTGAAATTCTAATCTTTCAAAAAATGAAAAGACATCAATTGATTATTTTATTCCTGTGTTTATCAGTGCTTTCAAGTTGCGCACAAAAGTTGGTACAACCCGTTGAAGGGGAATGGATAGGCCACCTGCCCAACAAAAACAGCTTTAATTTTAAAGTGGCTTTGGAGAAACTTGAGGACAATACCTTCCATCTTACCATAACTAATGATAAAGTGGTTCTGGAGAAAACCTTAGCATCCTCCATAGAAGACAAGGTGCAGTTGAGTGTTGATGAACAATTGTTTTTTGATTTAGAGTATGGTCAGGATGAACAAACCCTTACCGGATTTATTAAGTCCGGAAAATTTCTCTACCGCACCAGCTTTACCAAGACAGAAAATGGCATCTATGTCGGAGATTGGAACGCATTTATGGTTGATAATGGTCTGCAGTCCGACGACATTATGCTGTATTTGGAATTTGCGGAAGGAAATGATCTTGTAGCCTATCCTTTTTTCGGAGATCAACGATTTAGGGGCACTTGGACAAGCGATTTTAAGCGGCAAGGGAATACGCTCTTGTTTAGGGATACTAATACGGGCTTTAATTTTCGAGCTAACCTGTTGGACAGTGTTATTGAACTCGAGATTTTACTTACAGCCGAGTTGATTACAAAGACCCGTCTAACACATACCAAAGAAGGTTGGGAATATACTTCGGATGCGGTGGAGCAATCTCAAAGCACTGACACTCCAAAACAATTATATGATGGCTGGGATACCGCCAGCATAAATGACTACGCAATTGATAAAAATGAGCTTCTCAAGCTGATTAAGGATATCCAGGCGAACAAGTTGGTCAATACCCATAGTATTTTGATCGCTAAAGAGAACAAACTGGTATTTGAAACCTATTTTGACGGACATAATGCCCATATTCCCCACGACCTACGGTCAGCTTCAAAGAGTATCTCTTCAGCCATGATAGGAGTGGCCATTGATGATGGACTTATCGGCAGTGTCAATGAAACGTTGTACAATTTTATTCCCAAAGATTATCAGTACACCAAGGGCACGTTAAAATCCAAAATACAGATAAAGGACTTGCTTACCATGAGCTCTGGAATGGATGTGAACAACCTGGCCTCGGAAAACCATTATCAAGACCCAAATAATCCCAACAGCTGGCTCAAAACCGTTTTGGAGGCTCCAATGGTCAAGGAGCCTGGGACCTATGCCGATTATGGTTCTGCCAACCCTTTTTTGTTAGGGGTTTGTTTAAACGAAAATTTGGAAATCCCTCTTGAGACCTATATGCATGAAAAGCTATTTGCTCCTTTGGGAATAACCAATTACATCAATCAGACGGATGACACCGAGATTGTTCCCTATTTCGGCGGAGGTATGCTTTTGACCTCTAGGGATTTACTCAAATTTGGGCAACTTTACCTGAACGAAGGACAATGGAAAGGAAAGCAGGTTATCTCAAAAGCGTGGATTGATGAATCCTTTGGCAAGTATATGCGATTGCAGGATACAAAGGATAAAAATGAATATGGATATCTGTGGTGGCACGATGTTTATGAAGTCAAGGGGAAGGCCATAGCATCCATTGAAGCCCGGGGAGCGGGCGGTCAATTTATTTTTATACTTCCGGAATTGGAATCGGTTGTTGTCATCACCTCCGGAAATTTCAGAAATCGTAAGGGCAACCAGCCTAGGGATATTTTAAAGGAATATATTTTGCCTGCTCTATTGAACTAAAAATCAACTTTTAACAACGGCCACTGTTTAATGAGGTTACTGGCTACCCCAAAATCTCATCAATCTGAACCATATGCCGTTCCAAATGGCAGAGTAAAAACTCAAAACACTCAGGCAAATAAAAATTGACAATGGGACCAATGGCCGAAGTAATTTTTGTTTTGGATACGTCCTTGTTCCTACTCTTTAGAATGGCCTCTTTGAGATGGGCATGACGCATAAAAAAGGTTTCAAACACCGCGTCCATTTTTTCTTGTGTCAACGACTGCTTGTCCAACAAAGGTTCAAAACGTTTCAGGGTTTTCATCTTCCATTTCCGCACACCATTTTTAGGCCGTTGACCGGCAATCACAATCTTTTGCCATGTCCTGGCCTTGAATTCTGAAGAGCCTGAGTCAACTGATGGTAATTTAGTAAAGGCCTCATCCAATTTGGGCATGTAAATGCCATAGGCGATGTTCAAATGTTCTAGCACCTCAACGACATTCCATGATTTTGAATGGGGAGGAGTGGTCAATTGCGAGACATCCAAGGTTTGTAGCTCCTTTACCTTGTTTACAATATGGTTCAGCCGCTGGATTTGATTTTCCGAAGTGACTAGTAAGCTTGCCATAACTGTTCGTTTTTTGATTGTAACAAAGTTCAGTTATAACTCGGCAACAAACATTGATGTAAATCAAGAAATCGTACTCTCAGACATCAGACATCAGACATCAGACATCAGACATCGGACATCGGACATCCGCTATTAGTGTAAATTGGTGAAATTCGTGTCAAAAAATCTAAAAGCGAAGCGGTCTTATGTCTTAAATCTGACATCTAGTATCTAGACCCATCATGCTTGCCTTTTTCCCAACCAGTTTTCCCCAAATATTGTTCCGCGCTTTCTACGGCTCCATCTTCAATGGAGGTTCCCATGGAGTCATTCCAGCGGTTCAGGTATCCAAACAATGAAATCACTCCGAGCATTTCCACAATTTCACCTTCGTTCCAGTGTTCATACAAACGCGCTTTGATATCTGCATTCACAGCGTTGGGAACTTGAGAGGCGGCCAATGAAAAATCCAAAGCGGCACGTTCGGCATCAGAAAAAGCGGGATGGGTTCTATATTCCCAAATATTGTCCAATTGCTCTTGTTCAGCGCCATAGCGTTCCGCAGCTCGGATAGCATGGGCCTGGCAATAGCGACATCCGGTGGCATTGCTGCTTACCCAGGCAATCATACGTTTAAGTGCCGAGGTCACTCTCCCCTCATTGGCCATAACAGCTTTATTAAGATTGATAAAGGCCTTGGAAATGGCCGGACGGTGCTGCATGGTCAAGACAGAATTTGGGCAAAAGCCAAGGGTCTCATTAAAGAATTCAGCCAGTTTTTTGGTTTCTATATCGTGGTTGGGGTCAAGCGGTGTTACTAATGCCATAAGTGCGGTTTTAAATCGTATTTTTGAAAGCTACAAGAAACAAAAATTTGACTTCATGACAAATCATATCACGACCAAATGGTTGGGTGGAATGGCTTTTGAAAGCAACAACCCTTCAGGACATAATTTAAAGATTGATGCAGGGCCGGATGATGGAGGCGAAGGCTCTGGTTATAGGCCCAAAGCACTTATGTTATCGGGTCTAGCCGGATGTTCGGGCCTTGATGTGGCTTCCCTGATCAAGAAAATGAAATTGGAAGTAGATGACTTTTCCATAGAAACCATCGCCAATCTCACTGATGAGCATCCAAAATACTACGATGCTGTTACGATTGAATATCACTTTTATGGCGCCAACTTAAACGAAGCCAAGCTTAAAAAAGCCGTAGACCTTTCCATTGAAAAATACTGCGGTGTTATGGAGATGTTTCGAAGGTTTGCCAAGCTGGATGTGCAGCTGATATATCATCATAATTAAGAGTAAGTTCAAAAAAGAAGTGCAAGTTCAAGGTTTAAGTACAAGGATAAGTTCAAGCTCAATTTTGAAGTTCAAACACAAAGACAGGAAATAACAGTACATTTAGAAACATTTTCAGCCTCAAAATCAAATCATAAAGGTTATGGATGATAAGAAGTTTGATTTAGAGGATAGGTTTGTGGCTTTGGCAGCTAGTATTGCTTTATTCTGTAAAGGATTGCCTTCAGATTTTACCGGACAATATTATGGGAATCAATTGCTTCGTTCGGGTGGAAGCGCAGCGCTGAACTTTGGAGAAGTCCAAGGAACCAATACAAATAGGGATTATCGTTTCAAAGCATCACTTGTTTTAAAGGAGTTGAAGGAATCAAGGGTTAATTTAAGGATCTTGACTAAGATTAACTACGGTTCGGAACAAACCAAACACAACCTTTTAGACGAAATAGAGCAATTAGTTAAGATTATCTCCACCATTATCAAAAACAAAACCCCTTGAATTTGCACTAATTTTTTGAACTTTAAATTTTTCCCTGAACTTGCACTTCACCTATGAGATGGACCATAAAACCAAATCCTGAGACTCAAGAGATAGAAAGGCTTTCCAAAGACTTAAATGTCGATAGGTTGATAGCAAATCTGCTTTTGCAACGGGGCATAGGAACATACGAGGAGGCCAAACAATTCTTCCGCCCGCAATTGTCCGATTTGCACGACCCTTTTCTGATGAAGGACATGGATAAGGCCGTTGAACGCATTGAATTGGCAATAGCTAACGGCGAAAACATTTTGGTATATGGGGATTATGATGTGGATGGTACTACCGCTGTAGCATTGATGTCATCATTTCTTCAAGAAAACTACCCCAATGTAGCAACCTATATTCCCGACCGATATACGGAAGGCTATGGGGTATCTTTTCAAGGCATTGATTATGCTTCGGATAACGATTGCACCTTGATCATCGCTTTGGACTGTGGAGTGAAGGCTGTTGATAAGGTGACCTATGCCAAAGAAAAGGGTATCGATTTTATCATATGTGATCATCATAGACCTGGGGACGTGCTGCCGGATGCTGAGGCAATTCTGGACCCAAAACGGGAAGATTGCACATATCCCTATAAAGAACTTTGTGGTTGTGGTGTGGGCTTCAAATTGATTCAAGCCTTGGCTTCCAGAGAGGGAAGAACAATAGACGATTTGATTCTCTATTTGGATTTGGTGGCTACGGCAATTGGGGCGGATATCGTTCCAATAACCGGTGAGAATAGGGTTTTGGCCCATTATGGATTGAAAGTGATCAACGCCAACCCTAGAATCGGATTTAAGGCCATCATAGACCAAATCAAAAAGAAGGAACTTACGATTACCGATGTGGTTTTTATCATAGCTCCTAGAATCAATGCAGCGGGCAGAATGAAGCATGGCCAGTACGCCGTGAATCTTTTGAAAGAAATGGATATGACTGTGGCCCAGAAGTTTGCTGCCGAAATTGAGCAGTTCAATGCTGATAGAAAGAATTTGGACAAGGAAATCACTGAGGCAGCATTACAACAAATTCGAGAAAATGGAGAGGAAGAAAAATTTACCTCTGTTGTTTACGACAAAGATTGGCATAAAGGGGTAATCGGCATCGTGGCATCAAGACTAACAGAGACTTACTATCGTCCTACGCTGGTATTTACAAAGAGCGGGGATAAACTGGCAGCTTCTGCTAGATCTGTCAAAGGATATGATGTATATAACGCTCTTGAAAAATGTGCTGATTGCTTGGAACAATTTGGCGGACATAAGTACGCAGCAGGATTGACCCTTTTGGAGGAGCAATATGAAAACTTCAAAAAGCAATTTGAAAAGGTGGTCTCCGAATCCATAGAACCCAGACTGCTGGAACCTGAGATATCCATCGACACAAAAATCGATTTGAACCAAATCAATCCAAAGTTGATGCGAATCCTAAAACAATTTGCTCCTTTTGGCCCCGGTAATATGACGCCCATTTTCATGGCGGAAAAATTAAAAGACACAGGATATGGCAAAGGTGTGGGTGAAGATGAAAAGCATTTGAAACTTTCGATTACCCAAAACCGCACCCAGCCAATTGGGGCCATAGGATTTAACCTGGGACCAAAATTGGATAGGGTAAAGGGCAAGAATTCTTTTGATGCCGTCTTTTCCTTGGATGAAAATGAATGGAACGGGCAAGTTAGCCTTCAGCTAAAACTGCGAGATATTCGCTAAGCATCTATGGATCCATACGCTGCACTTCGGTATAAGGAATTCAATATTTTTTTGGTGGTTCGCTTTGCCATGGTTTTTGCATGGTCCATGCAGTTCATTGTGATTGAATGGCAGGTATATTCCATGACAAAAGACCCTTTGTCGTTGGGAATAATTGGGTTGATGGAAATCATTCCTGCAGTGGGAATGGCCCTGTTCGCTGGCCACGTGGTGGATCAAAAAGAAAAGCGAAATCTACTGATCAGATGTATTTTAGGGTTTTCGGTTATCAGTCTCGGATTATTTTTGATCAGTGACCCAGATTTGGAAGCTACTGTCAGCCAAAAAACCATATTGTACTCCATTTATTTTCTGGTTTTTTTGGGTGGCCTGGTGAGGGCTTTTATCGGACCAACAGTTTTTTCGTTGATTGCTTTGATTGTTCCAAAGAAAATTTATCCGAATGCTGCAACTTGGAGCAGTTCAACTTGGCAATTGGCATCAGTTGTGGGTCCCGCGTTTGCCGGGTTTTTGATCAGTTGGATTGGAGTGCATTGGTCCATGTGCGTTATTTTGGCCTTTTCGCTGATGGCCTTGCTCTTCCTTTTGAAAATTTCCAGAAAGCCTATTATGAACCCTAACATCGGTGAACCCATTTTAAAAAGCCTTAAAGATGGATTGAAGTTTGTTTTTGGAAACAATGCCATCCTTGGTGCGTTGACCTTGGATATGATTGCCGTGTTGTTTGGTGGAGCAGTTGCATTATTGCCGATCTATGCCCAAGACATTTTGCATGTAGGTTCTGAAGGATTTGGAATTTTACGGGCCGCACCGGCTGTGGGAGCATCCATTACTATGCTTGGGTCCACAAGATTTCCCCTGCACAAGAAGGCAGGAAAAAAACTGTTATGGGCCGTATTCGCTTTTGGAGTCTGTATTTTGGTCTTTGGTATTTCCAAAATATTTTGGGTTTCGGTGGCGGCACTGTTTTTAAGTGGAGCGGTGGATGGTGTCTCCATGATCATACGCCAGACTATTTTACAATTGAAGACACCAGATAATATGCGAGGAAGGGTAGCATCTGTGAATTCTATTTTTGTGGGGTCTTCCAACGAACTTGGCGCTTTCGAAAGTGGATTGGCAGCCAAACTTCTGGGGACGGTGCCCGCCGTTGTTTTTGGAGGATGTATGACCTTGCTGACGGTTGGAACAACCGCATTGGTGTCTCCCAAATTTAGACGATTGGACCTTCAAAAAGATGTTGAAGAGCACGGGGAAACCTAGTCTCCACTTTGTTCAATTGAACTTTCCCAAAACCCAAAAGTGAATAGCACAACTGCCATTAACAGCAGTCCAATAATTGAAGCGAGAAGGTCATTGAAATCGTAGACATTGTTTCCCCCGATATTATGATATTTCAACTCTTGGGAGATGACATAGATCGCAGCAAAGGAGATTGAGATTGCATAAACGTAAACTTCTTGAAGCTTCAATTTTAAACGATCATTTAGCATAAATAGCAGGGCTGTGGTGACAATGGTTCCCATAATAGCCTCACACAGATTTGGAATTGAATAAACCAACACCTCAGCAATAGAGGAGGATTCCATATTTAGCACCCATGGTCTCAGATAAAATTTGTTGAGTACAAAAATTAGAAATGCCGCTATAAACAAAATTCGAATAAGAGGTTTTAAGCGCATACCCGGGATTTACTTAAACTCCTCGAGGGACAAACGCTCCCCATCAAAAACGGCATAGGTAAAATAGGAAATCCAATCCCCTAAATTGGTATAGGTGGATGTTGGATTGAGTTTAATTTCCATAGGAAGATGACGATGCCCAAAAATAAAATGGTCAAAATGTTGGGTCTCCAATTTTCGTTTGGCGTAGAGAATCAACCATTCCTTGTCCTCTCCTAAAAAAGATGCGTCGGCATCCCCAGAGATAATCTTATTGTTTACGGAAAGGTGCTGCCCCAATCGCACTCCTAAATCCGGATGTAGCCATTTAAACAGCCATTTTGCCAAAGGATTGGTAAAAACCTTTTTCATTCGTTTAAAACCTTTATCACCTGGCCCAAGTCCATCACCGTGCCCAACAAAAAAGGAAGTGTTGTTAATACTGAAATGTTGGGGGTTGTGGTAAACAGGAATGTTCAACTCTTCTTCAAAATAACCATTCATCCAAAGATCATGGTTGCCCACAAAATAGGTAATCTGGATACCCATGTCAGATAGTTCCGCAAGCTTACCCAGTGTTCTGGTAAATCCTTTGGGTACTACAGTTTTGTATTCAAACCAAAAATCAAAAAGATCTCCCATCAAAAAAACGGCAGCTGCATCATCCTTTATGGAATCCAACCAAGCCACAAACTTCTTTTCCCTTGGCAGACTTTCTTTGGATGTTGGGGCACCCAAATGATTGTCGCTGGCAAAATAGACTTTTTTGTCCTTTGGAAGTTGAATGTTAGAAATTGCCACTGTACTATCTTTTAAACCTTCTACGGTTCCGGATTCTGGTAACAATATAAACTACAATGACCAAAAAGGCCACTAATGGAAAAACGATATCACTGTTTAAAAACGAAAGTATATCCATAAAATAATTACTTCTTAAATTTTTCGAGGGCGTTTTTGGTGTTCGGAGATAGTGCAAGTCTGCCAGAAGCTTCAGCGCGTTCTACTAATAAAGATTCCCAATGTTCCGTTCCTTCCCAAAGCACTCTTTTCATTTCAGCCAGGGCTTCAGGGTTAAAGGATGCCAATTTTTGTGTGTGGAATTCCAGCTCTTTATCCATTTTTGCAATAGAATCAAATACCTTGGAGAATAATCCTTTTTCTTTGGCCCAATAGGCATTTTTCCATTCTGTCGGATTCAAAGAGAGTTCTGCCAACCCAGCTTTTCCTATTTTTCGTTCCACTACTGGCGCAATTACTAGAGGTGCAATTCCGATGGAAATTTCAGATAGTTTAATGGATGCAGCTTCAGTGGCATATACATAATCACAGGCGGACGCCAATCCTACTCCCCCGCCAACAGCTTTCCCTTGGACGCGTCCAATAATGGGTTTGCTACAGCTTCGCATGGCGTTTATTACATTGGCAAAACCACTGAAAAAGGCCTTTCCTTCTTCCAGATTTGAGATTGCAACGAGTTCATCAAAAGAAGCACCTGCACAAAAAGCCCGTTCTCCTTCAGACTTGAGTACAATCAAGGAAACGTTCTCGTCGGCAGAGAGCTTATCAAGTTCCTTGGTCAAACGTGCCAATAGTTCGGAAACAAACGAATTGCTGGCCGGATGTCCAAACTCAACTACTGCGATTCGATTTTCAATCTTCGTATATAGGCTTCCGTTGGTTCTGTCCGTAGGCATTGGTTTTAATTATTGGTTGTCAGTTGTCAGTTGTCAGTTGTCAGTGAACAGTAAACAGTAAACAGTGAACAGTGAACAGGTGTCTGATTTCTGATTTCCACATTAACGAGCACTAAATTAACTGTTTTGCACCAAGGGTTTGAACTTTCTTCTGAATTTCCATACCAAAGCCAACCCTCGAATCATCATCCAGACGACAAATGCAATCCAAATGGCATAGAACCCCCATCCCAGATATTTTCCTAGATACAAGGTTGGAATAAAGCCCAAAAAAGTGGCCGAAAGGAGTACATTTCTTAAATATTTCATCTCACCCAAACCCTTGAAAAGTCCGTCGAAAACAAATGCCAAGGTATTCATGGGAAGTCCAAGGATAACAATGAAGAAGATTCCATAAAAGGTATTCAGAACAACGGCTTCATTCGAAAAAATATCGCCTATGGCCTTGTAAAAGATAAATCCGAACAACATTAAAACAACGCTAATGATCATTCCGTAGGTGATGATTTTCTTGGCCAATTTCCAAAGGCCTTTGTAATCCTGCGTTCCTAATAATTTTCCACCCATACTATTTCCCGCAGCCCCGTATCCATCAATAAAAAATGCCGCAAATAACCATAGGTTTATGGCAATGGTATGAGCTGCTATAAATTGATCACCTAGCACTGTAGCTTCTCTGGCAGCTATCACTATAACTGTGTTCAATGCCAATGTCCTAACAAAAAGATTCAAGCTCATAACAACCAATCGTCCTAATTCCTTGTTTAAAGGGAACTTCAGCTTTAAACTGATATTGGTTTTTCTTTTTAAAAAGAAGAAGGCAAGGAGAGCCATAATGAATTGGGAAATTAGACTGGCCCAGGCGGCTCCTTCCAAATACATGGCAGGAACCAATCCATCGATGCCATAAACAAGGATGAAATCCAAGATTATGTTTAGCCCAGCACCAACGAGTGCAATTATCATAGGGTAAAAAGTGTTCTGAAGCCCCCTGAAGATGCCGAAAACTGCAAATGTGAAGAGCGTTAAGGGGAATCCCCATACACGAATAGAATAATAAGATATGCAGTATTTCAATATTTTTCCTGAAGCCTCAAACAGACTAAAAATTTCTTCAATGAAAAAAATTGTCGAAACAAGAATGATGATGCTTAATAGAATATTGAAAAAAATAGCCTGTGCAGGAAGGTTTTTGACCTCTTCCAATTTTCCCGCACCGAGATATTGCGAAATAATGGCAGATATGGAACTCCGGGTCTGACCCAATATCCATATTAAAGCTGAGAGAAAAAAACCGACGATTCCAGCTGCTGCCAATGATTCAAGCCCGTCTACCGGAATGTTGCCCACAATTGCCGTATCGGTAATGGATAGAATGGGCTCTGCAATACCCGAAATGGTAGCAGGGACCGCAAGTTGGTTTATGGTTTTAAAGTTGACCTGTGTCCTCAAAGTCGGTGCAAGTTACAGCACTAGTTCATAACAATGAAAAGGATGGACACTTTGTTTTGGGAAGAAAATGTCTCCCAATCTTTCATAGCCCCTTTGCTCATAGAATCTTTGATTTCGTTTGTTTTGGGAAAAGGTATCCAGACGAACGGATACAAAGCCATTTTTTTTGGAGTATGATTCGGCATAGTCCATCAATTCTTGGGCAAATCCCAAACCTTGATGGTCAGGATCGATACAAACACGGTGAATATAGGTGCTATTTCCATTTGGGGTAAGCCATTTAATCGGGACATATTCATCATCCATAAGTGTTGATATGACAATGGCGCCGATAACTCGACCTTCGTGCAGTTTTACATAAAGTTCCTCTCGTTCCAGATCATTTAGAAAGGCATTTTTGGTAGGGTAATGTTCGTTCCACTGATATACGCCGTTTTGTACCATTTTGCGGGCACAAGAACGGGTTATGGAAAGGATATCATCGATTTCGGATATCTTTGCGGGTCTAATCATGGATTGATTTCAATTAAATTGTAAATTTAAGCTATAATCATAACCGCCAAACAATGAATAATATACTGGTACCCATCGGCACGTCGCCCAATGCTAAGGAGACACTTCAATATGCTATTGATTTTGCATCCAATTTTGGAGCAAAGGTTTTTGTGATGGATGTATTTTCCGTGACTTCTACCGCTGGCAGTTTGGCCAATGTAACCGAGAAGGTGGCCAAAAGCAGCAAGGAGCATATCAAAGAAGTTATTGATGAGGTAAACACCAATAATGTGGAACTAAAAATAGCCACATACAATGGAGATATTATTGATGGGTTGAATGACATAAACAATGAGCTGGGAATAGATTTGATTATTATTGCTCCTAGAAGTAACGACATTCAAGAGGAGCTGTATTTGGGCAATACCACGGGAAGAATTGTGAAGCAGACCAATATTCCTACCTTGATCGTGCCCAAAGGGACTTCCTTCAAACCTATAAAAAGTATTTTGACCGCTTTTGGTTCCGGAATTCTTAAAAGAAATAGGGTGTTGAATCCTTTGGCGGCTATAAGGGATAAGTTTAGGGCCAAAATAAACCTGTTGCTGGTAAAAAGACCAGGTTATTCTGAAGAGGATTTACAGGTGAACACGGCACTTTTGGATATCAGCGAGCAACTTATCATTACCGAGCAAGGGACTACCTATCTAGGTGTGTTGGAGCATTTTCAAAAGCAACATCCCGATTTACTCTGCGTTTTCCGGAGAAAACGTGGTTTTTTCAAGAAGCTCTGGGAGAAAAACACCATTCCAAAATCTGAATTTTTTGTTCCGATACCTGTTTTGGTATTGAGCGTTAAAAAATAGTAAGGAAGTTAAAAAGTTACATTTTGAAACTTTGAGAAAATGTCTTTCCTTTGCGACGCTCTATTTTGGGGGATTAGCTCAGCTGGCTAGAGCGCTTGCCTGGCAGGCAAGAGGTCACCGGTTCGACTCCGGTATTCTCCACTAATAAACATAGGCCTTCACAGATGTGAGGGCTTTTTCTTTTTTCGCAATGCACAGTTTGTGCACACTTTTTAAAAATTTATCTCTCATCAATAAAATTTAACATTTAAACAGGTTTATTACTTCTATTTGTTTGGCTTTATCAAACTTTAGTAAGGATATTCCCTATTTTTAGGTTGTAAAAAATTGATGACGCTTAATGGCCTTATTCCAGACCTCTGTATTAAAAAATTACCTAAAACAACTTGATCAAAAAACGATTGAAAAGGCCTATAAAAAATACCAAGCCTATTTTTTGAACGGCACAATACAAGAAAATATTAGAAACTCAAAAGAAGAGCAGTTTCAAGCTACCTTTTTAACGGAGCTTTTTGTAAAAGTATTGGGATATACTATTAATCCAAGCCCTGATTATAATTTAACCACTGAGTTCAAGAACGAAAAGAACAACCGAAAAGCAGACGGGGCTATTTTAAAAGAAGGTAGTGCCATTGGAGTCGTGGAGTTGAAAGGCACAAAAACTAAGGACCTAGAAAGTATTCGCAAGCAGGCTTTCGATTATAAAGCCAACCAAAAAGGATGTGTTTATGTAGTTACTTCTAATTTTGAAAAACTTCGCTTTTATATTAATGATGCCACCGAGTTTCAAGAGTTCAACCTTTTTGAACTTTCGTTAGAGCGTTTTAGTTTGTTTTACCTCTGCCTTCAAAAAGATCATATTTTTAATGGCTTGCCCTTGACCATTAAAGAATCTTCATTGGTAGAAGAAGAAAAAATTACCAAACGCTTTTATGCAGATTATTCACTTTTTAAAAGAGAATTGTACCGTGATTTGGTTAAACGCAACGCTAAAACTCTAAAAAACCTTCGCTCAGAAGAGTTACATCAAATTTCAATTGGTTCAATTGAAGAAACTGAACTTGTTCGTCTTGAAAAAAATGTAAAGCTTACCCTCTTTAAAAAATCTCAAAAGCTGATTGACCGTTTTCTGTTCATCTTTTTTGCTGAGGATAGAGGATTGCTTACCCCAAACTCCACCCTTCAGATATTGGATAAGTGGAAGGCAGATATGGATTTTGGTGACGAACGCCCACTCTATGGATTGTTCAAACAGTATTTTAAGTTTTTAGACTCTGGTAGAGCTGGCACCGAAAAACGAGCAGAAATCTATGCCTATAATGGAGGTCTGTTTAAATCAGACACTATTCTTGACAATTTGGAGATTGATGATGAGCTACTGCATAAGCACACAAATGCTTTGGCGAGTTATGATTTTGAAAGCCAGGTAGATGTAAACATTCTTGGACATATTTTTGAAAACTCACTAAATGAGATTGAAAGTGTTAATGCAGAAATTGAAGAAGCTGATTTTGATAAGCAAAAAAGCAAACGAAAAAAAGATGGTGTATTCTACACGCCCAAATATATTACCAAATACATAGTAGAAAATACGATTGGAAAGCTTTGTGATGAAAAGAAAACTGAATATGGCTTTAAGGAAGAAGAATATTTTAAAGGGCGCGCCAAAAGACCAAAAACAAAAATCCTGGAATTAGTTAAACTTTTAGATAATTATAGAGATTGGTTGTTGCAATTGACTATTTGTGACCCAGCATGTGGTTCTGGGGCTTTTTTAAATCAGGCCTTGGACTTTTTAATTAAAGAACATCGCTATATTGATGAGTTGAAAGCAAAAATCTTAGGAGCGGGTATCGTTTTCAGTGATATAGAAAACACCATTTTAGAAAATAATATTTATGGGGTTGACCTTAATGAAGAAAGTGTTGAGATTGCAAAGCTTTCGCTTTGGTTGCGAACTGCGCAACCCAGAAGAAAGTTAAACGACCTAAGCAATAACATTAAGTGCGGAAATAGCCTTATTGATGATAAGAAGGTGGCGGGTCATAAAGCATTTAATTGGGAAGCACAGTTTTCTAAAGTATTTGAGAAAGGCGGTTTTGATGTAGTCATCGGGAATCCGCCTTATGTTGCAAGAACACTTGATGACGGAATTAAATCCTACATAAATAAAAATTACCAAACTGCTCAATATCAGATTGATTTATATGTTTCTTTTATGGAAAAAGGAACAGAGATATTAAAGAGAAATGGGGCAATTAGTTTTATAGTTCCAAATTCATGGCTGAAAAATCTTAGGATGTCTGATTGTAGAAAATACGTATTGAATCATCTTGAATTTACAATCATAATTCCCAACTTAAATAATGTTTTTCCAGATGCCTCGGTAGATACCTTAATTTATGTTGCGAACAAGAATATTTCTACGAACCAGTTAATCGATATAGTCGAATTCGTAGAAAAACAAGTGTTTTTAAAACATCAAATTAAGCAGAAAAGATTTCTGGATAACGAAGGTTATGTTTTCGATGTTGAAATAAGTGAGGCTATTTTACCCATAATACAAAAAGTCAGAACGGAAGTAATTTCTGTAGGGGAAATAATGGACGTTATAAGAGGAGTAAATCCTTATGACAAGTATACTGGACAAACTCCTAACATAATAAAAAATAGAGCATACCATTCAAGTTTTAAAAAGGATGATTCATTTGTCCCAGAATTAAAAGGAAAACATATTTCGACTTATAACTATTCTTGGGATGAGAAACATTACATTAGTTATGGGGACTGGCTAGCCGCACCCCGGCAAGAGAAGTACTTCAAAGGTCCAAGAATTATTTTCAGAGAGATATTGGGAAAAACTCTTGTTAGCACCTTAATTAAAGAACAGTTTATTATTGACCGAAGCCTATATATTGCACGAATTGAAGAAGATAGCGAGGCTGACTTTATTATCGAATATGTTCTTAGTATTTTAAATTCTAAATTAATGTCATTTTATTTTCGTTACTCCAATAATGAATTTGATAATTTATTTCCAAAAATAAGAGTTGCAGAATTCAAAAAGCTGCCAATTAAGGTTGTTGAAATGGAAACTCAACTAAAGGCTAAAGCTAAAGTTGATGAATTATTGTCCTTCAAATCAGATGCTGTCAATGTGGTTTCGAAATTTAAACGGTACTTCATTCATAATTTTTCACTATCGAAATTATCTCGAAAACTTCAAAACTGGAATGAGTATGAGTTTGGTGATTTTATTAAGGAATTGGACAAAGCCGTAAAAAAAGAGGGTGGTACACCTTTTACAAAAAAAGATGAGTTTGAGTGGTTAGACCTATTTGAAGAAAACAAAAAGAAAGTACAAGGCTTACAATTTCAAATCAACCAAATAGAGAAGGAAATAAACCAAATGGTGTATGAGCTTTACAGGTTAACGCCAGAGGAAATTAAAATTGTTGAGAATAGTTAGTACAATGGCTAAATCTAAAAAAGAAATTGAGCAATGGAAAGAATATAGACTATTACTTCTAGAAGAGAAGGGGAAGAGTGATGATGATTTCGAAAAGTATATCACTTTTATAGTTTCTGGGGGGTTAGGTCTTACCTTAACATTCGTTGATAATATTAGCCCATTGAAAGAATCAATTTGTGTATGGGTTATAATTCTAGGGTGGTTTAGTTTGGCGACGACCTTGTTTGTTAATTTATTATCGCATTATATCTCCAGTGCCAACAATACAAAAACCGTTCAAGATATAGATGATGATTTGTCATATGAGGATATTGTAAATAACATAGATAATCGAAATATAGTTGTTTCAAGGTTGAATTTATCGTCTATTATAGCTTTAGGCTTTGGAATCCTATGTATTTTGATATTCACCACTATAAATGCGTATAATGGCTAAAAATAATAATTCAAAACCGACACCGAGACAAACTCCTAAACCACAACCTAGACCTTCTTCGCCTAAACACGGACAAAAAGGCCGTACAACTCCCAAACCACCTATCAGACCAAAAAAATAATATGACTAAAAAAGAGACATCTTCTAAAACGAAAAAAATCAATGTTGATTTAGGTAGAACTATCTCCAAACCTTCCAACACTTTGAAACCGAAAGAAAAAAAGGCTAAAAAGTGATTATGTTTTCAAATAGGGTAAATTATTATGGCAGATTGCATTGATTGTGGGAAGCAAGTAAAAGACATCTATCAAAGATGCTATAGTTGCAATAATGAACACCAGAAAATAATTAAACATTCTAAAGGGAAAAAGAAAGAGCCTTCAGAAGGGGAGTTATTTTTAGTAGAATATTTTGAAAGTGAAGGAATAACTGCCAAACGTGAAAAACCTATTATAGGTTTGAAAAATGACCCTAAAGCATATAGACTAGCAGATTTTTACCTATCTAATTATGGAATCTATGTAGAGTTTTTAGGGAAATGGTTTGTGTCAGAAAATGAGAAGGAGCGTTATCGAGAAAAGAAAAAGGTTTATAAAGACAATAACATTCCTTGTATCTTTCTGTACCCAGAAAATTTAGGAATAATAGACTTTATTCTTCCCACCAGAGCAATTAAGGAATTTAAAAAGCATGGTTTAACTAAAGGCTTGTGGTTGTTTAGACTAAAATTTTTGTGGCTTTACAAACGAGACAATTTTTTCATACTAATGTTAATGTTTTGCTTACTCTTCTTAGGGGACTTTAAGTGGGAGGAAGATGCAAACTTGATTTTAGGTATGATAGGAATAAGTGGGTATCAAGTCTATACCATATATCAGTTTTATAAGAAAAAATTAGATTAACGATTTATTAGATAGAGCTCTAGTTTTTTTTCAATTAATTTAAGCAAAAAAACTTCATAAATTTTTCTTAGAATAGTAATTTCTTGTAAAATAGTAAAAATAATTTACTTTATTTAACTATATTTGTGTCAAATAAAATAATAAATGGTTGAAAAAATATCTAAATCGCAGGTTTTAGAACGTATACAGTTTGAAAACTACTGGTGGCGTAACAGCGGTATTGAGGAAGATTACAATGCCATGCAGCGACGACTGTACTTTGATATTTTCAAACCTATGGTCTTTGACCTTTCTATAAACAGAGCCGTTGTGCTTATGGGACCAAGAAGGGTAGGTAAAACCGTAATGTTACATCATACTATTCAAGAGCTAATAGACAAAGGTGTGCCTAAGCAAAAGATTATTTTTATTACGGTTGAAAATCCAATTTATACGAATATTGCTTTAGAAGAACTTTTTAAATATGCTTTAGAAGCAATTGGCAACCAAAACCCTAAAGACTGTTTTGTTTTTTTCGACGAGATACAATATCTAAAAGATTGGGAAATTCATTTAAAAACATTGGTAGACAGTTATAGAGGTACAAAATTTATAGTATCAGGCAGCGCGGCCGCAGCGTTAAAGTTTAAAAGCAATGAGAGTGGAGCAGGGCGTTTTACCGACTTTTTACTGCCACCTCTTACATTTTACGAATACATACACATTAACGATCTACAGCACTTAATGGTTGAAAGTAATTTACTGTGGAAAGGGAAGGAAAAACATTTTTTCGACACCGTAAACCCCCAATTGCTTAATGAGCATTTTGTAAAGTATATCAATTTTGGCGGCTATCCTGAAATAATCTTCTCGCCCCAAATGCAGAAGAACCCTGGACGCTATATAAAACAGGATATTGTTGATAAGGTTTTACTACGTGATTTACCAAGTTTGTACGGCATAAAAGATGTGCAAGAATTAAACAGATTGTTTACGACCATTTGCTTTAATACCGCACATGAGTTTGAGTATGAAGAATTGAGTAGAACTTCAGGGGTAAAAAAACATCTTATAAAAACTTATATTGAATATTTGGAGTCAGCTTTCTTAGTAAAAAAAATTAGTAGGGTAGACCAGAGTGGAAAACGATTTAAAAGAGAGGTGAAGTTTAAAATGTATCTCTCAAACCCTTCCCTATATGCTGCCTTATTCACTCCATTGGCAATTACGGATGAAAAACGAATGGGAGACCTTGTAGAAACTGCCATTTATTCACAATGGATGCACCGTGATTGGTTCAATCCGTATTATGCGCATTGGGGAAAAGGGGAGGTGGATATGATAGGAATAGATGAAGGTACGCTGCAACCAATTTGGGCATTAGAAATTAAATGGAGCAATAGATATGTAGAAAAACCAAATGAATTAAAAAGTCTAATTGATTTCTGTAAGTCCAATAAACTGTCATCGGCGTTAGTAACTACCATAGATATGAAAACCCAAAAAGAGTTTCAAGGTGTAACATTGCAGTATGTACCTTGCGCAACTTATGCCTATAATGTTGGAAAGAACACGCTAGACAAGAAAAAATAATTGTAGAATACCCTCTGTTTAATTAACCATTATAATATTAAAGGTCAGTATCTTTACATTAGCATGTTTACTTCGCTTACGACTTGAACAGCTCACTCAGGATAAGCCTATTATTTTTAAAAAGCCCTACCCTTTAAATTTTCGCTTAATATTTCATTTTGAATCGGAATTCAAGATGTGTCATTGTCATGACAATCTTGCTTTTTCTCCCGGAGGTCGCAAAAGAAACCCTTCCTTCAGGGAATTACATAAGCGGCAAAAATGAAATGGCGAGTGAAACGAAGTTTCACGCTGCAAGTGTCCCAAAGCCTTACAAAAACTAATACTACTGAGCGAGGCTAAAGTTCTGTTTCAAAGCAAAAATGGGTCAACTTTTTCTACTGTTTATAGGACTTTCAAGAGGATTTGACACAATTTCCAAAAAAAAGACCTATAGAAAACAGTGGCTGGCCTATCCATTTGGGCTGACCTAAAAACACCATTACTTTGTTTATTTTTTTAGGTTTTTACTGTAAACTTTTTCAATGTTTTCAAGGGATTCCAGAGTTTTTACAATAAAAAAGAATGATTTCTTCAGGAAGATGAAATGACAAAAAGGACTGATTCTACTGGCCTTTTGGCCAGAAATTGGATAATGTAGCGCCGCTTTAGCGCGCTACCCTCTCGCTATACAAAATTGGTCTACTCCGTATCCCAAATTTTGTATACTATCGAACAGACTTTTTGATTCAAAAAAGCAGGTTGTGCGCACCTATTCCAATTTTACTTCACGCTTATCTATCAGAACGCTATAAAATTGAAACAGAATCCATGCGCAAAGTTAAGAGGTAAGGATTTGGGATGCCTGAATTTCTATGCGACTATCAATTCGTTAGCCTCATCAAGTGTATTATTATCAAAACGCTTCAAATAAATTTCAGTAGTCTTTAATGAGCTATGTCCAAGCCCTTCACTAATTATAGCGGTTGATATACCCATATGTTTTGCTATGGTCGCCCAAGAATGGCGTATTGAATATGTAGTAAAATGTTCTTTTATACCTGCGTCGCGAGCAATTTGTTTTAATCGTTGATTAACCCTTCTTCTAATAGTTTTATACTTTTCATACTTTGCTGTACTGCCATCATAATTTGCCGGAAACAAGTAGCCATCATTATAGTCATACTTCAAATAATAACTTAGAATTTGGTTCAATTCCGCAGTCAACTTAACGGACAAAGGATCACCTGTTTTACTGCGGCCATAAAATAATCTATCTTGATTAATATTGGACTTTTTCAACTTGACCAAATCAATCAGATTCATTCCTCTACAGTTAAACATTATCAAGGCATAGTTTTTTGTGTGCCACAATGCAGAACCCTCTGGATATTCTACATTTCTGATTCTTAAAAAAGTTTCTTTTGGTATTGCTCTTTTCTTTGTGGGGTTTGACGAAGGTATTTTATATCGTTTAAAAGGATTTTTAACTACATCTATTTTATCCTCGTAAAGAGCAGCGTTGAATAGTGCACGTAAGGCTCTTATGTGAGAGTTGATGCCGTTTGGCTTTAGTCCTTTACTTTCTTTATATATTTCAAAATCTTTTAAAATACTTACACTAAGTTGGTCTAAGGGAAAATCTCTATGATTATTGAACCTAATAAAATCTTTTATTGCATAATGATACCAATCGGCCGAACCAGGTTTGTTTGTTTTTCTTTTGCGCTCTATAATAACCTTTCCCCATTCAGATAACATTAAACCATTAGACATTTTACTTTTAAGTTTTGGGCTAATTTTATCCTGCCATCTTTTCTTAATTTCATTTACTAAAACGTCTACATCCATAAATTGAATACCATTACCCAATTCATTGATAAGACTTTTGGCATCATGAAGTTTATTGTAAAGTATTTGATTGATTTTATTACATTCTAATGACTTATTCGCAGCAACAGATTTTTTCAAAACTTGATTATTATTATTCCAACCAGCTTTTGATGTTTGGTATGGCAACCGAATCAATCTTGGTTTAATATGATAAACTCGTAGCGCAATTGGAAACAAATTCGAATTAGCACTTTTTGATGATTTTCGAGTATCTAAAATGAGCCTAACTTTAGCCATTTTTGCAACTTTATTTACTTCAAGTTAGCAATAAAAATGCACAGTTTGTGCACACTTTTTTTTGAAATCAATTGATATCAGCTGATATCAATTTTTATGAAAAAAGACACAACATTCTGAAAATAAGGTAATTAAAATGATTTATGACTTTTTTGGTTAAGCTAATTCGGAAACTGGCAGGCAAGAGGTCACCGGTTCGACTCCGGTATTCTCCACTAAAACCATCCAAATTTTGGGTGGTTTTTTGATTTATATAGCCAGGATTTCCCGAATTTTGGTGGGACACAAAGCAATACATATGGAACTAAAAGGAAAAGTAGCGTACATAACGGGAGGAACTAAGGGAATTGGACTTGGTGTTGCCAAGTGTTTGTTGGACCAGGGAATAAAAGTGGCCATAAGTGGACGTAGCAGCGATGGCGTAGAAAAAGCAATCAAAATGCTCGATAGTTCTGGGGATGTTATGGGAGTTTGCTCCGATGTTTCCAAACTAGCGGATGAGGAAAAAGCCGTGCAACAGATATTGGACAGATGGGGTCACTTGGATATGGTGCTCGCCAACGCAGGAGTGGGCCATTTTGCTCCGATTGATGAAATGGAGGAGGGTCAATGGCATCAGATGATTAACACCAATTTGAATGGGGTTTTTCATACGCTAAAGGCTTCTGTGGAAGCATTAAAGATTTCAGAAGGATATTATATGACCTTGGCCAGTTTGGCCGGGACCAATTTTTTTGCGCAAGGTGCAGGATATAATGCCACAAAATTTGGAGTGGTCGGATTTACCCAAGCAGCTATGTTGGATTTGAGAAAATACAACATCAAGGTTACCACCATAATGCCGGGTTCTGTTGCAACTTATTTTAATGGGAACGAGCCATCGGAAAAGGACGCTTGGAAAATTCAATCAGAGGACTTAGGAAAGCTTGTGGTGGATTTATTACAGATGCACCCGCGTACATTACCCAGCAAAATTGAAGTGCGACCTACGCGACCTGACTTAAAATAATTCAAACTTCCTTTTCTAGCAACGGAACCTCTGGGTTACAGATTTCCAGAATGAGTTTTTCCAGATATACTTTGAAAGTTGTTATGGTCTCGGTAGTTATTGAAGTGCCAGATGAAACAAAGGGTAAAAACCCTTGTCCAAGATTTTTAAAAGAATAAATACCTGCTTGAAGATTTTCGATGGGATTCTCCTTTGTATAAAGTAATGCATAGCAAAGTAATTGGAAGGCTTTGCTTTTATCATAGTCGGTGATTAGGTCATCCCAGTCTAAGACCTTGACATTTTTAGGGTCTACTCTTCCCGTTTTATAGTCTACAATTCTGATTATTCCATCAATCTCATCCACACGGTCTATGGTTCCTCGAAGTTTGACAGGGAAATCCAGGCCTCCAAAACGCAATTCCACTTCATGTTTTTTTTCGAGTTCAAGAATACGGATTTGATGCCTTGATAACGCAGCTTTTTCAAGTTCGATAAAGTTCTTTAGGTATTTAACGATTACATTGAAAACCAAAAGGAATTTGCCCTTTTTAAGGTTGGCACCAGGTAAAAGCTTTTTAAAGTGCTGTTGTACCACATTTGGAATCATTTCAGCTGCTTTGGACAGATTCTCAACACTTAAGAATTGACCTAAAAAAGGACTGTACAGTTGCTCCAAGCTATCGTGAATGATGGTTCCAAAGGTGTTTGCAGCTATATTCTCCTCCACTTCATCAGTATCATTGATTTTAAGGACACTTCTTTTATAGAAGTCAATGGGATTTCTGATGTAATTGGTCAATGAGGTAGGTGAAAAGCCCTTTTGCGCCAAGGTTCTGATTTCTTGTTGAAGCAATGGGGTCTTTGTTATTTCGGTTAGAGGGTTGGCCGAAATTTTGACCTCTGGAGAGGCAATATTATGTGATACGTATTTGGCGATTGCTTCGTCGGTCAACAATTGGGAAATCAATCTACTTTTTTCGCCACCCTCTAGCACATCAGGTTCGGTATTGTAAATAATATGCACGTGTTTGGCCCTCTGGATTAAGCGATAAAAATGGTATGTGTATATGGCATCTTTTTCTTTGTAGGTTGGAAGCCCATATTCCCGCTTTACGTCAAAAGGGATAAAGGAATTATTCGATTTTCCTGATGGAAGAATACCCTCGTTTACCGAAGTAAGTATGACGGTTTCAAAATCGAGGTTTCTACTCTCCAGCATTCCCATTATTTGAAGTCCGGATAAGGGTTCGCCTATAAAGTCCAAGGTTTCAGAGGCTGCCAATTGCTTGAAGAAGCTCTTTAATGATTTTAAATCGGTAATAAAATCAATATCCGTAAGATGGGTGTCCAGTTGATTGAACAGTTCATGGAAACGATATAGATATTCTAGTTCTAATGTATTCCCTGAAGTTTGAAAATGGGACCTCAATTGTTGTATAAGATGGGAACAATTGTTGATCCATTCGGAAGGAGAGGGGGCTTGTTCCGGGAACAAAGTATTCAGTGCATGTTGTTGAGTTCCATATTTTAGGAGAGTGGCCCTATTTAGATATATCCAGTTGTTCTTCTTTATGTCGGCAATCAGGTTTTGTAAAAAGGCGAACTCTTCAAATTGTGCAAGGCTATTGGAGTAGGGATTGGAAAGAAATTCCAATACATCGATATAGAACCATCCTTTTTCGGATTGGGCGATATTGAGCTCAAGAAAGGACGCGAAGAATGAGTAAAGCACTGTTTTGTTCAATGGAAGCCCCATGGTAATATTGGCATCTTCGATATGGGAGGGAATAGCCGTCAGAATGGGGTTTAATAAAGCTTCATCAGCAAGTACCAGAGCTGTATGCTGTATTTTGTTTTTTCCTGCACCGTTTAGTTCATCAAGCAATTTACCTGCATACTTGGCTTGGGAAACACTTTTGGGCACGCCGGTAATTGAAATGGTTTTTGGCGCAAGAAAATTGTTGTGAATACCAAGAAGTTGCTTATCGTCGTAGTAGGACCATTCCTTTTGATAGCCCCTCATAAATAATCCTGCATCATGTATTTTGTCATTGAGGAAATGGGTGTCGATATCCCAATAAATTTGATTTTCGGGCCGTTCCAAAAAGTATTGGATGATTTTTGATTCAGCAGTGTTGAGCGCATTGAAACCGATAAAAATGATATGGTCCGTTTCCAGGCCTTCAGAATAGCTTTCCAAGCACTCTACAGCAGTTTTGTAAACAAGGCCTTGATATCCCTTGTTTTGTTGTAAAAGGGATGAGGTAAAAGAATTGTAGAGAAATTCCAATTGATTCCATAGCTGAAGATAGTTTTGGACCAATTCGGTCTTTTCCTGTTTTAACGACCAATGGCTCAAGTCTTTTATTGCCGAAAGGTAGTTCAGTATATCATGCGCTGGGATCAGGTAGCGATCTATTTCATTGAAATCCTGGATCAGGACTTGCCCCCATTTTAGAAAGGCATTAAAATCATCGTGATTTTTGATTTCAGCCTTTTTATAGGCTTGAAATAGTGTAAGCAATAGATCAATGGAAGAAGTAGCAGATATTCCAGCAATGGTGGATATAAAGTCCTCAATCGATAAAATTTGGGGAGCAAAGACGTTTTTGGAAAGTCTTGCCGAGATGTGTTTTTTCAGAAAAGTCCCAGAACGTTTGCTTGGAAGGATGTAAGTACATTTTTCAATGGAAACACCCTTTTGTTGTAAATCGTCCAGAACATATTCAAGAAAGCTTTGGTGCATGCATTAAAAATAAAAAAGGCTCCGCATTTGCGGAGCCTTTTTTGAAAAGAAAACGTTTGTTTTCTTATTATTTTATCAAGTTGATTTCAACTCTTCTGTTTTGCGTTCTACCAGCTCTCGTGTTGTTGGTGGCGATTGGCTTATCTTCACCGTATCCGATAGCAGTCAATCTACCAGCATTGATTCCTTTGTCAATCAAGAAATCTCTAACAGAGTTAGCTCTCTTCTCAGAAAGTGACTGGTTCAATTTAGCGCTACCTACACTGTCAGTGTGACCTTCAACAGTAAACTTAGCGTTAGGATACTCATTCAAGATTTGGATGATATCAACCATTACTGAAGTAGACTCAGCTTTGATAGAAGATTTACCAGTATCGAACAAGATAGTTCTAGCGTAGTCGTTCAACTGCTTCTGAACTTCCTCAGTTACTTCTGGGCATCCGTTGTTAGCAACCGTACCAGCTACTTGAGGACACTGATCGTCTTTGTCAAGAACGCTGTCACCATCGCTATCTGGCCATGGGCATCCGTTGTTCTCAGCAGGACCAGCTTCGTTTGGACACTGATCATCTTTGTCAGCAACACCGTCACCGTCAGCATCAGGACAACCGTTCAATGCAGCAAGACCAGCTTCGCTAGGACAAGCATCATCTTTATCAGCTATACCATCGCCATCAGCATCAGGACAACCGTTCAATTCTTTAGAACCAGCTTCGTTAGGGCAGCTATCTTTACTGTCTTCGATACCATCACCGTCAGCATCAGGACAACCATTGAAAGCTTCCAATCCAGCAACTTCTGGACAAGCGTCATCTTTATCGTAGATACCATCACCGTCAGTATCAGTTCCACCAAATTTGATGCTGATACCAGCCATGTGCTGGAAGTGTTGTGCTAAAAAGTCTTCGAAAGCGTGCTTATACTGAGTTTGTAATGTAAGACCGATGTTTTCAGAAAACCAAACGTTTACACCGATACCACCGTTAACGGTACCTGCACCGATTTCATCAACCCAAGTATAACCACCACCTATCTCAGCAAAAGGATCAATGGTAGTGTTTTTAAGGAAGTTGTACTTTACAGTACCATCTACAGCGTAGTGAGAAAGATCGTCAACAGACAAATCTCCATTGTTTTCTATTCTGTTCAAAGAACCTCTCGCTCCAACAGAGAAACCATCACCGATGTACTTGGAAACAGCTACATAAGAAACGGAAGGTAAGATGTTCCAGTGGTCAGAAACATTGAAGTACTCATCAAACAAAGTAGTACTTGAGGCAATGTTGTCAGGATCGTTGGTAGGATAAAAGTCGATTGCGTTTACCCCGAAACTAACTTGCCATGGATTATTCTCGTCTTGCGCTTGTAGATTGTTAACCCCCAAAACAACAAGGGCAACAACTAATAATTTGCTAAGATGTTTCATGCTCAAAATTTTAAGTTTAAGTGTTTATCAGCAGCAAATGTAAGTTGTTAAGACTTATTAACAAAATCAAATTTTCTTTTTTTTTGGTGCATTACGTGGGATATTTAGTGCATTTCAACGATTTTCAGGGCTTTCCCGACCTTAATGAATGCATTTATGGCCTTGTCCAAGTGATGTCTTTCATGCGCAGCGGACAATTGTACCCTAATTCGCGCTTTTCCCTTTGGTACCACTGGATAGAAGAATCCGATGACATAGATGCCCTCTTCCAATAATTGGTCGGCCATTTGCTGTGAAAGCTTGGCGTCGTACAACATTACCGGTACAATTGCGGAATCACCATCAATTATATCAAATCCGGCATCTTTGATCCCTTTTTTGAAGTATTCCGTGTTTTCCTGGAGTTTATCACGCAGCGAAGTATCCGAATCCAACATTTCAAACACCTTAATGGAAGCTCCAACAATGGCTGGCGCCAGGGAATTGGAGAATAAATAAGGGCGAGATCGTTGGCGCAGCATTTCAATGATTTCTTTTTTACCAGTGGTATAGCCACCCATCGCACCGCCAAGAGCCTTACCTAAGGTGCCTGTGATGATGTCTATTCTGTCCATAACACCCTTTTCTTGCAAGGTTCCCCTTCCTGTTTCACCTATAAATCCGGCAGAATGACATTCATCGATCATTACTAGAGCATCATATTTATCGGCCAGATCGCAAATTTTGTCAAGGGGAGCCAAAAGGCCATCCATTGAGAAAACACCATCAGTAACGATAATCGTAAAACGGGCACCATCTTCCTTACTTTGTTTGAGCTGCTTTTCCAAATCTGCCATATCATTGTTTGCATAGCGATATCTTTTTGCCTTGCAAAGGCGAACCCCGTCAATAATCGACGCATGGTTCAAGGAGTCAGAAATTATGGCGTCTTCAGCAGTTAATAGGGGCTCAAAAACACCACCATTGGCATCAAATGCGGCAGCATACAATATGGTATCCTCGGTTCCGTAGAAATCTGCGATTTTCTGCTCCAGCTCCTTATGGATATCCTGGGTGCCACATATGAAGCGTACGGAAGACATTCCAAAACCATGTGTGTCCAAGGTATCTTTGGCCGCTTGGATAACATCTGGATGGGAGGAAAGGCCCAAATAGTTGTTGGCACAAAAATTAATGACTTCCTGCCCGGTTGAAATTTTGATCACCGCATCTTGGGGCGAAGTAATAATGCGTTCCTTTTTGAAAAGGCCTGCTTCCTGTATGGCTTGAAGTTCGTTTGCTAAATGTTCTTTGATTTTTCCGTACATAGTGTTTGATTAAAGAAATAGGGGTTTTATTTCGGGTGCAATGTAGACAATTATAGTCTCTTTTACAGTAAAATTCATAGCCTTAAGCGTATCAGCATAGTTTAAAATTTGTTCTTTATGTGAGGGCGCAGGTTTTCCTGTTTTGTAATCTATAATGGTCACCTCATTGTTCAAAATGACCAATCTGTCTGGCCGCATCGATTTACCGTCTGTTGTTAAGATTTCTTGCTCGTTCAGTACCTGATAAGGCAATGAAAAATATTTCTTCAAATTTGGATGTTCCACAACTTTCTTAAGTATCCCGTAAACAATACTCGCTTCACTTGCGTTGAGGTGTCCCTGGGATTTTAATCTTTCCATGACTTCTGGAATATCGTTGGCGGTATTTACCAGACTCAGCGCAAAATGAACCAAATTTCCGGTTTCAATCGCTTCGCGTTTGTCATCATCCCATAATCGACTTGATTTTGTGGAAATCGTAAAACGCTTTCCTTCTTTTTGTCTTGTGATGTAGGGGATAGTTTCGTTTTTTACGGATGATTGTTGTGAGGACTCACCCTTCCCAACGAGTTCACCAAAGGTGTAAAACCCTTTTTCATCCTTGGGTATTTCCTGTTCGTGCAAGTAGTATTGGAACAAATCCGAATAGGTATTGGAATCTTCTAGGGTCGAGCTGTTTTTAGTGGTTTCGGATATGATATACATTCCTTTTTCCGCCCTGGTCAGAGCCACATACAGCACGTTTATGGCATCCAGTTCTGTTTTGCTGGCTTCATCTGAATAACTTTCGAATGCGCTCTCATTGTAATATTGCATGTCCTTGGAGGAATTGATCAGAAACTCTTCCAATCCCAAGGATTCTTCCGCTTCCGTTTTTGGGACCCAGGATTTCTTTTTAATCCCCACTCCATTGATAGACATGTTGGCGAAAGGAAATATCACAATTGGGAATTCGAGTCCCTTCGCTTTGTGAACCGTCATGATTTTTACGGCATTTATGGCTTCAGGGGCGGTCAACGAAAGGCTTTGTTTTTTTACATCCCAATACTTCAGAAAGGAATGGACCCCCGGACCTTCCCTTTTTTCGACCTCAAGTACCTTGTCCATCAAAAAATTGATATGGGCCGAAGCCATTCCGGCCAAGTCAAATTGTACTATAGCGGTTTCAAGAATGGTCAATACGGGTTGACTTTTCACCTGTTGAAGATCGAATCCATAGCGTCCTGACAACAAATTATTCAAATCGTCGATATGCTCTTTTATGAAGTCGTGTTTTTCCGATTGATTTTCCGCCAAAAACGAGAGTGCTTCGTAAGCAGCTTCCTTGTACTTATCATTCTCAACAATTTTCAATAAGGAAACAAGAAAGGAAACTACATCACTGCTTTTCAATAACAACGATTCCGAAGAAACAATGGGAATGTTTTTTTCCGAGAGAAAATTGGCCAAAAGTGTACCGTATTCATTTTTTCGGACCAGGATGCAAATATCAGAGTAATCATAGTTTTTGGACCGTACTTCGTTGATGGCTTCCAATACTTGGGAACAATGCATGTCTTTTTTGTTCTCCAATGAGTTGTCAATGAAAGACAATTGAACAAAACCGCCCAATTTATTCTGGGGAATTTGTTGTCCGCTTTCCAAAAACAGGGATTGATAGTCAGGATTTTTTAAAAAGGGTGCTATTGAGGTAAAAAAGCTATTGTTGAATTTTACAATTTCACTATAGCTTCTCCAGTTTGTGTCCAAAGTTCGGACAGTTGGATTTATTACAAAGGGATGTGTTCTTAGGTTCAGGAGATTTAAAAATTGTTCGGCCTTTCCACCCCGCCATCTATAAATAGCTTGTTTTGTATCTCCAACAAGAAAAAGCGTACCCAGTTCTTTCTTTTCGTTTTCACTCTCAAGGGCATTACCTATCAATGGGATTAGGTTTTCCCATTGCATTTGCGAAGTGTCCTGGAACTCATCAATGAAATAGTGGCGATATTTTTCTCCCAACCTTTCATATATAAAGGGAACTGGCTGATTTTTTATCTCTTTGGAGAGTAGCGAGTTCATCGCTGAAATTGGTATAAGGTCCTTTTCAACCTCAATATTTTTAATCTCTTTGGCGATTTCATTCAATACCGTAAGCGGAACAATATTGCCATAAATGTTTTTGAGATAACTGTGTTGGTACAAGTTCTTTTTGATATGGGAATAAGTCTGTAAAATGGTGCTGGACAGCTGAGAGGAGTCCCTAGCATCGCTGGCTTTTAAAATTGTATTGTCAATCAGGTTTTGTTCAAGCTTATTGTTGTAGAGTATTCTCGTATTGAACACTTTTTCAATAATCTTCTTGAAATGGTTGGGCAATGTCTGTCTTGGGAAATCGGTTAAGGCGAAACCTAAATTTTGAATTTCTTCCAGAACTGCTTCAGCCCTTTGGATAACATTTTTTTCAATCGACTTGACCTGATCAAGAATGTTGTCGCGTACCTCCTTTAATTCGGGGATGGTCTTTGAACGTAACCTATCAATGTGTACTGCATGATTTTCCTGAAACAGTAATTTTCCGATTTCAACAAGGTCATGACCAATGTTCCAGCTTTTGTTGTCATCGATCTTTTCCAATGAGAATGCAATCAAGACGTTGGTAAGCTCTTTGTCGCTTCCCGCCCTCTCCAACAATTGGCCAACAGCTTTTTCGAGCAGGAGTTCTGTGTCCAATTCCACTTCAAAACTCTGTGAGAGTTGAAGGTCACGGGCAAAAGTTTTGATGATTTTATGGTTGAATTTATCAATGGTGGAAATCTCAAAAAAAGAATAATTGTGCAATATCCTTTTAAGCATAAGTTTAGCGCGAAGTTGAAGCTGGCTTGGTTCTAGTGAAAGTTCGTCGCACAGTTCTTTGAACAGGCTATTCCCGTTTTCAATAGCTGTTGTCTGCCCAAAATCATATAGATTCTGCAGAATTCTGCTTTTCATTTCGGCAACGGCCTTATTGGTAAAAGTGATAGCCAGAATCTGTCTAAACTTTAATATCGCACCATCGGACAACAGCAATTTGAGGTATTCCTTGGTCAAGGTATAGGTCTTGCCCGAGCCGGCCGAGGCATTAAATATTTTAAAGTTGGAAACTGTCAAAAAGTTTTTCAGGCAAATTACGGATTACCTTGCTGAACTTAATAATGATTTAAAGGAATATATGTCTTAAAACCGTATTTTTACAGAACGATTAATAACTTAAAAACAATACGATTATGGCTTTTGAATTACCAAAATTATCCTATGCATATGATGCTTTGGAGCCACATATAGATGCGAGAACAATGGAAATACACCATACCAAGCATCATAATGGATATACCACCAAACTTAATGGCGCGATTGCTGGAACGGATTTGGAAGGAAAAGGAATCATGGATATCCTTTCCAACTTGGATATGTCCAATGGGGCGGTACGAAACAATGGTGGTGGGTTCTACAACCACACCCTGTTTTGGGAAGTAATGTCCCCTGATGGAGGTGGAACTCCAAGTGGAGATTTAGCTGCTGCCATTGACGAAGCTTTTGGTTCCTTTGATGCATTTAAAGAGCAGTTTAGTGCTGCCGCAGGAACTAGGTTTGGTTCAGGCTGGGCTTGGCTTTGTGTTCATAAGGGAGGTAAGTTGGAGATTTGCTCAACACCTAATCAAGACAATCCAATTATGCCAGGAACCGGATGTGGTGGACATCCAATTTTAGGGTTGGACGTTTGGGAACATGCGTACTATTTGAATTACCAAAATAGAAGACCTGACTATGTTGCGGCATTCTTTAATGTAATCAATTGGGATAAGGTTGCAGAGAACTTCGCTGCCAATAAATAATTAAGATAGAACAAACCCAAAAAAGGCCGGGCGCATAATTGTGCCCGGCCTTTTTTATTTCATAAAATGGATATAATAGAAAAGGGCGAGGAAGCCCTCACCCTTTTCGTCCCAAATCTTACCATAAACTTAACCTACTTATGCTATGGCAAAACTAAATTACTGGTATTGTGAGAAATAACAAAAGTTTTTGTGGAAATTTTTGCTTTTAAAAACAAAAAGAAAGAAGATTTCGATCAAGGAAATTAGATAAATCGTTGGGGTTCAAACATAAAGAAGGCGGAGTTGCCTCCGCCTTCTTTCCCCAAATCTTACCATGAACTTAACCTACTTATGCTATGGTCCTCCAAATGTAAGCCAAGGCCGCCCTTATTCGAAAAGCTTTTAGACGAAACCCCTTTTATTTGGTTGAATTGCTAACCTTGTCGATGGGGAGTACTATTATTAAGGAAAAGGATTACGAAGAGCTAAGGTGGGATTACTTTAAAATAAAAAAGGTGGAATAGCTTCCACCTTTTTTGCCCCAAATCTTACCATGAACTTAACCTACTTATGCTATGGCAATACTAAAGTAGGCTCGACTTTTGCCCATTGTGCAAAAAGCCGATGACATGCATATTTCATCGATGAAATGCACTATTGATTTTACCCAAAAGTGATTGGATCAATAAGCCCTTTGGTTTTTTCCTTCATAAAAATTGATAAATGCCCGGTTCACGACCCTATTCCCTCCAGGTGTTGGATAGTTTCCGGTAAAGTACCAATCACCGAGGTTTTTTGGACAAGCCTCGTGAAGACTTTCAATGCTTTGGTAGATAATGTCCACTTCGGCCTTAATATTTTCCGGACTTAGGATCTGCGCAATCTTTTTTGATATTTGGTCAGCTGTGAATGGTTGGTAAAATTCTTTCACATAATTGACGACCTCATTATCATTCCTTTCCGTCTGTGTCAGACATTTTTCATAAATTTCTTTGATGATATGCGTGGTTCCATGCTCTTCATGCAACGCTTGGGCAGCCTTGAAGGCAACAAAGTCTTCGAGCTTCGCCATATCGATACCATAACAATCCGGATATCTTATCTGGGGAGCAGAGGACACCACGATGATTTTCTTGGGGGATAATCTATCCAAGATTTTAAGAATACTCTTTTTAAGTGTGGTTCCCCTTACGATACTATCATCAATGATGACCAAATTATCACCTTTTTTTACTGAACCATATGAAATGTCATAAACATGGGCTACCAAATCATCCCGACTACTATCCTGGGTAATAAAGGTTCTCAGCTTGGCATCCTTAATGGCGACTTTTTCAATTCTTGGGCGCACGTCCAAAATCTTGTGTAGCTCCTCGCCAGTAATATTTGGACCTAATGCCAAAATCTGTTCTTCCTTAAGCTTGTTGAGGTAGTTCTGCGCCTCTTTTACCATACCGAAAAAAGAAGTTTCGGCGGTGTTTGGGATGTAGGAGAAAACCGTATTGCTCAAGTTACCATCTATGGACTTCAAAATTTGGGGGAAGACCAATTTCCCGAGTTGCTTCCGCTCCTGATAGATTTCCTTATCACTTCCTCTTGAAAAATAGATGCGCTCAAATGAACATGCTTTACGTTCGGTTGGTTGTTTGATTTCTTCGATATGTACCGAACCTTTTTTCTTTATGATTATGGCATTGCCCGGGTCAAGTTCTTTGATATCCTCAAAAGGGACATTGAACACCGTTTGAATCACAGGTCGTTCGGATGCTATGACCACAATTTCGTCATTCTTGTAAAAATAAGCGGGACGAATGCCTGCAGGATCTCTGACTACAAATGCATCTCCATGGCCCAACAAACCTCCCATGGTATAGCCACCATCCCAATTTTTGGAAGATTTTCTAAGGATTTTCGCAACATTCAATCGCTCCGCAATTAATGGCGAGGCTTCTCTTTTGTTGTGGCCTTCCTTCTTTATTTGTTTGTAGAGCTTGGCCACTGCGTCATCCAAAAAGTGACCAATTTTCTCCATTACGGTTACGGTATCCGCTAACTCTTTTGGGTGCTGACCTAAATTTACCAAGTTGTTGAAGAGTTCATGGACATTGGTCAGGTTAAAGTTACCGGCTACTATAAGGTTCCTGTGCATCCAGTTGTTCTGTCGCAAAAAGGGATGAACGCTCTCAATGCTATTTTTTCCAAAAGTACCATACCGAACATGGCCCATAAGCAACTCCCCAATGTATGGGATGTTCTTTTTTTGCAGAGCAACATCGTTCTCGTATTCGGGATTTTCCGCTATGGCGGTATTTATACGATCGTTGATTTGTGCGAAGATATCCTGAATGGGCTGTTGTTGTGCCGAGCGTACCCTGCTCATGTAACGTTCCCCGGGGTTCATGTCGAGCTTAATGCTTGCAAAACCTGCACCGTCTTGGCCCCGGTTATGCTGCTTCTCCATCATCAGGTACATTTTATTTACCCCATAAAAAGCTGTACCGTACTTTTCTTTGTAGTATTCTAGAGGTTTAAGCAAACGGATCATTGATATTCCGCATTCGTGCTTAATCGCATCACTCATAACAAACCAAAATAAATAAAAAAGCCCCGAAATTTTCAGGGCGTATGTCTATGTTAACTCTATATTGAATTGTGTCAATTCCTTAAACTGTAACAAGCGGTCTTCCACTTCATGTTTTTTCAACGACAGCATGCGTTCCGTACCAAATTTCTCAACACAGAACGACGCCAAGTTCGAGCCATGTATAATGGCATTTTTCAAGCTTTCAAATGAAATGTTTTTGGTCTCGGCCAAATAACCTGCAAATCCACCTGCAAAGGTATCCCCGGCTCCAGTAGGATCAAAAACTTCTTCCAAGGGTAATGCGGGGGCAAAGAAAACATGGTCTTTATGAAATAGGAGTGCACCGTGCTCCCCTTTTTTGATGACCACATATTTGGGCCCCATTTCCTGAATTTTAGCAGCAGCTTTGACCAAAGAATATTCATTGGTCATCTGACGTGCCTCCTCATCATTAATGGTAATCACATCGATACGCTCAATAACCTTCATCAACTCATCCCAGGTGTTGTTCATCCAAAAGTTCATAGTGTCCGCTATGATTAATTTTGGTCGTTCTTCCATTTGATTTATTACACCTGTCTGAATGTCTGGATGTAGGTTTCCAAGCATGACCACATCAGCATCCTTAAAATCCTCTGGCACTACCGGATTGAAATCGGCCATGGTGTTGAGCTCAGTGATCAGCGTATCCCTAGAGTTAAGGTCATTGTGATATTTCCCCTTCCAGTAAAAGGTCTTTCCACCTTGCACGATTTCCATTCCGGAAACATCGATATCGCGTTCGGTAAAAATGTCGATATAGCTTTGTGGAAAATCATCACCCACAACCGACACTACCGCCGACTCTACATTGAACTGTGAAGCGGCCAAACCTATAAAGGTTCCTGCACCACCCAATATTTTATCGCTCTTGCCAAAAGGGGTTTCAATATCATCAAAAGCCACACTTCCAACAATCAACAATTTGCCCATCCACTAAAATTTGCTGCAAATATACACTTTCACAATTCCATTTATAGCAACTAAGCGCGATTTTAAGATAAAGAGGTCAAAACGAAGAAGCCAAGGCTTATTTTCTTCCAAAATCCGCAGGAATTTCTCCCCAGGCAGCGGTCTCCCATTTAACAATAGGAGTGTTGTAGCGGTTTTTTTTGAGCCAGTCCTCGGCTCGGGTAATTAACTCAAATAGATGGGCATTTTTAGCATGCCTTTTCAACTTGGTACCACACTTTTTCTTGCGTACCCACCCAATCGCTATTCTAGAATCTGAATAAACAATTCGATTACTGTTCTTACTCTTTAAAAAAGCAAGTCCGTGCACCAGGGCAAGAAATTCACCAATGTTATTGGTCCCTTGTTCAAACGGACCTTGTTTAAAAAGAACTTTCTTTGACTTGGTATCTACCCCTTGATATTCCATCTTTCCGGGGTTTCCGCTGGATGCCGCATCCACCGAAATGGAATTGTAATTGGGGTCGCCTATTTTTAAAAGTTCTTCGGGGGATAATTCCTTTTTCTTTTTGGATTTACCCTTATACTCCAAATAATTGCTGTTAAAGGCTTTTTTGGCCTCGCTGAATTCCGAAAACGATTTGTACTGTGCGCCTTTAAAGCCCTCAATCTGTGCCTTGCAATCGTCCCATGATTCGTAAATGCCTGGGTGTTTTCCTTTCCAGACGACATAAAACTTCTTCTTGGCACCCATTATTTCAGCAGTTTTTCAATGACCTTCGGAAAATGCTCGTACTCCAGCCGATGGACTTTCGCGGCAATAGCATCCGTACTATCGTTTGGGTCAATGGTCGTTTTGGCCTGAAAGATTATAGCGCCCTCATCATAATTTTCATTTACATAATGTATGGTGATACCGGTCTCGGTCTCGGAATTTTCCTTTACCGCTTCGTGTACTCTGGCGCCGTACATTCCCTTACCACCGTATTTGGGCAATAGGGCGGGATGTATGTTGATGATTTTATTCGGAAATGCAGCTACGAGCCGAGAGGGTATTTTCCATAGGAATCCAGCAAGAACAATAAGGTCTGGAGACAATCCCTTCAATAACCTAATGATACTATCGGAGCCAGAAAAAGCTTGTTTGTTGAAATAAAAGGCAGGTACTGCCAACCTTTCGCAACGTTCCAAGACTTTGGCGGTCTTCTTGTTTGTTAATACGGCGGTGACTTCAACATTATTGCTTCCCTGAAAATATGAGATGATGTTTTCCGCATTGGAACCACTACCGGAAGCTAATATTACAACTCGTTTCATTCAATTAAGAATAGATTCAATTTAGGACTGACTTTATGCAGCTAAAGTAATGTACTGAGCCTTAAGATGTTTAATTTGAGGCACATTTTATCGACAAATAGTGTATTTAATCCAAAGTTTTATATTTTTGCCAACGATTAAATTTTTAAAACCGATATAATTATGTCAGACATTGCATCAAGAGTAAAGGCTATCATCGTTGATAAACTAGGTGTTGATGAGAATGAAGTTGTAGCTGAAGCGAGCTTTACCAACGATTTAGGGGCGGATTCCTTGGATACTGTTGAGCTTATCATGGAGTTTGAAAAAGAATTCGATATTCAAATCCCGGATGATCAAGCAGAGAACATTGCAACTGTTGGTCAAGCCATTAGCTATATAGAAGAAGCGAAGTAATATATATGATATTTTACTAAAGATTTTAAATTATCCATGTGATGATCGTCACATGGATAATTTTTTTTTAATTTAGGTTCTAAAGGGTAAAAAATAGTTCAATGCAGTTAAAGCGAGTAGTGGTTACCGGAATGGGCGCACTTACGCCCATTGGCAACAATTTAGAGGCTTATTGGGAAGGACTTAAGAATGGAAAAAGCGGTTGCGCTCCCATTACTTACTTCGATACCGAAAAGTTTAAGACCAAGTTTGCCTGCGAGTTAAAAGGCTACAATGCCCAGGACTTTTTTGACAGAAAAGAAGCCCGGAAACTTGATCCCTTTGCACAATATGCGTTGGTATCTTCAGATGAAGCAATAAAAAACTCGGGACTTGATCTTGAAAAAGTGGACAAGTTTAGAGTTGGTGTCGTTTGGGGTGCCGGAATCGGAGGGTTGGAAACTTTCCAGAATGAAATGATAGGGTATGCCGGTGGTGACGGAACACCAAGGTTTAACCCATTCTTTATTCCTAAAATGATTGCGGATATAGCTCCAGGGAACATTTCCATTAAGCATGGCTTTATGGGACCAAACTATACCACGGTATCTGCTTGTGCATCTTCGGCGAACGCCATGATCGATGCACTCAACTATATACGATTGGGGCATTGCGATGTTATTGTTACTGGAGGTAGCGAAGCGGCGGTCACCATTGCAGGTATGGGTGGTTTTAATGCCATGCATGCATTGTCGACACGTAATGAGAGTCCAGAATCTGCTTCAAGACCGTTCGATGCCACCAGAGATGGTTTTGTCTTGGGTGAAGGGGCGGGAGCCCTGATTCTTGAAGAATACGAACACGCAAAAGCTAGGGGAGCAAAAATTTATGCCGAAGTTTTAGGCGGAGGACTTTCCAGTGATGCGCACCATATGACCGCACCTCATCCCGAAGGGATAGGAGTGGTGAAAGTAATGGAAAATTGTTTGCAGAATGCTGGCCTGAATCCTGAAGACGTGGACGCCATAAATACGCATGGTACATCAACACCTTTAGGGGATGTTGCTGAATTAAAGGCCATTTCAAAGGTATTTGGGTCACACGCCCCTAACATCAATATCAATTCTACCAAGTCCATGACCGGACATTTGTTGGGTGCTGCTGGTGCTATTGAAGCCATTGCCTCTATTTTGGCCATGGAACATGGCTTGGTGCCGCCAACCATTAATCATAGTGTGGTGGATGAAAACATAGACCCTTCCTTAAACTTAACCTTGAACAAGGCACAGGAAAGGGAGGTAAACGTGGCCATGAGCAACACCTTTGGTTTTGGCGGGCACAACGCATGTATCTTATTTAGAAAAATAGGGTAGTTTTGTAAGCAATGAAATTTTCTTCCAAAATATTCAATTCCCATCCGAAAACGGATGGGGATTTTTTTTGGGGCATAAAGAAGATCTTGGGCTTTAAGCCCAAGGATATTGACATCTACAAAAAGGCCTTTTTGCACCGTTCGGTCAATAAAAGAGACTCGGATGGCAATCCCATGAACTATGAACGGCTGGAGTTTTTGGGAGATGCCATGCTGGGCACCATTATTTCCAAGCATTTATACAACGAAGTGCCGGAGGGGGATGAAGGATACCTCACAAAAATGCGCTCGAAGATCGTGAGCAGGAAACACTTGAATGAATTGGGAAAGGATTTAAAATTGCTACAATACGTTGAAAGTAGAATTCCCAAATCGCATTTCGGAGAGAACATCCATGGAAATGTTTTTGAAGCATTGGTGGGGGCCATTTATTTGGATAGGGGCTACCAGTATTGTGAAAAATTCATCAATGCCAAGGTGATAAAGCCTTATGTCGATATTGAGCAATTGGAGGGAAAAGTCATAAGCTATAAAAGTTTGGTGATAGAGTGGTGCCAGAAACAAAAAAAGAGCTTTCATTATGAGGTTTACGAAGATACCGGCAACGATGAGCTTAAACATTTTGCCGTAAAACTCACCATTGGAGAGAAGATCACTGCAAAGGCCCGGGCCACATCCAAAAAGAAGGCCGAAGAAAAAGCTTCAAAAAGGGCATATTTCGCGTTACAGAGTAAAATTGAAAATCCACACCATTAAATAAGTGTAAACTCAAACGTTTTCGTTTGGTTTTAGACCGTATTGTTTTCTTTCAACTAGGCTAGAAAGGGTATTAAGAGTATATTTACGGTTCGCTTTTGAATCATGTTGACAACGCACAAGATATCTGCTGATTTTTACGATGATAATTTTCAGCTTATCGCCATACATTGTGGTTTGGAAGATTATGCCATGGGATATGCCATAAACTCCATTTGCGGATTACATCTGAAACGAATGAAAAGCGACCTTGAATTGAACCAAAATCTTTCCTTTTCAATATTTGAATGGGAAGATGGGTTAAGCGATAATTATTGGACACTCATTGCCAATAAATGCACTATCATGGAAGTCATGCCTTCAACAGGATTATTCGAAAATAACACTTCAATCAGAACAGATTATCTGATACGGGAAAAAAGGGAAGTGGATTATTTTCTAAAAGTGGATGCTGGATGTGAACTATCCATAGAAACCTATGTAAAGGCAATCAACAAAATACCAAGTGTAATAACTGCTTATTGTGTTAATGCACAAACATTAAAATCAAAAAGAAACTTAATCTTTTAGTAATGCCAACTAGAAAAAAGACCAAGATAATAGCAACATTGGGACCTGCAACGAGTAGCAAGGACGTACTTAAGGAAATGATCAAGGCAGGAGTCGATGTGTTTCGTATAAACTTCTCCCATGCGTCACATGATGATGTGGCCAAAAGAATCCAGATGATTCGGGACCTCAATGAAGAAATGGAGGTCAACACATCCATTCTTGCCGATCTTCAAGGCCCCAAATTACGTGTAGGGGTTATGGGAGGTGAAGCAGTTGTAGCACCTGGTGATGAAATCACATTCGCCACGGGGGAACCTTTTGAGGGCAGTGCCAAAAAGGTGTACATGAACTATTCGAATTTCCCAAGGGACGTAAATCCGGGAGAACGTATTTTGCTTGATGATGGGAAACTGATTTTTGAGGTAAAATCCACCAATGGAAAGGATGAAGTTCAAGCAACCGTGATTCAAGGGGGGCCGTTGAAATCGAAAAAGGGAGTAAACCTCCCCAATACTGATATTTCGTTGCCCGCTTTGACAGAAAAGGATATCAAGGATGCCATATTTGCTATCGGACAAGAGGTGGATTGGATTGCACTTTCATTTGTGCGCCATAGCCAAGACCTTATGGATCTTCAGAACCTTGTTAACCAGCACTCTGAACATAAGATTCCAATTATTGCAAAGATTGAAAAACCTGAGGCCGTTGATAATATCGATAAGATTGTGGCTTATTGCGATGGGCTGATGGTTGCCAGAGGAGACCTTGGGGTGGAAGTAGCTGCACACGAAGTGCCACTAATTCAAAAACAACTGGTACTTAGGGCGAAAAAAGCTAGAATTCCCGTAATCATTGCAACCCAAATGATGGAGACCATGATTACAAGTTTGACCCCGACCAGAGCAGAGGTTAACGATGTTGCCAATTCGGTAATGGACGGTGCCGATGCGGTAATGCTTTCGGGTGAAACATCCGTTGGAAATTATCCGGTTCAGGTGATTGAAAAAATGTCGAGCATACTAGTTAGTGTTGAAGGCTCGAGTTTGATCAGTGTTCCGCAGACACCACCTCATATCAGGACCAAAAGATACATTACCAAATCGGTGTGTTACCATGCCGCTATTATGGCAAACGAGATTCAGGCCAAGGCGATTTCAACATTGACAAATAGCGGTTACACGGCGTTTCAGATTTCCGCTTGGAGACCGAGCGCCCATATTTTGGTATTTACCTCCAACAAAAGGATCCTTACCCAATTGAACCTGTTATGGGGGGTCAAGGCATTCTTTTACGATAAATATGTTTCGACCGATGAGACCATTGATGATGTAAACCAAATTGCCTGCAAAAAAGGATTTTTGGATGTTGGCGACATGCTCATCAGCCTTGCGGCCATGCCGATCAAGGACAAGGGAATGGTAAACACCCTTCGTGTTACGGAAATCGAAACCTGTAATTTCTAGAGAGGAGAAGAATAGTTATTAGGCTACCTCTTTTTCAAACGCGATAAAGTTGACCACCTTTCCAGCTTTGTCAAAGACAGGAGAACCTTGGATCCAACATTTATAGGTGGAGCCATCTTTTCTGTAGTTGACCAAAATCACCTCAAAAGGTTGGTGTTGTTTGATGGCGTTGGAAACTTCTTTTCTGGTTTCTTCACTGGTTTGCTCTCCCTGGAACATTTTGGGTTTTTTACCAACTACCTCGTTGGGGCGGTAACCGTTCATGCCATACATATTCTGTGAAGCATAAATGATATTCAGATGGGGGTCTGTGACCACCACTACATGCTCCTTTTTCAAAATCTTGCTGCGAATGGAAAGCTCTCCATGCCATTTTTGCTTTTCCGCTAATTCAATAAGATTTGCAATATCATTCAAATCTTTACAGATGTTATCGAAATGACATGAATGAAAATCCAATGAATTTATAGTGAAGCCTTTTAACTCCAAATTTGCATAGAAATTATTAGCGGCTTCGTCATAATACTTTAACTTTTCCATACCCAATACTATAAAAAGTCCCAATTATGGTAAAATCTGGGCCGGACATTAACATTATTGTTTAAAGATTAACCCAATATCGAACCTCAAACCATATGTAAGTATCAACAAAATATCTGGACTAAAAACGCAAAACCACTAGTTTTAGAGCATTAATCAAGGAGACATTGGCTGATGAGATACGAATATAAAGACCCAAAATTAGGGTCAATACTAGGCTTGACCGACGATATAAAAAGTGATAACCAACGGTTCACTTCAACCGCAAATACCATTAAATTTCTTTGGAATAGAAATGAAGAACCGTTGACCATTGTGGTTGACGATCTGGCATTGGAGTTGAAGCCCAATCAACTGGTTACGGTTACCTATCTGCAGCATGTTTCTTTCGCCAAAACACATTTACCCCTGTCCGCTGTTCTTTTTAACAGGGAATTCTATTGTATTTCGGATCACGATAGTGAGGTTTCCTGTAACGGAATCCTATTTTTTGGAACACAGGATTTGCCCATTATCTCGGTTCCTTCGGACCAGCTCAAAAAATTCAACCTTTGGTTCGATGTTTTTGTGGAAGAGTTTTCCACACCGGATAATATCCAAGGTGATATGCTTCAAATGCTGTTGAAACGGTTGATCATAATGAGCACACGTTTGGCCAAGGAACAGCTTATTGTAAAAACACTTAAGAACGATCAGATAGATGTGATCCGAAAGTTCAACTACTTGGTGGACATGCACTACAAAACAAAACGAAAAGTGAGCGATTATGCCGAAATGCTTTTCAAGTCGCCCAAGACCTTGTCCAATCTTTTTTCCATATACAATCAAAAACCACCACAGCAAGTTATTTTGGAACGACTAGCACTGGAAGCAAAAAGACTTATTCATTTTACCGACAAACAGAACCAGGAGATTGCTTTTGATCTAGGGTTCAACGACCCGGCCCATTTTAGTCGTTTCTTTAAGAAAATGACCCAAATGACCCCCTCCGAATACCGCGAAAACACTTTAGAAATAGCCTAAGGGAAATTTAGGCAAGCCGTCGGGAAATTCCTGCTAACACTCCCCCTCCTTTTCGCAACATCTTTGCATAGTAATTAAAACAAGATAAAGATGAAAGCAAAGGAAAAATCAATTTTTAATCTCATCGAAATTTTCAGAGCGGTCAGAAAACCTGAGCCACAACCCATCATATCTGAAGCGCATTGCGAGCAAAAACATCATCACGATTTCTATTGCGATGCGGAAAAACCATTTGTAAAGAATTTTTAATCCATATAACAACACGTATAAAATTTTAATAATTATGAGCACATTTAATGTACCTACAAGAGAAGAAGTAAGTTCGGCTAACCAAGCCATATTTGACAATTTGGAAAAAGCTGTTGGTTTTGTTCCCAACCTTTTTGCCACTTACGCCCATTCAGAAAATGCATTGGCCAACTACTTGAACCTGTCCAATGCCAAGACATCACTAAAAACTAAAGAAAAAGAGGTTGTAAACCTTGCCGTGAGTGAAGTGAACGGATGTCTATATTGTTTGTCCGCACACACAGCTATCAGCAAAATGAACGGATTCACAGATGATCAAGTCTTAGAGCTTAGAGCAGGTAGAGCCTCATTTGACAGCAAGTTGGATGCTTTGGCAAGATTGGCCAAGAACATTACAGAGAACAGAGGAGCCACGGATGCAGCTGTAGTAGAAAATTTCTTTGCCGCTGGATGGACCAAGGAAAACTTGATTGATACTATCGTTCTAGTGGGAGACAAAACTATCTCCAACTATATCAATAACACTACTGAGATCCCTGTTGATTTTCCGGTAGCACAACCCTTACAGGCTGTTGAAGCTTAACAAAAACAATTAACCCTAATAATTAATTAAGATAAAGATGAAAAAAGTAATTGCAATTTTAGTATTGGCTGTTGGTGTAGTATTCTCGACCAGCGCGCAGGATAAAATGATGAAGGATGCCCCGGTTAAGACCTTGGCATTGGAGCAAACTGCTGGAGAGTTTACCCAAAAACAGATCACTGTTTCTGCCGGAACCTATGTTTTCGATATTACAAACAATGGAGTTGGACATGATGTTGGTTTTGTATTGGTGAAAAAAGGTCAAGACGTAAGCAAGCCGGAAAACCATATCCAAACTGCTTATGTTACGAAACCGGTTAAAACAGGTACATCACAAACCTCTAAGCCCACAAAATTGGAAAAAGGTGAGTATGTATACTTCTGTCCATTAAACCCTACATCGACCGACAATACTTTGGTTGTAAAGTAAGTAAGATGATTTGTGCAAAAAGGGCTCCTTGATTTAAGGGGCTCTTTTTGTTTAGACTAATTCCGAATCTGCCGCTACCGCGCGTGTCCCGTGCGTGGTATCCCTGCTTCAAAATCTTTCCTTCCCACACGATACAATCGTGCGGTAGCAGGGGAGTATTCCAAAATAATTTGTAATCATCAACATTTTTAACCACCGTTTAGCCAGATTACTAGTCCTATCATAATGGACTGATATTCATCTAATTATAGGCTCTAATTTTTGATAATTAATAAAATAAGACTTTAGCCTCTCAATTATAATCGCTTTTTGCCCTGATGTAATTTTCTCGCCTGTATCATCCCACTTTTTGATTGAGTTTGAGTATATACTCCCATTTCTTATTTGAATTTCGGAAATAAATGCTCTATTCTTTTTTTTATCCCAATAAAATAACTGCTCTCCTCGATGAAGTATCCTTATTTTATATTCTTCTACATCTTCAATCATTGGAGCTGTGTAATCATCAAGCTTTAATTCCTGAATATAATTTTTATCCCAAGCCATGTTTAGTCATCTCATTCAGGGTTAACATCAATATGGCCCGTTTTAGAAATTGAACCATCCTTATTCCTTCGTACTATTTTAATCACATTAGGGTTTTGTAACAAGGTAGGTTTTTCAATCCTCCACCATGTTCTTTGCCCATAATCACCAATCTCTTTTGCACCGCTACCGCGCGTGTCCCACACGTGGTATCCCTGCTTCAAAATCTTTCCTTACTACACGATACAATCGTGCGGTAGCAGGGGAAAAATTCAAAGCATTATGTGATATTTTTTCCTCCTTTTAAATATTTGATCTTCTCTACCTTAAAAGGAAATTTTGATAACTTCTCCCTTTCTTCCCATATTTCGTCTAACTCATCAACATCTACTTCAATATTGGCATCTTCACGATAATTAAAACCAAAGTGATCGTATGCCTCAAAATCTAAAGAGTCTAACCAAAGCCGAACCTTACCTTTCTCTAGTTTTGAGTTCTCATGTAAAGAGAAAGTAAAACCTTTGTATTTTGCCTTTGTGCGAACTCTAGAAGCTGACTGAATTTTTTTTATCTCTTTTCCTTTAAGCTCTAGATTTGCAAACCCTGTACTTTGATTTTGCAAAACCACTACCCAACCTGAACTAGTTCCTCTTAACTTACATTCTTTCCCCTCGAATAACCCATAATAACCTGATCTAAACATACTATTCAACTTTGATAAATTTTCCGTCAACTATCTTGCCTTTCAAAACCTCCGTACCATCGTTGAATATTTCCCTAGCCACCGCAAGTTTGTAACTTGTGGCATTTTCAATCTAAAAACCGTATATCAATCCTTAATCAGATTGGTTTTCTGTATCATCCTTTTTTTCGTCCTTAAAAACATCCTCTTTCTTTTCATCTGGATGCTTGTCATAGCCTAACATCTCGACCCTAACTTTACGTTGGTGACGTTTACGAGCTTTTTGCAATCCCTCTTTCTCTTCAGTAGACATTTTATCATAGCGTTCTTTTCTTCTTGTCTTAATTTATCCATCTCCTCAGAGAAGTCTTGATTTTCTTTATCTTTTGAAGTCATAATGTTGTTATTTTTCAATTAACCTTACCTCAATATATTTTCCTACATCTGATTTGTTTAGCATCAGTTATTTATAATATTAGGAGTACTATTGCTTAGTGCAGAATCTACATCAGTTTACTTAAATCTAATCTTAAACAACAGTTGGGGTAATATCCAGCTCAATTGAACTCCAATGACATTCACACGTTAATTTTGATTCTGAGTGTTGAATTATATTTTCAAAAGCAGGAATATTGATTTTTTCTCCTTTTAGTTTAAAATAAAGTTCATGAAAGTGATAATCAGAAACTTTTTTTTCAATCATCTCAAAACCATTTTCTAATAAAAAGTTGAGAACATTTTTAATTGGTTCGCAAATAGGGCAGTCATCTACTGTTTCCATCATTTCAGAGGTATTTCTTTAATGAAGTCTAACTTATTGGCAAAATCGTCGCTACCGTACATGTCCCACGCGTGGTATGCCTGCTTCAAAATCTTTCCTTACTGCACGATGCAATCGTGCGGTGGCAGTGGAAACAGTCAAAGGACAAGGGTTTTCTTTATTAGATGCCTTTATCGCTAAAACGAAAATTAAAAGGTTGGTTTGATTAACTTCTTTTTATCTATGTGATCAGGCATAGGTAAATCATATTTACTTTTTGACCTTTCCTCCCACATTTCCGTGATTTCAGTAAGTTTAACTCGAATGATAAATCCATCAAAAACCTTAAAATATTTTGTCTTATAAAGCTGGTCTTCACTAATTTTTTTCTCGTCATTGACTTTATATAATGAGTATCTCATTTTTTCAAAAGTAGAGGGATTATCTGTTTTTAAGCCAATATAACCTATTTCGGAATCCAACTCCACAAAAAAAGAATATCCATTGAATGTGGCTTTTGTAATAATATAAAATGCATTATCTAAATCATTAATTTTGATTCTTTTAGAAAATTGATTATTACTTTCGTCTAGTTGAAAATCATCCATAATTCCATTAGTTTTATCATATGAAATTAATCTATAATTTTCTTCAATATTTTTATTAAGTCCATGACCATAACACTCCGTAATAGCCATTTCAATTCCTCTATAAAAAGTGTAAGTTCCTTTCCTCATTATTATGGTACTGCTATAAATCTATTTTGACCACTATCAAATATGGCTCTTATTGTTTCTGTCCCATCAGATGCAACCTCCCATAACTCAGCTCCATCGTTAGGTGTATTATATGGAGTTTTCCATTCAGGAACACCTAATTTACCATTGTTACCTGATGTAAAACCGTTTCCTGTAAATGGAAATTTATCTTTAGGTCCGGTAATTCTCGGAACTTCGGCACTAGGTACAGGTGTTTTGTATCTAATAACCCCAAAACTACCATCAGAAAGATTAAAAGCTGTTCCATCATAATCTAATCTCATTCCATAATAAACATCATCAAATGTTGATAGATGTTTAGCATCTTTAGCTGTGGTAACAAAACCTCCTACTTGATAATAAGGGTCTGTATCTCTTAAATACTTAGCTATATCAGCTTTTGGAATAGCTTTTTGTAAAATTGTGTTTCCGTCAGGTAAAGGAATTTCACTTCTTATTGCATCTATCTTTCCTTTTTCTATAGGAGTCATCACATCATATCTCTTCTGTTGCAGTAATTTAAAATCATCAATACTTAGACCTTGCTCACTAGCTAAAGAAGCTATGTCATCTGAAAAACCATTCAGTGAATTAATAAAAGATTTCCCAAATTTTGCACCCTCAGCCTTAACCAGCCCAAGTCCCAAAGTACCATTTTTATCCCTTACAAGGGCTATTTCGGCAGTTTCGGTTGCAATCCCCTCAGTTTTTTTAATGGCCAATTGTCCCAACCCATAAACGGTCTGTTCAGGCTCATCGACCCAATTCTTTGCAACCAAAACCCCATCATCGGTATAGCGCGCTATCTCTATAGATGTATTGGCGCTTAGAACATAGGCCAGGGTATTGTTCCTTAACTTTTTGAACTTTCCTGGCAATGCCCTGAACAAGTTGGCAAGGTTGCTTGGCATCCTGGCCAGCCCCTGTAACAATTTGGATGTCAGTTTTCCCGTTTTCAGAAGGATCTTTGCCTCTGCTATCCCAAAAAAGGCGCTGGCGACCTCAAAGATCAGTTTACCTTGGTTATAGCGTCCCTGTGCATCCATTGACACCGTGTCATCGATATATTGTTCCATCTGCTGAACAACCATCTGCCTGGCCTGCTGAAAGGCACCCTCCTCGGTCACCAACCTGTTGAGCATAATCAGTGTGTCCAGGGTCTTCTTGCGTATATCCAGGCCCCGTTGGGTATGGAAAACAGGGTTCAAGGGGTGCCATGCCGCTGAAAACTCGGCTATGCCATGTGCAAGTTCCAGGACCTCCCAGGCCCCGTCTATAAAGCCTGCATAATACGCCATGGAAAATGCCAGGGGCGTTTCACTGTCCCAAAGGCAGCGTGGCACTATACCCTCCTCTTGTTGGGCAAAACCCTCCCCACAACTTCGCATGAAGCTGAGGGCCGTTTTTAACACATCATGTGCCGTATAGCCTTCTATGACCTCAGCGTCCATATAGGGCAATTGGCCGTTGTATTCTTCCAACAAGCGGTCCAACCCTTCCGATAATGCCACAATGGATGAGCCGATGGCATCCTTTAAATCGTAGGAAAGGGCATCGTTCATCAGGTCCACCAGTTCGTTTTGGGCAATGATGGCTTCAGGGAAGTAGCCATTGCCAAAGCTTACCTTATACTTTACCTGGTTTTTGTGAAAGTCGTAATGGAGCCACAATAGATAATCTTCGTTCCGCACGGACCCCATCCGTTCCATGACGCCCTTAATGTCCCCATCGGAGCCGATATTCGTCCTGTTGGACGTGGACACTATCAATTGTTTGTTATCGGCCAAATGGGTTTCAATGACCCTTGTGTGGTCTCCTTCATCATCTTTAGGCCGCATTTGGGATATGTCAACCAATTCTGGACCGTCCAAGACCCTTTCCTGGACCTTTTCATCCGCAATGGTAAAGTTGATGACCCCGTCAAAATAGCCGTCCCCAGTGATTCGATCACCTTGCGAGGCTCCTTGGATATTCTTGTTCCTTTCAGCATCAATTATCGCCTCCACAGCCGTCTTGGCAGCATCGCTCATGGCTGAAACGGCCTTGGGTGTATGGTCTTCTCCTTCGTTGGAAAGGGCTTGGGTCTTGTTTCTTAGATTTTCCTTTATCTGTTGTAGTTCCGATTGGACCCCTTGGTCCTGGGAGCTTGAGGCAGCTTGATCCAGACCGTTGCTCAGGGTTGCCTCATACCCATGGAGTTCTTGGATCTGTTCCGGGGTTCCGTCCCAATTTTCCAACAACCTTTTAAGATCATCGAATACTTGGTCGATTTCCATGATACCGGACCACCCGGCATCATAGCTGGTCACCACCATGCCCTCCACCATTTGGTGGTCGGTGTTGACCTTGATGTTTTCAAACTCCACCCGTACCCGTGTGTCGGCCAGATAGGGTAGCACGATAAAGCCCCAACCTGAGTAATATCCCGCGCCATGGTCGATCACCGTCTTTACCGTTACAGGGAAGTCACCTGCTGTGAACACATGGTTCGCCCCAAGGTTCTGCAGCGGCTCCCGGTTGGTGATCTCCACCTCCGGCGGGATGCCGCAGTTGTAGTATGCCACTTCTTCCTCCGTAGGGGTGGTGAGCTCATGTACCTCGGAGAATGCCGCCCCGGTATTGGGGCTGCACTCACCGCCCACCCTGAACTCGTACACGGTTCCCCCCTCCAGGTTCCTTAGGATGGCGCTGTTGTCCTGTGTCCATGTCCCGAACCAGTCAGCTTCCCCGTACCCCTTTTTGCGGTACTCCACCCTGTAGGCCATATGCTCGGGGCTGTCCTGCCAGCTGATTTGCACCGTCCTGGAGTCCCTGGCCTCCGAGATGACGTACCCCGGCGGCGGGCAGTCACTCTGGTACTCGAAGTGGTAGATCTCGCTCAGGCCGTTGTTGCGGAACTGGGCGGTCTGTTCAAAGCCGTTGTCGGAGAAGGCCCTTACCTGCCAGCCATAGGTCTTTCCCACCAGCAAAGGGGTATCGGCGGGGCCGTACAGCAGGGTGGTGGCATAGGTGGTGGTCTGGTGGAGCGGTGGGGAGGCCAGGAAGGCGGCCTGCGGGTCCATGCCGGTGTCCCAGAGTTCCTTCAGGGTGAACTCATACTGCACTGCCGGGGCGTTGATGTGCCTCGGGGTCCAGTTGAAGACGATGTTCTGCGGCTCCCGGGCGTTGACCAGCTCCCCGCGGCCGGGAAAGTTGAGCAGGGGCGGTTCGTTGAGCTGCAAATAGGCCGAGGTGCAGCTCCTTCGCGAGAGCGGCTGGCCGGAAATGAAGTCGTACACCTCAAAGCAAAGGGTGAGGCGTCCCTCGGGCAAGAGCTGTCCGTACCGATAGGGTGAGATGCCCAACAGGTTCTGGAGGGAAAAGTAGGGGCGTAGGTCCAGGTTGGAGAACCTTTGGTTGACCCCGCCGTCCAGGAAAATGGGGGCGGCACCGGCCACAAAGTCGGTTGTCCTTATATCAAGGCCCTGCCCCTGTATGTACATCCTCAGGCGCACCTGCCTGCCAGAGTCCTGGGCATCGGTGAGCAAGAGGTTCACAAAGAGCTTTTCGAGGGTGGTGGTCTGGTAGTCGGAGAGCCTGAAGCTATAGGGAGGGACCAATTGTGGGGTGACCTGTACCGGATATATCTGGGCTTTGCCCAAAAATGCAATCAGCAAAAAAAGGAGAAGAACTATGGCTTTTTTCATATCGGATAGACTTGGGAAATAGTGGTGCTCAAAACCAATAATTTCTTAAGCCATTCCATTGTGTTGCAGGATATAGTCGAAGAAATTACCTGCTATAAGTAAAGCCTATATGGAAAAATGAAGGGATTGAATTTATGAATCAACCATATGGGTTGACGGATGCAGAACTTAGACCAATTCCGAATCTGCAAAAAGGCAGGGAGCAATGCTTCTCGACATATAAATGGGCCAATCATTTTTAAAGAGATAGCTTTCGGTGATGGCACTATCGTACAAAAGGTAGAGCCCTCCCGATATTTTTTCGGTTTCTGCCTTGGAGATGTTGACGATATTTTCGCTGACCACTTCCCCGAGATACAGCAGCAGCTCTTTCTTTTGCTTTTGAATTACCCCTAGGAGTTTTTTTTGCTTTGGGGAAAGCTCGCCCAAAGTCTTGAGTCCCCAACAACCATGAAAATCCTCCTCTCGATATATATCCCTCAAGTAATCAAATATGGCCAACAGTTGGTTTTTCCCTTTTTTGCGTTTTGTGACATAACCTTTCAAAGCTTTCAAGAAGCTTTCGTGACGTTCCGTTAAATATGCAATGCAGATGTCTTCCTTTGATTTAAAATGACTGTAAAGTGTGGCTTTGGCAATATTGCATTTGTCAATGATCTCATTGATTCCAGTGGAGTTATACCCTTGGATATAAAAGAGATTACCAGCAGTAGTTATAATATGTCGGTGCAATTCAGGGCGTTGCATGGTCTAAAATATAAAGAAAGGGTTAACTACCATCAAAAATCGAACTTTAATTGTACGGAAACGGATTCATCGTTCTGTTTCTCGATTTTCTTGTCGGTGTTGAGGTTGGACAAGGAAATACCCAATAATCTGACCGAATTATGTAATTCGGATTGGTAAAGCAATTCCCTTGAGGTTTCTAATATAAGATTTTTATCGGCAATAAAATACTGAAGCGTCTTGCTTCGAGTCTGTAAAGTAAAGTCGCTGTATTTGATTTTCAGGGTGATGGTCTTGCCGGCTATATTGGATTTTTTCAATCTTCTTTCAAGCTCATTGGCTATGTTTTCGAGCTTTTCCAACATAAAAATTTCACTGCTCAAGTTTTCAGAAAACGTACGCTCGGCACCCACTGATTTCTGTATACGATGTGGTTTTACCTCACTGTTATGGATTCCGCGAACCACGTAGTAATAGTATTTCCCACTTTTACCAAAATGCTGGTCCAAAAACTCAATGGACTTTTGCTTCAGGTCCGTTCCGGTGAAAATACCCAGTTTGTACATTTTTTCAGCAGTAACTTTTCCCACGCCATAAAACTTTCGGATATCGAGCTTTTCCAAAAACTGGATGACCTCTTCTGGATTGACCGTTTTTTGTCCGTTGGGTTTGTTGTAGTCACTGGCCACCTTGGCAATAAATTTATTTATTGAAATCCCTGCGGAGGCCGTCAAACCTGTAGCTTCCAATATTTTTTGACGAATTTCCTTGGCGATGAGGGTTGCGGATGGGTTTCCCTTTTTGTTTTCGGTCACGTCCAAATAAGCCTCGTCCAAGGAAAGGGGTTCCACAAGATCGGTATACTCAACAAAGATACTGCGCACCTGTTGCGACACCTCTTGGTAGCGATCAAAGCGCGGTTTGACAAAGATGAGGTCAGGACAATTTTTTCTGGCGATATAGCCGGCCATGGCACTACGCACCCCAAATTTTCGCGCTTCATAGCTGGCGGCAGAGACCACCCCTCGTTTTGAACCCCCGCCAACAGCAATCGGTTTTCCCTTTAGCTCGGGATTGTCGTGCTGCTCAACCGATGCATAAAATGCATCCATATCCACATGAATGATTTTTCGTAAGGGAAAATCAAAGTCCATACTCAAATTTAGGGTATATTTAGTTTGATGGAACACTTGGAAATAGAACGGAAATTTTTGGTCAAATCAGAGGGATACAAGCAGGATGCAAGTAGCCAAATCCGGATTGTCCAAGGATTTTTGAATACCCACCCAGAACGCACGGTCAGGGTCCGCATAAAAGGTGACAAGGCATTTTTGACCATAAAGGGAATGAGCAACGAATCCGGGACAACACGATTCGAATGGGAGACGGAAATTAAATCGGCCGAAGCCATTAACCTGATCGACCTTTGTGAAGCAGTTATTTTGGAGAAAATCCGATATCAGGTGCCCATGGGCAACCATGTTTATGAAGTGGATGAATTTTTGGGAGAAAATAAGGGGTTGGTCGTTGCGGAAATAGAACTGAACCACGAAGATGAGGTTTTTGAGAAACCGGAGTGGTTGGGAAAGGAAGTCACGGGAGAAATCAAGTATTACAATTCGCAATTGAGCAAAAACCCGTTTAAGGCATGGTAATTCAAAAATCTTCGTCGAGAAAGATTATCAATATCCTAAGTGTGGTTTCGGCCGTTGTCGCCATGATATTTGACTTTTATGGCCATACACTTTTGTATTCCATTTTCAAACCCTTGACCACCATCTTGATTCTGTCCCTTTTGTTTTTTGTCCAAAGCTCAGAGCTCACCAGGTTCAAGAATGTTATTATTGTCGCACTGATTTTCTGTTTGATTGGGGACATATTTCTGCTAAAGGAAGAATACTTTGTTTTGGGTCTGAGATCTTTTTTATTGGGTCATGTATTATTTGCAACCGGATTTATTAAACTTGAAGGCTTTCATTTTCAACCGATATCACTGCTGGTTTTGGCTGCAATAGGAGCAGGAATATTTCTTTGGTTACGGCCAGGCCTGGGTGCATTTGAGCTACCTGTGGGTATCTACGTTGTTGTCATTGTATTTATGGCATGGCAGGGAACAGGACTGTTTTTAAAACAACAACAAAGGGCTTATGCACTTATTGGTATTGCGGTCTTGTTGTTTATGTTTTCTGATACTATTATAGCGATCAACAAATTCAAATCCCCCATCAAACTGGCCGGACCTATTATTTTGAGCACATACTGGATGAGCATTGCCCTGATAGCAAATGCGACATATTCATTAGTGAACAAAGGGCAAAAGAAATAGCATTTCGGTTAATCCAGTTTTTTGTCCAGCGCAAGAATCGTCTGGAGCAACACATTGGTACCATTGGCCATGTCTTCGGCCGATGTAAATTCTTTTGGCGAATGACTTATACCACCTTTGCTAGGTACAAATATCATTCCCGTTGGTGCTATCCAAGCCATATCTTGGGCATCATGCCCGGCACCACTTGGCATATACTTATGGGTTAGCCCCAGTTTTGTTGATGAGCTTTCAATTTCACTTTGGATAGTGACATCCGTCAAGGCCGGAGCTGCCGTGGTATCCAAAGGTCTGAACTCGATGTTGACCCCGGACTCTGCTGCAATTTCCTCACCTTTGGACTTTATCGCCTGATATACCTTTTCAATAACGGCTGATGAGAGATCACGAATTTCCAAACTCGCAATTACTTTACCTGGAATAACATTGGGAGCACCAGGTTCGGCTTTTATTCGACCCACTGTCCCTACTTGGGCACCTTCAAAGCTGTTGGTAATTTCATTGACCGCAACAATAAATTTGGCTGCTGCCAGTAAAGCGTCCTGCCTAGAATTCATAGGAGTAGTGCCGGCATGGTTGGCAAATCCTGTGAACACAACATCCCACCATTTCAAACCGACAATACCTTCCACGATGCCTATATCGAGATTTTCTTTTTCAAGGATTGCACCTTGCTCAATATGAAGTTCTAAAAAGGCCGCCATTGCTCCTTTTTTTCGTTGGACCTCGTTAATCCGTGTGGTGTCACCTCCTAACCGCATAATTCCCTCTCCCATGGAATATCCGGTTGCGTTGACTACTTCCAGCGCTCCTTTTCCTAAATGTCCCGACATGGCCCGACTGCCCATGACCCCGCCTTCTTCATTCGAAAAGATTATCACTTCGAGTGGATGTCGAGTCTTTACATTGTTTTCATTTAAGGTTTCAATGATTTCCAAAGCTGCCATTACACCCACACATCCGTCATAATTTCCCCCGTTTGGTACACGATCTATATGGGAACCAAAGGAAATGGGCTTAAGACTGGATTTCTTTCCGTTTCGTAAAGCGACAATATTTCCCGCAAAATCAATAGAGACCTCCAAACCTTGGTTTTTCAAGGTTTCAATAATCCATTCACGGGCTTTGATATCAGCATCGCTAAAGGCGACCCTTTCTGTTTCGCCATTTTCTTGAATTCCAAATTTGGCAAGATCAAAAATGTGGTTTTCAAGACGATTTTGATTGACTTTTAAAGTTGGATTTTGAGCGTTGACAAAAGTTGTCCCAACACAAAAGAGTAATGTTATGACACGATAGAACATAGGAGCGGTTTTTAAGAAAATTAGCTAGCGACCTAAATATAACCAGAAAACCGATAACCAAACCAAAGGAGGATGGCCAATTGACGTGTTCAAATAAAGTGGAGGGCTACGCTTAAAAAGCGGATTTAAACTGTTCCAAAAACCGTACGTCGTTTTCACTCAATAATCGAATGTCCGAAATTTGGTGCAATAGCAGGGCAATTCTGTCTATTCCCATACCAAAGGCAAACCCGGAATATACCTCAGGGTCGATATCACAATTTTTGAGGACATTCGGATCCACCATTCCGCAGCCCATAATCTCCAACCAACCTGTACCCTTGGTCATACGGTAGTCAGCTTCTGTTTCCAATCCCCAATACACATCTACTTCCGCACTTGGCTCAGTAAATGGGAAATAAGATGGTCTTAGCCTGATTTTAGACTTTCCGAACATCTGGGAGGTGAAATACTGTAGTGTTTGTTTTAAATCAGCAAAAGAAACGTCCTTATCTACATAAAGACCTTCTACCTGATGGAAAAAGCAATGTGATCTAGCTGAAATGGCCTCATTTCGATATACCCTTCCTGGAGAAATGGTTCGTATGGGAGGTTTGTTTTCTTCCATGTAACGGACCTGTACCGATGAGGTATGCGTACGCAAAAGAATATCAGGGTCGGTTTGGATAAAAAAGGTGTCCTGCATATCCCGAGCAGGATGATATTCCGGTAGATTCAGCGCGGTGAAATTATGCCAATCATCCTCTATTTCCGGTCCCTCGGATACGTTAAAACCGATTCGGGAAAAGATATCGATGATTTGATTCTTCACGATGGAAATAGGATGCCTTGCCCCAAGGGCAATAGGCTCCCCCGGGCGGGTCAAATCTCCAAATTTTCCTGCTGTAGCGGTTTGGTTTTCAAGCGAAGCCTTAAGGGCATTCACTTTTTCGGTGGCAGCTCCTTTCAATTGATTGATGACCTGACCGAACTCTTTTTTTTGTTCGTTCGGGACATTTTTGAATTCGGCGAAGAAGGTGTTCAAAAGTCCCTTTTTCCCCAAATATTTTATTCGGAAAGTTTCTATCTCATCTTTGGATGTTGAAACAAATTTTTCAACTTCGGCCAAGTGTTCTTTAATGGTCTCGATCATGGTCAGCTGCGCTATGAGCCGACAAATTTAGCAAATTGTCTTTGAATATGTAGGTAATCAGATAATGTACGGCAACTCCACCAAAAAAATGCCATAACCAATGCGTTCCCATCTTAAAATAGGTTTGCTTTAAATCGATGCTCCTAAAGTATATGGCAACTCCAAAAATGGTAAAGGCAAGTACAATCCAGATCAAGTTTTTGCCCTTGGTCTGTTTGAGGTACCAAACCAAGGGGATAAGTATGGTACAGGCCGTAATGATATAGCCCAATGAAATGCGCAGTGTGTCGGGCATGGGAAGTATACGCAATATATAGGAAGCTCCAAAAATCACGACAAGCCACAACAAACGCTTCCACCAAACACGAACCACTTTGAAAATAAAATAAACGACCAAGGCCAGACAAAGGAACATTATGGGCATCCAATCCAAAAGCAACCAAAACTCATGACTTCTAGTTGCATGGTACATGGTCCCTCCAACATAACTAATTGCTATTATGGGCAAAACCCAAGCTAGAAACAGGTGCGTCTTCGAATTTTTATACACTTTGGCTCCCCAATATATCAGAAGAACAACAAAAATCAGATTACTGAAGGTATTATAGGGTTCCACAGGAAACCGACCTTCTATTGTTTCCAAATAAATAGGGCCGGAATCGTTAGGAAACTTTAGTAAAGCATCAAAAAGGGATACTAAAAACAATTATGGCTTATGTGAATCTTTTACATTTTCGGTAATCCAATCCAAACAAGGTTGGAAATCCTCGAAAATACTTTCCCTTGGAACTAAATCCGGAATAATATCGATTCTTTCCATCATGTATTTGGGTTGATCGAGAAGACCTACGAACAGTACCTTGATCTCTTTTTTGTTCAAGTCTTGCAAAATATCCTCCATGGCGTATAAACCCGATTGATCCATGTACTGCATACGATCTAATCTAATGACCACTGTGGAAGCAGTATCCGGTATTTGTTCCGCCAACTGTTGAAAATCGCTTGTCGAACCAAAAAACAATGGCCCCTTGATATGTTTGATAAAAACTTCTTCCCTAAGTTTAGCGGGAAAGTTTTTCTCATCGGCCCAAGGTTGTTCTTTCAGCGGTGTTACATTGGATCTTGTAGCGGTAAGATCTCCAATTTTTTTCATGAACATCAAAGAGGCGATCACCAAACCAATACCCACAGCATAAACAAGGTTCCAAATTGAGGAAAGTATCAAAACGGTCAACATGATGATAACTTCGGAGCTCAATTTTAACGGACCTAGCTTTATATCCTTAGGTAAATATGGAATAGCTTTTAAGCCTTTGTAATCCATTACCCCGATACCTACGGTTACCAAGATACCGGCCAAAACAGCAGCAGGAATCTGAGATGCCACTGGCCCAAGTGCCAATAGAATCACCAACAAAAGCAAACCAGCGATCATACCTGAAAGGCGTGTCTTACCTCCAGAATTGATGTTCACAACGGTTCTAATGGTAGCACCGGCCCCAGGGATTCCTCCAAAAACCGCAGCAATACTATTTCCAATACCTTGACCTACCAATTCTTTGTTCGGTTTATGTTTGGTCTGCGTCATATTATCTGCAACAACCGAGGTCAGCAATGAATCTATTGCCCCTAAAAGCGAAAGTGTAAGCGCCGTGAATATATAGGGCGTGAGTGATGATAGCTTAAACTCCGTGAAAATTTCGAGTTGAGGAATTGGAAGTCCTTCGGGGATTTGCTCTATGGGACGGTAATCCCATCCCAAACCATAAGCCAACCCAGAAACCACAATAAGTGCTACAAGTGTACTTGGGACGGCTGTGGTAATTCGTTTGAAGCCATAAATAATTAGGATTGTGGCCAAGGCAAGACCCAACTCCAGCCAACTGACATTTTGCAATGCCCTGGGCAGTACCTTTATAGTCCCAAGAACCCCAGAAGCATCTTTGGCTGCCAAGGTTTTGGCTTCTTTTTGCATTTCGGCAGGAGTAATTTTATTTGCCCTTCGAATGGTTTCTTCAAAATCTTCGAGCACCAAAATCCCCTCTCCAGCTTCTTCTTTCAAGATGTTCTCCAGAATCTCTTCTTCAGCTGCGGCCTTGTACTGGCTTACATATTCAGTATCTTCTTTTGGGTAATAGCCAACTGCGGGCAAAATTTGGGTAACCAAAATAATGACGCCGATAGCCGTCATGAATCCAGATACCACCGGATAGGGAATATATTTAATGTATTTTCCCAAACCAATTACACCAAGTCCAATCTGCATTAACCCAGCCAAGAGAAATACAGCCAAAATTATAGGAAGAGCTTTGGATACATCACCATCGTTAACGGCCAAAATACCGGCAATAATTACCATACTTACGGCCGTCATTGGTGCTGTGGGTCCAGAAATCTGGGTATTTGTTCCCCCAAAAAGAGCAGCAAAGAAACTAATAAAAATTGCGCCATAGAGTCCGGCGCTTGGGCCTAGACCTGAACTTACTCCAAAAGCAAGAGCTAATGGCAATGCAACGATACCTGCGGTGATTCCACCGAACAAATCTCCTCTAAAATGTTTGAACATGATGATGGTTTATTTGTGGTTTATTTATTGTAGCACAGGTAAGATACTAATTTTAAGAAATTAAAAAAGGCCAATGAAATGTTAAACACTGGCCTTAATCAATTGATATTATGTATTCACGGTCTACATATAGCTTACTTTTCCGTTGGAAATATCATACATGCCGCCTACAATCAAGATTTCCCCATTGTCCTCCATTTCTTTGAGTACAGGGCTTTGGGTTCTAATGTTGTCAATGGTCATTTGAACATTTTTTTCTGCCACGGTGTTTACAAAGTCAATATTGCCTGAATTTCTCTGTGAAGCGTCAGCAGGTTCTGGGACAGCTTCAACAGCTGGCTTGATTTTACTTAACAATTCCGTTAGGTTACCCATTTTTGCGTCATCGCAAGCTCCTTTAACAGCACCGCAGGCTGTGTGGCCCAGCACAACAATTATCTTGGTGCCTGCCAATTTGCATGCAAATTCCATGCTTCCGAGAATATCTTCATTGACAATATTTCCGGCTACACGTGCACTGAAAATATCCCCTACTCCTTGATCAAAAATTAATTCAGCTGAAACCCTTGAATCAATACAGCTTAATATAGTGGCGAATGGATATTGTCCTGATGCAGTTTGCGCAACTTGTTCCAACAAATCTCGATCAGCCTGATTCTTTTCTACGAATCGCCTGTTACCTTCTTTTAAAAGTTCAAGGGCGTTTTGAGGGGATATGGCGGCCTGCGTTTCTTTGGTATGTGCATTCATGATTGTTCTTAGTTTAATGAGTTACTTAATTTTGACTTTTGTTTTCCTGCCAACAGAAAAGGTACATTAAATTTACCAATTACATTTTTAACATTGATGTTGGCATTGGCTTGGTCATCTAGATCCATGAATAAAAGGTCAACATTTGTTCTGCTCAGATATGCAGACATATTATTGATTGCATTGTCCTGAGGCTCAAAAACGTATTCTACCATACGTTTATCAGTCAATTCTTCCTCTATGGTCTCATCTTTACCATGTTTGATCTTGAACGATTTTAAGGGTTGTGAGCTTTGTTTCATCAATTGCTCCAAAATCCCCATTTTCATCAAGTTTTTAGAACCGTTCAAGGTCCCTAGGGAAAGTTCCTTGTTGTTTCGGATCATTTGCTCATGGGATGCAATCATGACCAAGCCATCAAAAGTTGACATGATGTGTTTGGTTATGTTGCTGCCCAAAAACTTCAATGGTGAAGATTTTCGCTGGCCCAAAACGATAATATCTGGTCGGAATTCCTCTATTTTTTTATTTATTTCCTCCTTAACGTTACCAACCTTAAATGTAGTGCTGATGTCTACCCCAAAGTCTTGGGTAATGGGATTCACCAAAGCATTGATTTGGTTTTTGGTTGACGTATAGGTGTCGTTGATCGATCTAACGGCAGATAGCTGATTGTCCTGCTTTACAACACCTAAAGGTTGTTTCACGTGCAATAGCGCAATTTCACCACCGATCATTTTCGCCAAACTGGCGGTATTTTTTAAAATGGTCGCTGTAGTTTTTCTCAAGTCTGAGAGTACTAGTATTCTATAATTTTTATTTTCCATGATTTTGTTTTTTTTAGCTTAAACTTAGTTTTGATTTTGGACGAGTTCTGAAGAATTCAATAAAACTCGATGGATTTTCTTCCACCCCTCGCTTGGAGACCAACTGAATATCTATATTCCGCTGCTTGGCCTTTAAGGCAAAATCTTCAAGAATTTCAATAATGTCGTTGTCAAGAAATCTTGTGTTTAAAAGATTTAGCTCCAAGTAAGTATCATTTGGAAGGCTATCCAATTCCTTTAGAATAGCACCTTTGTTAAAAAAGGTGACTTCTTCAGCCAAGGTCATTTTGATCTTATGCTTGCCATTACTTTTGTCTTCAATATGAAGGAAATGGGAGTTTTGGTAGCTTTTCAACAAAATCACTACGATACCGACCATAAGACCCAATCCGATACCTATCAACAAATCGGTAAAAACAATCCCAAAAACAGTAACCGTAAAAGGAATAAACTGTTTCCAACCTAGACTGTACATTTTCTTGAACAAAGCAGGTTTGGCCAGTTTATAACCAACGATCAATAGGATAGAAGCCAATACCGATAACGGAATCATATTAAGTAACCGTGGAATCAAAATGACAGAAATCAGCAAGAAAAATCCATGAATAATGGCCGATGCTTTGGTTCTTCCGCCAGATTGGATATTGGCCGAACTACGAACGATAACTTGAGTAACGGGCAATCCTCCCAAAAGACCAGAGATACTGTTACCCACTCCTTGGGCAAGAAGCTCTTTATTTGTCGGAGTTGTTCTTTTATGAGGGTCCAATTTATCTGTGGCCTCCACACAAAGAAGGGTCTCCAAACTAGCCACCAAGGCAATGGTAAACGCGGTAATCCAGACCTCAGAATTGCCTATAACTGCAAAATTTGGAAAGCTCAATAAATTACCTAAAGACTCTATGCTTTCAGGGATAGGTACACTTACCAAAAGCTTCTCATTAATTCCCCATGCAGAACTGTCCTTAGTGAACAAAAAATAAAGTATCCCGATTACAACGGCCACCAAAGGACCTTGCACCAGCTGGAATATTTTCGATTTTTTGGTCAAAACCTTATCCCATAAAATAAGAATAGCAAGAGCGATTACGGCAATCAATGTAGCTCCAGGGCTGATATAGCTGAAAGCATTAATAATGCCACTCACCGTCGTTTCACCGTCAGTTTGAAAAAAGGAAAAATTAGAATTATATCCGAAGAAGTGAGGGATTTGTTTTAGAATGATGATGATTCCGATTCCGGTAAGCATTCCCTTGATCACTGATGAAGGAAAATAATAGGCAATGACCCCTGCTTTAAGGATACTGAAAAGAATTTGGATAAGGCCACCTAGAACTACGGCAACCAAGAAGTTTTCGAAACCTCCCAAGCTACCTATGGCGGTCAATACGATTGCTGCCAAACCAGCGGCCGGACCACTTACCCCGATTTGGGACCCACTAAGGGCACCCACGACGATACCTCCAATAATTCCTGCAATTAAGCCAGAAAATAGGGGAGCGCCACTGGCCAATGCTATTCCTAAGCATAGGGGTAAGGCTACAAAAAATACAACGATACTTGCAGGCAAGTCGTTTTTAATATGCTTGAACATGATAATAAAATAGTTTTGCCCCCAACAATGTTTTTAGGTCGGAGACGATTAGAAATTGATTAAAAAATGAGGGTATTAAGCCAATTTCTCTGGAGGGGGGAGCAGTATTTCGACCATAAAATCCGAATTAAGGAAAAGGTAGTCGGGATTCTCGGCATTTGCTAGTTGAAGGAAAAAATCGCCGTCCATTGAAAAGGGGCCTGAAAACAAATCTTTTTCACCGATTTTTTTTTCTGCTTCCTTGTCTTTACTTTTTTCCTCATCATTGGTGTCCATAAGCATTGCAACAGCACATTCCTTATCCACCAAAGGCGCTATCGATGGAGCCAATATTGAAAATATCAGCATAATACAGATTAAAGGATGTGCAATGGATTTAAGCATTTGGGCACTTTTGGGCAAAAATAAAGCGAATCGATTTCTTTTCTGTTAAATAAAATTTAAAAATCTTTCAACAATCTTAAATTCCCATCTGGCAGCCATCCGGTTTGACCGTCAGCAATCCTGATTTTGTTCCAATCATTGAAATTTTCCAAAACATTGACTTTGGTTCCTTCATGCAAGGTGAAGATGGCTTCACTATTTGTATTGGGTTCCGAAGTAATCTTGACTTCCTTGCTAAATATGATAGCTGGGTTGTCATTTTTGAAATCTTGATACTGCAGATAGGCCAATAATACGCATAACGCACCAAGAACCAACGAGAAGATGCTAGTAATGAAGGCAATACGTTTTTGGGTTGCATAACGTAAGAAGAAATAGGCGAGGTAGGCCAATACGAACAAGATTATAAGGGATATCGCTAAATAAGCCCATTGATCAAAGGATAAAAAGTTGATCAAACTTTCATAAGCCTGTGCTATTTCAGTTTTTGGCATTTCCTCAACCGCATCCAAACGCATGTTCTGGGCATAGCTCAAATTGTTCAATATTTCGCTGTCGTTTGGTTTTAGCAGTAGTGCCTTTTCATAATAAAAAATACTTGGGCCGATAGCATTTAACTTATAATAGCAATTACCCAAGTTGAAATATAATTCGGCCGAATGCTCCCCGTTCTCCAAAATCTTGTCATAACTTTCAATGGCCTTGGAATATTCCCCTTCGTTGTATTGTTCTGTTGCCCGATTGAAAAGTGCAGTACTTTGGGCCACTCCAAAGTAGCATGCGAACAAACAAATCAGGGGAACTAATTTTTTCATGCTCATAATTGCTTGTCCATTTTGGAGATTACTTCACTGGCCTTGTCATAGTCGTTTTGCATTTGCACATCTGAAAATGGACTGTAACGGGCCATTTCGCAATTGGTGAGCAAGCTGATAAAACCTTCTATATCTAGGGTGTCGACACCTTTTTGTGAAAGGATATCGGTAATTTTTTCCTTACTGAACTCTGAGGTTTCAATTTTCAATTTAGCCTTTAGATAATTGTGTAGTCCTTTTTCCAAAGCAACATAAAAAGCTTCCTTGTTGCCCAATTCCTTCTTGGCCGTGGAAAGATACTTTCTGGCAAGTTTGTTGGCTCTTTTTATTTTGTTTCCGACCACATCACTCGCAATCGCCTCTCTTTTCTTAAAGGAGAAAACCGCAATCGGAATCAGCAGTAATGGAGCAAATAGGAAAAGGTAAAACTTGTTCGAACCAAAGAAATAATTTGTCCCAATTTTGGTAAGATTAGGTCTGATCTTTATAAAATGGAACTGCTTACCAGTCGGGACCACAAATTGTTTGTTGGTATTCGAAACTACGCTATTATCTGAAGAAGATCCCACTGGACCTTCCAACACCTCAATATTTATTTCCTCGGAGTCAAGGGTTACGTATTTTTTCGTTTTTGGGTTGAAATAACTGAAAGGAATGCTAGGAATAGGGTACTTTCCCCGATAGGCTGGGACAATAGTATAATGGTTGGCCACTTTACCTTCCATTCCCGTGCTTAGGGTTCGCACTTTTTCATCAAATTCAGGTTCGTATACTTCCAGTGCGCTTGGCAGGTCGGGTTCTGGTAATTGGAAAAGCTTTAAATTTCCTTTTCCCTTGACTTCTACCTTGGCCTGAAGCGACTCTGAGGCGTTCAATTTTGTTTTACTTGCGGTTACAGAAAACTCAAAATCCCCGACAGCGCCACCAAAATTGGCTGGTTTGCCTGCTTCCGGTAATGCTTTTACCCTTAAGGTTCTTCTTCCAGCGGAAACAGTTTTGCTCGCTTGCTTATATATGCGACCGCCGAAAAAGTCACGACGATTGGTTGGAACATCGACAAAAATTTCCAACGAAAGGGGTTCTATTTCCAGATTACCGGATTTCTGTGGATAGAGTATAACCCTCTTCAATACCACATAGCGATAGGGCTTTCCTTGATAAGTGCCATTTTGGGCCGTATGTTTGGTCACTGGAATATCCTGACTCCAGAAATTATTGTACTTGGGATTGTCCAAGTGGCGATAGTTAGTCACGCTTATTTTCGGACTAACATATAGTTTATAGACTACCGTTACGGCTTCATTCAAGTAGGGATTGGATTTGGAAACTTCGGCAACCAAATGAAGGTTCTCATCTGCCACATCATCAACCGTTTTGGAATCATTGGGCTTATCCACCGCAGCAGTTACTTCAACAGTTTTAGGTAAGGTTTTATAAGTCTCCCCATCAATCTCAATAGTGGCTTGTTTGATACTGAACCTACCCCTTGCCGTGGGAACAAGAATGTAAGAGTATGATTTTGAAAAGCTACGCTTTCCGTTAAGCCATGATGAGCTTATCGATTGCGATGGCCCCATGACGACTTTAAAACCTTCAAATGGAGGAGGATTAAAATTATCCCCGTCCTTGTTCATGGTAAATTCCACCCGAAGCCGTTCATTGATTCCCATCTTTTGTTTGCTCAGGTTCATTTCAAAAGAAACCTCTTCGTCCTGTGCATAGGAATACCCTCCCACTAAAAGGAAGACATAAAAGAACATCAAAAATTTGCCCCTCAACGTATACATCACCAATCTTTCTCGTTTTTGACTTTTTTGCCCCGTACTTTTCTAGCTTCCATTTTTTCCTGCACTTTCTTTTCCTCGTTCTGCATGGCTTCTAGCAAGTTCTGAATCTGCTGTTTGGAAAGCTGGTTAGGTCTTGGTTGTTGTTTTTGCTCTTCAGGTTGATCGCCTTCTTGAGGCTTTTTTTCTTGCTCTTTCTTTTCATCTCCTTCTCCCTCTTTATTTTCCTCAGGCTTATTTTCTCCATTATCTCCTTCATTCCCCTTATCCTTGTTTTCATCTTCATTTTGCTCACCTTCATTGTCCTTCTCGTTATCGCCTTCGTTATTCTGGTCCTGGTTTTGATCTTTTTGATCCTGTTGGTCCTGCTGATCTTTGTTATCCTGGTTTTGGTTGTTTTGATCGTTCTGCTGCTTTTCCAACATTTTTTTTGCCAAGGCCAAATTATATCGTGTTTCGTCATCATTCGGATTGTTTCGCAAAGCTTCCTTGTAAGCATCAACGGCTTGCTGATAATCCTTCTTTTTCATGAACACATTGCCCATATTGTGAAAAGCCTTGTGTTTTTGGGGCTTTTCTTTGGTCTTTTCACCTGTTTGCTTAAACCGCCCAAAGGCTTCACCATAGCTTTCCCTATTGTAATAAGCAGTCCCAAGATTAAATGGTGCTACAGTATTGTCACCACTTTTTGATATTGCCCTGCGGTAATCCGATTCAGCCGTTGGAAAATCATTGGCGGTAAGTTCCTTATTGGCTTCCCAAGTAAGGTCGGTGGACGTTCGCAGCGCCTTTTGTGCTTTTTTGGAAGCGGAATCATCCTGCGCTTGGACCGCTACTCCATAGAAAAGCAGTACGGCCAACATCAATCTTATCTTATGCATCGTCATGTTCATTGAAAAGATTTAGTTTCTTCAACCATTGTGTTTTTCTATCCAGAAGGAAAATATCCAAAAATAAAAATAAAAGACCTATGCCCAAGAACCACTGAAATTGGTCCTTGTATTCGGCAAATTGCTTGGCCTCGAATTCCTTTTTGTCCATCTGGTTCAATTGTTCCTTGATGTACTCAACCGCTTTTTCGGTATTGGTGCCATCAATATATTCTCCGTTTCCTTCGCTAGCAATTTCGGACAGGATAGCCTCATTTAAGCGGGTAATCACAACCTCCCCTTGATTATCTTTTTTCAAACTTTCGACCACACCATTTCTTTTAATTGGAATAGGTGCACCTTTTGGTTTGCCCACACCTATGGTAAAAACCCGGATGCCATTTTGTTTGGCATATTCCACCGCATCGATGGTAGAACGTTCGGAATGGTCTTCTCCATCAGATACAATGAACAGCACCCTGTTGGTTTGCTCTTCATCATTATAGTACGTGCTGGCAAGATCAATGGCGGCATTTATTGCGGTTCCCTGTGACGACAACATATTTGTGTTCATGCTCTGCAAAAACATCTTGGCCGCACCATAATCAGTGGTGATCGGTAACTGGGGATATGCCTGACCGGCATAGGCTATAATTCCGATTCTATCACTGGCCAATTGATTGATGATTTCAGAAACCAATCTTTTGGACTTTTCCAATCGGTTTGGTGCGATATCTTCGGCCAACATGCTTTTAGAAACGTCCACAGCAAATACGATATCGACGCCTTCCCGTTTGACTGTCTCCAATTTTGTGCCAATTTTTGGGTTGACCAATCCCAAGATGAGAAAAGTAAGTCCCAACAGCAGAAAAATCAATTTTAAGGCAGGCTTGAATATGGATTTGTTCGGAGCCAATCGCTGCAACAATTTGGCGTCTGCAAATTGACGCTGCGTCTTTTTTTTCCATACTTGAAGAAAGAAGAAAGCCAGGGCCATTACTGGTATTATGGCCAACAAATAGAAATATGCTTTTTCGTCAAGTTGAATCATATGATCAAATAAAGCTTTTAAAGATTGAGTTTCGCAATCCCCATTCCACTAATAGCAAGACCCCTGCCAAGAGTATCAATGGTCTAAACTTTTCGTCGTACTTATAATATTTGAATTCTTCAATCTCGGTCTTTTCGAGTTTGTTGATTTCATCATAAATTTCTTCGAGCTTCTCATTATCTGTCGCCCTAAAGTATTTTCCGCCTGTCACGTTAGCGATTTCTTTTAGTAATTGCTCATCAATTTTCACCTGCTGCATGCCGTAGCGGAACGTTCCATCTCTTTTGTAGCCTACTGGTGTCAAAGCATTTCCATTTGTTCCCAGTCCAATGGTATAGGTCTTGATTCCGAATTCAACGGCTAAATCTGCAGCGGTCGATGGTTCAATAAAACCTGAGTTGTTTACACCATCAGTCAGCAGAATAATAACCTTGCTTATAGCTTTGCTCTCCTTTAATCGGTTAACAGAAGTGGCCAATCCCATACCAATGGCAGTACCATCTTCCAATTCTCCGTACGATATTTCTCGAAGCGCGTTTAGAACAATTGATTTATCACTGGTAATAGGGGTTTTGGTATAGCTTTCACCAGCATAGCCAACCAGACCGATACGATCATTGGGCCGTTGCTTGATAAAATCACCTGCAACTTCCTTTAATGCAGAAAGTCTATTCGGTTTTAAGTCCCGAGCCAACATACTTGATGAAACATCAATGGCCATCACAATATCAATACCCTTAGTAGTCTTGGTTCGCGTAGAAATGTCTTCAATCTGTGGTCTTGCCATGGCGGTGATTATGGCCGTTAGCGACAAAAGACGGAGCACAAACAACAAGGGTCTGAGTTTTGAGGCCAAACTACTTACGGTAAATCCTTTTGTACTAGAAATCTTAAGAGAAGCGATTTCATCTTTCCGTTTGAAAAAATACCATAGCAAAGCCAATGGAAGCAGTAAAAGCAACCAGAAAAACTGTGGGTTTGCGAATTCTATATTTTCAAACATTTATACTTGTGTTTTTACATCCAATGAACTCAATATTCTTGCCACTATCTCCTCGGCATACTCATCCCCATCTTCCCATGTCATGGCTATTTGTTGGATAAATCCTTTACCGCCAAACAAAAGAATATTGTATTTCAATCGCTTTGATTTTTGGGTGGCGGGGTTTTTAAAATTACCGGAACCAAACATTTTAAGTCCATAAACACCTGATTTTGTGGCAAATTCCTCCTGTTTGGTAATAATATTTCTAATACCCACTTGTTCAAAAATTCCAAGAGCAGCACCAAGGGCCCCTTCAAAGTCAGGATCACTTTGATTGTTTTTGAACATGACAGATGTGCTACTTATAGATAAGTGCTGGATATAGCTTCCATAGGTAAAAGTTTGCATTTCCTGGATGCTGTCCATAATCTGTTGTGGCAATTCCACTTCCTGTCTGATAAGGACGTCGGGGGTTTCCAAGTCGATAGGCGGATAACCATAAGAACTTGCCACCCATTCTCCTTCCAGAAGCTCCTTGGTAGGATGTCCAAAAACAGTATCCTTGACCTCCTTAAACCCATAATATGCTATTGAAACAGCACTCCCCAGAAATATTACCCCAATAAAGATGGCCGCAGCCCAATAGATTTTTTTGCGCTGTTTCTTCTTGGCCAACTCTTCCAAGTATTCTTCTGTCAGCATCAATTCTTCTTCGGTGGGCTCAGGAAGGGCATCATGTGTCTTTACAACAATTTGCTCCACCATCTTTCTGTCTTCCTCTGCTGTAGATGTAGGTGGTTTTGATTTGGCAAATTTGACCAGATCCGCTGTTTGCAATATCTTTTGGAATTGTGTAATGGTCTCATCCTCTAGATTAAGCTCACCAGCATCTTTAAGCATTTCCAATTTGGCAATCAATTGTCCGGTTGTACTTTCAAGGGCAGAAACATGTACATCTTCTTCAAGATAGGACCGCACAATATCCGTTAGCTCGGAATAGTATTTTTTGTATTCATCCTGGATAAGGTATCTTGAATTTTCCAAGCGCTTAAGTTCCAGCAAGGCACGATCATAAGGAGGTAATAAGGCTTCTTTTTCTTCCTCGGTCAAAGGTTTCTTTCTCAAAAAGAACCAATAGACCAATCCTCCTACAATTAGTAGCCCCAAGACAATAAAAAGGATCCATAGCCACAGTTTGGCATAACTTTTCTCAACCTTGATCAAAGGTTTGATATCGAACATTTTCTGCTTGGTGGTATCGACTGCGACATCAGCAACTTTTACTTGGAATGAATCGGTAAAAAATGGCTGTTCATTAATGGCGATCCGCTGGGGAGGAATTGTATAGGCCCCACTATCGAATTGTGTGAGGGCATATACTTTTTGAAGGATAACCCTGTTGTTATTTTTCACGGTATCCTTCATGATGGCCTCCACGGTTTCCAGAGGAGAAAATGTTTGGCCTTCTGGGAAATGAACCACATCCAACGAATCGGCTTCAACCGTTATGGTGTATTTAATTTGTTCCCCAATTTTAATAGAGGTCGTGTCAATTTGGGTAGAAACTTTGGAATCTTGTGAAAGGGCAAGGAAAGGTAGGAGCAACATTGCTGCTGCGATTTCCAAGCTGTATTTTAAACTTTTCACTCCCATTATCCTCTTCGTTTAAAATAACCCAACAATTTTTTCACGTAACTCTCGTCGACCCTGCAGTTAATAACCCCGGATCCTGATTTTGTAAATGAATCCTGAAAATAATCTACTTTCTCCCGATGGAATTGACCATATGCGTTACGCACTTTTTTTGAACGTGTGTTCACCAATTGCAATAGTCCGGTTTCGGCATCCTGCATTTGTACCATACCTAAATTCGGGATGGATTCCTCGCGCTCATCATATACCCTAATTCCGGTAACGTCGTGTTTATTGCCCACAATACGCAGGGTATTGTCATAGTCATCGGCTATAAAATCGGATAGCACAAAGACAATGGCCTTCTTCTTCATCACATTGGTCAAAAACTTTAAGGCTTCAGCAATATTGGTCTCGCTGCTTTTTGGTGAAAACTCAAGAAGTTCGCGAATGATTCGCAATACATGGCTTTTTCCTTTTTTGGGAGGAATAAAGAGTTCAACTTCATCGGAAAACAGAATCAAGCCTACCTTATCGTTGTTCTGCATGGCAGAAAAAGCCAAAGTGGCTGAAATTTCGGTAATAACTTCTTTTTTGAATTGATTGGAGGTTCCGAAGAGTTCTGATCCACTCACATCCACCATCAACATCATGGTAAGTTCACGTTCTTCCTCAAAAACCTTTACGTAAGGTTCATTATATCGGGCTGTAACATTCCAATCGATACTTCTAACATCATCACCAAATTGGTATTGGCGCACCTCACTGAAGGTCATACCCCTACCTTTAAACGTAGAGTGGTATTCCCCACCAAAAATATGGTCGGAAAGACGTCGAGTCTTGATCTCTATTTTACGTACCTTCTTAAGTAGCTCTTTTGTATCCATTTGGTTCAAGGAATATCGTACTCTTGTTACAAATTAAGCTGGTCAGTCGCCCTAACAAGAAATATTGAACCCTAAGGCACTTCTACCTCGTTTACAATCCTGTTTATGATTTCTTCTGAGGTGATGTTTTCAGCTTCTGCTTCATACGTTATTCCGATACGGTGTCTTAGTACATCATGAACAACGGCCCTTACATCCTCAGGAACAACATATCCCCTTCTTTTAATAAATGCATAGCATTTTGAAGCATTGGCTAAGTTGATACTTCCCCTAGGCGAAGCACCAAAACTGATAAGGGGTTTAAGGTTTTCAAGATTGTATTTTTCTGGATAACGGGTAGCGAATACCAGATCCAAAATATATTTTTCAATTTTTTCGTCCATATAGACATCCTGCACGGCTTCTTGGGCGCTCAAAATTTGCTTCAAGGTCACCACAGGTTTAATGGGCTCATTTGATCCACCAAGGTTCTGTCTTATGATTAACTGTTCCTCGTTCAATTTTGGATAATCAATAACGGTTTTCAACATAAAACGGTCAACCTGGGCTTCCGGTAGTGGATATGTACCTTCTTGCTCAACCGGGTTCTGTGTGGCCATTACCAAGAATGGAGCATCCAATTTAAAGGTTTCATCACCGATGGTCACCTGTTTTTCCTGCATCGCTTCAAGCAAGGCTGATTGTACCTTGGCCGGAGCTCGGTTGATCTCATCCGCCAGAACAAAATTTGCGAAAATAGGTCCCTTCTTTATCGAGAAATCATTTTCCTTGATGTTATAGATCATGGTCCCAACGACATCGGCAGGTAGCAGGTCAGGAGTAAATTGAATTCTGCTAAAGCCACCTTTTACGGCTTTGGCCAATGTATTTATGGCCAGTGTTTTTGCAAGTCCGGGAACACCTTCCAATAAAATATGTCCTTTTCCTAAAAGACCTATCAGCAAGCGTTCCACCATATGTTTTTGGCCTACTATGGCCTTGTTCATCTCGTGTGTAAGAAGGTCAATAAAAGCACTTTCCTTGGCAATTTTTTCATTCACAGCACTAATATCGATAGTAGTGTTTTCTTCCATACAAATTATAATTGTAATGCGTTAATGTCAGTGTTTTTCTAAGAAGTGCAAAATGAAAATTAATTTAAAATCCACCTGTTAATTAATGGTTAAAAAAAACGCTGAACCCCAAGTTTTGTGAAGGATTTAAGGGTTTAATTTTATAATTTCATCCTTTATGCAACATACAAATAATTATTCAAGAATTATAGTGGGAACGATGACCTGGGGAAGCTGGGGCAAGAAACTTCCCAAAAATGAGATCATCGACTTAATGGGCCATTGTATTGAGAATGGGCTTACCACCTTTGATCATGCGGATATTTATGGGGATTACACCACCGAAGCTGATTTTGGTGCCGCCTTTTCAGAAAGCAAGATTGACAGAGCCCAAATACAATTGATCAGTAAGTGTGGTATTCAAAGGGTTTCGAGGGACGAAAACTACATACCACATTATGAATATAGTAGGGATTACATCATTTGGTCGGCCGAGGAATCACTAAAAAACCTGCAAACGGAGTACTTGGACTTACTTCTTTTGCACAGGCCAAGTCCTTTAATGCAACCGGATGAAATCGCTGAAGCGGTTACCCATTTGCAGACCAGTGGCAAAATAAGGGAATTTGGGGTTTCCAATTTTACGTCATCCCAGATTGCCATGCTTGAAACTGTGATCCCCGTATCGGCGAATCAGGTTGAGTTTTCGCTGACCCACGACATATCCATGTATGATGGAACATTCGATGATTGTATTTCCCATAAGAGAATGACCATGGCATGGAGCCCATTGGGAAGTGTTTTCAGAGAGGACAACGCCCAAACTCAACGAATCAAAGAAAAGTTGACAGAGCTTAGTGCAAAATATAAAGTTGAGGAAAGCCAATTGCTATTGGCCTGGATATTAAAACATCCGTCCGGGGTTCATCCTGTTATAGGAACTACCAATAAAGACAGAATTGCGCTATCGGCAAAGGCTGTGGGTATCGAGCTTCAACGACAGGATTGGTTCGAGCTCTTAAAAGCTAGTCAAGGACATATTGTACCATAGAAAACGATTATATGGAAAAGAAGACGGTATTTATAACGGGGGCTACCAGTGGCATAGGAAAGGCCACGGCCGAACTGTTGGCCAAGCATGGATTTAACTTAATCCTTTGCGGAAGACGAGAAAACAGACTGGTTGTTCTGAAGGCTGAATTAGGTGAAACCGCCAACATCCACACCTTAAATTTTGATGTTCGTGACAAAGAAGCAGTGCAAAAAGCTATCGAAGGACTCCCAGCTGATTTTTCCCAGATAGATATCTTGATCAACAATGCGGGGAATGCCCATGGATTGGATTTTATCGATCAAGGAAGCACTGACGATTGGGATGCCATGATGGACATCAACGTAAAGGGGTTATTATATGTGTCGAATGCGATATTGCCCCAAATGGTGAAACGAAAGGAAGGCCATATCATCAATATTGGTTCCACAGCAGGCAAGGAAGTTTATCCCAAGGGCAATGTGTATTGTGCAAGCAAACATGCCGTGGATGCCATCAACCAAGGAATGCGGATTGATTTGAATGAACACGGAATCCGAGTAGGTGCCATTAACCCCGGTTTGGTGGAAACCGAATTTAGCGATGTACGATTCAAGGGAGATTCGGGCCGGGCCGAAAAAGTGTACCAAGGATTTCAACCTCTACTGCCGGAAGATATCGCCGAAATCATCCACTTTGCCATCACTAGACCTTATCATGTTAATATTGCGGATTTGGTGGTCATGCCAACGGCCCAAGCCAGCAGTACTATTGTAAAAAAGGATGTAGGGTGAAAGTTGTGGGATAAAAGTTTATTTGATTGAGAATGTGTAGTACTCGTAACCCATATCGCCAAACTCGAAACCATCTACCATGATTAACAAACGCCTATTGGTCAAAAACCTTTTAGCACATAATGACGAGAATAGTTTTTATGACAAAAAGCGTTTTATTTCCATTGGTGAAAAAGAGGGTAAAGCCAAGTTTTTAAAACATGTTTGTGCATTGGCAAACAGTAATCCCAGGAACAATTCCTTTATTGTTATCGGAGTTGAAGATGCCGACAATGAGATAGTCGGAGTAGATTTCTTTGACGACAGCAAGATTCAAAATTTGGTAAATGCCTATCTGGACAACCCTCCCGTAATTTCTTATGAAAATATTCCGTTTCCCCATCTTCCCGAAGGTAAGGTTGTGGGTTTGGTCACCATAAAATCGAATGGGAAAGTATGTGCGCTTCGGAAAAACATATGGAAATACTATGGCGGTGCGGTTTTTTTCAGGGAAGGGAGCATCAGTCTACCCAAAGCATTCGATATTGAGCTAAAAGATATCAATTCAAAGGCTGTTGCAACCATAGAACAACATGCCCGCAACAATATTGAACTCACCTTGGATGCCGTAATCAATTTTATCAACACAAGACATGCCGACTTGACCAGTGATTACAAAGTCTTTAAAGAACAGTTCGTGGTTTGCTGGGCGGGAAACAAAAAAGTATTAAAGGATAAAACGTATTATTCAAGAGTAGATATTGAATTGATCAACGAGCAGGTAAAACTCTTTTATTCTGCCTTGGACGAAATAACCATCACCCATAATGAAGATTCCTTTAGTATGCTCGAATACGTGCAACTAGGACTTGGTACCCAGCAAAAGTATTTTCCTTTGGAAGAGATGGTGATTACATTTTCTGAAAACGGAAAGTATAGCATAAACAGTGAATTGGTCTTCGAGCCTCCTCAATATGACAAAAAAACCTTGTTCCATGTATTGAATTCCAATAACTCCCTGCTCCAAAAATTGGAAAAGAAGATTGAGCTAAATAAATCTGAAGCAAATGATCTGTCCCACTTACCTGCGACCTATCTTATATGCTATTTGAACGGTTTTGAAGAAGCAAAGGAGCAAATGGAGCGGGCCAGACCCCTTTTAAAGGCCAACCATAAAAATGTATATCTTTCTTTGAAAGAATCTTTGCGAATACTGAGGAAGGTGCGATATAATTAAGCTTTTATCAGCCACATAATCTGATACGGCTCCAACGGTAATAACCCACTACTTAAAGTAACTTTTTTACCCGAAACCAGATTTTTGGGCTCTCCTTTGGTAAAATATCCCAATTTGGCGATCCATCGGGATTGTAAAACCTGTTCTTTTTCATCAAAATTGCATAAAACCAAAAATCCTTCAGAATCCCCTGTACGTTCATAGGCAAAGATGTGGTCATTGCCGGTATGGTGGATGACCAGATTGTTGTTATCCGCAAAAACGGCATGTTTTTTTCTAATGGCTATCAGTTTTTTTAAAGCATGGAAGATTTTGGATTGTGGGAGCTTTTTATCGTTTAGTTTGGTGACCATATCCCAATCTTGCATGGGGCGGTTTACCCACCTACTGTCTTCCTTCTTGGACGGTTCTTCCAAAAAGGAATAATCGTTTAAAGTTCCGATTTCATCGCCTCCATATATCAAGGGGATACCACCATATGATATCACAATACCATATAATAATATCATTTTGGAAACGGCTTCCTGAATCAAGTCTTTGTCTTTATTTACAATACCTTTTTCCAGGCCCAGCAAAGAGGTGGCACTACCAGCGATCCTTCCATCACCTGTTTTGGGATTGTACATAAAAAGCAATCCGGTGGAAGAAGACCAATCCAATCGTTGACAATAGTAGTCCAATAAAAACTTGCGGTGTAATTGTGGATTCCATCCGATTTCATGGATAAAACCATCATCATAGCCAAGACCAATGTCATCATGACACCGGATATAGTTTATCCAAGTACAATCCTCGGGTTTTTGTGGAATATTGGTCAGACTCTTGTGTAGCAAAAGCGTTTTTTTGGTAGCAATCGAATTCCAAAGCAATGCCATCAGCGAAGCATTGTACGCAATCTCGCATTCATTTCCTGCGGTGCTACCATCACCAAAATACTTTACAATTTCTTTAGGTGCCACAATGGCTTCAGCAAGAAAAATGACCCCTGGGGCTATAATTTGCAGACACATCCTGAACAATGAGATCAATGTATGGGCCTCAGGAAGGTTTTGGGAGATTGTACCCATCTTTTTCCAAAGAAATGCCAAGGCATCAAAGCGAACAACATCTACGCCCTGATTGACCATTTTGACCAGATTGGCCAACATTTCCAGAAAAACTTCGGGGTTGGAATAGTTTAAATCCCATTGGTAGCTGTTGAAAACGGTCATGACCCATCGTTTCATCTCAGGATCAAAGGTGAAGTTTCCAGGGGATGTTTCCGGAAATACTTCAGGCAATGATTGTTCAAATGCTTTGGGAACCGTGTCATCCGCATAGGTGTAATAGTAATTTTGATACTTTTTGTCACCTGCCTTTGCCTTTTTTGCCCATTGAAACTCATCAGAAGTATGGTTGACCACAAAATCCAACATCAAAAACATATCCTGTTTTCGAAGCTCTTGGGACAGATTCATTAAATCTTTGGATGAACCGTAGGGTTTAGCCACACCATAATATTTGTTTACCGCATATCCACCATCATTTTCTCCACTGGGCCTAGGTGTAATGGGCATCAAATGCAAAAAATTGATTCCTAAATCTTTGAGATAAGGTAGTTTGGATTGCAGTCCCTTCAGGTCTTTGTTGAAATGCTCCACATAGAGTTGCATTCCCACCATTTTTTCCGATTGGTACCAATTCCCACTTTCCAGACGATTCAAATCTTGAACTTTCAATTCGCCCGGTCTTGAATCATATAGTTTGGGAAGAAGGGAAAGCAATTTTTCGAATTGCCTGGATGAGGTTTCCTGCGGATAAAGTTGATGGAACAGCCGTTGCACAAGACCTAGGTTTGCCGACAATCGAAGATCAAAAAGTTGGGATGGATCCTTTTTTTCGTCCAGTAAGGTCATTAATCGATGTACGGATGCCTGATTCATAAGGCTTCCAATTCAGATTTTGTGGGAAGAGCTACAATTGCTCCGTAATTTGTTGTAGTGATGGCACCAGCCTTATTGGCTTTTTCAACCATTTTTAGGAGAAGGTCGTAATTTTCAAAAACCTGATTGAAGTTGACCAAATTGGCAATCTGGTATAGCAAACAGCCTATAAATGCGTCACCTGCACCAGTAGTATCAACTGGCTTTACAGTGATACTGGGAACCACTGTTTTAGCATCTCCAATGCTGACTAAGGTACCTTCTTTGCCCAAGGTAACCGTTATTATTCTGGCCCCTACTTCGTGAAGGGTTGCACAAGCTTCGTGCACATCATCTTTCCCTGATAGAATCTGGGCCTCTTCTAGACTGAACTTGCATAAATGTGATTTTTCAATAAAGGGCATACATTTTTTAATGAACTTCTGTTCGTTGTCCTTCCATAGATCTTGCCTAAAATTGGGGTCAAAACTGATGAACATTTCCTTTGTCAGCGCATCGAACAAATACTTGCCATAGGTTTTCTCCAAAGCACCACCCAAAAGAGCTGTTGCTGCACCTAGGTGTATGATATTGCCATGGAAATTTTTACGGAGCGCAGCATCATAGGTCAATTCTCTGTCGGCACCACGACTGAACACAAAGTCACGTTCCCCATCTTCTGCCAAAGAGACAAAAGCCAAAGTGGTAAAGGTATCACTGGTTTGCGCCATTGAGATATCCACCCTTTGTTCTTTGAGAACATCAAGCAAAAAATTACCAAAGGGGTCGTTGCCTACACTGCCGATAAAAAAACTTTTTCCTCCAAGTTTTGAAATCGCGCACGCAACATTTGCGGGTGCTCCTCCTGCTTTTTTAGTGAAAGTAACAGCTTTTGAAAGGTCGTTTCCCTGTTTTTCAGCTACAAAGTCTATCAATAACTCCCCGACACAGAATACTTTTTTCATTTTCTTGATTGGAATAGTACAATGTACATAGAAAATTATACCATCACCAAAAATTCTAAACACTTTAAACTTTACATTAATTTATCACTTTCCATTTCTTTTGTACGTATCATTGCCAAAAAATTCACTATGCGAACATTGGTTGTGGGGGATGTCCATTCAGGATTAAGAGCACTGGAGCAACTTTTGGGGATAGCCAATGTTAGTGAACAAGACCACTTGATTTTTTTGGGGGACTATGTCGATGCTTGGAGTACGGCAGTGGAAACTGTTGATTTTTTAATTGCATTGAAGCAGACCCACAACTGCACTTTTATCCGCGGAAATCACGATGAACTTTGTAGGCATTGGTTGTTGACCAAAGAGGAAAATCCGCAATGGCTCGCCCACGGAGGTACTGCAACAAGAGATTCATACTTGAATTCGAACAGGGAGCACTGGGATTCGCATCTCGAGTTCTATGCTGGATTGAAAAACTATTTTTTGGACAACGATAATCGACTTTACCTTCATGCGGGATACACTAATTTAAAAGGAGTGGATTATGAATATTTCGACCAATTATTTTATTGGGACCGAACCTTATGGGAATTGGCAAAAGCCTTAGATCCACATTTAAAACCTGAAGATCGCAACTTTCCAAAACGATTGACCCATTACAAAGAGATTTTTATTGGTCACACGCCGATTTCAAAAAACACCACCGCTGTTCCCGTAAGAGGGGCCAATGTATGGAATATTGATACCGGAGCTGCATTTATGGGCCAGCTTACCATGATGGACGTTGAAACGAAGGAGTTTTGGCAAAGCGATCCCGTCCATACTTTTTACCCTGGGGAAAGAGGGAGAAATTAAAATTTTCCTGACTTGTGTTTAATCTGCCATTTGGCCAACTCTTCCCATTGTCCCTTATAGGCCATTTTGGCTTGCATAGGCCATGAAGCGGGATCGTGGATGCGATATCTTTTGCCTGCAGAGGTCAAAATTTCTTGACATTTTACCGTAGACGTCTCGGATAAAGCTTTCCAAGTTTTAATACCATGATTATGAAACAATCCTTGGATTTTCGGACCTATTCCTTCAACAAGGGTAAGATCGTCCTCTTTTATTTTTTTGCCAAAAGCGGTTTTGGCGGCCGCTGCATCAAATCCATTTTCTGCTAAGGGTGTTGCAGCTTCTATTTCTGCAGGGGCAACGACTTCTGACTTTTCTTTTCGGCAAGCTTCCAACTCCGTTTTAAGGGTTTCGTTTTCCTTTTGAAGTATCTCTAGTTCCTCATTGGATGAGCCTTTTGCCTTCCCCCAATAAGAACCTATAATTCCGCCCATGAGTCCTACTAAAACAACAAGGGCCCAATACCAAATATTTATGTGCTCAAAATCCATTGTGGTGAGGTTAGTGATAATTATCTATACCTACAAAGTATTAAAAAAATGCTAAAAAAATAAGGTTTAACCCCAAGAATGTGAGCTTCTTAAGAAGAAATGGGGATTCCTGTCCAGGATGTAGATCAACTATTGATGAATAAAAAGGAACCAATCATACAATTTTATTGACCAGTGACACCACGACCGGTTTAAAATAGGGGAATTATGCAGAAATTTGAAGTATATATTAGGTAAGGAACCCTATTTCTCCCGACGAAGTTCCGGCATTGAAGTAGGGTTATTTTTTTAAAGTTTGAGTTAGTTAAGTTGGTTTTATAGAACCGCCTATTTCCAAGTTCGTCGAAAATAGGCGGCTTTATTTTTACAGGTCAAACTTTATTCCTTGTGCCAGGGGAAGTTCTGTGGTGTAGTTGATGGTGTTGGTCTGTCTTCTCATATAAACTTTCCAAGCATCCGAACCACTTTCACGTCCACCTCCAGTTTCTTTTTCACCTCCGAAGGCTCCCCCGATCTCTGCTCCTGAAGTTCCGATATTCACATTAGCAATACCACAATCACTTCCTGAAGCTGACAAAAATCTTTCAGCTTCTCTAAGATTGTTGGTCATAATGGCCGATGAAAGACCCTGTACAACACCATTTTGCTGTGCAATGGCACTTTCGACATCACCTGAATATTTCAACAGATATAGAATAGGAGCGAAAGTCTCCTCTTGAACAATTTCGAAGGAGTTTGCTGCTTCAACAATGGCCGGTTTCACATAGCAACCACTTTCATAACCTTCACCAGTTAACACTCCTCCTTCAACCAAGATGTTCCCACCTTCTTTTTTGGCTTCCTCCAGTGCTTTCGTGTACATGTTTACAGCGTCGGCATCAATAAGTGGCCCAACATGATTGTTCTCATCCAACGGATTACCAATACGAAGTTGTTTGTAGGCATCTGTAATGGCGGTCTTGACCTGATCATAGATAGATTCGTGAATGATGAGTCTACGTGTTGAGGTACAACGTTGACCCGCCGTCCCCACCGCACCAAAAACAGCTCCGATCACTGTCATTTTGATATCGGCTTCCGGTGTAACAATAATTGCGTTGTTTCCACCAAGTTCAAGAAGCGATTTTCCCAATCTGGCGGCAACAGCTTGAGCGACAATTTTTCCCATGCGAATGGATCCCGTGGCCGAGACCAAAGGAATTCTCCTATCATTGGTCATAAACTCACCTACCTTATAGTCACCGTTGATAAGGCAAGAAATTCCTTCCGGAAGGTTATTTTCCTTTAATATTTCAGCAATGATATTTTGGCAGGCGACACTACATATAGGAGTTTTTTCAGAAGGCTTCCAAACACAAACATCGCCACAAATCCATGCCAATGCGGTATTCCAGGCCCATACGGCAACCGGAAAGTTAAAGGCAGATATGATTCCCACAATACCTAAAGGATGATATTGCTCGTACATTCGATGCCCAGGTCTTTCAGAATGCATGGTCAAACCGTGCAATTGTCGCGAAAGGCCTACAGCGAAGTCACAGATGTCAATCATTTCTTGAACCTCACCCAAACCTTCTTGGTAGGATTTCCCCATTTCGTAGGAAACCAGTTTTCCCAATGGTTCTTTTAACTCACGGAGCTTGTCTCCAAATTGTCGGACAACTTCGCCCCTTTGGGGAGCAGGTACCAAACGCCATTCGGCAAATGCAGAGGACGCAGCTTCCATGACTTTTTCATAATCAGCTTTGGTAGTGGTTTTCACCTTGCCGATTAAGGCACCATCTACCGGAGAATAGGATTCGATTAGCTCACCTGAACCAAAATTCTGCGAACCTGTTGAGGTTCCATTGTTTACTTCTGTTAACCCAAGTTGTTTTAGGGCTTCGGCCATTCCAACAGCCGTTGCAATTTTTGACATTTATAACTTTTTAAGTGTGAATTGTTATATTTTTCAAAACTACGAATAATACGAGAGAGCGAAACTAAGATTTTTAGAGGAAATGTGATAACAGCAAAAGGGCAATTCCTATAAGTGCCGGAAGCGCTTGAACCGTGAATATTTTTTTGGAAGCGGTAAGAGCTCCATATATTCCGGCAACAGCTACACATCCTAAAAAGAATAGCGCAACATTGAGTTGCCACTGGGGGTTCTCAATCAATAAGGACCAGATCAATCCGGCTGCTAAAAAGCCATTGTATAAGCCTTGATTGGCTGCTAAGGTTTTGGTGGGTTCAAACAGATCCTCAGGGAAAGAGCGAAATACTTTTTTACCTCTTGTGGTCCATGCAAACATTTCCAGCCATAAAAAATACAGATGTAAAACGGCAACGAGTACTATAAAGAATTTTGCGGCTATAAGCATAACTAATCTTTTGCAATAAAACGTTCATCAACGGGCATCACTGTGCCACAACTATCGCAGGTACGCAGTTCTTTGGAACCATAAAAATGTTTAAAATGTCCCAAAAAATCCTTCTCGATATCGTGGAGCGTAAAATAGGCCTCATACAATTTATGGTTGCAATTGTCGCAGAACCATAACAAACCATCATCCACGTTCATGTCGGCTCTTTTCCGTTCCACAACCAAGCCAATAGACCCTTTGTGGCGAACCGGGGAATGCGGGACCTTCGCAGGATGTAAATACATATCTCCAGGACCTAGTTGCATGGTCTTTTTTTGACCATCTTCCTGAATATGCACTTCGATGTTACCCTCTAACTGGTAAAAGAGCTCCTCGGTCTCGTTGTAATGATAATCTTTTCGTGCGTTGGGCCCAGCCACAATCATAACAATATAATCTCCGGCCTCTTTGTACAGATTTCGATTGCCTACCGGAGGTTTCAGGGAATCCCTGTTTTCCTCAATCCATTTGCTGAGATTAAAAGGTGGTGCTATCGCCATATTGCAATGATTTTGTGAAAGGTATAAAAAACCTTTTTGGCAACATAGGCTTTAACAAAAAAGACCTGCAATTTGCAGGCCTTCTTTAGCACTAATATAACAACTGTACTATGGGTTGTTTGGTTCTACCTTCATGAATATTTGTGTAAAATAAGGTCGTCCCTCTTTATCCAATTGTACACTCAGGGTAGTATGTGTAAAAGGTTTTTCCAATGTTTCTTTGTGTGAGCTACTGTTAAGCCATCCGTCAACAACCAATTCGGCCGAGGAATAGAACCTAGCCACATTTTCACCTACTTCCACCGCATCAATTTCAGCAGCGATACTAGAGGCACGAGCATCAAAATTGTCGTGGCTCAACTTATTTTTTGAAATCATATAGATATTGTGACCCTGGGCATATTTATAAGATGAAGGACTGGAAATCAAGGCTGAAGCGCCTATCGATGACCGATGTTCATTTACTAAATCAAGAACCTCATCTTCCATTTCTGAAGCATTAACTATGATTTTCTCATTACCAGTGATTGTACCGGAAAGATCGGTTTGGTCTTCCACATCGGAAGATTTGCTGCATGTGATTAATACCACCACAGATGCCGCGGCTAAAAAAGCGTACTTTATTTTTTTCATTTTCGGGGGCAATCGTTGGGATTTGTTCTCTAATCCCAAATGTTCTCGTCGGGCTAAGCTAGAAGAGGAAAGCAGTTTTGCCATAATTCCTCCATAGGAGGGTGTATTAATCCGTTGAGATGCAATAAATTCCAAAAAATCCCCAAAAAGCACTTATCGGGGATTCCCATTCATCGAGAAAAACATACATTTTGTACGAGATGCGCAATAATGCTGTTGTAAAGAGTTGAATATCAATTCAGAAGCCTATTCTTCTGTCGAATCCTGTGCTTGGGGTTCATCTTTAAGAACTAGATCAAAAACAAATGCACCAATTTCTTTTACCGGCTCGTAAAGGATGGATTCTTTCTTGGTTTCTTCATTGACAAAACTGAAAGAAGAGGTAAGTCGTTCAAAGAAAATAAGCAGGGCGCCAACAATAATGGCAACTTTTAACGCGCCAAATATCCCACCGGCAATCTTGTTCAATAGTCCGAGCATGGCAAAGTCCGCAATCTTTGTCAAAAACTTTCCAGCAAAATGCACTGCCAAGACGATGGCAAAAAATGTGATAAGAAAGGCGGTAATGTTAATGTAGGAAGCGCTCCAATCCATGCGTTCGGAAATATAGTCACCCGCTAAATAGGAAAAGTGAATGGCTCCGTATAGTCCTGCGACAAGTGCAACCAATGAGGCAATTTCCACAAAGAGCCCGTTTTTAAGTCCCTTGTAAAGTCCCCATACCAAAAGAACACCGATGACAATATCCAAAAACTCCATACCCCTGTTTTGAACAAATATAGGATATTGATTTGTACCTTTGCGACTCCTAAATATGCGTATGTCGAGAGACGATAAACTTAAGGAGCGGTGGGAGCTTTTGGTGGAAAAATTATCCAACCAATTTTCTGATGGAGATCCTTTGGAATTAGATGGGATCATTTACTTGGTCGGGGTTCAGGAACTGGGAAAACTTCATAGAAATTTTAAGAAAGACGAGAAGGTCAATTTGATGCACATTGCCATTTGCAGGTTACTTGAACCTTATGGATATTATGATTTTGATTTTTTCGATGATGACGGCTGGCCCCATTATAAGGTCAAAGAACAGTTACCCCCATTAAAGGCTGGTGAGCAAACTGTTTTGATGAAAGAAGCACTGGTAAACTATTTTTTGGAAAAGCAATACATTGACTAAATGGAGTTACAAAAACCTTACTACGCGGTAATCTTTACCAGCACTCGAACAGAAGGAGACCATGGTTATGGACGGATGGCCGTGGATATGGAAGAACTGGCCCGGCAGCAGCCTGGGTTCCTCGATTTTGAAAGTGCGCGGGATGATGGACTGGGTGTCACCATAAGCTATTGGGAGAGCCTTGAGACCATTGCCAATTGGAAAGCCAACATGGATCATCAGGTTGCCCAACAAAGAGGAATCAAAGACTGGTATTCTTGGTACAAGGTTCGAATTTGTTTGGTGGAAAGGGAGTATGAGTTCACCAAAAAGAATTAATAAGAAGTTAATCTAAGCTATTCCTGTAATTGTTCGCTTTTTAATTATCTTTTCGTTTTGCTTTGGCTTAATTCATTTGCTATGAAAGAAAATTTCAGATTTTCCAATTTAGATAGACAAGAAACCATTAAAAAACTTTCGAAGAAAGATTTCGATTTGGTGGTTATTGGAGGTGGAATTACTGGTGGGGGAATCGCCCTGGATGCCGCTTCAAGGGGAATGAAAGTGGCGCTCTTGGAAAAAGGCGATTTTGCCTCGGGGACCAGTAGCAAATCCACCAAACTAATTCATGGTGGACTGCGATACTTAAAGCAGTTCGATTTTTGGCTGGTAAAGGAAGTAGGTTCTGAAAGAGCCATTGTGCACAAATTGGCCCCTCATCTGGTGCTGCCCGAAAAAATGCTGCTTCCCCTTATTGAAGGAGGTTCCTATGGCAAATGGCTGACATCAATCGGGTTAAAAGTTTACGACATTCTTGCCCAGGTAACCGGGGACGATAAACGTCAAATGTTGGAAAAAAAGGAAGCATTAAAACTAGAGCCGCTTTTACCAAAGAAGATTTTGAACGGAGCTGGTTACTATGCGGAATACCGTACTGATGATGCTCGACTTACCATTGAAAATATCAAGACCAGTCTTCAGTTTGGGGCAGAGGCACTGAACTATGCCAAGGTCATTGATTTTATATATACTGAAGAAAAAGTAGCCGGTGTCAAGGTGAGGGATGAGGTTTCCGGGGATGAATTTCAGATAAAATCAAGGTATGTGATCAGTGCGGCAGGGCCATGGGTCGATGAGCTGCGAAGTGTAAACAAGTCCAAAAAGGGAAAACGCTTACATCTGACCAAAGGGGTACATTTGGTATTTCCTAAGGAAAAACTTCCCGTAAAACAATCCGTTTATTTCGATATTCCTGATGGACGAATGATGTTTGCTATCCCCAGGGGAAAAGTAACCTATGTAGGTACGACGGACACTAATTTTGATTCGGACAAAGACAATGTCGATGTGAATTTGGCAGATGCCATTTACCTGATTTCCGCAGTGAACAATATGTTCCCTTCCATCAATTTGGAAATGGATGATATCATTTCTTCTTGGGCAGGATTGCGGCCATTGATTCATGAGGAAGGTAAATCAGCATCCGAATTGTCACGAAAAGATGAAATTTTCACTTCTGATACAGGATTGGTAAGTATTGCTGGGGGAAAATTGACAGGATATCGTAAAATGGCCGAACGTGTGGTAAACCGCATTGCCAAAAAAATGGAGGAAGACCACGATGTTGAGGTTGAGCCTTGTGTTACAGATAAAATTCCGCTTTGCGGAAGTGATTTTAAAAAATACAAGCAAGTAAAAAAATACATTACCCAAGTTTTTGATCAAATCCAAGAAGACGGATTCACCGAACACGATGCTTGGTGTCTGGTTACCACCTATGGCAAACAGACCGATGCCATTTTGGAAAATTACAGCACTTTAAAATATGCCCAAGCTGATGTTCGGATGATATGCGCCGAAGTCCAGTTTGCAATTGCTAACGAGATGGTCATTAACCCGATGGATTTCTTTATCCGCAGAACGGGACGCTTGTATTTTGACATTGACAGTGTTCGAAACTATATGGATCCTGTTCTGGAAGAATTCAAGAATGCTTACGGGTATGATGTGGATAAAATCCAATCCTTCAAAGAGAACCTCTTGACCATATTGGATACCCACTCCAATTTTTCACTGGAACGGACTTAAGATTTTAAGCCCGCCATTTCTTGCGCCCATTCGATGATGAGATTGATGGTTCCTTCGTCCCATTTCCCTGGTTTTCCCTCAAAAGAATCTTTTGGACTTTCATGGATGGTATTCCAATGATCTAGTCCCGGATATTCATGAAGCAGATGGTCTTTGTGGCCATTTCGTTCCAAAACATCAATGATCATTTTATTATCAAAGGAAGACATTATCCAGTCATTGGTGCCGCGTAAAATTCGAACAGGCACTTTAAGTTTTTCCCATTGTCCAGCGAGGTCAAAATCCTGTAGTTGTTGATAATAGGTCACAGGTCGACCGTACATATGTGCAGCGGAATGGTAATTGTATTCGGCAAGGGCCGGATAGGCATCCACAACCTCCTGATAGGTCTTTTTCTCGATGAGCATACCATAATATAAGGGGATATAATATTTGTTCATTTTTTCCGCAATTTCGGATTCGGTATTGCCACGAAATTGCAGTAATCTGCGTTCTATCTCCAGCATGTGCTCATACCAGGTCTTAAAGAATGTGCCATCCGAAATTACCCCGGCCAAATCAAATTCATTGGCAAATAGTGGCGCCAGGGCGCTACCCATACTTGACCCATAAACTATGATTCTGGAAGTGTCAACATAGGATTTTGTCTTCAATTTTTTGATGGCTGTCCGAAAACCTTCTATATCGGTTTTAAAATCGGACTGACTACAATCCCCTTCGCTGTCACCCACGCCGGGCTTTTCAATGCGCATGACCACCATGCCGGATTTTTCAACCAAATCCTTCATCGTTTGTACCCAATTACCCCCTCGTCCCGGATACGTTTCAATACTGGAACAGCTTAGTCCGCCGATCAATATAATTGCAGGTTGTTTCCCTGCCTTTTTTGGTTTGGTAATAATGATGCGTTGGGTAATACCGTACGGACTGGTGACTTCTTCATAGTAGGTATCCAATCCGGCGTGACTTTCCTTTTCCAAGGGATTGAATTTGACCGTAGCCTCAACAACCTCTGTATTTCTAACGGCTTTGATTTTCGTCGTAGTGTTTGCCCTTAGCCCATAGGAAACCTCGCTCCAAACCTCTCCATCCGATATTGCTGTTCCGTCAATCTCAATGATCAAATCATTCGCTAGGAACCCTGCTTTTCCAAGTGGGGAATTGGTCTTTACTTCCATGATTTTAGCACCTGGAAGGCTTCCATCTGGTCCTTTTATTTTGGCTTCCCATGAGCTTCTTCTCCCTAAAATTTGGGAACTAACCGTCAAAGTTGAGAATAAGGCAAGAACACATATTACAAATAATCCGTTTTTTGATTTCATGCTGATGATTTAAGTTTTCTTTAAAATTAGATTGCCTATTTTTAGATGAGCGACAATTTATATGAAGGAGGCTGTTTTTTATGCCAATACGTCCTTGACAATGATTTGAAATTTATAGTGCGTGAAATCGACCATTAATTTTTACCTATTTAATTCAAGAGTGGCGACCCATGCTATTTTTTGGACGCTGTATTATGTGCTTTTTGGGTTGATTTGGGTAAGTGGGGAAGGCTATTTGGCATCTTTTTATCTGGAATTTATTTTACTTCCCATTCGTATCCTCGCCGTTTATGTTACCATCTATTTTTTATTGCCACGATTTTTGTTGAAACGAAAATTCAAGGAGTTTTTTGCCGGATATGCGGTTACCCTGCTTTTGGGAGGCATATTGCAACGAATTTTCATCCATCTATTTTATGAAGAATTATTGCTGAACGATTCAAGTTCGGGACTGTTCAGTATAATGATGTTGGTAAGGGCCATTGTTTTGATAAACACCACAGTTTTGTTGGTGCTTGGCGCAAAATTGTTTCAGCTATGGGCTATCGAGCATGAAAAAAATGAAGGTTTGGAGACTGAGATTTTGGAAATTCGATCCAACCGTAAAACCCATCGTGTCCCTTTTGAAAACATTCTCTTTGTTGAAGGACTTGGCAATTATGTGACCTATCATTTGGCAGATAAATCAAAGATTACAAGTTATGGCAGCATAAAATCTGCTTTGCAGGTGTTACCAGATAACTTTAGAAGAGTGCACAAATCTTATATTGTGAACAAGGCCCATATAAAAGCATATGATGCTATGACCATAGATATTCAGGATAATTCGATTCCGCGAGGGAAAAGCATTAGCGATGAGGTCCTGTTGAATTGAGGTTGTTCGGTAATCAGTAATCAGTAATCAGTTGTCAGTGATCAGTCAGCAGTGGTCAGTGGTCTGTTAGTTTATGGATTTGGATAGCTAAAGTGTCGTAGGTAAGAGTGAAGACGAATAAGGATTATCTACTGTAAGCGAACCTCTAACATATAATTGCAAACTGTATATTGTTCATTGTTCATTGTTCACTGCACATTGCGCACTGGTCATTGTCAATTGTTTATTGTAACTCTAATCCAATTTTTCGGTCAACTTTTTAAAGACTTTTTTGGGATTTTTATCTTGATAAAGAATCTGGTACACAGCATTGATGATGGGGAGCTTTGACTTCTTTTTGTTCTTTTCGTTCAATAAGAAAGCACTCTTTGTGGCATAATAGCCTTCGGCAACCATATTCATTTCCATCATGGCACTTTTTACCGTGTAACCCCTACCGATCATATTGCCGAACATACGGTTACGACTGAAAGTTGAATAGCCGGTAACCAGTAAATCACCCAAATAAGCCGAATTGTTGATGTTGCGTTTCATTTTATATACTTTTCCAATAAAACGCTTCATCTCGCGGATGGCATTGCTCATCAAAACACTTTGAAAATTGTCTCCGTACCGAAGGCCGTGCGCAATTCCTGCTGCAATGGCGTAAATGTTCTTGAGCATGGCCGCATATTCGGTTCCTATGATATCATCAGAAATTTTTGTGCGAATGTAGTGGCTCTTAAGGTTGTTGGCTACCATTTCGGCCTTGGCAGCATCGGCACAGGCGATGGTAAGGTACGATAAGCGTTCCAATGCAACCTCCTCAGCGTGGCAGGGTCCGGTGATAACGCCGATGTTTTCAAATGGGATTTGATAAACATCATGAAAATGTTCCCCTACGATCAAACCACTTTCGGGGACGATTCCCTTAATGGCGGAAAAAATGATCTTGCCATCCATCGGAACCGTAAGCTTTTCAAGTTCACTTTCTAAAAAGGCTGAAGGAATTGCAAAAATGAGTACATCAGAATTCGTAACAACTTCATTGATATCGTTGCTCAACTGGAGTCGCGAAACATCAAACTCGGCCGAACTGATATAATTGGGATTATGTCCCTCATTTTTCAAATGTTCTATAACATAAACGCTCCGCATGTACCACGCAACGCTATCTAAATTTTCGGAGAGCATTTTTACAATCGCAGTTCCCCAACTGCCGCCTCCCAAAACACCAAAACGAGGTTTTTCAATCATCAACAAAATTTATGGCGTAAAACTAAACATTCTAATTTTTAATATGTAAAATGTTGATTAACAGATTGTTATGTTTTTTGGCACAATGCTTGGTTTCTTTATCATGAATATAAAGCCGAAGAATATGAGAACTGGAAAACTACTATTTGGAACATTGTTTATTGGATTATTGGTGAGCTCGTGTTACACCGAAGTGGTATTTGAGGATGACTTCATCGTAGAATCGCCCGTTAACACAGCCCTGGTATTGGAATCCTATGATTTATGGTATATCGATATAAATGCAACCAAGGGAAATGGGGAAGTACCTTATTTGCAGCGTGCATTTACGATTTCATTTGACCGTGGCATTGTTTATGCCAATAACAATATTGTCGGAATTGGAAAAACAGGGAATGGATTTGGGATAGATGTGGGTGACTATGCCACCTTGAACGGTGCCGTTGAGATTAATCATGATGTAGATGGACTTTGGTTGTTGGATGTTTATGCCATCAACAACAATACGATTGAACTGTTCGATTCGCGTTCCAATACGTCATATGTGCTTCGCGGATACCAAAGAAATAGTTTCGATTATGATATGGTCTTTTATGATAACATCCATTACTTTTTGCAAGAGTATGAAGCGTGGGAAAAAACCTTTACAAGTGAGGTCGGCGCGGTAAATGAGTTTGATAACGAAAACTACCTTCAGTTTTTCTCGGATGAGAGTTTTAGATCATCGGTGGATGCAACTGGGACATCCCTCGCCAATTTAGTTTGGGATTACGATGGCAATTTCGAAGTCTTTGATGTGGCCAATGATGCTTCGCTCAAAACTTTAACATTGGATTACGACTTTTTGGGCAATGATTATTTTGAGCTTTACGTTATTAATGATAGTACTATTGAATTGTACCATGTTGCCAGCGAGACCATATATGAGTTCAAGGGAAGAGGATACATTCAATATTTGAAAACAGGAAAAACAGCGGGGAAAAAGCGTTCAAAAGTTAAAAATTCCATAATGAACGTATCCAGACAAAGAAAAATGTAAGGATAAAAAATAGTCCTCGACTACGTATACAAGTTTTTTGGTTGGTTATTTAGTTAAGAATCGCTTCAGGTACCTCAACTTGGGGCGGTTCTTTTTTTATGGAAGAATTTTGCAGTATATCCCATTCGTTTAAACTTTCCCCTTAAGATGCGCCAAATAGTGTTTTTTGAAATCTGAAGGATTTTCCCCACTCACCTTTTTAAAAGTCCTATTGAAATAGGAAAGACTCTCAAACCCACACTCATAACAAGTTTCTCCCACATTTTTTCCCATAAGCAAAAGTCTTTTGGCCTGACTGATTCGGTATTGGTTCAAAAAGGTGGTAAAGGTGTTTCCTGTTGTTTTTTTAAAATAGCGACAAAATGCCTCTTTGCCCAAATTACATAGTTGAGCAACTTCGGTGATGGCAATTCGACGTTGATAGTTCTTGTCCACAAATTCATGAATGCCTCGAAGTCGGTCCTGTTCTTTCTTTCTATATCTATTCACAAAAGGATCGTCGTGCAGCAAAAAATAGTCCTCGCTCTTCCCCAACTCCTTTAATATTTGAATGGATTCCATAAATAAGTCAAAAGAAGAAAGTTCATAAAGCTTTTTTAATCGCTCGCCAATGCTCCTTTTGGTTTCTCCGGTAAACACGATCCCATGTCTTGACCTTTCAAAAAGATGAAGTATGGTTTCCAATTCGGGAATGTTGAGGAGTAAATTTTCCTTAAAGGAAGGTTTTATGTGCAAGACTTCCTTAATATAATCGGTTTGTACACCATAGTCGAAATTTAGATGTGGAATGTTCGACCCTATAAACACCAAATCACTTCCCGTATAATTCGAGATGTTATCCCCAACATGCCGGGTGGCACTAGCACCTTCAATATAGATCAATTCATATTCAGGATGAAAGTGCCAATAGAACAGATGATTTAATCTGGGGAGGTGCAAAAGCCGGAACGGGCTCTTTGTATTGGGTGCTATGGTCTCTAATTGAATCTTCAATTTTCACTTAAATATCCATTAATATATCAAAATATACCTGAAATATCAATATAGTTCAAATTTATATCAATATGAAGGTTGAGACTGCTTGCTAAGGGTACTAGTTTTATTCCATCGAATTTAGACAGTCAATTAAATATATAGAATCATGAAGCAAGACGTAAAATTAGAGATGGCCAATAAGGCGCATGAGGAGATTCCTGGAAACCCTTCCACAGCTACCAGTAGTAAAATAACATTGAACGATAGATCCAATGGAAAGCCACTTAGAGTGCTTACGGAAGAAGATTGGAAGTTTTGGACCCATAACGGATATATTGTAATAAAGAATGCAATATCGCGAGAACAAGCTAAAGCTACTGCTGACTTTATTTGGGAATTTGATGAAAAAGACCCGAATGATGCTGAAACCTGGTATGCCCCACCCAGGGCCGAGATGAAGATGAAGGAGCTAACGGGAACCGGGATGGTCGAGGTATACAACCACCAACATTTATGGAACAACCGACAAATGCAACGTGTATATGATGCCTTTGTGGATGTCTGGGGAACTGAAAAACTTTGGGTGACCATAGATAGGGCAAACTTGAACTTTCCTTTGAAGCCCGGAGTCGAGAAAAAGGGATTCATTCACTGGGATTATGACCCGGAAACCCGTCCACAAAATGTTCAGGGAGTATTGGCGCTTGCTGACCAAACCGATGAAAATATGGGAGGGTTTCAATGTATTCCTTGGCTCTATCGCAATTACGATACTTGGAAGCTGACCCAACCTGAGGGCCGGGATCACTTTCAACCCGATACCACTGGTTTGGAGGATAAAATTGTAAAGGTCAAAATGGAGGCCGGCGACCTGCTGATTTTTAACAGCACCCAACCCCATGGCATTCGTCCCAACAAATCAGGGGACAAAGTGCGAATTGCACAATATATTTCCATGATGCCAGCTGAGGAGGATAATGAGGCATTGAAGCAATGGCGGGTAAATTCATGGAAAAACAGGGTGGCACCTGAAGGATATGCTTTTCCAGGAGATCCTAGGAATTGGGAAAGGGATAAATATGAAACTGCCAAGCTTACAGAGCTTGGAGAAAAATTACTAGGACTTAGAAAGTGGTAATTTTATAACATTCACCAACCAAGTTAAAACGCTTTGTGTAGACAATACTAGCCTATGGTTGATATTTAGTCCTTGGGGTATTGTACGTTAGGTATGGATTTAAAATTAGAAGGAAAGAAAGCATTAATAACGGGATCTACTTCGGGGATTGGATTTGCAGTTGCTAATACCTTATTGCGGGAAAAAGCTGGGGTGGTAATCAATGGACGAAGCCAATCAAGTGTGGATGCTACCATTCATAAATTAAAAAGGGAATTTCCGAATGGGGAAATTAGCGGTTTCGCCATAAACTTTGAAGATAGCAAGTCGGTTAATGAAGCCATAAACTTGCTACCCGAAGTAGATATTTTAATCAATAATGTTGGAATCTACAAATCCGAATCCTTCTTTGAAATGGTTGATGAGGATTGGTATCGGCAGTTCGAGGTGAACGTAATGAGCGGTGTGAGGTTATCCCGTCATTTTCTCCCACTTATGCTAAAGAAAAACTGGGGACGTATCCTTTTTATCTCGAGTGAATGTGCAACCTTGGTTCCACCTGATATGTTGGCCTACAGTATGACCAAGGCGGCATTGTTGAGTGTGTCCAGAGGATTGGCGCAACTTACAAAGGGAACCAATGTGTCGGTGAACTCCGTTTTACCGGGATCTACCCGCTCTGAGGGTGCAGAACGCTTTTTGGAGAATGAGGCCCAAAAATTGGGAAAAACCAAAAAGGAAGTCGAGTCCGATTTTTTCAAAGAAGTACGAACTTCATCCCTACTGCAGCGTTTTGCCAGTGTGGAGGAAGTGGCAGATACCATTACCTATCTATGCAGCCCGTTGGCTTCGGCCACCAATGGGGCGGCTATCAAAGTTGATGGGGGAAGCACTGGGGGTCTGGTATAGGATTTTGAATTAAAAGAGAAACTATAAATTCAACACAAATAGAAGCAATTGAAATATGAAAACAATTACCAATGTAATGACTGCCCTAGTTTTAACAAGTTTTTTGTTTACCTCGTGTGCAGAAACTCAAAAGAAAGATGAATCGGAAAAAACAGAACCAAAAGTTGTAGAGATGGAAGCTAAAAAGGAAAAACTGCTCAGGCATGTGGTTATTTTCAAATTCAATGATGATACCAGTGAGGAACAAGTAGAAAAACTAAATCAAAGTTTTATTGAACTTCCCACGCATATTTCAGAAATACAGGATTTTGAATGGGGTCTAAACAACAGCCCGGAAGACTTTCATCAAAACTTTACCCATTGCTACATGCTTACGTTCAAATCTGAAGAAGACCGCGATAGCATTTATGCACCTCATCCTAAACACCAAGCATTTGTGGCCAGTTTAGGCCCGTATTTGGAGAAGGTTTTTGTGGTTGATTATTGGACAAATCCCGAGTAGATCTCTGGTTTTCCTTTTAAAAACATAATTTACCTGAGTTTTCATTGCCAAAACCTCAAATCCTTTGATAAGATGCAAGTTATGTACTGAATAGTGTTATTTTTGCCGGCTTCAAACAAGAAGGCATGAAAAAGTACCTTAACCTGTTCGATTTTTCGCAGAAAGTTAACTATCGTACCGAAGTTTTATCTGGACTCACGGTCGCACTTGCCCTGGTGCCCGAGGCCATAGCATTTGCATTGATTCCTGGATTTTCACCATTGACTGGTTTGTACGCAGCTTTTGTGTTGGCTTTGGTCACCTCAATTTTGGGAGGTCGCCCAGGAATGATATCTGGTGCCACTGGAGCCGTAGCTGTAATTTTCGTTGGATTGATTTTGGAGCTCAAACAAACTTTTCCAGGGATAGAGCCCGTCACGATTTTGAATTATGTTTTTGCAACGGTCATAATCGCAGGGGTCATTCAAATTTTAGCAGGAGTACTTCGATTAGGAAAGTTTATCCGTTTGGTACCTCATCCTGTAATGTTTGGATTTGTAAATGGGTTGGCCATTATCATTTTTATGGCGCAATTTCCTAATTTTTATGATAAGGGAACAGGGGAATTGTTGGCAGGGACATCATTGTATACCATGTTGGGACTTACGCTTTTGACCATGGTCATCATTTGGGGTTTTCCAAAAATCACAAAAGCCGTGCCCTCATCTTTGTTGGCGATTGTGGTGGTATCGGTTATTGTTCTAGGATTTGGAATAGATACATTGACTGTAGCCGATACCATGCAGGAAGGTGAGAGTATTAAAGGAAGTTTTCCTCCCTTATCCATTCCAAATATTCCGCTTACGCTGGAAACCTTTTTAATAATTATCCCCTATGCTGGGATTGTCGCGGGAGTCGGATTGATTGAAAGTCTGTTGACTTTGAATATTATCGATGAGATTACAGAAACAAGGGGTAGTGGTAACAAAGAATGCGTTGCCCAAGGTACCGCAAATATCCTTTCAGGGTTTCTCTCTGGGATGGGAGGTTGTGCTATGATCGGGCAGAGTTTGATCAACACCTCATCCGGTGCGCGAGCACGATTATCTGGAATCACTGCAGCAGTTATGCTTTTGGTATTTATTATGTTCGGTAGTGGCCTAATAGAGCGCTTGCCAATGGCTGCTTTGGTCGGGTTAATGTTTATGGTAGCTATTGGAACTTTTGAATGGGCAAGCTTTAAGACCTTTAGGAAAATGCCCAATTCAGATGTCATTGTGATGGTCTTGGTGACTTTGATTACCGCTATTACCCATAACCTGGCGGTTGCTGTTTTACTTGGAGTTATCATTTCTGCACTTGCCTATTCTTGGGAGAATGCAAAACGAATTCGGGCCAGAAAGCACGTTGATGAAGAAGGAGTAAAACATTATGAGATATATGGTCCGCTGTTTTTCGGAAGCACAACACTATTTGCTGAAAAGTTTGACGTTCAAAACGATCCTTTGGAAGTAATCATCGATTTTAAGGAAAGCCGGGTCGCAGATATGTCTGGCATTGAAGCTTTGAACAAAATCACGGAACGCTATGCGAAGGCAGGCAAAAGAGTGCATTTAAGGCATTTGAGTAAAGATTGCATTCGTTTGCTAAAAAATGCTGAGGACATCATCGAGGTGAACGTGCTCGAAGACCCAACGTATAAGGTTGTTGCGGATAGGGTTAATTAGCGGAAGTGATTTCTTTAGTTGAAAAGCAATAAATATCCGACAAAGCCCAATAGGCACAGCAAAAAGAAGGCGCCAAAATAATTGCGGATTTCCTGCAGTCGGTCTTTTTTGGCTTGCGCAATAATTTTATCCCTGATTTTTTTCTGCTCAAAAGGGGTCAACTCCTTAAAATGAAGTTGGGTATCAACTGCATAACCCTCATAGGCTTCGCGAATCTCACTATAGCTTCGTCTTTTACGAAGCAAAGCGCGATTTGCTTTAACAACTAACATTGGTTGACTTGCGGAGCCCATATTAATATCCTTTACATATGGGTAGTGGAAATCAAGGATTTGTTACAAAAGTCAAGAGTTTGACCTACTCCCTTAACCTTCCATTGAATACGCTAACTTTAGAATTTATGGGATTGCCGGCTGCCCTCCGCATCATGGTGATTTGTCCCGAATGATAGATGCAATCCGAAAGCATACCGTTGACCATGTTCCAATAGGGATAGGGAGTTTGTTTTTCTCCGCGTTGAAAAATGACTTTAAAACCTTCAAAATCTTCAGCCTTTTTACCCTTCATTAAAGCACTTGCGGCTTTAAGGTTTTCCAAAGTCTTTTTGCGAAGTTGTTCGTAGGTATAATCGGAAAGTCCCTCTATTCCGGTATTGGGTGTTGCCGTGGGAGCGTTCTTGATGGTTTCCGACATTCCACAGATATGGCGCATGGTTTCAATAATGGTCCTACCATCTTCTGAAGGTTTATATTCCAAATCCTTTGGCGATAATCCTTCTGTTGCCCAATAATAACGAAATCCAAGTCCATCAATCATCCTGGCAGCCACGTTGCCTGCGCTGTAATCTTCAGGATAATCTGGAATTTGGTAATAGGGAAGTTCTTCGTTTTGTGCTTGCATACTAAATGTCAAAATAAAGATAAGAACGGAAAATAGGTTTTTTTTCATACAATAGGTTATTCTAAACAGCCTTTGTAAAAGGCATTAAAGTGATGGATTTCTACATTAAAAAGTTTTTGTTGCAAAGCAATGTCCTCAAATAACATATTTTTAGCGCCCTCAAGATTATCTGCCACTACGATGATCATTCCCGTATCGGAGTATCGTGCACCGACGATGATTTTTTCCTCCTTGCGCAGTTTGGATAAAAAACCGGAATGTTCTTTAAAATATTGCTGTTCATTAGGGTTTTTGTCTTTGTCCCAAAGCTCTCCGACGGTATACAATGCAATAAAATGGGAATTTTGAACTGTATTTTCCTGTGAGAACATCAAACAGGGAAGCAAAAGAAGCAAAAGAAATAATCTCATACCATTTAGATTTAGCTAGGAATCAATATTGACTGCAACAAGATAAAAATAACTTTTGCAAGTCAACCTTTGCCATCCATGGCTATTTTTTAACATTTCTTAGGGTCAATACAAACGAGCTCAAACAAAAAGTGCTGTTATCCAAATAGATAACAGCACCACATGAAACATTTTTCGCTCTTACTACAGGGTACGCAAGTACTCAGCGACGTCTCGAGCCTCTTCTTCCGTAAGATTTTGGTTGAGCATAATGGCATTGTTGTATTCTTTGAGCAGTGCTTTGGCAATAGGATCTTCTTTTAACATCCCATCTGGGTTCAAAATCATATTCATAACCCAAGCTGGACTTCGTCTGTCATAAACACCTTTCATAGCAGGACCTATCATTTTCTGATCCACCATATGGCAGGCAATACAGATGGAGTTGAATGTGGTCTCCCCACGAGCCGCCATTTCTGAATCGATTTCGGAAGGGAATTCCAAATCTTTAATTGGGCCCACTCCGTTGTTGTCCAAGTCTACGGGCACACCTTCCTTGGCCTGTACTTTTTTATCTTCTTTTTTGGTTCTGCTTACTTCAAAACCTTCCTTTTTTTCTTCCTTTTTTCCTCCGCAACTTGCGATAAATGCCCCTAGGGCGATAAGTAAAACCAGCTTTTTCATTGGTGTTGATTTAATTGTAGCTAAAGTGAAGCAACTAATATAGCGAAATATTACCAGTAAAATGAACGATAGAGCGCGTTACGAGTGGATTTGTGGAGCGAAAACCTTTTCGTTTAACAAAACGAAACAAATGTGGCAAATTTAGTTAGCGACGAAAAATTCCAATGACCTCGTTTCGGTGTATGTTACATTCTGTTTGCCCCAAAAACCAACATGCCCTCCGTACTGCGGAGTTTCCAAAAAGAGGTTTTTGTTTTTTTCGGATTCGGCAATAGGATAACAGTCTTTGCCCAAAAAAGAATCGTTTTTGGCATTGATGATTAGACTCGGTACATTAACATTCGGCAAGAACTGATGGGAACTGCACTTGGCGTAGTAGTCCAAAGCATCCTTAAAATGATGTGCCTTGCTGGTATAGATGTCATCAAAATCCTTTAATGTTTTTATGGCTTTGATATGTGAATTGGGAATTAAATGGGGAAAATGGGGCTGCTTTTGCTTCAACTTGGCGATTAAGTGCCTTTTAAACCTCCTAGCGTACAGCACATTATTGTTTGAAAGTAATTGGTCACACGAGTCCTTCAGACTGCATGGAACGGAAACTGCCACTGATGCCTTGATTTCTTTCGGAACCACATTTCCTTCACCCAAATATTTGAGCAAAAGATTTCCCCCTAAACTGAACCCATTGAGATAGATTTCCGAGTAATCCTTGGTTGATAGGATATGATCAACCACCTCTTTTAAATCTTCGGTTGCCCCGGAATGATAAGAGCGGTACAAAATGTTGGGCTCCCCACTGCAACCCCTATAATTTACTGCACAGGCGTCAAACCCGTATTGATTGAACAGTTTTGCGCTTCCTGTGATATAAGGCCTTTGGGCATCACCTTCCAGACCATGTAAGAGTACGACCAGTTTTTTGGTAGTGATGTTGGATTTGCTCCAATCCAAATCTAGAAAATCCCCATCAGCTAAGGTCAACCGCTCCCTAGTTTGGGAAAGACCATTTACTCTTCTGAAAAGACCACAGTAAATGGTGGATAAATGCCCATTTCTGAAAAACATTGAAGGTGCATAATCTGATGAAATCAATGGCATTTGTCGAGAAATAGAAAGGTATTACTCTTTTGCGAAAGCTTCCAACAGTTTTGCCTGTTCCGTTATCGCAGCTTTAAACTCAGATTTTAAAGTGTTTACCAATTCCGAAACCGGCATTACATTCTCTATAGTGGTCACACCCTGTCCGGCGGACCAAATGGTCTTCCATGCCTTGACTTCGGTGTCCAGCTCCTTTCCAAAATCAACTTTATGGTCCTTTTTCAAATCCTCTTCCGTAATTCCGGCTGCCTGGAGACTAGCGGCCAAGAAGTTGGCGTGTACTCCTGAAATTGCAGCGGTGTAGACGATATCGTTTGCTCCGGCTTCAATGATCATTTTTCGATATTCTTCTGGGGCCTTGCTTTCTTCGGTATTTATAAAACGGGTTCCCATATAAGCCAAGTCGGCCCCCATTTGCATTGCGGAGGCAATGTCCCTTCCTGTACTGATACATCCTGAAAGCAGAATAGTCTTGTCAAAGATTTTTTTCACTTCAGCGATCAGACTCATCGGGTTAATGTTTCCTCCATGGCCGCCTGCACCTGCAGAAACTAAAATTAGTCCGTCTACCCCAGCTTCAGCGGCCTTTTCTGCATGTCTCCTTTTAATGATATCATGGAACACCAATCCCCCATAGCTGTGAATGGCATCTACTACCATGCTCACAGCACCCAAAGAGGTTATTACCAAGGGGACCTTGTGCTTCATACAAAGTTTTACATCGGCTTCCAATCTTGGGTTGGTTGGATGTACGATAAGATTGACGCCAAAAGGAGCTGGTTTTTTGCCGGTTTCCTTTTCATGCTGTTCCAATTCCGTTTTTATTTGGATAAGCCATTCTTCAAAACCTTCACTTGTACGCTGATTAAGTGCCGGAAAGGTTCCTACAATTCCATTTTTGCAGCATTCCACTACCAATTTGGGTCCAGAAATAAGAAACATGGGTGCAGCTACCGCTGGAAGGGAAAGATCTTTGATGAATTCGGCTTTTTCGCTCATGGGTTTGATGTTAAAGTATCTTTAAAAATAGAATTATTTACAAGACTTGTTAGAGATCAGTTTTCAAAACTATGTAATTTTACAACTATTATGCATGCATAACAAAATAACCGCCAATGTTTTTTAAAGAATTTGAGATTCGATGGAGTGATTTGGACGCAAATCGTCACTTGGGCAATTCAGCATATATCAATCTTATGACCCATACCCGTATGTCATTCATGGCTCAGGTGGGTTTGGATCAAAAAACAATGGCAAAATATAATGTTGGTCCTGTTGTCTTTTATGAACACATGTATTATTTCAAAGAAGTTTTTCCGGGTAGGCCCGTAAAAGTTTCTTTGGACCTTAAAGGTATGAGCAAGGATGGGATGTTCTTCGAATTTCAACATGACTTTTATGACAGCGATGGGAAGAATTTTGCCCGTTGCGAAATGATGGGTGCGTGGATGAACCTAAAAGAACGAAAATTGACCGCTTTGCCCCAAGTGTTTTTGGATGCCTTTGATAAAATAGAGAGAGCAGGGAATTTTAAAATCTTGACCAAGGAAGACACGCGAAAGTATGTTCAGCTTCCCAAAGATCTATAGATTCGAATCTGCCGGGCCGTAACCAAACCATGAAGGGGATTTTGAAATAAGCTTACCCGAGATAATCTCGTCCAGCCATCTTTCATACCAATCCAAAAAATTGTTTTCGTAAGTAAATCGGGGTTTTAACTCTGCGGCAAGTTCCAGGTTTATTACTTTGCCCTTGTGAGGTCCGTTCAACAGTAATCCATGCAAATAGGTGCATCCCTGTGACCCAATAGGAAGGATTCCGCCAAAAATTCTTTCGAGTTCCTCGTAGTAAACTTCATCAGAACTAGCATCATCATTCAAAATTTTGGACATTTCCGTCCAGTCGTCATCTGAAAGATTGGGATATAGCGGAGATTCATTTTTTAAATAAGATTTTGGATCCCCAGCCACCATTTGATCTAAATGTTCACCCAAAGTATAAATGCCATAAAAGGGCCCCGCCCCAGAATTCATATACGACTTGCCCCCATTGCCAACATGGAGAACAAATGCACGATAGCAATCAGGGAGTATTACTTTATAGCTTTGCTCAAAAGCTTCAACTTCCGATTTATTGGCGGGAGGGTTTAATTCATATTTATGACTTCCAGCGCCGAAGACCCTAAAATCTGGATCTGCCGTTTTGGCTTCGATCAATTTTAGTTTAATGCTGTCAATCTGTTGGGAGTAGTCAACCATCACATTGTACTTAACCCTATATCGGATGACATAAAGTTAAAAAACGCAAGGGCATTCCAATGGTTTAAATTGATGGATAGTGCATACAACTATATCAAAAGGTCAAACCTTAAGACAAATTGGGGTTTGGTTTGGGCTTTTTACTGGCCAGATAAACTCCAAAAAGAACAAGAACAGTCGCTAATACCTTTACTAAAGTAAGATGATCTTTGCCCGAGAATAAGGCAAATAAAATACCTAGTAAAGGCTGTAGATAGATAAAGGCACCCACGGTCGAAGCCCTGAGTTGCGTTAGCGCAAATACATTGAACAAATAGGTAAGAAAGGTTGTACCTATGACTACAAATGCAACTACCCCATAAACCCATAATGGCATGTTCGCCCAGTCGATTTCCGAGAATTCAGGATAGGTTACTGGAAAAGCGATAACCAATCCGATCAAGAAGAGCCATTTCATCAAGGTGAAAGGATGATATTTTTCAATCAATTTTTTTACCAAGATCAAATAGGATCCATATACCGTGGCGTTTAAAACAAAAAGCATATTGCCGACCGGAATGTTTGGTGCATCCTGACGAATTTCCGCTCCAAATAGAATCAGTCCCAACGCTCCAATAAAGCCCATAAAGATCCCAAGCCCCTTGTTCCAGGTAATGCGTTCTTTTATGAGAAATGCCGAAAGGATAACAACAATTATGGGGGTAATGGTGACCAAAACGGAGCTATTGATCGGCGTTGACAGCTCAAGTCCTTTAAAAAATGCAAGCATATTAATGGCCATCCCCAAAAGTGAGCAGAGGAAGATCCGCCCCCAATCCTTTTTTTCAATTTTCTCCTTAGGACCAAAAACTGAAATCGCCCAAAAAAGTATGGTAGCCCCACCCAAACGCAACATGATAAAACCAAAAGCACCCACATAATTGGGCATAACTCCTTTGGCTAAAGTGTGGTTGATAGCATAAATGGTTGTGGCGCCAAGCGCAGCTAGGAGGGCAAGGGTTCGTTTGCTCATGAATGGAGTGCCTCTTTGGCGGCTTCGACTATCTTTTTTGAATTCCCAACGAAAATCTGATCATCGATGATGGTCACGGGTCTTTTTAAAAAGGTATAGTGCTCAAGAATCAAGTTTTTATAATCATCTTCGGACAGCTGCTGTTCATGAAGCCCCCTTTGACGAAAGAGCATAGCTCTTCTGCTAAACAAGGCCTCATAGCTTCCAGCCAGGTTCTTCATCTCTTCGAGTTGTGCCGAAGTAATGGATTCTGACTTTATTTCTTGTAATTCAACCCCGTTCAAGGGTTCCAATTCCTTTAAAATACGTTGGCAGGTGGAACAACTGCCCAAGTGATAGATTTTTTTCATTTCAAAAATTCTTGATTGTAAAAAGAAATCAAAATTCGGTCATTTTGCATTAAGAAAGGGCAAAATCCACAGCTTTTTGCGCATGTATTTTGGCGGTATCGAAAGTCGGAATGTCAACCTCCTCCCCGGGTATCAAAATGGGCAATTCGGTACAACCTAATATGGCACCTTCAGCTCCTTGCTCTTCCAATTCTTTGATGATTTTTATACAGAAATCCTTGGCTTCTTTTGTGAAAACTCCCTTGACCAGTTGATTATAGATGATATCCTGTAAAATATCTCGATCCTCGGAGTTCGGAACTAAAATTTCCAACCCGAACCGATCTTCCAGTATTTTGGTGTAGAAGTCCTTCTCCATGGTGAATTTGGTGCCCAAAAGAGCCACTTTTTTCAACCCTTTTTGTTGAATTGCCTCTCCAGTAGCATTGGCGATATGTAAAAAAGGAATATCGATCGCATTGGTTATGGCATCACTGACCAAGTGGATGGTATTGGTGCACAGGACCACCATATCGGCACCTGCTTTTTCCAAATTTTTGGAATAAGAGGCCATAACGCCGCCGATCTTGTCCCAATCATTGGAAAATGAGTAACGCTCAATTTCGTCAAAATCTACTGAGGAAAGGATGCTCTTTGCCGAGTGGGAACCACCCAACTTTTCGCGAACCATTTCATTGATATGTTGGTAATAAATCTTTGAAGATTCCCAACTCATTCCACCTATTAGACCTATGGTTTTCATGGTTTCTTTATTTGATTTTTGATAAATGTTCCGCTCCTTCAATGGTGAAGGTAGTCAGGAAGCTTGTAATGCATTGAACAATGGAGTAGTAAGTTCTTGGAGCCACTACAACCTCTTCGATACAGTTACAGGTGATACAATTTTCCATAGTTTTCAGATTTATATTTCGCTAAATATCGATATGTGTTTCAAAAAAATTACAAATCCTGTTTTAAGCTTTCCACATACGCTTTGATTACCTGCTCATTCCTTTTATAATAGGTCCATTTCCCATGCCGCGTTGGAGTGACCAAATCAGCATTTTGCATGGAATTGAGATAGGTCGAAATCGTCGATTGGGAAAGTCCGGTCTTATCTTGGATATAACCAACACATACGCCATCATCAAAATGGTCTATATCTTGGTGTGGTGGAAAATTTACTTCCGGTTCTTTAAGCCACTTTAAGATATTGACCCTAGTCTTGTTTGAGAGCACCTTACTAATTTCAACAATATCCATGGACCAAAAATATGTAAATATTTACATATCTAAAAATATCGATATGTTTTAACTTAAATTTTGCATTCAATAATCGTTACCCTTAACCAAGTTCAGGATCTTACCATAGAATTCCGTTTATCCCTATAATGTGATTCTGAAATAAATACAGAATGACGCCTGTCTTTGGGAATATGTTCTATACCAGATAATGGAAAAAACTATGAAAGAATCCGTTAAAGTTTCACTTTTCGTTTAAGATACTTGTTCACTTCCGCATACGGGAGGGTCAAGGTAATAGGTCCGTCAGCGTATGAAGCTATTTCGTATTGATTATAAATCAATGTAATGCCTTCTTCCGTATAACCTACATTTTCCGACAGGTGAAAAGCATCCCGTTCAAACATAAATCCTGTTGAATTGATATTGTCATCTTGAGGGATATCTTCCTGAATCCGAAATTTAATTTCAGCAAACTTTAGAAACCCTTCCAAGTCGTCAAAAAGTTCCCAGTTTTCCAATTCAGTGTCCTTTCGCTTATCAAAGTTTAAAAAGGAAGTGGAACCATAACCATGGGCTCCTCCAGTAAAGGAATACGCATTGAAATCCAAGGTAAGAATATCGTTGTCCTCATAGGAAACATCGCTTTCAACACTGGCCTCCCAGCCCACAGACTCATCAGGAAATCTCGATTTCAGCTCCTTATAACTAGTAGTGAACGAGTCGATGGCGTCATCAATGGTGCTGATTTCCTGTCCTTCATCAAAAGACAACAATGTTATAATTTCTTCTTCGAGTGCATTGTTGATTTGATTGGAGATTAGGGTTTCATCCAATGCTCTGGGAATGGCTATCTCAATTTTTGAGCAATCTTCGCAGGCTTCGTTCGATATCTCAATGGGTTCAAAAGTAAGTTTGTCACCATTTTCGCAACCAAGGAGAAGCATAAAAAATAGGAGTAGGCTGACTTCTTTTTTCATAAGTTGAGGTTTTAGGGTCTTCAAAAATAAGACATGATTGATTACTCCAAAAGATAACGATACATTTGTAGCCAGATTAAAAAGAGATGAGCAAAAAAGATTTGAAATTCAACAGTAAAACCATTCACGGAGGACAACATCCGGATAAAGCCTATGGCGCTGTGATGCCCCCGATTTACCAAACTTCGACTTATGCACAAACCACACCAGGTGGGCATAAGGGGTTTGAATATTCTCGAAGTGGCAACCCAACGCGAACAGCATTGGAAAATTCGTTGGCCAGTATTGAGAATGGCAATTATGGACTTGCTTTTGCGAGCGGGCTTTCTGCCATGGATGCCGTGATAAAATTGTTGAATCCAGGTGATGAGGTGGTCTCGACCAATGATTTGTACGGAGGGAGTTACCGTTTGTTCAAACAGGTTTTTGAAAAATATGGAATTACCTTCCATTTTGTGGGGATGCAAAGCATCGATGCCATTGAAGAACAGATCAATGATAAAACCAAGCTGATTTGGGTTGAAACACCAACCAATCCAATGATGAACGTGATTGATATTAAGGCGGTGTCCAATCTGGCCAAAAAACACGGCTTGCTTTTGGCGGTTGACAATACTTTTGCCACGCCTTATTTGCAGCGACCTTTGGATTTGGGTGCCGATATCGTGATGCATTCTGCCACAAAATATTTGGGAGGTCATAGCGATATTGTTGTCGGAGCCTTGGTGGTTAAGGACAAGGATTTGGCCGACCAGCTCCTTTTTATCCAAAATGCAAGTGGTGCTGTTTGTGGGCCTATGGACAGTTTTTTGACGCTTCGTGGAATTAAGACCTTGCACGTGCGAATGCAACGCCATTGCGAAAATGGAAGGGCAATAGCGGAGTATCTGGTAAAGCACCCTGGAATAGAAAAGGTGTATTGGCCTGGTTTTGAAAACCATCCCAACCACGATGTGGCCAATAGTCAAATGGATGATTTTGGTGGAATGATTTCCTTTGTTCCTAAGGGAAGCAGCTATGAGGAAGCCATTAAAATTGTGGAAAAATTAGAGGTGTTCACACTTGCCGAATCTTTGGGCGGAGTGGAGAGCTTGGCAGGTCACCCAGCGAGCATGACGCATGCCAGTATTCCGAAAGAAGAACGTGAAAAAAGCGGAGTGGTCGATTCCCTAATTCGACTTAGCGTAGGGATTGAGGATGTTGACGATTTGATAGCTGACTTGGAACAGGCCATCGGATAACTGTTTTTGAAAAATTTTTAAAAAACAGGGGTTTAAATTATGTAAATACCATAATTTTGCCGTCTAATTCCTAATTCAATAAAATTGACCCCTTTTGAGAAACTGGGGACATTAAACCAGTAATCCGTTTTATGGAAGCAAAAATCAAAGCATTTATGGATGAGGTCATCGCCAGAAATGGCCATGAACCTGAATTCATCCAGGCGGTACAGGAAGTTGCGGAAACCGTTATCCCGTACATTGTAAAAAACGATATCTATCATGGGAAAAACATCCTTTTGAGAATGGTAGAACCGGAACGATTGATGTCGTTTCGAGTGGCATGGGTAGATGATGAGGGAGAGATTCACGTTAACCGTGGATATCGTATACAAATGAATTCAGCAATTGGCCCATACAAAGGCGGTCTTCGTTTTCACCCAACGGTGAATGCTAGTGTATTGAAGTTCTTGGCGTTTGAGCAAGTCTTTAAAAACAGCTTGACCACACTTCCCATGGGAGGAGGAAAAGGGGGTTCCGATTTTGACCCTAAAGGAAAGTCAGATGATGAGGTAATGCGCTTTTGCCACTCCTTTATGACAGAGTTGTGCCGACATATTGGTCCAAATACTGATGTTCCCGCTGGAGATATTGGTGTTGGTTCCCGTGAAATTGGATTCCTTTTTGGGATGTACAAAAAAATTAGAAATGAATTTACTGGAGTATTGACCGGAAAGGGTCGTTCTTGGGGAGGTTCATTGATTCGTCCAGAAGCAACAGGCTATGGAACGGTGTACTTTGCCGATAGCATGCTAAAAACCCAAGGAAAATCATTCGAAGGCAAAAATGTTGTGATTTCTGGTTCTGGAAACGTTGCACAATATGCTGCCGAGAAGGTGATGCATTTAGGTGGAAAAGTATTGACACTTTCCGATTCTGGAGGATATATCTACGACAAAGAAGGTATTGATGAAGAGAAGTTGGCCTTCGTCATGGATTTGAAGAACAACAAGAGGGGAAGGATTTCCGAATATGCGGATAAATATCCTTCAGCGGAATATCACAAAGGAAAAACCCCTTGGGAAGTAACCTGTGATGTTGCGTTGCCATGTGCCACTCAGAACGAGCTTGATGGTGATGATGCCGCCACCTTGATAAAGAATGGCTGTATGGCTGTTGCTGAAGGTGCGAACATGCCTTCGACCCCAGAGGCCATCCATGCGTTCCATGATGCCAAGATTTTGTTTGCACCTGGAAAAGCATCCAACGCCGGTGGTGTTGCCACTTCTGGATTGGAGATGTCGCAAAACTCACTTCGAATCAGCTGGACACGCGAAGAAGTTGACGAAAGATTAAAAGGTATTATGGAAGATATCCATGATTCCTGCATCGAATATGGAAAAGAAGAAGACGGCTATTGCAATTACGTTAAAGGAGCCAATATTGCAGGTTTCGTAAAAGTTGCTGATGCCATGTTGGCGCAAGGAGTTATTTAACACCTTGGTCAAATAGTAAATAAACAGGTGGACGGTTGAATTTCAATCGTCCACTTTTTTTATCTTCATCACTAAGAGATTCAAGATTTTTAGACGCTAAAATGCAGGTTACCACCAAGGCCATTGTACTTTCATCCTTAAAATATGGGGACACAAGTCTTATTGTTAAAGCGTTTACGGAATCTGATGGATTAAAATCCTATTTGCTCAAGGGAGTGCTCTCTTCCAAAAAAGGGAAATTAAAAGCTGCTTATTTCCTTCCCTTAATGCAGTTGGAAATCGTTGGGACACATAAGAACAAGGGTACTTTGGAAAGTATTCGTGAGGCAAAAGTGACCTTACCTTATAAAACGGTGCATACGGACATTGCCAAGAACAGTATGGTACTTTTCTTAGCGGAAATGTTGACCAATAGCATTCTGGAAGAAGGGCAGGACGAGGGAATGTTCAATTACCTGGAATATGCTTTACATTGGCTGGATGAGCATCCTCCCAACCCTAATTTTCATACCTTGTTTTTGCTCAACTTGACCAAGTATTTAGGCTTTTTTCCGGACACTTCTTTTCAAAATCAACCCTATTTTGATTTGTTGGAAGGAAGTTTTTATCCGAATCCTTCCCTGAACCCATTGATCCACGGTGAAAATTTGGAGCACTTCAAAAGCCTTTTGGGCATAAATTTTGATGCACTTCCAGCAGTACGAATGAACAAGCCCCAAAGACAAGGACTCTTAAAGAATGTTATTCTGTATTTTGAATTACATTTGCACGGATTCAGAAAACCCAAGTCCTTGGCTGTTTTAAATGCAGTTTTTGAGTAGTATGCGAACCATAGGTTTTGTCCTCTTTTTTTTGATGGGTTATGTAACTGTGTCCGCCCAGGAAATTACCGTGTTGGATGCCGATACAGGCACCCCTATTGCCAATTTGGCGATTTACAACAAGGACAAATCGAGAACTGCGGTCACGGACATCGAGGGCAGCAGTGAACTCGATGTTTTTTCGAGAAACGAACGGATTACCTTTCATCATATCAGCTATGGGATATATAGCACTACAAAAGCACAAATAGGCCGAAAGGGTAACCGGGTTTACCTCGACCTTAAACCCGAAGAGCTCCAGGAAGTCGTCATGTCAGTTTCTAAATGGGAACAACAAAAAAAGGATGTTCCGCTTAAAATCGAATCCATTGATGCACATTCTATAGCATTTACAAATCCCCAGACTTCTGCTGATCTTTTACAGAACAGTGGCAAAGTATTTGTGCAAAAAAGTCAATTGGGAGGTGGAAGCCCCATGATTAGGGGCTTTGCAACAAATAGATTACTGCTCTCGGTGGATGGTGTTCGGATGAACAATGCCATTTTTAGGGGAGGGAACATTCAAAATGTAATCTCTATAGACCCTTTCGCGATAAAAAATACAGAAGTAATCTTTGGTCCTGGGTCGGTCATTTATGGTAGTGATGCCATTGGGGGTGTAATGAACTTTTTCACCCAGAAACCACGCTTTTCTTTTACGGACAGTCTCACATTTTCAGGCAATGTAAATTACAGGTTTGCTTCTGCCAATATGGAAAACACAGCACATGTTGATTTTAATTTGGGACAACAAAAATGGGCTTCCTATACCAGTTTTAGCTACAATGATTTTGATGACTTGACCATGGGGAAAAATGGCCCTGATTCGTATCTGCGGAACAATTATGTAGTTCACGAAAATGGAACCGATGTTTTGATGACCAACAATGACCCTAGAAAACAGGTCTCTTCCGGGTACAATCAAATTAGTTTTCTTCAAAAATTTACCTATCGCCCCAACACAACTTGGAACTATGACTTAGGATTGTATTATTCCGAGACTTCGGATTTTACACGGTACGATAGATTAACTCGTCCAAACAGTACTGGAGATGGATTGCGCTCGGCGGAATGGTTCTATGGCCCCCAAAAATGGTTAATGGGAAACTTTCAGGTCACTAAAAAGGGGAAGAACAAATTTTACGATGGGGTAAAGTTGACCACAGCCTATCAGCATTTCGAAGAAAGCAGAAATGAAAGATTGTTTCAAGACCCAAACCGATTCACTACCGTTGAAATGGTGGATGCGATTTCCGTAAACCTTGACTTTGAAAACAAAAAAATCGGTGATTTACGGCTGTATTATGGGGCAGAATATATTTTCAACAAGGTAAACTCTGAGGGAACACAGACCAATATCGAAACCAACGCCGTGACCGCAGCTGCTTCGCGATATCCAGATGGGGCCACTTGGCAAACTTTTGCAGGATATATTAACGGAGAGTATAAACTAAAGCCAAATTTCACCCTATTGTCAGGTGCGCGATACAGTCAGGTATGGGTAGATGCCCAGTTCGAAAATACGTTTTTCCCTTTTCCTTTTGATGAGGCCGACCTGATTACAGGAGCTTTTACGGGAAGTCTAGGTTTTAGCTGGTTTCCAAAAGCCGACCTGCAGATTACCTTAAATGGGTCTACTGGGTTTAGAGCTCCAAACATCGACGATATTGGGAAGATTTTTGATTCCGAACCAGGTTCGGTGGTGGTGCCCAACCCAGAATTGGAACCTGAATATGCCTATAATGTCGAGATAGGGGTTCGAAAGAATTTTAATGACAAAGTGGTTCTAAAAGGAGCTGCATTCTACACCTATTTGGTCGATGCTTTGGTGCGAAGGGATTTTACCTTCAATGGGGAAAGAGAAATTGTGTACAACGGTGAGCTGAGCAATGTTCAGGCCATACAAAATGCTGCAAAAGCATATGTATATGGATTTGAGCTAGGGCTGGAAGCTTTTTTGGATGAAAACTGGGCAATAACGTCAAACCTTACCATTACCGAAGGAACCGAAGAAGATGATAGCGGGGAAGATACCCCAGCAAGGCATGCTGCTCCGACCTTTGGAGATTTTCATGTAATCTGGCAAAACCAAAAATTGAGGACAGATTTGTTCCTGAATTACAATGGGGAAATTAGTTATAATGATTTGGCACTCTCTGAACGAAGCAAGGATTATATCTATGACTTGGATGCCAATGGCAATCCATTTTCCCCTTCTTGGTACACCTTGAATTTCAGATCCCAATATCAGATATCCAATGCATTTAAGGCAACTGTGAATTTGGAGAACATTACCAACCAACGCTATCGAACCTACTCTTCGGGTATCTCGGCGCCGGGGACCAACCTCATTTTGGGACTGGGCTATAGTTTTTAAAACAAAAAAAGGACTGGTTTCCCAATCCTTTTTCTTTTTGAAGTAGTTAGTTCTTATTTTCCGTTGCCACCACCTGTACTGTCATCAACAGCTTTTTTGACATCATCGGCTGCATCTTTAACAGCATCCTTTGCATCTTCGCCCAATTCCTTGGCTTTATCCATGGCATCCTCTCCTGCTTTCTTGATGCTGTCCAAAGCCTGTTCTCCGGCTTCTTTCATTTCTTCACCAGCATCTTTTACCGCATCTGCAGCGTCATTGGCTGCATCTTTTAGATTGTCTCCCGCTTCTTCGATGGACTTTTCAGCTTCTTCAGTGGCCTCTTTGGCCTTGTCTTTTGCTTCTTTGCAAGAAATCGTTGCGGACATTGAAAAACACAATGCCACGGCTACAATTAGTACTCTTTTCATTATAAAATGGTTTAGTGTTAAAGCTGTCAAGATATGGATTTTAACGGAAAGCATCATTTTTGTGATTTCCCATTTGGCTCAACCGTACAGAAAGGTCGCAAATACCTTGTTTACAGGGGGATTATTCCGACTAAATTTATAATTTTGCAAACTTGGAAATCTAGAAGAAGTAGCAGTAGATATGAAGTTTGCGGAATACAAAGGATTGGACTTGCCCAAAGTATCGGAAGAGATTCTCGAATTCTGGAAGAATAACCAGATTTTTGAGAAAAGTGTCTCTACACGTGAGGGAGGGGAAAGCTACGTATTTTATGAAGGTCCGCCTTCGGCGAATGGTATGCCTGGGATTCACCACGTAATGGCTCGTACCATAAAGGATATTTTCCCAAGGTACAAGACCATGAAAGGGTTTCAGGTAAAGCGTAAAGCTGGATGGGATACCCACGGCCTACCCATTGAAATCGGTGTTGAAAAGGAATTGGGTATTACCAAGGAAGATATTGGCAAAAAGATTTCAGTTGAGGAATATAACGCAGCCTGTAAAAAGGCCGTGATGCGCTATACGGATGTTTGGAATGAGATGACCGAAAAAGTGGGCTATTGGGTAGACATGGATGATCCGTATATCACCTACAAACCCAAGTACATGGAATCGGTTTGGTGGTTGCTGAAGCAGATTTACGATAAGGGACTCTTATATAAAGGATATACCATACAACCCTACTCGCCAAAAGCGGGAACAGGTTTAAGTTCCCATGAGTTGAACCAACCTGGGACCTACCAAGATGTGACGGATACTACAGTTACTGCCCAATTTAAGGCAAAGAAGGATTCGCTACCTGACTTCTTGAAGAATGTTGAAGGGGATATTTACTTTTTGGCCTGGACGACAACACCATGGACACTGCCTTCCAATACAGCGTTGACGGTTGGACCTAAAATTGAATATGTATTGGTCAAAAGTTATAACCAATATACGTTTGAACCAATTCAAGTAGTGTTGGCCAAAGCATTGGTAGGCAAACAATTTTCGGGTAAATTTTTTGAAGCTGAAAGTCAGGAGGAGTTTGAAGGTTTCCAATCTGGTGATAAAAAGATTCCGTATCAGGTAACACAAAGTTTTGTGGGCAAGGACTTGGTTGGAATCCAATATGAGCAGCTCATTGATTATGTGCAACCCTATCAAAATCCGGAAAATGCTTTCCGAGTGATTTCTGGGGATTTTGTGACCACCGAAGATGGTACCGGTATTGTGCATACGGCACCAACTTTTGGTGCGGATGATGCCATGGTGGCCAAACAGGCAAAACCTGAGGTTCCGCCAATGTTGGTGCTGGACGAAAACAACAACCCTGTTCCTTTGGTGGATTTACAAGGAAGGTTTAGACCTGAGATGAAAGAATTTGGCGGTAAATATGTCAAAAACGAATACTATGCCGATGATGAGGTTCCTGAAAAATCGGTGGATGTGGAGATTGCCATCAAGCTGAAGGAAGAAAACAAAGCTTTTAAGGTAGAAAAGTATGTCCATAGTTATCCCAACTGTTGGCGTACTGACAAACCTATTTTATACTACCCGCTGGATTCCTGGTTCATTAAGGTAACCGACATCAAGGATCGTATGTTCGAGCTCAATCAGAGCATTAACTGGAAACCAAAAGCTACCGGTGAGGGGCGTTTTGGAAACTGGTTGGCGAATGCGAACGACTGGAACCTTTCACGTTCCCGATATTGGGGAATCCCATTACCCATTTGGCGTACCGCCGATGGAAAGGAAGAAATGCTCATTGGCTCTGTTGAAGAACTAAAATCTGAGATGGCCAAAGCCGTTGCCGCCGGAGTTCTTGAAAAGGATGTTTTCGAGGATTTTGTAGTTGGTGATATGAGCGAGTCCAATTATGATAAAATTGATCTGCACAAGAATATCGTAGATCAAATTACCTTGGTTTCTGCTTCAGGTCAGCCTATGAAACGCGAGTCGGACCTTATTGATGTTTGGTTTGATAGCGGTTCCATGCCCTACGCCCAATGGCACTATCCTTTTGAAAACAAAGCATTGATAGATGATGGTGTGGCTTTTCCTGCAAACTTTATTGCGGAAGGCGTAGATCAAACAAGGGGGTGGTTCTACACGCTCCATGCCATTGCTACCATGGTTTTTGATACAGTTTCGTACAAAAATGTGGTCTCTAATGGACTTGTTCTGGACAAAGAAGGAAAGAAAATGTCCAAGCGTTTGGGGAATGCAGTAGATCCATTTGAGGTGCTTCCCAAACATGGTGCCGATGCCACGCGATGGTATATGATTTCCAATGCCAACCCATGGGACAATCTTAAGTTTGATATTGAAGGAATTGTTGAGGTGAAACGTAAGTTTTTCGGAACGTTGTACAACACCTATTCCTTCTTGGCGCTATATGCCAATATTGATGAATTCAGCTATGCTGAAGCGGACATTCCTTTAAAGGAAAGACCAGAGATTGACCAGTGGATTCTATCAGAATTACATTCATTGATTCAAAGAGTGGATGAGGCCTATGCCGATTATGAGGCTACAAAGGCTGCTCGAATGATTTCTGATTATGTTCAAGAGAATCTGAGCAACTGGTATGTGCGCTTAAGTAGGCGCCGATTCTGGAAAGGGGACTATCAGCAAGATAAAATTTCAGCCTATCAAACCTTGTATACCTGCTTGGTGACGGTTGCAAAACTGTCGGCACCGATTGCACCATTTTATATGGAACGTTTGTACAAGGATTTGGATACAATCACCCAAAAAGAAGGTTTTGAAAGTGTGCATTTGGCCAAATTCCCAACTTTTGATGAGGGAATGGTCAATAGAAAGCTTGAGCGAAAGATGCAGTTGGCACAAAAAGTGTCCTCATTGGTATTATCTATTCGTCAAAAGGAAAAGATAAAGGTGCGCCAACCTTTGCAGAAAATCATGATTCCTATTTTGGACGATGCACAAAAGGAGGATATTAAAGCGGTTTCAGATTTAATCAAATCAGAAGTGAATGTAAAGGAGATCGAGTTGTTGGACGATGCTTCCGGAATCCTTGTGAAGCAGATAAAGCCAAATTTCAAGGTTTTAGGCCCCAGATTTGGCAAGGATATGAAGGAGATTGCGGCCGCTGTAAGTCAATTAAAGCAGGAGGATATACAAAAAATTGAGCAGGAAGGCGAATTAATGCTACAATTGAAAAATAAAAGTATTATTTTACAGTTAACTGATGTAGAAATCAGTTCCCAGGATATTGAAGGTTGGTTGGTAGCCACCTCAGGTGCGTTGACCGTAGCGTTGGATGTTACCATCGATGACAACCTAAGAAAAGAGGGAATTGCTCGAGAATTGGTCAATAGAATCCAAAATCTTAGAAAAGAATCTGGATTTGAGGTAACCGATAAGATCGACATCAAAATACTGAAAGATGGCTTTGTGGAAAGTGCTGTGACAAGCAATGAGGAGTACATTAAAACGGAAACTTTGACCGCGGAGCTTAATTTTGAAGAAAAATTAGATGAAGGCATTGCGATTGCCTTCGATGAAGTGAACACTAAATTGTTTATTCAAAAACATTAAAAAAATGGCACAAGATTTAAAAGTAAGATATTCAGATAAAGACCTAGAGGAATTCAGAACGCTTATTGAAGAAAAAATAGAAAAGGCCAAAAGTCATTTAGAACTTTTAAAAAGTTCTTATATGAATGATGGGAACAATGGAACGGATGACACTTCTCCAACGTTCAAGGCTTTTGAAGAGGGTTCTGAGACCATGAGCAAGGAGGCAAACACCCAGTTGGCCATTCGTCAAGAAAAGTTCATTAGGGATTTAAAGAATGCCCTTCTTCGTATAGAAAACAAAACCTATGGTATTTGCCGAGTGACTGGAAAGCTCATCAACAAAGAGCGCTTAAAACTGGTTCCCCATGCAACCTTGAGCATAGAGGCAAAGAACATGCAGAAATAAATGAAACGCCTTAGGGCGTTTTTTTGTTCATGAAAGCCCTGTGGTTTTTTCTGGGATTCTTTGTCTTTGCACACATGCAAGGCCAAAAGCTGGTAAAAAAAGCTATTACCAACACAACCGAGTATATTCAGATAGACTCCGAGTTTTGCTATCAGGTGAACCTTCTTACCTCCAAAACAGAGGAAGTTGTTGTTGCAGCGAGCATAGAAGGAGAATATGCCAAGGATTTGATCATTACCATAGAAGAGGAAGGAGCTACGATGTTGATCAGTGCCAGATTTCAACCCAATTTTATCAACCCCAACGACAAGTTAAGCGCCCATAAAGTTATTTCCATTGCTTTGGATATAGAACTTCCTGAGTATAAAGATGTATTTGTATACGGAACCAACAGCAATGTTAATATTGTTGGAAAATACAAAGAGCTGAATGTGAAGCTTTCCGATGGGAGGTGCAATCTTAACAATGTGGTGGAAACAGTAGAGGTGACCACTCAAAAAGGGGATATTATTTTAACAACACCTTCGGGAAATATAATGGCAAAAAGCATGTATGGGGAAGTATTCAGTGAGGACATTCCCTTTGGGGATAATCAATTTACATTGAATACGATAGAAGGGAAAATCCATCTGAAGAAAACAAAATAATATCCATATTTTTGCCGAACCTTTTTAAAAGCATGAAACTACAGAAATCGCTATTGATCATTGTATTGGTCCTGTTGATCGACCAAATCAGCAAAATATATGTAAAGACCCATTTTTTTCTTGGAGAATCGTATGACGTATTTGATTGGTTCAAAATTCTTTTCATTGAAAATGAAGGGGCAGCATGGGGAACAAAGCTTAGCGATTTGCTTCCAGTATCAGAATCAGCAGGAAAGTTGATATTGACCATTTTTAGACTTTTCGCTATAATAGGAATTGGATATTGGCTTTGGGACATCATTAAAAAGCAGTCCCCCAGAACGCTAATTTTAGCCGTCTCGCTCATTTTTGCTGGAGCTTTGGGAAATATCATCGATTCTGTTTTCTACGGATTGATATTTGACCACAGCAATGGTCAAGTAGCGACACTTTTTACTGAAGAACCTTATGAAAGTTTATTTTATGGTAGGGTGGTCGATATGCTTTACTTTCCATTGATCAATACCTCTTGGCCCGATTGGGTACCCTTTGTTGGAGGAAATCAATTTCGTTTTTTTGAACCTGTCTTTAATATAGCTGATACGGCGATCAGCACCGGAGTAGGTATTTTGATCGTATTCAATAAAAAGGCCTTTCCCAAACCTGAGAAGGAAGAAACTGCAAGTTAAAACCTATAAATTTTGTTTGGGGTAACGCAGTAATCCAGTGTTGCGTCCTTGGCATGTGTATCGGTGATTGCATCCTCAACCTCAAATAGGGACAATCCTATTTTTACAGTCTCATTTTTACACTTGGACAAAAAAGTGTCATAGTATCCCTTGCCATAGCCCACACGGTTGCCCTGCTTATCAAAAGCAAGTAGCGGTAAGAACACCACATCGATTTTTTCTTCAGGGATTTGGATGCCATCTACGGGTTCCGGGATATGCCATTTGTTTTTTTTGAGCACGGTGCTATCCGTAAGCAAAAAGTTCTCCATGGAGTTTTCACCAGCAACTTTGGGAACGACCACATTTTTGTCCTTCCCTTGCAATAGTGTAATCAACGGTAGCGTGTCTATTTCTTTGTTTTCTTCAATGCTCAGGAAAATATGGAAATAAAAAAAATCCCAAATTGGGATTTGAAGTACATGATTCGCTAAATCAATACTCAAATCTGAAATGTGGGAACTTTCGAGCTCCGCTCTCAGATTTTTGTATTTTTTTCTTAGTTCATGTTTCAACATTTAAATGTTGAAATTTTTTGGGGTTGTTTTGGGAAACTACTTACTCTCTTGTCGAAACCGTGAAAAAAATCTTGAAGAAAAGCATCAAGATCAAATACATTCCCAAAACGATAATATAGTTCTCCATAGAATTGTATTTATACGGTTAAAAATAAGTAAAAGAATTGGAAATTTTACTATGAAATGCATTATTAATCGATGAAACGCACTTTTTTTAGCACTGGTTTAACAAAAAAACCTATTTTTTAAACAAATTTTTAAGCAATAGTGATAGCATCAACTCGAAATCAACCCCAATCAAAACACTAACTTCCCCATCAATTTTAACAAAAAAACACTATTATTAAGGTATACCTTTGTAAAAGCTTCAATTTTTGGAAATTATATGCCCAAACTTCCTTCCATTAGCGTTCAAATAAGCGCCCTGCCCAATAACCCTGGGGTGTATCAATTTTATGACGCTGAAGGAAAAATTCTTTATGTAGGAAAGGCCAAGAACCTGAAAAAACGGGTTTCCTCCTATTTCAATAAAAAACAGGAATACGGAAAGACAAGGGTCTTGGTCAAAAAAATTGATAGCATCAAACATATAGTGGTGCCCACAGAATCAGATGCTCTTCTTTTGGAGAACAACCTGATCAAAAAATTGATGCCCCGCTATAATGTTCTGCTCAAGGATGATAAATCCTATCCTTGGATTTGCGTCAAGAAAGAACGTTTCCCCAGAGTTTTTTCAACCCGAAAACTCATAAAGGACGGCTCTGAGTATTATGGTCCATATACCAGTATGAAAACCGTACGCACACTGTTGGACCTTGTAAGAAGTTTGTATCCCTTACGGACATGCAACTACGACTTATCAAAGGAAAAAATCAATGCAGGCAAGTACAAAGTGTGTTTGGAATACCACTTGGGAAATTGCCTCGGTCCATGCGAAGGATTTCAGAGCGAAGACGATTATAAAAGGCAGATAGAGGTTATCAGACAAATCATAAAAGGGAACTTTAAAAGTTCGCTGCAATCCTTCAGATTGCAAATGAAAGATTTGGCAGGTCAAATGGAATTTGAGAAGGCACAGCGTATAAAGGACAAGATTGAAATTCTGGAAAACTACCAGGCCAAATCCACAGTGGTCAATCCTAAGATCAACAATGTTGATGTTTTTACGATTATTTCCGATGAGACCCATGCCTATGTAAATTTCTTGCAACTTTCGCACGGTTCCATTATCAGGTCGCATACCATGGAAATCAAAAAGAAACTTGAAGAGACCGATGAGGAATTGTTACAACTGGCGATTACCGAGATTCGACAGCGGTTTAAATCCCTATCCAAAGAGATTTATCTTCAGTTTCCGGTACTCGTTGAGGAAGATGTCAAGATTACCCTGCCTAAATTAGGGGATAAAAGAAGGATTTTAGAACTATCCGAACGAAATGCCCGATTCTTTAGGCAAGATAGGTTCAAACAGATAAAGATTACCGATCCGGACCGGCACACAAAACGTATTATGGCTCAGATGAAAGCTGACCTTAGGCTTTCGGAGGAACCAACACATATTGAATGTTTCGATAACTCCAATATACAAGGAAGCAATCCGGTGGCGGCCTGTGTGGTTTTTAAAAATGGAAAGCCTTCAAAAAAGGAGTATCGTCATTTCAATATTAAAACCGTTGACGGTCCTGATGATTTTGCAAGTATGGAGGAAGTGGTTTTTAGAAGGTACAAACGGTTAGTGACCGAAGATGAACCATTGCCCCAGCTCATTGTCATTGATGGAGGTAAAGGGCAGCTTTCAAGTGCCTTAAAAAGCTTGGACATTTTAGGGCTTCGAGGGAAAATTGCCATTATAGGTATTGCCAAACGACTCGAGGAAATCTATTTTCCAGAGGATCCGATTCCGCTATACTTGGACAAAAAATCGGAAAGCTTGAAGATTATCCAGCAGTTAAGAAATGAAGCACACCGATTTGGGATAACCCACCATCGTAACAAACGAAGTAAGGCTGCGATCGATTCTGAATTGGAAAATATTGAAGGAATCGGTAAAAAGACCGCAGAACAACTGTTGCAGCAATTTAAATCGGTAAAAAGAATAAAAGAAGCAACCATTGAGAACCTTGCGGAATCTATAGGTATGGCAAAGGCGAAAAAAATCTATAAATCGTTCCACTGAGCATGAGCATCAAAAACATCATAATAGGAACATTCATACTGTTTGGGTTCGTGGGTTGGTCCCAGACATCAGCTCATGGGGATGACCTAAAAGTGGGATTGGTATTAAGTGGGGGCGGTGCCAAGGGAATGGCACATATTGGAGCACTTAAGATTATTGATGAAGCGGGAATAAAAGTTGACTACATTGGCGGGACCAGCATGGGCGCAATTGTAGGCGCATTATATGCTTCCGGATATTCCGCAAACGAGCTGGATTCGATTTTTAGGGTAACCGATTTTTCCCAGCTCATCCAGGATAATGTTCCCCGGGGAGCCAAAACCTTTTATGAAAAGGAAGATTCCGAACGCTATGCGTTAAGTCTTCCCTTTACCAATTTCAATGTATCCTTCCCCCAAGCCATTTCTGGTGGACAGAACATCTATAATGAGTTGGTTCGACTTCTTTTTCATGTAAAAGATGTACAGGATTTTAATAGACTGCCCATACCATTTTTATGTATCGCGACCAATGTTGAGACGGGTGAAGAGGTTTTGTTGGATTCAGGATATTTACCGGAAGCCATTATGGCCAGTGGGACTTTCCCTTCGCTTTTTGAACCTGCTGAAATAGAAGGTGAAATTTTGATAGATGGAGGAGTGGTCAATAATTATCCCATTGATGAAATCAAAGCTTTGGGTGCCGATTTAATTATCGGGGTAGATGTACAACATGGATTATCCACACGCGAATCATTGTCCTCGGCAACCGAAATTTTGCTGCAGATCAACAATTATCGAACCGTAAACGATATGAAGGTCAAGGCAGAACAAACGGACATCTATATCCGACCAAATATTGATGATTTTTCGGTAATCGACTTTGACCGAAGCAACGAGATTATGGATAGCGGTGAGGAGGCTGCAGCACTTATAATTTCAAGATTGGAAGAAGTGGCCCAAGAGCAGAAAGGTGGTACTGTGGTGCGAAAGAGAATTGAACCTATGGATAGTTTGACCATCAACCGATTGATCATAAAAGGAAACGACCAATATACTCGCGGATACATTAAGGGAAAGCTGAGGTTTAACCTTGCGGAGAAAATCCCATTTGAAAAATTAAAACAGGGAATCAACAATCTTTCGGCCACCGGAAACTTTAAGGCTATTCGATATGAACTGGTATCCAATGGCCTGGGAACGGACCTTATTTTGAAGCTAAAGGAAAATCCCACCAAAATGTTCATCAAAATGGCGGCCCATTATGATGATCTTTACAAGAGTTCTGCATTGATCAATCTTACCAAAAAGAATTTTTTGTTGAAAGATGATGTGGCCTCCTTCGATTTTATCCTCGGGGACCATATTCGGTATAATATGCAATATTACCTGGACAAAGGTTTTTACTGGAGTTTCGGAATCAATTCAAGATTTACCGATTTTGATGAAGAAATCGATTTTGGTCTTATCCGGTCAAATTTTGATGCCCCAAATGATCCAAACATCCGGGAGATCAATTTGGATGTAACCGATTGGACCAATCAGATATATCTACAAACCGTCTTGCGGGAAGAATTTGCCTTTACCCTTGGGGCGGAACACAAATTATTGCGTTACAGCACCCGGACACTCAATCAGTTTGAAGAAGAAAATGAGGCTGCGCTTCAAATATCATCCTCCAACCGCACTTTTTTTGACGACTCGAATTACTTCAGCGCGTATGGAAAAATTACGTTGGACACTTATGACGATAAATATTTCCCTACCAAAGGGGTGTTTTTTGACAGTGATTTCCATTTATATCTCTTTTCATCCGATTTCAATGATAACTTCAAGGAATTTTCCATTGGAAAAGCAAAACTTGGTGGAGCGTTTACCTTACTGGATAAGTTAACCTTGAATTTGGAGACAGAAGGAGGGTTTAAATTGGGTACTTCCGGTGTAACCTCGTTTGATTTTGTTTTGGGAGGTTTTGGAAACGATTTTGTGAACAACTTCACGCCCTTTATGGGATACGATTTTCTGAGCTTGCCCGGCAACAGCTATGTAAAGGCATATGGAAGACTGGATTTCGAATTTGCCACTAAGAACCATTTTATGTTTACCGCTAATTTTGCCAACGTCGATGACGACCTGTTCAGGACAGGGGATTGGTTTACGGAACCCACTTTTTCAGGATATGGAATTGGTTACGGATTGGAATCGTTTTTGGGGCCGATCCAAATTTATTATTCATGGTCTCCGGAAACTGACAACAGCAATGTTTTCTTCAGCGTGGGATACTGGTTTTGAGGTCAGTAAGAATTAATCAAAAACCTTAATTTTTGTAGGGGAAATATGGAACGATATGCGCACAAAACCCCTAATTTTTCTTAATTAATTGCCAAATGTTCACTATTTGGTAAAAAGATAGTTAAAGTACGTTAAAACTTACATTTTTACTGGGGTGTTAATATATCTTTGTAACACATAAGGGGTGGTTCCCTTATAACTTTAAGTATTGGTTTTTCATAATTTAAAGTTTGGTTGGTTATTTAGGAAAAGCCCAGTTCTGAAACTGGGCTTTTTTTTATACATAATATTTTGGAACAAGATTTGTTTAAGTATATGTAAAATACTGAACGCGAGATGTGATTTTAGTAATTTTATACCGACATAAAGATTATGAAAAAGATTGTTACCATATTCGCCGTCCTGCTTATGATGCCGCTAATGGCACAGAACACCCGTCCTGCCTTTAAGGCAGGGGAATGGCTAAAATTCCGCATACACTACGGGTTTTTAAATGCTAGCTACGCTACACTTCAACTTAAGAACGATACTATCGACAGTGTTCCTGTTTACCATGTGGTGGGAAGAGGAAAGACAACGGGGTTCGCCAGTATATTTTTTAAGGTCGATGACACCTACGAAAGTTATTTTAGTAAGCAAGATGGTAGACCGCACCGCTTTATCAGAAAAATTTATGAAGGTGGATATACCAAGGATATTGAGATAGATTTCTATTATGACGAGGACAAAGCAATCTTAAAGGACAATAAAAATGGGAAACAAATGGATATTCCCGTGCATGATGGAATTCAAGATTTGTTGTCGGCCTCTTACTATATGAGGGATAAATATGCACTTGATGACTTTGAAATTGGCGAATCCATAAATATGGACATGCTGTACGATGATGATGGCGTTTTTAAGTTTAAACTGAAGTATTTGGGAAAAGAAATCATTCGAACGAAGTTCGGCAAAGTAGAATGTCTTAAATTTAGGCCTTTGGTTCAGTCGGGTCGTGTTTTTAAAGAACAGGAGAGTCTTACCCTATGGGTTTCCAACGATTTGAACAAAATTCCGATTCGAATTAAGGCAGATTTGGCCGTAGGATCGTTAAAAGCAGATTTAGATGCCTATAATGGGCTAAGAAACCAGTTTAAAATAATAATGAAATAGCTTGAATGAAGAATGATGAGCGAATTGAGTCCCAAATCAATAAGCTTGAAGAAAAGTACAAAAACTCTGGACAAGATTTAAGTTCTTACCTTGACGGACTCCTTTATCAACGATACCTTACCTACTGGGATTACATCCATTTAGATACCCTATTGAGCATACAGGTGCCTCGCACCCATTTCCCGGATGAAGAGATCTTCATCATGTATCATCAGATTACCGAATTGTATTTTAAGCTGATTCTACATGAACAAAAACAAATAGTCGAAGATAAATCCCAAGACCTTTCTTTTTTCAAAGAGAAGGTAAATCGGATGAACAACTATTTCAAGGCACTTATATCATCCTTCAGTATAATGATCAAAGGGATGGAAAGAGAGCAGTTTTTACGATATAGAATGGCATTGCTTCCAGCAAGTGGATTTCAGTCGGCGCAATATCGAATGATAGAGATTTATGCCACTCCCTTGGAAAATCTTGTCCACTTTTCGGAGCGGGACAACTATACAGAAAAGGATAGTATAGAAGAGCTTTTCGAACATATTTATTGGAAAAAGGGAGCCACTGATCTCTCTAGCGGAGAAAAGACATTGACCCTTAAACAATTTGAGTTTCGGTATACGCCTAGATTGCTAAGAATATCCAATCAAGTAAAGAACAGCACCATTTATCATAAGTACCTTCAACTTCCCGAAACCTCTAGAAATGATGAGACTTTGATCAAGTCCCTAAAGGATTTGGATCTGAACGCAAATGTCAATTGGCCTTTGATGCATATGGGCTCAGCATATAGATATTTGGCCAAGGAAAACAGGGAAGTAGATGCCACTGGAGGCACTAATTGGAAAGACTTTTTGCCTCCAAGTTTTCAGAAAATAATATTTTTCCCAACTTTGTACTCTGAAGAAGAGCTGGATACATGGGGAAAACAATGGGTTGACCATATTTTTAATCCTGCTAACAAGTAAATAAAATGCAAAGATTTATTGGGGCAATCTTGGCACTGTTGGTATTGGTGTCTTGCAAAGAGAAGAAAGAATTGGTACAGCAACTGGAGCCGAAGGACCCAGTTCAAAAGCCTATCGTAAAACGATTCGGGTTCAATCTGGATGACTTCAATGTTGTTTACGATACCATTCAAAAAGGACAGACCTTCGGAGAGCTCATGCTTAGAAACAAAGTGGATTATCCTAAGATTATCCACATAGCAGAGGAGTACAAGGATACTTTCGATATTAGGAAGATAGACAGAAAACCTTATGTGCTCCTAAAATCCAAAGATACTTCCGAAACCGCCCAGGTTTTTATTTATCAAAACGATAAGATCAATTATACGGTTTTTGATTTTAGAGACAGTTTGGCCAATGCCTACAAAGGAAGGAGAAAGGTTAAATCTGTTGAACGCGAGGTAGCAGGAATTATCGAAAACAATCTTTCCGAAACATTGGACAACCTTGGAGTGGATTACAATGTGACCATTGACCTTTCCGAAATCTATGCCTGGACCATCGATTTCTTCAGATTGGAAAAGGGAGACAAGTTTAAGGTCATTTATGATGAACATTTTATCAATGATACCGTTTATGCAGGGAGAGGAGCTATTAAAGCTGCACTTTTTGAACATAAGGGTACACCGATTTATGCCTTTCCTTATGTAACTGACTCCCTTAAAAACATCTTGGACTATTATGACCAAGATGCCAATAACTTGCGTAGCACTTTTTTAAGAGCACCAATAAAATTTGGCTATCGACTTTCTTCTAGATATAATTTGCGTAGAAGAATAGCCTATTACGGCTACAAAGTAAGGCCCCATAAAGGAACAGATTATGCAGCGCCCGTTGGAACCCCAATAATTGCAACTGCAGATGGAACCGTAACTGAATCTACTCGAAGAGGTGGAAATGGCCGGTATGTTAAGATTAGGCATAACGGAACTTACAGCACCCAATACCTGCATATGAGAAAGCAAAAGGTTAAGCGCGGTGAGTTTGTTAGACAAGGAGATGTTATTGGTTGGGTAGGAATGACAGGGAACACGGGTGGACCCCATGTATGCTACCGTTTCTGGAAAAATGGAAGACAAGTGGATCCCTTGCGGGAAAAACTTCCAGCTGCCGAACCTATTGTAGACTCTTTAAGAACGGGATACTTGACCCATATCGACCCCTTAAAAACACAATTGGATTGCATAGAGTTCTTGGAATTGGCTCCCGTTCCAATTCGACAAGAAGATCAAATAACACTGAACCCATAAAATGACATTGCCCAAGACCAACCCTACGACTGCAGAAAGCTGGAAAAAACTTTTAGAACACCATAAACAAACAAAGGATAAACATTTAAGGGAATTATTTGCTCAGGATAAAGATCGAGGGCAAAGGTTCTCATTGCTTTGGAATGATTTCTTTGTGGACTACTCCAAAAACAGGATAACAGAAGAAACCCTTTCACTCCTGCTGAACCTTGCCGATGAAATCGGATTAAAAGCATCCATTTCAAGTTATTTTGGCGGACAGGCTATCAACCAGACCGAAGGCAGGGCGGTACTTCATACGGCGCTCAGGGCAAAAAAGGAAGATGAGATTTTTGTTGATGGGACTAACATTGTACCTGAAGTCTATCAGGTGCGCGAGCAGATAAAATCGTTTTCGGAAACCATAATTTCTGGCGATAAAAAAGGTTTCACCAACAAGGCTTTCACCGATGTTGTAAATATCGGGATTGGGGGATCCGACTTGGGTCCCGTTATGGTGACCGAAGCACTTAAATTTTACAAGAATCATTTAAAAATGCATTTTGTGAGCAATGTCGATGGAGACCATGTTCATGAGGTGCTAAAAGAACTTGACCCAGAAACCACTTTGTTTGTTGTTGTATCCAAAACCTTTACAACACAGGAGACTTTAAGTAATGCATTGACCATTAAAAAATGGTTTTTGAAACATGCTTCAGAATCGGATATTGCGAAACACTTTGTCGCGGTTTCCACAAACACCCAAAAGATCAAAGAATTTGGAATAGCGGACGAAAACGTATTTCCCATGTGGGATTGGGTTGGGGGGCGTTTCTCTCTCTGGAGTGCGGTAGGACTTTCTATAGCCCTTTCGGTAGGTTATGAAAACTTTGAAGCATTGTTGGACGGCGCTAATGAAATGGACACCCATTTTAAAGAAACTCCTTTTGCGGTAAACATTCCGGTAGTGCTGGCGCTGTTAAGCGTTTGGTACAATAACTTCTTTGGTGCCGAAACAGAAGCGATTATTCCTTATACCCAATATTTACATCGATTCTCTGCCTATTTGCAGCAAGGAATTATGGAGAGTAACGGAAAAAGCGTTGATAGAGCTGGAAATAGGGCCAACTACGAAACCGGAACTATTATTTGGGGGGAGCCTGGAACAAATTCCCAACATGCATTCTTTCAATTGATCCACCAGGGAACAAAACTTATCCCAACCGATTTTATCGGGTACAAAGAATCACTTCATGGAGATAAGGACCACCATAATAAGCTTATGGCAAATTTCTTTGCACAAACCGAAGCTTTGATGAATGGAAAAACCCCGGATGAGGTAAAATCCGAATTGAAAGCTCAAGGGTTATCCAAAGATGAGGTTTCAACCCTATTGCCATTTAAAGTATTTGAAGGTAACAAGCCCACAAATACAATTTTAATTGAAAAACTGAGCCCGAAAAGCTTGGGGTCCTTAATTGCACTTTATGAACATAAAATCTTCGTCCAAGGGATTATTTGGAACATTTTCAGCTACGATCAATGGGGTGTAGAATTGGGGAAGCAACTTGCCAAAAATATACTTCACGACATTGAAAGTTCAGAAATCGGCAAACATGATAGTTCTACGCTGAATCTTTTGCAGTTTTTTAAGAAATGATTTAAGGTTTAGAAAAACCCCGTTCACACCTAAACATCTGTTTTTCAGCATTTTAAATAGTGTCCAATAATTATTATATTTGAATTTGTTAACGTTCGTTTAACATTTTTGACGTCAAAAAACGTCACTTTTGCATTGCTATTCAAATAACTTAAACACTACTGAAATGAAAAAACTGTATGTATTGATTGTGGTGCTGTTCAGCACCATGATTATGTTTTCGCAAGGAACGGTTACAGGTACCGTAATGGATGGTGATCTTGGAAGCCCACTTCCAGGCGCCAGTGTTGTGCTTCAAGGAACAGATATCGGAGCATCAACTGATTTTGACGGGAAATTTTCGCTTGAGGTTTCTGACAGTTCAGGAACTCTTGTCGTTTCCTACATCGGATTTGTGACCAAAAGGATTTCTTTCAGTTCTTATGGAGATTTGGGTTCGATTACATTGAACCCTGATGCCGAGGAATTGGAAGGTGTTGTTGTAACTGGAATCTTGGATATTGCCAAGGACAGGGAAACACCAGTTGCCGTGTCAACAATCACGGCCACAGAAATTCAGGAAAAAATTGGTTCTCAAGAATTACCTGAAGTTCTTAAATCTACGCCTTCAATCTACGCTACCAAAACAGGTGGTGGTTTTGGAGATGGTAGAATCAACGTTAGAGGATTCGATTCTCAGAACACCGCGATCATGATCAACGGAATTCCAGTGAACGACATGGAAAATGGTCGAGTTTTCTGGAGTAACTGGGCAGGACTTAGTGATGTAACCACTGCTATGCAGGTTCAAAGAGGTCTTGGATCCTCCAAATTGGCTATTAGCTCTGTTGGTGGAACCATTAACATCCTAACTAAATCAACCGATAAAGAAGAAGGTGGTTCTGTTCGTTTTGGAGGGGGTAACGATGGTTATCTAAAAACTACTGCTTCTTATAACACTGGAAAATCTGAAAACGGTTTTGCTGCGTCTATCTTGTTGGGAAGGACATCTGGAGATGGATATGTGCAAGGAACCAAATTTGAGGGGTACAACTATTTTATTGGATTGGGATATGAGCCCAATGATAGAAATAGTTTCCAATTTATTTTAACAGGTGCGCCCCAGGTTCACAACCAGAGAACATCGAGTTTCTTTAACGTGGCCACCCTTGAGGATCATCTTGAATACGGCGCATTGTACAACTTTAACCATGGTTTCTTGAATGGGGAAGAGTTTGGTTGGAGAAGAAACTTCTACCACAAACCTATTGCTTCCATAAACTGGGACCATAAATTCAATGATAAAACCACACTATCTACTTCACTTTACGCGTCCGTAGGTAGAGGTGGAGGAACTGGAGACATAGGTGTTGGACCTGGCTTTGGTTTCGCAAGCTCAAGCAGATATCGTATTCCTGAAACAGGACTTGTGGATTATGATTTGATTTCAAGATTCAATAGTGGAGAAGCGGTTACTTTCTACAACGGTGATAACGGAGGAAATCCAAGACAATTGACACCTGATGCCAACGGAGATTACATTATCACCAGCTTTGGGGATGGACTCATCAGAAGAGCTTCTATGAACTCTCATAACTGGTTTGGCCTTATCGCTAATTTGCACACAGAAATCAACGATCAGTGGAGCTGGGATGTAGGTATTGATGCAAGATCATACAAAGGAATCCACTATAGAAGGGTAGACAACTTGTTGGGTGCTGATGGTTATTTTGATGATGACGATATCAACAACCCTAACCACACTGTACGTCAAGATGGTGCAATAGATTCTGACTTTGGTTCAATCGTCAATATCTTCAAAAACATTGATGATGAGGAAAAAATTGATTACTACAACGACGGTATTGTAAGATGGCTAGGAGCTTTTGGGCAAATCGAATATTCTGATGGTACAATTTCAACTTTCCTTCAAGGAGGTGTTTCCCAACAAGGATTTAAACGAATTGATTACTTCAACTACTTGGATTCTGATCCAGAGCAGGAAACTGACTTTGAAAACAGATTGGGTGGAAACATCAAAGGGGGTATCAACTATAACATCAATGAAGCGCACAACGTTTTCGTAAATGCCGGATACTACTCTAAGCAACCTTTATTCGATGCTGTTTTCTTGAACTTTAGAAACGACCTTAACCCAGATTTGACCAACGAGAAAATCTTAGGTCTAGAGGCTGGATATGGAATCAATCTAGGCGATTTTAGAGCCAAGTTTAATATCTACAGAACTTCTTGGAAAGATAGATTCCAGGATTTGAGCATTGAGACTCCAGCAGGAGATGAAGGTACGGCCAACATCAATGGTGTTGAGCAAATCCATACCGGAGTTGAGATCGAAACTAATTACAGGGCTTCTGATGTGGTTCAGTTTAGAGGAATGCTTTCGCTTGGAAATTGGGAGTATGCAGGTAACCCAACTGGTGCTGCATTGGATGATGACAGAAACGTTATCGATCCAGAAGTTACCTTGTTTTTGGACAATGTAAAAGTTGGTGATGCTGCTCAGTTCACTACCAATTTGGAAATGATTGTACGTCCAATTGAAAACTTGAAATTGAGTGGTAATCTTTACTCTGCGTCAAGATTGTTTGCGCAGATCAACGCAGATGATTTTGCAGATCCTAATCACCAAGGTTCTTTAAGATTGCCAAGCTACAGCTTGTTCGATCTTGGTGCATACTACACCTTTAACATTGGTGGTGGAAACGATGCGATCAGCATCGCTGCCAACGTAAACAATGTTTTTGATACCGAGTACATCGCAGAATCATTGACCAATACTTTCGTCGATGGCAACGCTGCCACCTTTAGAGGATTGAATACGAGTAACAAAGTATTCTTTGGTTTCGGAAGAACTTGGAACGTAAGCATGAGGTACAACTTCTAAGTTGCACCCATATCATATTTTGAAAAGCCCGCCAATTGGCGGGCTTTTTTGTTGAACTTGGTTAGACTTTTTGAATTAGAGCGAAAATTGATGATTTTGTGCTGGTTTGAAGTTTTTTTTGACTTGCCTAGCAGGGCTACGGAAGGAGAAATAGACAAAAAACGAGTGCAAAAGGAAAATTTTTTAGCCTATTGAAAAAGTTTAAATGAGTTCATTGCTAAAATCCTTACTTTTAGAATTCAAATTATACCAATGGAAATTTTACGCACACTACACTCTTACTTCGCATACATTGTACTTCTTCTATTAATTTTTGCCGTTTTCAATGCCTTGATGGGTTGGCTTGGCAAAAAGGAATTTACCATGTACAAGGACTTACGGATAAGTCTTTTTGCCCTGATTCTGTCCCATTTGCAATTGGTGGTCGGACTTATTGTGTTCTTTGTTTCAGCCAATGGCCTTAAGGCCATCCAAACCTTGGGTATGGGTGGATTGAATTCTGCGGCACGACTGTTGGCGGTGGAACACCCCTTTACCAACATCCTGGCCATTGCCTTGATCACAATCGGTTGGTCACGTCACAAGAAAAAGGATGAAAGCAGTGCCAAATTTAAGAGCATTGCCGTTTTTTATGGTCTAGGACTGCTATTGATCCTTAGTCGTATCCCATGGGGGCAGTGGTTTAATTAAAGTTTTTTGGTGTCATTCCCATGAAAATGGGAATCTCATTCCATTTCCTTGATTAAAAAAAAATTGACAGGAAAACGATTGTTATTTATCGCTGTTCAAGGTTTTGGGACAATTGTGAAACCAACTTTCAAGTAATTTTTTGAGGACTTGATATAAGAACTTCCGCAGATGGTATAATTTTCTTATTGTGCCATTGCTCAGCAATTATATTTGAATGATTGTTAGCTAAAGGTATGATTGCAAAAAAACAAATAGCTTCACTTAATGCGGTAAAGTTGTTTTTCTTTGAAAAAAGCAATTTTTATGGTCTTAGGCTATGTTTAATCGTGATTATTGGACTTTTCTCATGCAGAAACAGTGGTGATCGGAAGATAGGAGATGAGAAAGCATCGATTAAGATTGATACAATAGCCGAAAATTTGGTTATCCCTTGGGATATTGGTTTTGCTTCCGATGGACGAGTTTTTATTACGGAACGACCTGGAAGAATACGAGTGATTATTGATGGCGAACTTCGTGAAGAACCTTGGGCCCAACTTCCAGTGGCCAACTGGCAAGCAGCAGGGTTGAGCGGGATGGCCCTATCTCCTGATTTTGAAAATAATGGATTTTTATATGTGCTTGGTACTTTTCGTAAAGGGAGGGATGGGTTTGTCAATAGGGTCTATAGGTTTACGGATGACAAAAACCAAGGTGTCGATTCTACCCTAATTGTGGCCGATTTGCCATCAATTAGCACCCACTCTGGGGGAGCCTTGGATTTTGGGCCGGATGGAAAACTATATGTGGCCATGGGAGACAACGAGAACATTTCTCTTGTCCAAAAATTGGATAACACCACGGGTAAAATACTACGGTATAATCCAGATGGCTCAATTCCAGTAGACAATCCTTTTCCGGGCTCACCGGTTTACGCCTTTGGGTTAAGAAACCCACAAGGTTTTGCTTGGGATGCCAAAAGTAAGGAGATGTATGCTACCGAGCATGGGCCAAGCGGATTTGAATCCGAAAGCTACAGAGAACATCAAGATGAACTTAATATAATAGTAAAAGGAGGCAACTATGGATGGCCCATAGTTTCAGGAATGCATATGGATGAGCGGTTTTATAAACCCTTGGTCGAATGGACACCTGCTATTGCTCCTTCGGGTTTGTGTATAGTCAACAATGAGAACTCTCCATGGTTTGGAGATTTATTGGTAGGAGCTCTTTACGGTCAACACCTTCGCCGGATAAGGTTGCATAGGGATAATGGTACAGTATCCGTGGAGAACGAGGAGAGGTTGTTCGAAAATGAATTGGGAAGAATAAGAATGGTGGAAGAAGGTCCTGATGGAGCAATCTATTTTACCACTAGCAACATTGATACTCCAGGAGAACCTAAACGTCGAATAAGTCAAAAGAACGATGATCGTCTATTTAGGCTGACGGTCCCCAATTGAAATTCGAAACAGACCTATTTGTCCTTTGGAAATAGACTTTAGTCCATCTCCTTGATCAAAAACAAATACACAGGGAAGTGGTCGCTGTATCCACCGGTATACGTGCCGCCAGAATATGTTCTTAAGGGGTATCCCTTGTATTTGCCAGTTTGCACTTTTAAAAAGGATGGGGAGTATACTCCTGATTTCCAATAGTGAAGATTCTTAGTATCCTTTCGTATGAGGTTGGGAGTCATAAAAAATTGGTCAAATAGATTCCACTTGTCCCTATAGGCTAGGGTACCAATCCCTTTTTTGAATAATCTCTCCATTGGGTTAAAAAGTACGGTACTGTCCAATTGGTCCATATTGCCCTTGGTCTTTAAAATCTTTTTGAGGCTGTCATCACGTGGGTCATCGTTCAAATCTCCCATGCTTATGATTTTTGCTTCCGGATTTATACGTTGAACGGAATCGATAATACGTTTGTTGAGCAAAGCGGCCCGTATCCGATTGGGCTGGCTCTTGGTTGCCCCTCCTCGTCTCGAGGGCCAATGGTTAACGATGAAATAAAACATTTCATTCTCCAACATTCCGCCGACAACCAATTGGTCCCTAGTGTAATTTCTTTCGCCCAAATCGTCAAACAAAAGCAACCGATGGCTTTTGAAAGAGGAAGGTAAAAAGACAGATTTTTTAAAAAGCAAGGCTACATCAATGCCGCGTTCATCAGGCGAATCAAAATGTACTATTCCGTAATCTTTGTTTATAAGATGCTGGTGTTGAACCAAATCCTCAAGAACCTCTTTGTTCTCTACCTCACAAAGCCCGATAATGTCGGGAGATGTTTTGGAAACATCTTTACTGATTTTCAGAAGCACTTCGGAAATGCGTTCAATTTTCTTCATGTACCGTTGTTCTGTCCAATTGTAGCGACCTGCAGGGGTGCGCTCATCATCGAATATTAAAGTATCGTTCTTGGTATCGAAAAGGTTTTCCACATTGTAAAAAACAACCGAACGGACCGTATAAGTTTTCTGTGATTGGGCAGAAAGACAGACCGATGTCAGTACAAATAGGTAGGCTAAAAATCTCATTTGGGTTTTGATTATTGCTCGAAAATAAGTAAGATTGTTCACTTTTCTTACAAAGCAAGAAGATAATAGCCCCGATATTTTATTAGTTAACCTACTGTAGCTAGCCTATGAGAACGGCTTTGTTCTTAACGGTGCTTTGTTATGCTGGATTACTATACGGGCAGCAGAGCACGACCATAAGTGGATTTATCAAAGATAAGGTCAACAAAAGACCAATCCACAATGCTGTAATTTTTATTGAAGGGTTTTCCAAGGAGTTTTTGACGGACGTCAACGGTCATTTTGAAATTGAAACCGCCTTGCAGGGAGAGGGGGTTCTCAATATCAAGGTTCCAGATTTTGTGCCTAAACGCATTCCCGTGTTTCTAGACAATAAATCTTTGGATCTGGGGAATATTTTTTTAGAGAAAGACCTCTTAACCGAAAAAGTCGACAATCTGATTACCTTGACGGAGGGAGATTTGTCCAATGACGGAGAAGTTGTAGCTGGGGCTTCAGGTTTGCTCCAATCTACTCGAGATGTTTTTCTGAGTAGGGCGGCTTTCGATTTTGGTCAAGCATTTTTTAGGGTCAGGGGGTATGATTCCCAAAATGGCAAAGTAATGCTCAATGGAATTCCCATGAATAAGTTTTTTGATGGTCGTCCACAGTGGAACAATTGGGGAGGCCTCAATGATGTAACCCGAAATCAAGAGTTCACCAATGCGCTTGCCCTAAACCTGTATACGTTTGGAGGTATACTTGGGAACACCAACATTGACTTAAGGCCATCCACGCAGAGACCTGGGACAAGATTATCGAGCTCAATTTCCAATCGAACATATGCCGGAAGGATTATGGCAACGTATAGCTCTGGATTGAAACAGAACGGAGTTGGATATACGTTTTCGTCATCCAGAAGATGGGCCAACTCAGGATACATAGAAGGAACCTTGTATGATGCCTATTCCTTTTTTGGTGCAGTTGAATATCAAATCAACCCAGAACATAGTATTTCCCTCACCTCAATCTTGGCTCGCAATCGTAGGGGAAGGTCTGCGGCAATTACTGATGAGGTTTATGAGCTTTTGGGAAACAGATACAACCCATATTGGGGAGACCAGAATGGCAAAACCAGGAATTCTCGGGAACGTCAAATTTTTGAACCTCTGTTTTTGTTCAATTATTTTGCGAAATCCAAAAAATGGAACTGGAATTCCGGAATTGCATATCAGTTTGGCTCCAATGCCAGAGGAAGGCTTGGATATTTTAATGCGCCTAGTCCAGACCCTACCTACTACAGATATCTGCCTAGTTTTTATCTGAATAGCTCCCTGGGCGCAGATTTTGTAAATGCTGATTTAGCACGCGAGGGACTTTATGTAAATTCTCAATTGGACTGGGAATCTGTGTACGGGGCCAATGCCAATAATGATGGAAAGGCTGCCTACTTACACTATGATGATATAACACGGGAAAAACAGCTTTCTATCTCCGGCAATTTCAATTACCACATCAATGAGCAAATAAACATTGGGTTTGGCATAAACCATAAAACGGGTAGTTCTGAAAATTATGCTGAAATCCGGGATTTATTGGGAGCAGAATTTCATGAGGACATAGATACTTTCTCCAATACCAGAAACGATGTCAATGGAGATTTTGAAAAAGGTGTAGAGGATAAGTTTAGTTATCACTATAATCTTAATACCTCCGAGACTGAAGGATTTGGACAGATAGAGGTAAATTATGGTAGAATTACAGGCTTTGCTTCGTTAGCGTTCAACAATTTCAGCACACAAAGGGAGGGATTGTTTCAAAATGGGCGTTTTTTGGAAAATTCCTTGGGAACTAGTGAAAAAACTACCTTTTCCAATATGAAACTAAAGGGTGGAACCAGCTTCTTCCTTTCTGGAAGACATTGGCTCACAGCCAACGCTGCTTGGATTGGAAAGCCTCCTAAACTTCAGAATATTTTTATCAATCCTAGGGAGAATAACCAAGTAGTTCCTGAAATTTTAAGTGAGACCATTGGTACTGTTGATTTGACTTACCACGTACGTTTGCCAGATGTAACAGGCAGAATAAGTGCATTTTACACACGATTTCAACATACTACCGACATCAATTTCTTTTATGTAGAATCTGGTCTCGGTGCTGATTTTGTGCAAGAAGTGGTAACTGGTTTGGACAAACTTCATAAAGGAATTGAGTTTGGAGTACAATATGAGATTTCACCTAGTGTGAAACTGTCGGCTGCGGGAAATTTTGGAAGCTATGTGTTTGCCAGCGACCCATCGGTTCACATAAATTTTGATACTTCGGGAGAAGAGGAGGATCTTATCAATCTGGAAGGGAATATAGATTTGGGAATTGCACAGCTCAAGGGCTTGAAACTCGCCCAGGGTCCTCAAACTGCCTTTGCGCTGGGAATAGAGTATCGTAGTCCAAAATATTGGTGGATCGGGGCCACTACAAATTATCTTGATAACAACCATATAGATATTTCTACCATTAGATATACTGATAGTTTCCTTCTCGACCCTGATACTGGTCAACGCTTTGTGAACGCAACCGATGAGAATGTCCAAGCGATTCTCAGGCAACATAAATTGGATGAGTTCTATTTGCTCAATTTAGTTGGAGGGAAATCTTGGCTTATGGGTAAAAAATACATCAGCGCTTTTTTAAGCGTAAACAATTTGTTTGATGAAATTTTTAAAACCGGGGGCTATCACCAAGGGCGCAATGGGAACTATGGTCAAATGTACCAAGACAGTTTGAGTGGAACACCTTCTTTTGGACCAAAGTATTGGTTCGGATTTGGGCGAACCTATTTTCTAAATCTGGCAATAAGCTTTTAAACAGTTTTTATGCGAGTAATAAACAAACTAATATGTTTTTTTGGACTGATAGCGGTGTTTTGTTGTGTTGAGGGAACAGATTTCGATACTCCAAGACAAGATTGCGATGCTGCGTTGGAACCCAATATCAGTTTTGCCGAATTGGAAGCCTTATACCTGGATGAAACCTTGCAAATACAGGATGACTTGGTGATTGAGGGATATGTAATTTCTTCCGACAAAGCTGGAAACTTTTACAACGTTTTGTTCATTCAGGATAAGCAGGTAAATCCAACTTCTGGAGCTCAATTGGAAATCGAGTTAAGGGAATCTCATTTGGTTTTTCCCATAGGAAGTATGGTTTTGGTGAAACTGAAAGGCTTGTATCTAGGTAAAAGCAATGAAAACCTGAAGCTGGGAGGGACGTTTACTGCTTTTGGAAATATTTCTGTTGGAAGGTTACCTTCCCATAAGATTGATGAGCACATATTTCTGCCCTGCGATAACATAGATAATGTAGAACCGACCCTAGTTACAATTTCTGGATTGGATGGTGTAGGTATAAATACCTTGGTAAGGTTGGAAGGAATGGAAATCGTGGAAGAAGAATTGGGGAACACTTTCGCCCTGGAAGGAGAGGACACCGAACGTACCCTGTTGGATTGTGAAGAAAATGAGATGGGATTGCTCACCAGTGGATATTCTGATTTTCAGGCAGAAATTTTACCAGAGGGCAACGGTGCTATAACTGGGATTTTGCAAAAGGATGGCAATAACCATCAAATAGTAATTAGGGATTTGAACGACTTGAATTTTATTGATGAACGATGCCCAGAAATCATTACAGAATTTACTTCAACCCAAATTTTTATTTCCGAACTGGCCGACCCGGACAATAATTCGGGAGCACGGTTTGTGGAATTGTATAATGCAGCCCAGGAACCTTTGGATTTAAATAATTGGTCGTTAAGACGGTATACCAATGATAATACAGAGATAGGTTCTTCAATCGATTTATCTGGATTTATCGTTCAACCACAAAGTACATTTATCATATCACCCAATACCCCAGAATTTGAGTTAGTTTATGGTTTTCCGCCGGATATGGGAGTATCGACCAACAGTCCGGCGGATTCCAATGGGGATGACAACTTGGAATTGGTCGACCCTTTTGGAACCCTAATTGATGCATTTGGTATTGTGGGCGAAGACGGGTCTGGGACCAACCACGAATTTGAAGATGGACGGGCAGTTAGGAAAGGAGAAATCTTGCAAGCAAATCCCGTTTATAACTTTGAAGAGTGGATAATCTACAATGATACAGGGGGTTCGGGAACCACAAAACTGCCCCAAAACGCCCCCGAAGATTTTACCCCTGGAGAAAGACAATAGATGCGTACGACACTGTTTCGGTTTTATGGTAAAACGTCCAATCGCCTCCCAAAGGACGTAAATTATAACAGTAACATAATAACCATAACTATGAAACACGCATTATTGACCTTAATTTTTGGTCTTGCATTGGTCTTTCAGTGCCAGGCCCAACAAATTTCAAAACACGCATTGGGACTTCGACTTGGAGATGATGATGGATTTGATTCCCTAGGCGGGGAGATCAGTTATCAATTGGGACTTACAGACAACAATCGATTGGAATTTGCCCTTGGAATCAGAAGTGGAGACTCTTATGACGCCTTTAAGGCGGTTGGTCTTTACCAATGGGTTTTCCCGCTTGATGGATCATTCAATTGGTACGTAGGTGCCGGTGCAGGACTTGGAAATGTAGATGTAGATGGAGGTGGGTCGAGCACCTTCGCCTTATTGGCAGGGGACATTGGAATCGAATATAATTTTAAAATTCCGTTGCTGCTATCCTTGGATGTTAGACCTGAAATAGGTTTCGGTGATGAAGGCTATGGAAGCGATTTTGATTTTGACTTGGGACTGGGAATTCGATACCAATTCTGATAAGGATCAAATCAAGCGAAAATAAAAATCCCAAGAACGCAAGTACATGCGCTCTTGGGATTTCTTATTTAAAGCGTTCTTAAAACGGCTTAAAATTGAATTTTTGTCCTCCTACGGATGCGTCGGCCATTAGGCCTGCTTTGGGCAATGCAAAAACTGCGACCCCATCCTTATATTTTGCGTTAAATGCTATTCCGGATTTTAGAGCGACCGCTGAGGTCTCGGCCGCGAAAGCAAATTTACCTTCCTTAAAACGTTGCAGGTCTACAGAAGTTTCAAAGAATATAACTTCGATGATGGCCTGTCCCCCGGCCTGCAAACCAATATTCAGTTTTTTGAGGCCTGCCATCCCGACACTTTCCCCACCTTGATACACAACCCCATTTCCAGAGGCTCCGCCGATTATAAAACCACCTTTTCCCACATTGGGAAAGATGACATAGCCAGCAGAATTGTTGAAGAATCGCTCGAGTCCCGAATCCGCCTTCAAAAGCGTCTTTTTCGCCTTTTTGGCATCGTTCATTATTTTTCGGTCTTTCTTATTTTGGGCAAAAGTTGCTGAAGTGGCCAATAGCAGGCAAATCAACACTAGCGGTCTAACAATTTTCATATGGGATTATCTTTCATTAATGTTGGTCAAAGGTAAAAAATAAACCCCCTACAAAATCAGACAGGTTTGCCAATAAGTGTTAATGTAAATCAGATTTTGCTTCGGGCGAAAGTCCAACTATCAGTAGAGGTAGCTATCCACATTTTCCGAGTTGATGATTTGGATGGGCAATAAACTTTTCTTGGGAAGCTCCTTGCCCAAGAGCAATTTTTCCACCAATCCTTTTAATCCTAAAGACGCTTGAAGTTTAGGCGACTGATGAATCAAAAATTTAATGTCGTTGGATCGTAGATATTTTGTGTTTTCCTCCAAAAGATCGTAACCCACAACAACCTTCTTTTTCTCCAGACCTTTTAGGGCCCTAACAATACGGTATGCTTTCGAGGTAGTGACGAATAGGGCATTTACATCCTCATTGTCCTCAATAAAAGCGGCAAATTTTTGTTCAAATCCGGTGGCACCAATGGCAAACGTGGTGGTTTCATAACCATCCTTTTCCGCAAAGAACGCTTTAAAGCCCCGTTCTTTTTCCCTTAAGTGGACGGCATTGGTGGATTCCTCATCAATATGGATAATTGCAATTTTGGATGTAGCTTTAAGAGTATCCGCCATTAACTTGGCAGCAACCCTCCCACTCATAAAAAGATCTAGACCCACATAAAAATCCACAGTGCCTCCGTGAGAACTGTTAAAGGTACTTGTTAGGATATCCTTGTTTTTTAGTTCATCTAAAAGCTGGCCACTCTCCTTTTCAAACAAAGGAACAAAGAGAAACGCGTCAATGGGTTGGTCTAACAAACCTAAGCCAGTGTCCAAAAAGGATTTTGGTTCTGTGGGATCAAAGTAATGCACCGAAATATCGATATCGAATGCCCCATATTCATCTATTATTTCTTCGACCCCTTGATTCCCGGGTAACCAAAAAGGGTCTTTGGCAGCATCTGGAAGGAGGACAGTTATAACATAGACCTTGTTGTTTTTAAGGGTGCGGGCAATAGGGTTGGGTCTATAATTGAATTCTTTTAGTGCATTATTTACACTTACAAGAGCTTTTTCTGACACTTTCCCGCGTTTGTGGAGAACTCTATCTACGGTTCCTATCGAAACCCCAGCGGCGTTGGCAATGTCTTTTATAGTGTACTTTTTCTTCATACCCCGTACAAATATATCAAAAAGAGATTGTCAAAAAATGTGTACGTTAACACATTTTATTATATTTGCTGAAACTATGATAAAACGAACCTGTTAAAGGTTTGGGAATAAGGCGTATTTTCGTCCCAAATGAATAAAATGCACAAAGAGAGAATAGTAGTCAAGGCCCCTGGTAGAACTTGTTTGTTTGGCGACCATCAAGATTATCTTGGTCTTCCTGTAATCGCTTGTGCCATTGACCGGCATATGATTCTTACCGGAGAAGCGAACCATAGTGATCAATTGGTTGTTAATATGCCTGACATCGGGCTTCAGAGAACCTTTAGCATTGGTAAAGACAATGGTAAGCCCGAGCCCGGAGATTTTCTGCTCACGGCACTGAAGGTGTTGAAACAGTATGATTGTATACCTGACAAGGGATATAATGTTGAGATTACCAGCAATATTGCCATAAATGCTGGAACCTCGAGCTCCAGTGCGTTACTATTGGCATGGGCCCAATTTTTGATTCAGGCCTATGGATGTAATCAAGAAGTGACCCGGGAATTTCTCTCTAAGGTAGCCTACGATGCGGAGGTGACCTATCATGGAAGCCCTGGAGGAAAGATGGATCAATATAGCATTGGCATGGGTAACATTATTTATCTGGAGACCGGTGATAATTTTTCGTATGAAATGTTTCATAAACCAATAGCAGGTCTTGTGGTGGCCGAATCTGGAATTCCGAAACAAACCACTGGGGTTTTGGGGGAACTGAAGACTAAAGCTCGAATGGCCATTGATGAGGTTGAGGAAAAATGTCCAGATTTCAATTTGGAAACAGCGACCGAGGAAGAGCTTCCGAAATATATAGAACATGTTTCCGAAGACCTAAAGATTTACTTCTCCGCGGCGATTATCAACCACAACATAACCCAACAAGCATTGCAAGAATTCAAGAAGGATGAATTGGACGTTGATAGGATCGGCGAACTAATGAATCGACATCATCATATTCTTAAAGACTATTTGGACCTAACTGTTCCGAAAATTGACAATATGGTCGATGCTGCAATGGCCGCGGGTGCCTTGGGAGCTAAGATTGTTGGATCAGGAAGAGGGGGAAGTATTGTGGTATTGGCAAAAGATGGAGAACAGGATAAAGTTGTAAAAGCTTTGATGGAAGGAGGATCAGAAAACGCATATGCAGTTTCTGTGGATGAAGGGGTAAGACTTATAGTATAAAAACATAGAGATAAATGAGTAAACGTACTACTAGTTTAGTGGTTTTGGCGGGTGGCGCCTCTTCTAGAATGAAGAAGCCGCCCATGGAAGGTAAAGGACTTACCGAAAAAGAAATTCAAGAAGCCAATCAGAGAAGCAAGAGTCTCATCAGCGTGGGCAACGATGGCCGCCCTATGATGGACTACGTGCTTTACAACATCAAAAAAGCTGGTTTTACCCATATTTACATTGTAATAGGTCCTAAAGGAGATCTTTTTAAAAAGTTCTATGGAGACCAAGACAAGGACAATGAATTTCACGGATTGAAGATTTCATTTGCCGTGCAACACATACCTGAGGAAAGGGAAAAACCATTTGGTACTGCCGATGCTCTTTTTCAGGCAGTGGAGCAGTTCCCGGAATTGAATGAAACAAGCTATGTTGTTTGCAACAGTGATAACCTCTATTCCGTAGAAGCTCTGCGATTGCTTTCCGAAAGCGCTGCGCCACATGCCTTTATTGCCTATGATAGGGACGCTTTGAGTTTTCCATCTGAACGAATAGCTCGATTCGCTTTGGTAGAACTTGACGGAGACGGTAGCTTAGCCACCATTGTGGAAAAACCATCGGAAAATGAAGTTGAAAATTATAGAGATACATCAGGAAAATTAAGGGTGAGCATGAATATCTTTAAGTTCGACGGAGCGATGACCTATCCTTATCTCAAAAACTGCCCGGTACACCCTGAAAGGAATGAAAAAGAGCTTCCATCGGCACTCATGAACATGCTGCGAGATAATCCTGGCACCATGGCTGGATTACCTTTGTCCGAGCATGTGCCAGATCTAACTTCCAAAGAAGATATTCAAGAAGTAAAAAAATACTTGGAAAAATATTATCCTAAATTGGATTGGGATTTTTAGACTCCCACCATTTTAAGATTTTTACTGTCAATTTATAAATGGCCAAGATCAACTTTTTAAGTTTTGGCTGTTTTGATTCAGCATTCCCTTTTGGAACCTTATTTTTACATAAAGTTCAACGGAATGCTCAAAAAGCTTTTTCCAATTTTTTCCTGGATAAAGGGATACAACCGTTCCTATTTGCTGAGTGATGTAACAGCGGGTGCCACTTTGGGTGTTATGTTGGTGCCTCAAGGTATGGCTTATGCCATGATAGCTGGGATGCCCCCAATTTATGGACTTTATGCGGCCTTGGTTCCACAACTGATTTATGCGATAACGGGAACCTCCAGGCAACTTGGGGTTGGACCTGTGGCGATGGATTCGTTATTGGTTGCTGCAGGAATAGGAGCTCTTCAACTTTCCAACACGCAAGATTACATATCAGCCGTGTTGCTTCTTACGTTCATCATCGGTGGATTGCAAATTGCCCTTGGGTTTTTGAAGATGGGCTTTTTTGTCAATTTCTTATCTAAGCCAGTTATCAGCGGGTTCACTTCGGCAGCGGCAATTTTGATAGGTCTTGGGCAGTTAAAACATGTGCTTGGTGTTGAGGTCCAGCAATCGAGTAAAATATATTCGCTTTTGCCGGACATTTTGAAGAGTTTGGATGGTATAAACATTTACACCTTGGCAATAGGGTTGGTTGCAATTCTCATGATTCTTTTATTGGGAAAGATGAGCAAAAAACTGCCAGCCGCACTATTGTTAGTGATTTTAGGAATTATTACGGTTTTTGTCTTTGGTTTGGAAACAAGAGGTGTGAAAATAGTGGGAAGCATACCAAGTGGGTTGCCAGATTTTATGTGGCCAAATTTTGGCGTCAACGGATTAGGGGAGTTAATGCCAATTGCAATTACCGTCGCACTATTTGGTTACATGCAATCTATTTCCATTGCAAAATCGGTAGAGGAAAAACATCCAGAATATGAAATTGACGCGAATCAAGAATTACGGGCGCTTGGACTTTCCAATATGGTGGGTTCCTTGTTTCAGTCTTTCCCTGTTTCCGGAAGCTTTTCCAGAACAGCGGTGAACGATCAAGCAGGCGCCAAAACGGGGATGAGTTTAATCATTAGTGCAATGATTATTGTAGGAATCCTGCTATTCCTAACGCCATTCTTTTACAATCTGCCCACCGCCGTCTTGGGAGCCATTATTATAGTTTCAGTTTTTGGATTGATCGATTTAAATTATCCTATCACGCTTTTCAAACATAGAAAGGATGAGTTTTTCTTGTTGATAACCACATTTGTAATGACCCTTTTTATTGGATTGATCGAGGGAATCTTGCTGGGGATATTGCTTTCCCTATTCCTTTTGGTCTATAGAACTTCACACCCGCATATTGCCATTTTGGGAAGAATAAAGGGGTCCGATTATTTCAAAAATGTTGATCGTTTTGAACAAGAAGTGGAGGTAGACGAAGACAAGCTAATTTTTAGGTTCGATGCCCAACTGTATTTTGGAAACAAGGACTACTTTAAAAAGGAACTGTACAAACATATAACGCAAAAAGGCCCTGAACTTAGCTATGTAATATTGAATGCGGAAGCCATAAATTATATTGATAGCAGTGCAGCTGTAATGTTGGAACGGATCATAAAGGATCTGCATTCCAAAGGCATCCGATTTTTCGTGGCTGGAGCCATTGGACCTACGCGTGACATTTTCCACAGTAGTGGACTGATAAATATCATAGGAAGGGAAAACCTTTTTGTACGAACTTTCGAAGCTGTTGCATATTGTACGCATCAAACAGCAAGAAATGAAATTCAAGAAAAAATATCGTTACAATCCAAAGCAAAGCATTTGTAACTTTGATAATTGGGTTGTAGTTGGTTCAACCCCAAAATTTTAAGATATGAAAATAGAACAGATATACACTGGATGCCTGGCGCAAGGAGCTTATTATATTGAGAGTGAAGGAGAAGCCGCCATAATTGACCCCTTACGCGAAGTGAAACCTTATATTAAACGCGCCAAAGATGATGGAGCGGAAATCAAATATATTTTTGAGACCCATTTTCATGCTGATTTTGTGAGCGGACATGTCACCTTAGCAAAGGAAACGGGTGCACCAATTATCTATGGTCCAAATGCCAATCCATCCTTTGATGCGATTATTGCAGAAGATGGGCAAACGTTCAAGGTGGGAAAGTTGACCATAGAAGTTTTGCATACACCGGGCCATACTATGGAAAGTACAACCTTCCTTTTAAAGGATGCATCGGGGAAAGACCATGCTATCTTCAGCGGGGACACCTTGTTTCTTGGTGATGTCGGGAGACCGGATTTAGCGCAAAAGGCTGCTGACATGACCCAGGAGGAACTGGCAGGGACCTTATACGATAGTCTTCGAACTAAAATTATGCCGCTTGCGGATGATGTGGTGGTGTATCCCGCTCATGGAGCAGGATCAGCCTGTGGCAAGAACATGATGAAGGAAACCGTGGATACCTTGGGTAATCAAAAGAAAATGAACTATGCGCTTCGGGCGAACATGACGCGTGAAGAGTTTATCGAAGAGGTCACGGATGGACTGTTACCCCCACCACAGTACTTTCCTTTGAACGTAAAAATGAATAAAGAAGGGTACGAAGATATTGACGCCGTCTTGGAGCGTGGAACCCAGGCATTGTCTCCAGATGCTTTTGAAGCCGCGGCCAACGAAACAGGAGCTGTGGTTTTAGATGTCCGCCATCAAGGTGATTTCGCCAAAGGTCATGTTCCAAGGTCCATTTTTATAGGATTGGGAGGAAGCTTCGCCCCTTGGGTAGGTGCCTTAATTGCCGATGTGAAACAACCCATCCTTTTGGTTGCCCCCGAGGGCAAGGAAGAAGAAACGATAACTCGACTTTCGCGAGTGGGATTCGATGGTACTTTGGGCTATTTGCAAGGGGGCATCGATGCATGGAAATCCGCAGGTAAAGAGGTTGATGTAGTTGAAAGTGTGGGCGCTGATGTGCTCAAACAAAAATTGAAAGATAAAGTTCCGGTATTCGATGTTAGAAAGGAAGCTGAGTATGGTGCAGAGCATATAGCCGATGCTACGCTGACACCATTGGACTTCCTTAATGACCACTTATCTGAATTTCCGGAGGATGAAACATTCTACGTGCATTGTGCTGGAGGATATCGAAGCATGATAGCAGCCTCTATCTTAAAAAGTAGGGGGATCCATAATCTGGTCGATGTAGCGGGTGGATTTAAAGCAATCAAAGAAGTCGGTATTCCGGTGACGGATTTTGTTTGTCCCACAACCCTGAAATAATAGATGAGGGTTCAAAAAATATTGATCGCATTCGTCTTGCTGGTTTACTTTGGATGTTTACCAAAGACAACACCAGAGGTAACCACGATAACAAAGTCTGAATTGACAGCAGCATTGGAAAAAGGGAATATCCAATTATTGGATGTTAGAAGACCTGGTGAATACGACCAAGGACACATTCAAGGGGCTATCAACATTAATGTGCTGGATTCTGTAGGCTTCAAAAAAGGAGTTGCTTCAATGGATAGGGAAAAGCCAATTTATATCTATTGCCAGGCCGGTAAAAGGAGTAAAAAAGCTTCTGAAAAGTTAAAAGAAATGGGTTTTCAGACCATTTATGATTTTTCGGCCGGATATGGCTCCTGGGAGAACTAAACGATCTTCTTTTTTAATTTGAATCCATAGATCACTTGCTTCCAAAAACTCTTTGGGACAGACTCATCTCCTGGAAATCCGAGGGGAATGGTTCCGCTTTGTTCAGGGATATGGTTCGTTTTAAAAAGATAATCCCATAAACTAAGGCTGATACCAAAGTTTACACCATATTTTCCTTCTGGAAGCGTATAGGAATGATGATACAGGTGCATCACCGGATTGTTCAAGATATATTTGAACGGCCCCCAGGTCAGTTTGACATTGGCATGGTTTAAATGTCCAATGGCAATAGCTGCAAAGTGGACAATATAGGCCTGCTCCGGTTCAAACCCTCCCAGAAGCATTACTCCCAAAGTTTTTAAAGGTTTGTATAATATGTTTTCCATCCAATGGTACCGTAAATGGGCAGCAAACCCCATCTCTTTGACGCTATGATGGATTTTATGGAATTGCCACAGTACAGGGAATCTATGTAAACAGATATGGGTAAACCACTGGACAAAATCGAGCAAAACAAAGAACACGACCAATTGCAACCATTGGGGCCAAGAAGATGGGTCGACCAGGGCCAAACTCTTCGATGTAATACCAAAAGCCAAAAAAAGAACCTCAAGCAGTTTGTAAAAACCGCTAATGATTATGGCGAAAATGAAGAAATTGAAAAACATATAAAATGCATCCAGCCAAAAATCCTTTCGAAAGATGGATTGTTCCTTTCTCCATGGAAATAGAATCTCCAAACCCCAAACCAGCACTGAAATTACAATCAATCCCCAAAAATAGTTGGTATACCAGGGAACATCAAACAAGATGGAATTCCAAGTCCAGCGCAATGAGCCCTCAAAGCCATTGAAGAGAGCCGTCAAATAATCATTCATAAGTGAAAGATATGACTATTTTCAACCAAAATTAAGTGGGACATCCCGCATATTTTATTTAAAGGCTTAATTTTAGGGAAACGAGAATTACACTATGGAAATGATTTACCAACCTTGGCCCTGGTACGTATCAGGGCCTTTAATTGCCCTGGTGATGTTCGTATTGATCATGATCGGGAAGCGCTTTGGAATGTCCTCCAACCTACGAACATTGTGCACCATCTGCGGTGCCGGAAAACATGCAGATTTTTTTCGATTTGACTGGAAATCCCAACGGTGGAACTTAGTGGTTGTGGTAGGGGTCATTATAGGGGGATATCTTGGTGCAAATTACCTATCACCAGAATTGTCTGTCGCCATTACAGCGGGGACAATCGCTGAATTGCAAACACTGGGGTTTGACAGTGCCGGTTCGGCCTATTTACCCACTGAACTTTTCGGTAATGCTGTTTTTTCAGATTTAAAAAGTTTGGCACTGCTTATCGTGGGGGGATTTCTGGTAGGTTTTGGAGCGCGATACGCGGGCGGATGCACTTCCGGACACGCGATATCAGGACTCAGTAATCTACAGTTGCCTTCTTTGATAGCGGTAATTGGGTTTTTTATCGGCGGCTTGTTTATGGTTCATGTTTTATTTCCATTGATTTTTTAATATGAGGACAATTGTACATTTATTGATAGGGATATTTTTTGGGATTTTATTGTTCAAATCAGAAGCGGCATCGTGGTTTCGTATTTATGAAATGTTTAGGTTCGATGCCTTCCATATGTATGGCATAATCGGTTCGGCCTTGGTAGTTGGGATTGTTTTGATACAGTTGATCAAAAGATTGAAGCTTAAATCCTTTTATGGAGAACCAATAAGAATACAGCCAAAAGAAAAAGGCTTTAAAAGATATATGTTTGGGGGAATCCTTTTTGGACTGGGTTGGGCCTTGGCCGGAGCCTGTCCTGGACCAATTTTCACATTGCTGGGTGCAGGATTTCTGCCTATTGCCGTGGTATTGGTTTCAGCGATTTTGGGAACCTACGTATATGGTATTTTGAAGCATAGATTACCACATTAAATTGGTCTTAACGGGATATTTGGACAAGATGACGAATTTGACAGGTCATTTAAGCCCAAGATGCTAGATTTACCCGCTTGTAAAGATTTGAACGTGCAAAGAACCGTTTGTATAATCGATGATGACTTGGTGTCGCAGTTTGCAACCAGATACTGCATACAGCAATATCAAGAAGATTTCAATATAATCACCTGTGCCAGTGGCGAGGAGGGAATCTCAACCTGCCTTGACCTGGTTGAAAGCCAAAAGAACTTACCGGATATCATCTTTCTTGACTTGGTCATGGACGGCATGGATGGATGGGCTTTTTTGGAAAATCTTCAGAATCTGTTCAAGGAACATGAGCTACCAAAAGTATATGTGCTTTCCGCTTTTACCAATGCCAAGGACAGGACGATTGCCAAAGAACATAAATTGGTTTCGGGACATATAGACAAACCTCTTTCGAGAAATCGTTTGGAAGGGATTTTTGGCTAGTGACACTGCAAAAAGTTTTTCAAAAAAACATATTTTTGCTATCCATTTTTGGGAATGGCCCCGTAGTTCAATGGATAGAATAGAAGTTTCCTAAACTTTAGATGCAAGTTCGATTCTTGCCGGGGCTACAAAGTAGCGGCGCAAAACATACGGAGTATGTAAAAGCGAAGCTTTCTGATCGAAGTTCATGCTGAGCTTTGTCGAAGTGATTCTTGTCGGGGCTACATCTTATATTGAGTTCAATATTCTTTTCAAAATTTAGTCAAATACCCCTTCTATGGGTAGGTTGCTAGAAAGACTCGGCAAGGGAATATCCAAAAGGAAGGAAAGTGTCGGCGCTATCTGGTCTATTGTTGTTTTTTTGACGGTTTCTCCATTTTTAATCCCCCATCCAAACCATAGCATGGGAACGTGTGTGTCATTATTATAAAAGGCACCATGTGTTGTTCCTTCAGTTCTTTTTGGCATCCAGCCAGGCTTAAAATGTAGCAAAATGTCTCCGGAGTTATTGGGATTATGGCTTTTTCTAAAAACGGCATCCATCACTAAATTTCTGTTGGAATGAAATTCTGGGACGTATAGTTCTTGAATTCCCTCCAACTTGGTCAAAAAAGAAACAGCTGCTTCGAGTATTTTATCTTTTGGAGTTGTTACCGGATTGAAATAAATCTGTGTCTTGTCCATATATGCTACATACGTGTCATTTCCGAAATCCTCGGACAGCTTGGCATTCAATTGTCGCTTTATCGTTTCCACTTCAAAGTACTTTCCTTGCAGGTTTGTAGCTTTTAGAAAATCTGGGTGGTCACTTGCAGCATGGTCCGCGGTAAGAAACACGAGATAATTGTCCTTGCCCACCTTGGAATCAAGAAAAGATAGCAAATCGGCAATTTCTCCATCCATCCGGATATAGGTGTCTTCCAATTCCTTGGATCGAATACCGAAGCTATGACCTATGTAGTCGGTACTTGAGAAACTTATGGTCAAAAAATCTGTTTCATTTAGTTGTCCCAAAGCTTCTTCCTGAATAACGGTTTTGGCCAATTGACTCAAAAGGGTATTCCCGAAGGGAACAAATGGAATCATCGCAAAATTTCCATTGGCTTTGTACAGCCTTTTCAACCCATAGGGAAATGTGGCATTTACCCTTCCCTCAAAAACTTTTTCCATGGAAGCGTTGTCCGGCCCGCTATGTTTGTATGCTTCCGATGGTTTTAGCATATTCCAAGTAAGGTTGAGCAAGGAATCGGCCAACTTTTGTTGATTAAATGCCATCAACCAATTGGGAAGCTTCTCTGAATAGTAAGTGCTGGTAATAAACTTTCCGGTTTGCTCATGGTACCAAAAAGCATAGTCGGCCAAATGTCCAGCCGGGAAAATTGCACCTCTGTCCTTCAAGGATATTCCAATCACTTTAGACCGACCATTGGTAAAGAGTTTTAGTTCGTCTGTGATGGTAGAGGCCAGCAGATTTTTTGGAGATCGGGAATATCGATTAACTTCTTTTTTCGGATTTGAAACGCCCCCGACCAAAAAAACACTTTCGTCTTCTGCGCAATACATTTTACGTTCCACTGCTTTATCGTACCAATCATTCGCAACAATTCCATGGTCTGCAGGGGTAGTTCCGGTGTAAATTGAAGCGTGTCCGGGACCAGTGGCAGTGGGCACATAGTTATAATGCATATTCTTTACATTAAACCCCTCGCGAATTAATCTTTTGAACCCATTTTGGGAGTAGTTTTCCTGAAAACGATAGAGATATTCAGCACGCATCTGATCCACCACAATCCCCACGACCAACTTAGGTTTGCCATGGTTTTGCGCAAGAACCATTTGGGTGAAAAAGACTATAATGCCAATTAGGTTGATTCTCATCTTACTTACTTTGATAGGGACCATGCGTCGATTTTGTGCTCATATTGACTTCGTCCAAAATATAGACCATGAATGTTTCTCCTTGTGGAGCAACCCGGACCACAATATGTCCGTTCAAGCTTTTGTAATTATCCCTGAACCAAGGCCCATAGGTGACCAAGGTCTCTGGATGCATGTTGGTTGAAAAAATATCCCTTTTGCTGCTCCCTTTATCTTCATAAATTAAGCGTTGGTAAACTTCCTGCCCAGGATGGTCAGAGCACCATAGTTGTTGAACAACTACGTTGGGGTCAAGCGTTTCTATAAAAAACGCGTTGGTTGCATCACGATTTCCATGATGGTTTAGGGTTGTTACTTCTACTTGACCCACAACTTTGGCCATAGGTGTTTCCACATCAAACCATTTGGGTAGTCCATAACCTTGAAGACCTGTATTATCCCCACCAGTAAAATAGTCGAAGTCGCCATATGATATTTTTAAGGCTAAACTCAGTGGATTTTCATTGTAACTGCCCTTGTAAAAAGAGGTCATGTCCTCTGCTGAAAAAAGTTGAATGGTGTTGTTGTCAACCCCGGTCCATAGCGTTGCGTTGGATTTAATGTTCCGGATGGAAAAATCGGGATAGTTATTTTGGTTGTTCAATAACTGAATTTGGGATTTACTCCCTACCTCCATGGCCTCGACAGGTACTTTCGTTGTTTCGATAAAAGAGAGATAATCCTGGAAAATCGCGTCGTCCTTTAAAAATGAAGTAAGGTTGACCGGAAAATCAAGGTTTGGGGAATTACGGTCTATGATTTTCCCAAAGGGAATTTCTTTTCCCAGTCCAACCAAACTTCCATAATGATCGGAATGGAAATGGGAGATCAAAGCATAGTCGATTGAAGATTGACTTTGTTCGGGGGCTACATGTTTAATATATGTAGATATCCATTCGGGAGTTGACTTGCTGGCATCAGGTACGGGAGACGTGGCCTTTAAGGGAGCATATTTTTCTTCGAATTTCGCCTTGTCCATACTGCCGGCGTCGAAAAGCATTGTAGTACCATCGGGCATGACAAAAAAAGTACAATTACCGCTTCCTGTATTAATGTGATGTATGTCCAAATAGCCTTCCTGCCAGCTCCTTAATTTTTTTTGGGTTTCCGCCGGTTCAGCCTTTTGCCGGACCACATCTACTTGCTCGGGCTTGGATTTACAACCTATTTGAAGCCCAAAAAGGATGGCCACAAGGAGAAACCCGAAACTATGATTTATGTGCTGTGATTTTATGTAAAACATAAGTGATGAGTTCTTTTACGTTATCTCTATAATTTTTATTGGCTTCCTTGTTTAACCTGTTGGCTATAATCAAGCATATGGCAATGGCTTCGTGCCCCAACATTTTGGCCAGACCATAAAGCGCGGAGCTCTCCATTTCATAGTTGGTGATTTTGTAACCATGGTATTCGAAATCAGAGAGTTTTTTGTTGATGTCATCCAGTTTTTTGGAAAGACGAAGCTCCCGTCCTTGTGGAACGTAAAAACCAGGAGCGGTAATCGTGATTCCCGAAAAGGTAGTCTTACTCTTCAACTGGGAAAGCAATTTTTCCGATGCATCCACTACGTATGGGTTTAGGAATATGGAATGTCCACCGACCAAAATCCGAAGCAATCTACGAAACTCGTCATTTATAACTTCTGCCTCGTTTTCATAGAAGTAAAGGAGATTGTCAAACCCAACGGATTTTTCAGAAATAACATAGGAGTTAACGGGAACATCTTTTTGAAGACTGCCAGAAGTCCCGATGCGTATAAATTCCAATTTCCGTTTCTCATGCTTTATTTCCCTGGTCTCAAAATCGATATTGACCAATGCGTCCAGTTCGTTCATCACAATATCAATATTGCCAATCCCAACTCCTGTGGAGACCACAGTAATTCTTTTCCCATTGAATTTTCCCGTCAAGCTAACATATTCCCTATTGGCAATTTTAAACTCGACCTCTGAAAACAAGGATTCGATTACATCCACCCTTTTGGGGTCACCTACAAGGATAATAGTGTTCGCAATTTGCTCAGGTTTTAAATGGAGATGGAAAATACTCCCGTCTGGATTTAGGATCAATTCAGAATCTAAAATCATGCGGCCTAATTATGTAGGTTCTTGCTTCGCAAAAAGTCCAGCAATAGTTGGGGACGGTCGGTTTGAATGATATCAACGTTATTGTCTATATACCACTGGTAGGTGTTGATATCCATTGCGGCCTTTTCATCATCATGACCACCACTGAGCCGTGGCCATAACGAATTGACCCAAACACCAGCTCCCTTTTTTCGAATTTCCTCGAAATAGGAACCTAAACCGATGGTGTCATTTGGAATGATAAATTCGAAAGCTACCGGTTTCCGATGGGCAACGTAATCATCTACAATTAAGTTACTACCTTCTTTAAACCTGACTATGGGCATGAAATAGACTTTGTCCAAATAGGTGCCGAACTCTTTTTCCACTTCCTCCCTTGTCTTTGTTCCCTTAATGATGACCTGATCCAAGGTTTCGGTCAGTTGTACAATTTGAAAACACTTGTCAAAGATCGAATAGCTTTTATCCAGATTTACAAGAATCTGGTCCTTTGTGGCCCTTAGGGCTTCTTCAAGTGTTGGAATTTTATGGGGAGTCGGGACTCCCAATCCATCCTTCAAATACAATGTCCGCAACGAGTCCAAGGTCCAATCCCCGACAAATCCCTTTCCTGTAGTGGTCCGGTCAATGGTTTCATCGTGCATGAGCACTAGATGTCCGTCTTTGGTTTCCCTAACATCTATTTCCACCATATCAACACCCATATCAATACAATTTTGAATGGCCTGTATGGAATTCTCCGGCGCGTTTCGCCAATCGCCGCGGTGTGCAACCACAATAATTTCCTTGTTCATTGAATTTTTGAGGTTGGCTATTTTATCTTCAATGGTAAAGGCTTGGGCTGTGATATCTGCCCCGACAGGTTCATTGTTTGTTTTGTGGTCTTTGCAGCTCACACAAATTAAAAGGGCTACAAAAAAGAAAAAGTGTTTCATAGTATGGTTTTAATAGTTTGGTGGTTGACAATCCTTTTAAAAGAAATAAAAGGGGGGACGGAATCCCCCCAATTGAATTAAAATAAACCAACTCAAACTAACTATCGCTATTTAGTGAACAAGATTAAACCTGTTCGATACTTAGATATTTGTTTAATATCCTGGGTTTTGGGTAATCGCTGGATCCGTATCCAATTGACTCTGCGGGATGGGCAGAATCAGTTTCGTGTCATCTATGGTCACATTGGCTCCGGTATTGCTAAAAAAGGCATTCATAACCGACACAGCTGTTCCATATCGCTTTAGATCAAACCACCGATGACCTTCTCCAATAAACTCAAAACGACGTTCTTGGCGGATTGCTGCACGCACTTCGACCTGGGTTGTTGCCGTTGTGGCAGCCAAGCCGGCCCTTGCCCTTATGGTATTCAGTTGTATTATGGCCTCAGCGGTTTGGCTATTTTCATTGAGCGCTTCTGCATATTTTAGGATGACATCTGCATATCGGATGATAAGATGATCACTTCCGCCATCATCGGCACCCGTTGTTGACACCTCATACTTTGTGGAAAAGTAGAATGGGTTGGCCCCAGGGTCCACTGCCACATAATCATTGAGCCTGGTATCAGCAGCGTCATATGAATCAATAAAAGCTTGGGTGGGCAAATTGTGACCTTTGGCATTTGCAGTTGTCCCGGAAGGACGGAACTGTGAGCCCGCAGGACTACCTTCAAGTTGACCATCAACGTTAAACCCGCTGGCAAACTGTACCTCAAACAAAATCTCGGAGTTACCTTCGTTGGCCACGCCAAATATTTCTGAAGTAGTGGCCGCCAATGCATATTCTCCGGAATTGACAACAGCTTCCAAATTGGTCAAAGCACTACTGAAATTACTCTGGGTCAATTGCACATCACCCAATAGTGCTTGGGCTGCACCCCTGGCTGGTTTACCAGACGTCTTGCTTAATGGAAGGTCCTGTGTCGCATCATTCAAATCAGTTTCTATTTGGGTATAAACCTCGGCCATTGGTGTACGACCTTGACCAAAGAAATCGAAAGGACTCTCCGTTTCTACCGTCACCAAAGGAACATCACCATATAGCCTTACCAAATTGAAATACAACAATGCACGAAGAAATTTCATTTCGCCTATCCTATTCGTCTTCAAGGAAGCATCGGCATACTCGATATCGGTAATTCGATTCAAAACTGTATTGGCACGCTGAATACCTCTATACGATTCCCGCCAAATATCTCCAACCAAATCGTTCCCGGCATTTGTGGAGAAATCGTCCAATTGTCCAAAACGACCCCCATCGTTGGCCGCAATTTCCTCAAAAGAATCCTCTCCAGAAATTTCACCAACACCAATTAGATCAAGACCGTAAAGACCTCCGTTTTGTAATTGCGCATAGACTCCTGCTATGGCACTTTCCAATTCTTGCTCATTGGAATAAAAGTTATTGGATGCCTTTTCGGTTATTGGAACAATATCCAATTCGTCCTCACATGAAAACAGCCCAAGGAAGACAACCACTATTAAAAATGTATATTTATTAAAGTTCATTTTGTTCAGTTTTCAGTTTAAAATTTAACGTTCAATCCAAGTGCTATAAAGCGTGTCAATGGGCTAGCCGACTGGATCCATCCCCTCGTAAGGGTTTGACGTCTGTTGCTTCTATTGTCAATGGCATCAGGGTTGTATCCCCTAAAATCCGTGATATTGAAAATGTTATTCCCGGTCAGATATATCCTTAGAAAATCGATGCCCAAATAATCCGTAACACCTTCTTCGAAATTGTATCCCAATTGCAAACTTCTTAAACGGAAGTAGTCGGCATCGTATACCGAAAGACTTGAAGCCCTTGTCAACCTTCCTGCGGAAGAAAAACTTGAAAAATCTGGTCTTCTAAAGAAGCCGTTGGGATTTCTATCGGAGTAGTAATTATCAAAATAATGCTGGGTTGGAACAAAAAAGCCTTCCCCGCTTTCTGCAAAGTAGACCATACGATCAGAGACTTTTCTACCTTCAACACCTGTGAACTGGGCACTAAAATCGAATCCCCTGTAGTTGAGGTTGAAACCAAAACCATAGGTAAAATCCGGATTGTAATCCCCAAGGGTAACCCGGTCATCTGGGGTTATTTGACCATCTCCATTGGCATCACGAACAATATAATCACCTACTTCCGTACCCGCCAAAGGCGTTACCGATGCTCCGTCGATATCGGCTTGGGTCCTAAATACCCCTTGGATATCGTAGGCATAGAACTCAGCTATGCTACCGCCGACCTTGGTCAGGAAATCCATCCCTCCGTTATTTTGGATAATCTGCTCTTGACCTTCTCCCAAGGCCAATATCTCATTTTGATTGGTTGTTATGTTGGCATTGAAACCTAAGCGTACATCACCAATCTCGAAACCATTGCCCCGGATTTCAAATTCGAAACCTTTGTTTTCCAGTTCGCCGATGTTCTGTAACGATTGGGAAAATCCAGATTGCTGGGGCACTGGGACATCCAATAAAAGATCTGTGGTCTTGGACTTGTAGTATTCTGTTGTAAGGAACAATTTGTTATCCAAAAAGCCTAGATCCACACCGATGTTAAGAGCACTATTGGTCTCCCACGAAAGGTCTGGATTGGGCGAGGTGCTGGTGAAGGAACCTGCAACAAGTTGCCCGTCTAGCGCGTAGTTGTCCGGTGAAATTAAGGCAACAGAACCGAAGTCCCCGATTTGATTGTTACCGGTCTGGCCCCAACTTGCCCTTAACTTGGTAAAACTGACCAATCCCTCCTCAGGGAAGAAGGCTTCATTACTCAATGTCCATCCTGCAGAAACAGAAGCGAAGTTTCCATACTTGGTATTTGCTCCAAACCTGGATGAACCATCCCTTCTAAATGAACCCGAAAGGGAATAACGACCGTCATAATCGTATTGTAAACGGGTAAAATAGGATTCAAGCGCCCATTTGCTTCTGGCAACCGTTGCCGATGGATTGGTTGCTCCTGCAATATTGCGCAGGTTGTCATCTGCAAAATTGTTGCTCTGCAATCGAGTGTTGAAAAGGCTTTCTTCTTGATAGCTGAAACCAAGCAATACATCAAAAGTGTGCTTGTCCAGAACTTTGTTGTATGTCAGAAGGTTCTCGGTGATGAAGTTCTCCCTTCTCGCATTGTTTTCAAATGCTTGGGTAAGGTTATTGGCCACAGGGGTTCTATAGTTTCCAATGTTCGATGGAGCAAAGAACTCTGTAAAAATGGTATTGAAATCGCCTCCCAAAGAAGTTTTGAACTTTAACCCTTTCCATGGTTCTATTTCCAGGTAAGCATTACCAAATACTCTTAATCGACGCTCGAAAAAGTCCGTCAAAGCTGTTTGGGCCACCGTATTCTCCGAGATGGGTCCATCCCAATTGTCGTTATTATCATGCAATTGATTTGCAATAGCAAAGGTTCCATCTGAATTTCGGATTGGATAATAGGGCTGCATCAAGATGATGGAAAAACTCGGATCGGGTTGTGCCCTGACACCCAAGCCGTAATTGGACCAGCCTGCCTCACCCGTTGGGTTTGAATTCACCAAAGAAACATTTGAGGTCAGTCCAAAACGAATTCGGTCACTGATTTGGGAATTCAATTGCATGTTGGCCGTATATCGTTTGTAATCGGAATCCATGATGATGTTTTCCTGATCTAAATACCCAAGGGAAATGGAGTAATCGGTTTTTTCTGTTCCGCCACTAAGATTTAAATAGTGATTTTGCTGAGCAGCGGTACGGAAAACTGCATCCGTCCAATTGGTATTCGTCAGACCGGCTTGTCCATCCAGATATCCCTGTAGGTAACCCGGAATCCTGCTACGTTTACCTCCTCCATTGGCATCACGCGTAGCGTTGTCATCAGTAACACTTCTTCCTGGACCTCCTGAAACATATCCAAAGTTTCTGGAATCGGAATCAAACAAGGCAGCATCATACGCATCCACCAATTCGAAATTATCAATACGTTCTTGAAAACCGTAATAGGTGTCATATGTAACTTTTAAACTGCCCTGTCTTCCTTTTTTTGTGGTAATCAGGACAACCCCATTGGAGGCTCTGGAACCATAAATGGCTGCTGAAGCCGCATCCTTTAAAATGTTGACGGACTCGATATCCTGGGTGTTGATGGAACTAAATGATGATCCTTCGGACAATGGATTCCCATCGATTACAATCAATGGATTTGTCCCTGCGGTCAAGGTGTTTAGCCCTCGAATCTGAATGACCGAATTCTCTCCCGGATTCTTTCCGTTTCCAAGAACCTGTATTCCGGATACGTTACCTGAAAGTGCTTGTTCAAAGTTTGCGGAAGAGAAATTGTTCAGGTCTTCGTTATCCACTTTGGAAACAGCACCATTGAATTTTTCCTTGGTGGTGGTACCATATCCGATGATAACCACTTCTGCCAACTTTCCAGCATCAGGTTGTAATTGTATGTTGATGCCGCTTTGTCCATTTACTGGGATTTCCTGGGTGGAATATCCCAAGTAGGAAACTTCCAGTGCAGCCTCGGTACTGGCTACTTCAATAGTGTAGTTTCCATCAAAATCGGAACTGACACCATTTGTGGTTCCTTTTTCAATGATACTTGCACCCGGCAGTGGCTGTCCATTTTCATCGGTTACCAAACCACTTACGGAAAACTGCAGCTCAGTTCCTGAATCCGATTCCTCAGGGGGGGCTTGGGAATCCGATTCGGTTAGTTTTACCAGATAAATGCGGCGATCATTAAGATTGAATGTGGTATTCGTGTTTTGAAAAACCTGGTTGAGCACATTGCCAATACGCTCCCGGTTCACTTTTATGGTAACAACACGATCAAGATTTACATCCTTTATTTTATAGACAAACTCAAATTCAGTCTTGCTTTCAATTTCATCGATCAATTGTCCTACCGAGACGTTTTTGAGATCTAGGGTTACTTTGGCACGTTGCCCGTAGGCATCATTGGCCTGCATGGAAAAGAGAGCAGCCAAGATAAACAACGTACTGAGTTTCATTTTCAAATCATATTTAAATACTGGAAACAGGCTTCTTTTAAGCGTAAGAAGTTTTTTCATACTTTTATAGTGTTAAATGTGGTTAATCTTTTAAGGTTGATCACTTCGACCAATCGGAAGATGTTCGCAGCATTTTCCGATTTTTTTATGGCCAATTTTGACCCTAATAAGAAGTAATCATTTTAGTGTTTGGTTACATCTTTGTTGGGTTTATTTCATAGGCGGTATAGTTTTAAGTTTAGTTGTTTTAGTAGTTATTGAATTATTATTTTATCCTCTAGAATCTCGTATTCAATTCCGTAGTTGGTCTTTAGTTCCTTGAGCACATTTTCAATAGGTTCGTTACCGAAATTGGCATTGAATTCCTCGTGCATCAGATCCGTATTGTTGTTGAATATGGTCACTGCATAATGGCGTTCAAGTTTCTTCATAATGTTCTTTAGTGTCATATTTCTGAAGACCAGTTTGCCATTGATCCATGAGGTGTATAAACTGGTTATCACCTCGGAGGTATCAATATGGCTATTGGTCCTGTCAAAACTTCCCTTATGTCCAGGTTCCAGATAGATGTTGTTATCTGTACCAAAACTGTCCGCCTCTGTGTATAGGCTTACCGAACCTTCCACAAGCACCACTTCAGTGGTTTCATCCTCTGGATATGCCGAAACATTGAATTGGGTTCCAAGTACCCGAACGTTCAAACCGTTTGCATTTACTATAAAAGGATGCTCAGGGTCTTTGGCCACATCTAAATAGGCCTCGCCGACTACAGATATAAGTCGATTGGAGCCTTCAATAAATTGTATGGGATATTTTATGGAGGAGCCTGCATTCAAATGTGCTATGGTGCCATCCGATAGTTGAAGTTGAAACGTTTTGCCATGCGGCACGGACAATGTATTATAGGCAAGTTCCTTTTTGGAATTGTTCCCAGAATATTTCAAACTTTTTCCGTCTTGTTTTCCAATAATTTTTCCTTCACCGTCCAATACTTCTATCTGTCCATTTTCATTGATGACTTTGATGTCACCATTTTCAAGTTGCAGGGTAATGGCGTTTTCGGGGATGACAAAATTGGTGTTCGCAGCGGTGTTTTGCAGATAGAAGTATCCTGTGGTCAAAAGACCAAGGAAAACTGCCGCGGCAGCGGAGATTTTCCAGATTGTGGACCTTCTCTTTTTGGAATTATGGGTTTGCACATTGATGGATGCCCAAAGCGATTCCTTTATGGCGGTTTTGTGCGATTCGTTTTTAAAGTGGGACTCTTTCTTGATTTTGTTGAGTTCTTCCTTGAACTTTTCCAACAGTTCCAATTCTTGATCAGAGATGGAACCATCAAGGTATTTGTCCAACAGTCTTTTAAATTCTTGCTCTTGCATATTTCGGCGCTATACTAGTATGAACCAAGAAGTGGGGGGAACTCACATCAATTTTAAAATATTAACATTTCTTTAACATTTTAACAAAAGACACTAAAAGACAAAATTCGGGTGGCAGCTAAGAAATTAAATAAGGAAAAGAAAGATAAAAAAGGAGGTTAGTGAAGACTGGGCGAGTCTTAGATTCTGGCGAATGGATTTTAACGCGATCGACATCTGGTTTTCCACCGAACGCTTTGAAATGCCCAAACGCTTAGCGATTTCCTCGTTGCTGGCGGCTTCCATTCTGCTCAGCCTGAAAATCTGTTGACATCTCGGGGATAGTTCGGTCAACGACTTTTCAATAATAAATTGGGTTTGGTCCAAGCTGTGTTGCGTTTCAACCTCGGATACCGTGGGCAACTCCAGAGCCTCCATCGCCTGAAGGTGGGTGGTCTTAAGTTTGTTATCACGCAAATACTTAAAACAACCATAGGTGACGGACCTAAAAATATAGGCCTCGAAATTTTTGATGGTATTCTCCTCCCTTTTTTGCCACAGATTCACCCAAATTTCCTGCACAACGTCCTTGGCGGCATTCTCATCGAGCACTATGGATTTGGCACGGGTAAACATAGGCTCCCAAAAAAGTTCAAACAGCTTTTTAAAAGCTTTTTTATTGCCCTTTTTGAGTTCCGCTAAGAGTAGTTTGTTAGTTTTTGGCTTCGCAGCTGACATTTCAATCTAATGCTTGATTAAATGAAATTTTGATAGGATAAATGTATAAAAAATGTCATTGTCATCGAAAAACGACAAATATCCTAACAGATTGATAAGAATAATTTAATATGAGTTTTGAGAAGATGAAATAATCAGATTTAGCCTTCTTCAAACATGTTTTTTTATCAAAACAAATTAGCAATTGTTTTGGGTTGATGGCTTATATAATGCGGGTTTGTGCCATTTATCCACTATATTTAATCCAGAGAAAATTGGTTTACCGACCCCATGGATAAAAATGACCTTTCATTTTATGATACCTCAAAATATAAGCTCGTCCTGAGCGTGGTCACATGCATTTTTTTCTATGGCTTTATCATATTTTTCCTACCATTTGGGGTCGATAATTACAATCCAAATCATGAATACACCAGCGAGTTCTTGTTGGAAATGTTCTATTTTTTTATCCCGCTCTTTCTTTTTTTACTGGGGAATGAATTCGGCCTGCGCCCTTTGTTTTTTAAACAGGCCACAATTAAAAAAGTGATCGGTTGGAGCATTTGGACTATGGTACTTTTAGCATCGGTGATGTTCTTTACCTATAACTATCTGGGCAATTGGCACGACTTCCTTTTGAAAAGCTATTTCGGATTTCTACGGGATGTTTCCGTGGTATTGCTATTTCCCATAGTCGGCACATTTTTCTTTTTTCGATATCGTTCATTACAAAATCAAATGGAACATATCCTGACCAATAAGGAGGACTATGTGGATGCGGGACAATTGATCGAGTTTAAGGGTGTGGGAAGCAAGGATCAGATAACCCTTTCCGCTTCCAGTTTTCTCTATGGCAAGGCGCAGGACAATTATGTCGAGCTTATATACTTGGAGCAAGATCAGTTGAAGAAATTTTTGATGCGTTCGCCTTTGGGGAATTTGGTCTCTTCCATCAACAACACGGCCATTGTAAGGAGTCATCGTTCCTATATGGTGAACTTGTTGCATGTGAAATCCATAAAAGGCGGAAACCAGGATCTGATGCTCTATCTGGATCCCTTCGATGCAGCTGTCCCCGTTTCAAAATCCTTCAAAAGTACGGTACTTGAAAACCTCCGCAGCCTTAAAAATTTTGGCTGACACATCATTTCGCCACAAATAGGAAAATTTCACCACAATACCCTTCCAGAGCAGTAACAAAAGGACTTCTGCGGCACTCTTCTGTGGTGTATAGCAAAAATTGTTAACCTAAAAATCAATCAAAATGAAAACAAGATTGCGATTAAACAGAAGAGGTATTGGACTACTAAGTCTTTGTATGGTGATAAGCGTTTCAACCATTCAAGCCCAAACAGAAAGCACCAAAAAAATGCTCCAGAGTTTTGTGGACAGTTACCAAACCGACCACATGGCCCATACGGTGACCTTCGGAGTAAAAGTAGGTGAGGATTGGTGGCATGTACGCTCCCAACGAAAACAGGAAGGTTATGCCGTAGGTAAAAAGAAGCAGTATACGTTTCATAATTTTGGTCCACATGGGGTCAGCTTGCACCAGGGCAAACCCGGTGAACCGACTTGGTACTTCCATTTTGCCAACAAAGAGGTGCTGAACAACATCCATTCCAAAAAATGGACAGCTTCCACAGCCTCCGCCAAATCCTTTGGCTCGGATGTGGTAGGACTGAACATCCGGGATATGGAAGGCCATCAAAGTGGTATTGAAGAAGATGCCCTTGCCTATGAGGTCATGGAGCATTTTTGGAAAAGGGATGCCGTGGAAATCACCTATTTTACCCGGGATGCTTCGTTACCGACCCATGGCGTGGATCATGTGGGACTCTACACTATGAAGGACAAGCGCATTGGTTGGTTCAGTATTGGTCCGGAACAGGCGGCCAACACAGAAAGAGGGCTGGATAAAGGCCAGGTGCCCAATCTCTTCATTATTACCAAAGGTAAGGGCCGTGCCGAATTGGGTGATGGCATGGTAGAGCTAAAACCGGGGATGAGTGTTTTTATAGCGCCCTATGTAAAGCACGTGATCTACAACCCTTATGACGAACCCATGGAAGGTATTTTGGTGCTCTTTGGGGATAATATCGATTATGCCCGTGGCAAATCCTATATGGATATGTTGGAAGATCAACATAAATTCTACGGAGCCTATGATACAAGTTTGGAGCGCTAGCGTTCCAATGATTGGTGATTAAAAAAGCCCCATCATGGGGCTTTTTTTTGGAGTGATTAAACTGAAAATCATTCCGGATCAATTTGTTACTTGTTGAGTAATCTAATTCTGATTCGCTATCAAAGTTTCCAAACTATCAATAATAACATGATAGAAACCTTCAAATAATTTGCGCATCTCTTCCTTAGCCGCTGGGTCGGTTTCATACTCACAACCCCATGTAATTTTACAACTTCCCTCACCGGTCTTTTCAACCTTTATATTGCTAACATAGCCACTTATCGGAAAAGGACCTTCGGTAATCTTGTATTGCATTTCCATGCTTTGATCCTCCACTTCTTCCAACACTTCATGAATTGCCGCTCCGTCGGGCATATAACACGTACGGGTGGCTCCGGCTCCGTGTCCCGCTGTTTCAGAACGTTCAATAGGGGAGAATTCCTCTATTCCCCTAAAGGATGATAATTTCTCCCAAGCTTTTTCTGCTGATACATTGATTGATTTGGATACGATTACTTCTTCCATGATGAATTCTTTTATTTGGTTTATGATCCAAAGGTAGAAGAGGTGTTCCGCGGGATAAAAAATAGCGTTCAGCTATGCTGTTATTGAATAAAGGAAAGTTGCTCGTCAATAAATTGATGCAGCTCTGACTTACTGCGAAGTTTAAAAAGGATGCTCAGGCTAAAAATGATGCCCAACAGAAACTCGGCATAAGAATCCAGCTTTTCGGGATATTTGATCTGCCCCAGGTCAACCGCCTTTTCCAACACCACCCGATAACTCCTTTTTAAAGCGCTCAAGTAGCTTTCGTACCGTTGTACCACGCCCTCGTTTTCATTGCGCAGCTCCACGACCGTATTCACCATAAGACAACTGCGTGGAAAGGTCTTGTCCTCCAATGCATTGATCAATTGGTAAAAGAAATCCCGAAGTGACCCCAGGCCCTCGGTGGTCTCCCGAAGGCGTTTCAGGAAAGGGTCAGAATAGTTGGAGGTATAATAATCCAGGGAATCCAAGAACAGTTCATCCTTGGAATATTTGTTGTACAGTATGGTCTGGCTCACACTTAGGTATTCCGAAAGCTCCTTTACCGAAACCCCTTTAAAGCCTTTGAGCCAAAAGATTTCTTGGGCTTTTTCTACCAATTCTTCGTACGATTCTTTGAGTATTTTGGGCATTTAGGCTACAATTAAATTTATTCCATTGGTGATGTACCGGTCCCGCTCCGTTTCGGTATGAATCAGGCAAAAGCTCATGGCCGTAATGTACAAACCGAGCAGGTGCCTGGCCTTAAATTCCGATTTACTTGCACCCACTCCATTTTCATGCAATAGGTTCACAAAGCGGGAATAAATTTCCATCAGATAATTGTCCACACTTGTTTTCACGCGCACATCCGTATCGGCCAGTTCGGTACCAATATGAATAAAATAACAGCCGGGTATGGGTCTGTTTTTTTGGAGAAACGATAGATAGAAATCTTTTAAAACAGCCTCCAGATTACCTTTGGCATCCAACAAAGCATGGTTTTCATCACAATAACGGGCCCTATAAAGATTTAAAGAGTGGTACAATATGCCCTGCTTGTTCTCGAATTCGTGGTAGAGTGAAAAACGGTTGACCCCGGTTTCATCCACTAATTCACTTATGGGGCATCCGTTAAAGCCATTTTGCCAAAAAAGCACCATCGCCTTCTCCAAAACCTTGTTCACATTGTATTCTTTGTACCTCATGCCTGTTTTAAAGTTACCAAAAACCCCTGCCAATAAAAAAATCGCGTTCAGAAATCGAATTTAGAACGGCTTTTATCTGTCATTCCGCACTTGATGCGGAATCCAAATACGAATAATTTTATGGATTCCTACGAAAGCAGGAATGACATAACCACCATCCTAAACAAATGGATCAGTTGATCCCCTATATTTGAATAGCCAACCCATATTCGATTATGTTACCACGATTAAAAACTACTTCGACCTTATGTGTTTTGCTGTTGATATTCGCATGCCAAAACAAATCCAAGGACAAGGAAACGGAATCCGTCTCCACTTTTGAAAAACCCAATATTTTATGGTTGGTGGTCGAGGACATGGGCCCATACATTCCCTCCTTTGGCGATTCAACCGTGGTTACACCCAACCTTAGTAAATTGGCCTCTGAAGGTGTTCGCTATACCCATATGTTTTCTCCCTCCGGGGTCTGTGCCCCGAGCCGGGCGGCCATTGCCACAGGGATGTACCCGACCAGCATTGGCGCCAGTCATATGCGCACCCATTCGTATACTGATGTTACCGGATTGCCCCCCTACGAAGCTGTTCCGCCACCCCAGGTAAGGATGTTCAGTGAACTACTGCGAAAAGAGGGCTACTATTGCACCAACAATTCCAAAAATGATTACCAATTTAAGGCTCCAGTGACCGCATGGGACCAAAATGGGAAGGACGGCCACTGGCGCAACCGTGAACCAGGGCAACCCTTCTTTTCCATTTTTAATTTTGGGGTGACGCATGAATCAGGGTTATTTGAACCCTATAAAAAGGAAGCTGTCATTCCGAAGGATACCCAATTTCCCATTCCACCGTATTTACCGGATACCGAAGTGGTGCGCAATGACCTGTGGAAAATGTACAACAACATCGCCTTGATGGACCGTCAAGTTGGGGAGATTTTGGAACAATTGGAAGCCGATGGACTTATGGACAGCACCATCATCTTTTTCTATGCCGATCATGGTGGCCCCTTACCACGCCAAAAACGATTGGTTTACGATTCTGGACTCAACGTCCCCATGATTGTTCGATATCCCGATAAATCAAAAGCTGGTACCATCAACAACCAGCTTGTAAGCTTCATAGATTTTGCACCGACCGTGCTCACCTTGGCCGGACAGACGCCTCCCGGCCATCTGCAGGGCCAAGCTTTTGTAGGGGACCATGAACCCAGACAATACATCCATGGAGCGGCAGACCGCTTTGATGGCGTTACCGATGCTATCCGAGCGGTGCGCGACCAGCGTTTTAAATATGTGAGAAACTATCGGCCGGAACAGGGCCGCTATTTGCCCAATAAGTATCGAGAGCGTATCCCCACTATGCAAGAACTTTTGCGCATGCGAGACCAAGGGCAGCTCAACGAAACGCAGATGCTGTGGTTTAGTGAAAGCAAGCCCAATGAAGAACTGTACGATTGCCTAAACGACCCGCACGAGGTCAATGACCTTGCCCAAAACCCGGAATATGCCCAAAAATTGCAGGAATTGAGCACGGAAATGGACCGTTGGCTGGCAGAGATTGGCGATCAACCCAACTTGCCGGAGCGCGAACTCATAGACCAGCTTTGGCAGGGAGCCCAAGAGCAACCAGCAACAGCTAAACCTGCGCTGATTCAGGTGAATAATGAGATTACCATGGAATGCAAGACCGAAGGTGCCTCCATCGGCTACCGAATCATGGGGAATGACTCAATTAGTGCCTCTTGGAAAGTTTATACAGTACCCTTTAAAGTGGATAAAGGCGCCCAATTGGAACTCATGGCCCATAGAATAGGGTTTAAGCCTAGTGAAGTCATTCAGTTTCAGGTGTCTTTTTAGTTAAGACATCAACTTAATCAAATAAACAAGTTATCCCTTATTTAACTAATCCAACTAAGGAGTTTACTCATTCTTACTTTTCAATTACTAATCTAATTGTAGATTAGAATCAAAATTTTCGAAAAATGAAACTTAGCACTTTCTTTATGTTACTTTTTTCATTAACTGTTATAGGCCAAAAGAAGAATAAAGGACTGTATTTGACCAAGGATAGTGACACTCTATTTTGGAAAGAAATTCAAGTGGAAAAAATAAAAGAATTCAATCTTCCAGAACTAGATAAAAAATCAGATTTCGTTTTTAGAAAATGGAACCCTGGGAGTGTTCTTGAGATAAGGAAAAAGAAAGACTCCCTAGTTGGGAAAATAATTTATTTCGTATTTGAAGTTTGGGAAGAGAACTATAAAGCAGACAAGTTTGTTAAGGAATATGAATTACCGCAAGAAACCTCAGAGCTTCTACACGAATACATAACTACGAGTGGATTTGATACTATTCCCAGTGAAAAATATATCGATGGGTGGAGTACAGGATTTGATGGAATCACGCATATTTATGAATTAAAAAGGGATTCAACTTATTCTTTTAAAAATTACTGGACTCCGAAAATTCAAAATGGAATAAAAGAAGCAGAATTCATCATTGAGTTTGACAAAAGGATTGGAGAAATTGGAAATCTGGAAAAGTACGGAAAGGACTTTTCTGATAAAGTCCCGTTCATAACGTATATGTATTCTGGCGCTGCTTATGCGATTACAAAAGCTCCTACCAAAAAAGAATATCGGAAGTACAAGCGTGAGCGGAAAAACAGAATAATAAAAAACAAGAGATAATATTGGCAACAATCTAAAAATGAATAAATTAACCATCGTGCTATTCTGTTTTATTTCAATTTGTTGCTACGGACAAAATGAAAAAAATGAACTCATAAAGTTTAATGGACTTTACGAAACGAAATGTGAGTATGAGGAAGATGACGATGAAGGAACTCAAGGCTACTTGAGGTTTTACCCTAGTGGAGAAGTAATTAGCGCTTCTACTGAATGTGAAGGGACAGCCTTTGACTTAAAGGATTGGTTTAACCTAGAAATGGAATATCTAAATGTTGGGTATTTCGAACTGGATGGAAAAAGAATCAGATTTTCAACTACTAGCAAAAATGGAACAATCCACTACTATGGTAGAATTGACAAAAATGGCAACTTAAAATTAAATTCTAAAAGTCTGATAAATGGATATGAGAGTCGAGAAGAATATTCATTTGTTAAGGTAATCGGACTGAAATAAAAAACTGTATTTAACAATAGCTATAATTCACCTTTCCTTCTGAATAAAATTGAAAACCCTAACTTTAAATGACGGCTGGATTCCGAACTTGGAAATCATGGCCAAGCCCGTAAGCTCCAATTTCAAGGCCGTCTTATCGTACAGATAAACATCGCCATCAATTAAATTGATTTTTATGGAAGTAACAGCGGAAAAAAATGAAAAGCTTGCCAATATGATATTTGGGTCCATTTATCCACTTTACCTGAATAGATTGGAGAAAAATGGCAGAACCAAAGAAGAGCTCGACCAAGTGCTTGAATGGTTCACTGGTTTTGATCAAAATGCCTTACAAACACTTATTGATGAAAAGGCAACGTATAGAACATTTTTTCAAAAAGCTAAAATCCATCCAAACGCGCATATGATTAAAGGAGTTGTTTGCGGGTATCGCATTGAAGAAATAGCGGATGAATTTGAACTATACAGACAATGTAGGCAACTAGAAAAGCTGATCGATGAATTGGCAAGAGGTCGGAAAATGGAGAAAATTTTGCGTGAGGAAAAAAAGTAGAAATCGGGGCTAATAAATCCTAAAATGCATTCTGATGTAGTTTAGCTGTTACGTTGAAATAAATTTCACCTAAAATGAGAAATTGGTTTTAAAACAACTGGACAAACTAGGTCTAGACACTTCAAATTTGAAAACTGACGCGGAGTTAAATGGTCGTTTTCTTGAATATGACGAAACAGAGAATATTATTTTTCCTAAGGAACTATTAAATGGAAATGACTGGATAATCAAAGAATGGTTCTTTGAAAAGGGACAGTTAGTTCAACCTGGAGATGTGATTGGAGCTGTGGAGAATAAAACTCAAAGATTTGAATTTGAGTCCTTTGTTGGCGGAAAGTTGAATTACTTTAAAAAACCCGGTCAAAAAGTTCAAGGCGGCCAAATTTTAGCCGAAATTATCGGGTGTAAAAAAAATTAAGTGTTCAATGACCGACTTGATGATCCTACTTGTTTGGACTGCCGCACTCTTTGGAGGCGGAATTATATACTGGATGCGATTGCAAATGAAAAAACTTGGTTACACGTATCCAATGTTAGATTTCAGTTTTAGAATGATGGCGGATTTTCATGCAAGGAAAGCAATTGATAAAAAGCTAAGGAACAAATACCACAGGGCTCTTGTAATTGTGTTCTTGTTATGGCTAGCAATCGGAATTGGCTTTTGGTCGCTTTGGAATTAAAAAACGGGAAACAACATAAACCACATGGTACGTCCCAATCCTCCTCTTTCTCATATAAACTATATTTGAAGATGTATGGATGTGTTTACGTCTTTTACAAATAAGTTAGGATATTGAAAAGAAAAAAATCGAACAAATGACATACAGTAGTGCTCCACAAACATTTATTTTCAAAAATATATTCCCAATTATAATGTTGGGTGGCGGGATAATTGGATTTTTCACACTAAAAAATAGTGGAGATGAATTAGCATCAAATTTTGCAAATGCATTTGGAATTGCATTGGTCTGGATTTCAATTTTTCTAATTCAAATGCCATTCAGATTAAAGAAAGTTGACGTTGATGAAAATGGTTTGAAAATAAAATCTGCAAGCGATGAAAAAATAATTCCATTCAGAACCATAAAATCTGTGTCAAAATTCGATTTGTCGAACCCTTGGATGATAACGGTCAAATATTTGGACTCCAATAAAATCGAAAAATTTCATACATGCCAAATTCAAAATACCAAAGATTTATGAAAGAGGATGAAATGACAGAATACCTAACCAAAAAAGCAAGGTCAGAGAATCCAAATTTTGAAGAATCAAGCACTAAGAAAAATCTATTGATATTGTTTTTGGCAGGACTTCCATTTTTTATCGGAATGATTTATTTTATTTCAAAAGCAGGTTTCAATAATTTGTATTAAAGAGAAAACGCTAAGCCTAACAATGTGTATGACGTTCATCGCGGGGAATAGTAGGCAAAGCCGCATACGCGAGACCGTTAGGTACAATCTTAAACCAATGAAATTCCCTTTACTTTACTTTATGTTTTTGATATTCGGGACTTGCTTTGGGCAGAACTCTAAAGTGGATTTGAAAACTTATTTTTCAGAATCTGAAATTAAGGACCTGAATCTGATTACGGACTTCTTCCAAACCGAATTTTGTGGAACCAAGGACTGGACAAAATTTGGGAGTTGCATAACTAAGGCACTTCCAAAACTTAATGACTGGGAATATAAATATCTTGGAGAAAAAATAAGTTGGAGAAAACAGAAAAGATTGTACTCTAAAATCTCGGATTCTACATTTAACAAAATATGGACGATTTCCAATTCAACTTTTCTGGTAAGTAAACCCAAATATGAATACAAATCGATTGTCTTTAGCTACAATCCAATTGTGATAGGCTTCATAAAGGAGTTAGGTAAATCAAACAAATTCTTGGAATATTATGCAGAAAAACTGGAAGCAATTGGAGGATTTACTAATATCAATTTAATTACAGAAAGTTTAGCGGAACATCCTCAAGAATGGGACTTGAAAGATAGAAATATTCAAATATTTCTTGCCATTCATTATTTGACCCAGAACGACATGCTAAAGAGGGACAGAAAAGTTGGGCGTTTGGAAAAGCGCCATATGCGGAGTTTGAATAAAGAGCAAAAAAAGACTGTTCCTAACAAGGGCTAAAATTCACTGCGATTACCCCTTTTACCCTTCGCCCTTACACCAAACCTTACAGCTTATACTGCTTATATGCTATATTTGATGATATAGCGATTGTTTTCACTTCAATATAGACAAGACCACGGACGAAAAACTAGAAACCATTCAATCCCAAATGAGCAAGGAAGAGAAATCAAAAAAAGGAAAAGTAATTGGAACAATTGTAGGAATCGTTGCTTTTGCCATATCCTATTATGGAGTCCAACAACTCTTTAAAAAGGACTTTGAAACTGAACTAAAAAAGGCGGCAGTGGAATTGAACCAACAAACACCCATGCAAATTGACCAGTTCACAAGATTGGACAGTGCCGGGACCAAAGGAAAAACCAATTTCACCTATTACTATACCCTAGTGGAAATGGAAAAGTCCGAGGTAAACTTAGATACGGTAAACAAGTACATTAGACCCGATATCATAGAAAATGTCAAAAAAAATCCTGACCTAAAGATCTTTCGGGATAATGGTGTAACTATGGACTATAAATATTTTGATAAAAAGGGAGAATTCGCCTTGGAGATTTCCGTTACACCAGAGCTTTATAGAAAGTAAAAAGCCAGATTGTGACAAGAACTAAAAATTCATAGCTGTTTTCTCGCTAGCTCAAACCTGTAAACTGTCAATACCGCTACAAACCATTATCAACACCGTTATAAAAATTATGAAAAAAACTCAGAAATACTTCTTTCTACTTATCTGTCTCTTAGGTGCGTTTGAACAAATTTGCGCACAAGACATTTATGATAAAATGTCTAAAAAATTATGTAAATGTCTTGAAAAAGAACAGGTAAAAGATCCTTCAGGAATGGGATTTTGCTTTGAAAAGTTACTTGTGGACAATCTTGAAGAGCTAAAGGATTTATATAATGCCCAAACAATGTCCGACATGAATATGGAAGAAATTGGAAACAAGATTGGGGCAAAAATGATAAAGGAATGTGACTACGTTATTGATAACTTTCCAAGTGGGATTGTTGGCAGCCAAGAACAAGTGGCAAAACAACAAAATTTAAACTGTGATGACTTGAAGAATGGGGATTTCTTTTATTTAAATAAAAGGCCTGAGACTGGAATTATTGATACGACTTTTGTGACCATCTCTAATAACATGTATCTTGAAAGAATGAAAAACGGCCGGACTTATTCGCTGTTGAATATAAAATGGAAAGAGGATTGTAAATTTAGTTTAGAGTTTAAGGAGAGTAATGATTCGCTAAAAAGAGAGGTCAGTGCTCCAGGAGATATCTATGAATATGAAATTCTAACCAACGGAGAAAAGTCTTTTTTCTTGAATGTCTTTTGGAGAAAAAGAACCCATCAATTTGAGCTCTTCAAACTTAAATAAGGTTTTGCAACAATGACCATTACCCATTTTGCTTTAGCATCACCCCAAAACCTCCACTTCCTCATATAAACTATATTTGAAAGTATAAGGATGTATTTTAAAGTTTTACCCAATTATTAAAAATGAATGAGCTTAAAATAGATTGGAACCAGAGAAGACCTACGGCACAAGAAATCACTGATCTCTGGAAAACTATAAAATTTATACCATTAAATAATTGGTCAGAAGCTGCTCTAAAGCTTAAATCAAAATTGAATGAAACTCATTCCAATGGAGGAGCGCAATTTCACAAGTTCAAAGTGGAAAGCAACCTACATTTTGACTGGTTTTCGTCAAGAAATAGATTAGATGAAATTAAGTTTGTCAGAAAGGCTATTAGACACGACGATTTAAATGAATATCGAATAAATCTTAAAATAAAAGAGAATAAACCAAAGGTTGAGTTGGTGAATTATTGGACTGACATCTATGATGTTCCTTCAATTTTAGCTCGAACATTAGCTGTTGGAGGTGCTTATAAAAGTATCAATCCCCAGGAAGCTTGGAAAATTGGAGTTGATTTTGTGGAGAATGAATTCGAAAATCGTTTTGATGAATTTAATTGTTTCCAATTTGTGGTGAAATCGGCAGAATGGTTTTTCGATATCGCTTGGGACTTCTCTATTGCTATTTTTGATGTAAGAAAAAATGAGCTTTATCTTATCGATATTACGGATACCGACTAAAAAAGCAGCTCACAACCACGGCTAAAACCTTCTATTTGGAAATATAAAGATGTATTTTACATCCATAGAAGCAAGTCATACACAATTTTAATCAATCAATGAAAAAACTAATTTTTGCTTTCCTACTTATTTCATCGCTTGGATTTTCTCAAGAAAAATCCATTGAAGTATTGGTCAAGGACACGATAATGCTGAAGCCATTATCATTTGAATATGCAATTTCTGGCGATACTGATTTTGATTTCGGCCAGGATAACAACAAAAAACGGACTGAAACAATAAAGCAGTCCAATAAAAAGGTTTTGGAATTTCTAGAAAGCACTGGTCTAAGGTTTGAAGAAAATCAATTCAATGTGGTTTATGCGGCATTAGCAGGAAATGTACCTAAAAGTTACATGGTGTTTGTGCCAAGCCTAGAAGAGAAACAGGAATTTCTGCAAAACCTTGAACTAACAGAGGGAATAGAATATAATTTGGCTCGAACAAACTATGAGCAAAATGAATCGACCGAGGAAAGAATTTATAAAAAGTTGCTTGAAAAGGCCGATAAGAGAGCTGAACTGCTTGAGAGAACGAAAAGCTTGAAAATTGTGGATCTAATCGAAATTTCCGAAACAAAAGCTTCTGAGACGGTTTTCTCCAGTTTTATGGAAAAACTATTGTCCCGTGGTGATGCTGTCCTTGATGTTACTACAACTTTTATATCGGATGAAGGCGTTTTAAGAAAGAGTATTAGTGTAAAATATCGGGTGGAGTAAAACTGACAGGAACAACCACAATCCATTCCAACTTTCTTCCTAACTTCAAACCGATAAACCACCAACCTCACAACGAAATTATAGCCGAGAACGTTAGCACATTAAAATGAAAGAGCAAAACACTGATATAGAGGTCTTGATTTCGGCTTTCGCCTACTCATTTGCCTCAATGAATGAAACTTTCTTTCTGAGAAAGAGGGATTTGAAGGTGATTGGAGTGCACATTTTTGACCACTCATTGGTTTCGGAATGCAAATCTGATTATAACTCGGGATTATCCAAAGATCAAGAAAGAGATGTAAAAGAGGCGATTATAGCAAAAGAAAAAAATTACGACACGCATATTTCCATTCCAAGATTGACGAAAGAACAACGATTTGAAATTATGTCTGACTTTATTGATTCAAATAGAGATTTCAAAGAAGAACTTAACAGGAACTACGAATCCTTGGTTGACTCTACCGAGAACTATGGGATTGAATTCTATAAAAAAGGAATAAAGGCTGGAGTTGAAATGGAATATTTAACCAATGGGCTTGAAGATGAAAATCTCAAAACTAAATGGACAAAATTTTATAGAAATAAGATAAGAACCATTGCACTTGAATGGTTTGAAAAAGAAAAAAACGTGCTACAACAAAGGCAATAATTTATACCTAATTTTCTCCCTAACTTCAAACCGATAAACCGTCAACGCCGTGACAAATGATAGCAATGGCGCCCTACACAATATAAATCACTGGAATGCTTAAAAAAATCATCACACTTTTTATTTTAATCTGTTGCCTTACTGTCGGACATTCTCAATCTGGAAAAATAAAAATCAAATCGGACAATTTAGAAGAAACCAATTATCTGAAAATGGACGATTTTTATTTGACCCATTATTTATACATCGATTTGTTTTTGAGAGAGAATCTGTTTCCTGAAGCAAGCCCGAAAGATGTTTCCAAAATACTCAGAGCAATAAAAAAATATGTCTCGGTAGAAAACAAACTTACTATTGAAATCGAAAAACCGGGAGAAAGTAAGTACTTAATTAGGTTTGCCATATTTAAGAAAGATGATGGAACCGAACTGTTCATTGCTTTTACAAACTGGAATGCCAAGAAAAAATTCTTTGAAAAAGAAATCAAAATAGAGAATGATTCCTATACAAGATGGTATTTCCTTAACGGAGATAAAATGACGTACAGAAAGGACATGTCCAATCAAAATGACTATTCAAACATGACCAGATCTGACTTGGCCAATGCCTATCTCTTTGATGAACTATCAGAAAATGATACCAAAATAAAAGGGTTGATCGATGAAGTTCTCACCGATGGTGATGCGACTGTTTCTGATAATATCATGGCCAATCTGATTCTTTTGAAGAATTTCATTTTCAAAAGAGAAAATGAAAAAGTTGCCAGTCAAACTAATTACCTTACAGAACTATTTGAAAAGCATAAATCGGACCCCAGTATAAGAGGTCTGAAAGTTGCTTTTGACGCCACAAAGTTTCAAATAGAATTGATGAAATAATTACTGTGTACAAGTACAGCTATAACCCACAATGAGCACTAAAAACACAGTACTGACTATTTTCTACCACTACACCCGAGTTTTTATTTTCGGATTGAACAGGAAAAAGTTTGTGTGTGAGGCAAAAAAGGATGGCTTATTTGCGCTGAACAACTCGCGAAATTCATTTATTTCGCTTGTCTTTACCTTATTTTCTTGCGGACTGTTTTTTAGCGGGTTTATTGAAAGTTATATCAACGGAACCGAAATTTCGCCGGGATTTATCCTTATCTTTTTTGTTGTTCATCCTATTGTGGCGCTAATAGGATTGCGACAATTCCTATGGTTGCTTAGGGGACGACAAGAATTGCGGATAGACAATGGTAAAATGACATTGACCAAGCGGGGAACCTTCCTAACAAAAGCAAAAGTTTTTGAGTTGGCACAGGTAGTGAACCTCCGAAGTGCCGTGGACGAAACTTCCTTATCGCTTTTCGACAAAATCTTGCTGAATGGAGCGCTTTACAGAAAGCTATTGTTTAGCCATATAATGGGTGAAATTCTATTCGATTATAAAGGAAAAAAGGTCAAATTATTTAACGAATTGACTGACGCTCAAAAATCTGAACTGATAACTGAAATCAACAAGCTAAAAGAAACTTACGCATAACCCTGGCAAAACACATTTTGGTCTAGCACCACCCTTTTACCCTTCACCTTAATACCAAATAGTACAGATATCCCTTACAAGTTTTGGCGTTTATACGCTATATTTGAAGGTGTAGGGATGTATTTTACATCTCTATAAACAAGTTGTGTGTAATTGTTTAAACCTGGTGATATCAACAGAAATTAAAGAATGCTGAAAGGATTAGGAGATTTTTTTGAAAAATTAATATTTAAAATAATAGATTATTTTCTTCGCAAGAAAACTCTAAATTTCATTCTATACTCTTTAATTATAATCACGCTTGGAGAGGCAACGGCTTGGGCAAGTAACAAGGAACTAACTGAATTAATAGCTGAATTAAAGATTGAATTTCCAAATGGCTTTTGGTATTATTTGTTAAGATTCTGCGAGGTATTTCTAATACAAGGTGGAAAACTAGTGCTTACACTTTCCATTATTTTCACAATAATGATTTGGTTTTTAAAGAAATCTGAAATTTCCAAAGCTCACAGTGGCCAAAAAATGAAATTAATTAATGAAGGACTTGAACAAAAACTACAGTTGGCTAATGAATCTATAGTGCAATCGAAAACTCAAGCAGAATTGCAAGAACAAAAGCAACTTGAGTATAGAAAACTTTTGAATAAAATCAATTATACTCTTAAAGAAAAGAACATATCAAAAGCGGATATACTCTTAAAATTTGATAAAAAATTTCGCATTATTGTTCTACAAAAAAATCTAGAAGACACAAACTATTACTATATAAAAGAACAATTTTATCCACACGTTGGGGCAAAGAACATTGGTGGCGGAGTTTGTATTATACCACCAAATAAAATTGACCAAAAATTATCGGACAAAGAAATTTTAAAATGGTTTGAAAATGAATTAAACAAATTTATTCCAGATAATTATCAATATAATTTTGCCATAATTTCTGTTGTAGACCTTAATAGTACAATAACTCTTAACAACGAAATGCATCCACTAAGTAGATACAAATCGACATACCTTGATGCGATTGATATTGATGATATTCTATCGTTTAGAGAAATCGAAAGTTATTTATACACAGAAAAAAATATTTCTTCTAAAGAAATAATTGATTTGCCAAGCTTAAGCTTTTTGCTGGATAATGAAAAAACTAATCTTACTAGTATAAATAAGATAAACGATTCCAACAAGGAAATAGTAGAAGCACTAAAAGTCAAGCTCGGAATCAATAGTTTGACAACAATGGATTTTGCTCATATTGAATTAAATGACCTAATAGAAGTGCTGGATGATTATATTTCAGATTCAGATGTTGTAGCTGAAAGCATCGTAGAGAACGCCAAGTTTTGGAAAGACTATTTTGATAATTCAGTATAAATTCCCTTACAACTAACCTTTACTCAAAGAAAACATTAATTATGGCAGAGGAAATAGAAATTAATCGACAAACAGTTTATTTAACTATTGATAACGTTAGAGTAGAAACTGAAAACGGAATTGAAGAACAAGAGAATCAATTTGTAGCTTTTTTTAAATATGAGCCAGCTACCGCAATTAGTTTAGGAGAACAACTTAAAGATGCTAATGGAGAAAATTTGATCTATCCATCAAGAGAGCAAGCAAGAACGGAAGTTATAGATATTCTGAAAAGAAGAGTATATCCACCTTCGTTTTTTAATCCTATGGACTACACACTAGATAATTTAGCAGAAATAATGCACAAAGAATTGACATTCGATATTGGAAATTTCAATTCAGACGAGGTTCAAGAGCGCATACAAGGAGTTATGACAAACTGTACTTTAGCCTCAAATCCACCAAACTTACCGGCAAGTGTTCGAATTATGACTAATAATGGGGAAAGAAGATTTAGTATCGTAGAATTAAAAAGAATAAGACAATAAAAACTACACACAACAATGGCTATAATTCATTGTGGTTTAGTGTCCCCTAAAACCTTCACTTTCACATTTGAACATTACAGATATCCTTTACATTTTTTGGCGTTTATAAGTTATATTTGACTAGGTAGGGAATGTATTTAGGCTTATATAAACAATTGAGTTCAATTAGATCATATCATTTTGACGCCAAGGAATTCTAATCTTTAAAGTTTGAGAACAAAAAAAAACAAAATGCAGGACTTGGAAGGCTTAATTAGTACTGGGAATTGGATTCAGATATTCGCAATTGTCCTCATTTTCCTTGGTGGGATATTGCAAATTTCAAAGTTTGTTATTGACAAAAAAATTAAAAAAATTAAGACTGAAAAAGAAATTATAGCGAAAGAAGAACAAGAAAAAAAAGTAGCTGGATTGGAGGCAAAAATTGAGAGTCAAGAGGAAGAGGTTGGAGTTTTAAACTTAACTTTTAGAGAACAACAGGAAAGAACAAATGAATTAAATGAAACTCTAAAGCAAAGAAATGACAGGCTTAAGGAATTAGAAACTCGCGTTAGGATTATCCACTCGGTTGAGGTTCACATGTTCATAGATGAGAAAACGACCGATAGAGACATTGGAGAATTAAAAAGTAATATGGGAATTAGTTTTGCTATTGCCTTCTTCAATGAAAAAAATGAGCGATTTAGATTTGTAACTGACGGTACTTTCTCTAATCAACAAATTAATAAAAATACTAACAGAGGCACATTAAAATTTAGGCCAGAAAACCCAAGTCAAGTTTTGGGAAAGAACATCTCATTTTTAGAGAGTTTCGAAGTTCTAGTCTATAATTTTTCAGAATCTTACCAATATTTTGAGTTTGATAAGATCAATAAAACTCATAGAATCACTTTGCATTTTTATTTAAATGGAACTAAAGTTTTGGATTTGAGAAATATTCCTCATGATAATGGGAAACTATCTGAAGGCCAACTTTCTCTTGATTTGAAAAATGAGTTTAGTAAATTGGAAGAAAAATATCAAGATAAAATAGACTCCGAGAGTTAATATTATCTAATCTCTATAATGACCAAAATTCTCTTTGGTTTGACATCACCCCAAAACCTCCCCAAATCGCTTTAGCAAATCTGCTGCACTTTGCACTTCCCTTCGGGTAAAAACTTCTTCCTCCAGATAATGCAACATAAAAATCAGCTCATCCAATTGTTTGGTCAGCTGTTCTGGTGAACCATAAGCTTCCTTGATCCATTCATTTAAGTTTTCTATTTGTGTGGCTGTCAACATAGGAGCAAGGTAATCCCTAAAATAGATCTCTGTAACCACTAATTAGTAGTATTTTTATGTTGCAAAGTCCTAAAAAATGACCATCAAACGCCTTACCCAAGAAGACTTGACCATAGAAATGGAAAACCAAATGGTAGACCTGTTTAAGCAGTTAAACCCTGATCTTAAACTCAACCCTTTGGCCAAGATCATGGAAAAACAAGACCAGTTAAGCTTGGTGTATTGCCAAGAGGGCGGCCAAATCATCGGTATGGCCTCTATGTGCAGTTATCATGTACTTTCGGGCAGTAAGGGTATGGTGGAAGATGTGGTGGTGGATGTCAACGCGCGCGGTAAGGGCCTTGGCCGTAAACTTATGGAAGAACTGCTCCAGATCGCCGAACAAAAAGGGCTAACGGAGGTACTGCTCTTTACGGGCAACCATAGGCAAAGTGCCATCCGGTTGTATACCAAACTGGGGTTTGAGAAATCGGGGAGTGGCATGTACCGTTTTAAAATAAAGCAACCGTAACCAAAGCATCGGCCAACAAACAGGCTCAACCCACTTGGGTGGATAGCAAACAAAACTTCAAACAAAGAAACCTATGGGAATACCCATCTACGAGACAGCTAATTTTAGAGTGACGGCGGTGGAGTTTCCACTGGTGACCCGAAAAGATGGCGGGCACATAGAAATAGCACCGATCGTTCGGTTGAACGACAGGACCTTGTTATCCCCCAAATTGGCCATAGAGCAAATGCGCTTGACCATGTTGATCGGAGAAGCCATGACTGTGGGACTCAACAATCGTGGTATTGATGTGGGACGTATCAACTATCAAGACAATGGCAACTGGGGTGTTTTTAAACCGGAGGGGCCATTTCTGCACGTTCACCTCTATGGGAGGGCCAAAAGCGCCACCATTCAGAAATATGGGGAGGCCTGTCAATTTCCATTTAGGGAGACCGGCTTTTATGACGATTTTGAACCCCTGAACACCGATGATATCACCGAGATTCAAAAACAAATTGATATTTTACTAAAAACTGACCGCTATTCATTAGCCAACTGGAACCTATAGCAATCTATGGACAAGCTGCCTTTTATTCTGGTTTTGATATCTATTTTTACGCATGCCTACTGGAATTACCTTATCAAAAGCTCTGAAAACAAGCACATTTTTACGGCCCTCAGCAAAATAGCGGAAACTGCCATTTTTGCGATTCCGGCCATCTACTTTTTTACCATTTCTGACTTTAAGGTCAGCTTCCTTTGGTTAATTCTTGTTGCCGCTGTAATCACATTTTTTAATTATTTCTTTTTGTCCAGTGCCTATAAATATGGCGACCTTTCATTGGTGTACCCCGTTTCCAGATCTAGTATCATCTTCTTGCCCGTTTTGGCTTATTTTTTTATTGGGGAAACTGTGGACACCGTTGGCATAATGGCCATTGTGCTGATCATCTTGGGCACGTTTGTGATGCACTTGGATGCCTTTAGTAAAAAAGGGGTGCGTACCATCCTATCAAACATTGGAAATAAGGGAAGTGTATATGCCTTGTTGGCCGCGCTAGCCGTGGCTGGATATACGCTTTGGGACAAGGTTTCGGTAACCAAAATGGAACCTTTTCTGTATTTCTATCTATATACTTTGGTCATTGCTGTTTTCTATAATTTGTTCACGTCCTTTAAATTTTCCAAGCTCGAAGTCAGTACGGAGTGGAGGAAAAATAGGTCCAAGATTATCCAAGTAGGATTTTTTAATAGTTTTACCTACATATTGGTGTTGACTGCTTTGACCATGAGCAAGGCGACTTACGTCGGTGGCTTACGACAGTTAAGTATAGTTGTTGGGGCCTTTCTTGGTTATAAGTTGCTCAATGAAAATCTAAGCAAGCCCAAAATAGTGGGCATACTGATCTCTATCATCGGCGGAAGTTTAATATACATTGCCAAATAAAAAGGGCAACCCATCGGGCTGTATCGCTTAGGGTTCACACCTTAGATAAATCCAACGAAATCATTACCTTTAAAAAGTAGCTAATGGGTTAATCCCTTGCTTGTTATGTTATTCATCAATCAATAAACTATCATGAAGTGTTACCTATCCATTGTTGCTTCGGTGCTTTGCTTTTCCCTATGGGCCAGCGACCTTAAAATTTCAACTCCAATGCTCTATAATGAGGGTGGCCAAGCCTATACCTTGTTCAATCTGAGCTGGGACAATGCCTGGCACAACACTAAAAACCATGATGCGGTGTGGCTGTTCTTTAAATCCATCTCGGAAAAAGGGGGGTATAAACATATTCAAGTGGCGCAAAGCGGGCATAAGGTGGTTTCGGTATTTTCCGAAGATCCCAATCTGGTTTTTGAGGTTCCCAAAGATGGCACGGGGCTATTTATAAAACCCAACAGCAACTTTCGGGGTCGGGTAGAGGTCACCCTAAAAGTAATGCTGCACAGGCCCAGTTTTGCCGATGTGGGCGAGCGTGGCTGGTATTTTCATGCCTACGGCATCGAGATGGTCCATATCCCCAAAGGAGGTTTTACCTTGGGCGACCCTGACGTTGCGGCACAAGAGTTTGGTAGTTTTTATGCGCCCAATAAAAAAGGAAAACCAGCGGGCTTGGTGAAAATCACCTCCCAAGATCAAGAGTTGACGGTGGCCGCCACGGGAGACCTGTTCTATAATTCTGGTCAATACAAATATGAGGGCGACCAGCAGGGGCCCGTTCCTTCTTCCTATCCCAAGGGAGTTTCGCCCTATTATATGATGAAATATGAACCTACGGAGGGGCAATATGCCGCTTTTTTAAATAGCTTATCGGCAGATCAAGTCCCTGCGAGATTGTTGCATCTTGAACGAAATTATAATGCCCAAGATGGCAGTATAACCCCGAAAAATGAGGTTTATGTGACGCCTTATCCCAATAAACCTTGTCTGTTTATGGGATGGGACGATGCCATGGCCTTTGCCGATTGGTCCGGCTTGCGCCCCATGACCGAATTTGAATTTACCAAGGCCACAAGGGGAACGGAACCACCGAAAGCGCATGATTTTCCATGGGGAACCAACAGTAGGGAACGCTTACAGCGACTTCCGCATCCGAACAGGACCTTGATCATGGTCAACGGCTGGGACGAGTCCAAACTTACCGAAGCCACCAAGGATTATTTTGGAGCCTCCCACTATTGGGTCATGGATTTGGCCGGAAGCATTTGGGAACGGGTAATTACCATTGGGCATCCAAAGGGGAGATCCTTTACCGGTGTCCATGGCGACGGGAGTTTGTCGCCGGAAGGGGCCGCAGATGTGCAAGATTGGCCCCAAGGGGAGTCCGAGGGCGGTATCGGTTTTCGCGGAGGCGGATTCTATAGCTACGACCGCGAGTACCATGAATTTAACCCGTTCAGTCCGGTCGCCTATCGAAGATATGGTGGATGGCACGGTGCGATGCGAAACAATGCCTATGGGACTAGATTTGTAAGAAGTATTGACTGACTGTATGTTTGAACTGAATTCCAATCCACAGGTTAAAGTTGTTTTTGAAAACTACCCCGATTCGGTGCGGGGTAAAATGGAGACCTTGCGGCAATTGGTGCTCGAAGTCGCCCAAGAAACCCCTGAAATCAACAAACTGGAAGAAACCCTTAAATGGGGCGAACCCAGTTATCTGGCCCCAAGGGGCAGCACCCTTCGTATGGACTGGAAGGCCAAATCACCCCATCAATATGCGCTCTATTTTCAATGCTCCAGCATGTTGGTGTCCACCTTTAAAATGGTTTATGGCAATACGTTCAGCTACGAGGGCAATCGGGCCATCGTTTTTCCGTTGGAGGATGAAATCCCGGTGGAGGAAGTCAAAAACTGTATCCGCACCACTTTGCAATACCACAAAGTAAAGCACTTACCTAGTTTGGGTCTATAACGTCACATCGAGTGGATTTTCCCGATTTAAGGAGGGAAAATTTGTATCGAGATGTTTTTACAATAGGTTCTCGATACACTTCTCCTTCGTCGAAGCACTCGAACTGACGATTGTGCTGTTTTTGAATCCACTTGCATCACAAGCAAGGTCGAGCTGTCATCCTGAGCCCGTCGAAGGATTGACTTCGCAATACTTTTGTACACTTCGACAGGCTCAGCGTGACAATGTGCCCAATACGGAAGGGATATTTACCCTCTCAGCCCACCTTTGGTGGACACCTCCCCCTTACATGGGGAGGAATAACGGTCTCATTGAATTATCAGAATTTTAACCCTTCCCGACTACGCTCAAAGTGACAATTGCCCTATTTTTAGAACAAACTATGAAACAAGCCCGTTATTTAGTTGCTTTTGTTCTGTTGACATGCCAACTCGCATGGCCACAAACTACGGTGTCCGCTACAGACTTGGTGGAGGCCGCGATGGAACTCACCCAACAACAAGTGACCTATGATGGCAGTTATTTTTCCATTCCCTATCCCAATGGCGATGTGCCGGAGGGCAAAGGTGTCTGTACCGATGTGGTCATCCGGGCCTATCGAAAACTGGGAATAGACCTGCAAAAAGAGGTCCATGAGGATATGAAGGCCAACTTTAGCGTCTATCCCAACAATTGGGGCCTTTCCCGGACCGATACCAATATCGACCATCGCCGTGTACCCAACCTGATGACCTATTTTAGACGCCAAGGTGCTGAAAGGGCAATCACCAACAACGCCAAGGACTACCTTCCTGGCGACCTTGTCTGTTGGAACTTGGGCGGGGCCATTACCCATATCGGTATTGTGGTGGATAAAAAATCACGTGACGGCAAACGACATTTGATCGTGCACAATATCGGTCGCGGACAGGTGATGGAAGATATCCTCTTTGATTTTAAAATCATTGGACACTATACCTTCAAACCCAAACTTGCAAACGAATAGCTTATGTCCCTGTATCAAACCTTGATGGATTTCAGCTCCAAATTCTTCAAAAAGAATGTGCTCCTAAAATTTGGGTTCAATTTCTCACCGATGTATCGACGCAGTACGGGTCGAATCACCTTTGTTTCGGAAGACCTCATGACGGTTACGATGAAGCTTCCCATTTCCTATAAAAACCGAAACTATGTGAACACTATTTTTGGCGGCAGTATGTTTTCGGCCACTGATCCCGTTCCCATGGTGCAGCTCATCAATCTGTTGGGCCCCGATTATGTGGTTTGGGATAAATCCGCAGAAATTTTCTTTAGACGCCCTGCCAAGGAAACGCTCTATGCCGAATTCAAATATACCTTGGAGGAGTTGGAGGAAATCAAGGCCCAAGTGGCCCTTCAAAATGAAATGGAGATCATAAAAACCACAGATCTTACCAACAAGGATAAAAACAAGATTTTCTGTCAGGTGAAGAAGACCATCTACATTGCGGACAAGGGGTATTTTAAACAAAAAAGGGCCCAAAAACGAAGCTAAAAACTGCCTCGATTGTAGTATATTGTAAAGATAAAACGGAATGCTTTTACCCGTTTCGACTAACTCAAAAGAACAACCTATGACCGATTTGGAAATTGCCAAAGGTGTTACCCTACAACCTATTTCGAACATTGCCAAAAAGTTTGGAATCGACCCAGATTCCATAGAAATGTATGGTAGGTACAAGGCCAAACTGCCACTGCAGGCCATTGATAATACCAAAGCTGAAAAGAGCAACCTTATTTTGGTATCTGCCATTTCGCCGACCCCGGCCGGGGAAGGAAAGACGACCATGTCCATCGGTTTGACAGAAGGATTGAATCGTTTGGGAAAAAAAACAACCGTTGTGCTTCGCGAACCTTCTTTGGGACCTGTTTTTGGCATCAAAGGTGGCGCCACAGGGGGTGGATATTCGCAAGTACTTCCGATGGAGGATATCAATCTACATTTTACTGGGGATTTTGCTGCCATTGAAAAAGCGCACAACCTGTTGTCGGCAGTAATCGATAATAATATCCAAAGCAAAACAAGGTCGTTGCGTCTAGATCCGAGAACCATAGGTTGGAAACGGGTGATGGACATGAACGACCGCTCGCTACGTCATGTTATTGTTGGTTTGGGAGGAACTACCTCTGGGATTCCAAGGGAAACAGGTTTTGATATTACAGCCGCATCCGAGATTATGGCCATTCTGTGTTTGGCTGAAGACCTGAGTGACCTGAAAAAACGGCTAGGGAATATTTTCATTGGTTATACTTTTGATAAGGAACCCATTTATGCACGGGATTTGAATGCGGAAGGGGCTATGGCCGCTTTGTTAAAAGATGCAATCAAACCGAATCTGGTGCAGACCATTGAAGGGAATCCCGCCATTATTCATGGAGGTCCGTTTGCCAATATCGCCCAAGGAACAAACTCCGTAATTGCCACCCGAATGGGAATGTCGTATTCCGACTATACGGTAACGGAAGCTGGTTTTGGTTTTGATCTGGGGGCGGAAAAATTCTTCGATATTAAATGTCAAAGTGCTGGACTCAAGCCTAAGGCTGTTGTGCTCACAGCGACGATTCGGGCACTTAAATATCATGGAGGGGCGGATTTGAAATCCTTGACCGAACCCAATGTCGAGGCCCTTAAAAAAGGATTGCCCAATTTGGAAAAACACTTGGAGAACATTGCCAAGTTCAATGTGGTTCCGGTTATTTCAATCAACAGATTTGTTTCCGATACGGATGAAGAAATCGAGGTAATCAAGGAATTGGCGGCATCGAAAGGTGTTCGTGTGGCCTTGGCCGAAGTTTGGGCCAAAGGCGGTGAAGGTGCTGAGGAGTTGGCCAAACATGTCATTGATGTTGTAGAATCAGGAGCTTCTGATTTTACGCCGCTGTATAACTGGGAATCCAGTGTCATGGACAAAATTGCTACTATTGCTACGGAGATTTACGGAGCTGAACATGTGGACTATACCTCAAAAGCAAAAGCCCATCTCCGAAAAATCGCCAATCTAGGATTGGACCATCTTCCGGTCTGTATTGCCAAGACCCAAAAATCCTTATCGGATAATCCCAAATTATTGGGCCGCCCCAAGGATTTTATCATTACTGTTCGGGAAATTGAAATAGCCGTAGGCGCCGGATTTTTAGTCCCCATTACCGGAGATATTATGCGCATGCCAGGCCTACCAGCCCATCCTTCGTCCGAAGGTATCGACATTAATGATGATGGAGAAATTGTTGGGTTGTTCTAGTAAACTAAAGCTGACTCCAACGTCTCCGTCACATCGAGTGGATTTTCCTGACCTAGGGAGGGAAAATTTGTATCGAGATGTTTGGTTCTCGATACACTTCTCCTTTGTCCAAGAGCTCGACCTGACAAAGATGATTATATCTTTTGCAGCCAGTAGCGCATATCCACCTCTTTGGAAATGATTCCCTTAACCTCATCCAATTTCACACGCTGCTGCTCCATGGTGTCACGATGACGAATGGTAACGGTGTCATCTTCCAAGGTTTGATGGTCAATGGTCACACAGAATGGTGTTCCCGCAGCATCTTGGCGACGGTAACGACGACCCACAGCATCCTTTTCATCATAGGCCACCTTAAAATCCCACTTAAGATCATCAATGAGCTTTTGGGCAACTTCGGGAAGTCCGTCACGTTTTAGCAAGGGTAGAATCGCGGCTTTGGTAGGTGCCAGTACCGCTGGAATTTTAAGTACCGTTCTTGTGGTGCCATTTTCCAATTCTTCTTCTTCTAGCGAATTGGAGAATACCGCCAAGAACATTCGATCCAAACCAATGGAAGTTTCCAATACGTAGGGCACATAGCTCTTGTTTTCCTCTGGGTCGAAATACTGCAGTTTTTTCCCTGAATATTTTTCGTGTTGGGCCAAATCGAAATCTGTACGGGAATGGATCCCTTCCAGTTCCTTGAACCCGAACGGGAATTTGAATTCAATATCGGCAGCAGCGTCTGCGTAATGCGCAAGTTTCTCATGGTCGTGGAAACGATAATTCTCCTCGCCCATTCCAAGGGACAAGTGCCAGTTTAATCGTTTTTCCTTCCATTTGTCATACCACTCCTGTTGCGTTCCTGGTTTGATAAAGAATTGCATTTCCATTTGTTCAAACTCCCGCATCCGGAAGATGAATTGACGGGCCACAATCTCATTACGAAACGCTTTTCCGGTTTGGGCAATTCCAAATGGGATTTTCATGCGACCAGTTTTCTGAACATTCAAAAAGTTGACAAAGATTCCTTGTGCTGTTTCAGGTCTTAGGTAAAGGTCCATTGCGGAATCTGCGGAAGCACCCAGTTTGGTTCCGAACATAAGGTTGAACTGTTTTACATCAGTCCAATTCTTCGAACCTGAAAGCGGGCAAGCGATTTCCAACTCCTCTATCAAGGCTTTTACATCGGCCAGATCCTCATTTTCCAATGATTTGCCCAAACGTTTTAGGATTCCATCACCCTTGGCTTTATAGTCCAGTACCCTTTGGTTGGTGGCTAAGAACTGTTCCTTGTCAAAACTATCACCAAAGCGCTTGGCAGCTTTTTTGACTTCCTTATCTATTTTGGCCTCGATTTTGGCAACATGGTCTTCGACCAAAACATCGGCACGATATCTTTTCTTGGAATCTTTATTGTCGATCAAGGGATCATTAAAGGCATCTACGTGTCCAGAAGCCTTCCATGTGGTAGGGTGCATAAAAATGGCCGCATCAATCCCAACAATATTGTCATTGAGTTGCACCATGGCCTGCCACCAATATTCACGAATATTTTTCTTTAGCTCAACCCCGTTCTGTGCATAGTCATAAACAGCGCTGAGTCCGTCATAAATCTCACTGGATTGGAACACGTAACCGTACTCCTTCGCATGGGAGATTACCTTCTTAAAAATGTCTTCTTGATTTGCCATTGGGCAAAAATAGAATTTTGCCCCAAAAGAAAAGCGCTATTTCAACTGAAATTCAGTGGAAGCAAGCAATCTTTCGTCCTCGAATACATTGAGGGTATAAATTCCCTCGGAAAGTGAACCTTCAGGAACGGTTATGGCATCGCAAATACTGATTTCCTTGCCCGTGTAGATTACCTCAACTTTTTTGCTGTAGGTGTTGCCACTTACAGAAATAGTGTTGGCGTTATCTTCGACAACTGCCATATTGGGGTCCAAAAACTGCAGATAAAGCACTTTTACATCGCCTTCTTCATCCGCGTTGGACAAAATGGTGACGCAGCCCCTCAATTTTTCCACCACAGAAGCTTTGTTGGTCTTTAAGGGGCGACCTGCCCTTAGGCGAAATCCACTACCTTCCGCATCCTGGAGTTTGAGGTAGCTTTTAATTCGTAGTTCCCGGGTCAATTCCCTGTTGGTCTCACGCAATAAGGACTCTGTTTGCTCCATGGTGCTGGCCCTGCCTCTTGCATCTTCCAACTGTTTTCGGGTTTCCTCATATCGATTGGCCAATAAACTATTGTTATATCTGAGGAAGTTGTTCTTTAGTTTCAAGCTGTCGAAGCGGATTTCGAGCATTCGAAGCTCTTTTCGAGTCTCTTTTAGTTTGGTTAGGCTGAAATTCAATCTTCCCACCGAATCCAATAACTGCTGAACCCTAAAGCGGGATGTTTGCAGTTCTATTTCGTTGACTTCATTTAAGCCGGATAAACGGTCCACTTCGGCCTTCATCAAGGTCAAATCCTTTACCAAAAGGGATTTCTCTTGCTCCAAAAACGTCATTTGGTTCTTGGATTGCGCATAACTGTAGTAAAAAGCAATGAGAATGCCTACAATGACCGCGACAAGCGCTGCAAAGATAATCTTGTAGTTGAAATTGTTATCTTGGGCATCCATGGGGTTTATTAGGCTTCTGTAACGCGTATAAGATTTGATCGATAAGTTGGCTAAGATACTAAACGAGATTAACAACATCCTATTGCCAAGGGTATGTTTTGGATGTAATGCGCAATTATCCAGAGGAGAAAGCGTATTGTGTACCGTTTGTCGACATGAGATGCCACTCACCGATTATAACTTTTCGGATGAAAATCCCGTAGACCGCATATTTTATGGGAGGATTCCTATAAAAAAAGCGGTTTCTTTCCTGTTTTTTTCCAAAAAAGGAGCGGTTAAGCAACTATTACATTACTTAAAATATAAAAATCAGGAGCAGATAGGCGATTTTTTGGGGGACTGGTGCGGTTCTTCCTTGGAGCGTGAGGAACATCTTAAATCGGTCGATGTAGTGGTGCCAGTGCCATTACATCCAAAAAAGCAAAAGAAACGGGGCTACAATCAAGTGGAATTGTTTGCGAAAAAGATTTCTAAAGTCATAAATGCGGATTATCGGGATGATATTTTAATCAAAGTCAACAATACCAAAACCCAAACCAAAAAAAGTAGGCTATTGAGATGGGAAAGTGCACAAGAGGATTTTGAGCTCAACGCAAATATCAAAAAGGGATTTCACCACCTTCTACTGGTCGATGATGTCATTACCACGGGAGCGACCATCGAGGCATGTGCCCAAAAGCTGCATGCGCTTGGCAACGTTTCCGTTTCAGTGCTTAGCATGGCCGTGGTGCCCAAGGGTTAAAATTCTATAAATCCTTGTTTTCAATTTTTAAATTAGTTGTTTCTTTGCCCAACACTTGTTTTTCAATGCGGTACTTTAAAAAACTGTTGAGCTTTTCCTTCCTTTTTCTTATGGGTTTGGCACTTTGGCAATGTGCTAAAAGAGGAAATCCCTCCGGTGGCCCAAAAGATGTTACCCCGCCAGTGCTGCTCAGGACAGAGCCTGAGAATTTTTCCATCAATTTTAAGGCGCAAAAGATTCGATTGTACTTTGATGAATTTATCAAACTTAAGGATGTTCAAAATCAGCTCATTATTTCCCCACCCTTAAAGTACCCCCCGGTAGTTACTCCCTTGGGAGGTGCAAGTAAATACATTGAGGTGACCATTAAAGATACGCTGCGGGAAAACACTACGTATACATTCAATTTTGGACAGAGTATAACCGACAATAATGAAGGAAATCCCAATAGCTTTTTATCCTATGTCTTTTCCACAGGGGATTATTTGGACTCCCTTACCTTATCAGGTGCGGTCAAAGATGCTTTTAACCGTAAGGCCGACCAATTCATTAGTGTAATGCTCTATGAACTGGACACCACCTATACCGACTCAACCGTTTACAAAAGACCTCCAAATTATATTACAAATACTTTGGATAGCGTTCCCTTTTTTGAGCTTAAGAACCTAAAGGCTGGAAAGTACGCTTTGATGGCCGTTAAGGACATCAATAAAAATAACATGTTTGACCAAAGACAGGATAAGATTGGTTTTATAGAGGACACCATTACTATTCCGACGGACTCCATTTATCTGCTCAATCTTTTTCAGGAGCTTCCGGACTATAGTGCATCGGTTCCAAGTTATGTGGCCAAAAACCATATTATTTTTGGATATCAGGGAGATCAAAAGGATATTGAGATAGCCCCGTTGACTATACTTCCCGATTCTGTGAAGACCACTATCCTAAAAGATAGGGAAAAGGATACGCTGAATTATTGGTTGACACCGACGGACATCGATTCCATAATCTTTACCGTAACCAATACCAAATTGGAGCAGATTGATACCTTCACGGTAAAAACCAGAAAATTACCGTTGGATTCTTTGCGACTAAGCTCTAATGGAGGTAGATCCTTTGGCTTTGAAGACACCTTCAGTATTTGGGCCAACACCCCAATATCGGAATTGGATTCATCCAAAATAGCCCTTTTTATCAGCGATTCGATTAGCTCTCCTTTTTCCTTTGAGTTGGATACCTTGGAAAACAAGATTGACTTCGATTTTGGGATCGAGCCCCAGCAGAGCTATTCTTTTGAGTTGATGCCGGGAGCCATCACGGATTTTTTTGGTATTCAGAACGATTCGCTGAACTATCGTTTTTCAACCGGGAGCTATGCCGATTTTGGCAATTTAAGGGTGAATGTTGGCGGTGCTGTTCGCTATCCTCTTGTCGTTCAGCTAACGAATGAATCCGGAGAGATCAAAAGAGAGATTTTTGCCGAACAATCCCAACAATTTGAGTTCAACAATCTTGAGCCTGCGAAATACATGATTCGGGTAATCTTTGATGAAAACGGAAATGGTATTTGGGATACCGGAAGCTACTTGAAGAAAATCCAACCTGAAAAAGTGAGCTATTATCCTGACGTTATTGATGTGCGGGCCAACTGGGAGCTGGAGCAGACGTTTGTTATATCAGATTAAACGGATCTCTATCTTCCAAGAATCTCAACTTTTCCCTTGTTGAAGCAATATGTTGCTTATCCAAAGTAACATAAAGGGTTTCTTCCTCTTCGGAATAGGCCAGCTGATTTCCGAGAACATCATAGGCAGCTGAATGCCCGCAGTATTCGTATCCCAATCCGTCAGACCCAATCCTATTAACCCCAATGCAATACGCCATATTTTCAATGGCGCGAGCTTTTAAGAGCGTATCCCAGGCTTGGATGCGGGGTTTTGGCCAGTTGGCCACATAAATCAATGCGTCATAATTCTCCACATTTCTTGCCCAAACAGGGAAGCGAAGGTCATAACAAATCAATGGGAATAGTTTGAATCCCATGTAATCCAGAATTAACTTGGAATCGCCAGCCTTAAAAACTTTGTCCTCCCCAGCCAGGGTGAAGGAGTGTTTTTTATCGTAATGGGCAGTTGTTCCATCCGGCTCAGCAAAAAACAGACGGTTGTGGTTTTTTCCGTTTTCATGGAAAATGATGCTTCCCACCAAAGCGACCTGCTTTTGTTTGGCCCAATCCTGCATCCATTGCACGGTCTTTTTTCCTTCTTCCGTGTTGATATTTTCCGGATTCATGGTAAAACCGGTGGAAAACATTTCGGGAAGTACAATCAAATCCACATCGGCAGAAATGGTTTTGATTTTTTCGTCGAATAGTTTTCTATTGGCTTCGGGATCTTCCCAAATCAATTGGGATTGGACCAGGGCTAATTTTAATTTTTGATTCATGGCTTGTACTAATCAAAATAGACTTCTGTTGTTGAAGATTTGGCCAACTCGAATAAGTGCTTCAATTGACTTTCCAAAATTCGTTCCTGCGAAAGCTCAGGGAGATTTTCCAGTGGGAAAAATCCAGTCCCCAGCATATCAAAGCCAGCACGCAATTCCCCTCCAACGACCCTGCACAAAAAGTTCAATTTGTAAATGTAATAGGGTTCTGGTGGATGTGGATGTACTTGCTTGTCGTATACAGCAAGTAGCTTGACCACTTCAACTTTTAACCCGGTTTCTTCCTCTATTTCTTTGATAGCTATTTCTGAAGGAGTACTGCCAATGTCAGCCCAACCACCTGGGATCGTCCATTTGCCATCGATACTTTCCCTTGCCATCAAAATTTCATCCTTTTCATTCAATACAAAGCCTCTAACATCAACTTTTGGAGTAGGGTAATCATCTTGAGGCATGAAAAACTCTTGAAGTACTTCCACCGAGGTATTCCCAATATTGGACATCAGTTCCAAGCTAATTTGTTGAAGTTCTTCATATCGTTCCCGGTCATAAGGATCTTGGGCGTACACCAAACCTGTTTCCGAAATTGCCTTTATACGTTTGATGAGGTTGAGCTGTTGTTTTGAATCCATTAAAGTTGTCCGCTTTGTTGTAAAAGTTCTATCATTGGTTTCGTTCCCTGCATTTTGGCATGGTCCATCGCCGTATTTCCCCGTGCATCCCTAATGGAAACATCTGCTTGATGTTCCAATAATAATTGCGCTATCTCCATTCTGTTAAAGGTTGCGGCATAGATCAGGCATGTTGCCCCCATGGCGTTTATATGGTTAACATCTGCTCCCGCTTGAATCAAAAGCTTCGCTATTTTTGGAAACCCTTTAAAGCAAACGCCCATTAATGCGGTATTACCAGAACCATCTTTGGCATCAATATTAACACCTTTTTCCAATAATAGAGCGGTTATGTCTTCATGATTGTAATAGGAAGCCAATATTAAAGGTGTTGACCCTCTTTCATCGGTAGTTTCCAATAATTTGGTGTCTGATTCCAGCAATTCTGAAGCGACCTCAAGGTTCCCGGTTCTAATTGCATTGAAGAAGTCTTCGTTGTTACCCATAATCTTACGGAAAGTTATAAAAAAACTGCCACAACCTTTGCAGGAAGTGACAGTTGTTTATTGTTAATTTTCTTTTTCTAAAATTAAACCAAATCAAAACGATCTAGATTCATCACTTTGGTCCAAGCAGCTACGAAATCGTTGAGAAAACGCTCCTCGGAATCGTTACTTCCATAGACTTCAGCAATGGCTCTCAATTCAGTATTAGATCCAAAGATAAGATCAGCCCGGGTACCTGCCCATTTAACTTCGCCTGATGCACGGTTACGACCGGCAAATACAGTTTCTTCTTCAGAAGTTGCCTCCCATTTAGTGCTTAAATCCAACAGATTTACAAAGAAATCATTGGTAAGAGATCCAGCACGTTCGGTGAAAACTCCATGTTGGGATTGGTCATGGTTGATGTCAAGTACACGGAGTCCTCCGAGAAGAACGGTCATTTCAGGAGCGGACAACGTTAATAGCTGTGCTCTATCAATCAACATTTCCTCTGCGGTAACCACATATTTTGACTTCATATAATTTCGGAAGCCGTCAGCTTTGGGCTCCAAAACAGCAAACGATTCCACATCGGTCTGTTCTTGAGTGGCGTCACCTCTTCCGGGAGTGAAAGGAACCGATACATTTTGACCAGCATTTTTGGCTGCTTGCTCAATTCCAGCATTACCACCTAGCACAATTAAATCTGCAATGGAAACCTTTTTATTACCAGATTGGTTGCTGTTGAATTCGTTTTGGATTCTCTCCAACGTATCCAAAACCTTTGAAAGTTGTTCGGGATGGTTCACTTCCCAATCTTTTTGAGGTGCAAGTCTGATGCGGGCACCATTGGCACCGCCTCTTTTATCTGAACCACGGAATGTGGATGCAGAAGCCCAAGCAGTACCTACCAACTCAGGTACAGAAAGTCCAGAGGCCAAAATGTTTTGCTTTAATGCTGAAGCATCCTCCTCGTTAATTAGCCCGTGGTCAACAGCAGGAATTGGATCTTGCCAAATCAACTCTTCTGAAGGCACCTCAGACCCTAAATATCTTGAGAGTGGACCCATATCACGATGCGTCAGTTTAAACCAAGCTCTTGCAAATGCATCGGCGAACTCATCAGGATTCTCATGGAAGCGTCTTGAGATTTTTTCATAATCAGGATCCATTCGCAAGGACAAATCTGTCGTCAACATGATGGGTGTGTGTCTTTTGGATGGGTCATGGGCATCAGGAACACTTTCGGCACCTGCGCCATGCTTCGGGATCCATTGATGGGCACCTGCTGGACTTTTGGTCAATTCCCATTCGTATCCGAACAAGTTCCAGAAAAAGTTATTGCTCCATTTGGTGGGAGTGGTAGTCCAAGCCCCTTCCAGTCCACTGGTAATGGTGTCTCCGGCGTTTCCGGTTCCAAAGTTATTTTTCCAACCAGTACTCTGCTCTGTGATTCCGGCAGCAGCGGGTTCACGCTCCACATATTTATCTGGATCAGCAGCACCATGGGTTTTCCCAAAAGTATGACCTCCGGCAATTAGCGCAACAGTTTCCTCATCGTCCATGGCCATTCTACCAAAAGTCTCACGGATATCATGAGCGGCTGCAACCGGGTCGGGATTTCCATTAGGTCCTTCGGGATTCACATAGATCAACCCCATTTGGACTGCGCCAAGTGGATTTTCTAGTTCCCGGTCTCCTTCATAACGTTTGTCCCCGAGCCATTCCGTTTCAGCACCCCAATAAATGTCTTCTTCCGGTTCCCAGACATCCTCACGCCCTCCGGCAAAACCAAAGGTTTTGAAACCCATGGATTCCAGAGCGCAGTTCCCAGCAAGAATCATCAAATCTGCCCAAGAAATTTTCTTTCCGTACTTCTGCTTAATGGGCCATAACAACAGACGCGCCTTGTCAAGGTTGGCATTATCCGGCCAGCTATTCAAGGGTGCAAATCTTTGTGTACCTGAACCGGCACCACCTCGTCCATCAGCAATACGATAAGTTCCCGCGCTATGCCATGCCATACGGATGAAAAATGGTCCATAATGTCCGTAATCTGCCGGCCACCAGTCCTGGGAATCCGTCATCAAATCATAAAGGTCTTTTTTAATGGCATCCAGATCAAGGCTTTTGAATTCCTTGGCGTAGTCAAAATCCGGATCCATTGGGTTTGAAAGGGCGGAATGTTGACGAAGAATATTCAACCTTAATTGATTAGGCCACCAATCGCGGTTTGAAGTACCACCTCCAGCGCCGTGCTTAAGTGCCCCGTTCATAAATGGGCACTTGCTCTCGCCGTTTGAATTTTTAGCTCCGGCCGCTGCCGAAGATGTCGATTGTTTACTCATGATCGTATAGTGTTTTATAAATTTTTAAGCCTTCATAAAATTAGGAAAACATCTTTCTGAACAATAGATAATTCATATCAAAACATTATGAAAAGATAAATATAATTTATGCTTTGAATGGCCAAAATGAGTCACTTTACACAAATCGACATTCATTTTGGCGCATTTGCCCCCTTTTATGGTGTAGATTTACCTTAACTTTGGGAATCAGGTCCAATTTTGGATTGTCTAATCGTCTATAGCATAGAAACCTTTACACTATAAAATTAATTTAAACTCTGACACAAATGAAAAAACTGGTTTTACCGCTGATTGCCTTATTGCTTTTCAGCTTTAGCACAGATACTTTTAAACTTTCAGATGAAGACCGAAAAATGGCTGTTGATCATTTGAAAGAAACACGGGATGAGATGTCCAAGGTTCTTCGCGGACTTACTGAGGAGCAGTTGAACTTTAAGGCAGAAGAGGACTCGTGGTCTATTGCTGAATGTGCGGAGCACATCGCAATTTCGGAAAATGCTTTTGCCGGATTGATTCAAAAGACGGTGGCCGCTGGGCCAAATCCTGCACTGAAGGATTCTGTGAAATTTAAGGACGATGAACTTTTGGGCATTATCTCTGATAGATCCAAAAGAGTGAAGACCAGTGAACCTTTTGAACCTTCAGGTAAATTTGGTTCGCATAAGGCAACGGTAAAAGCTTTCATGGACAAAAGGGATGAACATATCAACTATATGAAAACCACGGATGACGATTTAAGAAATCGATTCAATTCCGACCTTCCTTTCGGAACAGTTGATGGATTTCAGGTTGTTCTCTTTATGTCAGGGCATACAGAAAGACACGTAAATCAAATGAAAGAGGTGATGGCCCACAAACTTTTCCCAAAGGGAAAATAGATTCAACTTAACTCGAATTATAAAAACCCTTTCCGTTTTGGAAGGGGTTTGTTTTTATGCGATCGACGTTTATCGATTAATTTTTAATTTTCTTAGTTACCTTAGCACAAACTTGTTTTCAATGGAAAAGAAAGTAAAAAATGTTTTTGTTGAGGGCGCTATCACCCCTTCCTTTATTGGCGATTCCATTGCCAAGCACCAATCCAAGACGCAAATTGGTGCTCATGACATCTTTTTAGGGCAGGTCAGGGCAGATGTGATAGAAGGAAAGACCGTAGGAGCCATTGAGTATACGGCTTATGAAGATATGGCCAATCTAAAATTCCTTGAAATTAGAGAAAACACCTTCTTGAAATTTGACATCACTTGTATGCATATATACCATAGCTTGGGAAAGGTGAACGTTGGTGAAATCTGCCTCTTCGTATTTGTTTCATCTCCGCATAGGCGCACAGCTTTTGAAGCGCTTGAATATGTGGTGGAGGAAATAAAATCGCAGGTTCCAGTTTTTGGAAAGGAACTGTTCGAGGATGATTCCTATCAATGGAAAGTAAACACATAGCCTATGGTTGACATTACCCAAAAACAAGCTACCCACCGAACGGCAATTGCGCAAGCTGTGGTAAAGGTAAGTTCCCAAAAGACCATAGAGGCGATTCAAACGGGAAGTGTTCCCAAAGGCGATGTTTTCGCAATGAGCAAGGCAGCTGGATTTCTTGGGGTTAAAAAAACGGCGGACCTTCTTCCGGACTGCCACCCGTTACCTGTGGAGTTTTGTGGTATAGATTATGTAATCAAAGGCCTCGAAATCGTGGTAAGGATAGAAGTGAAGACATATTATAAAACAGGTGTGGAGGTGGAAGCCATGCATGGCGCCAGTATCGTGGCGCTCAATATGTACGATATGCTCAAGCCCATTGATAAAGGGGTTGAAATACATCACATAAAACTCTTAAAAAAGACAGGGGGGAAGTCCGACATTGATCGGAAGTGAATTTCATCGAATTTTTTTAAATCAAAAGCTTTTTATCCTAATTTTAGGAAGATATTGATGATAAGCTCGTTGAAATGGAAAATCTCAAGAGGGTAATTGTCGATTATAAAAAGCTTACCCCGGGGGTGCTCAAACTTCTCGTAGAAAAGTATCCTGATGGTTATGGGGATAGGGATATCATAAAATATAAAGGACCAAGAGGGTCAGCAATCGAAGCTGTTGAAGTATCCACTCCTGATACCATATATTTGGTAAAGATCAGCTCAAAATTACAGCGGAGTATGGCAAGTTTTGATGAGGCAGATGCAGCTTTGCTCAAAGCCGATGGTATGGAAAAACCACCAGTAGGTTTACCTGAGTCAGAGGAAGAATAGTCCTAAGAATACGTTTCCTTTAAATTATCAAGCATTTCTTTAGTGGTTCCATCCAGGTCAAATCTTGGTTTCCAGCCCCATTCGGTTTGGGCAGCGGAATCATCAATACTGCTTGGCCAAGAATCTGCAATTTGTTGCCTAAAATCAGGGTTGTAGGTGACTTTAAAATTTGGAATGTGGGATTGGATGCTTTTGGCAATCTCCTGTGGACTGAAACTCATGCTTCCCAAATTGTAGGAAGACCTGATGTTTAGATTTTCAGCTGGACTTTCCATCAAGCTTATTGTAGCTCTAATGGCATCGTCCATATACATCATGGGCAGTTTAGTAGTCTTGTCCAAAAAACAATTGTATTCACCCTCTTCGAGTGCTTTATGGTAGATTTCCACGGCGTAATCCGTTGTTCCACCACCTGGCATTGTTTTCCAACTGATCAATCCCGGATAGCGAACGCTCCGAACGTCCACACCGAATTTGTTATAATAATATTCGCACCAGCGCTCTCCCGATTGTTTACTTATACCATAGACCGTACTTGGTTCCATAATCACATTTTGGGGGGTGTCTTCCTTTGGAGTGTTCGGACCGAACACAGCAATGCTCGAAGGCCAGAAAATTTTGGAGATTTTTTTCTCTTTTCCCAGATTGAGCACATTGAACAGTGAGTTCATATTTAGGTTCCATGCACGCATGGGAAACTTCTCCGCGGTGGCGCTCAGCATTGCCGCCATTAAATACACTTCATCGATTTCATAATGCATCACCACATCTTCAATAGCTTCATAATTGGTGGCGTCCAATATTTCAAAAGGGCCTGATTTCATAAGTCCTTCCGTACCTTCCCTAATGTCACTTGCGATAACCGTTTCAGCACCATGCTTGGCTCTTAGTTCCATGGTTAGCTCGGTTCCAATTTGGCCACAGGCGCCTAGAATAAGAATGGGTTTTTGCATTTAAAATGAAGTTAATTGTATCAAAGCGCAAAGATAGCCTTTATTAAAATTTGTACATTCGCTTATGCGAAAATTGTCCTATTGGGTTGCTGCTCTTTTACTTGTGGCAGCATGTAAAAATAACAACGCCTCTCCTGACGAATTACAGGATGAGGAATTGGTGTTCAACTACCAAAAAATGCCCAAGAAACTTGAAATGAACCCTATAGCTACCGAATTGGTGGAAGGCTGGGCGGAGTTCAAGACATTGTCCAGTAGTTTCGATGTTTTGTATAAAGCCAGAAACAACGAAGATTTGATTTTGGCCATTGATGATCTCATAGAGAAAGAGAAGCTTTTGGCAGCATCTACATACCCGGGAATACTTGATGATCTTCAGATTAAGAGTAGACAGCGTGTTCTTAAGACCTATTTTCTAAAAGTTAAGGCAAGTATTTTGAACAATCATGATACGACCCAGCCCACAATAGAAATGTTGGAAGCGTATAATGCATTTCGCAGACAATTTAATGTAGTGGTCAATAGCCAATTGGATGATAAACTGATTTTAGATGAAGAATAAACTGCTCCTACCCCTAGTAATGACAATTTCTCTTGGTCTTGGGGCCCAAGAAATTGAGAAACAAGCGATAAATGAATTGTTGGATGGTTGGCACCAAGCCGCGTCCGATGCCGATTTCGATGCTTATTTTGGAAAAATGACCCCAGAGGGGGTTTTTATTGGGACCGATGCAACCGAAAATTGGCAAAACAAGGCATTTCGGGAATTTTCAAAACCCTATTTTGACAAAGGGAAAGCATGGAGTTTTACCTCCGTAGAACGAAACATCTACCTTAACGAAGCAGAGGATATCGCTTGGTTTGATGAGCTGTTGGATACCCAGATGAAACTTTGCCGTGGATCGGGAGTGGCCAAAAAAGAAAATGGGCAATGGAAAATTGCCCACTATGTTCTTTCTATTGCTGTGCCCAACGAAAATGTCGGGGAACTCATTCAACTAAAAAAGGAAAAGGATAGCCTAATACTGGTTGAGCTTCAAAAAAAGAGCTACTAGTTCTGGTCTTCCCCTTCCGCCTTTTGCTTGCGCGATTCCAAAGCTTGCTTACTTAAACTTGCCAAATTGAAATTGGGGTCAATTTTAAGCGCTTCATCAATAGAAGCAATTGCAGTATCAATATTGTTCTTGTCCTTGTTGAAAATCACCAAGCCTTTTAAGTGATGAAATGCAGCTTTTAAAGGAACCTCATAGGGTTGCTGTCTTTCGTAAAAAGCATATTTCTGATCATCCTTGGCGTTGGCGATGCCATACTCAATATTGGTCGATGCGCCATCATTATCTCCCACCTGAATTTTGAGATCGGCCAATTCATAGGCCAAATAAGCCGATGGAGCTCTTGTGAAAAGTACCTCGAAATGCTCTAAAGCCCTTTTGGGTTGATTCAGAGCCTTCAAAGAGACTGCCTTCACCTGAACAGACAAATCGGAATCATCTGCTTTTTTCTCAATACCTATAGTGTTTAGGGCTTGCAGGTGCTGTCCATTGTTCATGTAAACAAATGCCAATGTATCCCTGCGTGCAGTCGAAGGTGACAGAACGTTCAAATGTGTCAAAGCATTGATCACACCTGAAATATCGCCCTGTAAACGCATTTCGTTATAAAATGCCTTATAATGTTCGGTAAGTTCGTTGTTGCTCTGTGAAATCCCGTTGAAACCTGTGAATAAAAGTATCAACACCGCAAATTTTCTCATCTCTCATGTTTTTTGGTGCGCCAAAACTAAAAAAATAATTGGTATTAAGCTGTTAAAGAATACTATATGAATTACAAAATATGGAAACTAGTTTTATTGGATTAAGAAATGATCGAAGTTTGCAATCGATGTGATTTATCCTCAAAGTTTTTGCTCACAATGATTTTGTCCAATTTGGAAGGAAGGCTGTTGGAATAATCAGGTGGGGTAATCCCCATTTTAAGGGCTTCCAGGGTGTAAAACTCTTTTTTGGTTGGATGCATTGGATACACACCATTAAAGACCTCACCCCAATACCCGTTTTCAATGACTGTGTTTATCATGTAAATACAATCATCCAAATGTATCAGATTGATCGGGTCGTTGCCATTAGTGAGATTTTGCCTTTTGGACAACATGCTCACAGGATGTCTGTTTGGACCTATCAATCCTCCAAAACGAATGATTGTAGCGTTTAATTCCTTATCAGTGGAGAACAATTGTTCAGATGCCAAAAGCTGTTTGCCAGATTCCGTAACGGGTTGCGGAATTGCATCTTCTGTCACTTCACCCTTTATATCACCATAAATTGCCGTGCTGCTGATAAAAATGATATTTGAAACCGAACTCTTCCTGATCTTACCATACAACAGCTTCATTTTTTCATAAAAGCTCTCTGAATTTCCACTTCGAAGTTTTGGAGGCACATTGATGACCAGGAGATTTATTTGTGACAAGAAATTTTGAACATCTCCTTCAATAGCGCTTGCGGACAAAGCAATTTGATGTGCATGTATACCTTCATCGCTGAGCATTCCAAGTCTAGTTTCGGATGTTGTAGTGCCATGGACGATATGGGAAGCTGAGACGAAATGTTTGGCAAGTGGCAGCCCTAGCCATCCGCAGCCCATAATGCCTATTTTTTTACTCAAATCGTAGTGTTTTGGTCACCAAAATGGCGTCATTGAGCACAAATGGCATGGGAATACTGTTTTCAGGTCGCTCTGGAACCGTAAAATCTAGATTGCTTAACAAGTCATTGGATGATTCATAAAAAGCAAGTTCCAAAACGGAATCTTTAGGAAAACTCATTTCCAATTCAGTGTAATGGTTGTTGCTGATATGATGCGTAACCAATTTTTTTCTTCGCTTCTGCAAGAAACTATCGGACAACGGAATATTATTGACCTTTACCCTATTGAATTTGACATCATTTGCATAAACATCCAACCGATTGACCGCTCTTTTCGGGGTTACACAAAGTTCAAGGATTCGATTATCACCTATAATGGTGTCCCTTACCGTATCGATCCAAGGAACAGCAATATCTTTTGAAGGGGCCGTGGAGGTATATGTAAACCCTGAGCTGTACTTGCTGGCAAGCGTTTTGAACCCTTCGGCTTGGGAGGGGTCTATTTTATCTTTCAAGAATTGACTGTTCCAGCCGATCAATTGTTTATCATAGGTGGCCCAAATAGCGGTCCCATTATCTGCATCATAAACATAAAGAAGACTACTGGGCTTTGGTCGTTCTTCGTTAAAGTCCGATTTAATATGTGCTGAAATACTATAAACTGCAAAAAGGAACAATGCCAAATAGGCGAAACGATTCTTGTTTTTGAGCTGACCAAAAAATGGTAATACTAGCACAAACAGCAGTGTGGTGAAAAAGGTTGCGGCCACCATCATTTTTAATCCAAGACCCACGGGGAACATTTTTATAAAAGGAGAATACATGAAAACCGCAGGAAGTGCTAAGAAGACAAGTAGAAAAGGACTTGGCTCTTCTTGGTTGATCAATACCATGAGAGCTACCAACATTCCGTATAGGGGTACAACAAAAAAGCTTGCTCCTTGGAGGTAGATCGAAACAAGGGTACAGATCAACAACCAGATAAAAATTGGAGCTATTAAAAGTTCCGGCATAGGGATTTTTCTGAATTTATGGTAAAACCAAAAACATACCGCCAGAGATAACATGGCAAACGACATGATGTAGAGGTGCCCGTTATAGGTAAATCCGTGCAACATATCGCTAAAACCAGGATACCACCATTTTATGGCCAACCAACTAAAATAACCCACAAGGCCATTTATTATCAAGGTCAATAATAGTGGTAAAAACCCTTGTAATATGCCTTTTGCACTCAACTTTTGCCTTTTTAGACCCAGGACAAGTAGCATTATAAAGCCAACCACTGCTATGGCAAGCATGGGCCATATCCATTCGAATGGATAAGAAACCAACCTAAAATAGGGAAGGTTAAAGTAGATATAATCGTCGCTGGTTTTTAGATTGTTGAGGTCGGCGTCACTGAAGTATCGAAATAATGGCATCAAATAACTCCCTTGATGTGCCAAAGAGGTTTTATCCAAACGTTCATAGTTGTCAAGAACCGTGTGGTAATCGTAATGATCATCAATAAAAGCGAAATTAAAACCTTCGATATCCCCATCTTCCCTAAATACGGTAAGGTCGGTGTCGTTTGGCAGCATTTTATAAATGCTGTACGCCAAAGAATTGGCCACCGGATATTTAGGATTTGCTTCGGTAAATTCTTTGATCAATGTTCCATTGCCTTGATTGGTTTCAATGAGCATATAGCTGGGGCCGCCGCTACCTCTGGCCTCAAAATTGAGAACAAGGCCTACATCCTTGGCCCAAGGGTGTTTTTTCACAAACAGATCAGCTCCATTCAGACCCAGTTCCTCTGCATCTGAAATGAGTATTATGATATCATTTTTTGGACTTCTATTTTCAGCTAAAAAAGCGCGAACCCCTTCCAAAATTGTGGCAACACCACTTCCTGCATCGCTGGCTCCCAAAGAAGAATGGGGGCTGCTGTCGTAATGCGTTAGTAAAAGCAGGGCCTTGCCGTTGCCAGAACCCTTAATCCGTGCCAAAATGTTGGTGGCTTTGCTGAGATTGGCCCAATCCCCCGCCGTATAACCTTCTTGTACGGTGGCTTCCAGCCCTAATTTCTTCAGCTCTGAAATAATGTAACTTCTGACATTTTCATGGGCAGGGAAACCAACACCGTGAGGCTCTTTGGAGATGTTTTTTACATGGACCAGAGCCCTATCTGTTGAAAAGGAGTTTGGACCTGCATTCAGGTCACTTTCATAGGGGGGCATCAAAGACTTATAGCTCCAATAAACGGCCAATAAAAGAATAAGAAAGGCAAGTGTTCGGGAAAGTTTCATGGTTTATCGAGTTGGCACATAAAAATATGAAATTATGAAAGGTTTGTGCATTTGGACTTAAAAATTTAAATATTCCGAAGAAAAATCCTATATTTAAGATTCAACCTTTAAAAAATCAGCACTATGGCAATCAAGAGTTTTCAAGGTGCTAGAGCAAAGGATTCCTCAAAAAAAGAATATAAAGCCCCGATACTGGTTGAGGATTACATGACCAAGAAATTGGTGACTTTTGCTCCAGAGCAGTCTATTTTGGAAGTGATGGAAGCTTTTGCCAAACATCATATTTCCGGGGGACCGGTAATGGATGAAAATGGGTTTTTGGTTGGAATTATTTCTGAGGCGGATTGCATGAAGCAAATTTCTGAAAGTAGATATTTCAATCAACCCATATTGGATAAAAGTGTAGAACGTTTTATGACGAAAAATGTGCAGACCATTCCGCACGATATGAGCATTTTTGATGCAGCGGGGGTTTTCGACAAGCATAACAGACGTCGATTGCCGGTCATGAAAAACGACATTTTGGTCGGACAAATTAGTAGAAAGGATATTGTAATTGCGGCGCTAAAATTGAGTGCCCAAAACTGGAAGTGATCGACTACTCACGCTTTACAATCATGTAGCGATCATTATCTAAAGGCAAATATCCAAGATCATAAAGGAAGTAGTACGTACTTCCTTTTTTTGTGGTGTAAAGATTGGTAATGTGCTCAAAGTCAAAACCTTTATCAATGAGCCGCATTTTTGTTGTTGTGGTCTTTCCTTCCTTTAACGGAAAACTGTCCAAGATCCTGTAGTTCTTGCGCAGTTTGTTGTTGATGTTTCTGACCAGGTTTTTGCTATCCTTGTTCAGCCTATTGTTATAAGCATTTCGACAATGGTCGGAACAATATTTTTTGTCGACCCTGCCCATTAACTTCTCACCACATTCCAAACAGTTTTTTTCGGACATATTCTTCGATTTAGGATACTACAATATCGTGTTTTTTCATAAGATCTTGAAAGTCAACCCTCTTTTAGGTTTAAAAAGATAAACAAATGTTAAATGTCGAATTAATTTTGGAACATTCGTTCCAGAATAATTATGTTTGTTTCGGAATGATTGTTCCAAAATAAAATATATAACCGAAAATCACATAAAATGAAAAAATTGGAAGGCAAAGTAGCCGTAGTAACAGGAGCGACTAGTGGAATAGGGCTGGAAACCGCTAAAAACTATCTTCGAGAAGGTGCAAAAGTGGTATTGACAGGAAGAAACCAAGAAAAGCTGGACGCCTTGAAAGATGAGCTTTCAGGAGAATATCTTTTAGTAAAAGCTGAAGCTTCTAGTATCAAGGACAGCCAAGAACTTATTGAAAAAACGAAAAACACCTATGGAAAGATCGATGTTTTGTTCCTGAATGCTGGAGTATTTCGTTTGGAAGGCATCGATGAACTAACCGAGAAAATTTATGATGAGGTCTATGACATCAATGTCAAGGGACCATTGTTTACCGTAAAAGCGGCTTCTGAGCATTTGAACGAAGGTGCCAGTATTATTTTCAACACTTCGATAGTCAACGTAAAAGGTTTTGCAGGAATGGCCGCATATGCCTCGAGCAAGGCAGCCTTAAGGTCTTTGACAAGAACCTTGGCAGCAGAGTTTGGGCCTAAGGGCATTCGTGTGAATGCGATTGCACCAGGACCTATAGATACCCCGATTTATGGAAAACACAATGTTCCCCAGGAGAATGTGGACCAAATGGCTTCTGGCCTGCCTTCAATGGTGTCATTGGGAAGATTTGGAAAGGCTGAAGAGATAGCTTCAACAGCCCTGTTTTTGGCTTCTTCAAATAGCAGCTATATCACCGGCGCTGAAATTCCTGTGGATGGTGGCTTGGCCCAGGTGTAATTTTTTTGAATAAATTTGGAACATATATTCCAAAACCTATATGCCAAGAACAAAACAGTTTAATGAAGAAGAAATATTGATCAAGGCCATGGAACTCTTTTGGGAAAAAGGGTTCCATGCCACTTCAATACAGGATTTGGTCTCACATTTGAGAATCAACCGGGCCAGTCTATATGATACTTTTGGTGGCAAGGAAAAACTGTTCAATAGGGCCTTTGCCCACTATAGGAGTATTTCCAGGAACATGCTAAAAACACTTTTCGAGAGCGAGGAGGGCGTAAAAGCAGGGTTTCAAAAACTTTTTGATGGCGTCATAAAAGAATCAATGGAGGATTCCTGTAGAAAAGGATGTTTTGTGGTCAACACAACAACCGAACTTATTCCCGGTGACGAGTCACTACTTCAAGTTTTATGTGAAAACAAGGCCAATGTTGAAACGCTTTTTTCAAATTATATTCAAAAAGGTATCAATAATGGTGAATTCGCTACATCTTTAGATGCAGAAAGTACGGCATCAATGCTCTTCACATTTTATAATGGCCTGCGGGTAGTGACCAAAGTCGAGTCAAATCCGAAAAAACTCAAAGCCATGGTCGGTACTGCCCTTTCGGTACTGGACTAGTTTTACTGTTGGTATCGTTCGTAATTGAATACCAATTCCTGCACATTCTTGTCCTGTTCGACAACCACGAACACGCGCATACTATCTTCACTCGTTTTTTCCATAGTCAAGCCCTCAAAGAACACTTTATCTTTTTCCATCTTCACAAGTTTAAAGTCAACGGTCTCATCCTTGGTTTCCCATCCCCTTAAATCTCCATGAAAATGTTTGAGCTGCAATATCAGTGTTGAATCTATTTGTCTTATATGCCCCACTTCATAGAAAGAAACCTTGCCATCATTGACCAATCTGAATGAAAACATCATGGATTCCCCTAAGGGCGGACTCCAAATTTCTTCCACAATACCTCCCAGAGCTTTTCCCTTCCAGTGTCCGGTTATCCATGCGACATCATCCAGAGTGGCGTTAGGAGCTTGCTGATTTTCCTCTAATTGAAGTGTGTTTTGGGCATAACTAAAGCCAAAACCGAATAGTAAAAAGCAAATTAAAAGTCTCATAAGTTGTCATCTTTACTACAAAGACGAAGAAAGACTCCCTATTTGGACAATTCAAATTTTATATTGACCGAAGTCTCCACTTTGATTTTCTCAAAATCGATATCTAAGGGTTCGGCTTCCTGTCGGGCAGCAGTTTCAGCATAAAGTGAAATTTTGCTATTTCTTGGTCTCCATTGTGGTTGATGATACGAATTATCCAAAATATGAATAGCGGCGCCAACTTTTTGACCCAATGGAGTTGTGAGAGCTTCCGCTTTTTTCTTGGCTTTTTTGACCGCCCTGGATTTTAGTTCCAGTTCAAGCTCATCCATTTTGGAATACTCCGTTTTTTCGAGATACGTATTGGCGATATCCAATTTTTCAAGAGCGACCATTACCTCACCTGCCTTTTTTCCAGAATAGACCAAAAGGGAATATTGTTTGCTTTTCAACACATCTTTTTGCCTCAAAAAGTACTTTTTAAAGTTGCTGCTCAGGTCTTTGATGACCAATTGCTTTTCCAGATCTATTCCCAACGCACGTAGACTTTGCGCCATTTTGTTTTCCTGTTCTTCAACGGATTTTCTCCCCTTCGAATCCTTTTCTTGAATGGTGATATTTAGGTAGATTTTATCAGGAACCACCAAGGTGTCCACTCTGGCCGAGGTTTCCAGATAGGGGATATCCAAAAAGTTTTTGGTTTGCGCAGAAGTAGCCACAACAAAGCTGAAGAATATTAAAATGGATACTATTTTTTTCATGATTAAATTTTTATTAAAATTAAATACTTTGAGACTGCAAGCAAAACACATACCATTTTAAAATACGTTAAAAAGAAATCTTACTTTTAGAAACATGAAGTTTGTCCTAGCTCCAGATAAATATAAAGGCTCATTAACCGGACAGCAGTTTTGTGGGATTGCGGAAAAAGGGATAAGAAGAGTGTTCCCGAATGCTGAAGTCGTTCACATGCCTTTAGCGGATGGTGGCGATGGAACAATGGAAGTGGTCAAACACTATTTAAACGCATCCAAGATCAACGTATCGGTGAAAGACCCTCTTTTTAGGGATATTGCATCGAGTTATCTCTTTTCAAAAGAAAAAAATGTCGCTTTTGTTGAAATGTCCGAAGCCTCAGGATACAAACTGTTGGAGAAGGAGGAGCTGAATTGCTTGCGAACCACATCTTATGGGATGGGGCAACTGATTGCCCATGCGGTTCAACAGGGGGCCAAAGAGGTGGTTTTGGGAATTGGAGGAAGCGCTACAAATGATGCTGGAATGGGTGTGGCCTCTGCTTTGGGATATCAATTCTTGGATGGAGAAGGAAACCCACTTGCTCCAATAGGGGAAAACCTTGTAAAAGTGTCGAAGATCGATGTATCAAACGTACTTCCTGAGCTTAAAAACATTAAAATCAAGGTGGCCTGTGACGTAAACAATCCTTTGTATGGAAAAGACGGAGCGGCCTATGTCTATGCACCCCAAAAAGGAGCTTCTCCCCAAGAAGTTGTTTTTTTGGATAGTGGCCTCCAGAATTTTGCCAAGGTAGTTCAACAGCAATTTGGAATGGATGTACAGCAAATTACTGGTGCAGGAGCCGCTGGGGGAATGGGTGCAGGCACAAAAGTATTTTTGGATGCTGATTTGATTTCGGGAATAGATTTAATCAAGGAAATTGCAGATTTTGACAATGCCATTGATGGTGCAGATTGGATCGTCACCGGTGAGGGGCAATTGGATGGCCAGACACTCTCGGGAAAAACCATTGATGGGGTGATGCAATCCGCAAAAGCAAAGAACATTCCCGTAGCTGCCCTCTGCGGCTCGGTGGCGGTATCCATGGAGGAGTTGAAGACGATGGGATTGCATTATGTCACTTCCATTTTAAATGGAATAGGAACTTTGGAGGATGCAAAAAGAAAAAGTGCTGAAAATTTGGAACAGGCTAGCTACAACTTTGCCATGCTTCTAAATCAGGTGCAAAAGTGACCGTTCGAAAACCCTACGAATAAGACTTTTGCATTTTAAACTCCAACGACTTTTTAACCGCGGGCCATTCGTTGTCCAAAATGGAAAAAATTACGGTATCCCTTACAAGTCCATTGTGATCAATTCGGTGATTCCGGATAATTCCCTCTTGCTTGGCTCCCAGTCGCAAGATTGCATTTCTAGAAAGATGGTTATGAAAGTGGGTTCTAAACTCCACCGCAATGGTGTTCAATGTTTCAAAAGCATGGGTTAGCAAAAGGTGTTTACACTCCGTGTTGATTCCAGTCCGTTGGGTGCGTTTGGCATACCAAGTGGCACCAATCTCGACACGTTTGTTTCGGGAGTCTGCATTCAGATATCTTGTAGATCCCACGATATCGCCGGTTGCTTTTTCAACAATGGCAAAAGGAAGGGCCAAATCGGCTTTCTGCTCATCTAAAACTGTCTGCACATAATGCTCCACGGTATCCGCCGAAGGAACGGAGGTATACCACAACTCCCACAGCTTGCCATCCGAAGCAGCTTCGAGCAAAGCGGGAATATGGGACATTTCCAAGGGAACAAGTTTAACCAAGTTTCCTTCCAACACAATTGGGTTCAGCCAAGTTTGCATACGCGTTGATTTTAGTCTCCAAATATAATCTTATTGTTCTTCCAAGTTGTAAACTTTGTTCGGAGACAATGCCCACACGGGCGATAACCTTCCTTGAGTGCTTCCGATTCTGAACCAAAGAATACCCTGCTGGACTTCTTCATGCGTTTTCCAGATTTACAGCGCAATGATCCATATATTTTTAGGTTCTTATTGCCCGCCCATCGTATTTTTTGATGCTTCAATGCCCGGAAAAGTTCGGAAGGGGTCAACTCTTGATGCGAAATCATACTATGCTGGAGCATCGTGAAAAATGATACCCAAGGTGTAGCGTTCACCGGAATGTACTTTACTTACCCCGTGCTTCATGGCTACTCTATAATGGCCTTTTTTACCTTGAACGGGTCTAAAATTGGTAGTAAACAATAACATTGCACCTTTTTTTGGACGGAGCACTATGGCTTGGGATTGGGCCCTGGGGATTTGTTGCGTGAGAACAAATTCACCACCAGTGTAATCGACATCTTTTTCATTTAAGAAAAGCACTGCCTGCATCGGAAAATAGACCTCGCCATACAAATCCTGATGTAAGGTATTGAACCCTCCTTCCCTGTACTGCAATATGAGGGGTGTTGCCAACAGCTGTCCGTTATTGGCACAAGTTGTGTGAAGCTCGGCTAATTGGGATGGAAAAGAGATTCCCATTTTCAGATCATTCATCCATTGATTGGCAACGGGCACCAATTTTGGATAAGTGTATTCCCTGATCCGTTCGATTAAATCTGGCAAAGGATATTTGAAGTATTTGTACCTTCCTTTCCCAAATCGAAACCGTTCCATATCGACTTCCTTTCGATACAATGGGCCGTTTTCAAACACTTCAATGAGCGCAATACAATGTTGGTCATCCAACACATTTTCAATAACGGAATACCCTTGTTCATACAATTCCTGTTGAACACTTTCCCAGGAGATTCCCTCCAAGTTTCTTTCCAGACTTTTCATTTATTGGACTTGAGCGGCTTCCCATCCGATAATTGCAGTTTTGCGCACACTGTCCCAGCGATAACCTCCAAACCCTCCAGATGACTGAATTACCCTATGACATGGTATCAGGTACGCGATTGGATTACTGCCGACGGCCGTTCCTACCGCTCTTGATGCCTTTGGTTTTTCCACCATTTTGGCAATTTTTCCATATGTGGTGAGGTTTCCCTTTGGGATTTTGAGCAAGGATTCCCAAACTTTTAATTGGAAATCGGTTCCCTTTAGGTGAAGCTTGATATCGGATACCTGACTCCAATCCTTACTAAAAACCAAAAGTGCATTGGCCTGAATTTGATCTACTCTTTGATGATACGTTGCCTTTGGAAATTGACTTTTTAGCTCGTAAAGTCCTTTTTCCTCATCTTCGGTAAACGAGATATGGCATACTCCTTTGGTGGTTGAAGCAATAACCACAAGTCCAAAAGGACTATGGGCATAGCTATAGTTGATGTTTAGGTTTTCGCCATCATTTTTGAATTCTCCCGGGGTCATTCCCTCTATTGAAATAAAGAGGTCGTGCAATCGGCTTGTTCCCGATAACCCTGTATCCATGGCTGCGTCGAAAAGTGTGGCATTTTCCTCGCTTAAAACCTTTTTTGCATGTTGCACACTAGTGTATTGCAAGAATTTTTTAGGGGTAATACCCGCCCATTCCTTGAACATACGCTGAAAATGAAAAGGACTTAGATGCACTTTTTCAGCGATTTCATCCAAAGAGGGTTGCTCCCTAAAATTGGCATTAATATGGGCAATGGCTTTTGCGATTCGATTGTAGTTGATGTTTTCTTGACTCTCCATAACTTCTAATTTGTTTTCCAAAAGTATTGCCAATGACCTTCGTTCAAAACCCGATTCTTGCTATCTTGACAACGGTAAGAAAAACCCATTGCACTACTAAAATACTATGAAGACCAAGAACTTTTTGGCAGTTTTAGTCACAATTGCTGTTGTTTTGGGAATCTTGATCTATTGGCGGGAATATGCTACCCGGGATCAGGTTACCCTTGCACACGTATTGCTTTGGCAACTATTGATTTGGTTGCCATGGGGTCTTATGTTTTTGGTGTTCAAAAAAGCTATTGAAAAAGTAAAGAGGCTAACATATGGCAGAGCCTTGGTTGTTGGGATAGGATTCCTGTGGATAGCCATCCACTTTGGCTGGTTTTTTAGTTTGAGTTCAACCATAAGCCCGTACCTAGATTTGCCTGGTTCTAGATATGGAGTTTATCGGTACTTTTTTGTGTTCTGGACCTTGATTGATTTTGGAATCCTGTGGTTTGTAATTGATAAACTTTGGTGGACAAAAAACGAAAAAACTGCATCTCCAGTACTTTTTGAATTGACCAGGGGTGGAAAAAAACACTTTTGTAAACCATCACAGATCCATTGGTTGGCGGCAGAAAATTACTATACTAAATTGTTCACAACGGAAGGGGTCTTTTTGATGCGTAAGCCGCTAAAATCATTTTACGATGTTCTTCCAAAGGAAACCTTCAAAAAAATTCATCGGTCCACGATAATCAATGTGGATTATGTAGCTGAACTTGCCAGAGGAGCCGGAAGTACCTTGGAGGTCATTATGAAGGACGGCACAAAACGACGTGTGAGCAAAAGTTTTGTCAAGGACATCACCCACTTTTTTAAGAACAGAACGTATTAAGTCCATTCGCTGACAAAAACAGGGCGATTTACTGCAAAACCCACTTTTCTTCTAGCGTATTGGGTAAGTTTAGATGTTGGAAAAATCCAATCAAATTCTTCATTCAAAATCAAAAAACGGAAAATAAGATGCCCTCGTATGCCTTGACGATAAATTTGAAAAGAAGGAATTAATTCTATCTGTGGATACATCTTTGTTGGTATTAAGTACAACACCTTGAAAACAAGCAAATTTTTAGAAAATGGAATCTAAATTAAATAAATCAAAACCCACAATTTGTTGCTACACACTAGTGCTGATCTCTCTTTTTTTTATAAATGATGTTTTTTCCCAAAGCAACAACAAAAGTATTCGTGGTGATTCAATAGCAGTTAAGCATTTAGAATCTATGGTCAATACAATGGGGGGTAAAAGAATATGGTCACAGCTTAAAAGTGTTCATTTTGTGCATCGATGGTATTTTTGGGATAGAGATTCATATCTCGAAAATGAAATTTTGGATTTAACTGGTCCTAGGTCTTGGGTAACCATGAAAAATGAAACATACTCCAGGATTAGAGCTTACAGTCCAGAGCACAAATATTGGAACATAATAAATGGAGAATTTAGCTATGCAAGCTTAGAGGCATTGAATAATGCGATGGAAAGAGCTCCGTATAATATCTATCGAATTGCGAGAGCAGTGGCAAATGGTGATTCTAATTATGAGGTAAAATTTGGAGAAGAAGAATTTCCAGGAGCTAGGAGAATAGAATTTTATGGTCGAGACAATCAATACCATGGCTATATCGTCCTTAATACTAAAAATGAACCATTGGTTTGGGCCACGACTCAGTACAAATATACATTCGGGCCTATGAAAAAATTCGGAAACCTTAGCGTTCCCGACTGGGCCGTAACAGGAAATGGGGCAGTAACCTATGAAATGATTTCATTAACGGGCGATAATCAAGTCCCCGATCCTGAATTATTTATCCCACCTGCTAAAAATGTAGGGTATTGAGTAACAGAAACACTGCCAATACCCATATTTGGCTGTTGGCCTCGAAAAAAATAAACGGGTGATAAGGTTGACAATTTTTCTTTTATGGTTATTAAGCCTTCCAGAACTGACAGCTCAGGATTTTTTGTTTAAAAACTTGGACTTGGAAGGTCCTCCACAAGGTTCAAGAGGAGTATCCATTGCAGATCTGGACGGGAATGGACTGCTCGATATTGTTGTGGCCAATCAGGTTGACTCGACCTTATTGCTGGGGAATACCATATTCTTTAATGAAGGGAAGAAATTCAGAAGAGTTCCCATTGCTAAAAATAAAACACAGGCATGGAGCGAATCCGTGCATACCGTTGATGTGGACAACGACAGAGATTTAGATCTCTTTTTTACCACCCAATTTGGGGTGCCGAATCTACTTTATTTGAATAATGGAACAGGTGACTTTGCTATTGCTGAGGCGGGAGAGTTAACTGCTGATTTGACCAATTCGCCAGGAGCATGTTGGTGCGATTATGATTTGGATGGGGATATGGATGTTTTTGTGGTGAATCGGGATGGGGAAGAGGATAATCTCTACGTAAATAATGGAAAGGGAATGTTCAAAAAAGCTGATTCCGGGCCTTGGATGGGCAACAGAGGGGATGGAAGGGCATGTACCTGGGGCGACTTGAACGGCGATGGATTTCCAGACCTTTATGTAGCGAATTTTGTGGTCAAAAACAATGGGAAGGTTACCGGTAAATACAGAAATTATCTGTATTGGGGTTCTTCTCAAGGGACATTTACAGAACAGAACGAAGGTCTTTTGGTAGAGGAGTTGAATGCTTCTTACGGCGTTTCTTTTGTGGACTATGATTTTGATATGGATTTGGACATCTACGTAACCAATGTAGCTCGCTCCGATGAGAATGTCTTGTATCAGAACTCAGGTTCTGGGGTTTTCAAAAAAATAACCGATAATGGAATTACGTATGAGGTAAGAAGGCCCTCTAAAGGTCAGACCTGGGGTGATTTCAATAATGATGGCGAACTAGACCTCTACGTTGCGAATGGAACGGAGGGATATCCCGAAATTCAAAATTTTCTTTTTGCTGGTGATTCCAAGCATGACTTCAAATGGGTTTATAACACACTTCCTGCAATTGAAGCGCACATATCCGCTGGAACTGCTTCTGGAGATGTAAACAGGGACGGATTTCTTGATCTATATGTGTGCAATTGGGGTGGAGAAGCCGAACCTGACGACTACTACAGCAATCAAACCAACACCAACAATTGGGTGGTCTTTCAATTGAAAGGGGTAGAATCCAATAGCCACGGATTGGGAAGTTGGGTTAAACTTACCACCTCTGACGGCAATGTTCAAACGAGATATCTCATTCGAGAAACAGGCTATGGGAGCGAAAATGCCGCGGAAGTCCATTTTGGTCTATCAAACTTAAAAATTGCCAAGGTCGAATTCCTATGGCCTAGCGGTATTGAACAAGAAGCAAGCGATCTTGACGGTAATCATATATATCAAGTAATCGAGGGGAAGCAAATAAAAAAGGTAGAAGAATGAAAAACACACTTGGAAGAAGGAATTTTATCAAACTAACCGCAACTGCAAGCGGAGCTCTTGTGGTTGGCGTGCATTTTCACTCCTGTAAGACTGAAAAAGCACCTGCGGAGAATTTTGAGTTTTTACCTCTTGTGACCATTGATACGGATGGATGGGTAACCCTTATTGCAAAGAATCCGGAAATAGGTCAAGGTGTCAAGACATCCTTGCCCATGATTCTGGCCGAAGAATTGGGTGCCGATTGGAAAAAAGTAAAGGTGGTGCAAGGCGATTTCAATGAAATATATGAAGAGCAATGGGCGGGTGGAAGTTATGCCATTATCTTGAATTGGGATTTGATGCGCACTGCTGGTGCAAAGGTGAGATACGCACTTACCGCTGTTGCATCCCAAAAGCTAGGAGTACCGGCAGCAGAATTGATCAGTAAAAATGGCGAGGTGGTGCATCAGGCATCAGGAAAATCAATCGCTTTTGGCGAGTTGGTGAGTGAAGCTTCCCAAATAGCATTGCCGGATGAGGTTGAATTCAAACCAAGTGATGCATTCGATATTGTTGGTCAGGCAATTCCCCAAGTTGATTTGGATAAAATTGTCACTGGGAACATGGAATACGGCATTGATATCAGACTACCCGGAATGCTCTATGCAACGGTTCGAAAGAATCCTGTTTTTGAAGGAGGTGTTGCCGATTTTGATGCAACAGAAGCGAAAGCGGTGAATGGGGTTATCGATGTACTAGAACTGGATAATAAAAAATATGGTGGAAGACTTCTAGGTTCCAACAGTCCAAACTTTGTCAACGGGGTCGCTGTAGTAGCAAATTCTACTTGGGCCGCTTTTAAAGGGGCGGAAAAATTAAAAGTGACTTGGGACAATTCTGGGTCAAGAAAAGAAAACACCAAAGGCATATTCGAACGTTTCCATGCGGGGTTAAATAATACTTCGGTAGAAAGGGAAGATGGTAATTTGGATTTAGCAAAGCGACAAGCGAGCTCTTATACGGAAGCTATCTACGAGGTACCTTTTTTGGCACATGCAACCATGGAACCCATGAACTGCACGGTGGATTTCGGGGAAGATGTATGCGAAGTCTGGGCACCAACGCAAAATCCGGAAGCTTTGCAACAAGGTCTTAACAAACTCTTTGGACTTCAACCTGATCAGATAAAAATTCACATGCCGAGAATTGGAGGTGCCTTTGGGCGACGATATTATGTGGATTACGCCATGGATGCAGCAATTTTGTCCAAAGAAATAGGCAAGCCGGTCAAATTGACCTGGACAAGGGAAGAAGATATGAAACATGATTGGTATCGCCCTGCAAGTGTTCAAAAATTGGCGGCCACACTTGATAGTGAGGGGATGGTTACGGGATGGCAACATATCTTGGCCAATGCTTCAAGAAAGACTTGCTTGGGTCGCGAAGGAAGACCAGCGGGAACCGAGATAGATGAATATGAGTTTCCAGCGGGCTTTGTGCCAAATTTGCGCTTTGAATACGGCCATGTCTTAAGTGATGTTCCATTGGGGCAATGGCGGGCCGTCTCCCCCGGGGCAAATGCATTTCCTATACAAAGTTTTCTGGATGAATTGGCACATAAGAACAATATGGACCCCATAGATTACTTTTTAAAGTTTATTGGCCCAGCTCGAATGGTGCCGGTAGTTGGAGAATATGAATTTGATAATGCACGATTTATTAAGGTGATTGAAAAGGTCAGAGCGAACTGCAACTGGGATACTCCGCTGCCCAAAGGTCAAGGTAGAGGTTTTGCTGCGCGAAAGATGTCTGGGTCTTTTATTGCTGAAGTGGTAACGGTTGAGGTTTTGGAAAACAATGAAGTGAAAATTCTAGAGGTGGATGTTGTTGTGGATTGCGGGATTGTTGTGAACCCGTCTGGAGCCAAAGCGCAAGTGGAAGGAGCAATATTGGAGGGACTCTGTTCCGCACTTTATGGAGAAATCACCATCAAGGATGGTGCTGTGGAACAATCCAATTTTCATGATTATCGGTGGATGCGAATGAATGAAGCCCCCGAAATGCATATTGAATTTATCAAAAATGACCTTCCCCCAAGAGGTCTGGGAGAACCACCATTGCCGCCAGCAATACCGGCACTGACTAATGCCATTTTTGCTGCCACCGGTCAACGTATCCGAAAGTTGCCCATTGTAAGGAATTTTAATACTTAAACCGGGACGATTTTATCAATTCTTTTGGTTACTAAAAATAATCAACCAGAGAAAGTACCCCCAGATAAGTAAGTATTAAGCCTGCCAAAAACACTCCAGCCTTTAACCATTTTCCCATTCTTAGGGCTTTAGGCAAATGTATCTTATCAATAAAAAGCATGGCAAAACACCATAATCCGCAGGTCAAGGCTCCGCCAACCACCGCACCTAGAACCATTCTATCAACAATGTTGCCGCTTAAAAATTGGGGAAGCCATATCAACAAAAGTGCAAAACCGAGACAATAACCATTCGTAACCTTCCTCCAGAGCTTCGATTTATTCCCAAGCACCAATTTGGGATTTATGGCCCTTACCACTTCCAGGATACTGTGTCGATAGATTTCAAAAGCGCCATAAAGAGTGCCAATAAAGGCAAAGAATACCCCAAATCGATATATCCATGTGAGATAAGGGTGCACGAGTGAAAGAAAACCCTCCTGTCTGTGCAAAAGGTCATTGCCTGAAGGAATCTCATGGGCGGGATACAGCACGGATGCCCCCATGATTACGAACAAAAGTGTCACAAGGGTCACAAAAAAGAAAGATGAAGTTGTATCCATCATAGGGGCCCTAAGCCATTTTTTTGCGTTTTTCACCTGGGCAGGATCTTTGGAAATTGAATCTTCAAGCTGCTGTTTTGTTGCTTCCTTTCTTCCAGCTAGTCCCCATTTCTTATCCCGTATCAGGCCCACATATCCTAAATAATCATAAGTACCTCCACCAACCGCGGTGAGATAAAGGGCCATTTCTGCCCATTTGCTTCGACTGGCAATGGTATCCCCATATTTTTCGGTGATCCAAGGTTCAAACTCAGGTACTTGCCCCGGAATCAATCCTTTTAGAATAGCAATAAGATCGGGTTGGAGAAGTATGGCCGATATTAAAAGACAGGTAATTAAAATGGCCAACACGGCAATGGATATCTTTTCCAACAATTTTAATCCAGTGGAGATGCTCAGTAAAAAGCAAGAACCCAAAATAACTGTGGCAGCAACGTTTCCGAAAAATTCAAACTGTTCCCAAGAACCAATAAAACCTTGGGTTTCTTCGATACCCAAAAGACGCAACGAATAGTAACCAATGGTCTCTGAGATTCCCGAAAACAAAATGGGCATGGTAAAAATAGTGGGGATGGCCACGAACAAGATGGGAAACCACCATTGCAGCAACCGTGTTTTGTTCCAAGCGGCAATTGGGTGCACTCCTGTTAGGGTAATATATCGAGTAGAGGAATATACCTGCAATCCTTTGAAAATTCCGGCAGCAAGAAAGGCCCACATCAGAGAAGTGCCAAAAATGGCACCGCTACGGGATGCCCATACCAGCTCCCCACTTCCAATGGTAACAGAAGCTATAATCGCACCCGGACCAATAAATTTGACAAGGTTTTTAAAGGTTAAACGATTCAATGCTTTTGGAGGACTTGGATACATCTCGTGTAATATGATTGGGGAATAATTATTTAATGGCAATCGACCTACCAAGATATTCCGTGGCTGGCTTAAAGAGCGTTGGATGAGTTAGAAAATAGAAGTGGGAATACAAGTAAACACCCCAGAAGGATGATTTTCTGTTTTTCATCGGATTGGATTGGTTGGTTTGTTATAAAGATAAGAGTTTTTAAAAATGACACCTTAGCTGAAATTTTACCATTATGTGAAGTAGGAGTGGGCTTCAAACCAAAAAGACCAAGCTCACAACTTGGTTGTGCGCTCGGTCAATTTTACCATATAACCAATGGCGGATTGTTCTTTAGGAGAAGGGATTTAGTATCGGTTCAACTTCTAACCAAAACTAAGTCCACCTCCGCCTGATCAGGAGTACCATCATCGTTAAAGTCAAATTCCGCAGGTCCACTCAAAGAAAGATTGTTTGACCCGTTGAACTGTATTCCATAGAATTCGTAGTCATCCGCAGCATCCCCATCAAAGCGAACTACTAGAATATCCTCATCAAAACACAGCTCCCCGGAAGAACGGGAGGTAGATCCATCAGCTTCTGAAATGTTGAGGGTAAATCTACCGTTGGATTGAATGGACAGCGTTACTGTTCCGCCTTCGGCAACAACATCCACCACCTGAATAGGTTCCGTGGATACATTAAAAAAACTGGCTTGGGTGGCCGTCCAGTTCCCGGAAATATCAGAAACTGAAAAATTGGTGCCCTGTAGGGAACAGTCTGGCCCTTCGTCCTCACTGCAGGATACAAAGAAAAAACCAATCCATAAAATGGATAGTAGGAAATAAAAGAATCGGTGTTTCTGGATCATTGGAGAATAGTTTATACGTTTCATATCATTGGATTTTATGGGTTATTGAAAAATTATTCGTTTGCTAAAATTTGATAGGATTAAAAGTACCTGAAGATGTTATTTTCCTTTGCTACCCATGTTCCAATTTTTAATACTTAGGTTGCGACTATCTGCCTCGTTCCCAATGAAATCAGTGTTAATTGCTGAAATATGACGGATATTACTGTTATCTTAGTAGAAGTGCCAGTAACCAATGCAAACCCCTATGAGAAAGCTTGTTCTTTTTGGCTTTGTCTGCTTCTTTTGTTGGGGTACAAGTGCCCAGCTCAGAACTCAAGTAGATAGTCTCGTTCGCTTGTTGGAAAATAGGCAGGAAAAAGATACCGCTTCAGTTAAGCTCTTGCTGAACCTGGCCAATACCTACCGAGGGGTCAACCTGGACACCTCTTATCTATACGCGAAAAGAGCTTTCGACCTATCATCAGACCTTTCCTATGATTATGGGATGGCCTCTGCGGATAAGATTAAGGGGACCTATTTTCTTTACACCGGGGTAATGGATAGCAGCGTGTTCTACTATGAAAATGGCCAGAAACTGTTCCAAAAACTCGGGGATTTGGATGGAGTGCATGATATCAATTACAATCTGGGGTTATTGCATTCGTCCATTTCCGAATATGACAAAGCTATTTCCTATTACCAAAAGGACTTTGCCTATCGAAATGAGATCAACGATACGCTCGGCATAGCAGATGGGTATCTGAACATAGGGGCAGTTTATTTGTATAAGGGGGATAACCAGCAAGCCTATAAAAACCTCACTGCCTCAATTCCATTCTTTGAACAGGCCGGAGATCAATTGTCCGTTGCGAAGGTCAACTTCAACTTGGGCACCATTCAGTGGAACTATAGCAACTATGATCTGGCCTTAAAGGACTTTTTTGCATCACTTGCTGTTTTTGAACAGCAGGAAGACCGGTATTTATTGGCGAGCTGTTTTGAAAATATCGCCGGGGTCTATGAAAACATGGAAAACTATAAAAGCGCCCTCAAATATTATCGCGCTTCTTTACACAATAGTGAAGAGGTAGGAGATGCCAGACTAACGGCCTCGAACAACCATAGCTTGGGAGTGGTAATGGACAAATACGGACAGCGGGATTCCGCGCTGTACTATTTTGACAAGAGTCTTAAACTAGCGCAAGAAAGCAATTTTAGGGATTTGTTGAGCTTGAATTACCACAGCTTAGGGGTTTTGTATGGTAAGGAAAATGCACCAAAGGGAATTGACTTCCTGAACAAAAGCATTTCCTTGAAAAAATCCATCGAGCTCGACAATTTCAACATAGCCACTTCTTTATATGAATTGGGAAGCATTCAAACCAATCAAAATCAATATAACAAAGCAAAGCAAAGCTTGGAAGAGGGTTGGGAGGTATCACGACGCACAGATTCCAAAGAGCTCAAAAGCAAGCTGTCATATGCCCTGTATCAACTGAACAAAAATATAGGCAAACAAACCCGCGCCCTGGCCTATTTGGAAGAATATCATCTGCTGAAGGACAGCATTTTTGATGATGAGGCCAACAAAAACTTGGTGGCCAGGGAAATACAATATGAAACTGCGAAGAAAGACCAGCAAATAGCATTGTTGACCAAAAACCAGGAGTTAAAACAGGCGGAGGTTGCCGCGCAGGAGGCATTGTTACAGCGCAATAGGACCCAAAGAAATCTATTGCTGGCGGGGATAGCCTCGGTCCTTATCATTTCTATACTTCTTGTTAGAAATTATCTAGTGAAACTTCGGGCCAAAGAAATGGTAAACAAGAAACAACGTGAATTTGTGAACCTTCGATCCCGTTTTTTTGCCAATGTTTCCCATGAATTCCGGACCCCTTTGACGCTGATCTTGGGTCCCCTGAAAGACTTGGTGTCCTCCAACACAGAAAATAAGGAACACCAGGAAAGCTATGCTCTTATGAAAAGGAACAGCGAGAAACTATTAGGGCTGGTGAACCAATTGCTGGATTTGTCAAAATTGGAAGCTGGCGCGCTGCCTTTACAAGTAAAGGAAGATGACCTAAATAGCTTTTTAAAGGTGGTAACCGGCTCCTTCAGCTCTTGGGCTGACTATGAAAACATTGCATTCCGTGTAAACGTCTCGGACCAAATTGGCAAGGCTTGGTTTGACGGGGATGCCCTGGAAAAAATCTTGAATAACCTACTGGCCAATGCCTTCAAGTTCACCCCCAAAAATGGTAAAGTTCATTTTGATGCCACCTTGGCAAGCGGAAATAAAACCGATGGAGAGCATGTAAAAATTATAGTGCGGGATACTGGAAAGGGAATTGCAAGTTCTGATTTGGATAAGATTTTTGATCGCTTTTATCAGGCTGAAGCATCCCAAACTGATGCAAAAACAGGAACGGGGATCGGATTGGCCTTGGTCAAGGAATTGACCGAATTGCATCATGGAAATATCAATGTAGAAAGCGAAGAAGCAAAGGGTACTGCTTTTACCTTGAAACTCCCCATTTCAAAAGAGCAATTCGAGGCGAAGGAAATGGCGATGTTAGATTCCGCACAGCGGGAAATTATAAAGAATGACTTTCCATCCAAAGCTATCGAAGCCCAAAAGGTGGAAGGCACCATCAAAAAAGACCTTCCGCTGCTCCTTGTTGTTGAGGACAATGACGATGTTAGATCCTATGTGGTAAAAAACCTGAACGATAGCTACAATATTGAAGAAGCCATAAATGGGGTTGCGGGTTTTGATAAGGCCCAGAAGGTTGTCCCAGATTTGATTATCAGTGATGTGATGATGCCCGATATGGATGGACTTTCCCTTTGCAAAAAATTGAAAGAGGATGAAAAAACAAGCCATATTCCAGTAATCCTGCTCACGGCACTGGCTTCGCAAGCCTCAAAAGTAGAGGGAATTGAGACGGGAGCGGATGATTATATTATAAAACCGTTTGACAAGAAAGAACTGGTCGCACGTGTAAAAAATCTTATTGACCAACGCCAGCGATTGCGGGAAAAATACAGTCGCAAACTTACCTTGGAACCAAAAACCCTGAACATTAGCTCGGTGGATGAGCGCTTTCTGGAGAAACTAACCCGGATTCTTGAAAAACGTTTGGACGACTCCGCTTTTGGCGTGGAAGATCTGGCGAAGGAAACGGCCATGAGCCGTACGCAACTGTTCAGAAAGATGCGAGCCTTGGTGAACCAATCCCCTCAGGATTTTATTCGGGATTTTCGACTTAAAAGAGCTGCCCAATTGTTGGAAAACAAGGCGGGAAACATATCGGAAATTGCCTATCAAGTGGGATTTAATAACCTTTCCTATTTTACCAAAAGATTTAAAGAGCTGTTTGGCAAAACGCCATCAGCATATAGTCATGGGGAGTGATGGGATGCGTATTACTGTAAAAAAAAGGCACTTTTATACCATATGGGACAAAGCAAAGCCTTGATAGTGGAAAAAGAATATGCGCTGGAGTAATGTTTCCAATCGAGGTTCGGACTGCCAAGCGCCTTTACGGAACATCGGTTCAAAAAACGGTTATCAAATACATCGGTTTCATTCCAATTTAAGCGCATAAAGATGTATTTTACATCCTTATAAACAAGTTGTAAAACATTTCTTTCACATTAAATGATAAAGAGATTTTTATCAGACTTTTTCAGAATCTCCACTTATGAGTTGAATACTCGGGAAAAAGAAATTTACAATTACTTCTTGGAAATCGCAT